>NZ_CP051261.1:1311604-2623208 GCF_014236855.1 Xanthomonas sp. SI
CACCACGCGGGCCTGCTTGTCGACCAGCGCGCCGAAACTGCCATTGCCGATCACGCCGAGGTCGAGAGTGGGGGAGCTCATGGAGGAAGCGGATCCTTGTGCGCGGTCGGGGAGGGGGCGAAGCGGGGCGTTGCCGCTGGGCGCGGTGCTCATGCGGCGTTGTCGCGCAACCAGGCGTGTACGCCGCGCGGATCGGGCAAGGCGTACGTCGCCACGCTGTGTTCGCGCGTACCGACCAGCACGCTCCAGCCGCCGGCGGCATTGGCCGCGGCGAAGCCGAACTCGTCGGTGAGGTCGTCGCCGACGAACACCGGGCGGCGGCCCTGGAACGGCGGCTGCCGCAGCAGCGCGGTCAGCGCCAGGCCCTTGTCGCTGCCCTCGGGCACGAACTCGACCACGTGGTCGCCGGGCTGCAGGCGGTAGCCGGGCAGCGCCTCGATCTGTGACTGGGCGAAGGCCAAGACCTGCGCGCCGGCTTCCGGCGCGGCGCGCCAGTGCAATGCCAGGCTGGCGCCCTTGTCTTCGACCAGTACGCCGGGATGCGCCTGGCGCAGGTGCGCGGCGCGTTGGTGCAGGCCGTGCAGCCATTGCGAGGTGTCGGCCGGCATCGCCGCGCGGGCGTTCACGTCGCTGCGCAGTTCATGGCCGTGCAGGCCGGCGGCCGGCAGGCGCAGGGGCGCGAACAGCGCGTCCAACTGCGCAAGCGGACGGCCGCTGACCAGCGCCAGCGCGCCATGCAGGCGGTCGCTGATGCGGCCGATCGCCTCGCGCACCTCGGGCAGCAGGTGCACGCCGTCGGGACGATCGGCGAATTCGATGAGGGTGCCGTCCACGTCCAGGAACAATGCGCAGGCATCGTCCAGGCGCGGCGGCGGCGGTCGGAGGGGGAGCGCGTCTGCCATCCGTTCATGATGAACGAGACAGCGTTAGGGCCAGGTGGAGTGGCCGGGATTGGGGGAGTGGCAGGGGCGAACGCGTGCCCAACTCGTGCCGACCTTACAGGACGAAGAAGCGCACCCGCCCGCCGAACTCGAGGAGCAGGACTGCCTGGGCGTCATCCAGTCAGGCACCGACCAGGCTGCGACCGAAGCCAATCGCTATGACCACTGCTGAGACATCCGGCCTGGACATTCCCAAATGAGTTTCATGCGACCTGTGATGCCGTGCTTCCCGGCTTGGGCATAAATTGCACTTGGCAGGAAGACCGCTGCACGATTCCCAAATGAAGCGTCTGCGCACCCCGATCTTCGCTGCACTGCTAGCACCTGCATTCTGTGCGCTTCTCTAATGGCTTGTCGCTCGCTTTCAGCGACAGCCGATGTCTTCTGCTTCCAAGCCGGCATGCCACGCCTGGTGTGAGTGGCATGTCATACGCGATGGCCAGGCCGCAAGCGTCCATGCCGTCGCGCCAACCCGCAGCTCCTATCGGCTGCCTGCGGTCGTCTCCCGTCGTAGACAAATTGAAATTTCCGAGCCCGTTCCAATTGTTTGCAGAAGTGCCCGCTAGTAGCGTTTTTCCGCCGGCTTGGCTGTCGGTCTGGCCGCTGCATGGCCAAGTTGGATAGTGGCTAATTTATTCCAACTCGTAGAGGAAGGAGTTCTTATGAAATGGCAATTGACTGTCGCCTGTATGGTGTTGGGCCTCGGTATTTTTTTGGGCGATTCCGCCGCGTTGCAGGCGGCCCAGGTCGGCGATGGCGCCGCCGAGGATGTGGCCGCGCAGCTCAGCAGCAACTATAACGAGCAACAGAAAATCCTTCGAAAAAATGCTCCAGTGCATTCAGCGGCACAGCTTGCCGCGTACCTAGCTGCGCCCAAGGGCAGCGGTTCGCCGCTCGATTCGCTTTCTCCCGCAGCGCGTGCGCGTTTCGTCGACTCGCTCAAGTTCAACGAAGGCGGCGTCACGTCGTTCTACTACGCCGACATCGAGTCGGAGCTGACCGGCAGCCAGGCATACGCGCTGTTGTCGCTGTTCGGCTTGCAGGGGACGCTGCAATTCATGCCGAACATCCGGGTCGACAGCGACAGCGACCGGGAGATCATGCGCGCCTTCGGCAGCGGCACGCCGGGCATTCCGCTCCCTGAGGACCATAACGACTACTGGTGCAGCGGCCGCGCCACCTGCTCGCGCAATATCGGTTCAATTTGCACGGGTAACTGCTGATGCGATTTGCAGCATGCGTTGGTGCCGCCATCTTCTGGGTGGCGGTGCTTTTCGCGTCCGCTGTATCCGCTGCGCCTGGGGATGCGCCTGCCGATACGCTGTATGGGCAGTTGGCCGACTTGAACGCACAACTGCGTGGCGAGACCGGACAATCGCGCGGCGACGCGGTGGTGCGTCTCTATCGCCGGCTGACCGCCGATGTTCATCCGTGCTCTCAGGCGGCGGCTGGCGATTTCAACAACGATGATCTTTTCAGGGCAACGGCGTTCGCGGAACTGTATTCCCTCGATGTCGCCGACGTCGACGCACTGGGCTGCCTGTATCGCAAATTGGCGGCTGCCGGCGTTTCGACCAACTGGCATGCGCAAGCCTATGCTGGCGCACTGGCGACCGTCTCGCGCTATGCCGAAGCCAACGCACTGCGTCAGCGTGCCGCGGCGCCAGGCTTGCCGGTGTTGCCGCAGTTGAAGGTTTCTTGGGCCGATGCCCGCCAGGGCTGGCGCATGCTTTCGATACAGGATCGTCTGCATGCACAGGTGCAGGCATGGAATCCGGACGCCCACCGTGCGCATATCGTTGCCGTGGTCCATCCGGCTTGCGCCTTCTCGGTCCGTGCCTTGTCGGAGATTGAGCAGCGAGCGGAACTGCATTGGCTGCGCGACAACGTGTTGTTGGTCGTGCCGCCAGATGCATCGCTGCCACTCGACGGCATCCTTGCCTGGAACACGGCGCATCCGCGCCTGCCGATGCACCCAATGTACTTGCGTGCGGACTGGAAGGCCTTGGACAGTCTGGACACGCCGACCTTCTACGTGGTCCGCGACGGACAGGTGCTCGACTCCTTCGAGGGATGGCCGAACCCGGCAGGCGTGGCTGCGTTGCAGGCAGCCGTGTCGCGCTGACGGCGACACGGCTGGCAGCGCATCGCCTCCGCGGTTGCGGCAGCGGGCATCCGGAGCGGAAGCGAGCCTGGCCCTGAGGGCAGGGCCATCGGTTTGCTGGCGCCCCGGCGCTCACGTCGGCGCATTGCCCGCCGACGTGAGACGCGCTTGCGAATTCCCAATGCCGAATCCCACCTTCGTCAGAATGTGAACCGCACGCGCCCGTAGTAATACGCCCCATTGCTGCCGACCGGCGACAGCACGTCGTAGGGCAGGTTGCCGAAGTAATAGATGTCGGTGTTGGAGCGGTCGGAGTAGTTGTCGGTGAGGTTCTGCCCGCCCAGCGCCATGCTCCACTGCGCGGTGATGTGGTACTCGACCTCGGCGTCGAGCTGCCACTCGGCGCCGTAGGTCTGCCGCGGCACGTAGCCGCCGCCGAAGTCGAACACGCGGGTGGCGCTGCCGTAGCGGCTGACCCGGGTCTGCAGCGCCCAGCGGTCGTTGTTCCAGTTCACCGCGAACTGGGCGCGGGTGCGCGGCGCGGCGTCGGTCAGGGTGTTGCTCTCCTCCACGCCGAACAGCACGTAGTCCGGGTTCAGCGCCAGCAGCTGCGCCGGCGTGGCGACCACGTTCTTCAGCTCGGTCTTGGCGTAGCTCCAGGTGCCGGTCAACTGCAGTTGGCCGTCGCCCAGCGCCTGCCGCCAGTTGCTGACCAGTTCCGCGCCGCGGGTGCGGGTGTCGGCGGCGTTGACGAAGAAGCTGGCGCTCTGCAGGCCGGTGACGCCGAAGTTCTGCGCCACGAACGCGGTCAATGCATCGCCGCTGATGTCTTCGGACAGCGCGATGCGGTCGTCGATGTCGATCTGGAACAGGTCCAGCGACAGGTCGAAGTGCGGACCGATGCGGCTGGTGAAGCCCAGGCTGTAGTTGACCGACTTCTCCGGCTTCAGTTCCTTCGCGCCCAGCGCCTGCGCGATCGGATTGTTGACCGATAGCAGTCGGCCCTGCAGCAGCTGCCCGGCCGCGTCGTAGCCGCTGGAGGTGGCTTCGTAGCCGATCTGGCTCAGCGACGGGGCGTGGAAGTTGTTGGAGATCGCGCCGCGCAGCGCGAACGCGGGGACGAACTCGTAGCGCGCGGCCAGCTTGCCGGTCAGTTCGCCGCCGAAATCCTGGTAGTGCTCGTAGCGTGCGGCCAGGTCGGTGGAGAACTTGTCGCCGAACTGGCTGGACACGCTGGCGTAGGCGCTGGCGACGTTGCGCGACAGGTCGGCCGCGTCCTGCGGGGTCAGCCCGCCGCCGGCCTGGGCGCCGGTGGGACGATCGGTGAAGGCGCCGGCGGCATAGCTGGCCGGGTCGCCGGGACGGGTACGGTAGTGCTCGCGGCGCAATTCCACGCCGCTGCCGACGGTGTGGGTGGCGCCGGCGGCGTCGAAGCTGCGGCTCAGGTCGAGGTTGGCCACGCTCTGTTCGAAGGCGTAGTCGCCGGTCTTGAAGCGGGTCGGGCTGCCCGGGCCGAGCGAGGCGTTGAGCGAATTCTTCAACCGGTAGGTGAAGTCGTTGCGGCCGTAGTCGAAACTCGCGTCGTAGGCCCACTCGCCCCATTGCCCGCGCGCGCCGGCCACGCTCTGGATGTCGCGGTTCTCGCCTAGCGACACCGGGCGGTAGCCGTTCGGGTAGACCTCGGTCCAGTTGGCGTCGCTGTCGGGATAGCGGAAGTAGTTGGCGCCCTGCGTGTCGCGCTGGTTGTAGGTGCCGAAGAAGTAGAACTCGCTGCTCTGGCCGAACGGCAGCTTGCCGTTGATCCAGGCGTTGAGGTCCTTGCTGGCGCCGTCGCCGAGCACGTAGTTGCGCTTGCCGGCCAGGGCCAGGTTGGCCGGCGTCTGCGCCTCGAACGGCGGGATCTGGTCGTAGCCGGCGCGGTTGGTGCCCTCGCGGTTCTTCAGTTCCAGGCCGACCTTGAAGAAGCCGCCGTCGTCGCCCAGGCGGGTGCCGACCTTGGCGCTGGCGTAGCCGGTCTGGCCGTCGGTGACGGTGCGGTCGATCGGCTTCACGTCGGTGTGGTTGGCGCCGAAGCTGGCTTCCAGCGCGCCGCTGTCCGGATCGTCGTCGAGAATCACGTTGATCACCCCGGCCACCGCATCCGAACCGTACTGCGCGCCGGCGCCGTCGCGCAGCACTTCGATGCGCTTGATCGCGCTGATCGGGATCGAGTTGAAGTCCACCGGGGTGGTGCCCTTGCCGATCTTGCTATCGGTGTTGACCAGCGCCGAGGTGTGGCGGCGCTTGCCGTTGACCAGCACCAGCACCTGGTCGGGCGAGAGCCCGCGCAGCTGTGCGGCGCGGATGTGGTCGGCGCCGCCGGAGTTGGACTGGCGCGGGAAGTTGAACGACGGCAGCAGCGCCTGCAGCGCGCTGCCCAGTTCGCCGTTGACCACGCCGGCCTTGCGGATGTCCTCGGCGCTGAGCACGTCCACCGGCGCGGTGGACTCGAGCACGGTGCGGCCGCTGGCGCGGGTACCGGTGACGATCACCGTGTCCAGGTTGGTCGCGGTGCTGGGATCGGCTTGCTGGGCCAGGGCGGGGGCCGACAGGGCCAGGGCGATGGCCAGGCTCAGCGGGCGGGCGAACGGATACGACATGGGGGGGCTCTCTCCTGCGGTGACGCAAAGACCGCTGCAGCGGTCGTCCGTGCCGCGCAGGCGGAATACAATTCGGGTACATCCATCCGGATGAAGCGATATATTATCTTATCGTTAACGCGGCGGCGAGCCGTCCGTGCCACCGCGTTCGGCATGAGCTGATGCCCGGCGGTTATCGGGCGCACGTTGCCGCGGTCGCCTACCATCGCGTCCTTCCGTTCCGCTTCCGAGACTTGCCGATGCTGCTGCGTGCCCCCTTGCTTGCCGTGTTCCTGGCCCTGACCGCCTGCGCCAGCGTGGCGCCGTCCGCTTCCACCGCGCCGGCCAAGGTCGCTGCCGCCATGCAGGGCGATGCCGCGCGGCCGGCGCAGGCCAGCGGCTGGGTGCGCAGCGAGCTGTACTTCGGGGTCGGCGAGGAGAGCGGCCCAGCCGATCGCCCGCAGGCCGAGCCGATCAGCGAGGCGCAATGGCGCGCGTTCCTGGACAAGCAGGTCACGCCGCGTTTCCCCGATGGCCTGACCGTGTTCGACGCCTACGGGCAGTGGCTGTTCCGCGGCGCCAAGGAGCCGAACCGGCTCAGCACCAAGGTGCTGGTGATCCTGCACGAGGACACCCCGCAGCGCCGCGCCGACATCGAGGCGATCCGGCTGGCGTGGAAGCAGGCGACCGGGCACCAGTCGGTGCTGTGGGCGCGGTCGCCGGTGGAGGTGTCGTTTTGAAGCCGGGATTCGCGAGTTGGGATTGGGGATTCGGAACAGCGGGGCGGTGACGTTTTCGATCCGCCGGGACGATCTGTCTGGTGAGGTGGTGCGTGCGTTGCTCGCGTATCACCTGCAGCAGATGCATGCGCAGTCGCCGCCGGGCAGCGTGTATGCGCTGGACCTGTCCGGATTGCAGCGTCCGGATGTGACCGTGTGGAGCGTCTGGCGCGGCGAGGCGTTGGCCGCGGTCGGTGCGTTGCGCGTGCTCGACGACGGCGGTGGCGAACTCAAGTCGATGCGCACCCATCCGGATTTCCTGCGCCAGGGCGCGGCCGCGGCGCTGCTGGAGCACATCGTGGCCGCCGCACGCGCTGCCGGCCTGCACCGGCTGAGCCTGGAGACCGGCAGCGGCGCGGCGTTCGAGGCGGCGCAGGGCCTGTACCGGCGACGCGGCTTCCGCAATGGACCGGCGTTCGCCGATTACGTGCCGAGCGCGTTCAACCAGTTCCTGCATCTGACGCTGTAGCCGCGTCGCACGCGCGCAGGCCGGGATGCTGCATCCCTGTTCGCGCGCCAATCCGCAAGCGCCGCTTCCATTACCATCCATCGATCCCTCACCAAGCCATCGCCCGCATGCCCAGCAACGCTCCTGTTTCGTCGCGCCCGCGCTGGTTCGTCGCCGGCGACCTCAACGGTTTCTTCGGCCTGGTGGTCGACAACCTGTCGATCCTCGGCTTCATCACCCTGGCCTTGGTCGGCCTGTTCCAATTCCCGGCCGAGGTGATCTATACGCGGATGATTCCCGGCACCGCGTTCGGCGTGCTGATCGGCAACCTGCTCTACACCTGGATGGCGCGCCGGCTGGCCGCGCGCAGCGGGCGCAGCGACGTCACCGCGATGCCGCTGGGCCTGGACGCGCCGACCAGCATCGGCATGGCGCTGCTGGTGCTCGGCCCGGCGTTCGTGCGCTACAAGCAGCAGGGCCTGGACCCGCAGGCCGCGGCGCTCGCCACCTGGCATCTGGGCATGGCCGCGCTGGTGGTGATGGGCCTGCTGAAGACCGTGCTGTCGTTCTTCGGCGACGCGGTGACCCGCGCGCTGCCGCGGGCGGCGCTGCTCGGCTCGATCGCCGGCATCGCGCTGGTGCTGATGGGCTTCCTGCCGCTGCTGGAAACGCTGCGCGCGCCACTGGTCGGGCTGGTGGTGCTGGGCCTGCTGCTGTACGTGCTGATCGCCAAGGGCCGGCTGCCGTACGGCCTGCCGGGCGTGCCGCTGGCGCTGGTGCTGGGCACCGCGCTGTACTACTGGTCGAACGCGGCCGGTTTCGGCATTCCCGGCTATCAAGCGCCGCAGTGGGTGGCGCCGCAACTGGTGTTGCCGTGGCCGAGCCTGGGGTTCGTCGCCGGCCTGGCCGATACCGTGCCGTTGCTGCCGCTGTTGCTGCCGTTCGGACTGCTGATGGTGGTGGGCGGCATCAACGTCAGCGAAAGCGCGCGTGCCGCCGGCGACGACTACCGCACCCGCGACATCCTGCTGGTCGAAGCCTGCTCGACCCTCGTCGCCGGCGTCTGCGGCGGCGTCGCCCAGACCACGCCCTACATCGGCCAGCCGGCGTACAAGCACATGGGCGCGCGCAGCGGCTACACGCTGCTGACCGGGCTGTTCATCGGCCTGGGCGGCATGCTCGGGCTGGTCGCCGGGCTGGTGCAGTGGCTGCCGCTGGCGGTGCTGGCGCCGATCATCGTGTACGTGGCCATCGACATCACCACCCAGGCGTTCCAGGCCACGCCCAAGCGCCATGCCGGGGCGATGGTGCTGGGCTTCCTGCCGTCGGTGGCCTATCTGCTGGCGATCAAGGCGCCGGGCTGGATCCCGGCGGACAAGCTGGCCGCGCTGACCACCACGCTCGACGGCCATGGGCTGCCGGAACTGGCGGTGATCTTCACCCTGGGCAACGGCTTCATCATCACCGCGATGCTGTGGACCGCGGCGGTGGCGGCGATGGTCGATGGGCGCCTGCGCCGCGCGGCGGTGTTCCTGCTGGTGGCGGCCGCGCTGACGTTGTTCGGGCTGATCCATTCGGTGGATCCGCGCGGCGGCATCTACCTGCCGTGGACGCTGAGCGGCCTGCCCAAGCTGATCGCCTGGCAGTTCGTCGGCGGCTACGTGGCGCTGGCCGCACTGCTCGGCCTGCTGTCGCTGCAGAAGCCGCGCGCGGTGCTGGTGGACTGAGCGTTCCGCGACCGGCATGCTCGTCCACCCAAACGCAACAAGGACGTCGCCCATGACCCCACGATTCCATTCCCTGGTTGGCCTTGCCCTGGCGACCCTGCTGCTGGTGCCGGCCGCGTCGGCCGCCTCGTTCGATTGCGCCAAGGCGGCCAGTCCGATCGAGCGTCTGCTGTGCAGCGATGCGACCCTGGGCCACCAGGACGAGCAGCTGGCCAACGGCTACGCCGCGCTGCTGGAGAGCGCGCCGCGCGCCGAGGTCGCATCGCTGCGCAGCGCGCAGCGCGCCTGGCTCACGCAGCGCAACGCGTGCCTGCAGCAGGCGCGGCCGGCGGCCTGTGTGCAGCGCGCCCTGCAAGTGCGGATGCAGCAGTTCGACACACAGACCGCCGCACAGGCGGCACGCCTGGACCGCATCGTCGCCGGTATCCCGGCCGCACCGGGGGCCGCCGCCGCGCAGCTGCGCGACTACGACGGCGGGCTGGCCTCGGCATGGCTGGTGTACCTGCAGCGCTTCGAGCCCGGCGCCGGTGTGAGTGCCGATGAAGCGCGCAAACGCTATGCCAGTGCCGCCGCCGCGTTGCGCGCACAGGACGATTTTGCCGCATCGCTGCTGGACGATATCCGCAAGGATCCCAAGGAACCGGCGGGCAAGGCCGAGTTGATTCTGCTGCGCAACTGGATCGAACTCAGCGGCTACGACGGGCTGTCGCGGCCGTACGTGCATTGCTTCGTATTCGTACGCCAGGGCGAACTGGCTTACGCGGCGATGGGGCCGTTGTACGGCTCCACCCGCGACGGCAGCGCGCCGCTGTGCGCGCCACAGGGCGGCCTGTTCGATCTGCCGGCCTGGAAGCAGTTGCAGGCGGCGTTCGAGCCGGCGATCGGCAATGCCTCGCAGAACGCCGGCACCATTCGCTTCGCCAGCTATGCGGCGTGGAGCGTGCAGGAGCTGCGTGCGACGCTGTCGCCGCTGGATTTCCTGCAGGCCTCGAAGGTGCCGTTGGCGGCCGATCCGGCGCCGGCCATCGGCGCCATCCACGACGACAAGCTGTGGCCGTCCGCTGCGCGCAAGGCCGCACTGGCGGCATTGCCGGCCGCGCGCGCCGCGACCGCGGCGTGGCTGCGGCAGCACAAGGGGCTGCCGCCCAAACAAGCCGATGCCGTCGCCGCAGCGATCGTCGCCGACTGGGCCGGCTCGCGGCTGGCATTCATCGACGAAAGTACGCAGGAGCAGTAGCGTGCAGGCAGCGACGGGTGTGTGCGCAGCGGTCGGCCGACACGGCGCCGCTGACGTCGCTGCGCCGGGCCTGGCTTAACGCAGCCGCACTCGCTGCGGAACCTCGGCGGCTGCGGCGGGTCACAGCCCTGTGTTCCCGACGAGACCTGGATGCCGATGCAAACCCAACAATCGCGCTGGCCATGGGTGCTGGTGGCGTTCGCGGTGCTGGCCGCCGCGGCGTGGCTGTTCCGCGACAATCTGCGCGGCCTGATCCCGCCTTCAGCGCCATCGGCCACGGCCACGGCGCCGGCTCCTGCACCAAGCGCGGCGCCGCCCGCGCCGTTGGCGGCACCGGCAGCATCGCCGCCGCCGATCCAGCATCCGATCGATCCCGCCCTCGCGGCCGATGCGGCGATCCCGGCGCTGGCCGACAGCGACGCGGCGGCGTGGGCCGAGTTGGTGACGCTGGCCGGCAGCGACGCACCGCTGGCGCTGTTGATCCGCGACCATCTGATCCAGCGCGCGGTGACGATGATCGACAACCTGCCGCAGCGCCGCGTCGCTGCGCGGACCCTGGCGCTGAAGCCGGTGCCTGGGCAACTGCAGATCAGCACCGATGCCGCCGGCACCAGCGCCATCGCCGAGGCCAACGCGCAACGCTACGTCCCGTACGTGCAGGCCTTCACCCAAGCCGATGCCGGCGCGATGGTGGCCGCGTACCGGCGCTTCTATCCCTTGTTCCAGCAGGCGTATGTGGAGCTGGGCTATCCCAAGGGCTATTTCAACGACCGCCTGGTGCAGGTGATCGACCATCTGCTGCAGGCGCCGGTGCCGGCGGCGCCGCCGGCGGTGATCGCCGATGCGCGCACCGGCAAGTACCGTTTCGTCAATCCGGCGCTGGAGTCGCTGTCGGTCGGACAGAAGGCGCTGCTGCGCCTGGGGCCGACGCAGGCCGAGGCGGTGCGCAAGCAACTGCAGGCGATTCGCGCGGCGTTGGTGCGGACCTGAGGGCCATCCTGGCGGGTTTCGGTGTCGTCGTTGTGGATTGCCGCAGGAATCATGTGGGAGCGACTTCAGTCGCGATGGGCTTTACCGGTAACGCCCGTCGCGATTGAAGTCGCTCCCACAACAGACATCATGCTGGTGCTCGGCCCGAATGCAGATTCCCTGATCCGCTAGGCACGCCTGCAGCAGCAAATCATCAGCCATCCAACTCCGGATAACGCCGGAAAATCCCGTTGTCGTTGAACGGCAGGCGCCGCTCCGACGCCAGATACGCGGCGATGGCCGGACGCTCGGACACGCGCTGCTGCAGCGCGCGCAGTTGCGGCAGCTTCGGCGAGAGCTTCTTCATCGCGCTGGGGAACGCGTAGTCCAGTCCGCTCATCAGCTGGAACAGCGACAGGTCCACGTAGGAATGCTCGCGCAATGCATGGCGCCCGCCGCCCTGGCTCATGACCTGTTCGAAATAGCCGAGGAACTTGGGCAGTCGCTGCCTGCGCAGGTCCTCTGCGCGGCGCCGCGCCTCCGGCTTCTGGTCTTCGTAGTACAGCGCGCTGCCGATGGGATGGTGGCTGTCGTGGATCTCGGTCACCAGGTCGGCGATGGTCAGCTGCAATTGCAGCGCCTGCATGCGTCGCGACTCGCTGTCCGGCACCAGCCCCAGCGAGGGACCCAGGTAGTGCAGGATGTTGGCGACCTGCGCGATCACCAGCCGCCCGGCCTTCAGAAACGGCGGCGCGAACGGCCGCGCGCCCGGCTGCTCGCCGTCGAGAAAGGGCTGCAGGACTGCGTCGCCTTCCTCGCGGGCGACGTCGCGGTAGGCCGCGCCGGCATCCTCCAGCGCCAGTCGCACGAACTCGCCGCGGCCCTGGATGCCGGTCCAGTAGTAGAGGTCGTAGTGCATTGCGGCTCCTGTGCGGGAAGGTTCGAACGCCGAGGGTAGGGGCTGTAGCGGTAGCGGCGTGTGACCGTGCGGCGACTGGCGCAGGGAACCGTGCGCTGCAAGGCGCTGTGCGGACAGCGGCCCGGCAGGGCGCGCGCATCGCGGCCGTCGCAGCGCCTGGCGTGGAACCCTTCGTCGGGCGGCGCAGGTGTATACAGACATCCCCGCAGCCTTGAAACATGCCGCGCCAACCGCATTTGACTAGCATGCCGGCGCGGCCGGCCCCCCCCTTCCAGAGGAACTTCCGATGCGGATGGACAAGCTCACGTCGCGTTTCCAGCAGGCGCTGGCCGACGCCCAGTCGCTGGCCGTGGGCCGCGACCACACCATCGTCGAGCCGGTGCACGTCTTCACCGCGCTGCTCGACCAGTCCGGCGGCAGCACCCGGCCGCTGCTGTCGCAGGCCGGCGTCAACGTGCCGGTGCTGCGCGAGCGGCTGGGCGAGGCGCTGGACAAGCTGCCCAAGGTCAGCGGCCAGCCCGGCAACCTGTCGATCGGCAACGACCTGAGCCGGCTGCTCAACCAGACCGACAAGCTGGCGCAGCAGCACAACGACCAGTTCATCGCCAGCGAGTGGTTCGTGCTGGCCGCGGCCGACGATGCCGGCGCGCTGGGCCTGGCGCTGCGTGCCGCCGGCGCCGACAAGAAGAAGCTCGAAGCGGCCATCGACAAGCTGCGCGGCGGCGAGACGGTGCAGTCGGAAAGCGCCGAGGACCAGCGCCAGGCGCTGGAGAAATACACCATCGACCTCACCGCACGCGCCGAGAGCGGCAAGCTCGATCCGGTGATCGGCCGCGACGAGGAAATCCGCCGCACCATCCAGGTGCTGCAGCGGCGCACCAAGAACAACCCGGTGCTGATCGGCGAGCCCGGCGTCGGCAAGACCGCCATCGTCGAGGGCCTGGCCCAGCGCATCGTCAACGGCGAGGTGCCGGAGGGCCTGCGCGGCCGCCGCGTGCTGTCGCTGGACATGGGCGCGCTGATCGCCGGCGCCAAGTTCCGCGGCGAGTTCGAGGAGCGGCTGAAGGGCGTGCTCAACGACCTGTCCAAGACCGAGGGCCAGGTCATCCTGTTCATCGACGAACTGCACACCATGGTCGGCGCCGGCAAGGCCGACGGCGCGATGGACGCGGGCAACATGCTCAAGCCGGCGCTGGCGCGCGGCGAGCTGCACTGCATCGGCGCCACTACGCTGGACGAGTATCGCAAGTACATCGAAAAGGACGCGGCGCTGGAGCGGCGCTTTCAGAAGGTGTTCGTCGGCGAGCCGACGGTGGAGGACACCATCGCGATCCTGCGCGGACTGAAGGAGCGCTACGCGGTGCACCACGGCGTGGAGATCACCGACCCGGCGATCGTCGCCGCGGCCACGCTGTCCAACCGCTACATTGCCGACCGCCAGCTGCCGGACAAGGCCATCGACCTGATGGACGAGGCCGCCAGCCGCATCCGCATGGAGATCGACTCCAAGCCGGAAGAACTGGACCGCCTGGAACGGCGCCTGATCCAGCTCAAGATCCAGCGCGAGATGCTGAAGAAGGAAAAGGACGAGGCCTCGCGGCAGCGCCTGGCCGACCTGGAAAGCGACATCGACAAGCTCGAGCGCGAGTTCTCCGACCTCGACGAAGTGTGGCGCTCGGAGAAGGCCACCTTGCAGGGCGCGACCAGGATCAAGGAGCAGATCGAGCAGGCGCGGGTCGAGTTGGAGGCGGCGCAGCGCCGGCAGGACTACGCCAAGATGAGCGAGATCCAGTACGGCCTGCTGCCGAACCTGGAGAAGCAGCTGGCCGCGGCCGGCGATGCCGAGCATCACGATTTCAAGCTGGTGCAGGACCGCGTCACCGCCGAGGAGATCGCCGAGGTGGTGTCGCGCTGGACCGGCATTCCGGTCAACCGCATGCTCGAGGGCGAGCGCGACAAGCTGCTGCGCATGGAAGACGAATTGCACCGGCGCGTGGTCGGCCAGGAAGAGGCGATCAAGGTGGTGTCCGACGCGGTGCGGCGCTCGCGCGCCGGCCTGTCCGATCCGAACCGGCCCAGCGGCTCGTTCCTGTTCCTGGGCCCGACCGGCGTCGGCAAGACCGAGTTGTGCAAGGCGCTGGCCGAGTTCCTGTTCGACAGCAGCGAGGCGATGATCCGCATCGACATGAGCGAGTTCATGGAGAAGCATTCGGTGGCGCGGCTGATCGGTGCGCCTCCGGGCTATGTCGGCTACGAGGAAGGCGGCTATCTGACCGAGGCGGTGCGGCGCCGGCCGTATTCGCTGATCCTGCTCGACGAGGTGGAGAAGGCGCACAGCGACGTGTTCAACATCCTGCTGCAGGTGCTCGACGACGGCCGCCTCACCGACGGCCAGGGCCGCACCGTGGACTTCCGCAACACCGTCATCGTGATGACCTCGAACCTGGGCTCGCACCAGATCCAGGAACTGAGCGGCGACGGCTCGGCCGAGGCCTACACGCAGATGAAGGCGGCGGTGATGGGTGTGGTGCAGGCGCATTTCCGCCCGGAGTTCATCAACCGCCTGGACGACATCGTGGTGTTCCACCCGCTGGACAAGGCGCAGATCAAGTCGATCGCGCGCATCCAGCTGGGCGGCCTGGACAAGCGCCTGGCCGAGCGCGGGCTGAAGATCGAACTCAGCGACCGCGCGCTGGAACTGCTCGGCAACGTCGGCTTCGATCCGGTGTACGGCGCGCGGCCGCTGAAGCGCGCGATCCAGTCGCAGCTGGAGAACCCGTTGGCGCAGCAGATCCTGTCCGGGCAGTTCCTCAGCGGCGACACCATCAACGTTGGCGCCGAAGGCGGGCGCCTGACGTTCGAGAAGAGCTGAGGCGCGGCGGAGCGCTGTTTCGCTTCCTCGTCGTCAGGTCCGAAGTCGACGCCGGCCATCATGCCGGCGTCGGCTTGCTGCAGGTAGCGGTACGTGGTGCCTATTTTTCCAGGGACAGCGTGATTTCCGCCACGCACGCCGCCTCGGGATGGGCGCGTTGTTCGACGAACCGTCCCTGCAGGGTTGCCCCGACGGTAACGTTGCCGTGCTGGAAGCTGGCGCTGACGCCGTAGTCGGATTCCGCAAACTGCCCGCTGGGCGGCTCCAGGGAGTCGTACTGTTTGGAGAATCCGGCAGCGGCGAGATTTTCCGCCAATTGGCCGAGCCGCAGCGGGCACGCCTGGCCCATGTCGCGATAGCGGTATCCCGGCTCGTCATCCGCAAACACCGGGGCGTCCTCGTGCGAACTGATGGACAGCGCGAGCGACGCCTGTTCTGGCGTGTATGTCGCTTCGAGCCTTTGCTGAAACGTCGAGCCCGGCGCGTCCACGGATGCGAAGAAGACGCTGCCTACCGGTTGCGGCGGCGAGGGATTCCACGGCTCGGCGCGTGCGGGCGGCAGCACGCCAGGAAAGAAATCGACGTCGAAGCGATCGCACAGATGGGCGAACTTCAAGGCCGCCTCGTCGCCGGCGATCACCTCGTCGAGCACGCCGAGATAGCGTTGGGTCAGGACCTGCGCGGAAACGCCGGCGCCGGACGCGCGCTCGGCAGCATGCCGCCGCTGCGGCATCTCGCAATTGCCTGGCTGGCTCCATTGCTCCATGACGTAGGACGGCGGCGCAGCCCGCGCGAACGCCGGCAGGGCCAGGAGCAGCAGCGAGAACGAGCGGATGGCGGCGTGTTTCATCGGAGAGCTTCCTGCGTGCGGACCAGCCAATGATACGAGGCGCCTGCACACCGCCGCATCGGCGCGACTGCTCAGTCGTCAAGCACCTGGGTCGAACGCGCTGACAACCCCGCGGCATGGCCTCATAACCGCAGGTTTGCATTCCGCGCCGCGCAGGGCGCTATCGTCTCGGCTCCTCTTGCCGAGACCCGCCCATGTCCGACCCGAACTGGAAGCTGGAAACCATCGCCGTGCATGGCGGCTACCGCCCCGATCCGACTACGCGCGCGGTGGCGGTGCCGATCTACCAGACCGTGGCCTATGCCTTCGACGACACCCAGCACGGCGCCGACCTGTTCGACCTGAAGGTGCAGGGCAACATCTACAGCCGCATCATGAATCCCACCACCGATGTGCTGGAGCAACGCATCGCCGCGCTGGAAGGCGGCATCGGCGCGCTGGCGGTGGCCTCCGGACAGGCCGCGGTGACCTATGCGATCCAGACCATCGCCGAGGCCGGCGACAACATCGTTTCCTCCAGCGCGCTGTACGGCGGCACCTACAACCTGTTCGCGCATACCTTGCCGCTGTCGGGCATCGAAACCCGCTTCGCCGACTATCGCGATCCCGGCGCGTTCGCCGGGCTGATCGACGACCGCACCAAGGCGATCTTCGTCGAGTCGATCGGCAATCCGCGCGGCAACGTCACCGACCTGGAAGCGGTCGCCGCGATCGCGCATGCGCACGGCGTGCCGCTGATCGTCGACAACACGGTGCCCACGCCGTACCTGCTGCGGCCGATCGACTTCGGCGCCGACATCGTGGTGCACTCGCTGACCAAATACCTGGGCGGGCACGGCACCAGCCTGGGCGGGGCGATCGTGGACTCGGGCAAGTTCCCGTGGGCGGCGCATGCGCAGCGCTTCCGCCGCCTCAACGAGCCGGACGTCAGCTACCACGGCGTGGTCTACACCGAGGCGCTGGGCGAGGCGGCCTACATCGGCCGCGCGCGGGTGGTGCCGTTGCGCAACACCGGCGCGGCGCTGTCGCCGTTCAACGCGTTCCAGATCCTGCAGGGCATCGAGACGCTGCCGCTGCGCATGGACCGGATCAACCAGAACACGCTGGCGGTGGCCCGGCATCTGCAGAGCGAGGCCAAGGTGGAGTGGGTGAACTATGTCGGCCTGCCCGGGCATCCGGAGCATGCGCTGGCGCAGAAATACCTGCGCGGACACGGCTCGGGCGTGCTCACCTTCGGCCTGCGCGGCGGCCGCGCCGCCGGTGCGCGCTTCCTCGACGCGCTGCAGCTGTTCACCCGGCTGGTGAACATCGGCGATGCGAAATCGTTGGCCACGCATCCGGCCTCGACTACGCACCGGCAGCTATCGGCAGAGGAACTGGAACGTAGCGGGGTCAGCGAGGACACGGTGCGGCTGTCGGTCGGCATCGAACACATCGACGATCTGCTGGCCGACCTGCGGCAGGCGCTGGCACAGGCCTGATCCCGGCCCGCTCCGTGGCGGCAGCGGCGACGTGGACGCCGCCGCCTGGAGGATCGCGGCAGCAAGCCCCCGCGAACTGACAGCCAGGCGAAAGGATCGGCTGCCACGCTAAGGCGTGTCATCCATCCTCGAGCAGGTCGGGTCGGGGTTGGCAGGCCGCAGGCGGGCGGTGCGTGCTGTAGCGCCAGACTGGGCGGTCGGGTCGCGCCACGCGCCACCGGCGGACCACCTGTCAGATCCAACCCGCAGCTTCGCTGTCGGCGCGCTCTGCGCGGGGATGGACGACACGCCCAGATGCCCGGCAACCGCGCCGGCGTCGTCGTGTCCGCAGGCCAGGAGCCGTCGTCATGTTGTCCATCGCGCATGCCTGGTCTGTCCTCGTCGCCGCGGTGGCCGAGCATGCGGTGGCGCCGCTGCTGGCGGCGTTGCACCTGACCGGGCTCAGCGACGATCCGCGCGAGATCGCCGCTTCGTTGCTGATCGCGGCCTTGCAGCTGTGCATCATCGGCCTGCTATTCCGCCCGCTGGAAAGCCTATGGCCGGCCGAGCGCTGGGAGCATCGGCGCCTGGCCAGGATCGATTTCCACTACACCTGGCTGATGCTGGTCGGGGTGTTCCCGCTGTTCTCGTTGCTGATCCTGACCCCGCTGGCCAATGCGCTGGGCGGTGCCGACGCGAGCGCCGCGTCGGCGCCTGCCTCCGGCCTGCGCCACGCCTGGCCGTGGCTGGACCGGCATCCGCTGGCCTTGTTCGCGCTGTACTACCTGGCCTACGACTTCACCTACTACTGGATGCACCGGATCCAGCACTGGCTGCCGTGGTGGTGGGCGATGCACAGCATGCACCACAGCCAGCGCCAGCTCAGTTGCTGGGCCAACGATCGCAGCAACTACCTGGACGGCGCGCTGCAATCGTTCGTGCTGGCCGCGGTGGGCGTGGCGTTCGGCATCGCCGCCGACGAGTTCGCCTGGCTGATGCTGCTCGGCGAACTGGTGCAGAACCTGTCGCACGCCAACGTGCGCTTCGGATTCGGGCCGGTGCTGGACAAGCTCCTGGTCGATCCGCGCTTCCATCGCCTGCACCACATGCGCGTGGATCCGCAGCGGCCGAACCTGCACAGCTGCAATTTCGGCCAGGTGTTCGCATTCTGGGACGTGCTGTTCGGCACCGCGTTGTACGGCGAGCCATTGCGTCCCACCGGGGTCGGCGATCCGATGGTGGACCGCGACAACGAGCTGGGCCTGGTCGCGCTGCAACTGGAGGGGTTGAAGCGGTTCTGGGGCGCGGTGCGCCGGCGTGCCGGATGGCGGCCGGGCGAGGTCGCCTTCAGCGAGGACTACGTGCCGATCCCGGTCGAGCATGTTCAGGTCGAGAACGTTCCGGTCGAGCATGCCAGGGTCGATCATGAGACGGTGCAGATCGATCGCATCGCGTCAGCGGGCCGCGTCGCCGATCCTGCGGCTTAGCATTGGCAGACGCTGGACGCGGCCTGTGCGCAGGCCGCATCCACGGCGCGTGCGCCGGCCGATCACGATTTCTTCAGACAGCCGCTCATGAAGGTCTTGCGCGCGTCGCCCTGCAGTTTCTGTGTGGCCGCCTTGGCATTGCAGTCCTTCATCCGCTGCTGCGAGGCGTTGCCCGATGCCGGCGCCGCACTGCCGCCGCTGAGGCAGGCTTTCTGCGCGGTCTTGTAGTCGTCGCCTTTCTTGCCCTTGTTCTGCGCCGAACACTGGGCCATCAGCGATTGCTGCGCGGTCTGCGGCCTGGCCGCGGCGTCGGCCAGCAGCGGCATGGCGCTCACGCTCAGCAGCAGGCACATGGCGAGGGAAATGGAACGGGTCATGGCGGTGTTCCGGTCGGGTGGTGCGCGCATCCTGCGCCTGCGGCGCTGACCGAACCGTGACACGGCTCACGGGCTGGCTGGGGGCGGCCCGAACTGGCGCTCGAACCGTCGTAGCCGAGCGCGCCCGCCACGTCGATGAGGCAGCCAGCCGTTCCAGCCTGCGGCAGAGGCGCTGCGCTCATCGGCCGCAGCGCCGCTGCCGCCAAGTCGCAATCAGACCTGCGCGAACCCGCCATCCACGAACACTTCGCTACCCGTCATGAAGCTGCTCTCGTCCGATGCCAGGAACAACGCGGTCGCCGCGACTTCCTCCGCCCGGCCAATCCGGCCCAACGGCAGCTGCGCGATCATGCCGTCGACGATCGCCTGCTGCTGGCCGGTGCCGGACAGCGCCAGATCCAGGCCCGGCGTGGAGATCGGCCCGGGCGACAGCACGTTGACGCGAATGCCGGTGCCTTTCAGATCCAACGCCCAGCTCCTGGCGAAATTGCGCAGCGCGGCCTTGGTGGCGCTGTACACGCTGAATGCCGGGGTGCCCATGGTGCCGGTGGTCGAGCCGGTCAGGATCACCGAACCGCCGGCGCGCATCAGCGGCAACGCCTTTTGCACGGTGAACAGCGTGCCTTTGACGTTGATGCCGAAGGTGCGATCGAAGGAGTCTTCGGTGATCGAGCCGAGCGGCTGGAAGTCGCCCAGCCCCGCATTGGCGAACAGCACGTCGATGCGGCCCTTGGCGGCTTCGACCTGGGCGAAGACGCGGTCCAGATCGTCCAGCTTCGAAATGTCGCCTTGAATGGCGATGGCGTCGGCACCGATCAGGCGCAGTGCCTTGTCCAGTTCTTCCTGCCGGCGTCCCACGATGACGACCTGTGCGCCTTCGGCCGCAAAGCGCACCGCGCTTGCCAGACCGATGCCGCTGTTGCCGCCGGTGACCACTGCAATCTTGCTGTTGAGCCTGCCCATGATGCGCTCCAGAGAATGTCGAGGCGCAACTGTAGATCTGGGCTATTCTTTTGAATAGTATGCACCATTAGGTAAGTACCTTCGGAGCGATCGGATCATGGCCAACAGCACGTTCAATTGCGGTCTCGAGGCTGCCCTTTCCGTGATCGGTGGCAAGTGGAAGCCGCTGGTTCTCTACAATCTGGCGAAGAACGTGCACCGCTACGGCGAATTGCGCCGTGCCATCGGCGGCGTGACCGACAAGGTGCTGATCCAGCAACTCAAGGAGCTGGAGCGCGACGAAGTGGTTGCGCGCATCGACTTCCAGGAAATCCCGCCCAAGGTCGAGTATTCGCTGACGCCGTTCGGGCAATCCCTGGCGGAAGCGATGGCAGGTCTGTGCGTGTGGGGCACCGAACACATGCAGACGGTCGAACGTCTCAGCCAACGCCGCGCATCCGCCCCTTCCAAAGCCCAATCCGCTGCCTGATCCTGCGGACCAGCCGCGCAGGGCGGTGGCGTCGGCCGGCCCGACAGCGCGTGCGGCGTCGATGCGCCGCGGCTTCGCTCTCGCCAGCGGCGCCGCTAGCGGAAGAACTGGCTCGGCGGCTGGCCGAACTGGCGCTTGAACATCGCGGTGAACGCACTGGGACTGTCGTAGCCGAGTTCGACCGCCACGTCGATGATGCGGTCGCCGGCGGCCAGCCGTTCCAGCCCGCGCAGCAGACGCAGCTGCTGCCGCCACTGGCCGAAGCTCATCTGCAGCTCGCGCCGGCACAGGCGCTGGATGGTCTTGACGTCCACGCCCAGCCGCGTCGCCCAGGCGTGCAGGGTGGTGGTATCGGCGGGGTCGGCATCGAGCGTGGCAGCGATGCGCAGCAGGCGCGCATCGTGCGCTTGCGGCAGGTGCAGCGGCAGCGCCGGCAGGGCATGCAGCTCGTCCAGGATCAGCCGCATCAGGCGCCCGTCGCGCGATTCGGCGGCATGGTCCCAGGGCACGCTGGCGGCGCTGCGGATCAGCGCTTCCAGCAGCGGTTCCACCGCCATGACCGTGGGCTGCGTGGGCATGTCGGCGATCGCGCCGGGGCGGATGTACAGGCTGCGCATCGCGAGCGTGCCGACGCAGCGCACGCTGTGCACGGTGCCGGCCGGCATCCACAGCGCGCGGGTGCTCGGCACCACCCAGTGACCCTGGCCGGAACGCACCACCATCAGCCCGTGCAGCGCATAGACCAGCTGGTGGCGCGCATGCTTGTGCGGGGCGATGGCGGTCTCGCTGGGATAGTCGGTGGCCTTGCACACCACGTCGGCGGGCGCATCATCGATGCTCCGCGCGGGCGGCGGCGCGGCGCCGGCGCTGGCCATGTCCTTTTCTCGACGAGTGGTGGGCATGTTGCGCAGGAAGGTCGAAGCGGGCCAGCCTACCATGCGCGCCGTGCCCCCACTGTCCGGTCCGCCATGTCGAGTTTGCGTCCTGCCACTGCCTCCGTTCCTGTCGCCGCCGCGCCCCGCCCGGTGGTGGCCGGCGTCCTCGCCGCGATTACTTCCTCGCACCTGATCAACGACATGATGCAGTCGCTGATTCTGGCGCTGTACCCGGTGCTGAAAGGCCAGTTCCAGCTCAGCTTCGCCCAGGTCGGGTTGATCACGCTGACCTACCAGCTCACCGCCTCGCTGTTCCAGCCGCTGATCGGCTTGCGCACCGATCGCCGCCCGGCGCCGTACTCGCTGCCGCTGGGCATGACCTCGACCCTGTGCGGCCTGTTGCTGCTGGCGTATGCGCCGAGCTTTGCGATGGTGTTGGCGGCCGCGGCGCTGGTCGGGATCGGCTCGGCGATCTTCCATCCGGAATCCTCGCGCATCGCGCGGCTGGCCTCGGGCGGGCGCCACGGGTTGGCGCAATCGGTGTTCCAGGTCGGCGGCAATACCGGCACCGCGCTGGGGCCGCTGATCGCCGCGGCGGTGATCGTGCCCAACGGCCGCCACGCCGTGGCCTGGTTCGGCGCCGCGGCGCTGCTCGGCATCGCCCTGCTGTCCTATGTCGGCCGCTGGCATGCGCTGCACCTGCAGGCGGTACGCGCCGCGCCGCGGCCGGTCGCCACGGCGCCGGCGTTGCCGCGCAAGACCGTGCTGCGGATCGTGGCGATCCTGCTGCTGCTGATCTTCTCCAAGTATTTCTACATCGCCGGGCTGAGCAGCTACTACACGTTCTACCTGATCCAGCGCTTCGGCGTGTCGGTGCAGAGCGCGCAGCTGCACCTGTTCGCGTTCCTGCTGGCCTCGGCGCTGGGCACGCTGATCGGCGGCCCGGTCGGCGACCGGATCGGGCGCAAGCCGGTGATCTGGGTGTCGATCCTGGGCGTGGCGCCGTTCGCGCTGGCGCTGCCGTACGTCGGCTTGCACGCGGCGACCGCGTTGACCGTACTGATCGGCTTCGTGCTGTCCTCGGCGTTCTCGGCGATCCTGGTGTACGCGCAGGAAATGATGCCCGGCCGCATCGGCACCATCTCCGGGCTGTTCTTCGGCTTCGCCTTCGGCATGGGCGGGCTGGGCGCGGCGGTACTCGGCCTGCTCGCCGACCGCGAGGGCATCGTGTTCGTGTACCAGGCGATGTCCTATCTGCCGCTGCTGGGCATCGTCGCGGCGCTGCTGCCGAGCCGGCGTCCGCTGCCGGCGCAGGCGCCCTAGGCACAGCCCGCGGCGGGGCACCGGGCCGCACGATCGGCGCAAGATCGGGAACGCGCGGCACCGCATGGCGCGGCACACTGGCCCGACCTTGCGGAGAGCGGCCATGCAACAGACCCGGATGTCTTCCCAGCAGCGCGGCATCGAACGCGCGCTCGCACACCTGCAGCAGCGCGTGCAGGCGCGCGCGGCCTTGCCCGGCCTGGCCGAGCTGGCGGCGGTGGCGCACCAGTCGCCGTTCCACTTCCATCGCGTCTATCGGGCCATGACCGGCGAAACCGTCGGCCGCACCGTGACCCGGCTGCGCCTGCTGCATGCCTTGCGGTTGCTCGCCGGCACCGACTCGATCACCGAGATCGCGCTGGCCGTGGGCTACGAGACGCCGCAGGCGCTGGCCCGCAGTTTCCGCACTGCGCTCGACGCCAGCCCCAGCCAGCTGCGCGCCGATCCGGCGGCGCTGGCCGCGCGAACGCAGGCGTTGGCGCAGCCGCCGCGGCAGGCCGCGGTCGCGTTGCCGGCACCGTTGCAGATCGCGGTGCAGACCCTGGCGCCGTTCGAGGTGGTGGTGCTGCGCCGGCGTGGCGCCTTCGACGCGCTGGATGCCGGCTTCGGCCGCCTGTTCGCCTGGGCGCAGCGCGCCGGCGTGGCTGAGCGGCTGCAGGCGCTGGTCGGCATTCCGCTCAGCGACCATCGCGATGTGCCCGCGCGCGAGCACCTGTTCGAGTGCGCGATGGGTTTCGACGCCGCGGTGTCGCCGCCGGCGCCGTTCGCGCGGCGCACGCTGGGCGGCAGCGACTACGCGCTGCTGCGCCAGGTCGGCAGCTACGCGCAGCTGGAGGACGCGCTGGATCGGGTATTGGCCGACTGGCTGCCGGACAGCGGCTATGCGTTGCGCGATGCGCCGCTGCACTATCTGTATCTGGACGATCCGGAAGCGGTGGCCGAAGCCGAACTGCGCGCCGACATCTGCGTGCCGGTGCAGCGCGACGCCAGCTAGCCCGCCGCGTCCACGAACAGCATCTGCGGCGGCGGATGCATCAGGAACTGCTGGTGCGAGATGTTCCAGGCGTAGGCGCCGGCCAGCGGGAACGCCAGGCAGTCGCCGGGCGCCAGGGCCGCGACCGGTTGCGCGCGCGCCAGCACGTCCTTGGGCGTGCACAGCTGGCCGACCAAGGTCACCCGCGTGTCGCGCAGCACCGGTGGCTGCGTGCCGCGCAGCACCAGGAACGGATGGTCGTGGGCTTGCGCGGCCGGGGTGCGGAAGTGATGGGTGCCGCCGCGGCCGATGGCGAAATACTCGCCATGGCTGCGCTTGATGTCGAGCACTTCCATCAGGTACCAGCCGCAGCTCGCGCTGACGTAGCGGCCCGGCTCCAGGCGCAGGCGCAGGCCATCGCCGTGCGTGCGCAGCAGCGCCGGCAGGCCGGCGCAGAACCCGGTCCAGTCGAACGAGGCCGCCGCATCGGCGTAGTTCACGCCGAAGCCGCCGCCGGCGTTCACCGTCAGCGGACCCAGCGCGTAGGCCTGGCGCCAGCCCTGCACGGTCTGCAGGTAGCCGGCGACCAGGCGCAGCTGCGCCTGCGCGTCGCACTGATGCGACATCAGGTGGAAGTGGAAGCCGGCCAGCTGCAGAGCCGGGGCGTCGTGCAGCAGCCGCATCGCCGCTTCCAGGTCGAGCGCGTCCAGCCCGAACGGCGAGGGCCGCCCGCCCATCACCAGGCGCGTGTCCTGCATGCCGGGCACGGCGATGTTCATGCGCAGGAACACCGCCACGCGGCGCCCGGCGTGCGCGGCGATGCGCGCCAGCCGCTGCAGTTCGCCCAGGCTCTCCACGTGCAGCGTGCACTCGGGCAATGACACTGCCAACTGCAGTTCGGCGTCGAGCTTGCCGGGGCCGCCGAACAGCAGCGACCGCCCCGGCTGGTGTTCTTGCAGCCACTGCAGTTCGCCGCCGGACGCCGCCTCGAAGCCGTCCACCGATGGCGCCAGCGTGCGCAACAGCGGTGGCTCGGCATTGGCCTTGGCCGCGTAGTACAGCTCGCACTCGGCGGGCAACTGCGTGCGCATCGCCGCGGCGTGGCGGCGCAGCGCCGCCAGGTCGTAGACGTAGGCGCACACTGGTCCGTCGCCGCGCTCGCGCAGCTGCGCGAGCGCGGCCGCCAGCGGTGTCGGATCGATGTGCAGGCTCATGCCGCGGCCTGCCGTTGCGCCGGCATGACGATCGGGTTTGGCAGCAGGGTGTAGTCGGCGTGGCGGTCGGCGCGTTGCAACAGGCGCAGGCGCAGGTTGTTCTTGGCCGGCAGCGGCGCGCCGTCGAGCAGCGCCTGCAGTGCCGGTTGCGCGCCGTGGCGCTGCTGCCAGGCCTGGGCGATGTCGCCGACGATGCGCCACAGCTGCCGCTCGCGGCGGTCGTGGCCGTCGGCCAGATGGAAGATCGCCTCGGCCAGGTTGTTGACCAGCGCGCAGTAGGCGATCCGGTTCCAGCCCTGTTCGGCGCTGTAGTACAGCGACTGCCGCGCGGTTTCGGACATGCCGCGCAGGCGCGCGGCCGGCCAACGCGCCGGCAGCAGCTTGGTGCCTTCCAGGTCGCGGATCCAGACCCGCGCCGGCAGGCCGTCCGCGCAGCCGATCACGGTGTTCTGCAGGTGCGGCTCGAGCACGATGCCGTAGTCGAACCACGCGCTCCAGACGCCGTCCAGCAGCAGCCGCGCATAGGCCTGGAACCAGGCCGCGGTGGCCGCATCCAGGCTGCCGTAGCGTCGTGCCAGCGCCTGCAGCGGCGCGGCGCAGGCGGCATCGCCGCGCGCGTCGCGGGTGAACAGCGCGCCGGCCACCTGCGGTTGGAAGCGCAGCCGTTGCGGCGCGGGGATGGCCTGCCGGTAGAGCATGCCGAAGCTTTCGCCGAGGTCGCGGCAGGCGTGCGCATCGCCGCCCAGCGCCGAGAAGTCCAGGTCGGTGGCGGCCGGTTCCAGCAACACCTGGAAGCCCGGCACGCGCTGCGCCAGGTCGCGCCAGGCCGGCGCCAGCAGGCGGGTCAGCGCGACCGCGCTTTCCAGTTCGTACCAGGCGTTCTTGCGCACGCAGTTGGTCAGGCGCACATGCACCGACAGCTTGAGGAAGTAATCCAGCTCGGCGTGGTAGAGCGTGCGCACCGACGAGGTCGGGCGCAGCGCCAGGCCGCGTTCGCCCAGCGGTTCGATCCAGCCGCGCGCCTGCGCCTGGCGCAGCAGCGGATGCGCGAGCACGCGCTCGGCTTCCCACGGGTGGCACGGATACAGATCCGCTGCACCGCCGGCCTGCGCAAGGGTGGCGCGCACGTCCTGGCCCTGCGCGCGGTACAGGCGCGGGTCGATGCGGAACCAGAACAGCGGGAAGCGGCTGCGCGCTTCCGGCGCGCAGGCCAGCACCTGCGCCAATGGCACGCCTTCGCGGCTCTTCGGCGTGGGATGCAGCGCGTGTCCCCACAGCATCGATTGCTCGGCATCGATCATCGCCTCGCCGCTGGGTGCGGCGGCGTCGGCGCAGCGCAGCAGCTGTGCGGTCACCGCGATGCTGTTGTCGCTCTGCGCGAGCAGTTCGGCGTTGAACGCTTCGCCGTCGGCCAGTTCCTGCAGCAACAGGCGCACCAGCGCCGTCGCGTCCAGGCAGTGCCATGGCTGTCCGTTGGCTTTCAGGTACGGCGCCGAGTCGAAACGACAGCGGCCAAGCGTGTCGGCCTGGGCCAGGCGGATGCACAACACCGCGCCGGAAGGCAGGTGCAGGCGCAGCCAGCGCTCGCCGGCGCTGGCGATGCCGGGGCGGTCCAGGCCGCGGTAATCGAAGTCGGCCTGGCCGCGGCCGATCGCCACTTCGCGCAGGTAGCAATTGAGCCAGCAGGTGATCGCCTGCGCTTGCGCCAGGCTGTCGTACCACGGGTCGTGCAGCGGTTCATGCGTCGCGAGCGGGGACATGCGCGGTTCTCCGGACGGAAGTGAGCGATAAGGCCGGCGCCAGCGCCAGCAGGGCCGCGGCGGTCGCGGCGAGGAACGGCACGGCCAGGCCGTGGCCTTGCACCAGGACGCCGGCGAGCGCGCCGCCGGCCACGCCGGCGTATTTGCCGAATGCGTCGAAGCGGCCGAACAACTGCCCGGCGGCGTGCGCGCTGGCGATGTCGGCCAGGCTGCGGTTGAGTCCGCGCAGCGCCATCCACATGCCCACGCCGAACAGCAGGCGCGCGGCGATCAGCCATGCCGGCGCATGCAGCAGCGCTTGCAGCAGGCAGGCCAGCGCGAACAGCGCCAGCCCGGCCGGCAGCGGCGAGGCACGGTGTTCGCTGCCGCGCCAGCACGGCAACAGCACCAGGTAGACCAGGTGCGGCAGGCTGTACAGCAGGCCCGCCGCGGCCGCGTTGCCGATGCCCTGCGCCTGCGCGTAGGGCAGGAAATACGGAAACGTCACCACCATCGCGAAGCAGAACAGGAATTGCGTGCTCCACAGCGCCCAGCGCTGGCGGCGGCTGGCGTCGTCGTGCGCATCGCTGGCCGTTGCCGCCGCGGCATGGCGTGGCCGCGGCGGATCGGCGGGCAGTCGCCAGCTCAGCGCGAAGGCGAGCAGCGGCAGCAGCGCCAGATAGCGATACAGCGATTGCGCCGGACCCAGCGCGCTGGCCAGGCCGAGCAGCGCCGGCGCGGTGACCATCGCCAGCCGCGCCGAGAACTGGGTCCAGTCCAGCGCGCGCGCCAGCGGCCCGGTCCGTGCCTGCGTGGTCAGATAGGCATTGGTCGCGGCCAGCGAACCGCCGCAGGCGCCTTGCACCACCAGCCCGGCCACCAGCCAGCCAAGATCCGGCGCGAAGCCGGCCATCGCGAAGCCCAGCGCCAGGCCCAACTGCGCGCGCAGCAACGAGCGCTTGCGTCCGTAGCGGTCGGCCAGCCGGCCCCAGGCGCTGGCGGTGAGCGCGGTGCACAGCGTCGGCAGCACGTACAGCACGCCGCTCCAGCCGATCGCCGCGCCCGGCGCCAGCTGGTGCAGCACCTGCGGCAGGAACAGCGGCATGCCCAGCGCGGTGAATGCGGCCAGGTAGTGCGCGGCCAGCACCGGGCCGAGCACGCGCTTCATCGCGACGCTCCGTGCGCGAACGCCGCCTGTGCTGGCACCGCGACAGCAGGCGCTGTTACCGCGTCGATCTCCTCGCGCAACAGATTCGGCGCGCTGTCGCCGTAGAACTTGTTGATGTCGGAGGCGCCGGTGATCTGCTTGCCGAGCAGGCTGCCGGCGCTGAGCAGGTACTTCACCGGCAGCCGCGGCGCCGCCAGCAGCGCCTTCGCCGGCGCGATATCGATGCCTTCGGCCTGCAGCTCGCGCAGCGTGCCGTGCAGGCGCGTGCGCAGCTGCGCGTACAGCGGCGCGCGCAACGCGGGCTGTGCTTCGGCCAGGCCCTCCAGCACCGCCTGCAGGTCCAGTTGCAGGATGATGGTGCAGAACATGCGCGCCAGCGCGGCCTCGTCTTCCACCGCGATGCGCAGGTCGCGCGGCGGTCCCAACTGCGCCAGTTCCGGACGTTGCGCATACAGCCGCGACAGTTTCACCCGCGCCGCGTCGTTGTCCTTCAGCAGCAGCCGCGGCGCGCGGCCGTGGGCGTAGATCAGCACGCTGTTCTGCTGGTTGGCTTCCAGCGCGATGCCGTAGCGCAGCCACAGCCGCAGGTGCACCTGACACATCAGCGCGAGGTAGGCGTCCCACCACGCGTGCAGGTCGCCGCCATGGAAGCGTTCGGCCAGGTGCAGGGCCAGCGGGCGGCCGTCCGGCAGCGGCGCGCACAGGCCGGCGACCGGCACCAGCGTCGCTTCCGGCAAGGGCGGATAGCGGCGCAGCAGATAGGCCAGGTGGCGCGCCTCGCCGACCTGGCCGGCGTGGGATTCGTCCACGTGCAGGTAACGTTCGTCCAGGGCCGGATCGTGCGCGGCGATGGCGCGCAGCACGCGTTCGAACCAGTGCCCGTCGTACAGCGTGGACGGCTTGATCAGGCGCAGGTTGAGCGCGCCCAGGCTGCGCATCGGCAATGGCAGCTTGAGGTGGTGGTCCGGATAGTCCAGCGGGATGATGGTGCGTACCGACAGCGACGCGCGCACCTGCAGCCATGGCTGCGGTGCGGCGATGGCGCCGTCGGGCAGCGCGAAGTCGGCTTCGCCCAGGCGCGCGAAGGTCAGCGGGTGCAGCGGCCAGGCGATATGGCTGGCGTCCAGCGCCGGCGCCAGGCCAAGCTGGCTCGGACGCGGCCAGAACGCCGGCGGCGGCGTGGTCTGCGCCACCGCGGCCGCCGGCAGCGCCAGCCAGCGCAGCGCGAAGCACGGTGCGAACTCGGGCGCATGGTGCGGTAGTTGCGCGTCGTCCAGTCCGACCTTGGCGCGTGCGGTCGGATAGAACGGATGGTCGCGATGGCTGGCCAGCTGTTCGCAGCGGTAGGCGCGTTCGTGCGCATCGGCTGCGTCCAGCGCGGAGGCCAGGAGCGGGCGCTGTTGCGCGTAGGCCTGTCGCGCCAGCGCACGCTGGCGCACGGCGCAGTCCGCTTCGTCGGCATAGGCGCGATGCAGGCGCTGCGTGTCCGCGTCCAGCCCCGCGCTCATCCGCTCCAGCCAGGTGGCGGCACCGGATTCGAAGGCGATGCGCTCGCCGTCGCGCAGCAGCCAGCCGACGCTGCAGGCGCTGAGCTCCTGCAGGTAGCCGCGGCGTTGCAGCGGCAGCCACAGTTCGCCGTCGGGCAGGTGCGCGATACGCCACCACAGCGCGTTCGGCAGCGGCGCCGGCCAGGCCGCCAGCAGCGCAGGCGATGGCATGGCCGCGGCGCCACGGCTGACGATGCCGCGCAGGTCCTCGCGCAGGCAGGCGTCGATGATGCGCAGCTCGACGTAGCGGCGGTCGTCGTCGCGATTCATGGCTGGGCTCCTGCGCTGCTCTCGATCCGCCACTGCAGCGGCGCCTCGGCCGCGGCCAGCGCGAGCGGCAGGTCGGATGCGGCGTCGGCGAGCACATCCAGCGCGCCCAGGTAGTCCTTGTTGGAGTGGCTCAGGCGGATGCTGTCGCCGGGTTGCCGCAGGCGTCGGTAGCGCGCTTCCCAGCGCATGTCGTCGCAGGCCTGGTCGTCGCTGGCCATGGCCAGGGTGCCTTCGGCGTCGGCGACGTAGTAGCGCACCAGCGCGTGTGCGCGTTGCGCGCGCAGGGTCGGCAGCGGCTGTCCCAGGTGCAGGCCGAGCACGCTGTCGAACCAGCGTCCGCCGAACATGCGGTCGAGCAGGAATTCGCGGCCGTCGCCGATGCTGCGGTAGTTGATCTCGACCAGCACCGGCCCGTCGGCGGTGAGGATGAATTCGCTGTGGCAGGCGCCGAAACCGATGCCGAACGCCTGCAACTGCGCCAGTGCCTGGCGCAGCGCCGGCGTATCGGCATCGCCGCGCCAGTTGGCTTCGCATTCGACGAAGTGCGGCGGTGGCGACAGGCGCACGTCGAAGCCGCCCAGCGCCTGCAGGCGCTGCCCGTCGCCGAGCGTTTCCACGGTGAACAATGGCCCTTGCAGCACGCTCTCCAGCAACACGCTGCGCTGCGGATGGCGCTGCCAGAAATCGTCCAGATAGGCCTGCAGCGCGGCGGCGTCGGCGCAGTGGCGTACGTCCAGGCTGGCCACGCCTTCGCGCGGCTTGGCGATCAACGGCCACGGCGCCTGCGCCGGGATCGCAGCACCCGGCGCCAGGCTGCAGAACCACGGCGCCGGCAGGCCGCGCGCGCGCAGCCGCTGGCGCATCGCGGCCTTGTTTTTGGCCGCATAGCAGATTTGCCAGTCCTTGCCCGGCAGGTCCAGCGCGGCGGCGACCAGCGCGGCGCTGGTCTGCAGATGATCGCTGTTGCTGAACACCGCGCGTGGTTGCACTTGCAGGGTGCTGAGCAGGTCGAGCACGCCGAGCGGATTGAACACGTCGCACTCCAGGATCTGCAACGGCACCGTGGGCGGATGCAGGCGGAAGTGCGCCAGATGGTCGTGGCGGTGGTCGGTCAGCAGCAGCACCGGCACGTCCAGGCGCTGTGCGGCGGGGACGAAGCCATCGGTCACCGCCGGATGGCAGACGTGGCTCAGGATCAGCAGGGGAGCGTCATGCGGGGTCATGATCGGTTCTCGTTCGGAAGACGGGGATGGACGCACGCGACGGCGCGCGCGGCCACGATCTGCGGACACGGGGAGCACAAGGCCGCGGCTGCGGCGCTAGAGGGACTGCCTGGCGCACGCATCGGGCGCGCGCTGGGTGCGTGGCGAACGCGGCCGCGTTCGCCTCGAAGGCCCGCGTCTCCCGCGGGCGGCGGCGCGCCAGGAGGCGCGCGGTGTTGCGAACGCTACCGTCGTCGTTCGACGGCAGCGGCGATCAGAAGCGGTATTCCAGGCCGAGGGTGACGCTGCGGCCCGGCGCCGGCTGCCGGCCCCACGGACTGGTGTCGATGCCGCGGTACCAGTACTTGCGGTCGAACAGGTTGTTCACTGCCAACGAGGCGCTGAGCTTGCCGCTGTCGCGCTCGCTGAGCACCTGGCTCAGCTGCGCGTTCCAGACCCAGTACGCCGGCAATTCGCCGACCGAGCCGATCGCATTTTCCTGCACGCTGTTGGCGGCATCGCTGAAGGCGCGGCTGAAGTAATAGCTGGACACTGCGACCGTGGTGTGACCGGGCTGGTAGGACGCGCCGAGCGTGAGCTGGTTACGCGAGGTGTAGGGCACCAGCTTGCCGTCGTAGGCGCCCGATTCCTGGCGTGCATCCAAATAGGCGTAACCGGCGTTGAGGGTCAGCGCACGCAGCTGCGCCGGACTCCATTGCAGTTCCACCTCGCCGCCCTGGTGGCGGGTCTTGCCGAGGTTGCGGTAGGTGCGGGTGGTGTTGTCGAGCTGGATCTGCTGGTCGAAATCGATCAGGTAGCCGCCGAACTGCACGCGGGTGCGATCGTTGGGCTGGTAGCGCGCGCCGGCCTCGTAGTTCCAGGCCAGTTCGGCGTCGAGATTGTCGCCGAAGATGATCTGGGTGACCTGCGGCGCGCGCAGCGAGCGCTGCCCGTCGGCGTACAGGTACCACTGCGGCGTGGCCTGGAAACCGAGGGTCAGGCCGGGCAGGACGTCGCTGGTCTTGTTGCGCGTGCTGGCGCCGCTGGCGAGGTTGTAATAACGCGCATCCACCCGCTCGTAGCGCAGCCCGGGGGTGATGGTGATGCGGTCGTCGGCCAGCCCGATCGCATCGCTGACGTAGGCGGCGGCGCCGCGGTCCTTGAAGCGCCAGTCGCGCACCAGGGTGTACAGCCCGTCGCTCAGCCGGGTGTTGCCGACCAGAAAGTCGATGTCCTCGCTGATCGCGCGCGCGCCGACGGTCCACTGCTGGCTCACCGCACCGGAGTCCATCTTCCAGCTCAGCCGCGGCTCGCTGCCGTAGACCTTGAAATCGCGCGGCGCGCTCTGTCGCAATTGCGGCGGCAGATCCGCACGCCAGGTCTCGCTGGACGCCGAGCGCATGCCGACGACGAAGTTGCGGCTGCTGCGCGCGCTGAAGTTGCTCCAGTCCAGGCGCAGGTCCTGGAAGAGCCCCAGGTCGCCGAAGTCCTGTTGGTAGACCAGCGAGGCGCGCGTGGTGCGGCCGGTGAATGCGTCCAGCGGCCGTGTCGACTGGCGCGGGTCGCGCAGATAGTCGGCGGTCGACAAGGCGCCGGCCATGTCCATGTCGGCCACGTAGCGCTGCACGCTGGCCTTGAGCAGCTTGTCCGGCGCCAGCCACCATTCGGCGCGCAGGCGCAGGTTCTTGATGTCGGTGTCGCTGTGCTCGCGCCAGTACTCGCCCTTGGTCCAGTTCGCGTCCAGTTGCAGGCCGAAGGTATCGCTGGCGTAGCCGCCGGTGCTGATTGCGGTGTCGCCCAGGTAGTGCCCGGCGCCGCCGGCAGTGACTTTTTGTCCCAGGGTGGTGGTCCAGGTCGTAGGGATGTCCGGACTGATCAGGTTGATCACGCCTCCGACGTTGTTGGGACCGTACTGCACCGCCGCGCCGCCGCGCACGATGTCGATGCGGTCGACCTGGTTCAGGCCGACCGGGAACAGCGACAGGCTGGTCTGCCCGTAGGGCGCCAGGGCCAGCGGAATGCCGTCCTCGAGCACCTGCACGCGGCCGCTGCGGCTTTCGTACAGGCCGCGCAGCATGATCTGCGGCAGCGCGCCGGTGCCGGTCTCGTCGAACACCTTGATCCCGGGCACGCGCTGCAGCGCGTCGTCCAGCGAGCGGTTGGCGCCGTTGCGCAGCTGCACGCTGTCGATCACCTGGCGGCTGCCGGCGTAATGCTGCACGTCCTGCACGGTGGAGCGGCCGAGCAGGCTGCCCTGCACCTGCACGGTATCCAGCTGGCGGATCCGCGCCGCCGCGTCATGCGGGTCCTGCGCTTGCTGGGCGATGGCCGCGGACGGCGCGAGCAGGGCGAGGCCGACGGCGAGGGTCAGCAACGAGGGGGAAAGCGAAACGATCAAGGCGAAGACTCCGGAGAACGAAAGATCAAGGCGCGCGCAGTTCGGCGGCGTGCTGGCGCAGCGCGGATTGCAGCAGCGCGCGGTCTTCGCCGGCGAACAGCCACTGCAGGTCCGCCTGCGCCAGCCAGTGCCGGCGTTGTGCCGCGTCGCGCGGATTGGGGCAGAACGGGATGCCGGCGTCGCGGCAGGCCGCGGCGATCGCCAGCAGCTGCGCCCACACCTGCGGATGGGTCGGTTGCGGGCCGACGCCCAGGTCCAGCGCCAGATCGAGCGCGCCCTCCATCACCAGCGACACCCCCGGTACCTGCAGGATCTGCGGCAGGGCGCGCACGCCGGCGGCGCTTTCGATCATCGGCACCACCCGCAGCGTGTGCCGGGTGCGTTCGATGTAGTCGGCCAGCGCGAGGCTGCCGAAGCCGGTGACACGGCCGCCGCAGATACCGCGCCGGCCGTGCGGCGGAAAATGCGCGGCAGCGACCGCGCGCTCGGCCTGCTCCGCGCTGTCCAGCCCGGCCAGCACCACGCCGCGCGCGCCGGCGTCGAGCACCCGGCCGATCAGCTTGGCGTCGACCTCGGGCACGCGCACCCAGGCTTCGCAGCCGCCCAGCTCGCAGGCGCGGATCGCGTGTTCCAGCTCCGCCGGCGAGCGCAGCACGTGCTCCAGGTCGAGCACCGCGAAGTCGTAGCCGAGGTGGCCGAACATCTCGCACAGCAACGGGCTGGGCACCGAATTGAGCAACCCGATCTTGCAAGCCATGGGGGGGCGAGCGGGGCTGGGGAAGGGGCTGCAATCCTGGCTTAAACGATAATGATTATCAAGTAGGTCTTGTGCCGCTGCCGCTGCATTCGTGTAGACGTTTTTTGTGCGCGCCGGCATGCGTGCGGCACGCCGCGCCGCGCCGCGCGGATGCCGCGCGGGTCTTCGCAAACGAACGGCGTGCGCGTTTCAGCCCGGCGCGGTGCGCATGGCGCGGTACGGCGGCGTCGCCATCACCATCTCGGCCAGCGAATAGGCCAGCTCGCGCTCGGCCATCACCGTGCCGTCGGCGCCGTGTTCGAGCAGATGCTTGACCTCGGCATCGCTGTGCGCGCGCGCCAGCAGGGTCAGCCCCGGATTCAGCGCGCGCAGCTTGGCCAGCGCCTCGCCGGCCTCCAGCGGCTGCGGGATCGCCAGGATCGCGATCTTGGCCTTTTCCGGATGCGCCTCGGCCAGCACCCGGTCGGCGGCGGCGCTGCCGCGGATGCCGGGGATGCCGTCGGCATGCGCGCGTTCCACGTGCTCGCGGTTGTCGTCGATCACCAGCACCGGCACGCCGCGTTCGCGCAGCACCGCGGCCAGGGTGCTGCCGACCCGGCCGTAGCCGATCACGATGGCGTGGTCGACCAGATCCAGCGACGGCCCCGGCGGCAGTTCCACCTCCAGCGTCACCGGCGCTTCCACCGCCTGTCGGGCCTGCCAGCGGTCCAGCCAGGTGAACAGCAGCGGGTTGGCGATGATCGACAGCAGCGCGCCGGCCAGGATCAGGTCGCGCCCGGTCTCGGGCAGGATCGCCAGGCTCACCCCGAGTCCGGCCAGGATGAAGGAGAACTCGCCGATCTGCGCCAGGCTGGTGGAGATGGTCAGGGCGATGCCGGTGGGATGGCCGAACGCGCGCACGATCACGAACGCGGCCAGCGACTTGCCGACGGTGATGGTCAGGAACGTGGCCAGCACCTGCCACGGATGCTCGAGCAGGATGTGCGGATCGAACAGCATGCCGACCGAGACGAAGAACAGCACCGCGAACGCATCGCGCAGCGGCAGCGAATCGCTGGCTGCCTTGTGGCTGAGCTCCGATTCCTTCAGCAGCATGCCGGCGAAGAACGCGCCCAGCGCGAACGACACCCCGAACAGGGTCGCCGAGCCGAACGCCACGCCCAGCGCGATCGCCAGCACCGACAGCGTGAACAGCTCGCGCGAGCCGGTCGCGGCGACCTTCTCCAACACCCACGGGATCGCGCGGCGCCCGACCACCAGCATCACCACCACGAACGCGGCCATCTTCAGCAGGGTGATGCCCAGCGCACCAAGGATCGCGCCGGTGCCGGCGCCCTTGCCGCCGAGCGCGTCGGCCAACGCCGGCAGCAGCACCAGCGCCAGCACCATCACCAGATCCTCGACGATCAGCCAGCCTACCGCGATGCGCCCGCGCAGGGTTTCCAGCAGGCGCCGTTCCTCCATCGCGCGCAGCAGCACCACGGTGCTGGCCACCGACAGCGCCAGGCCGAACACGAGCCCGTGCAGGGTCGGCCAGCCCATGCTCCAGGCCAGCCCCCAGCCGAGCAGGGTGGCGACCGCGATCTGCGCCAGCGCGCCGGGGATCGCGATCCACTTCACTTCCATCAGATCTTCGAGCGAGAAATGCAGGCCCACGCCGAACATCAGCAGCATCACCCCCAGTTCCGACAACTGATTGGCCAACGCCTGGTCGGCGACGAAGCCGGGAGTGAACGGACCGACGCAGATGCCGGCTACCAGATAGCCGACCAGCGGCGAGAGCTTGATGCGGTGGGCGAGGGCGCCGAGCACGAAGGCGAGGGCGAGCCCGACCGCGATGATGTCGATGAGACTGGTGTCGTGATGCATGCAGATTCGCGGAACAAGATTGCAAGGAGTGTGGCCGATGCGGCTTTTATCGGCAAATCAGGGTGTTGGCTTCATGCGGGGGCGATGCTTGTCGGGCGCTTCATGACGCGGTGACCGGATTCGCGTCATGCAACGCCGATTTGCGCATCGGAGGGCCGCTCCTGAGTTGTCGAGCGACGATGTCGCACGACTGTGCCTGGGGGGGCGGTAGCCAGCACGATCTGCGCGCACGAGGGCGATGCAGAGCGTGCCAGGGCAGGGCCGGGTCGGGCGCTTCGGCAAGACATGCGTCGCGTTCCCATTTCCCGCGTTCCGCCACCTCTGCCGAGAGTCGGCCGCTCCGTCTGATTCTAGTCAAGCCGCGCCGCTCCGACAAAACACCGACATCGCGCCACCGCGACAATGCGGGCGCTCGCGTCATACGCTGCAAGCCCAATGGTGGCGGCACTCTCACGCCCGCGTGATACGCGAAACCGGCAAAATTGCGCGGGTCTGGGGTCGCGTCGAATGAGATGCCGGTCCCAGCATCTCCGAAATCCCCGCAAACCCCCGCCGCGCAAGGCGTTGCCGCCGTATTGCACCGCGCAAACTGTCTACTGTGCGCGCTTGCGCCGTGCTGTATGTTTGCGCCAATTGGGCACCCCCTGCCAAGGATCAAGGTGGCATGGCTACACTGAAAAAATTCGCTGGCGGCATCCTTCTGAGCGCGGTCTATTGCGCGCTCTACGTGTTCGTCTGGCACTGGTCGATGGACCAATGGTTCCTTCCGGCTGGCGTGCGCGCGGCGGCATTGCTGTTCCTGCCGTACCGGTTCTGGCCCTATGTGTTCCTGGGCGATGCCGCCGCGTTGTTGACGATGCGCTTGCCGATGGCCAACCACAACGGGGTCAGCGAGCTATGGGCGTACCTGAGTCCGTTCCTGGCGGCGCCGTTGTTCGCGTTGCTGCCATGGGCTTTTCGCAACCGTTTTCCCGCTTCGTCGGCGGTGCAGCGCTGGTTGCCGTTGCTCGCGCTGGGCTTGGGACTGTGGGGCTTGCTGGTCAACAAGGCGGTCAACGCGATGTTGGACGGGCCTGCCGCCTTCCTCACCCTGGAAACCAGCGTCAGGTACTGGATCGGTAGCTATCTGGGCATCCTGATGTTCTTCCTGCCGACCTTGCTGTGGCTGCATCGCAAGGCCGACAAATCCTTGTCCAGAAAATTGCTGCGCGACTCGGCGATCGCGGTCCTCGCCGTGGCCGGCATCTTTGCGCTGGCGATGCGGACACCGGGGTTGCTGCACCAGTTCATCCTGCTCATGTTGTTGGTACCGGGCGCCTGGCTCACGCTGTCGTATGGCTGGCGTGGATCGGCGGTCGGCGTGGTGCTGGCCAATCTGGCGGTCGCGATGTCGCTGCCGCGCTCGAACTATGCGGGTGCCTACGACCAGCAGACGTTCGACGTGCAGATGCTGATCGCGTTCGCGGCGACCCTGCTGTTCGTGCTGGGGGTGAAGATTTCCAGCGCCTTCCGCCAGGCGCGGCACTTCGGCTATGCCGAGCAGCAGGCGCTGCAGGTGGCGCAGGCCAGCTACATGTCGGCCGAGCGCACGCTGCGCAACCGGGTGATCGAGTACACCGATATCCATACCCACCTCAACAAGCTGCGCCGCGACATCGCTTCCTCGCTGAAAGAGCGCGGCCATTACGCTGCGGCCATGGAAATGAACCGCACCGGGGTGATCCAGGCGCAGCTGATGGACGACTACGTCGCCGCGCTGTATCCGCTGGACATCGAAACCCACGGGTTATACGGCGCCCTGAGTTCCATCGCCTTCGCCAATGCCTGCGACACCGAGGTGGAGACGCGGTTGCGCGGCGAATCGCGGCAGGTGTCGATCGGCCTGCAGTTGGCGGCATACCGCTGCGTGCTCAATGCGATGGAGGTGCTGCCCAGCGGCAGCCGCCATCGGATCGCGGCGCGGGTGTGGAAAGCGCGTGGCCGGCGCGGTCTGGTAGTGACGATCGCCGCCGATCCGCAGCTGCTGGTCGCCAGGAACGCAGCGGACAAGCGCGTGGAAGAGATCGAGTGGGAGTTGGCGAGCCGGCTGAAAGCCCACGACGGCACCTGTCGGCGCCGCCATGAGCTGAAGATCAGCTTCCTTGTCTCCGAACCGTCGGAGCGGCGTCCCGTCACTTCTTGATGGTGACGGTCCACGCGTCGCCGCTGGTGGTGCTGGCTCGTTGCACGGTGAAGTAGCGCGCATCGTAGACCACGGTGCCGCGACTCTGGTCCAGTGCTTCGACGATGCTGACCCGATCCACGTCCTTGCCCATCGGCGTCACCCAGGCGGTGTTTTCGATGCGTCCGATCGCGCCACGCACCTGCCCATTCGCGTCGTTGATCTGCAGGTAGGTCACCCCGCTGCGCTCGAACTGGTAGATGCTCACGGTCGCGTTGGCCGACAGATCTGTTGCGGCCGGTGCACTTTCGCCGAAGCCTTGCCTGGCGATCTGGCTACCGCCCCCAGTGGGGCAGCAGCTCTGCGCATGAGCGGCTGTTGCAAACGCTGAGCACAGCAAGATGCCCGACGCCAGCGCCGCGATTTTCGACATATTCCATTCCATAGCTTTTCCTTCCCCTGCTAAGGGTCTATCGCCTGCCGTTCAGGCGGTTCCACCTTACGCGAGTCGCAGAGGCCAGCTGTTGACAAATATGCGGTAGATACACGGCGTGCAGCGATATGCCGTTGATAGTTTAGGGATTGCACGATTGTCTACAGAAGTAACTTCCTGCAGTTCTTGATTTGTGCTATTCGCTAACGTTAATCGATAGCCGTTGTGCGCCGATTAACTGGCGATCGCCTGCGGGTGGCGCACCATATAAAAAAGCCCCGGCGAACCGGGGCTTTTTCGCATCGGTCAGCGCCGCGCGTACATCACCATTTGTAGTTGACGTTGGCGTAGGCGAGTGCGCCGTTGAACCCGAACGGCGAGGACGTGCTGTAAGGCAGGTAGGTGCGGGTACCGGCGCCGGCACGCGACTGGTCGGGATATTCGTTGAGTACGTTGTCGCCGCCGATGGTGAAGTCCCAGTTGCCGAGCTTGTAGCTGGCGGCCAGATCCAGCGTCCACTTCGCCGCATAGGTCTGGTCGGCCGCAGCGGTGGTGCCGAAGTCGGTGAACTCGCCCCAGCGCGTGGCGGTGGCGGTGAACGCCCAGTTGCCCGGCGCCCAGACGCTGCTCAGGAAGAACTTGTCGCGCGGCGCGCCCTTGGTGATGCGGCCGATCTCGGCGCGGCCGATGCGCACCGCGGTCGGGTCGATCGCCTCCAGCACCGCCGGGTTTTCGGCGATCTTCTCGATCTCGGTCTTGTTGTAGTTGTAGCCGGCGGTCAGGTCCAGATTGCTGTTGCTCAATGCGATCTTGTAGGTGCCGACCGCGTCGATGCCCTGGGTCTTGGTGTCGATCGCGTTGGTGAAGTAGCGGCCGCCGCCGATGCCGGCATAACCGTTGGCCTGCAGGTAGTTGCGCACCGCGGTGGAGGTCAGGTTTTCCGACAGCACGATGCGGTCGTCGATGTCGATGCGGTAGGCGTCGACGGTGACGTACAGCGCATCGACCGGCTGCAGTACCAGGCCCAGGCCGTAGTTCTTCGACTTCTCCGCCTTCAGCGGTTCGGCGCCGAGCGCGACCGCGGCCGGATTGTCGGTGCGAAAGGTGCCGATCTCGAACGGCGTGGCGGTAATGCTGCCGTCGGGCTGGGTGACGTTGATGAAGTTGGTGGCGATGGACTGGAAATACTGCTGTTGCAGCGACGGCGCGCGGAACCCGGTGGAGGCGGTGGCGCGCAGCGCGATCTTGTCGGTGAACGCGTAGCGCAGCGACAGCTTGCCGGTGCTGGTATCGCCGAAATCGCTGTAGTTCTCGTAGCGCCCGGCCAGGCCGGCGGAGAACTTGTCGGTGATGTCGCCTTCCAGATCCACGTAGGCCGAGTAGCTGTTGCGGTCGTAGTGGCCGGAATCGCTGGGCTTGAAGCCGGCGAACACCTGCGCGCCCGGCAGCAGGCTGCCGTTGGCCGACGGCACGCCGCCGTTGACGTAGGAGGCCGCATCGCCCGGCGATTCGTTGAACTTCTCGCCGCGCCACTCGCCGCCGAAGGCCAGCGTGACCGGATAGGCCAGGCCAACCTCCAGCGACTTGGTGAAGTCGGCGTTGAGCAGGTTCTGGGTGACTTCCAAGGTGCCGGCATAGAAATCGGTCGGACTGGTGGTGCCCAGGCTGTTGTTGAGGCTGTTCTTGACCTCGAAGCTGAGGTTGTTGCGGCCGTAGTTGTAGCTGATGTCGATGCCCAGCCCGCCCTCGGTGCTGGCCTTGAAGCCGCCGACCCAGGACACGTCCTTGCTGACGTTGTAGATCTGCGGCAGGAAGCCGTTCGGATAGATCTCCGGACGGTTGCGGTTGTCGCCGGACCAGCGGAAGTAGCCGTTGGACAGCACTTCGCGGCGGCTGAGCATGCCGTAGGAATAGAAGGTCAGGTATTCGGCCGGGCTGTACTGGCCGTTGTAGGAGAACGCGCCCTGGTCGATGTCCGGGTCGCCGTAGCGCTGCTGCACTTCGCCCTGGTACGGCTTGGCGCGGTCGGTCTGGTCCTGGTGGCCGGCCTGCGCGGCGAAATGCACGCTGCCGTTCTCGCCGAACTTGACCCCGGCGTCGCCGGACAGCTGGTACTGCTCGCCGTCGCCGGCGCTGTACTTGCCGTAGCGCGCGGTGATGCTGCCGCCTTCGCCGCTGCCCTTGAGCACGATATTGATGACCCCGGCGATGGCGTCGGAGCCGTATTGCGCCGAGGCGCCGTCGCGCAGCACTTCGATGCGTTCGACCGCGGCGATCGGAATGGTGTTGAGGTCGGCCGGCGACGAGCCGCGGCCCTGCGCACCATTGAGGTTGACCAGCGCGGTGGTGTGGTAGCGCTTGCCGTTGACCAGCACCAGCACCTGGTCGGGCGAAAGTCCGCGCAGCTGCGCCGGGCGCACCGCGTCGGAGCCGTCGGTGATCGCCGGGCGCGGGAAGTTCAGCGACGGCACCGCGCGCGACAGCGCGGTGGCCAGTTCGGTGGTACCGGTGGACTGCAACATTTCCGGCGAGATGATGTCGATCGGTGAGGCCGATTCGGCGACGGTGCGGTCGGCCACGCGGGTGCCGGTGACGATCACGGTATCCAGCGTCTGTGCGCTGGAAGAGGAACTCTGTGCGAGCGCAGGCGCTGCGGATGTGGCCAGGGCGAGGGCGACGGCAGTGGCGAGAGGGCTGAACGTGCGGGTCATTGGCGGGACGGCTCCGGATGGGGGAAGAGTCGGCGCCGCCGCATTCGCCATCACCCCCTCCCGGGTGTTGCGCGTATGGCGAATGTTGCGGCTGCGGCCATGGGTTACCGGCATATGTCGGGTGTGTCAATGTTCTGTTAAACCCGTGCGCGTGGTTGCATTTGCAACGACCGCTGCGGCACTTGCGGCAGAATCGATGCCGCCTTTTATCGAGGTCGTAGACAAAAACGAAGGCCCCGCGTTGCGGGGCCTTTTGGGTGTGGTCCAGTTCACGGATCGCGCCGCATGCAGCGACGCGACCCCCGCGATCACCAGCGGTAGTTGATCCGCCCATATACGTAGGCGCCGTTGAAACCGTACGGCGAGTAGTTGCTGTAGGGCAGCATGCCGTAGGTGGAGTTGACCAGATTGGTGGTCTTGTCCGGGTACTGGTCGAGCAGGTTGTCGGCGCCCAGGGTCAGCGTCCAGTTGTCGCTGGGCTTGAAGCTGGCCGAGGCGTCCACCACCCAGCTCGCGTCGTAGGTCTGGTCGCGCGCGGCGCTGGCCGAGTTGCGCACGGTGAAATCGCCGTAGCGGGTGGCGGCCAGGTTGAGGTCCCAACGCTGCAGCTTCCAGGTGCCGCTGAGGATGATCTTGTCCTTCGGGAAGCTGTCCTCCAGGCGCCCGATCTCGTCGCGGCCCAGAGTGGTCTGGGTCGAGCCGATGTCCACCAGCGCCTGCGGCTGCTCCACCGCATGGGTGATCTCGGTCTTGCTGTAGCCGTAGCTGGCGGTGAGATCCAGCGAGCTGGCCGCGAACGGGATCGTGTAGGTGCCGACCAGGTCGACGCCGCGGGTGCGGGTGTCGGCCGCATTGCTGAAGTAGCGCACGCTGGTGACGTTGGAATAGCCCAGGCTCTGCAACTGCGCCAGCACGGCGGCGTCGTTGAGGTTGGAGGACAGCAGGATGCGGTCGTCGATCTTGATCTGGTACGCGTCCAGGGTCACGTACAGGCGTTCCACCGGCTGCAGCACCAGGCCCAGGCTGTAGGACAGCGAGGTCTCCGCCTTCAGCGGCGCGGCGCCCAGCGCCTGGGCCACGGCGCTGTCCACCGGGAAGGTGCCCGATTCGAAGAAGCTGCCGTTGATGTAGCTGCTGGTCACCGCCTGGTACTGCTGCTGCGCCAGCGACGGCGCGCGGAAGCCGCTGGCCACGGTGCCGCGCAGCGCGACCTTGTCGGTGAACGCGTAGCGCGCCGACAGCTTGCCCGAGCTCTTGCTGCCGAAGTCCGAGTAGTCCTCGTAGCGGCCGGTGAGGCCGGCGGAGAACTTGTCGGTGAAGTCGGCTTCCAGCCCGGCGTAGACCGCGTAGTTATGGCGGTCCGAATGCACGGCGTTGGCCGGCGAGAAGCCGGCGAAGCCCTGCGCGCCGCCGGTGGTGCCGGTGTAGGAGGCCAGTTCGCCCGGCGACTGGTTCCACTTCTCCTGGCGGTATTCGGCGCCGAAGGACAGCGTCACCGGATAGGCCAGACCCCATTCCAGCGGCTGGGTGAAATCGGCGTTGACGATGTTCTGGGTGTACTCCAGCGCGCCGTCGTAGAAGCTGCTCGGGCTGTCGCTGCCGAGACTGTAGTTGATGCTGTTGCGGGTGTTGAAGTCGATCTTGTTGTAGCCGTAGTTGTAGCTCACGTCCCAGCCGAAGCCGCCTTCGGTGCTGCCCTTGAGCCCGGCCACCAGCGAGCGGTCCTTGGAGTACTGCGCAATCTCCGGCACGTAACCGTCGGGATAGGTCTGCGCCAGCAGCGCGCTCTGCCCGTTGTGGTTGCGCGAGCGGTAGAACGCGAACGAGGTGATGTCGCGGTTGCTGGCGATGGCGGTGGCGTAGCCGGTGACGCGGTCGCTGAAGCGGAACTCGCCGTTGGCCGAGACCGCGGTCGCGTCGACCTGCGGATCGCCGTAGACGAAGGTGGTCTCGCCGATGCCCGGGTAGTTGCCGGTGTTCGGCGCGGTGCCCTGGTACGGGCCGGCGCGGTTGGTTTCGTCCTGCTGGCTGATCTGGCCGGCCACATGCAGGCTGCCGCGGCCGTCGCCGAAGCCGATCCCGGTATCGCCGGAGAGTTGCGACTTGGCGCCGTCGCCGGCCGAGTACTGGCCGTGGTCGATCGCCAGGCTGCCGCCTTCGCTCGAACCCTTCAGCACGATGTTGATCACCCCGGCGATGGCGTCGGAGCCGTACTGCGCCGAGGCGCCGTCGCGCAGCACTTCCACGCGCTCGATCGCCGCGATCGGGATCGCGTTGATGTCCACCGCCGAGGCGCCGCGGCCGATGCTGCCGTTGACGTTGATCTGCGCGGACGTGTGGCGGCGCTTGCCGTTGACCAGCACCAGTACCTGGTCCGGCGACAGCCCGCGCAGCTGCGCCGGGCGGATGCCGCTGGTGCCGTCGGTCAGTGCCGGGCGCGGGAAGTTCAGCGAGGGCAGCACGCGCGACAGCGCGGTGGCCAGCTCGGAGGTGCCGGTGGACTGCAGCGCTTCGGTGCTGATGATGTCGATCGGCGACTGCGACTCTGCCACGGTGCGGTCGCTGACCCGGGTGCCGGTGACGATGACGGTGTCGAGCGTGCTCGGGGTGTCGGTGCTGGTCTGGGCCAGGACCGAAGGGGCGGCGAGGGCGGCGAGCACGGCGCTCGCCAACAGGGACAACGGACGGTTCATGGAAAACTCCAACAGATGCCGAAACGGCAAAGGGGGGCGGTCGCTGTGCGACGCCGGCCATGCGGGCCTGCCCCAGGGGTCGTTATTATTATTTAACAATCGCGCGGCAGTGCAGCATGCCTCTGCATGTTCTTATGCCTTTCAGTTCTAAGTGGAATGGCGGCTCGCCCCAATGGCACAGGCCGCCCACGCCCTGCGGCGGAGCGGCCTGTGCCGGGTGCGGCAGTGCGGCTGGCCTGGAGGTTGCCTAGAAGCGGTAGCTCACCCGGCCGAACCAGTAGCGGCCGTTGAAGCCGAACGGGGACAGCGACGAGTACTGCAGGCCGCTGGGGCGATCCTCGTAGATGTTGTTCGGCGCCGACCGGGTCGGGTACTGGTTGCTGAGGTTGTCCGCGCCCACGCTGAAGGTGAGGTCGCGCCAGGTGTAGCTGGTGGATACGTTCAACAGCCAGCGTGCGGCGAAGCTCTGGTCCTGGCTGCCGTCGGCGTTGTCGCCGCGGCGGGTGACCGCGCCATAGCGGGTGGCGTCGCCGCGCACGCTCCAGCCGGCGCGGTTCCATTCGGCACTGAGCACGTACTTGGTGCGCGGGGTGGCATCGGTCAGCAAGCCCTGGCTGGCGCGCCGGAAGTTGGGATCGGAGACCTCCAGGATCTCGGTCTTGTTGTAGTTGGCGCTGAGGCTCAGGTTGAGCTTGCCGGCCTGCTCCAGATCGAGCAGATAGTTGTTCACCCAGTCGACGCCGCGGGTACGGGTGGTGGCGCCGTTGACGAAGAACTGCACAGCGGTGACCTGCCCGATCGGTACGTCCAGCGACAGCTGGTCCGAATACAGGATCTGGTCCCAGATGCGGATCTGGTACAGGTCCAGGGTGGAGCTGAAGGCGGTGCCGGCCTGCCACACCGCGCCGACGCTGTAGTTGCTGGATTTTTCCGGGGTCAGCGGCTTGGCGCCGAGCGCGATGGCCACCGGGTCGGAGGTGCGGTAGGTGCCGATCTGGGTCAGTTGCCCGTTCTGCAGCAGGGTCACCACCGAGGCGTAGTTCTGCTGCGCCAGCGAGGGCGCGCGGAAGCCGTTGGAGACGGTGCCGCGCAGGGCGAAGGCGTCGCTGAGCTGGTAGCGCGCCGACAGCTTGCCGGAGCGGGTGGAGCCGGCGTCGCTGTAGTCCTCGTAGCGCGCGGCCAGGCCGCCGGAGAGTTTCTCGGTCAGGTCGGCCTCCAGGTCGGCATAGACCGCCTTGCTGTGCCGCTCGAAGTCGCCGGCCACCGCCGGCGACAGGCCCGGGAATACCTGCGAGCCGCCCGGATAGGCGCTGCCGGTATCGGGGTTGATCGTGGTCGGGTCGAAGAAGTACGAGTCCGGCGAGCCGGCGCTTACCGCGTACTTGTCCTGCCGGTATTCGGCGCCGAAGGCCAGGTTGACCGGATAGGCCAGGCCCCAGTCGAAGGACTTGCTGAAGTCCGCATTGAGCACGCCCTGCCGGTTGCGGAAACCGCCGGCATTGAAGCGGGTGGGCGAGGCGCCGGTGGTCCAGTACAGATTGGTGTTGATGGTGTTGAGCAGGTTGAAGGTAACGTCGTTCTCGCCGTAGTCGGCGGAGACGTCCCAGGTCCAGTCGCTGTCGGTGCTGCCCTTGAGGCCGAGCACCGCGGCGCGGTCGTTGGACGGGTTATAGATCTGCGGCAGGAAGCCGTTGGGGTAGATCGCCTGCACGTTGCGGTCGCTGTTGTCCCAGGCGCGGTAGTAGCCGTTGGATACCACCTCGCGGCGGCTGAAGTTGGCGTAGCCGTACAGGTCGATGCGCGGGGTCAGCGCATAGCCGAAGCTGAGCAGGCCCTGGTAGGTCTTGACCGCGGGGTCGCCATAGCGCTGGTACGGAATGCCGCTGGGGTTGTCGGCGCCGGCCACGGTGGTGGCCTTGTCGGCGTTCTCGGCGCGGTTGGTGTTCATCGCGTTCTGGTAGTTCCAGGACAGCCTCACCCAACCGGGCGCTTCGCCGTCGTTCGCGCCGCCGAAGGCCAGTCCGTAGGAGCCGTCCACGCCGTTCTGCGCGCCGTCGCCCTGGTCCATGATGCCGCCGTTGACCGAGACGCTGTTGCTGCCGGGCTTGGCGCCGTGCTTGAGCACGATGTTGATCACCCCGGCGATCGCATCGGAGCCGTACTGCGCGGAGGCGCCGTCGCGCAGCACCTCGATGCGCGCGATCGCCGACATCGGGATCGAATTGAGATCGGCCGGCGCCGAGCCGCGGCCGACCGACGGGTTGTAGTTGACCAGCGAGGTGGTGTGGTAGCGCTTGCCGTCCACCAGCACCAGCACCGCGTCGGGGGACAGGCCGCGCAGGGTGGCCGGGCGCAGCGCGTCGTTGCCGTCGTTGATCGCCGGGCGCGGGAAGTTCAGCGACGGCAGCAGCTTGCCCAGGGCGCTGCCCAGGTCGCTGGCGCCGGTCGCCTGCAGCGATTCGGGGCCGATGATGTCGATCGGCGATTGCGACTCGGCCACCGTGCGGTCGGCGATGCGGGTGCCGGTGACGATGACGTTGTCCAGGGTCTTGGGCGCCTGGTCTTGCTGGGCGAAGCCGGTGCCGGAGGCGAGGGCGAGCAGGATGGCGCTGGCCAGGGGGAGCGGGCGGTGCTTCATCGTACGGAGACTCCAGTGGCTGGGGGGATGGCGTGGGTCTGAGTGCCCGGAGGCAGTGCGGCGTGCTGCAGTGCAGCGATAAATCCTCCCGATTGAAATATTTTTTTAACCAAAGCGCGTATACAAAAACGGTATTGGGTCGTGTTGCCGGTCGCCGGGCAGTCCCGATCCACGGCCCGGCCGCTGGGCGCCGACGCCGGCCATGGCCCGGACCCGGGGTGGGCCATCCGGGACGAAGCGGATACACTGCCGCCTCGAACGTCGAGTGCCCCCCATCCCGTGATTTCCCTTAGAAACTTCGCCATGCGCCGCGGCGAGCGGCTGCTGTTGTCCAACGTGGATCTGACCCTGCATGCCGGCTACCGCGTTGGCGTGGTCGGGCGCAACGGCACCGGCAAGTCCAGCCTGTTCGCGGCGATCCGCGGCGAGCTGGAGGCGGACAAGGGCGATGTGGAACTGCCCGGCAGGCTGCGCACCGCCAGCGTCGCCCAGGAAACCCCGTCGCTGCCCGATCCGGCACTGGACTTCGTGCTCGGCGGCGACACCGAGGTGGCCGCGGCGCTGCAGGCCGAGGCCGACGCGCTGGCCGCCGAGGATTGGGAGGCGGTCGCCGCCGCGCACGTGCGCCTGGAAGAGGTCGGCGGCTACGACGGCACCGCGCGCGCCGGCAAGCTGCTGCACGGCCTGGGCTTCCCGGCGGCGACGCATTCGCGCCCGGTCAAGGACTTTTCCGGCGGCTGGCGGGTGCGGCTGAACCTGGCGCGGGCGCTGATGATGCCCTCGGACCTGCTGCTGCTCGACGAGCCGACCAACCATCTGGACATGGACGCGGTGCTGTGGCTGGAGCAGTGGCTGCTGAAGTACCCGGGCACGCTGCTGCTGATCAGCCACGACCGCGAATTCCTCGACAACGTCGCCACCCACACCCTGCATCTGCACGGCGGCGGCGCCAAGCTGTACGTCGGCGGCTATACCGATTTCGAGCGCCAGCGCATCGAACAGCTGCGCCAGCAGCAGATCGCGCACGAAAAGGAACAGGCCGAGCGCGCCCACCTGCAGAGCTTCATCGACCGCTTCAAGGCCCAGGCCAGCAAGGCCAGCCAGGCGCAAAGCCGGATGAAGCGGCTGGCGAAGATGGCCGGCACCGAAGCGGTGCGCGCCGAGCGCGAGTTCCGCATCGAGTTCGCCCAGCCCAACCGCCTGCCGCATTCGCTGATCCGGCTCAACCATGCCGACTGCGGCTACGGCAGCGAGGTGATCCTGCGCCAGGCCGGGTTCGGCCTGGAAGCGGGCGACCGCATCGGCCTGCTCGGTCCCAACGGCGCCGGCAAGTCGACCCTGGTCAAGAGCCTGGTCGGCGAAATCCCGCTGCTCAGCGGCGAGCGCAGCGCGCATCCGGACCTGCGCATCGGCTACTTCGCCCAGCACACGGTGGAGTCGCTGCACGAAGGGCAATCGCCGATCGACCATTTCCGCGAGATCTCGCCGGACGCGTCGATCCAGGCGTTCCGCGACTTCCTCGGCAAGTGGAATTTCCCCGGCGACCGCGCGTTCGAAGTGGTGGACGGCTTCTCCGGCGGCGAGCGCGCGCGCCTGGCGCTGTCGCTGATCGCCTGGCAGCAGCCGAACGTGCTGCTGCTCGACGAGCCGACCAACCACCTGGACCTGGAGATGCGCGAGGCGCTGGCCGAGGCCTTGAGCGATTTCGAGGGCGCGATCGTGATGGTCTCGCACGATCGCCACCTGATCGGCCTGGTCTGCGACACCTTCTGGCGCGTGGCCGACGGCGTGGTCGAGCCGTTTGCCGGCGACCTGGACGAATACGCGGCGTGGCTGCGCAGCCGCCCGGCCGCGCAGGGCACCAAGCAGAAGATGGCCGAGGTCGCGCCGACTCCGCCGCCGCCGGTCAAGCCGCTGCCGGCGAAGAAACCGCCGAACCCGCACAAGCTGGCTGCCGCCGAAAAGCGCGTCGGCGAGCTGGAAGCGGCGCTGGCCGAACTCGACCGCCAGCTGGCCGATCCCAAGCATTACGCCGATGCGGAGAAGATGGCGGTGCTCGGCCGCGATCGCGAAGCCACCGCGCAACTGCTGGCGCAGGCCGAGCAGGCGTGGATGGAATTGATCGAAGGCGCATAGCGCGCCGCGCCTGCGTTGCGCTCGCAGGCGCAGTCCGTTGCGGTGCTGTGCGCCCAAGCGCGTTCATGCCGACGCCGATAAGCTTGTGCCGATGACAGCGAACGGGGCCAGCCAACCATGATCAGCGGCATCATCAGCGTGGACGACTATCTTGCCGCGCAACGCTTGCACCACGGGCGCTTGTTCCGGCGTGCGCTGACGCTGATGGCGGTGCTGCTGCTTGTCGGGATGCCGCTCTTGCTATTCGGTAGCCCCGATTCCATCCGAAGTCTGATCGGCGGCCTGCTGGTCGGCATGGGCGGCGGCGGTCTGATCGGCTTTCCCTTGCTGTACAAGTGGAAAATACCGCGCAAGGTGCGGCGCCTGCATGCGCAGCAGGCCACCCTGCGGCATAGCATTACCTATGCCTGGGACGAGGATGGCTTGGAGGTGTCGTGGTCGGGTGGACGGGCGCGCCGTTCCTGGACCGATTTCATCCGCTATCGCGAAAGTCCGCGGGTGCTGCTGCTGTACCACAACGACATGTTGTTCGACATGGTGCCTACCTCCTGGTTCGTCGATGACGCCCAGCGCGAAGCGTTTCAGCGGTTGGCGTCGCGGGTGAGAAACGGCGCTGCGCGCGCGGTGTAGCGACCGCTACGCATGCGCCTGGGCGGACGCGAACGGCGATGCCGCGTGGCTGGTGCATGACGACCGTCTATGGCATGACCAGAGCGACTGGCTAAGAAACCGAGCGCCCACTTCGCGCTTGCCGGCATGGTGCCGGCGTGCCCGTCCTGGCTCAGGCGGCGGCGCTGGCCACCACCAGCAGTCCGCCAGCGATGGCGGCCCAGTCCAGCGGCGTACGCGAGCGCAGGCCGCGCAGCGACGGGCGTGCCGTCGGCGTCGGCCGCAAGCCGGCCTTGATCCCCATCAAGGCCAAGCCGGCCGCGCTCAGCGCCCAATGCCATTCGCTCGCGCCGCTGCGCAGGAAATAGGTCAAGTGCAATACGCACAGGCAGGCCAGCACGGCGGCCAGGACGATGTCGCGCGAAACCAGGGCCGGACGAGCGGCCATGACGAAACGGTTCATTGCGTGTTCCCCCCAAGAAACAGGATTGCCTTCCCCAGGCACACATTACGACTGCGACTCTGATCATAGTTCTGCTTCTGGATGGTCGCCAAGCGGCAGTGCACAAATTCTTCACATCTCTTGGCCTGTGTGCCGTGCGCCTCCCGGTCTCCATGCCGGTGCGGCGTCTACCAGGTGCGGCGGCGGTGCTGAAGACTTGTGCGATGGCCGGAACCGGCTCCGGTATGCGTTGAATCATGGGATGTGGACGTGGGGACGGTGCCGGTGGATGCGCTGCACTGGCGGCGGCCTCTGGAGGCGACTCAAGGAGCACGGCATGAACCGAGTCATGGCAACGGCACTGCTGTTCGCGTTGCTGGCCGGCTGCGCCAGTTACGGCCAGCAACGGACGCAGCGGGCGAGCTGCCGAGAGGTCTCGCCCCTGGCCAGCGAGTGCAAGGCGGCGGAATTCATCGTGCTGGATGGGGATGGCACGGCGCCGGCGCCGGCGCTGGCCTTCGTCGAGTTCGACCAGAAGGGCGTGCCATACGATCCAGCGTCGATCGACGACGTCATCGACAAGATCGCCGCGAGCGCCGCGCAGCCGCCGCAAGGCCTGCTGCTGGTCGTGTTCATCCATGGCTGGAACCACAACGCGGCGCAGAGCGACGGCAACGTCATCGCCTTCAAGGCCTTCCTGCGCCAGTTGCAGGCGCAGGAACAGGTGCTGGCGGTGGGCAAGCGGCGTGCGGTGGTCGGCGTCTACCTGGGGTGGCAGGCCAAGGCCTCGGATAACAGCCTGCTCGAACTGCTCTCGTATCGGGACAAGAAGGAGTTGGGGCTGACCACCGGCGTGGAGGGCGTGCGCGGCGTGCTGGCGCGCCTGGCCGAGTTGCGCCGTGCCGCGCCGGAGAGCCGCCTGGTGCTGATCGGGCATAGTTTCGGCGGCGGCGTGTTGTTCGCCGCGGTCAAGGACCGCATCGTCGCCACCGTCGGCGATCCGCAGGCGCGTCGGCAGACGGCGTATGGCGATCTGGTGATCCTGCTCAATCCAGCGATCGAGGCCGAACAGTTCGTCGCGCTGCACCAGGCTGTCGCGCAGACGACGTTCCGCGCGTGCGAGCCGCTGGCGATGGCCAGCTTCACCTCCGAGGCCGATACCGCGCTGTCCGGCGAATTCCCGCGCGGCATGCGTCTGTTCTACCCGCAGCGGCTGGCGGCGGCGAGCGCGGACCAGGCCGCACTGATCACCACCGCGTACGGTTTGTATCCGCCGTTCTCGCGCTATCGGCTACGCGTGCTGCCGGGAGCGACAGTGCAGACCGCGCTGACCCCGGCGGCATTCACCGCGGCGGCGCGGACCTGGGGCGGCTTCAGGGCCGGCACCGGCGCATTCGCACTGGGCGGGATCGAATTGGCGTCCAGCGCGGCGCAAGCGCCGCAACCGTGGGTGCCGCTGTTGAACGTGCGCGTGGACAAGGCGCTGATCCAGGAGCACAACGCGATCTGGGATCCCAAGTTCGCCTATTTCATCCGCGGCCTGGTCGGCATGGAATTCGCCAAGGGCGACGCTTGCCGATGAGCCTGCGGCGCGTGCGACAGCGACCCTGTGCGGGCCGTCGTGCGCTGGCAGCGTGGCGACGGCCGAGCTTTCCGTGCGCGCTCCGCTCAGCTCGCCGCGTGCTGTCGCTCGGCCAGCAGCCATTCGCGCAGGCGGCGGCCGGCCTCGCTTTCCGCGCGCGAGCGCAGCCGGGTGAGCCAGTAGCGGCCGGCGTCGATGCGGGTCGGGAACGGCGCCAGCAGGCGTCCGGCGTCCAGGTCCTGGGCGAACAGGCGCAGCGGCAGCAAGGCCACGCCGGCGCCCGCCGCCGCGGCGCTGGCCAGGGTCAGCGACGAATCGCAGATCGGTCCGCTGGCGACCACTTCCGGCGCGCCGGCCGCCTGCAGCCAGTGCGCCCATTCGTCCAGCCGGTAGGAGCGCAGCAGCGGCACGCCGCCCAGGTCGGCCGGCATGCGCAACGATCGCGCCAGCGCCGGCGCGCACACCGGCGCGAACGGCGCGTCCAGGATCGGCGTGGCGCACTGCCCCTGCCAGTCGCCGTCGCCGAAGCGGATCGCCAGGTCCAGGCCTTCGCCGGCCAGATCGACCCGGTTGTTGTGGGTGTGCACGCGCAGTTCGATGTCCGCATGCGCGGCGTGGAAGGCGTCCAGCCGCGGCAGCAGCCAGCCCACCGCGAAGGTGCCGACCACGCCGATGCTCAGCGTCTCGCGGTAGTGGCCGCCGGAGAAGCGCTGCAGGGTGGCGGCGATGCGGTCGAAGGCCTCGGTCAGTACCGGGTGCAGGCGCTGGCCTTCGTCGGTCAGGGCCACGCCGCGCGGCAGGCGCTGGAACAGCACCACGCCCAGGCGCGCTTCCAGTTGCTTGATCTGGTGGCTGAGCGCGGCCTGAGTCACGCACAGCTCGGCGGCGGCGCGGGTCAGGTTCTGGTGGCGCGCGGCGGCTTCGAAGGCACGCAGGGCGTTCAGCGGCAGCTGCGGGCGGATCATCGTGCGCCATTAGTTATTTTCATGATTGCGATTGAATAACCTCGCTGGTGGGCCGCGGTCAAGCTGCGCATGATCGACGCTTCCGACGGAGGTGGACGATGCTGGCGAGACGACGATTCCTGCAGGGCATGGGGCTGGCGGCGGCCGCGCTGGCGGTTGCGGCGGTGGACGCGAAAGTGCAGAAAAACCAGGCGCAGACGTTGGCGCAGCGGCTGGCCGCAATCGAGCGCGGCACGGGCGGGCGGCTCGGCGTGACGCTGCTCGACGGCAGCGGCGCAGTGCTCGGCGGGCAGCGCCAGGACGAGCGTTTCCCGATGTGCAGCACCTTCAAATTTGTATTGACGGCCGCGGTGCTGCAGCGGGTAGACCGCGGCGAACTGAGCCTGCAGCAACCGGTGCAGATCCGCGCCGCGGACATGCTGGCGCACGCGCCGGTCACCGAGCGCCATGTCGGCGGCGCGCTGAGCGTGGCCGAACTGTGCCGGGCGACGATGATCTTCAGCGACAACCCGGCGGCCAACCTGCTGTTCCCGCTGGTCGGCGACCCGCCCGGGCTGACCCGTTTCCTGCGCGGGCTCGGCGATCCGCAGACCCGCAGCGACCGCCACGAGCCGGAGATGAACCGGTTCGCCGCCGACGACCCGCGCGATACCACCACGCCTGCGGCGATGGCCGCGACCCTGCGCACGCTGTTGCTCGGCGACGCGTTGCGGCCGGCTTCGCGCAAGCAGCTGACCGCGTGGCTGATCGACAACCGCACCGGCGACGACTGCCTGCGCGCCGGCCTGCCGCCTGGCTGGAAGATCGGCGACAAGACCGGCAGCAACGGCACCGATACCCGCAACGACATCGCCATCGTGTGGCCGCCGGGCCGGCGCACGCCATTGCTGCTGACCGCCTATCTCAATGGCGCCAAGGTCGACGACGCCGCACGCGACGCGGCACTGAAGGCGGTGGCGGTTGTGGTGCGAGAGACGCTCGCGGGTTGAGCGTTGCGGCGCCGCTATGCCGCACGCCTTCGCGGCGTATCCATCGCGCGCTCGATAACTGTCGTGGCCCAGCGGATGTCCGCCGCTGGCTGGCGGCATCGCGCATTCCCAGCTAGGCGCGGCAGCCGCGCACGCATTGCAGAGCACGACATCCAGGCGCATGCGTTGCCAGGCCTGCAATCGGACGCATCGCGTTTTCCACGCATCGCATCCACTCCTCTCCCATCCTCGCCATCCACTGGATCACTGCCAATGCGTAATCCGCTTCTTTTTGCAGTCGCAGCCGCCGCACTTGTGCTCGCTCACACACCGGCGCAGGCGGAGATCTGGCAACCGGCGCCGGGCCATGTGCAGGTGCCGATCTGGCCTGGCAAGGTTCCCAATGCGTTGCCGCATCCGAAACCGGAATCGGTCGGTCCCGGCGAAGGGCACACGTGGTGGGCCAGGGCCAACGATGTCAGCCAGCCGACGATGACGGTGTATGCGCCCACGGGCCGCAACACCGGTGCGGCGGTGGTGGTGTTTCCCGGCGGCGGCTATCAGGTCCTGGCGATGGATCTGGAAGGCACGGAGATCTGCGATTGGCTGACATCGCGTGGCATCACCTGCGTGCTGCTGAAGTACCGCGTGCCGAATTCGGGGCCGACCTGGGTCAACGGCAGCCGCTACTACCCGAAAGTGCAGACCGCGCTGCAGGACGCGCAGCGCACGCTCGGCCTGGTGCGCCTGCATGCGGCGGAGTGGGGGATCGATCCGCACAAGGTCGGCGTGATCGGGTTTTCCGCGGGCGGGCACCTGGTCGCCGCGGCCAGCACGCATTTCGCAAAGCGCACGTATGCGGCGGTGGACGCCGCGGATGCGGAGAGTTGCCGCCCGGACTTCGCCATCGCCGCCTATCCCGGCCACCTGTGGGCGCACGAGGACGAGGATCGTGCCGAGCGCGATCCGACCCATCTGGAGCTGCGGCCGGACATCACCGTGACCGCCGACACGCCGCCGACCTTCCTGCTGCAGGCCGAGGACGACGAGGTGGATGGGGTGACGCAGTCGTTGGCCTACTACGTCGCGCTCAAGCAGGCCGGTGTGCCGACGGAAATGCATCTGTACGCGCAGGGCGGCCACGCGTTCGGACTGCGACCGAGCACGTTGCCGATCGCGCAATGGCCAAGGTTGGTGGAGACGTGGCTGGGGACCATCGGCGTGCTGGACGCGGTTGCGACGCACTGAGCGCCGCTGCATTGCTGGCGGGGCATGCTCCACACGCAGAATCCCGCCTTGCGCGCCGCCATTGCGCTGCGTAAGGCGCAGCGCTCAGCCGAGCGCGCCGATCTCGACCGGGTCGTCCTGATACAGCCGCGCCGGCCCGCCCATCGCCGGATCGGTGACGCCGGGCTTGCCGGTTTCCACGCGCCCGGCCAGACGCTGGCGCGCGCCGTTCTGGATCAACCACAGGTCATACCAGCCGCCGCTCGGCGCCGCACTCCAACTGCGTCGCTGTTCGGTGCCGGGCGCCAGCGTCACGCTGTCGTGCGGTTGCGCCTGCGCATAGGCGCCGGGCTGCAGTTCCACGCGCAGCGTGCTGTTGCCGGGGTTGCGCAGCAGCAGGCACAAGGCGTGCGGATCGCCCGCGTCCTGGGCGATCTCGGCCTGCAGCGGCGGCGTGCCAAGGTCGCCGCGGTAATGGCGGTGGAAGCCGTTGGGGCCGAGCAGCCACAGGTCGTAGCGGCCGTCGTAGGTGGTCCAGGTGGCGTCCAGCGTGGCGCCGGCGCCCAGCGTGTAGCGCCGCGGAATCGCGGCCAGGTCGTAGCGGTCGTAGACGTGCAGCACCGCGGCCGCGCCGGCATTGCCCATGCGCAACAGCACTTCGCCGCGTGCGTCCACGTGCTGCAACTGCACCGTCGGCCGATACGGCAACGCGCGGGAGCGGCGCACGCCGAACGGCTGCTGCGGCGCCTGCACGGTGTCCGGCAGCGGTGGCAGCGCGTGTTCGTGCAGGGCGGCCGCGCGTGCGGCGGCGGCGCTGACGTCGGGCAGCGTGGCGAAGAACGGGCGCGTATCGGCCTGGCGGAAATCGAAGGCATCGACCAGGTCGCCGCAGACCGCGCGGCGCCACGGCGTCAGCCCGCTAGCGGCGACGCCGAAGCGGCGTTCCAGCAGGCGCAACACCGAGGTGTGGTCGTAGACCTGCGAATCGATCCAGCCGCCGCGGCTCCACGGCGAGATCACGTACATCGGCACCCGCGGGCCCAGTCCGTAGGGCCGGCCGCGCAGCTCGGGCAGATCGGCCTTTTCGTCGCCCGGCGCAGGGTGCAGGTGGTATTCGCCGTCGGTGCTCACCGTCGACGCGCCGGCCCAGCCGCCGGCCGCTGCGGGATCGGGCGAGGGCGGCGCCGGCGGCGGCACGTGGTCGAAGAAGCCGTCGTTCTCGTCGAACATCAGCAGCAGCGCGGTGCGCGACCAGACCTTCGGGTCGGCGGTGAGCGCATCCAGCACGCGCGCGGTGTAGGCCGCGCCCTGCGCCGGACTGGACGGATCGGGATGCTCGCTGCCGGCGGCGTCGGCGATGATGAAGCTCACCGCTGGCAGCTGCGCGCCGAGCACGTCCTCGCGCAGCTGCGCCAGCGTGCGCGTGCCGACACCGCGTTCGCGCAGTTGCGGATCGTGCCCGGGCGCGCCGCGCCAGGCGGCGCGAAACGGGGCGAAGCCGGCCAGTGGGTTGTCGGTGAAGTTGTCGGCCATGTCCTGGTAGATCTGCCAGGACACGCCGGCCTGCTGCAGTGCTTCCACGTAGCTGGGCCAGTTGTAGTCGTCCGCGTACCCGCCCAGTTCGGGAAAGTTGTCGTGCGAGTTGGCGATCACCGGCCCGCCGGCGCGCGCCTGCGCATCGTTCTGTCCGGTCCACAGGAACACGCGGTTGGGATTGGTGCCGGCCTGGATCGCGCAGTGGTAGGCGTCGCACAGGGTGAAGGCCTCGGCCAGCGCGAACTGGAACGGCAGGTCGTCGCGTTCGAAGTGCGCCAGCGCGTGGTCGTGCTTGGCGGCGGCCCAGCGGCCCATGCGGCCATGGTCCCAGGCCTGCTGCGCGTTCGGCCAGGTGTGCGGGGTGCCCTGCACGCGCATGCTGCGGAAGTCGCGTGCGGTGTGCAGCGGGAACGGCGTCAGCAACCGGCTGCCGTCTTCGCTGGGTTGCAGCCACACGTTGCGCGGGGCGATGCCGGGCAACGGCGGCGCCGGGATCGGGAAGCGGTCGCCGAAGCCGCGCGCGCCGGCGAAGCTGCCGAAGTAATGGTCGAAGGCGCGGTTCTCCTGCATCAGGATCACCACGTGCTGCAGGTCCTGCAGGGTGCCGCTGCGCACGTCCGGGGCGATCGCGGCGGCGCGGGCGATACTGGGCGGCAACAGCGCGGCGGCGGCGCCGGCGACGCCGGCCTGGAGCAGGCGGCGGCGGGGAAGATCGGTCATGGCGCGGGCACCGGCAGGACATGAAAAGAGGACTCGCCGGCGGCGCCAGGCCGCCGGCGAGGACGCAGCATGGCGGCTGCGCGATTACAGATCCAGCGTCAGGGTCAGGCCGACCGTGCGCGGTGCGGCGATGAACGCGCTGTCGCTGCCGTCCACGCCTTCCAGATAGCGCTTGTCGGCGAGGTTGCTGACGTTGAGGTCCAGCTTCACGCCCTGCAGCTGCGCCGACAGCTGCGACAGGCTCAGGCCCAGGTGCGCGTCGAAGGTGGTGACGCCGTCCAGGCTGTTGCTATTGGACGCATCCAGGTAGCGCTTGCCGAGGTAGCGCCCGGAGATGCCGAACGCCCAGGCCTGGCCCTGCCAGTCGGCCGAGGCCACCAAGGTGTTGCGTGGCTGGCCGATCACCTGCGAGCCGGGGGTGATCTCCAATGCCGTGTCGCGCGCGGCGTCGCCGCTGCCCAGGTAGGTCGCCTTGTTGAAGGTGTAGGCGCCGTTGACCCGCCAGCCGTTGTCCCAGCCGTAGCCCAACGCCGCTTCCACGCCGCGCGCATGCACGCCGCCGAAGTTCTCATAGACGCCGTCGGTCTCGCCGAGATAATCGATGCCGCTGACGAAGTTGGCCGGCACGTAGACGATGCGGTTGTCGAAGCGGATGTCGTACACGGTGACGCTGCCGGTCAGCGGCCAGCGGCTCATGCGTAGGCCCAGTTCGATGTTGTCGGCGGTTTCCGGCTTGACCCGGCTCAGCGCCACCGGGTCGGTCTCGCCGAGCACGCCGGAGGGAATCGCGGCGAAGTTCTGCGAGTAGCCGGCGAAGGCTTCCAGGCCCTTCACCGGCGTGGTCCAGGTCAGGCCGGCGGAGAACAGCGGATCGGAATGCGAGTCCGATTCGACGTGTTCGCTGTCGCCGATGCGGCGGTCGCGGGTCTGGTCGACGAAGAACTGCTTGACGCCCACGCGCCAGGCGAAGTTGCCGTAGCGCATCACGTCTTCCACGTAGTACATGCGCTCGTCGGTGTCGTAGTTGTCCTTGAACTGCACCCAGTACGGCACGTGGTCGAAGGCGATGTTGGTGCCGACATCGAGCAACCGGTGCCAGTCGCGGGTGACGCTGCGCCGGTATTTTTCCAGCCACACGCCGCTGCGCACGGTGTTGTCGATCGCGCCCAGGTCGGTGCGCCATTCGGCATCGGCGGTGAAGCCGGCGCGGTCGTTGTCGTAGTGGCTGTGACGGTAGGACTGCACCGCCTGCGAGCCGGCCGGGTAGCAGGCCGGATTCGACTCGGCCGGCACCGTCGCGCTGCCGCTGCAGCCGGCCAGCATCGTCGCCGCCGCGCCGGTGGGGGTGACGAAGTAGATCTTGCCCAGGTCGCTGCCGCCGTAGACGGTGCGTCCGCCTGTGTATTCGGATTCGGGCTTGCCGCTGCCGTCGTCGGTCACGTCCACCAGGTACGGCGGGATCCAGTCGCCGCGGCCTTGCATGCGGTGCGCGTAGCCGGCGAGGGTGGCCTTGAAGCCATTGCCGCCGTCGAACGCGCCGCGCAGGTAGCCGAAGGTGTTCTTGCGCAGCGCGCGCGAGCCGGAGCGGTAGTTCTGGTCCAGATACGGAATGCCGGTGAGGGTACCGGTCAGCAGGTCGTGCTCAGGATCGCGCGCGAACTGTTCGGGGGTGACGCTGCTGTACTCGGATTCGTCGGCGTCGTTGTAGGACAGGTAGCCGCTGAGCTTCCACGCGCCCAGGTCGCTGTCGAACTTGCCGGCCAGGTGGTCGCGGGTGGTGTGGCCGCTGCCGTCGATCCAGTCGGTGTTGCTGCTGTGCGAGGCGCTGATCCAGGCCTTGCTGCTGCCGATCAGGCCGGTGTCGTAGCGCGCGTAGTACTTGCGCGCATCGTTGTCGCCGATGCCCACCGCCATGCGCACGCGCTGCGCGTCGAGCGGTTCGCCGGTCAGGTAGTTGAGCGTGCCGCCCAGCGCTTCGTTGGAGCGCGATGCGATGTCGGCCGTACCCTGGCTGACTTCGACCGTCTCCAGGTCGAGCGTGTCGATGAAGCGGTTGGCCTTGGAGCCGCCGCCATAGGCCGAGCCGCCATTGGGCAGGCCGTCGATGGTGGTGCCGATCTGCTGCGTATCGCGGTTGCTGACGAAGCCGCGCATGCTGATCTGCGTGCCCCAGTCGGAGGAGCCGAACGCATCGGCCTCGGTCACGATCACCCCGGGCAGTTCGTTGAGCACGTCGTTGACGCTGCCCATCGCGAACTGGCGGTCCAGCATTTCCTTGCTGACGCTGGTCTTGGCGTAGGTGGTGGCCTGGCCGACGACCTGCACCTGGTCCAGGGTGGAGACCTGCGCATCGGCGTCGGCGGCGGGAGTGCTGGCGTCGCTGGCGGCCTGGGCGTGGGCGACCATCGCCGACAGCAGCAGGGCAAGTGTCGTGCGCCGCGGAGCACGGAAACTTTTCGGAAAATTCATCAAGGGTGAACGCTTGTGTGGGGGCTGTGATGGTGTCGACACATGGTTGCGTGTGTGTGACTGCCTGTTTGCGGCAGGCGCCACTTGGTGCGCGTATCCGAAAGACGGCATTAGCGGTGTGCGTACTCGTGGCGAGGGGAGCGGGCACGCATCGTCGCTGCCGATGCAGCCGGCGCCATGCGGGCCTTGCCGCCTGCGTGCACGGCAGGTCGGGGCAGGTGCCGGTGCCGGTGCTGGCGCCGGGGCGAGCGCCGGTGCGCCGTAACGGCGCTCGCGCACGCCGCGCGGCATCATTGGCGCCGCTGCCGCCGGTGGCCCCCCTCGATGGACGCACTGCCCGATGAGCCACGAACTGATCTACCTGCTGCTGATCTTCGCCCTGCTGGTGATCCCGCGCGCGCTGCAGCGCTTCAAGCTGCCGGCGCCGCTGACCTGCCTGCTGTTCGGCATCGTCGCGATGCTGGCGATGGGCGAGCGCGCGCACGATGCGGTGATCGCGCTGCTGGCCACGCTCGGCATCTCCTCGCTGTTCCTGTTCGCCGGGCTGGAGGTGGACCCGAAGGCGCTGCGCCGCGGGCTGTGGCCGCTGCTGCTGCATCTGCTGGTGCGCGGCGGCACCTTGGTCGGGGTCGGCTGGCTGGCCTGGCGCTACGCCGCGCTGCCGTGGCAGGCGGCCGGATTGCTGGCGCTTGCCCTGCTGACCCCGTCCACCGGCTTCATCATCGATTCGCTGGGCCGGCTCGGGCTCAGCGAGGAGGAGCGCTTCTGGGTCACCAGCAAGGCCATCGCCGGCGAATTGCTGGCGCTGGCGGCGTTGTTCGTGATCCTGCAGGCCGGCGATCCCTGGCGGATGGGCCTGTCCAGCCTGGCCTTGCTGGCGATGCTGGTCGGCCTGCCGCTGCTGTTCGTGGCGCTGGGACGCTGGGTGGCGCCGCAGGCGCCCGGGTCGGAGTTCTCGCTGCTGGTGATGGTCGGGCTGATCGCCGCCTACATCACCTATTCGCTGGGGGTGTACTACCTGGTCGGCGCGTTCATCGCCGGGCTGGTCGCGCGCCTGCTGCGCCAGCGCATGCCGCTGCTGGCCTCCGACGAGAACCTGCACGCGGTGCGCCTGTTCGCCTCGTTCTTCGTGCCGTTCTACTTCTTCAATGCCGGCACCAAGGTGCCGAGCGGGGCGTTGAGCCTGCAGGCGATGGGACTGGGCCTGGCGCTGACCGCGTGCGTGCTGCCGTTGCGGATCGGTATCGTCTGGCTGCAGCGGCGGCTGCTGTTCGGCGAGGACGCGCGCAGCAGCCTGCGGGTGTCGCTGGCGCTGGCGCCGACCCTGATCTTCACCCTGGTGCTGGCCGCGATCCTGCGCGAGCGCTTCGCCATCGCCGATGCGCTGTTCGGCGCGCTGCTGCTGTATGCGGCGCTGAGCACGCTGCTGCCGTCGCTGCTGTTGCGCATGCCGTTCGACGTGGACCCGGTCGAGGCCGCGCCGCTGCCGGCGGCACCGGCCCAGGGCCTGCTCGAGGCGCCGGCTGCGGAAGATCCGGCGGCACCCCCAGTCGATCCGCCGCGGCCGCCGCTGCCGCAAGCGGCCGTTTGAGCGGCCCGCGGTTCCCGAACCCGCGCGGCGGCGTCGCGGCCGGCTGGAGAATGCATGCCCGGGCGCCACGCGCCGGTATCGCTTGAAAGCCGGCGCCCGGGCCCCATACTGGCTGCCTCCGTTCCTTTCGCGTTTTTGCCGCCATGCCGATCTATGCCTTCCAATGCGCCGAGTGCGGTCACAGCTTCGACCGCCTGCAGAAACTGTCCGATCCCGATCCCGAGGCCTGTCCGTCGTGCGGCGCGCCCGCGATCAAGCGCCAGCTGACCGCGCCGTCGTTCCGCCTGTCCGGCAGCGGCTGGTACGAGACCGACTTCAAGAAGGACGGCGACAAGAAGCGCAACCTGGCCGAATCCGGCAGCGGCAGCGCCGGCGAGGCCAAGCCAGCCGCCGCGGCCGCCTCCACCGACAGCGCGGCCAAGCCTGCCGCGGCACCTGCGGCCACGCCGGCACCGGCCGCCAAGCCCGCTGCCACCTGAGCGCGGCGTCGCGGAGCGTAGCGTCCCGAAAATGCGAACGGCCCGGAGGCGCCTCCGGGCCGTTCGCGTTTCTGCCTGAGATCTTAGCGGGCGCCGAAGCGGGCCCGGCAGCCTTCCTTGACCCACACCGCATTGCCCTCGTAGCCCCAGTTGCGGCCTTCGACGCAGGTGGTGCCGGACAGCTGCTGGATCACCGCCGGTCGGCCCTGGCGGCGGTCCCAGGCGCAACTGCGCAGGCGCTTGTCGTCGCTGCTGCAGGTCACCGAGTAATCGCTGCCGGACGGCGGGCGCCCCGGACCCCAGCCGCCCCGCCACCGCCCCGGCCTTCGGCGAACTCGCCGCGGCAACCATCGTCCACCCACACCGCGCCGTCGCGCTGGCCCCAGCTGCGGCCTTCGATGCAGCGGGTGTCGGACAGCTGCCGGACCAGCACCGCATTGCGCCAGCCGGTGTTGCAGACGCGCTGGCGCTGGTCCTGGCTCTCACAGCGGATGGTGCCGCCCGGGCCGGGACCTGGGCCAGGACCCGGACCCGGCCCCGGACCGCCGCCGTCGCCCCAGCCGCCGCGGCCTTCGGCGAAGCGGCCGCGGCAGCCGCGGTCCACCCACACCACGCCGGGGCCCGAGCCCCAGGTCTGGCCCTCGATGCACGGCGAATCCGACAGCGCGCCGACCAGCCGCGCGCGGCCGCGGAACGGCGTCGCGCACTGGCGGCGCTTGCGGTCGTTGCTGGAGCAGGCGATGGTCTGCGCATTGAAGCCGGGTTCCGGTCGCCACTGGCCGCTGCTGCCACGCAGCGAGGTGGAGATGTCCTGCTGGATGCGGCCGAAGCCCCAGCCGCGGTCGACCTGGTCCAGGTAGAACTCCAACTGGTCGTCGGGGATCTGCCGGCCGCGGGTCTGGTCGGCGTATTCGCGCTCGATCACCCGCACCCGGCTCGGCACCGACAGCTGCCGCAGGTCCTCCGGCGCATAGGCGCGCGCGCTCTGCGCGGCCACCGGCCCGCTGGCCAAGGCCAGACCGGCCACCAACAACCAACCGCTCAGCTGCTTCAACATGGGTCCCCTCCGACGCCCGTGACTGTGGGCGGACTATAGCCTCACGGAAACTTAAGGCCAGGTGAGTTGCGGCCGGATTTGCCCGGGCCGGCGCCGCGCCGCAGAATATCCGGCTTGCCGGCGCGTTCTGCGCCGGCGGCCCCACCTTGGAGTTTGCGATGCGTACCCACTTCTGCGGCCTGGTCGACGAGACCCTGATCGGCCAAACCGTCACCCTGGCCGGCTGGACCGATGTCGCCCGCAATCTCGGCGGGGTCTGCTTCATCGACCTGCGCGACCACGAGGGCATCGTGCAGGTGACGGTGGAGCCGGAGAGCGCGGAGGTGTTCGCGGTCGCCGCCTCGCTGGGCTACGAGGACGTGCTGCAGGTGGAAGGCGTGGTGCGCGCGCGGCATGCGGTCAACGACAAGCTGCGCAGCGGCAAGGTCGAGGTGATCGCCACCCGCATCACCATCCTCAACAAGGCCGCGCCGCTGCCGTTCCATGCGCACGAGAACCCGGGCGAGGAAACCCGCCTGAAGTACCGCTACCTGGACCTGCGCCGCCCGGAGATGCAGCGCATGCAGCGCACCCGCATCAAGCTGGTGCAGGGGCTGCGCCGCTACCTGGACGAGCGCGGCTTCCAGGACATCGAAACCCCGATCCTGACCAAGGCCACCCCGGAAGGCGCGCGCGACTTCCTGGTGCCGGCGCGCATGCATCCGGGCGAGTTCTACGCCTTGCCGCAGAGCCCGCAGCTGTTCAAGCAGATCCTGATGGTGGCCGGCTTCGACCGCTACTACCAGATCGCGCGCTGCTTCCGCGACGAGGCGCTGCGCGCCGACCGCCAGCTCGAGTTCACCCAGCTCGACATGGAGTTCGCGTTCGTGCGCGAGCGCGATGTGCAAGATGCGGTGGAGCAGATGATCCGCCACATCTTCAAGGAAGTGGTGGACGTGGAGCTGGCCGCCGAATTCCCGCGCATGACCTGGGCCGAGGCGATGCGCCGCTTCGGCTCGGACAAGCCGGACCTGCGTATCGGCCTGGAACTGGTCGACGTGGCCGAGCTGGTCAAGTCCAGCGAGTTCCCGGTGTTCACCGCTGCTGCCAACGATGTCGACGGCCGCGTCGCCGCGCTGCGCATTCCCGGCGGCGCCACGCTGTCGCGCAAGCAGATCGACGACTACGCCGCGCACGCGGCCAAGTACGGTGCCAAGGGCCTGGCCTACATCAAGTTGTCGGAGACCGGCGAAATCAGCTCGCCGATCGCCAAGTTCTTTTCCGAAGAAGCCTTCGCCGCATTGGTCGCGCACGTCGGCGCCGGCAACGGCGACATCGTGTTCTTCGGCGCCGGCGGCTACAACAAGGTCTCCGACTTCATGGGCGCGCTGCGCTTGAAGGCCGGCAAGGACTTCGGCCTGGTCGCGCAGGGCTGGGCGCCGCTGTGGGTCACCGATTTCCCGATGTTCGAATGGGACGATGAAGCGCAGCGCTACGTCGCCCTGCATCACCCCTTCACCGCGCCGGCGGTGGACGACATCGCGCAGCTGCGCACGCACGCCAGGACCGCGGTGTCGCGCGGCTACGACATGGTGCTCAACGGCAACGAGATCGGCGGCGGCTCGATCCGTATCCACCGCCCGGAAATGCAGAGTGCGGTGTTCGAACTGCTCGGCATCGGCGCCGAGGAAGCGCGCGCCAAGTTCGGCTTCCTGCTCGACGCGCTGAACTACGGCGCGCCGCCGCACGGCGGCATCGCCTTCGGCATCGACCGCATCGCCGCGCTGATGGCCGGCACCGAATCGATCCGCGATGTGATCCCGTTCCCCAAGACCACCGGCGCGCAGGACCTGATGACCGACGCGCCGTCGCCGATCGCCGATGCGCAGCTGGCCGAAGTGCACGTGCAGGTGCGCGCCAAGCCGGTGCAGGGCTGAGCGATGGCATTGGCGATCCGCCAAGCCACGCCGGACGACGCCGCCACGCTGGCGGCGCTGGCCGCGGCCACCTTTACGGAAACGTTCGGCCACCTGTATTCGCCGGAAGACCTGCACGGGTTTCTCGACGAGCACTACACCGCGGCGCGGCAGCGCACGATCCTGCAGCATCCCGACTACGCGATCTGGCTGCTGGAGGACGACGGCGTGGCGGTGGGCCATGCCGCGGCGGGCCCCTGCGGCCTGCCGCATGCCGAGGTGCAGCCCGGCGACGGCGAGCTGAAGCGGCTGTACCTGCTGCGCTCGCACCAGAACAGCGGCTGGGGCAGCCGCCTGTTCGAAATCGCGCTGGCCTGGCTGGAACGCGAAGGCCCACGCACGCTGTGGATCGGCGTGTGGTCGGAAAACTTCGGCGCGCAACGCTTCTACGCGCGCTACGGCTTCGAGAAGGTCGGCACCTACGAATTCCCGGTCGGGCAGACCCGCGATCTGGAGTTCATCCTGCGTCGCGTGCCGCAGACGGCGTAGTCCACGTGGCGTGCCGAGTGCATGGCCGAACGGGCAGGGCTGGTGGCGGGACGCAGTAAACTGGCCACTCCTCCGTCCCTGACAGGAGATCGCCATGTCGCGACTGATGAAATGCGCCGCCGCCTTGCTGCCGCTGCTGGCCGCGTGCGCGCCAACCGCTTCATTGCAATCGGCGAGTAGTGGGCCGGCGGTGCAGGGCGATGGCCGCTGTCAGGCCGAGCCGGTGGCGTGGGTGGTCGGTCAGGTCGCGACCGAGGCGACCCTGGCGCGGGTCCGCCAGGAGAGCGGCGCCGGCCAGCTGCGGCCGATCGCCCCCGGCCAGGCGACGACACGCGACCTGCGCCCGGACCGGCTCAACGTGTTCGTGGATGCGTCCAATGCCATCGTCCGCATCACCTGTGGCTGAGGCCGGGCGCACGCTTGCCGCGGACGCCGCGGTCGACCCCTTGCCGCAGGTCCTGTTGCTGCATGGAATCTGGAACGGCCGCATCTGGCTCGGGCCGCTGGCCTGGCGCATGCGCCGCGATGGCTTCCGGGTCGCCAGCTTCGGCTATTCGACCGCGTTCGGCGGTGCCGAGGCGGCGCTGCCGCGGCTGCAGCAGCGGATCCAGCGCCTGGCGCAGCAGGGGCCGGTGGCGCTGGTCGGGCACAGCCTGGGCGGGCTGATCGCGCTGCAGGCCTTGCGCCAGGCGCCGCAGTTGCCGGTGACCCGGGTGGTGTGCCTGGGCGCGCCGTTGGCCGGCAGCGCGGTGGCGCAGACGCTGCTGCGACGCGGCCTCGGCGTGGCTCTCGGGCGCAGCGCGGCCTTGCTGCAGCAGGGTCTCGGACACTGGGACGGTCGCGCCGCGGTCGGCATGGTGGCCGGCAGCGTCGCGTTGGGGCTGGGCAACCGCATCGCCGCGCTGGGGCCGGAATCGGACGGCACCGTGGCCCTGGCCGAGACCCGCGTGCCGGGCCTGCACGACCATTGCCTGGTGCGCGCCAGCCATAGCGGCCTGCTGTTCTCGCCGCTGGCCGCGCGCCAGGCCGCCGCGTTCCTGCGCCAAGGCCGCTTCGCCGCCTGAGCGGGGCGCGTCGCCGATGCGGGCGCGGCGGCGCAATCGAGTAAAATCCGCCGCTTGTCCTTACTGATGTCCGGAACGCCCCATGGGTAGAGGCCCCTCGATCGAAGCCCGCAAGAACGCATCCGATGCGAAGCGCGGCAAGATTTTCACCAAGATCATCCGCGAGATCGGCGTCGCCGCGCGCGCCGGCGGCGGCGACCCGTCCAACAATCCGCGCCTGCGCGTGGCGATGGACAAGGGCCTGGCCTCGAACATGTCCAAGGACGTGATCGAGCGCGCGATCAAGAAAGCCACCGGCGAGCTGGAAGGGGTGGAGTACGAGGAGATCCGCTACGAGGGCTACGCGCCGGGCGGGGTCGCGGTGATCGTCGATTGCCTGACCGACAACCGCGTGCGTACCGTGGCCGACGTGCGCCACGCCTTCAGCAAGTGCGGCGGCAACATGGGTACCGAAGGCTCGGTGGCGTTCATGTTCAAGCGCCTGGGCGTGCTCAGCTTCGCCGCCGGTGCCGACGAGGAAGCCATCACCGAAGCGGCGATCGAGGCCGGTGCCGACGACATCGTGGTGTATCCGGAGGACGGCGCGATTGACGTGCTGACCTCGGCGGACGCGTTCCACGCGGTCAAGGACGCGATGCAGGCCGCCGGCCTGGCCGCCGACCACGCCGAGCTCAGCTTCCGTGCCGACAACGACATCGCGGTGGAAGGCGATACCGCGCTGCAGGTGCGCAAGCTGCTGGACATGCTGGAAGACCTGGACGATGTGCAGGCGGTCTATTCCAATGCCGATCAGTCCGCGTTGAGTGGCGGCTGAGATGGCGACGGCCGGGACTCGGGACGCTGCCGGGACTCGGGACCCGGGACTCGGGACTCGGAACAGCGAGGTGCCAGGACCTGACGGATCGTCGGCGCAGCCTGCCGCAGCCGTTAGCCCCGGCCGCGCTGCAGCGCCTTCGAGTCCCGAGTCCCGAGTCCCGAGTCCCGCCAAGGTCCGCATCCTCGGCATCGATCCGGGCTCGCAGCGCACCGGCGTGGGCATCATCGACATCGACGGCAGCGGCCGCACCACCCATGTCCACCACGCGCCGCTGCTGTTGCTCGGCGAGGGCGACTTCTCGCAGCGGCTGAAGCGCCTGCTGCACGGGCTGGGCGCGCTGATCGAGGAGTACCAGCCGCAGGAAGTGGCGATCGAGCGGGTGTTCATGGGCAAGAGCGCCGACGCGGCGCTGAAGCTCGGCCACGCGCGCGGCGCGGCGATCTGCGCGGTGGTGCTGCGCGATCTGCCGGTGCACGAGTACGCGGCCAAGGAGATCAAGCTGGCCATCGTCGGCAAAGGTGCGGCCGAGAAGCAGCAGGTACAACATATGGTCGGTCTGATGCTGAGTCTGACCGGAAAACTGCAGGCCGACGCCGCCGACGCGCTGGCGGTGGCCATCACCCATGCCCACGTGCGCGCCACCGCGCAGCGCCTGGGTGTCAGTACGCAACAGGCTTGGAGCAGGAAATGAGTGGAGCAGGGATTCGGGATTCGGGATTCGGGATTCGTAAGAGCGGGGTGCCTGTGCCTGCGCGCGGCTGTACCCAATCCCCAATCCCGAATCCCCAATCCCGGCGCCTCGCACGAGGCGCCCAATGATCGGCCGTCTGCGCGGCATCCTCGCCTACAAGCAGCCGCCGTGGCTGGTGATCGACGTGGGCGGGGTCGGCTATGAGCTGGAGGCGCCGATGAGCACCTTCTACGACCTGCCCGACGTCGGCCGCGACGTGATCCTGTTCACCCACTACGCGCAGAAGGAAGACAGCGTCTCGCTGTACGGCTTCCTGCGCGAGGGCGAGCGGCGCCTGTTCCGCGACGTGCAGCGGGTCACCGGGATCGGCGCCAAGATCGCGCTGGCGGTGCTGTCCGGGGTCAGCGTGGACGAGTTCGCGCGCATGGTCACCAGCGCCGACGTCACTGCGCTGACCCGCATTCCCGGCATTGGCAAGAAGACCGCCGAGCGCATGGTGGTGGAACTGCGCGACCGCGCCGCGGACTTCAGCGGCGGCGCGCCGGTCACCGGGCAGCTCGGCACCGATGCGGTGTCCGAGGCCACCGTGGCGCTGCAGCAGCTCGGTTACAAGCCGGCCGAAGCGGCGAAGATGGCGCGCGATGCCGCCGCCGACGGCGACGAGGTCGCCAGCGTGATCCGCAAGGCCTTGCAGGCCGCGTTGCGCTGACCGCGCGCCGTACCTCCTTCTTCACGCCTCGCGGCGCTAACCTGATCCCCACATGTCCACCACTCCCGCTCCGTCCCCCGGCTCCGGCCATTCGGCCGATGCCTCGCATGGAAAAGCCGGCTTTGCGCTGATCATCGGCGCCATCGGCGTGGTGTTCGGCGACATCGGCACCAGCCCGCTGTACACGCTCAAGGAAGCGTTCTCGCCGCACTACGGCCTGAGCAGCGACCACGACACCGTGCTCGGCGTGCTGTCGCTGGCGTTCTGGTCGCTGATGATCGTGGTCACGCTGAAGTACGTCACCATCATCATGCGCGCCGACAACGAAGGCGAGGGCGGCATCATGGCGCTGATGGCGCTGACCCAGCGCACCATGCGCAAGGGCTCGCGCTCGGCCTACGTGGTCGGCATTCTCGGCATCTTCGGCGCCTCGCTGTTCTTCGGCGACGGGGTGATCACCCCGGCGATCTCGGTGCTGGGCGCGGTCGAAGGCCTGGAGGTGGCCGCGCCGGGGCTGCATGCGTTCATCGTGCCGATCACCGTGGTGGTGCTGGTGATCCTGTTCCTGGGCCAGCGCTTCGGCACCGAGAAGGTCGGCAAGGTATTCGGCCCGATCACCTGCCTGTGGTTCCTGTCGCTGGCGGCGATCGGCATCTGGAACATCGTCGACGCGCCGGAAGTGCTGAAGGCGTTCAACCCGTGGTGGGCGATCCGCTTCTTCCTCGACCACGGCTGGCACGGGGTGTGGATCCTCGGCGCGGTGGTGCTGGCGGTGACCGGCGGCGAGGCGCTGTACGCGGACATGGGCCACTTCGGCGCGCGCCCGATCCGCCACGCCTGGTACTTCTTCGTGCTGCCGTGCCTGGTGCTGAACTACCTGGGGCAGGGCGCGCTGGTGCTCAAGCATCCGGCGGCGCTGAAGAACCCGTTCTTCGAAGCGGTGCCCGGCTGGGCGCTGTACCCGATGATCGTGCTGGCCACGCTGGCGGCGGTGATCGCCTCGCAGGCGGTGATCACCGGCGCGTTCTCGATCGCGCGCCAGGCCATGCAGCTGGGCTACATCCCGCGCATGCTGATCAAGCACACCTCGCACGACACCATCGGCCAGATCTACATCCCCGGCATCAACTGGCTGCTGATGGTGATGGTGATCGCGCTGGTGCTGATCTTCCGCAGTTCCACCAACCTGGCGGTGGCCTACGGCATTTCGGTGTCGGCGACGATGCTGATCGACACCCTGCTGCTGGCGCTGGTGGCGCGCGCGCTGTGGCCGCGCTGGCGCAACTGGGTGTTGCCGCTGTGCGTGGTGTTCTTCGTCATCGACGCCGCGTTCCTGATCGCCAACGGCGCCAAGCTGCTGCAGGGCGCCTGGTTCCCGGTGGCGCTGGGCATCGTGATGTTCACCATGATGCGCACCTGGCGCCGCGGCCGCGAGCTGCTGCGCGAGGAGATCCGCAAGGACGGCATCCAGATCGACAGCTTCCTGCCCGGGCTGATGCTGGCGCCGCCGGTGCGCGTGCCGGGCACCGCGGTGTTCCTGACCGCCGACGCGACCGTGGTGCCGCATGCGCTGATGCACAACCTCAAGCACAACAAGGTGCTGCACGAGCGCAACGTGTTCCTGACCGTGGAGACCCTGCCGGTGCCGTACGCCTCGGCCAAGCAGCGGCTGAAGATGGACGCCATCGGCGACGAGTTCTACCGGGTGATCGTGCGCTTCGGCTTCATGGAAACCCCCGACGTGCCGCTGGCGCTGATGCGCTCCTGCGACCAGGGCGGCATCTACTTCGACCCGATGGACACCACCTATTTCGCCAGCCGCGAGACCATCGTCGCCAGCGCCAACCGCGGCATGCCGATCTGGCGCGACAAGCTGTTCGCGGTCATGCACCGCAACGCCGCCCCGGCCACCGGCTTCTTCCGCATCCCCGGCAACCGGCTGGTGGAGCTGGGGGCGCAGGTGGAGATCTGAAGCCGCCTGCGGCGGCCGGGATTGGGGATTGGAGATTCGGGATTGGTCAAGGCCATAGCGCCGAAGCCGTCCTGCAGTCGATACTATTGCGCTACCAATCCCGAATCTCGATTCCCCAATCCCGGCTCTAAATGGACCGCATCATCGCCAGCAGCGCCACCCGCGAAGACGACGCGGTCGAGGCCAGCATCCGTCCCAAGCGGCTGGCCGACTATCTCGGCCAGCAGCCGGTGCGCGAGCAGCTGTCGATCTACATCGAAGCGGCCAAGGCGCGCGGCGAGGCGATGGACCATGTGCTGATCTTCGGGCCGCCGGGCCTGGGCAAGACCACGCTCAGCCATGTCATCGCCAACGAGCTGGGGGTCAATCTGCGCGCGACCTCCGGCCCGGTGATCGAGAAGGCCGGCGACCTGGCGGCGCTGCTGACCAACCTGCAGCCGCACGACGTGCTGTTCGTGGACGAGATCCACCGCCTGTCGCCGGTGGTCGAGGAAGTGCTGTATCCGGCGATGGAAGACTTCCAGATCGACATCATGATCGGCGAGGGTCCGGCCGCGCGCTCGATCAAGATCGACCTGCCGCCGTTCACCCTGATCGGCGCCACCACCCGCGCCGGCCTGCTGACCGCGCCGCTGCGCGACCGCTTCGGCATCGTGCAGCGCCTGGCGTTCTATACCCCGGAAGAACTGGGCAAGATCGTGCGCCGTTCCGCCGCCATCCTCGGCATCGCCTGCGACGCCGACGGCTGCGCGGAGATCGCGCGGCGCGCGCGCGGCACCCCGCGCATCGCCAACCGGCTGCTGCGGCGGGTCCGCGATTTCGCCCAGGTCCGCGCCGGCGGGCTGATCGACCTGGCCGTCGCGCAGGCGGCGATGCAGATGCTCGGGGTCGACCCGGAAGGCTTCGACGACCTGGATCGGCGCCTGCTGCGCACCATCATCGACTACTTCGACGGCGGACCGGTCGGGGTCGAGTCGCTGGCCGCCTCGCTGTCGGAAGAACGCGGCACCCTGGAAGACGTGATCGAGCCCTACCTGATCCAGCAGGGCTACCTGATCCGCACCGCACGCGGGCGCATGGCGACCAACAAGGCGTATCTGCACTTGGGCTTGCCGCCCAAGCGGGATTCGGGATTGGGGATTGGGGATTCGGGAGGGCTGTTTTGACTGATAGCCGCCAGGACACGCCTTTGCTCGGCGAATCCCGAATCCCGAATCCCGAATCCCGGCAGCTATTCAGTTGGCCGACACGCATCTACTGGGAAGATACCGACGCCGGTGGCGTGGTCTACCATGCACGCTACGTCGCCTTTCTGGAGCGGGCGCGCACGGAGTGGCTACGCGCGCTGGGCTACGGACAGGAACGCCTGCGCCTGCAGCACGATCTGGTGTTCGCGGTGCGCGCGATGCAGCTCGACTTCCTGCGCCCGGCCCACCTGGACGATACGCTGCAGGTCGGCGTCGCGCTGACCCAGTGCAAGCGCGCCAGCCTGCTGTTCGCGCAGTCGATCCATCGCGACGGCGAGCTGCTGTTGCGCGCGCAGGTGAAGGTGGCGGCGCTGGGCGCCGGCAATTTCCGCCCGCGCGGCATGGACGACGCGTTGTACGACATTTTGAAAGCTCTCGAAATCACTGAAGCAGCATTACTGAGGAACGACGGATGATCGCATTGCTCCTGGCCCTGCAGGACACGGTGGCGGAGGCGCTACCGCAGGACGTGACCCAGACCGCCGCGCAGGCCGTCGCCAGCACCGCCGCCCATGGCGGCATCAACTACCTGGATCTGCTGATCAAGGCCAGCCTGCCGGTCAAGGTGATCGTGCTGTTGCTGCTGCTCGGCTCGCTGATCAGCTGGGTGATCATTTTCCGCAAGGCGCGGGTGTTCAAGCAGGCCAACCGCGACGCGGACGACTTCGAGAACCGCTTCTGGTCCGGCACCGACCTGACCAAGCTCTACGCCGGGGCGGCCGACCGCAACCGCGTGGTCGGCGGACTTGAGGCGATCTTCGAGGCCGGTTTCCGCGAATTCACCCGCCTGCGCGACAAGCGCAAGCTCGACGCGCGCATCCAGCTGGAAGGCGCGCAGCGGGCGATGCGCGCCACCTATGCGCGCGAAGTGGACCGCCTGGAGCGCAACCTGGAACTGCTCGCCAACATCGGTTCCACCGCGCCGTACGTCGGCCTGGTCGGCACCGTGTTCGGCATCATGGTGACCATGCACGACATGCTCAACAGCGGCCAGCAGGCGGGCATCGCCGCGGTCGCGCCGGGCATTTCCGAGGCGCTGTTCGCCACCGCCATCGGCCTGTTCGTGGCGATCCCGGCAGTGTGGGCGTACAACCGCTTCACTACCCGGGTCGAGCGGATGGCGGTGCGCTTCGAGACCTTCTCCGAAGAGTTCAGCTCCATCCTGCAGCGCCAGGCCAGCGGCGACTGAGCGCCGCCGCGCGCTCCGCCCACGACCCCAGGATTCCCGCATGACTGCCGCCATTTCCCGCCGCAAGCGCCGCAAGCTCAAGTCCGAGATCAACGTCGTGCCGTACATCGACGTCATGCTGGTGCTGCTGATCATCTTCATGGTCACCGCGCCGCTGCTCAGCCTGAGCGTGGACGTGGACCTGCCCGATTCCACCGCGCGTTCGGTGGAAAGCAAGAAGGACCCGGTGATCGTCAGCGTCGACGCCGAGGGCCGCTACACGCTGACCCTGCAGGACGGCAAGCCGGAGAAGATCGGCGCGCCGGAACTGAAGGCGAAGATGCAGGCCTTCGTCGGCCAGAACAAGGATGTGCCGGTGTTCGTCGCCGCGCCCGGCAATTCCAACTACCAGCTGGTCATGGACACCATGGTCATGCTGCAGCAGGCCGGCGTTCCCAAGGTGGGCCTGATGAGCCAGCCCGGTACCAATGCACGCTGAAGCCGATTCCCGACCGCCCCGCGAACAGGACAGCGACCAGGGCCTGATCGTCGGCGTGCTCCTCGCGCTGGCCGTGCACGTGCTGCTCGGGCTGCTGTTCTTCCTTGCCTGGTGGTGGTCGCCGGTGCGCGAGGTGGAGCCGGCGGCCGGGTCGCCGATGGTCGAGGCCTCGCTTGTGGTCTCGGCCGCCGACGTGCGTTCGGCGCAGAAGGCGGTGCAGGACGCGCCCAAGCCCTTGCCCGAGCCGCTGCCCGAACCGGTCAAGGACGTCGCCGAGGACGACACCGTGCCGCCGCCGCAACCGGTGCCCGTGCCCAAGCCGCAGCAGGCGCCGACCGAGCAGCAGCAGAAAGCGCAGGACTTCATCCCGGTGCCGGACAAGGTCGACCAGGACCGCGCCAGCCGCACCGCGATCTCGCAGGAAAAGGAGAAGCAGGAGCAGGAAGCCAAGCGCCGCCAGGAGCAGATCGACCTGACCGAGCAGAAGCGCCAGCAGGAGGCCGAGCAGAAGCAGCGCCTGGCCGCGCAGCAGGAAGAGGAGCGGCAGAAGAAGATCGCCGACATCCGCAAGCAGCGCGAGCAGGCCGACCGCGAAGCCAAGCTGGCCGAGCAGAAGCTGCGCCAGCTGGCCGACGTGCGCGCCAAGCAGGCCTCGGCCACCGCCGCGTCCACGCCGCAGGCCGCGCCCGGTCAGAACGGGACCAATACCGATCTGTCGGCCAAGTACGCCGCGGCGATCCAGCAGGCCGTGCTGAGCCAGTGGGTGCGCCCGGATTCGGTGCCGCTGGGGCAGAAGTGCAAGATCGCGATCAAGCAGATCGTCGGCGGGCAGGTGATCGAGGCCAAGGTCAGCCCCGACTGTCCCTACGACGAAGCGGGCCGACGCTCGATCGAGGCCGCGGTGCTGCGAGCGCAGCCGCTGCCGTACCGGGGCTTCGAATCGGTGTTCGCGCGCGACCTGACCTTCAACTTCACTGCGCAGGATCGCTGAGAAGCCGGGATTAGGGATTCGGGATTGGGGATTCGGGATGCGTACGCCCCCTGTCCCGGGTCCAAAAAGCCCGCGTCCGGGCCTGGCGAGGCCCGGGAACTCCCCGGGCGGCGGTGCGATAGGCGATAATCCGCGCTTCCTGCCATCGGCTTCACATCTCGATGGTTCATGATTGCGAATACGTTCACCCGCGCATTGCTATCTCTTGCGCCTTCCCGAGTACCGCTGAGCGACCCATGAAGAAACTGCCGCGCTGGCTTGCCGTCCTGACTGCCCTGTTGCTCCCCTTGGCCGCGTCCGCGCAGGACAAGGGCCTGGAAATCGACATCGTCGGCGGCAACGCGTCGGCGACCCCGATCACCGTCGTGCCGATGCCCTACCAGGGTTCGGCCGCCGCACCGTCCACCGACGTGTCCGCGGTGGTCCGCGCCGACCTGGACCGTTCCGGCCAGTTCCGCAACCTGCCCGAGGCGCAGATCGTCGAGCGCCCGACCCGCGGCAGCGAAGTGCAGTACGCCACCTGGCGCGCGCTGAAGCAGGATTACCTGGTCGCCGGCCGGGTGATGGATGCCGGCGAGGGCACCTACCGGGTCGAGTACGAACTGTTCAACGTGGCCAAGGGCGAGCGCATGCTCGGCCTGGCGATGACCGCGCGCGCCAGCGCGATGCGCGACGTGGCGCACCAGATGGCCGATGCGATCTACGAGAAGATCACCGGCGTGCGCGGCGCGTTCTGGACCCGCATCGCCTACGTCACCGCCAGCGGCAAGGGCGGCGCCATGCGCTATGCGCTGATGGTCGCCGACTCCGACGGCTACAACCCGCAGACCATCGTGCGCTCGGCCGAACCGCTGCTGTCGCCGAACTGGAGCCCGGACGGCAAGAAGCTGGCCTACGTGAGCTTCGAGCGCGGCAACTCCTCGATCTACCTGCAGGACATCTCCACCGGCGCCCGCCAGTTGGTGTCCAGCTTCCGTGGCATCAACGGCGCGCCCTCGTTCTCGCCGGACGGCCGCAAGCTGGCCCTGGCGCTGTCGCGCAGCGGCAACCCGGAGATCTACGTGATGGACCTGGGCAGCAAGCAGCTGACCCAGCTGACCAACCACTTCGGCATCGACACCGAGCCGACCTGGGCGCCGGACGGCAGCAGCATCTACTTCACCTCCGATCGCGGCGGCCGGCCGCAGATCTACCAGGTAGCGGCGACCGGCGGCAGCGCCAACCGCGTGACCTTCCAGGGCAACTACAACGCCACCGCCAGCGTGTCCTTCGACGGCAACAAGATCGCCGTCGCCCAGGGCAGCGGCAACACCTACAAGATCGCGATGATGGACCGCAGCCTGGGTTCGCCGCGCTGGAGCACATTGTCTACGGGGTCGCTGGACGAATCGCCGAGCTTCGCCCCGAACGCCAGCATGGTCCTGTACGCCGCCCGCGAAGGCGGGCGAGGGGTGCTTTACGCGGTCTCGGCCGATGCCCGCGTGCGCCAGCGCCTGGTCCTGGCCGACGGCGATGTGCGCGAGCCGTCGTGGTCGCCGTATCGGACTGCGCGTTGACACGTAAGTTTGATGTTAATATTTCGCTGCGTTGAACCCCCTTTCGGCTCAGGAGCCATATAGGTATCCCCATGAACAAGACCACCCGCGTACTGCTTGTTTCGCTGTTGTCCGTTGCAGCTCTGGCCGGCTGCTCCAAGAAGGTCAAGGAAGTTCCCCAGACCGACACCACCGGCACCACCGGTTCCACCACCCCGACCGGCCCGTCGACCTCCGGCCTGTACGGCCCGGGCGATCTGGATACCGATGCTTGCCTGCGCCAGCGCGTGGTCTACTTCGATCTGGACCAGGACTCGCTGAAGCCGGAGTTCCAGGCGATCATGGCCTGCCACGCGAAGTACCTGCGTGACCGTCCGTCCTCGCGCATCACCCTGCAGGGCAATGCCGACGAGCGCGGTTCGCGCGAGTACAACATGGGCCTGGGCGAGCGTCGTGGCAACGCCGTGTCTTCGGCGCTGCAGGCTGCCGGCGGTTCGGCTGCGCAGCTGACCGTGGTCAGCTACGGCGAAGAGCGTCCGGTGTGCACCGAGTCGGGCGAGTCCTGCTGGTCGCAGAACCGCCGCGTCGAGATCGTGTACACGGCTCAGTAATAGATGCGTATCGGTGTCCTCACATCGATGATCGTCGCGGCGGCCCTGGTGGCCGCCGCGCCGGCTCATGCGCAGCGCGCAAGTCTTGCCGATCGCGTCTCCGCGCTCGAGCAGCAGGCAATGAACACCCAGGGCAACACCGACATGCTGAACCAGCTCAACCAGCTGCGGACGCAGGTGCAGTCGCTGGAAGCCACGATCGAGCAGTTGCAGCACGATAACGAACAACTCAAGCAGCGCGCCAAGGACCAGTACCTGGACCTGGACGGTCGCCTGAACCGGATCGAGGGTGGCGCGACGCCGCCGTTGCCGCCGGCTGGGGCTGCCGCACCCGCCGCTTCCGCACCCGCTGCCAAGCCGGCTGCCGCCGTTTCCGAACGGCCGCCGTCGGTGCATGGCGACGCCGGCACGCTCGCCGCCAGCGGCGACGAGCGCACCAGCTACAACGTCGCCTTCGATGCGCTGAAGGCCGGCAAGTACGCCGACTCGGCGAATCTGTTCCAGAGCTTTCTCGAGCTGTACCCGAACGGCGTCTACGCCCCCAATGCCTTGTACTGGCTGGGCGAGAGTTATTACGCCACCAAGAATTTCCCGCTGGCCGAGGCGCAGTTCCGCGACCTGATCGGCCGCTACCCGACCCACGACAAGGCCTCCGGCGCCCTGCTCAAGCTGGGCCTGTCCCAGTACGGCGAAGGCCGCGCCCAGGATGCCGAGCAGACCCTGCAGCAGGTGATCAGCCAGTATCCGGGATCGGATGCCGCGCGCACCGCGCAGGACCGCCTGCAGTCGATCCGCATCGGCCAGCAGTTGCGCTGAGCCCCCGAACGCTGCCGCCATCGTCGCGGGGGCATACTTTCCCGCCATGGCCGCCGTTCCCAGCGATATCGTACAAAGCCCGCTGCCGCGCCTGAAGCTGACGGAGATCTTCCTGTCGCTGCAGGGCGAGGCCGAGAGCGCCGGCTGGCCGACCGTGTTCGTGCGCCTGACCGGCTGCCCGCTGCGCTGCAGTTATTGCGACACGGCCTACGCCTTCCACGGCGGGCAGTGGTGGGACATCGACGCGATCCTGGCCGAAGTGGCGCGCCATGGCGTGCGCCATGTTTGCGTGACCGGCGGCGAGCCGCTGGCGCAGAAGCGCTGCCTGCGCCTGCTCGAGCAACTGTGCGACGCCGGCTACGACGTATCGTTGGAAACATCCGGCGCGCTGGACATCGCCGAAGTGGACCCGCGCGTATCGCGGGTGCTCGACATCAAGACCCCGGCCTCGCAGGAAGCGCATCGCAACCGCTGGGAGAACCTGCCGCTGCTGACCGCCCACGACCAGATCAAGTTCGTGCTGTGCGGCCGCGCCGACTACGACTGGGCGCGCGCGATCGTCGCCGAACACCGCCTGCACGAACGCTGCACCGTGTGGTTCTCGCCGAGCAAGAGCGAACTGGCGCCGCGCGACCTGGCCGACTGGATCGTCGCCGACCGCCTGCCGGTGCGCTTCCAGATGCAGCTGCACAAGCTGCTGTGGAACGACGAGCCGGGCCGGTAAGAAGCCGGGATTGGGCATTCGGGATTGGGGATTCGCAGAAGCCCTCGCCGACGTCCGATCGCGTGCTGTAGCTTTTGCAAATCCCCAATCTCCAATCCCAAATCCCGGCCCTCCAATGAAAAACGCCGTCGTCCTACTCTCAGGTGGCATGGATTCCGCCGTCGTCGTCGCCATCGCCCGCGAGCAGGGCTATGCCGTGCATGCGCTGAGCGTCAGCTATGGGCAGCGGCATACCTCCGAACTGGACGCGGCCACGCGCGTGGCCGCCGCGCTCGGTGCGGTGGCGCACAAGACCGTCAACGTCGACCTGCGCAGCATCGGCGGCTCCGCGTTGACCGACGACATCGATGTGCCGGACGCGGGCGGCGAGGGCATCCCGATCACCTACGTGCCGGCGCGCAACACCATCATGCTGTCGGTGGCGCTGGGCTGGGCCGAGGTGCTGGGCGCGGCGGACATCTTCTGCGGCGTCAACGCGGTGGACTATTCCGGTTACCCCGACTGCCGTCCCGAGTTCATCGACGCGTTCCAGACCCTGGCCAACCTGGCGACCAAGGCCGGCGTGGAAGGTGCCGGGCTGCGCGTGCACGCGCCGCTGCAGCGCATGAGCAAGGCCGACATCGTGCGCGAAGGCGAACGCCTGGGCGTGGATTTCGGCCTCACCGTGTCCTGCTACCGCGCCGATGCCGACGGCCGCGCCTGCGGCCACTGCGACGCCTGCCGCCTGCGCGCCGCCGGCTTCGCCGATGCCGGCGTGGCCGACCCGACCCGCTACGCCTGATTTCGCGTTGACGCGGGGCTGGGGTAGAATACGCACCCCGGCGCAAGGCCGGGGCATTGTTTTGGGCCGTTAGCTCAGTCGGTAGAGCAGAAGACTTTTAATCTTTTGGTCGATGGTTCGAATCCATCACGGCCCACCAATTCGATCAGCGATTCAAGCATCGTCTTCGCTGGTTTCGCCACAGCCTCCTGAATCACGCCTGAGAACGCTCGCAGTGAACGGGAACGCGGAACTTTGGTTGCCGCAGTGAGTGCGGCGCCGTGATACGTCGAATGAATCCGCAGGCAGCTTTCGTAGTCGAAGCTTCTTTGCCGTGAACCTGGGTGCCTGACCGCAAGTCACTGTGCGAAGTGCTTCGGTCGCGACAAGCGCAGCAACTGAGCACGCTCGGTTCAAACGCGTTGCCGGCCACCCTGCATGCCGCGCGCCGCCGTGCGCAGCGCCTGTCCGATGTGCTGCAGCACGCTTGAGCGCACCGCCGCGTGCTGCCAATACAGCGGCACGTCGAGCCAGCGCTGCGGATCGATGACGACGATCCGCTTCTCGCGTAATCCGGACGTGAGCATCTGCTCGGGAGCGAGGCACCATCCGAGGCCGCGCGCGGCGGCTTCGACGAAGCCGGTCGAGGTCGGCAGGTAGTGGATGGGCGGGCTCAGGCGGGTGCGGGTGATGCGCCGCACGAAGCGGGCCTGCAGCGCATCCTTGCGGTTGAACACCATCATCGGTGCCTGTGCCAGCGCCGCCGCTGTGAATCCTGCGGCGAAGTGGCGCGCGACGAACGCCGGCGAGGCGATCGCGTGGTAGCGCATGCTGCCCAGGGCATGCACGTTGCAGCCCTGCAGCGGCTTGCTCGCGGAGGTGACCGCGCCGAGCACGGTGCCGTTGCGCAGCAGCTCCAGCGTGTGGTCCTGGTCGTCCACGTGCACGTCGAACAGGAAACCGTGCGCGTCGTGCAGGGCCGACAGCGCGGCGAGAAACCAGGTCTGCAGCGAGTCGTCGTTGACCGCGATCGCGATGCTGCGCGCGGGTCCGGCGTCGGCCGCACTCGGCCGGAAATCGGCCATCGCCTCGGCCTCCAGCGCCTGCATCGGCCGCACCCGGCGCAGCAGCGCTTCGCCTGCGGGCGTCGGCCGGCAGGGTGACTGGCGCACCACAAGCACCTGCCCGAGGCGGTCCTCGAGCGCCTTGATCCGTTGCGAGACCGCCGACGGCGTCAGCGACAGCCGGCGCGCGGCCGCCTCGAAGCTGCCTTCGTCGAGCACGGCGGCGAAGGCAGACAATTGCGGATGAAGCAGGTCCATGCATCCAGCCGGTTAGAATTTCTTCATAGCCTACAGAATATTTAGTTTGGCTAATCACCCTGCCCAGGCCAGCATGCGCTTCCCGCAGTCCTGGCCATCCTCATGATTCTCGAAGCATCGCTTGCCGGCTTCATCGCCGGTGCCGGCTTGATCGTCGCGATCGGCGCGCAGAACGCGTTCGTGCTGCGCCAGGGCTTGCAGCGGCAGCATGTGGGCATGGTGGTGGCGGTCTGCGCCTTCGGGGATATCGCCTTGATCGTGCTTGGGGTCGCCGGCATCGGTGCGCTGGTGCAGCAATGGCCCGCACTGCTGCAGCTGCTGCGCTACGCAGGCGCGGCCTTCCTCGGCGTCTACGGCCTGAAGGCGGCGCGACGCGCCTGGCGCGGTGCCGGTGCATTGAAGGCGCAGGGCGAGGTGCCGGCGAGCTGGCGCCGTGTGTTGCTGACCTGCCTGGCTTTTACCTTTCTCAATCCGCACGTGTACCTCGACACGATGGTCCTGCTCGGCAGCCTGTCCACCCGCTATCCGGGCGCGCTGCGCTGGGCGTTCGCGTGCGGCGCCTGCCTGGCGAGCGTGGCCTGGTTCTGCAGCCTGGGCTATGGCGCGCGATTGCTGCAGCCGCTGTTCCGCAAGCCCGGCGCATGGCGGGTGTTGGACGCCTGCATCGCGGTGTTCATGCTGGTGCTCTGCCTATTGCTGCTGCTGCGACCGCTCGGCTGACGCGCTCGGCCGCAATGCGAAGTACTGCAACGGCACGCGCCGGGTGCGGTTACGCCAGCGGCAAGCAGCTGCAAGCGAAGCGCCGGCCCCGCGTGGCCGCTACGCGGAGGCGGGCGCGCTCCTGAGCATCCCGGCCAGGCTTTCGCTGAGGATCAATTGCAGGTGCATGCGCTTGAGTTCCACGCCCATCATCATCAGTTGCAGACCAGCGCACATCGCCGCGACCGCGTAGACGCGCGCCTGGAATTCCTGCTCGCTGCCGTTCCAGCTGCCGTGTTCGCGCAACAGACGCTTGAGCATGTTGCCGAGATGTTCGACCAGGGAGACGGCCAGACGCCGCGCATACGCGGTCAGCTCGGGGTCGCGCGCGGCGGCCAGGTCCATTTCCAGGTTGAACCTCAACCGCCGCTCGTCGACCTCGGACAGCAGCCATTCTTCCAGCGTACCGGCGATGAAGTCGGTCGCGTCCAGGTGCGGCGGCCGTTCGGTCGTCCACATCGCGCGCAGCGACCTCTCGTAACTGCGCTCCATCAGCGCCCGCACCAATCCGCGCCTGTCGCCGAAGCGCCGGCGCAATGCGCTGCAGGAGACGTCGCTGGTCTCGGCGATCAGTTCGAAGGTGGTCGCGCCGACACCCTTGTCGGCGATGCACTGTTCGGCCGCGTCCAACGCGGCGTCGTAGCGGCGTTGCTCGCGTTCCCTGACGCTGCGCAGGTCAACGAGGTTGGACATGGAGATCGATCCTGGACGGGAAAGTACATGGTGACGCGGTTGTGCCGTTGGCGCCATGCCGGACCAGCGCGAGTGCGGAGTTGCGATACGGGGACGACGGCGGCCGAATCATGTCTTCGCGTATAATAATCATTCTCGTTAGTCGGCGGCGCCTGGATGGTGCCGTCTCGTCCCCAAGGACCCGTTGATGCGTTTGCCGCTTTCCCTGTTCGCCGCGATGTTGCCGGCGACGGCCGCCATTCCCGATGCCCGGGCGCAGTCGCCCTCCACGCAAACGCTGGACGCCGTGGTCGTCAGCGCATCGCGTACCGACCAACCCGCTGATACGGCGCCGCAGACCGTGGTGGTGATCGACCAGCAGGAGATCGCCCAGCAGCTCAGCATCAGCAGCAATTCGTCGGATCTGCTGTCCAGCCTGCTGCCGTCGTATACGCCCAGCCGCGGCAAGATGAACGGCAGCGGCGAGACCTTGCGCGGACGCACGCCGCTGATCCTGGTCGACGGCATCCCGCAGTCCAATCCGCTGCGCCCGACCGGGCGCGAAGCGCACACCATCGACTATGCGATGGTCGAGCGCATCGAGGTGATCCAGGGCGCCAACGCGATGAACGGCCTGGGCGCCACCGGCGGCACCATCAACCTGGTCACGCGCCGCCCGCAGCCGGGCGCGCTCAACCAGCATGTCGAGGTGCAGGCTACCGTGCCTACCACCGACGTCGATGCCGAGACCACGGGCTACAGGACCAGCTACCGCATCGACGGGCGCCGCGACAAGCTCGACTACCTGCTCGCGGTCGGCTACGAGGACCAGGGCTTGTACCTGGACGGCGACGGGCGCGCGATCGGCACCGACGTGACTCAGGGCGATCTGATGGCCACGCGCGCCTACGACGTGCACGCCAAGCTGGGCTACTGGATCGACGACCGGCAGGAGCTGCAGTTCAGTTCCAACCGCTACCGGATCAAGTCCAAGGCCGAGTACCTCGGCGTGGCCGGCGACCGCGATCTCGGCATCCCGACTACGTCGGTGCGCGGCCGGCCCGAAGGCACGCCGCCATGGAACGACGTGTGGACCACCGGCCTGTCCTATGCCCATCACGACCTGGCGGGCATGGAACTGAAGGCGATGGTGTTCAATCAGGAATTCGAAGGCCTGTTCGGCGCCGACAACTCGGCGACCTTCCAGGATCCGCGTATCGCGCCCAATGGCACGCTGTACGACCAGTCGCGTTCGGTCGCGTCCAAGTGGGGGTCCAAGACCAGCCTCGGCAAGGACGATCTGCTCGATGGCCGGCTCAAGCTCACCGGCGGCTTCGACACCCTATGGGACAGCGGCAAGCAGGACCTGTACGGCACCGGCCGCACCTATGTGCCCGAGTCGGAGTACCGCGACCTGGCCGCGTTCGTGCAGGGCGAATACCGGCTGCTGCCGCAGCTGACCGTGCATGGCGGCGTGCGCCACGAAGACGCGAAGCTGAGCATCGACAGCTACCAGACCCTGGCCCGCTACAACCGGGTGCAGGTGCAGGGCGGCAGCCTGTCCTTCGCCGAGACGCTGTACAACGCCGGCGCGGTGCTGGCGCCGAGCGAGCGCTTCAACGTCTTCGCCAGCTATTCCGAAGGCTTCGGCATGCCCGACGTGGGCCGCGTGCTGCGCTCGATCAACACGCCCGGCACCAGCGTCGCCAGCCTGAGTGCGCTGCAGCCGGTGCTGACCCGCAATGTCGAACTGGGCACGCGCCTGCGCGGCGCGGCGTGGGATGTCGATGTCGGCGTGTTCCAGTCGCGCTCGGACTACGGCACCCGGGTGATCGCGGTGGACGGCGCGTTCCAGATGGCGCGGGAGAAGACCCGCATCGAGGGCGTGGACGCCAGCGCCAAGTACCGGCTCAATGAGCGGCAGCGCCTCGGCCTGGCCTATGCGTACACGCGCGGGCGCTACGACAGCGACGGCAATGGCAGCCTGGACGCGCATCTGGACGGGCTGAACATCGCGCCCAATCGCGTCATCGGCAGCTGGTCGTCGCAATGGACGCCGCGGCTGTCCAGCTTCGTACAGGCGCAATACGCGTTCAGCCGCAGCTTCGACGATCCGCAAAAGCGCTTCAGCGGCTACGCGTTGGTCGATGCGGCGCTGAACTACCGGCTGCGCCAGGGCGAACTGCGCCTGGCCGTGGCCAACCTGCTCGATCGCCAGTACATCACCTACTACTCGCAGAGCGCGCTGGTCGAACCGGACCGCTACTTCGCCGGGCGCGGGCGCACGCTGACGGTGGGCTACAGCCTGGATTTCTGATCTGAGTGGCGGCTGCTGCACGGCGCAGGCGTGGAATGCACGGGTTCGTGTGTTGCCGCGCGCACGTCGCGACGTGCTTTGGTCTGGCGACGGATGCGGGGAGGCGGCGGAAGTGGACGTTTCGCCTGCTGATCCCGTCACGGCGAATTCTCCTGCGCGGCGCGGCGCGGAGCTTGGCTTGGCGCATGCGCTGGCTGGCGCGCATGCCGAAACGTTGGTTGCCTAGACCTCGGTGCGACGGGTGCATGCGCGCGCGATGCTGGCGCAAGCACGCAGTCCCTCCTGCGTGGCTGGCTAGCCGCTACCAGCCGCCGTAGGGATAGCCATAGCCGCCGCGGCCGTAATAGCCGCCGTGGCCTTCGCTCTGGCCCACGCTGATGCTGATGCCGACTTCGCGCGGCTTGCCGTCGTCGTTGTAGTAGGTCTTGCACAGGTTGAGGTTGGCGGCCTGATAGTTGCTGTTGCCGCCGCGCGAGGAATAGCCGAAGCCGGTGGCGACGCTGCCGTGCACGTCGCCCTTGCAGCGGTCGGCGCGCGCCTGCTCGGCCTCGGCCAGGGCCTGGGTGGCCGCGGCTTTCTGCGCCGAGGCCGAGGTGCCGCTGGTGTCGCCGTAGTAGGCGCCGGGCGGATCGGCCTTGTACACAGGGTCGGTGCCGTAGGTGATCGGCTGCTGCGGCACGCTCAGGTCCAGCGCGCGCTTGGCCGCTTCGCTGTCGCTGCTGCCGGAACCGCCGTCGGCGGAGGTTTGCGCCATTGCCGGGCCGGCGAGCAGGGCGCAGGCGAGCAGGAGGGATCGTTTCATCGGACGTACGCCAAGGAAAGAGGGACTGGATGGCGGCAGCGCCGCTGCGCGCCACCATGAGCCGACGCTATCAATATCACGTTGAACCCGGCCTGTCGGCGCCGGGGAATTTTCTTGCCGGCGCCGGCCATCTTTCGCGATGCGGCGGCAAGCGCCGTCTTCCGCCTACTGCCGCTAGCCTTGCTGCAGCACGATATCGACCAACTGCTGGCCGTAGCGGGCCAGTTTGGTACCGCCGATACCGCCCACATGGGCCAGCTCGTCCAGGCTGGTCGGGCGCTGTTCGGCGATATTGCGCAGGGTGCTGTCGTGGAAGATCACGAACGCCGGCACGTTCTGCTCCTTGGCCAGGCCGGCGCGCAGGTCGCGCAGTGCGTTGAACAGGCTCAGGTCCTGCGGCTGCACCGGGACGCCGGTACGCGGGCTGCCGCTGCGGTCGCCGCGTTCGCGGCCGCGGCTGGGCGCCTCGCGGCGCATCATGATCTGGCGTTCGCCCTTGAGCACCTGGCGGCTGGCGTCGGTCAGGCGCAGCCCACCGTAGGCGTCGCTGTCCACTTCCAGCAGCCCGGTGGCGACCAACTGCCGGAACACGCCGCGCCAGGCGCGCGCGTCCAGGTCCTTGCCGATGCCGTAGGTGCTGAGCTGGTCGTGGCCGAACTGCTTGATCTTCTCGCCGTCGCTGCCGCGCAGGATGTCGATCAGGTGGCCGACGCCGAAGCGCTGGCCGCTGCGGTAGACGCAGCTCAGCGCCTTCTGCACGGCCACGGTGGCGTCCCAGGCCGCGGCCGGGGTCAGGCAGTTGTCGCAGTTGCCGCAGGGCTGCGGATAGGTCTCGCCGAAGCCGGCCAGCAGCACCTGGCGCCGGCATTGCATCGATTCGCAATAGCCCAGCAGTTGGTCGAGCTTGCGCCGCTCCACCCGCTTGCGGTCTTCGCCGGCTTCGCCCTTTTCGATCATCTGCTTGAGCAGCACCACGTCGCCCAGGCCGTAGCACAGCCAGGCCTCGGCGGCTTCGCCGTCGCGCCCGGCGCGGCCGGTTTCCTGGTAGTAGCCTTCCAGCGACTTGGGCAGGTCGGTATGCGCGACGAAGCGCACGTCCGGCTTGTCGATGCCCATGCCGAAGGCGATGGTGGCGCACATCACGATGCCGTCCTCGCGCAGGAAGCGGCGCTGGTTGGCGGCACGCACCTCGGCCGGCAGGCCGGCGTGGTAGGGCAGGGCGTTGAGTCCTTCCTTGGCCAGGAACTCGGCGGTCTCCTCGACCTTGCGCCGCGACATGCAGTAGACGATGCCGGCGCTGCCGCGGTGCACGCGCAGGAAATCCAGCAACTGGCGCTTGCTGTTGTCCTTCTGCACCACGGTGTAGCGGATGTTGGGACGGTCGAAGGAGCTGACAAAGTGTCGGGCCTGGGTCAGGTCCAGGCGTTCGGCGATCTCGCGCTGGGTCGGCGGATCGGCGGTGGCGGTCAGGGCGATGCGCGGGATCTGCGGCCAGCGCTCGTGCAGCACGGTGAGCTGCCGGTACTCGGGGCGGAAATCGTGGCCCCATTGCGACACGCAGTGCGCTTCGTCGATCGCGAACAGGGCGATGCGGCTGCGTTCGAGCAGGGACAGGAAGCGCGGGGTCAGCAGGCGTTCCGGGGCGACGTACAGCAGGTCCAGCTCGCCGGCCAGCAGTTCGCGCTCGACCCGCTGCGCGGTCTCGCCGTCCAGCGTGGAATTGAGGTATTCGGCGCGCACGCCGAGTTGGCGCAGCGCTTCGACCTGGTCCTGCATCAGCGCGATCAGCGGCGAGATGACGATGCCGGTGCCGTCGCGCAGCAGCGAGGGGATCTGGTAGCACAGCGACTTGCCGCCGCCGGTGGGCATCAGCACCAGCGCGTCCTGGCCGGCGGCGACGTGTTCGACGATGTCCTGCTGCGGACCGCGGAACTGGTCGTAGCCGAACACGCGGCCGAGTACGGAATGGGCGGAAGATTGCATGCGCCTAGGATACCGCGTAGGTCAAGCGCGGCAGTGCGCTGCTGCCACGCAGCGCGATGTCAGGCGCCAGCGGTCGCGTGCGTAGGCATCGACCGACGCGCGCGGCGCCTGCCGACGAAGTGGCCTATCAGCAGCACCGGCAACGCGACCAGCAGCGCCACCGAGCAGGCCAGCACCGGCGCGATCATCGCCAGCACTTGCGCGGTATCGTCGGCGTCGTATCCGCGCGCCCGCACCGCCATTGCCACCAGGCCCAGGCCGCTCAGCAGCACCAGCAGCGCCAGTGCGGTCATCTTCGGCACGCTGCGCTGCTGCGGCTGGCAGCAGTCCACTGCCAGGGCCAGGGCGACGCACGCGGCCCATACCCCGGCGAACCAGTTCAGCGCGGGGACGAGAAAACTGATGCTGTAGCCGATCGCGGTGAGCACGGCGAGCAACAACGTGACCAGGCCATGTCCGCCATTGGTGGGCACGCCCGAGTCGCCGAGCTGCCACAACGCATAAAAGCCGGCGGACAAGCCAGCCGCGATAGCGACGACGCATCCCAGCACGATGGCCAGCAGCGGGCGACGCAGCGAGGGATACGCAGCACTCATCGAACGTCCATGTGGGCGGGCCGCGACCCTGGTGCGTCAGTATGCAGGATGTACGTGAGGCAGGAGGCCTCTTGCGCAGAGGCTTCCAGCGTGCAAGCCCCCCTTGAGTCAAGGGGGCGCGCCGACAGGCGCGGGGTTGTGGCAGGCGAGTGAGCAGGGGCCCAAAGTTTCGCCATCGGCGAAACTTTGGGTAAGCCCGCCAGGGGGCGAAGCCCCAGGGCTTATTGCAGCAGCGACCGCAGCATCCACGCGTACTTCTCGTGGGTCTGCAGGCGCTGGGTCAGCATGTCCACCGACGGGTCGTCGCCGGCATCGTCGGCGGTCTTGAGCGCCTTGCGCGCGGTGCGACACAGCGCCTCGTTGCCGACCACCAGCTGGCGCACCATCTCGCGCCAGTCGGCGCTGTCGCTCAGGCCCGGCTCTTCCGGGATCGAGGTCAGCGCGGCGAATTCCTTGTACGAACCCGGCGCGTTGAAGCCCAGCGCGCGGATGCGCTCGGCGACGTCGTCCAGCGCCGCCCACTGCTCGGTGTACTGGGTCTCGAACATCAGGTGCAGCGAGTTGAACATCGACCCGGTCACGTTCCAGTGGAAGTTGTGGGTCTTCAGGTACAGGGTGAACGCGTCGGCCATGAAGTGCGACAGGCCGTCGGCGATCTTCTTGCGGTCGCCGCCGCTGATCCCGATATCGATGTTGGGCGCGGACGGCGCCAGCGCCGCCAGCGGCGTGGTGGACGCGGCCTGCTTGGCGGGGCTCTTGGTCTTGCCGGGGGTCTTGCTCTTGGCCATCAGGGAATCCTCTTGAGGGGTTGGGAACGATATGGCGTCACAATAGACAGACTAAAGCATGCGCTGTTATTCAAAGTTCAACGGCACCCGATTGATGAGCACTATCGAAAAACACCTGTCCACCCGCCTGCGCGAGCGCCGCGACGCGATCGACGGGGCGCTGACCCGCGACCGCGGCCGCCTGTTCGGCCTATGGTCGCGCTGGCAGGCCGCGCCCGGCAATCCCGCATTGGAGGCAGCGTTCGAGCAGGCGCTGGGCCAATCGCGGGCGCGCTGCGAGGCGCGTGCGGCGGCGGCGCCGGCGATCACCCTGGACGAGCAGTTGCCGATCGCGCGCGAGGCCGAACGCATCGTGGCGCTGATCCGCGCGCACCAGGTGGTGGTCATCGCCGGCGAGACCGGCTCGGGCAAGACCACGCAGCTGCCCAAGCTGTGCCTGGCCGCAGGCCGCGGCGCCGCCGGCATGATCGGCTGCACCCAGCCGCGGCGCATCGCCGCGCGCGCGGTGGCCGCGCGCGTGGCCGAGGAACTGCGCACGCCTGTGGGCGGCGCGGTGGGCTTCCAGGTGCGCTTCAACGACCGGGTCGGCGAGGAGACCCGGATCAAGTTCATGACCGACGGCATCCTGCTGGCCGAGATCGCCAGCGACCGCTGGCTGTCCAGCTACGACACGATCATCGTCGACGAGGCGCACGAGCGCAGCCTCAACATCGATTTCCTGCTCGGTTACATCAAGCAGCTGCTGCGCAAGCGCCCGGAGCTGAAGGTGATCGTGACCTCGGCGACGATCGACACCGCGCGCTTCGCCGAGCATTTCGACGGCGCGCCGGTGATCAGCGTCGAGGGCCGCACCTTCCCGGTGGAAGTGCGCTACCGGCCGCTGGAAGAGCCGGGATTGGAGAGTGGGGATTCGGGATTGGCAGAAGCGCGAGAAGGCCAACGTTCGCCGCGAACGGCCGTTGCGGTTGCGAATCCCGACTCCCGAATCCCCAATCCCGGCCTCACCGTCAACGATGCGATCGTGGCGGCGGTGGACGAGATCACCCGGCTCGACCCGCGCGGCGACGTGTTGCTGTTCCTGCCCGGCGAGCGCGAGATCCGCGATGCGCACCAGGCGCTGGAGCGGCGCAAGTACCGCGAGACCGAAGTGCTGCCGCTGTACGCGCGGCTGTCCAACAGCGATCAGGACCGGGTGTTCAATCCCGGCCCGCGGCGGCGCCTGGTGCTGGCCACCAACGTCGCCGAGACATCGCTGACGGTGCCGCGGATCCGCTACGTGGTCGATCCCGGCTATGCGCGGGTCAAGCGCTACAGCCCGCGGCAGAAGCTGGACCGGCTGCACATCGAACCGATCTCGCAGGCCAGCGCCAACCAGCGCAAGGGCCGCTGCGGACGCGTGGCCGAGGGCATCTGCTACCGGCTGTACGCCGAGGCCGATTTCCAGGCGCGGCCGGAATTCACCGATCCGGAGATCCGCCGCTCCAGCCTGGCCGGGGTGATCCTGCGCATGCTGCAGCTGGGGCTGGGGCGGATCGAGGATTTCCCGTTCCTGGAGCCGCCGGACGAGCGCGCGGTGGCCGACGGCTGGCAGCAGCTGGTGGAACTGGGCGCGGTCGGCGAACCCGACCGCCATGGCCTGCGCAAGCTCACCGAGATCGGCCGCAAGATGGCGCGGCTGCCGGTGGACGTGAAGCTGGCGCGGATGCTTGTGGCGGCGCAGCAGCATAGTTGCCTGCGGCCGATGCTGGTGATCGCCGCGTTCCTGGGCATCCAGGACCCGCGCGAGCGCCCGCCGGAAGCGCGCGAGGCGGCCGACAACGCGCACGCCAGGTTCGCCGATGCGCGCTCGGAATTCGTCGGCATCCTGCGCCTGTGGGACGGCTACCGGCAGGCGCACGAGGAGCTGACCCAGTCCAAGCTGCGCGACTGGTGCGGGCGCAACTTCCTCGGTTTCCTGCGCATGCGCGAATGGCGCGAACTGCATCGCCAACTGCACCTGCTGTGCGAGGAGCTGGGCTGGAGCGAGGAGCCGGCGGCGGCCTCGCTGCTGCCGTTGCTGGCCGGCGCCGCGTCGCCGCCGCCCGCGCGCGATGCCGAGACCAACGCGCGCGCCACGCGTGGGCAGCTGCATCGCGCGGCGCGGCTGGCGCGCGAAGGGCGCAGCGAGCCGGCAGCGGTCGCGCCGGCCGCTGCCACGCCCGCGCCGCCCGCCAACGAAACCGACGACGCACCACGTGCCAGCGAGCGCGAACGCGCCGCCGCCTACCAGGCGCTGCACCGCGCGCTGCTCGCCGGCCTGCCGACGCAGGTCGGCCATCGCACCGAGAAGGGCGATTTCCTGGCGCCGCGGCAGCGCCGCTTCCTGCTGTTCCCCGGCTCCACGCTTGCCCGCAAGCCGCCGCCGTGGGTGCTGCCGGCCACGCTGCTGGACACGCAGAAGGTGTGGGGCATGACCAACGCCGCGGTCGAGCCGGACTGGGTCATCGCCGAGCTGCCGCACCTGCTGGCGCGCAAGCATTTCGATCCGCATTGGTCGCGCGCGCAGGGGCAGGTGCTGGCGTCGGAGCAGATCAGTCTGTTCGGGCTGGTGCTGGCGCCGAAGAAGCCGGTGCATTACGGCCGCATCGACCCGCCCGGCGCGCACGAGCTGTTCGTGCGCCAGGGCCTGGTGCCGGGCGAGATCAACACCCGTGCCAGTTTCGTCGCCGACAACCAGAAAGTGTTGGCGCAGGCGCACGAGGAAGAAGCCAAGCTGCGCCGCGCCGGCATCGTCGCCGACGAGGACTGGCAGGCGCGCTGGTACCTGGACCGGATTCCCGGCGAAATCCACTCGGCCGCCGGCCTGGACGCGTGGTGGAAGGCGCTGCCGCCGGAGCAGCGGCGCGCGCTGCACTGGTCGCTGACCGATCTGCTGCCGGGCGAAGGCAGCGAGGCCGACCGCTATCCGAAGTATTTCGCGCTGGGCGATGCGCGGCTGGCGCTGCACTACAAGTTCGAACCCGGTGCGGCCGACGACGGTGTGACTCTGGAGGTGCCGCTGCACCTGCTCAATGCGCTGGATGCGGCGCGGCTGTCGTGGCTGGCGCCGGGCTTCGTCGCCGACAAAGCCGCGGCGCTGATCCGCAGCCTGCCCAAGGCGCTGCGCCGCAACTACGTGCCGGCGCCGGACTTCGCCCGCGCCTTCTACGAGGCGTTCCCGCAGCCCAGCGCCGACGACATGCGCGGCGAGCTGGCGCGCTTCCTGCAACGCGCCACCGGCGCGGCGCTGAGCGCGCTGGACTTCGACGAAAGCGCGCTGGAACCGCACCTGCGCATGAACCTGCGATTGCGCGACGATGCCGGCAAGGTGCTGGCCGAATCGCGCGACCTGGACGCGTTGCGCGCGCGCTTCGGCGACCGCGCCGGGCAGGCGTTCGCCGCACGCGCCGGGCGCGAGATGGCCGCGGACGGACTGCGCGAGTTCCCGTCCGCGCCGATCCCGCTGCAGGTACCGGGCGAAGCCGGGGTGCCGGCGTATCCGGCGCTGGTGGACGAAGGCGAGGCGGCGGCGCTGCGCATCTTCGCCGACCGTGCGCAGGCCGAGGCGGCGCATCCGCGCGGCGTGCGCCGGCTGCTGGAGATCGCGCTGGCCGACAAGGTCAAGCAGGCGCGCAAGCAGCTGCCGGTGTCGCCGAAGACCGGACTGCTGTATGCGGCGATCGAGTCGCAGGAGCGGCTGCGCGGCGATCTGGTCGATGCGGCGTTGAATGCCTTGCTCGAAGATGGCCTGGACGCGATCCGCGACCCGGGCAGCTTCGCCCAGCGCCGCGATGCCGCCGGCAAGCAGTTGTTCGGCGAGGCGATGGAGCGGCTGAAGCTGGCCGAGGCGATCATGGGCGCGGCGGCGGAACTGAAACCGCAGCTGGAATCGCCGCTGATGGGCTGGGCCAGCGGCAACCTCGACGACCTGCGCGCGCAGCTGGCGGCGCTGGTGCATCCGGGCTTCCTGCGCGAAACGCCGGCGACCGCGCTGGCGCAGTTCCCGCGCTACCTGCGCGCGATGATCCTGCGCGCCGAACGCGCCAAGCGCGATCCGGCGCGCGACCAGGCGCGGATGCTGGAGCTGAAGCCGTTCGTGGATGCGCTGGCCGCTGCCGCCGCGGCCGGGCGCAGCGCCGATCCGCAGTGGCAGGCACTGCGCTGGGACCTGGAGGAATTGCGCGTGTCGCTGTTCGCGCAGGAACTGGGCGCCAAGCCGGGGATCTCGGCGAAGAAGCTGGCGCAGAGAGTTACGGCGTTGAGGTGAGACTCGGGACTCGGGACTCGGGACTCGGGACGACAGGATGATGTTCCTGCGCAAATCGCTGTCAAGCGATTTGATGAAAAAAGTGCCGCTTTCTTTGAAGAAAAAGCGACTTTTCTAGCTGTGGATCATTCGCTTTTCTGTAGGAGCGGCTTCAGCCGCGACGCGTTATCGGTAAAGCGTCGCGGCTGAAGCCGCTCCTACAGAAAAGCAAACATGCGGCGCACTTGCGAAAATCCCGAGTCCCGAGTCTCCGATCAATCATCCACCCGCTCGCCCATCAGCTCGCGCTGTCGCTTGTCCAGCTCCTCGGCGTAGCGCTTGCGCACGAAGCTCTCGGTCAGCACGCCGAGCACCTTGCCGTCGGCGTCGACCACCGCCAGTTCGTCGCTCTGGGTCAGGTCGAACTGGCGCATCGCGGTGACCACGTCGGTCTCGGCGCGTAGCGCCACGTCGCGGTTGCCGGCGTAGTCGGCAATGGCCGCGTCGGCGTTCACGCCATCGGCGTAGGCCGCGGCCAGCGTCACCAGCCCGGCGTAGTGGCCGTGTTCGTCTTCCAGCACCACGCGCACGCCCGAGCCGAGCGGGAAACGGCGGCGGAACTCGGCCACCGAGGTGCCGGCGGCGAGCGGGTGCACGTCCTGGCGCATCATCCGCCCGGCGCTCAGGTGCTTGACCCAGCCTACGTCGCGCGCGCTCTTGATGGTCTCGCCGCGCAGGTGCAGGCGCCAGGTCGAGAACGAATAGCCGAATACCTGGCGCACGATGGTGTTGGCCACCAGCACCGCCACCATCACCGCGCTGGCCAGCACGAAATCGTGGGTGCCCTCGAGCACCAGCATCGCCATCGTCATCGGCGCGCCGACCACCGCCGCGGCCAGCGCGGCCATGCCCGCCAGCGAGGCGGCGGTGCCGTCGACCAGGGCCATGCCGGTACCCAGGTTCAACAGCCCGGCGAACAGGCCGCCGACCAGCGAGCCCATGAACAGCGAGGCGAAGAACAGGCCGCCGCGGAAGCCGAAACCCAGGGAAATGCCAGAGGCCAGGCACTTGAGCAGCAACAGCACGCCCAGCCAGCGCAGCGAGGTCGGGCTGGTCAGGTCCAGGTGCAGCGCGCCGTGCCCGGAGGAGAGCACCTGCGGGGTGATCAGCGCCAGCGGGATCAGCATCAGGCCGCCGGCCACCGGCCGCGCCCAGCGCGGCAGCGGGCTGCGGTTGACCGCCTGCTCGATCGCGGTGACCAGGCGCATCACCGCCACCGCCAGCAGCGCGCAGATCACGCCGAGCAACGCATACAGCACGTAGTCGCGCGCTTCCAGCGCGGACGCCGCCGAGGCCGGCAGCAGGTACGGCTGCACGCCGGCGGCCTGGGCCACGAACACCGCGCCCAGCGAGGCCACCGCCACCGGCGCCAGCGCCGATGGCGAATACGCGCCGATCACGATCTCGAATGCGTAGAACGCGCCGGCCAGCGGCGCGCCGAACGCGGCGGCGATGGCCGCGCCGGCGCCGGCGCCGACCAGGGTGCGGATGTCGGCGCGGCGCAGGCGCAGGATCCGTCCCAGATGCGAGCCGCTGCCCGCGCCCATCTGCGTGTACGCCGCCTCCAGCCCGACCGAGGCGCCGCAGCCGTTGGACAGCAGGGTCTGCGCGGACACGATCAGGTTGTCGCGCATCGACATGCGCCCGCCGTACAGCGCATTGGCTTCGACCGCATCGATCAACTGGCGCTTGCGCGCGCGTGCGGCCATGCCGAGCAGGCCGACCAGCAGCCCGCCCAGCGGCAGCACCAGCAACTGGCCCAGGCTCAGTTCGGGCATCGCGCTGAGCCGGGCATCCACGTCCAGGCCGTACAGCCAGGCCTGCGCGCCGTGCGCCAGGCCGCTCTGCAGCAGGGTCAGCAGGCCGGCGACCAGGCCGACCAGCAGGGCCAGCGCGATGAACCAGACATCGCTGGCGCGGAAGCGCCGGCGCAGCGCGTCGGCGAGGCTGTGCGAGGCGTCGGCCAGGCCCAGCCGAGGTTGCTGGCGCACGTTCACGGCATGCGCCTTACTTGACGCGGCGCACCTTGGCCTGGGTGTTGTAGTTATCGACCTGCATGTACCACACGCCGGCGATGCCCGGCTTGATCCGCACCTTGGGCGCGCTGCGGCGCACGCTGCTCAGGCTGGCGGACTCGGTCTGCTCCCATTCCTGGCCGTTGGCCAGCACGTAGCGGCGGCCCTTGGAGAAGCCGGTGAACTCGCCGACCAGGGTGCTTTCGATCGGCTCCTGGCTGCCGAAGTCGAAGAAGCCGCGGTTCTTCACGATCACTTCCTGGCGGCCTTCTTCCTTGGCTTTCTCCAGCGCCACCGCGGTCTCCTTGGCGACCTTGCCCTGCAGCCAGTCGTTCAGTGCGGTCAGTTCCTGCGGCGACAGCTTGTCCAGCCCGGCGGCCTTGAACTCCTGCGCCGACATCTGCGTCTGCAGGTCGCCGGCGACAGTGCGCTGGGCGGCGGCGGGAGCGGCGGACACGGCGAGCGCCGCGCACAGGACCAGGGGAGTGAGGCGCGCAAGCAGCATGGCGGGATCCGGGCAGTGGGATGCGAGCTAGTGTAGTCGCAAGCCGCACCGCCGGTGCCGGGTGCGTGGCGGCGCGCCGTCATGCCGGGTTGCGCGCCATCCACGCCGCCGCCGAGCGCCGCTGGCGCAGGCGGACAGGGCGATCCGACGCTCAGCCGGTGCCTGGCTCGGTGGCGGCGTGCGGCCGCGCCGGACGCCGGTACACGAATTCCGGCGCCGCGCCGGCCGCCTCGCGCTGGGCCAGCGCCTGCAGGTCGGCATGCTCCGGCGCGCGCTCGCAGACCGGGTCCAGCGTGGCCGCGTCGCCGCTCAGCGCCAGCGCCTGGCAGCGGCAGCCGCCCCAGTCGATCTCGCGTTTCGGACAGCCCTGGCACACCTCCGGCATCCACGCCGTGCCGCGGTAGCGGGCGAACGCCTCGCCGTCCTGCCAGATCGCCGCCAGCGGCCGCTCGCGCAGGTTTTCGAACACCATGTCCGGCAGGGTTTCGGCGGCGTGGCAGGGCAGCACGTCGCCGCGCGGGGAAATGTTGACGAAGCGCTGGCCCCAGCCGCCCATGCAGGCCTTGGGCCGGTGCGCGTAGTAATCGGGGGTGACGAAGTCGATGGTCAGCCGCTCGCGCAGCCGTTCGCGCGCCGCGGTCACCGCGACCACGGTGGCGTCGATCTGCGCGCGACTGGGCATCAGCGCGGCGCGGTTGCGCAGGCCCCAGCCGTAGTACTGGGTGTGGGCCACTTCCAGGCGTTCGGCGCCCAGTTCCAGCGCCAGCTCGATCATCGCCGGCACCCGTTCGGCGTTGTGGCGGTGGATCACCGCGTTGATCGTCAGCGGCAGGCCGAGCGCGGTGACCGCGGCGGCGAAGGCGCGCTTCTTGGCCAGGCTGTCGCGGTAGCCGGCGATGAAGTCGGCGCTGGCGGCGTCGGCGTCCTGCACGCTCAGTTGCACGTGTTCCAGCCCGGCGGCCGCCAGTTGCGCCAGCATCGGCGCGCCGCCGGCCACGCCGGAGGTGATCAGATTGCTGTACAGGCCCAGCCCGCGCGCATGCGCGACCAGCTCCGGCAGGTCCTTGCGCAGCATCGGTTCGCCGCCGGAGAAATGCGCCTGCAGCACACCCATCGCCGCGGCCTGGTCCAGCGCCGAGCGCCAGCCGGCGGTGTCCATCTCCTCGCGCAGGGCGGCCAGGGCGATCGGGTTGGAGCAGTACGGGCAGGCCAGCGGGCAGCGGTGGGTCAGCTCGAGCAGCAGCGACAGCGGCGGCGGCACGGTCGCGTTCATGCGCGCAGCAGGCGCTTGCGGTGCAGGTCCGCGGCCAGTTCGAGCACGTCGCGCTCGACCTCGGCCGGATCGGCGTCGAACTCCGTGGCCAGTTCCGCGGCGATCGCCGCCAGCGAGCGCACACCGTCGCAGCGCGAGACGATCGCATGCGCGATCTCGTCCAGTTCGACCACTCGTTCCGGCGCCAGCAGCACCCATTGCGCGCGGGTGCGGTCGTGCTGCAGGCGCACGCCGACCGCCAGTCGCGGGCAGCTGTCGGGCGCCAAGGCGCTCATGCCGCCGCCTGCGCCGGTGCGGCGACGAATGCCTCCGGCCAGGCCACGCCGGGTTGCACGTAGGCGAAGTGCAGTGCGTCGAGCTGCGACCACAGCACGCCGCACTTGAAGCGCAGCGCGTCCTGCACCAGTTGCTGCTTTTCCACCGTGTCGGCGTGGCGCTTGACGTAGTCCAGGGCGAAGTCCGAATCGCGCGGCGCCTCGTGCAGGCGGTGTTCGAAATACGCCAGCGCCTCGCGCGAGACGAAATCGTAGTGCTGCAGCATGCCGGCGACCCGGCGGCCGATGATGCCGGGCGCGAACAGCTCGGTCAGCGACGAGGCGATCGCCTCCAGCAGGCTCTTCTCGCGCACGAAGTGCAGGTAGGCCTGCACCGCAAAGCGGGTGCCGGGCAGCAGCGCACGGCCGGATTGCACCAGCTCGCGGTCCAGGCCCAGCGCGTCGGTCAGGTGCAGCCAGCGCGCGATGCCGCCTTCGCCCTCGGCGCTGCCGTCGTGGTCGACGATGCGCTGGCGCCAGATCCGGCGCAGCGCCGGATCGTCCATCCGCGCCAGGATCGCCGCGTCCTTCAACGGGATGCAGCGCTGGTATTCGTAGCGGTTCAGCGCCCAGGCCTGGACCTGGCCGCGTTCGAGCCGGCCGCTGTGCAGCAGCGCGTGGAACGGATGCTGGTCGTGGTACAGGCGCGCGCCGATCGCGCGCAGTTCCGCTTCCAACTGCTCGGGGCTCAGCAATGCGTTCACGGGCGGATGCTCGCAGGGGGAGTGTTCACAGGGTGATGGCCATGCCGTCGTGGGCGACGTCCCAGCCGTGCGCGGCCACTGCCGCGCGCTCGGCCGAGCCGGCGTCGAGGATCGGGTTGGTGGTGTTGATGTGGATGAAGACCTTGCGTGCCACGTCCAGGTCGGCGAACGTACTCAGGGTGCCGGCCTCGCCATCGATGCTGAGATGGCCCATGCGCTGGCCGGTCTTGGCGCTGACCCCGAGCTGCACCAGTTCGTCGTCGCGCCACAGGGTGCCGTCGAAGAACACCAGTTCGGCGCCGCGCAGGCGTGCCCGCAGCGCGTCGGTCATGGCCGCGCAGCCCGGAATGTAGTGGAAGCGATGGTGGCCATCGTCGATGGTCAGCCCCAAGGTCTCCTCGTCGGAGCCGGCCAGGTCGCCGCTGTGGCGGCTTTCCATGAACAGCGGCACCTTGCCCGGCACCGCGAACGGGGTCACCTGCAGGCCGAGCAGCGACAGCGGCGTGTCCAGGGCGAAGGCATGGCGCTGCACGTAGGCCGGGTGCAGCGCGTCGAAGATCGGATTCTGCGCCAGCAGGTCCAGCACGCGGCCGCTGGCATGCAGGTCGAAGCGCTGGCTTTCGCGCATCGACAGCAGGCCGGCGATATGGTCGATCTCGCCGCTGGTCAGCAGCACGGCTTCGATCGGGGAATGGCGCAGGTCGCGTTGCGGCCACAGCGCCGGGGTCGCCAGCAGTTGCTGGCGGAAATCGGGCGAGGCGTTGATCAACAGCCAGCGCTGGTTGTCGGCGCTGACCGCGATGCTGGCCTGAGTACGACGTTGGGCACCCGCAAGCTGTTGCCATGCCCGCAGGCTCGCGGGTGTGTGGCAGTTCCATTGCGGGTGCCCGCCGCCGGCCGCCGATCCCAATACGATGAGGTGCATCCGGCCTCCGTCTACGGCGCCTGGCCGGTCACGCATCGTCTCGGGAACGGGGCTGTCACGCGATCAAAGCTCGCCGGAGGCGTAACAGTTGATTTCCGCACCGACGCAGATTTCGCGGATCACAGGCTTGTTCCACTTCTTCATGGGCGTTCCTCTTCGGGTGGGATCACAGGGCGACGACGACGACATCGGTTTCAGCGGAGCGCGGCGTCGGTTTCGAGAATAGGCTTGCCCCTTACGGGTGGTGTGAAATTTCCGGTAAGGCCGGCCAAGTCGCAAGCCGGTCACAATGAGCTTCCGGTGCGTATGCGGTCGCGGCGGTCCGCGCGGCGCGCAATTGTGGCCAGGCGCGCAAGCGCGCTAGTGTAGGCAGCACCGCTTCGTCACGACCATCCGTCCTTGAATCACTCTCCCCATCCCGGCCTGGAGGCGCTGCTGCAGCGTCCGGCCGCCGCTGCGCTGGCGCCCGCGCTGCGCGAGGCACTGCTGCAGACCTGGCAGGCGCAGCCGGAACAGACCGCGCGCGCGCCATGGCCGGTGCTGGCCGATACGCTGGACGCGCTGGCGCTGCTGTCCGCCGACGAAGCGGCGCTGCTGGCCGCACTGCTGTTCGACCTGCCCGGCTTGCGTGCGCAGCTGGCGCAGTTGCCGGTCGCGCCGCCGGCGCGGGCGCAGGCGGTGGTCGGCCTGCTCGACGGCCAGGACGCGGCCGACCAGGTCTGGGCGCTGCACGCCGGGCGCGAGGCCGGGCGCAACAGCGAGGGCCTGCGCCGGCTGCTGCTGTCGATCGTGCAGGACCTGCGTGTGGTGCCGATCCTGCTGGCGCGGCAGCTGGCGAAGATGCGCGTGGCCGACAAGCTGCCCGAGGCGCAGCGTCGCGCGCTGGCGCAGCTGACCCGCGACATCCACGCGCCGCTGGCGAACCGGCTGGGCATCTGGCAGCTGAAATGGGAACTGGAGGATCTGGCGTTCCGCCACCTGGAGCCGGACACCTACCGGCGCATCGCGCGCGAAGTGGACGAGAGCCGGGTGGCGCGCGAGCGCTACATCGAAGCGGTCAAGAAGCTGCTGTCCAAGGCGCTGGGCGAGCAGGGCCTGCAGGCGGAGATCAGCGGCCGGCCCAAGCACATCTACAGCATCTGGCGGAAGATGCAGAAGAAGCGGCTGGCCTTCGACCAGCTGTACGACCTGCGCGCGGTGCGGGTGATGGTCGACGATGTCGCCGCCTGCTACGCCGCGCTGGGCGTGGTGCACGCGCTGTGGGCGCCGGTGCCCAGCGAGTTCGACGATTACATCGCCCGGCCCAAGGCCAACGACTACCGCTCGCTGCACACCGCCGTGGTCGGCCCGGAAGGGCGCACGATCGAGGTGCAGATCCGTACCCACGAGATGCACGCGCAGGCCGAGCTGGGCGTGGCCGCGCACTGGAAGTACAAGGAAGGCGGCAAGGGCGCGGAGAAGGCGTTCGACCGCAAGATCACCTGGATGCGGCAACTGCTGGAGCAGTCGCAGGACGGCGAGCAGGGCGGGCTGGCCGGCGCGCTGGATGCCGAACTGGTCGAGGACCGGGTGTATGCGCTGACCCCGATGGGCGAGGTGATCGACTTGCCGCAGGGCGCCACACCGCTGGATTTCGCCTACCACGTGCACACCATGGTCGGGCATCGCTGCCGCGGCGCCAAGGTCAACAACCGCATCGTGCCGCTGACCCACAAGCTGCGCAGCGGCGACCGCGTCGAGATCCTGACCGGCAAGGAGGCCGAGCCGCGCCGCGACTGGCTGCTGCCGGCCAACGGCTACCTGGCCAGCGGTCGTTCGCGCGACAAGGTGCGCGCCTGGTTCCACAAGCTCGATCGCGCGCGCAACGTGCAGGCCGGCAAGGACCTGCTCGAGCGCGAACTCAAGCGCCTGGGCCTGCAGCATGCCGATCTGCTGCCGGCGGCGAAGAAGTTCCATGCCGACGGCATCGAGGAGCTGTACATCCAGGTCGCGCTGGGCGACGTCGGCCCCAGCCAGGTCGGCCGCGCCTTGCACGAGGCCGAACGCGCTGCGGCGCAGCCAGCCGCGCCGGCGCTGCCGCGGCCGACCGCGCGCCGCAGCGGCTTGGCCAAGTCCAAGTTCACCGTGCAGGGCGTGGGCAACCTGCTGGTGCAACTGGCGCGCTGCTGCCAGCCGGTGGCCGGCGAGCCGATCGCCGGCTACCTGACCCGCACCCGCGGCGTCACCGTGCACCGCGTCGATTGCGCGTCCTTCGCCCGGCTCGCCGCCAGCAACCCGCAACGGGTGCTGCCGGTGGAGTGGGGCCAGGCCGGCGGCGGCTACGAGGTGGACGTGCTGGTGCGGGCGATGGACCGGCGCTGGCTGCTCAAGGACATCACCAACCTGATCGCACAGGAGGACGCGCACGTGCTGGAGATCAACAGCGACAACGTGCGCGACAGCGGCCGTACCCAGCTGCGGCTGCGGCTGAAGGTCGGCGACTACGGTCAGCTGTCCACCTTGCTCGGCAAGCTCGACGCGCTGCCCGGGGTGGACGAGGCGCGGCGTCTGGGCTGACCCGGGCCGCGCGCTGCGTGCGCATGCATGGTCTTGCCATGCACGCACGCTAAGCTTGCGCGGTGAGCAAGCCGCCAGATCAGATCAAGGACGAACGCCGGCGCCCGCAACGGTCGGTGCCGCTGTGGCGCGATCGCCGTGTCTGGCGTTGCGTGCTGGCGGCCTTGCTGCTGGTGGCGATGACCCTGGTGGTGTTCCGCCGCCCGCTGGCCGATCTGCTGTGGCCGGAAACGCGTATCCAGCAACTGCTCGATCAGGGCAACGCCGCATTGCGCGCCGGCCGCCTCAGCGCGGCCGACGGCAGCGGCGCGCGCGAGCGCTACGAGGCGGCGCTGGCGCTGGACGGCGACCGCTCGCAGGCGCGGGCCGGGCTGGCCGCGACCGGCCGCGCCGCGCTCGGCCAGGCGCGTGCGGCGCTGGCCGCCGGGCGCTATGCGCAGGTGCGCTCGGCGTTGGCGCTGGCGCGCGCGCTGCAGGTGCCGCGCGCCGACGCCGATCGCATCGACGCCGCCTTGCGCCAGCGCGAGGCGGCGCATGCCGGGCTCGACCAACTGCTGCAAAAGGCGGCGCAGGCCCAGCGCGAGGGCCGCCTGGACGGCACGCCCGACGCGGCGCTGCCGCTGTACCGGCAGGTGCTGGAGTTCGCACCGGAACGGACCGAGGCACTGGAAGGTCGCGAGGATGCCTTGTCGGAATTGCTGCAGCGCGCGCAGGCGGCGCTGGCGCGCGGCGACGTGGCGGCGGCCGCGGCGCTGGTGGACAGCGCCCGCGACTACGATCCCGGACACGTCGACCTGCCGGCGGCGCAGGCGGCGCTGAATCGCGCGCTGGAAGCCTTGCAGCGCGAAGCCGATGCCGCGCTGCGCCGGCAGCGGCCGGACGCCGCGGCGCGCGCCCTGGCCAAGCTGCGTGCCGCGGCCCCCGATGCGGCCGGCGTGCGCGATGGCGAGGAACGCGTGGCCGCGGCGTATGCGGCGCAGGCCACGCGCGCCGCGGCCGATTTCCGTTTCGCCGAGGCCGAGCGCGCGCTGCAGAAGGGGCAGGCGATAGCGCCCGACAACCGTGCGCTGGCCGACGCGCGGCAGGCGCTGACGCGTGCGCGGCAAAGCCAGGCCACGCTGCATTCGCCGCTGTCGCCCGCCGCGCGCGCGCGCCGGCTGCAGACAGTGCTGACGCAGCTGCAGGCGGCCGAGGCGCGCGGCGACTGGCTGACCCCGCCAGGCAGCAGCGCCTACGACGCGCTGCAGGCGGCGCAGGTGCTGGCGCCGCGCGATGTGCGCGTGCGCAGTGCCGAGCAGCGTGTGCTGGCGGCGCTGCGGCGCTGCTTCGACGACGAGTTGCGGGGCAATCGGGTGCTGGCGGCGAGCGCGTGCTACGACGCCTGGCGTGCGCTGGCGCCGGGCGGCAACGGCGTAGCCGCGGCACGCCGGCGCCTGGCGCAGCGCTGGCTCGCGGTCGGCGACGAGCGCCTGAGCGCCGGCGATGCCGACTTCGCGCGCGAAGCCCTGCGCCGCGCCCGCGCGATCGATCCGGGCACACCGGAACTCGCCGCGTTCGAGCGCCGCTTGCGGAGTTTGTCGCCTGGGGGTTGAGCGGTTTTGTGTCGCGCCCGACCTTGCAGGAGGCTCCAGTGCCAGCGACGCCAAAGCTTGCTGTTTCTGTCGCGGTTGATTACCCGAGGACGCCGCAACCGCTCCTGCAGAAGCTGGCCGGCATACTGCTTGCGCTTCTTCGGACGCAATCCGAAACCGTTGGATCCACCGCTTCGTTTGTCGCGGCTGAAGCCGCTCCTACAGTGCACCCAGCAAGTTCGCTGCAAGCTTCTGTAGGAGCGGCTTCAGCCGCGACGCCTTACCGGTAGCGCATCCGGTCGATGGCCCGACTCCAGCCAGCGCCGCTTCTGTCCGGTTCTGTCGGGCGTCAACGAATCGCAGCACTCCTAGTCCAGAAACACCTGCCGCACCGTGGCGCGCGCCGCGTCCAGCGAGAAGTGAGTGGCGATGTTGCGCAGGCCGTTGCCGGCGAGCGTGTTCCACAGCGCCTCGTCGGTGTACAGCTGCGCCAGTGCGGCGACGAACTGCGGCGCGCTGTCGGCGATCAGCACGTCCTCGCCGTGGCGCAGGTGCATGCCTTCCACCGCGCAGGGCGTGGCCACCACCGGTTGCCCGTGCGCCATGCTCAGGTTGACCTTGCCCTTGACCCCGGCGCCGAAGCGCAGCGGCGCCACCGCGATGCGGATCTCGTCCATGTAGGCGGCGATGTCCGGTACGTAGCCGTGCAATTCCACCCCGGGTGTGGCCGCGCCGAGACGGCGGATGTCGTCGGGCATGTCGGCGCCGATGCAGTGGAAGTGCAGCTCCGGCAGCAGCGCGCGCAGCGGCGGGAATACCTCGTGCAGGAACCAGCGCACCGCATCCACGTTGGGCGCATGGCGGAAGCCGCCGACGAACACCAGATCGCGGCGCTGCGCCCACGGCAGGCCCGGTCCGGCCACCTCGTGCAGGTTGGAGATCAGCGCGGTGCGCACCTGCGGCGCCTCGCGTTGCAGCTGTTCGCGCTCGACCCCGCTGACCAGCACGGTGACATCGACCTGGGCCATCACCTCCAGCTCGCGCGTGCGGGTGCGTTCGGCCTCGCGCAGCAGCCGTGCGTCGCCGGCCAGCTCGGCGCCGCGGCGCTCGCGCAGGTAGTGCAGGTCGACGGTATCGAACAGTCGCCGCGCCTGCGGCGCGAAGCGGCGCAGCAGCGGCAGGCAGGCGTGGGCGACATGGTGGCGTACCAGCAGTACCGCATGGAAGCGCGCGCCGTGCTGCTGCAGGAACCCGCTCACGCTCTTCAGGTACGGCGCGTACCACACCTCCACGCCGAGCCGCTGCAGCGCCTCGCTGTGGCGGCTGGCGTACTCGCGGCCGCTGGGCACGAACACCACGTGCGCGCCTTCCTGCAGCAGCAGGCGGATCAGGTTGAGCTGGCGCAGCGAGGCCGAGTCGCGGTCCGGCTGCGGCACCGCCTCGTCGAGGATCAGCACCTGGCGCTGCTGCCGGTGCAGTTGCGCCGGGGTTGGCGTGGTGCCTGGCAGCAGCTGCTGCGCCAGCACATCGACCCATTTGGCCGCGAACACGCCGCGGTTGCGCACCTGATAGGCCTTGATGCCGCTGCCGGTATCGGTGCCGTTGCTGGTGCCCTCGTCGTGCACCACTTGGCTCGCTGGCTGCAGCAGGGTGCGCAGTCCGGCCTTGCGCACGGCGAAGGCGAGGTCGGTGTCTTCGTAGTAGGCCGGCATGTAGCGCGTGTCGAAGCCGCCCAGCGCCAGGAAGCGTTGGCGCTCGATCGCCAGCGCCGCGCCAGCGCCGTAATCGATGTCGCGCAGGTAGGCGTAGCGCGGATCGTCCGGCGATTCGAAGCGGCCGTAGCTCCAGGCGCTGCCGTCGGCGAAGACCACGCCGCCGGCTTCCTGCAGGCGTCCGTCCGGGTACAGCAGCTGCGCGGTGACCAGGCCGGCCTGCGGCACCTGCGCGAAGGTGTCCAGCAGCGCGTCCAGCCAGCCCGGCTGCGGCACCGTGTCGTTGTTGAGGAACACCAAGTAGCGTCCGCGCGCGCGCGCCGCGCCGTCGTTGCAGGTGGCGATGAAGCCGCCGTTCTGGCTGCGTACGTGGTAGTGCAGGCCCTGGAGTTGCGGCAGCCAGTGAATGGTCTCGTCGCTGCTGCCGTCGTCGATCACCAGGATCTCGCAGGCCGCCGCCGGCGGGTGCGCGGCCAGCGCGCGCAGGCAGGCGAGGGTATGCGCGACGTGGTTGTAGACCGGGATCACGATGCTGACCAGCGGCGCGTCGCTGGCCGGCACCGCGAAGGCGGCGAACGGCTGCGGCGCGACCGCGAACAGCGTGCGCCGCGGCGGCGGCAACGGCTGCGCATGCACCCGCAGCCGCTGCCAGGTGCTGCGCCAGCCGCGCGCGCGCAGGCTGGCCAGGCCGCGCCGCAACAGGCCGGCAAAACGGTTCAGGGCGTAGCGCAGGTTCGCCCAGGACATCGACATCCGTTGCAACTCCAGCTTAAACAAATGGGACCCCGCGCCGCGCTGCCTGCTGGCCTGCGCTAGACTCGCCGGAATTTACATTCTCGCATCCCCGTGCCACGACGCTACGACGACAACGACACCGACGATCAGGACACCGACGATCTCGACAGCGGCGCCTCGCCCTGGCGCCGGCGCCTGCTCACCTGGGGCCTGGCGGCCACCGCGCTGGGCCTGGGCTTCCTGATCCCGTACACGGTCTATCTGAACAAGCAGGTGACGCAGCGCTTCGGCGAACTGCGCTGGCAGATTCCGACCCGGGTCTACGCCCGCCCGCTGGGGCTGGCGCCGGACACGGCGATGGATGCGCAGACGCTGAAGACCGAACTGGACGCGGCCAGCTACCGCGAGGACGCCGGCGCGCAGCGTCCCGGCACCTACCAGCAGGACGGCAGCCGCTTCGTCATCGCCAGCCGCGGCTATATCGACGTGGACGGCCGGGTCGCGCCCAGGCGCGTGGAAGTGAGCCTGTCCGGCGGCCGCGTGGCGGCGCTGCGCGATGCGCAGACGCGCAAGTCGCTGACCGCCGCGCGGCTGGATCCGGCGCGCATCGCCACCTTGTACGGGCAGAAACAGGAAGAGCGGCGGCTGGTGCGGGTGGACGAAGTGCCCGAGCTGCTGGTCACCGGCCTGCAGGCGGTGGAAGACCGCGACTTCAACTACCACCACGGCATCGACCTCAGCGGCATGGTGCGCGCGGCGTGGGTGATGGTGCGCTCCGGCGGCAAGAGCCGGCAGGGTGCCAGCACCTTGACCCAGCAGCTGGCGCGCAGCGGCCTGCTCGGCATCGGCAAGGAGCAGACGCTCACCCGCAAGTTCAACGAGATCCTGTACGCGCTGATCATGGAAGCGCGCTACGACAAGCGCACCATCCTCGAGGCCTATCTGAACCAGGTCTACCTGGGCCAGCGCGGCAGCCAGGCGATCCACGGCGTGGCTTCGGGCGCGGAATTCTGGTTCGGGCGCGAACTGGATTCGCTGCCGCCGGAGCAGGTGGCGTTGCTGATCGGCCTGGTCAAGGGGCCGTCGTACTACGACCCGCGGCGCTTCCCCGAGCGCGCGATGGACCGGCGCAATTTCGTGCTCGGCAAGCTGCGCGAGAGCGAGCTGATCGACGAACCCACCTACCGCAAGGCGCTGGCCGCGCCGTTGGGCGTGCCGGCCAATCCGGGACTGGTCGCGGCCAACCGCTTCCCGGCCTACGTGGACCTGGTGCGCCGCCAGCTGGCGCGCGACTACCCGGAAAGCGCGCTGCAGGGCGCCGGGCTGAGCGTGCTGACCGGCATGTCGCCGTCGGCGCAGGCCTATGCCGAAGGCGCGGTGACCCGCACCCTCACCGCGCTGGAAACCAACAAGAAGCGCCCGCCGCTGCAGGCCGGGCTGGTGCTGACCGACACCCACAACGGCGACGTGCTGGCGGTGGTCGGCAGCCGCGACGTGTCGCAGCCTGGCTTCAACCGCGCGATCGAGGCGCAGCGTCAGGTCGGCTCGCTGCTCAAGCCGTTCGTGTATCTGCTGGCGCTGGCGCAGCCGGACCACTACTCGCTGGCCAGTTGGGTCGACGATTCGCCGGTGACGGTGCAGCTCAGCCGCGGCAAGCGCTGGACCCCGGGCAATTCCGACAACCGCAGCCACGGCACGGTGCGGGTGGTCGATGCGCTGGCGCATTCGTACAACCAGGCCACGGTGCGGATCGGCATGCAGGTCGGGCCGGAGCGGGTGGCGCAGCTGATCAAGGTGCTGGCCGGGCTCGAGGCCGAGAACAATCCGTCGCTGATCCTGGGCGCGACCGACCAGAGCCCGTACGCGATGACCCAGCTGTACCAGTTCCTCGCCTCCGGCGGCGAGATCCAGCCGCTGCACGCGGTGCGCGGCGTGCTCGATCCGCAGGGCAAGCTGCTCAAGCGCTACGACAAGGCTCCGGCGCCGGCGCAGGAAGGCGATTCGGTCGCCGCCAACCTGGTCGGGCTGGCGCTGCAGCAGGTGGTCAGCAACGGCACCGCGCGGCAGCTGCTCGGCGACGGCCTGGGCAAGCTGACCCCGGCCGGCAAGACCGGCACCAGCAACGATGGCGTGGACAGCTGGTACGCCGGCTACACCGGCGATCATCTGGCGGTGATCTGGATCGGCAACGACCAGAACAAGCAGACCGGCCTGTACGGCGCCACCGGCGCGATGCGGGTATGGTCGGGCATCTTCGCGCGGCTGCCGAGTTCGCCGTTGAAGGTGCAGGGCAAGGGCATCGACTGGCAATGGATGGACCCGGCCGGCAGCAACAGCACCGATCCCAGCTGCCCCGGCGCGCGCCAGTTCCCGTTCGTGGTCGGCTTCGCCCCGGCGTTTGCGCCATGCGCGCCGCCGCAGGCGCTGCCCGAAGAAGGCCAGCCCGCCGCCGAGGGCGAGCAGAGCCGTGGCGGCGGCTGGCGCAGCTGGTTCGGCCTGGACAAGAAGAAAGAAACGCCGCCCGCCGACGCGGCGTCCACCCCTCCGGCGCAATGATCCACGGATGCCTGCCATGACCCGATACGCCCCTACCGTCGCCATCGCCGCGCTCAGCCTGCTGCTGGCCTCCTGCGTCAGCGCGCCGCCGCCGCCGCCCCCGCCGCCGGTGGACACCACTACCCCGGCGCAGCGCGTGGCCGTGATCGACGCCAGCGGCGGTGCCGACGACACCGAACTGAGCGTGCAGCCGTTGCGCGATCCGCAGGTCGAGGACCTGCGCGACAGCGCCAAGCGCAAGCGCGCGGCCGGCGACCTGGCCGGCGCGGCGGCGGCGCTGGACCAGGCCCTGCAACTGGTGCCGGAAGATCCGGCGCTGCTGCAGGACCGCGCCGAACTGGCCTTGCTGCTGAAGGACGACGCGGGCGCCGAGGTCTTCGCCAAGCGCGCCGTGGACCTGGGCTCGCAGACCGGTCCGCTGTGCCGGCGCCACTGGGCCACCATCGAGCAGTCGCGCCTGGCCCGCGGGCAGAAGGAGAACGCGGCGTCCGCGCATGCGCATATCGAGGGCTGCACGGTGGCGGGGATCAAGCGGTATTGATTGAGAGCTGGGATTGGGGATTGGGGATTCGGGATTGGTAGAAGCGACGGCGGTTCGGTTGTTTGTGGCAGGCAGATATCGCCACTTCGGTGGGCGCACTAAATAGCGAAACCGACGTGCCGCTCTAACGAATCCCCAATCCCGAATCCCCAATCCCGGCCCCCAATGTCCCTCAGCCATGCCAGCACCGAAGCGCTCAGCGAAGGCGGTGCGCTCGCCCGCCAGCTGGATGCGTTCGTGCCGCGTGCGGCGCAGCTGCGGCTGACCGCGGCGATCGCCGAGGCGTTCGAGCAGCGCGATGTGCTGCTCGCCGAGGCCGGCACCGGCACCGGCAAGACCTATGCGTACCTGGTGCCGGCGCTGCTGTCGGGGCTGAAGACCATCGTCTCCACCGGCACCCGCGCGCTGCAGGACCAGCTCTACCACCGCGATCTGCCGCGGGTGCGCGCGGCGCTGGGCGTGGGCTTGAACAGTGCGTTGCTGAAGGGCCGCGCCAACTATCTGTGCAAGTACCGGCTGGAGCAGGCCAAGGGCGAGCCGCGCTTCACCTCGCGCGAGCAGATCGCGCAGTTCCAGCGCATCGTCGCCTGGGGCGGGCGCACTCGCTTCGGCGACATCGCCGAGCTGGAGGCGCTGCCCGACGATTCGCCGCTGCTGCCGATGGTCACTTCGACCATGGACAACTGCCTGGGCACCGAATGCCCGTTCTGGGGCGAGTGCTTCGTGGTGCAGGCGCGGCAGCGCGCGCAGGCCGCCGACGTGGTGGTGGTCAACCATCACCTGCTGCTGGCCGACCTGGCGCTGAAGCAGGAAGGCTTCGGCGAGATTCTGCCCGGCGCGCAGGTCTTCGTCATCGACGAGGCGCATCAATTGCCGGAACTGGCGGCGAACTTCTTCGGCGAAAGCTTCGGCATGCGCCCGCTGCAGGAGCTGGCGCGCGACTGCCTGGCCGAGAGCCGCCACGTCGCCGGCGCGCTGGCCAGCCTGCAGGCGCCGGTGCAGGCGCTGGAGCAGGCCTTGCGCGAACTGCGCGCGGCGATGGAAGGCTTGCCCACCCGCGGCACGCAATGGCGGCTGCTGGCCAAGCCGCAGGTGCGCGACGGTTTCGATGCGCTGCTGGCGGAACTGGCGCGGCTGCAGGAGAGCCTGGCGGCGCTGCGCGAGGCCTCGCCTGGTTTCGACGCCTGCGCTGCGCGTGCGCAGGAGATGCGCGCGCGCCTGGGCCATTGGCTCGGCGACGACGCGCCGATCGCCGATTTCGACGCCGAGCCGGAACCGCCGTCCAACGATGTGCTGTGGTACGAACTCAGCGCGCGCGGCTTCCGCTGCCAGCGCACGCCGCTGGACGTGTCCGGCCCGTTGCGCCTGCATCGCGAGAAGTCGCACGCGGCGTGGGTGTTCACCTCGGCGACGCTGGCGGTGAAGGGCGATTTCGAGCACATCGCCACCCGCCTGGGCCTGAGCGATCCGATGACCCTGCTGCAGCCCAGCCCGTTCGATTGGGCGCGGCAGGCGCTGTGCTATCTGCCGGCGCTGCCGGATCCGAACGCGCGCGGTTTCGGCACCGCCTTGATCGCCGCGCTGCATCCGGTGCTGCAGGCCTCGCAGGGCCGCGCCTTCCTGCTGTTCGCCTCGCACCGCGCCTTGCGCGAAGCCGCCGAGGCATTGCGCGACGGGCCATGGCCGCTGTTCGTGCAGGGCGAGGCGCCGCGCGCGAGCCTGCTGCAGCGTTTTCGCGAGTCCGGCAACGGCGTGCTGCTCGGCTCGGCCAGCTTCCGCGAAGGCGTGGACGTGGTCGGCGATGCGCTGAGCGTGGTGGTGATCGACAAGCTGCCGTTCGCCGCGCCGGACGATCCGGTGTTCGAGGCGCGGCTGGACGCGATCCGCCGCGACGGCGGCAACCCGTTCCGCGACGAACAGCTGCCGCAGGCGGTGATCGCGCTGAAGCAGGGCGTGGGCCGGCTGATCCGCAGCGAGACCGACCGCGGCGTGCTGGTGCTGTGCGATCCGCGCCTGCTGTCCAAATCCTACGGCCGCACTTTCCTGGAATCGCTGCCGCCGTTCGCGCGCACCCGCGATGTCGAGGACGTGCGCCAGTTCTTCGGCGCCGGCGCCGCGGCGCCGGTGGATAATCACGAACACGTCGCGTCGCCGCCGTTCGACTAGCCAGCGCACGGCATCCGCTTTTTCGCCCTCGCTTCGCTTTTCGAATCCCCAATCCCGAATCCCCAATCCCGGCCTCCAATGAAAATCCTCGCCTTCGAAACCGCCACAGAAGCCCTCTCCGTCGCCGTACATGTCGATGGCACGGTCCTGGAGCGCTTCGAACTCGCGCCGCGCCGGCATGCCGAACTGGCGCTGCCGTGGGCCGAGCAGTTGCTGGCCGAGGCCGGCATCGCCCGCAGCCAGCTCGATGCGATCGCCTTCGGCCGCGGCCCCGGCGCGTTCACCGGCGTGCGCCTGGCGATCGCGCTGGCGCAGGGCATCGCGCTGGCGCTGGACCTGCCAGTGTTGCCGGTGTCCACCTTGCATGCGCTGGCCTTGCGCGCGCCGGCCGACGCGCCGCAGGTGCTGGCCGCGATCGACGCGCGCATGGGCGAGATCTATGCGGCGGCGTTCGTGCGCGATGCCGATGGCCTGCGCGCGCTGACGCCCGAGCAGGTGCTGATCCCGGACGCGTTCGTGCTGCCGCAGACGGACGCGCCCTGGCACGGCGTCGGCACCGGTTTCGCCGCCATCGACGCGACGCTGCAGCGGCGCCTGCACGCGCAGTTGCGCAGCGTCGATGCGCAGGCCTTGCCGCATGCCGCCGACGTGCTGACCCTGGCGCTGGCCGCCCATGCGCGCGGCGAAGCGATCGCGCCGGAGCGCGCCGAGCCGGCCTATCTGCGCGACAACGTCGCGCTGACCCTGGCCGAACAGCAGGCGCAGCGGGCCGCACGATGAGCGCGGCCGAGAGCGAGCGCACGCGGTTTCGCGGCTGCCTGCTGGGCCTGGCGGTCGGCGATGCAGTGGGGACCACGCTGGAATTCAAGGCGCCCGGCAGCTTCGCGCCGATCGACGACATGGTGGGCGGTGGTCCGTTCGAGCTGCAGCCCGGGCAGTGGACCGACGACACCTCGATGGCGCTGTGCCTGGCGCACAGCCTGCTGTACCGCGAAGGCTTCGACGCCGCCGACCAGATGAACCGCTATTGCAACTGGTACCGCCATGGCTACCTGAGCAGTACCGGCGCGTGTTTCGACATCGGCAACACCGTGCGCCAAGCGCTGGAGCGTTACCTGGACGGCGGCCCGGCGTTCAGCGGCAGCGACGACCCGCGCGCGGCCGGCAACGGCTCGCTGATGCGGCTGGCGCCGGTGGCGATGTACTACGCGCATCGCCCCGCCGTGCTGGCCGACCGCGCGGCGGACAGTTCGCGCACCACCCACGCCGCCGCCGAGGCGCTGGATGCCTGCCGGCTGTTCGCGTTGCAGTTGCGCGCGGCCATGCTCGGCGGCGAGCGCGCGCAGGTGCTGCAGGCGCCGGATGTGGCGCTGGACACGCCGGCGCTGCGTGCGCTGGCCATGCGCGATCATGCCGCGGTGCCGGCAACGCAGATCCGCGGTACCGGCTACGTGGTCGATGCGCTGTCGGCGGCGCTGTGGTGTTTCGCAACGACCGATTGCTTCGCCGATGCGGTATTGCGCGCGGCCAACCTCGGCGACGACGCCGACACCACCGCGGCGATCTGCGGCCAGCTGGCCGGCGCCTTCTACGGCATCGACGGCATCCCCGCCGCCTGGCGCGCGCGCGTGCAGGACGCGGCGGAGATCGTGGCGCTGGCCGATCGCCTGCACCAGGCCAGCGTGGCGGGATGAACGCATGCGGGGAGGCCGGCGATGGCGCGCCGGCCTCCCCGCGTTGCGACCGCGCAGTCGCGGTCAGTAGTCGTAGCTGACGCTCAACCGCAGCGAGCGCGGTGCCTGGCGCAGCAGCGCCGCGCCGTACACCGGATCGCTGTTGCCCGGATCCGTTTCCGAATACGGATACTTCCACAGCGTGGCCTGACCGTTGAAGGCGTTGAACACGTCCAGGTTGAAGGCCAGCTTGTGGTCGGCGTAGGCCGGCCGCCACGACACCCCGAGATCGAGCTGCTTCAGCCACGGCAGGCGGCCCTGGCTGCCCGGGGGCGCCGCTTGGCCCTGGTAGTAGTGGTAGGCGATGCCGTAGCCGGACGGGTCGCTCTGGTCGGCCCCGTACGAACCCAGCGCACTGAACGGCGTGCCGGACACCAGCTTGAGATTGGCCGATACCAGCCATTCCGGAGTGAACTGGTAATAGCCGTAGAACTTGAACTGATGGGTGTGGTCGTTGCTCTGCGGGCCGTTGGTGTGTTCCATCAACTGCGCGTAGTCCCAGGCCTGGGTGGTGGACACCGCGGTCTGACCGATGCCCGACAGCAGCTGGCCTTCGGTGGTGCCGTAGCTGCGCGACCAGGTGTAGTCGAAGCGCCCGTACCAGCGCTGGTCGAACGGGTGTTCCAGCGACAGGTTGAGCCCGTAGTAGTTGCGCTTGAACTTGGGAAAGCCGAGTTCGGCATTGCTCAGCGGCACACTGACGTAGTTGCCCGAGGTATCCACCAGGGTGAAGGTGTTGGACTTGCCCGGATTGATCAGCCAGCAGCTGACCGGATTGCTGTCCAGGGTCACCGAATGCCCTTGCGCGGCCGCCGCGGCGAACACCGTGTCGCTGTCGCAGTAGTCGTCCACGCCGCTGCGCAACACGCGGTAGGTGCCCTTGGCGCCGTAGACCCAGCTGTCGCCCCAGGCCTTGGTGAAGCCGAGAATGAACTCGTCCTGGAACGAGGGCTTGATGCCCTGCGTGGCCACGGTCTTGGCATCGGGCAGGATGCCGTAGTTGTTGTTGGAGGAGACCGCGCCGGAGATCTGGGTCAGGTCGGTGGGGTAGCCGTTGCCGTCGATGCCGCCGTAGGTGTAGTAGGTCGAGGTCGCCAGGGTCGCGCCGGCGGCATTGAATGCCGGATTCAGCGGCAGCGCCAGGTAGTAGCGGCCGGCGTTGCCGTAGACCTTGAAGCGCGCGTCGCCGTCGACGTCCCAGCTGAAGCCCAGGCGCGGCGCCCACTGCCCGCTGGTCTGCTTGATGTAGGCGTCGCCGTCGCGGTTGTAGTTGGTGAACTGGTCCAGGCGCAGGCCGAGGCTGAGCAGCAAGCGATCGCTGACCTGCCAGTTGTCCTCGATGTATTGCGCGCGCTGCACCGCGCGCACCGAGGCCAGGGCGCTATAGACGTATTGGCGCACGTAGTAGCCGTCCTCGCCGTTGGCGTAGCCGCCGGTGGCCGGCACGCCGAGTCCGGTATTGATCGGTATGCCCGGATTGGACTGGCCGTAGATCCACTGGTAGCCATCGCCCGAGGCCACCGAGCCGCGGTTGAGCGCGCGCGTTCTGGTTGTCGATGCCGACGGTGATGCTGTGCTCGCCGATGACGTAGTTCAGGTCCAGCCGCAGGTTGTCGGTGCGGTTGCCGCGGTCGGGGTCGACCAGCAGCGCGGTGGTCTGGGCGTTGGTGATCGGGGTGCCGCCGGTGTAGGCCGGGTTCTGGAACGAGGCGTCGTCGACGTAGGTCAGCGCGCCGTTGTAGTTGGGGTTGCCGGTGTAGTCGTCGGTGCGCTGCTTGCCGTACTGGGCGCTGAAGGTTAGGCGGTCGGTGAGGTAGCCGGTGTACTTGGCGGTCCACAGGTCGCCGCCGGTCTTGGTGGTGTCGGCGCTGCCGCGGCGCGCGCCGATGTCATAACCGCTGTAGTCGTAGTAGCTGCCGCGGGTGATGTAGCGGCTGGAGGCGCCGGTGATTTCCAGCAACTGGTTGTCGCTGATGTTCCAGTCGAGCTTGGCGTACCAGCTCGGCCGGCGGTAGTGGTAATCGTAGTAGCCCGTGTTGGTCTCGCGCGTCCCGTAGAACCTGTCGCCGTCCTGGCGCTGCAACTCGTAGGAGCCGAAGAAGAACAGCTTGTCCTGGATCAGCGGGCCGCCCGCGTACAGGCTCTGCGTGCTGAGCGTGGAACTGCTCTTGCTGTCCGGCCGGTACAGGCTGCCGTCGCCGGGCGCGTAGACGTCCTGCTGCGAGGAGCGCAGGCCGTCCGGTTCCCAGGTGGCCTGGCCGCCGAAATGCCATTCGTTGCTGCCGCGCTTGCCGACCGCGTTGATCACGCCGCCGTCGGAACGCCCGTACTTGGCGCTGTAGCCGCCGGTGTAGACCTCCAACTGGTCGATGCTGCCGTAGGGCAGGGTCAGCCCGCCCAGTCCGCGCAGCGGGTCGGTGGTGTTGAAGCCGTTGATGTAATAGGCGTTCTCCGCGGCCGAGGAGCCGCCGAAGCTGAGCAGTTGCGCGCCGGTCGGACCGGTATAGGTGCCGCTGCCGCTGTTGCCGGCCACGCCGGGCGCCAGCTGCGCGATCGCCTCGGCCGAGCGTCCAAGCGGCAGCCGCTGCAACTGTTCGGCGTTGATCACCGTGCGCGAGTCGACGCTGCTGACGTCGATCGCGGCGGCGGCGCGGTCGGCGCTGACGGTGACCCCGGTCAGGCTGGTGACCGCGGCGAAGGAGACGTCGGTGACCGCGCCGACGGTCAGGCCCACGCCCTCGCGGCTGCCGAGCACGGCGTCGTCGGCGCCCTTGGCGACGACGCTGTAGGTGCCCAGCGGCAGCTGGCCGATGCTGTAGCGGCCGCGCGCATCGACCGCGACTTCGCGGCTGAGGCCGCTGTCGCTGCGCACCTGCACGCGTTGCGCGTTGGCCGGCGCCTGGCCGGCGACGGTGCCGGTGGTGGACTGGGCCATGGCGGCCGGCGCAGCGAGGGCGACGCTCAGCGCCAGCGCGAGCAGGGCGGGCCTGCGAAGGAGGGGGTGCTTTTTCATGGAGGAGGCGGCTCGGGTGGTGGGGGCGGAGATGCGTCGCGCCGGCTTCCGAGTCACTCGTCCTTGGCGATACGGTGTGCGCGGTAACGTTCCCCGCCACCATTAACCTTAATGTGACGCCTATTCAGAAATGCCGCGTCGTTATGTCAGTGGCACGAATGGTTATCTCGATCGTTGCCGTGGGCGCGCATGCGGCGCCACGTGAGGCAACTCCCTTCTCCCGTCGGGAGAAGGTGCCCCGTAGGGGCGGATGAGGGTATGGGCGAAGCCTCGAAATGTTCAGTGCCGCCAGGCGATCCATGGCGGCCGTACCCTCACCCCAACCCCTCTCTCCCACGGGGACTCCCTTCGGTCGCCGGTGGGAGAGGGGCTCGATTTGTTCCTTCTCCCGTCGGGAGAAGGTGCCCCGAAGGGGCGGATGAGGGTACGGGCGAAGCCTCGAAATGTTCGGCGCCCTCAGGCGATCCGTGGCGGCCGTACCCTCACCCCAACCCCTCTCCCGATGGGAGAGGGGCTTGTCGCTGCGCGCGCTCAGCGGTCGTCGCGCAGCGTGCCGCCGGGCAGGAACACCCAGGTGCGGGTCACCTGCAGGATGTCGATGTTGTCTTCGGTATGCGGCAGCGGCGGGAACGGTTGCGCCAGTTGCACCACCCGCATCGCCGCGGCGTCGAGCATCGGCACCCCGCTGGAGCGCAGGATGCGGCTGCTCTCGACGCTGCCGTCGCGGCGCACGCCGACGCTGATCACCACCTGGCCGCCCAGCCGCTGCCGGCGCGCCTCGTCGGGATAGTTGAGGTTGCCGACGCGTTCGGCGCGGTCCACCCAGGCGCGCAAATAATTGGCGTAGGCGTATTCGCGGGTGCTGGCGGAGACGAACTTGCGGTTCGGGCGCTTGGCGTACTGCTCCGACCGCAGGTGCACTTCGGCGGCCAGGCGCGCCATCTCCGCATCGCGCTGCTCGCGCTGCGCATCCACCGGCTGGGTCGGGGCGTCGGTGCGCGGCTGGGTCTGCGGAGCCGGCTGCGGCTGCTCGCCGCGCGCGCTGCTGACCACGCGCGGGGTCGGCTCCGGCGCCGCCGCCGCGGTCTGCGCGCGCAGCGCCTGCGGCGCCAGGCCGTCGTGCTGCTGCGGCACGATGCCGGGCTGGCTGTCGCGCGGGCGCTGCGCCTTGTCGTGGTCGCCGCCGCCCTGCTGGTTGGCCTGGGCCAGGAAATCGGCCTGCTTCGGCGTCAGCGGGGTGCTGGTCTGGCTGAAGATCACGTCCAGGGTCGGCACCAGCGGCGCGTCGTCGTCGATCGCGAAGCCCACCCCCAGGATCAGCAGGCCGTGCACGATCAGCGACAGCACCAGGGTGGCGCTGAGCCTGTCGCGCTCGCCGATGCGCGGCGCGGGCGTCGCGGCGGCCGCGCTCATCGCGCCGGGTAGGCCTCGATCGCGTCGAACAGCAGCCCGGCGATGTTCAGCCCGAACTGCGCGTCCAGTTCGCGCACGCAGGTCGGGCTGGTGACGTTGACCTCGGTCAGGAAATCGCCGATCACGTCCAGGCCGACGAAGCGCATGCCGCGCCGTTTCATCTCCGGGCCGACCTGGGCGGCGATCCAGCGGTCGCGCTCGCTCAGCGGGCGGCCTTCGCCGCGGCCGCCGGCGGCCAGGTTGCCGCGGAATTCGTCGCCCTGCGGGATCCGCGCCAGGCAGTAGTCCACCGGCACCCCATCCACCAGCAGGATGCGCTTGTCGCCGGCGCTGATGTCGGGAATGAAGCGCTGCGCCAGGGCCAGCGTGCGGCCGCCGTCGGTCAGCGTCTCCAGGATCACGTTGAGGTTGGGGTCGCCGGTGCCGCTGCGGAAGATCGAACGCCCGCCCATGCCGTCCAGCGGCTTCAGCACCGCCTGGCCGTGTTCGAGCACGAACGCCTTCAGCGCGGCCGCGTCGCGGCTGACCAGGGTCGGCGGGCAGCATTGCGGGAACAGCTGCGCAGCCAGCTTCTCGTTGAAGTCGCGCAGGCCCTGCGGGTCGTTGACCACCTGCGCGCCGGCGCGCTGGGCCACGCTCAGCACGTGGGTGTCGTACAGGAATTCCGAATCGAACGGCGGGTCCTTGCGCATCAGCACCACCTGCCCGGTACCGAACGCCAGCTCGGCGAACGCGCCCAGTTCGAACCAGCCGCTCTTGTCGTCGCGCACCTGCAGCGGCGCGGCCTGGGCCAGTGCGCGGCCTTCGCGCAGCGACAGCCCGCCGGGGCGCACGTAGTGCAAGCGGTGCCCGCGGCGCTGCGCTTCCAGCAACATCGCGAAGGTAGTGTCTTTGGCAATCTTGATGCTGGCGATGGGATCCATCACCACGATGACATCGAACGACATGGCGTTACCCGGGGGACTGAGCGGAGGATGGTAGCGGGTCGGCGGCGGGGGTGCGCAAGGGCTGCGGCACGGGGCCGTGCGGTGACCTGCGGCGGCAATCAAACTGTGACATAGTTAGCGCTGGAAAGTGACACAAAGCAGAGCCGTGGCGGCGGCCTTGACAGTCCGAGTGGGTCTTGGGATACATGTCGTTTCGCAGCGACGTCGGAACCGATGAAGCGTCGCGCGCCTGGGGGCAAGTAAATGAGTGAAAACACGACTGCGGGTGGGGAACTCGCAGGACTGAGGGTCATGGTGATCGATGACTCGAAGACGATCCGCCGTACTGCCGAAACGCTGTTGAAGCGCGAGGGATGCGAGGTGGTCACCGCCACCGACGGCTTCGAGGCCCTGGCCAAGATCGCCGATCAGCAACCGCAGATCATCTTCGTGGACATCATGATGCCGCGGCTGGACGGCTATCAGACCTGCGCGCTGATCAAGGGCAACCAGCTGTTCAAGGCGACGCCGGTGATCATGCTGTCCTCCAAGGACGGCCTGTTCGACAAGGCGCGCGGGCGCATCGTCGGTTCCGAGCAGTACCTCACCAAACCCTTCACACGCGAAGAACTGCTGGGCGCGATCCGTACATACGTCAACGCCTGACCAGGGGGAAAGGCACCATGGCTCGAATCTTGTTGATCGAGGACTCACCGACCGACCGGGCGGTGTTTACGCAGTGGCTGGAAAAAGCCGGGCACGAGGTGCTCGCCACCGACAACGCCGAGGACGGGCTGAAAATCGTCCGCGAGCAGGCGCCGAGCCTGGTGCTGATGGACGTGGTGCTGCCGGGGATGAGCGGCTTCCAGGCCACCCGCGCGCTGTCGCGCGACGAAGCCACCCGGCACATCCCGGTGCTGATCATCAGCACCAAGAGCATGGAGACCGACAAGGTCTGGGGCATGCGCCAGGGCGCCACCGACTACATCGTCAAGCCGCCGCGCGAAGACGAGCTGATCGCCCGCATCAACCAGCTGGTCGGCTGACGTGCGTTCGCCCTTCGACATCCTCGAGGCCTACGAGCAGCGCAGCCTGGCGCACGCGGTGCAGATGCCCGAGCGCGAATTCGACGAGGACATCTGGCGCGGGGTCGGCTTCCGCGTCGGCAACCGCCATCTGGTGTCCGACTTCCGCGAGGTGGTGGAAATCGTGCGCATGCCGCCGATCATCCCGGTGCCGGGCGCGCAGCCGTGGCTGCTGGGCGTGGGCAACCTGCGCGGCAACCTGTTTCCGGTAGTCGATTTGAAGCAGTTCATGGAAGGCCAGCGCACTTCGCTGCTGGAAGGCCAGCGCGTGCTGATCATGCGCCAGAGCGGCGGCGACGTGGCGCTGACCATCGACGAGCTGTTCGGCCAGCGCAGCTTCGCCGAATCGCAGGCGGTGGAACCCGGCGAGCTGGCGCAGGGCCGCTACGCGCACTTCGTCGACCGCGCGTTCCGCGGCGACACCCACGACTGGGGCGTGTTCTCGCTGTCGCTGCTGTCGCGTACACCCGAATTCCGTCAAGCCGCCGCCTGAGCGCGCGGCCTGCCTTCGCATCGAAGATCGAGGTCGAATCATGAGTACTGCACCGGACGCCCCCAAGGCCAGCAAGCTTGGCAGCATGGGGACGAGTTTCTGGCTGGGCCTGTTGGCGCTGTCGCTGATCGTGTTCGGCGCCAATACCGGCGTGGCCACCTGGCAGGGCAACCGCCTGGCCGGCGCCAGCACCGGCGCGGCCGACCTGCAGGTGCTGTCGCAGCAGCTGGCCAACCAGGGCCGCGATGCGGTCTCCGGCAACGCGGCCACCTACAAGCAATTCAAGCAGACCAAGGCGCGGGTGGAGAGCACCGTCGCCGCGCTCAACGCGCGCTATGCCAACGAGACCGGCATCGCCGGCCCGCTGGAGGAACTCAACCGCACCTGGACCCCGCTGGGCAAGAACGCGCAGCAGGTGGTGGACAGCGAGCCGGCGGTGCTGGCGCTGGCCGGCAACGCCGAGCGCTTCGTCGGCGGCGTGCCGCAGCTGCAGGCGCAGTTGAACGAGGTGGTGCGCGCGATGACCGTCGGTGGCGCGCCCGCCGCGCAGATCTACAACACCCTGCAACAGGTGGTGGTGGCCGGCACCATGGCCCGCCGCGTCACCGAGATGCGGGCGGGCGGCAGTGGCGCGGCCAGCGCCGGCGATGCGCTGGCGCGCGACTCGGTGGTGTTCGGGCAGATGCTCGAGGGCCTGCGCAACGGCAACGAGGAACTGGGCATCGCGCCGGTGCGCAACGCCGCCGCGCTGGCCGCGCTGGAGCAGTCGCAGGCGCAGTGGGCGGAAATGAAGAAGGACCTGGACGCGTTGCTGGCCAGTTCGCGCAGCCTGTTCGCCGCGCAGTCCTCGGCCGCGGCGTTGACCGCCGGCTCGGACAAGATGCTCGACGACAGCAAGAAGCTGTTCGACGCATTCTCCGCGTTCGGCTCCACCCGCGACACCCGCCTGTTCCCGAACTTCTGGTTGGGCGTGGTATCCGGCCTGCTGGCGCTGCTGTCGATCATCGGCTTCGTCTGGACCTCGGTGCGCAGCCGCACCCGCGACCAGGAAATCCGCTACCAGACCCAGGTCGAATACAACAGCCGCAACCAGCAGGCGATCATGCGCCTGCTCGACGAAATCAGTTCGCTCGGCGAAGGCGACCTGACCGTCAAGGCCTCGGTCACCGAGGACATGACCGGCGCCATCGCCGACGCGATCAACTACGCGGTCGACGAGCTGCGCCACCTGGTCACCACGATCAACGACACCTCGGCCAAGGTCGCCATCTCCACCGAGGAAACCCAGGCCACCGCGCTGCAGCTGGCCGAGGCCGCCGGCCACCAGGCCGAGCAGATCGGTTCGGCGTCCGAGCGCATCAACGAAATCGCCGCCAGCATCGAACAGGTCTCGCGCAACTCCAGCGAGTCGGCCGAAGTGGCGCAGCGTTCGGTGGTGATCGCCGCCGAGGGCGCCGGCGTGGTCCGCGAGACCATCCAGGGCATGGACCAGATCCGCGACCAGATCCAGGAAACCTCCAAGCGCATCAAGCGCCTGGGCGAATCGACCCAGGAAATCGGCTCGATCGTCGAACTGATCAACGACATTTCCGAGCAGACCAACATCCTGGCGCTCAACGCCGCGGTGCAGGCCGCCTCGGCAGGCGAGGCCGGTCGCGGCTTCGCGCTGGTCGCCGACGAAGTGCAGCGCCTGGCCGAACGCACCTCCGGCGCCACGCGCCGGATCGAAGGCCTGGTGCAGACGATTCAGGCCGATACCAACGAAGCGGTCAGCTCGATGGAGCAGACCACCTCCGAAGTGGTGTCCGGCGCGCGCCTGGCCGAAGACGCCGGCACCGCGCTGACCGAGATCGAGCGCGTCTCCAACGCGCTCAACAACCTGATCAAGAACATCTCCATCGCCGCGCACCAGCAGTCCGCCGCGGCGACCGACATCACCCAGACGATGGACGTGATCCGCCGCATCACCGGACAGACCTCGCAAGGTGCCGGCCAGACCGCCGAATCGATCGGACGGCTGGCGCAGCTGGCGGCGGATCTGCGGCGCTCGGTCGCCGACTTCAAGCTGCCGGCGTGAGCGGATCGGAACAGGGTGGAAGGAAAGCGCACATGACGTACCGTGAACACTCCCTGCTCACCGCCGCCGCGCTGGCGACGCGCGGCGCGTGGCCGTCCGCGGGAGCGCCGCGATGAGCGCGCTGCGCGATGCGATGAGCCATGCCGCCCTGGGCTGGGTCAAGCCGGAGCTGGACGAGACCCTGCGCCAGGTGCGCGGGGAGATCGAATACTTCGTCGAAGACCCGGCCGACACCAGCCGCATGCGCTTCTGCGCCGGCTACCTGCACCAGGTGCAGGGCACCTTGCGCATGGTCGAGCTGTACGCGCCGGCGATGGTCGCCGAGGAACTGGAACTGCTGGCCATCGCCGTGCAGAACGGCCAGGTGCCCGACCGCGACGAGGCCTGCGCCACGCTGATGCGCGGCACCGTGCTGCTGCCCGATTATCTGGAGCGTCTGCAGGACGGCCATCGCGACATCCCGATCGTGCTGCTGCCGCTGCTCAACGAGATCCGCGCCTCGCGCGGCGAGCCCGGGCTCAGCGAAGGCGCGCTGTTCGCGCTGTCGCCCGACGCCAGCGCCGCCACCGAGGCCGAGCTGGACCATGCCCGCGGCAGCCTCAGCGGCCGCAACCGCGAACTGCTGGACACCGTCGGTACCGCGATCAAGGAAGAACTGCTGCGGGTCAAGGACGCACTCGACCTGCACCTGCGCACCGGCGGCGACGTCGCCGCGCTGCAGACCCAGGTGGACGAACTGGGCAGCGTCGCCGACACCCTCGGGGTGATGGGCCTGGGCGTGGCCCGCGGCGTGGTGGTGCAGCAGCGCGATGCGCTGCGCAGCATCGTCGAAGGCGAGCGCCAGGCCGACGAAGGCCTGTTGCTGGATATCGCCGGCGCGCTGCTGTACGTGGATGCCTCGCTCGACGACCAGGTCGCCTATCTCGGCGCCAGCGCCGGCATCCACGACGATGCCAGCGCCGCCGAGGCGCGGCGCACGGTGGAAGTGCTGGCGCACGAGGCGATCGCCAATTTCGCCGCCGCGCGCGAGCATTTCGTCGCCTTCATCGAGACCAACTGGGAACACGAGCGCCTGACCGAAGTGCCGCGCCTGCTCGGCGAGGTCGCCGGTGCGCTGCGCATGCTGGAACTGCCGCAACCGGCCGATTACCTGGAAGGCGTGCGCCGCTACGTGGCCACCGAACTGATCGGCAAGCGCCGCGTGCCCAGCGGGCGCCAGCTGGACACGCTGGCCGATGCGATGGCCAGCCTGGAGTACTACCTGGAAGCGCTGCGCGAGCGCCGCCCGGGCCGCGAGGAAATCCTCGATATCACCCGCACCAGCCTGGAAACGCTGCGCTACTGGCCGTTGCCCAGCGAGGTGCCGGCGCCGCAGGGCGTGGTGCCGCAGGCGGCCGATGCGCCGTCGCTCGCGCCCTTGGCGGAGCTGGATATCGCGTCGGCCGACGACGTGGCCGATGTGCCGAGGACGGTGTCCGCGCCGCCGCCGGTGCCGTCCTGGGATCTGGCGCCGGTCGCTGACGTGCCGATGGCCGCGAGCGTGCCGCCGCCGCTGCCGGGCGAGACGCCGCAGGCGCCGCAGTGGACGCTGCACGAAGATACCGACGCCGTTGCGAACGCCGAGGCTGCCGAGCGCATCGATGCCGAGCCGTCCGTCGCGGCGGCCGACGCTGCAGGCAACGAAGATGCGTCCGTCGTCGCCTCGTCGCCGATCAGCTTCGATCCGGTCGCCGCCGAACAGGAAGAATGGTCGGCCGCCGTCGAGCCGCTGCAGATCAGCACCGACACGCTGGCGTTGGAAGGCGATGCCTTGCGTTGGGAAAGCGCCGAGGCGTCGGCCGAGCAGGCCGTCGCGCCTGGCGAGGGCACGCCCGCGACCGACGAAGCGCCGGCCAACTACGGTTTCGACCCGGTGGCCGCCGAATACGCCGAACTCGAAGCCGCTGCCGAGCACGACGATCCGGCCCTGGTCGTCGTCGATGCCCCGGTGGCCGCGCCCACCGACAACGTCCACGACGATGTGCTGGTGATCGAACTGGAGGATGCGCCGGCCTTCGCCGACGCCGCGTCCGACGAGGTCCACAGCATCGCGTGGAACGAGACGCCGGCGACCCTGGCCGACGACGACAGCGACGCTGTCGCCGAGCCCGCCACGCCGACTATCGACCTTTCGTCGAGCGATACCGTGTTCGTGGCCGAGGCCGAGAGCGACACAGCCCCGCACGCGGATGCCGGCGAGACCGAGCATACCGACGCCGATGCAGGCGCCGAACAGAGTCCGTTCGTCGACCTGGCGTGGCCGGAGCCGACCCCGGAGCCGGAAGCGCCGGCGCCCGGCGTGCACAAGGCCAGCATCCAGCCGATCGAACTGGACGCCGCGTCGGCCGCATTCCTCGCCGAACTCGACGCCGCTGCCGCACAGTTCGATGTCGCCGCGCCCGCCGCTAGCGAGTCCGCCGGCGCGACCGAGACCGCCGCCGACCACGCGCCAGCGCCGACCGATGCGGTCGCGCCGCCCGAGGCGCCCGCGCCGGTCGCCATCGATGGCGGCTTCGTGGACGACGGTGGCGAGATCGACGCCGACATCCGCGAGGTGTTCCTCGAGGAGTTCGACGAGGAACTGGTCAACCTCGGCACCCTGCTGCCGGCATGGCGCGCGTCGCCGAATCACATGGAAAGCCTGCGTCCGATCCGGCGCGTGTTCCACACCCTCAAAGGCAGCGGCCGACTGGTCGGCGCGCGCGTGCTCGGCGAGTTCAGCTGGAAGATCGAGGGCATGCTCAATCGCGTGCTCGATGGCACCCGCGTGGCCAGCCCGGCCGTGGTGACCATGGTCGAACTGGCTTACGAGGTGTTGCCGCAGCTCAATGCGGCACTGCGCGGGCACGGCGTCATCCATGCCGATCTGGGCGCGATCCAGGCGGTCGCCGACCGCATCGCGGCAGGCGAGGACGCCTATTATTTCGCCGCCGCGCCGGCACCGGCCGTTGCCGCGCCGCGCGCCGGCACGCCGGCCTCGGTGGACAGCGTGCTGCGCGAGATCCTCGAAGCCGAAGTCGGCACGCATCTGGAGACGGTCCGCGACTGGCTGCAGCATGCGCCGCAGCCGGCCACCGAGGCGCTGCTGCGCGCGGTGCACACGATGAGCGGCGCGTTCGCGATGACCGACGTGCCGGAAATCACCGACGTCACCGGCCCGGCCGAGAGCTACGTCAAGCGCCTGCTGGCCGCCGCCGTGGTGCCTGACGCCGATGGCGTGCGTGCGCTCGACGATGCCGCTCAGGCCATCGCCGCCACCATCGAGGAACTGCAGGCGCCGTCGCCGGTGATCCCGCCGTTCACCGAGCTGGCGCAGCGTCTGCAGGCCCTGGTCGCCACGTTGCCGGAAGTGCAGTGGCCTTCGATCGCGCACGACGAAGAAGACGAGGACGAACCGCAGCCGCACGCCGATGCCGGGCTGGACGCGCAGTTGCTGCAGGCGGTGGAACTCACCTCGGCCGACGACCTGTCGGCGTACCTGGGCGATGCACGGCATCTCGAAGCGGCCGGCAGCACCGATGCGGATCACGCCGCCGCCGCGCCTGTCGCCGAAAGCACCGATGCCGATGCCTCGGCGGCGTCTGCAGCCGATGCACCGGCATTCGATGCCGAGTATTCCCATGCGCCGAGCGAAGAAGTTGCCGACGGCACGGCATCGTCGCCGCCTGCGTTCGACGTACACGACGCATCCGCCCACGACGAGCGCGACAGTGCCGCATCCGACGTTGCACACGATGCGGACGGCGCAGCAGAGGAATCGGACGCGGTCGCCGCCGCGCCAGCCGACAGCGAACCTGTCGCGATCGACGCCGATGAACAGGCCCTTCTGGCCCAGGAAGGCAAGCTCGACGAATTGACCGTCGAGGCGCCGCTGGCAGAGGAGCGTGTGCCGGCGGACAGCGATCTGCCGCCGCCCGTGGAAGCGACGGTCGAGACGCAGGAGCAGGACGTAGCGGCCGACGAGGGCGCGACGCACGACGAAACCCATCACGGCGAGCACCAGGAAGACCCGCAAGGCGCGCACGACCAAACCGGGCATGCCGAAGGCGAGCACGATCAAGGTGAGCACGACCAGGAGCGCGATCCGCAGGGGTATGCGTTCAACGCAGAGCCGGTGCAGCCGTCCACGCATTGGCATGGCAGCGAGCCGGTATCGGCGAATGACGATGCCGAGCCGCTACCCGTGGCGGACGACGCGGCGGCGCATGCCGACACCGCGCCACACGCGCACGACGACGTGGATGCCGCAGCGCAATCGCAGCACGAGACCATCGACCAGGATGTCGATGGCCATGCCGCGCAGGCCGACATCGAAACGCATCCGGCCGACGCCGAAGCGGTCGAGGCGACCGACGCGCACGATCACGCGCCGACGCCGCACGCCGAAGATGCCGCACCCGAATCCGCCGATGCCGATGCGGACGCAGCGCTCGGCGCAACGGCCGACCTCGAACACACGCATTCGACCGACACGGCCGACGCGCCAGAGCACCATGCCGGGCACGAAGGCGACACCGGTTCCGACCCGGAACCGGTCGAAGCGCCGCATGCCCACGAGACGCACGCCGACGACACGCAAACCAGCGACGTTGCCGACGTCACGCTGGACAACGCCGAACATGCGGGCGACGCGGTGCACCCCGCGGACACGGATGCCGAGCCGGCACACGCCCAAATCACCGAGCCGTCCGACATCGCGACCGACGACGCGCATCGCGTGCCCGCCGACGTTGCCGACGCACCGTCGTTCGCCGAATCCACCCAGCACGACACCGCCTCGACCGAATCCATCGACTTGGCCGCGGTCGATCTCGGCCCGCTGGACTTTGCCGATCTGGACCGCGAGCTGGTCGATATCTTCGTCGAGGAAGGCAAGGACCTGCTCGACCATTGCGACCGCCTGATCGCCGAACTGCGCGCCGCGCCGCAGGACCGCGACGCGCTCGCCGGCCTGCAACGCGACCTGCACACGCTGAAGGGCGGCGCGCGCATGGCCGGGGTCAACCCGATCGGCGATCTCGGCCACGGCATCGAATCGCTGCTGGAGGCGGTGGCCGCCAACCGCACCGAACTCGACCGCAGCGACGTGCAATTGCTCGAACGCGGGTTCGACCGCCTGCATCAGTTGCTCACCCTCACCGGTAACCACCGCGCGGTGGCGATGCCGTTCGATCTGATTGGCCGCTTCGACGCGCGCGCCCACGGCCGCAGCCTGCCGTTCGCCGCTGACGACATCGATACTGCTGCCAATACCGAGACCGATGCGGATGTGGCGGCGATGATCCAGGCCGCGGTCGATCCGGAGTCGGTGCCCGCACCGGCGCCGGCGCCGCTGTCGGCGCCGCTGCCGGTGGACGGCACGCTCGACGAAGAGTCGATGATCGCGCGGCCGATGCAGGAACAGGTGCGCGTGCGCGCCGACCTGCTGGACCGCCTGGTCAACCATGCCGGCGAAGTGGCGATCTACCGCTCGCGGCTGGAACAGCAGCTCGGCGCATTCCGCGGCGCGATGTCCGAACTGGACCGCACCAACGCGCGACTGCGCGACCAGCTGCGCCGCCTGGACCTGGAAACCGAAGCGCAGATCGTCGCCCGCTACCAGCGCGAGCAGGACCAGACCCAGCAGAGCTTCGATCCGCTGGAACTGGACCGCTTCTCCACGCTGCAGCAGCTCAGCCGCGCGCTGAACGAATCGGCGGCCGACTTGGGTGGCCTGCAAGGCGTGCTCGACGACCTGGCGCGGCAGTACGACGGTTTGCTGCAACAGCAGTCGCGCGTGAGTTCGGAACTGCAGGACGGGTTGATGCGCGCGCGCATGGTGCCGTTCGACGGCCTGGTGCCGCGGCTGCGCCGCGTGGTGCGGCAGGCCGCCAGCGAGACCGGCAAGCAGGTGCATCTGACCCTGGAAGGCACCCACGGCGAACTCGATCGCAATGTGCTCGACCGCATGATCGCGCCGCTGGAACACATGCTGCGCAACTCGGTCGCGCACGGCCTGGAAACGCCCGAACAACGCCGCGCTGCGGGCAAGGCGGAAGAGGGCAGCATCGCCATCCGGCTGCGCCGCGAAGGCTCGGAAATCGTGCTGGAAGTGGCCGACGACGGCGCCGGCCTCAACCGCGACGCGATCCGTCACCGCGCCGAACAGCGCGGCCTGATCGCGATCGGCGCCGCGCTGTCCGACGAAGAACTGGATTCGCTGATCTTCGCCCCCGGCTTCAGCACCTACGACCAGGTCAGCCAGCTGGCCGGCCGCGGCGTGGGCATGGACGTGGTGCGCAACGAAGTGCGCCAGCTCGGCGGCTCGGTGGACATCCACTCGGTGTGGGGGCAGGGCGTCACCTTCACCCTGCGCCTGCCGCAGACGCTGGCGGTGACCCAGGCGGTGTTCGTGCAGATCGGCGAGACCACCTTCGCTGTGCCGGTGGCCTCGGTCAGCGGCATCGGCCGCATCAGCCGCGAGCGTTTCGAAGCGGCCGACGGCGGCTACCACTACAGCGGCGAGGAATTCGCGCTGCACGACCTCGGCTCGCTGGTCGGCCAGGCACCGGCACGCGCCGAAGGCCAGGCGCAGGTGCCGCTGCTGCTGGTGCGCGCCGGCGACCTGCGCGCCGCGGTGGCGATCGACCAGGTGCTCGGCAACCGCGAAATCGTGGTCAAGCCGGTCGGCCTGCAGATCGCCTCGGTGCCCGGCATCTACGGCGCCACCATCACCGGCGATGGCCGCGTGGTGGTGATCCTGGACGTCGCCCCGCTGGTGCGCCGCTACCTGGCGCAGCCGGCGCGGCCGGTGGTGGAAGCGGCGCCGACCGAACAGCGGCGCGTGCCGCTGGTGATGGTGGTCGACGATTCACTGACCATGCGCAAGGTCACCGGCCGCGTGCTGGAACGCCACAACTTCGACGTAATCGTCGCCCGCGACGGCATCGAGGCGCTGGAGCGCCTGGAAGAACGCGTCCCCGACCTGATGCTGCTGGATATCGAGATGCCGCGCATGGATGGCTACGAACTGGCGACCGCGATGCGCGCCGATCCCCGCTACAAATCGGTGCCGATCGTGATGATCACCTCGCGCAGCGGCGAAAAGCACCGCCAGCGCGCCTTCGAGATCGGCGTGCAGCGCTACCTGGGCAAGCCTTACCAAGAGTTGGATCTGATGCGCAACGTGTACGACCTGCTGGGGATCGCCCGTGTTCGCGAATGACGGCGCCGCCAGCGGGACCCCGGTCGCATTGCTGGCGCGTCCCGGCCAGGCGCGCGAGCGCCTGCGCGAGGCGCTGCACCAGGTCGGCGCGTCGATCGTGCTCGAGGACGACCCCGGCGCGATCGATGCGCAGACCCTGGCCGACGCCGCGCCCGACGCGGTGCTGATCGCGCTGGAACCGGCGATCGAGGACGCATTGGAACGGCTGGATGCGGCGCTGGACCTGCCCGGCCTCACCGTGATCTTCGACGAGGCCGAACTGGCCGCGCGCCGCGAGGGCTGGGAAGCGCAGCGCTGGGCGCGGCACCTGGCGGCCAAGCTGCAAGGCCACCAGGACGTGCTGCCGCCGGGGCGCGAGACCGACACCGGCCTGCAGCCCGAACCGGGCCTGCCGGCCACTCCGGCGCAACTGCACGAAGGCGCGCCGATCGGCTTCCACGTCGAGGAAGCGGCCAGCTTCGCCACCACCGTGCCCGGCGACAGCTTCTATGCCTGGCAACCGCCAGCCGATGCTGCGCCCGGTTTCGAGGACATGCAGTTTTCGCACGATCAGATCGCTGCCGGCGATGTGGCCACGCCTGCTGCGGTCTCCGCAACAGTGACGGCGACCGAGGCGGCATCCGCCGCTGCACCGGCCAGCTCACCGCCGCCGCTGCCGGCCAGCGCCTGGTCGCTGGTGGACGACGACGCGCCTCTGGTCGTGCAGGCGCGCGCGCCGCTGAGCCAGATGCAGATTTCCACCGAAGGCCTGTCGCTGGTCGCGCTGGATTCGGAGGAGGAGTCCACCATCGATAACGCCGCTGCCGCAGCAGTCACGGTCGCGCAGGGCGCGGTGCTGGTGATGGCCGGTATCGGCGGTCCCGATGCCATCCGTCGCCTGCTCGCCGCATTGCCGCCGGACTTCCCGCAGCCGCTGTTGGTGCAGTTGCGCCTGGACGGCGGCCGCTACGGCAACCTGGTCAAGCAGATCGCGCGCGTGTCCGCGTTGCCGGTGCTGCTGGCCGAAGCCGGCCAGGCGGTCGGCGTCGGCAACGTCTACATCCTGCCCGACGATGTCGGCGTGCGCAGCGGTGAAACCGCCGGCCTGCGTTTCGTCGCCCAGCAGGCCGGCGCCTCGGTGGTCGGCGGTTTGCCGGCCGCGCACAGCGCCGTGCTGCTGCTCAGCGGCAGCGACCCGCAGCAGGTCGAAGAAGTTCTCGCGCTCGCCGCACAAGGCGCCTGGGTCGCCGGTCAGACCGGCGACGGCTGCTACGACCCGGCCGCCGCGACGCAACTAATCGGCCGCGGCCATCCCAGCGGCGACCCGGTGCAACTGGCGCAGGCCTTGTCCGCGCGATGGGGCGGCTGAGCCGCCGCCCGCGCGTTTTTCCAGTTTCAGGACGACGTAATCCATGAGCAGCTACGCCAGCAACGACGAAATCCGCGGAGTCCTGATCCAGGCCGGCAGCGAGCGGGCGCTGCTGCCCAACGCCACCGTCGCCGAAGTGATGTCGCGCGTGCCTGTCGAACCGCTGCCCGACGCCCCGCACTGGCTGCTCGGCCAGATCGCCTGGTACGGCTGGAAAGTCCCGCTGCTCTCGTTCGCCCGCCTCACCGGCCTGGGCAGCGAAACCGTCGCCTCCAATAACAAGATCGTCGTGCTGAAGGCGCTGGGCGGCAACCCCGACCTGCCGTACTTCGCCCTCATCACCCAATCCTTCCCGCAACTGATCTCGGTTCCGCGCGATGGTTTGCTTGCCGACGCCTCCGAAGAAACGTTGCCTGCTGGTGTGCACATGCGTGTGTTGCTGGGTGAGCAGAGTGCGTTGCTGCCGGATATGGAAGCGATCGAGGGGATGATTGGGGAGCGGTTTTCGGCTGTTGGTTGAGTGAGCTTCTAGTTCTGACAAAACGAGTCGCACCTGTACATCAAATCGTCCTGCAGCGATGCCAGGACTCTGGCGCAGGGCGCAGATTCGGTTGAGATGGCGGAGGTGCGCTGCGCTTACCGGCGTGTTTCTTTTGGCTCAGTCGCTGCGTCTGGGTATCGGCAGCTTATTCATCAGGAAGAATGAATGGAACGCTTCTTTGCCTCGGCTAGGATTGCAAGACCTTTGTGCCATTTTTTTGGATTGTTTTGTTTGGCATGGTTGACGCTAGACAATACAGCCCTGGCGGCGGGGTCGGCGCGTCAGCAGAATCCTGCATGCGGCTACAACGCGTGCGATGAGGCTTCTGCGTATGCGGAGTGTAGCGACGAACTATCTTTGGCCAAGAAGGATTCAGGGCTGCAGCCCTGGGTGCAGGGTCTGATCTGCTATAACGGCCATGGGCGTAATTCTTACAATATTGTTCACTCGGATCCGTTGGGGCTCGATGCGGGCCTTAACGACTATCAGAATGGATTCGCTTATGTGGCAGGAACGGCGCCGCTCAATCCTGGGTCGGTCCTGGGTGTGCCTCGCTGTCGGGAGCAGTGCTTCGGCGATCCGATCAATGCAGGTGTCGGCAATAAGTTCGAGACGCATGTCGAGTACCGGGGGGAAGGGGTTTTCCCGCTGTCCTTGGCATTGACCTATAACAGCTCGCGCGGGATTAGCTATTACCCTGAAGAGTTGAAGGTGTTCGGTCGAAATCGTACACATAGCTATTTGCGCCGCATCAACTATTTCGATACGTCTTCTGGTCCTGTCGTCTATGTTTCGCGCCCTGGCGGCGAGGCGCTGCGCTTCACTCAGTCTGGCTCGGGCTGGGTGCCGGATGTACCGGGCGATGGGCAGCTTTCCATGTCGGTAGATGGCGGAGGAGCCATCGCGGGTTGGCAGTTGCGTGAAAACAAGGGGGATGTGGAGATTTTTGATGCAAAAGGGCAATTGTCTGAAATCCAGGATGTGTCTGGATTCAGGCAAGTGCTCGCTTACGACGATGCGGGACGCCTTGCTTCTGTGAGGGATGCGGTCGGTCGAGCAATGCGATTCGAATACGGTGCCGACGGGCTGGTTAGTGGCGTGTGGTTGCCTGATGGGCAGCAGCTACGCTTTTACTACACGGCGAGCAAAGATCTGGAGCGGGTAAGTTATCCGGATGGGCACGAAGTGAAGTATCTGTACGACGAGCCAGACCATATCAGTGGCTATGCGCCGGCTGGAATGTATACGGGATTCATCGACGAGCAGCAGCAGCGTTACTCGACGACAAGTTATGCAAAGTCGCTCTATGGAAGCGATGCGAAGGCACTGGAGACATATCTTGGCGATGCCGTGGATCGACACATGGCGGACTATGCCTTCGCCGATGGCGAAACCTATACGACCGCTGCGGCCATTACATCTAGTCTAGGTAGTGTCAAGACGATCAGTTTTGCCTTGGTCGACGGTATCGTGTCGCCGGTCTCGATCGTGCAATCGTGCGATAGCTGTACGCCGCAAGACGTGTCTTATGAATATGCTGCCGACGGACAGGTCTCTAGCATCACGAGATCAGGCGTCATCACGAGTTATGTCTATAACGCCAGGGGTTTGTTGGACGCCCGTGTAGAGGCGTCCAATGATGCAGCGGGCAAGAAACGGACCACTCAGACCGATTGGAATCCGGATTTCGCCGCCCCGCTAGAGCGCCGAATCTACAATGCGGCAGGTGCGTTGACCGAAAAGTCAACATGGACCTACAACGTTCGCGGCCAAGCGCTGACAGTGTCCCGTACAGATCCCGCAGCCGGCACGGTCCGCACGTCCACCACGAAGTACTGCGAACAGGCCGATCTCGATGCAGGGGCTTGTCCGTTGCTGGGTTTGGTGACCACGGTCGATGGCCCGCGTAGCGATGTCATGGACCGTTTCGCCTACACGTACTATTCCGCCGACGACAGCACCTGCACCAGCGCGCCGACCATCTGCCCGCACCGCAGGGGCGACCTGTGGAAAGTCACCAACGCTTTGGGCCAGGTGACCGAGTACCTGTCCTACGACGGCGCCGGTCGTGTGCTGTCGGTGAAGGACGCCAACGGCACCATCACCGACTACAGCTACCACCCGCGCGGCTGGCTGACCGCCAGCAAGGTCCGCGGCGCCGACGACACCAGCGAGAGCGACGACCACATCACCCGCATCGACTACTGGCCGACCGGCCTGGTCAAGCAGGTGACCCAGCCGGATGGCGCCTTCACCGCTTTCACCTACGACGCGGCGCACCGCCTGACCGATATCGCCGACAACGTCGGCAACACGCTGCACTACACGCTGGACAACGCCGGCAACCGGGTCAAGGAAGACACCAAGGACGCGGCGGGGACGCTCAAGCGCACCCTGTCGCGGGTCTACAACCAGCTCGGCCAGCTGGCCACGCAGGCCACCGCCAGCGGCGACCCGACCGACTTCGGCTATGACGCCAACGGCAACACCACGGCGGTCACCGATGCGCTGGGGCACAAGACCCAGAACGACTACGACCCGCTCAACCGCCTGGCGCGCACGCTCCAGGACGTCGGCGGCATCGCGGCCGAAACCAAATTCGGCTACGACGCGCTCGACAACCTCACCAAGGTCACCGATCCCAAGGGCCTGGACACCACCTATGCCTACAATGGCCTGGGCGACCTGACCAAGCTCACCAGCCCGGACACTGGGGTCACCACCTATACCTACGACAGCGCCGGCAACCGCGCCACGCAGACCGATGCGCGCAACATCAAGACCACCTACAGCTACGACGCGCTCAACCGGCTGACCAAGGTGGCCTATCCAACCACCAGCCTCAACGTCAGCTACACCTACGACGTCAGCCAGACCACATGCGCCAACGGTGAGACCTACGCGGTCGGCCGCCTGGCCCGCATGCAGGACAGCAGCGGCAGCACCGACTACTGCTACGACCGCTTCGGCGACCTGGTGCGCAAGGTCCAGACCACCAACGGCAAGGTGTTCGTGCTGCGCTACGCCTATACCAAGGCGGGTCAGCTGAGCCGGCTGACCTATCCCGACGGTGCGGCAGTGGACTACGTACGCAACGCTCAGGGCCAGACCACGGAAGTGGGCGTGACCCCGGCCGGCGGCCCGCGGCAGGTGTTGCTGGGCAATGCGACCTATTACCCGTTCGGCCCGGTGGCGAGCTGGTCCTACGGCAACGGCCGTCCAATGCAGCGCGTGCTGGACCAGGACTACCGCCCGCTGGCAGTCAGCGACACCCGCAGCGACGGCCTGAGCACCGGCTTCGCGTTCGACCCGGCCGGCAACCTCAGTGCCCTGACCGCGGCGGGCAACACCGCGCCGGTGGTCAGCCTGGACTACGATGCACTGGGTCGTCTGACCGCGTTCAAGGACGGCCCGACCGGCACGGTGATCGACGGCTATAGCTACGACGCCACCGGCAACCGGCTCAGTGCCAAGGTCAATACCACCACGCAGAGCTACACCTATCCGACCACCAACCATCGCCTGAGCGCGGTGGCCGGCACGGCTCGCACCTACGACGCGATCGGCAATACCCTCTCCATCGGCGGCACGGCGCAGGAGTTCGCCTACGATGCTACGGGCCGGATGAGCCAGGCCAAGCGTGCCGGCACGGTGGTGATGAAGTACGGCTACAACGGCCGCGGCGAGCAGGTGCGTCGGGTGGACAAGACCAACACCTACACGCTGTACGACGAGAGCGGACACTGGTTGGGCAACTACGACGCCAACGGCGCGTCGCTGCAGCAGGCGATCTGGCTAGACGACCTGCCGGTGGGCGTGCTGGCCAAGAACAGCCTGCGCTACGTGCAGCCCGACCATCTAGGGACGCCGCGCGCAGTGATCGACCCGGTGCGCGACGTTGCGATTTGGAAATGGGACCTCAAGGGCGAAGCCTTCGGCAACACCCCACCGGACCAGGACCCGGACAAGGACGGCACGACGTTCGTGTTCGACATGCGTTTCCCGGGGCAGCGCTATGACTCAGCGACGGGGTTCAACCAGAACTACTTCCGGGACTACGACCCCGGGACCGGGCGGTATGGGCAGAGTGATCCCATTGGGTTAGAGGGCGGCTTCAGCACTTACTCATATGTTGAGGCTGCACCATTTCGCTATAGCGATATCTTCGGCCTTGTAAAGCATACTTCTGGTCGCTGGATAGATTGCGGAAAAGGCTGCAGGATAAGGATAGATTTTACATACGATGAGAAGACAGGAAGAAAGGCAAGGCACTTGCATTGGGAGTGCAAAGGTGCGGAGGGGGAGTGTGGTGAATATGGTGGAGAATCTCATGGCGGAACATGGGATGATGCTCCTAAATCCATTAAAGAATGTGCTCTAAGGAACGGTTTCTCAGGGCAGTCAGTCACTAATGAAAATTACTCTCCCATGGTTCAATCGCCGGAAATTAGCGCTGGTGCAAAAGCTGCAATTTATGTTGGTGGGGCTGTCATAATAATATTTAGTGCCTTAACGGGAGCGGGAAGCTGATGGAGATTGATTTTCTAGAATTGGATCTGCATGATGCGATAATCGATCGTGTGTCATTTGAATTTGGTGATTGTTCGATCGAGGTTGGGTTGCGTTATTATAAATCTTCTTCCAGTAAAGAGAGGAGTGTTGGTAGAATAGTGTTTATTGGAGTTGCTTTCTCCTCCTGTTCCATGGATTTTTTGGGAATAATTAATAATTCAAGGTCTGGAAATATTAATTCTTGGGTGCCTGCGGTCGCAGGCGGTGGTGCGTATTTTTATTTTGTGGATGGGTGTCTTCAGATTAAATCAGATGAAATAAAGTTTTTTGTTGAAGAGTGATTTCTGTCTGGGACGTATGGTCTGTTTGGTGGATAGTGCTGTACGGACGGGTAGGGGCCGCAATGGAGATTGCGTTGAGGGTTTCTGATAAATCTTTCGATGAATTAATGGCATTGTTTTTTTGTGAAATATCAGATGATGACGATTTCTACGATATTGTCGCTGTTCAGTTGGCGGCAGGATATCGGCAGCAATTGGAAATGATGCTAGACAGTCTTTCTGTCAAACGGCTGCGTGCAGGAATATGTGGCTTGGGAATAATTTCTTCTGCCGAAAGTGATTCAGTTATAAAAAAATTCATCAGCCATGATGAGCCTTTGATAGTCGCTGCTGCTATTGACGGACTCAGGCTTATTGGTGCTGCGGATTGGTCTGCAGTTTCGTGGCAGCTGCAGCATCCTTCTCCGTTTGTTCGCGGCGCTACCCTTCGCTTTGCAAAAGACAGGCTGGGTGAAGAAGCTTTGCCTTTGTTGTTGCGTGGGCTTCATGATGAAGACGCGATCGTGCGAGAAAATGCAATTGATGAGTTGGATGGGCTTATTTCGTCTGATAGTGCTTATCTCATAAGTCCTTATCTTGATGACCCCTCAGCCCATGTTAGGCAGGCAGCCAAGTCTCTATTGGACTCTATTGATTGACAAAGTGAAGATCATTAGTCGGCTATTGGCCGCACTGTGATCGGATGCTGGTAGATGGATCGTCCTGCGGCAGCCATGGATGTAGTTGATCTGCGTCTGACTCGCCACGGGCAATTCGATGACGCATCACCCATTCAATCCCACCCCGCTCTGCCGCATGATGCAAGGCCAACCGCGCGCGCTTTGCGCTGCGCCATCCTTCCCCGCGCCGGAGCCACCCAATGCACGAACGCCGCCACTTCCTCAAGACCGCCGCCTTCGGCGCTATCGCCACCGGCCTGGCCGCCGCGCTGCCGCGCGCACGGGCCGCGGCCAGCAGCGGCGTCGCACCGCTGCCGCGTGGCGCGGCGCGGGTGATCTCGACCTGGGATTTCGGGATCGCGGCCAACCAGGCGGCGTGGCAGGTGCTGTCGCGCGGTGGTGCGGCGCTGGATGCAGTGGAGGCCGGGGTACGGGTGCCGGAGGCCGACCCCGACAATCCGACAGTGGGGCTGGGCGGCTATCCCGATCGCGATGGGCGGGTCACGCTCGATGCCTGCATCATGGATCACACCGGCGGCTGCGGGTCGGTGGCGGCGCTGGAGGACATCGTGCATGCGATCTCGGTGGCGCGGCGGGTGATGGAGAAGACGCCGCACGTGATGCTGGTCGGCGACGGCGCGCTGCAGTTCGCGCTGGCGCAGGGCTTCGAGCGCACCAAGTTGCTGACGCCGTCGTCGGAGAAGGCGTGGCAGGAGTGGCTGAAGAAATCCGAGTACAAGCCGGAAGCGAACATCGAGAACCGCGCCTACCAGAAGGGCACGCTGCCCGGGGGCAAGGACAACCACGACACCATCGGCATGCTGGCGCTGGACGCGCACGGCAATCTGTCCGGGGCCTGCACCACCAGCGGCATGGCGTGGAAGATGCACGGGCGGGTCGGCGACAGTCCGATCATCGGTGCGGGTCTTTACGTCGATAACGAGGTGGGCGGCGCGACCTCGACCGGGGTCGGCGAGGAGGTGATCCGCAATGTCGGCAGTTTCGCGGTGGTGGAGATGATGCGCCAGGGCAAGAGCCCGGCCGAGGCCTGCCGGGAGGTGGTGATGCGCATCGTGCGGCGCAAGCCGCAGTTGACCCGCGACCTGCAGGTCGGTTTCCTGGCGATGAACAAGCGCGGCGAGGTCGGTGCGTTCGCAATCCAGCCCGGTTTCAGTTACGCGGTCTGCGATGCGCAGCGGCAGGATCTGTTGCTGCCGGGACAGAGCCATTTCGCGAAGCCGGCCGCATGAGCCAGGCCGTGCCGATGGGACTCGAAGTGGCCGCCGATTCGATCGGTTCGGCGCTGGCGGCGCAAGCCGGCGGGGCGATGCGGGTGGAACTGTGCGGCGGCCTGGATGGCGGCGGGCTGACGCCGTCGTTCGGCACGCTGGCGGTGCTGCGCGATCGCTTGACCATTCCGCTGTACGTGCTGATTCGCCCGCGAGTCGGCGATTTCGTGTTCGACGCCGCGGAAGTGGAGGCGATGCGCCGCGACGTGGAGCAGTGCGTGCGGCTGGGTTGCGATGGGGTGGTGTTGGGGGCGCTGGATCCGGCTGGGGAAGTGGATATGGCGACGATGCGGGTGCTGATCGCGGCGGCCGGGTCGCTCGGCGTCACCTTTCATCGCGCCATCGATGTCAGTGCCGATCCGCGACGTGCGTTGGAGGATGCGATCGCGCTGGGTTGCGAGCGGGTGCTGACCTCGGGTGCGCGCGAGACGGCGGAGGAGGGCGCTGCGCTGATCGCCGAACTTGTCCAGCAGGCGGGCACGCGCTTGAGCGTGATGCCGGGATCGGGGGTATCCGATACCAATTTGGCGCGGCTGCGTGCGCTGACCGGCGCGCGCGAGTTCCATGGTTCGGCGCGTGGGCCGCTGGCGTCGCAGGCGCTGATGCAGCATCCGCATGTGCGCAGCCTGGGCGGCGATCGCATGCAGACCGATGTGGAGCGGGTGCGGCGGATGGTGGCGTTGCTGGCGGAGTAGTGGGGTGCTGGTGGTTTGTGGGCGGGCGTGATTCGCCCGTAGCGACCGAATGGGGCGGAGCGATCTGGTTGTAGCTGATGATGCTGGTTGCGATCAGCGTCAGTGACATTGCAGGAGGAGCTTCGGCCCTGACAGATCATCAAACCGGTGGGGCGACAGGCTCCGTTCGTCGCGACTGAAGTCGCTCCCACAGGGACTTGCGGTCGGGTTGCTATGTGCACTGTGGGACGAGCATCAGCCCTAACTGGTTGCCGAAGTCTGCTGCCTCGTCGTGGTCTGTGTCGCGGTTGAAACCGCTCCTACAAGGGGCTTGCGATTGGCTGGCTGGGTGCACTGTAGGGGGCTTCAGCCCCGACGGATGGCTTGCCGGAGCCTGCTATCTCGTCGTGGTTTGTGTCGCGGTTGAAACCGCTCCTACAGGGAAGCTTGCGATTGGTTGGCTGGATGCACTGTAGGAGGGGCTTCATGCCGGAGCCTGCTATCTCATCGTGGTCTGTGTCGCGGTTGAAAACGCTCCTACATGGAGGCTTGCGATTAGCTGGTTGGGTGCATTGTAGGAGGGGCTTCAGCCCCGACGGACGGCTTATCGGAGCCTGCTTCTCGTCGTGGCCTGTGTCGCGGTTGAAACCGCTCCTACAGGGAAGCTTGCGATTGGCTGGCTGGGTGCACTGTAGGAGGGCTTCAGCCCCGACGGATGGCTTGCCGGAGCCTGCTATCTCATCGTGGCCTGTGTCGCGGTTGAAACCGCTCCTACAGGAAGCCCGCGCTGCGTTCGCTGGTGGCTGCGGTGTCGGATCGACAATTCGCGCGAGCCACACATGGCGTTCCATGCAGCGATCGCCGCATGCCAGGACGAACAAACCTCACTCCTTGCCGCCCGACTGCGCCGCGGCCGCGCTCAACCGCTTCGGGTCCAGCACCACGTGCTTGATGCGGGTGCGTTTCCAGGTGTAGCTGATGTGCACCAGGCCGTCGCGGGTCTGGATCACCGCTGGATAGGAGAATTCGTCCTTGGCGCTGTCTTCCAGGGTCAGGACGCGGGTCCAGTGGCTGCCGTCGGCGGACAGGGCGACCGCCAGGGTGCCGCGGCCGTCCCACCAGTCCTTGCCGGCTTCGGTGGGGTTGTAGACCAGCAGCGAGCGGCCGTCGGCCAGGACCACGGCGTCGGTGCCGGAGTTGGGGTTGGCCAGGTCAAGCAAGGTCATCGGCCCCCAGCTGCGGCCGTGGTCGTGCGACCAGGTGCTGAACACATGGTTCTGCTGGCTGCGGCCCACCGCCTGCACGCTGCCGTCCGTGTGCACCAGCACGCTGGGCTGGATCGCGCCGATCCGCGCCGGGTCGTTCAAGGCCGGGCCGCGGGTCCAGTGCGCGCCGTTGTCGTCTGACCACTCCATGTGCGCGACCCAGCCGGCGTCCTCGCTGCTGCTGGGGCTGAGGATGCGGCCGTCGGCCAGTTGCACCGGCTTGTTCTTGATCGGGCCGAGGATGCCCTCGGGCAGGCGCTCGGGCGCAGACCAGTGCGCGCCGCCATCGTGGGAGGTGATCTGCATGCCCCACCAGCGCTTCGGGTCCGGGCCGACCTTGTAGAACAGCCGCAGCGGTCCCTTTGCCGGCTGGAACAGCACCGGGTTCCATGCCGGCAACGGCGTGCCCTGCGGCTGCTTGCCGTCGGCCACGCGCTGCGCCGGCTGCCAACCATGCGCGTCGCGCCGCGCGACCCAGATGCCGACATCGTCGGCGCCCTCGTGGCGCCCGCCGAACCACGCGGCGAGCAGGCCGTCGCGGGTTTCCAGCAGGGTCGAGGCATGGCACTGCGCGGTCGGCGCAGCGGCGTTGACGAATTCGCTGTAGACGATCGGCGAGGGTGGGCCGAGCGTGGGGATGGTCGGCGCGGGCGCGGCGATCGCGCGCACTGCGAACAGCGACAGGAGCGGGAGCAGCGTCGGGTACATCATGGTGGTCCGGTCCTTTTCCGGTCTGGAAGATACCTATTTAACATCAATTAAATACCACGTGATGGCTGTGCGGGACGCAAACGGCGGCCTCGACGACTGCGAGGACCTGCGACGCCGAGCCGCACGCTCTCTCCGATCCGCCGGCTGAACCTATCCGTCTGCGCCACGCACTGGCCGCGCCCGTCATCCGCCGGGCGCGGCCTTTTTTCACATCGCGACGAAGGCGGCGTTTAGGGCAGTGTCGCCGAGCATCGCGCGATGCCTGCAGCGCGCTGCGCGGACGAGGCATGCGCGAGCCGATGGCAGTGCGTTTCCAAATGGAGAATCGCCATGGTCAGCAGGGCAGGTGGACGGTCCAATTTCCGATCGGCATGGACACGTTGCAGGGTTCGGCGCCGCGCGCGCCTGCGTCAGGCATGGTGCGTGGCGCTGGCGTGCATCGCGGTCATGCTGGCTCCGTCGTGGGACACGCGTGCGCAGCCGCTGTCGGCCATGGCCATGGCCAAGGTTTACCGCGATCCATTGCGGATCGTCCGCGAGCAGCCGATCACGACTCGGCATCCCGGCGAGCCGCTGGCGCCGACCAGGCGCGACGATGCGATCGATGCGCTGCAACGTGCCGCGCTCGCTGCCGACCGTCCCAGCTCGCGCTGCGCTGCGGACTCGGAGCGATCCGGCTTTCATTCTCGTCCCTAGGCGGCGGATGCCGCCCGTCTCTTCTCAAAAGGAACCGCCATGGCCTATTTCAAGCTCGCCGAACAAACCCAGCTGACCCGCTACGTCTGCGATTACCACAGCCACTTCACCGGCATCCTGCCGACCCAGCGCAAGCAGGACGATGCGGCCGGTCCGTCACTGGCGCAGTTGCTGGCGCAGCGCTTCTATCCCAACGATGCGCACAGCTTGGCCAAGGGCGAACTGCTGCTGTTCGACTATGCGCTGGCGCTGATGACCGATCCGGCCAGCAATCCGTTCGCACGGCTGCTGCGCAAGGCCAATCGCGCCGAGTACGAGCGCGCCGAGTGCGTGGCGGAAAATCTGTACATCGCCTGCCAGGTGCTGGCGGCGAACGCGGGCTATCTGCAGGAAGAACTGGCCCTGCCGCCGCAGTCGCCGGCGCTGTATGCGCTGGTCGGCCGCGAGATCGTCGCCCCGGCGCTGGCGTCCGCGGCAGGACCGGACGCACGCTTGCGCGAGCTGGTGCGCTACTTCAACAACAAGCTGTACAGCGCCAGCAAGTACACCCCGTTCGACGATGCCTACAAGCTGCGCGGGAATTTCGTGAAGCAGCTGTGCCAGGGCGATCCGGCCCGCTATGGCAGCTGGAGCGAAACGCAGCAGGCCGACTACAGGCTGTGGGTGACCGCGACCTTCGATTACCTGCGCGAGGACGGCGTGCTGCTGACCCAGAGCGCGGCCACCGAGGACGAGATCCCGCAGCTGGCCGCGCTCGCGCAGCAGTACAACGCGCAAAACGGCACCGACTACCGCCTGCTGGTGCACACGCCGCACCAGTACATGCCCGATGGGGCGCTGACCAAGTATCTGACCGACAAGGTCAAGCCGTTGCTGGCCAGGCCGGACGACGGCTACGCGACCATCGTCGGGCTGGATCTGCTGGGCGCGGAGAACAAGGTCGGCAACTACGGCGAGCTGTTCGCCTGGTTGCAGGCCAATGCCGATGCGTTGCGCGGCAACTTCGGCAGCGGCGACGGCAAGCGGGCGTTGCGCGCGATCGTGCACATCCACTGCGGCGAGGGCAGCGGCTTCGGCACGGAGAACCGCTCGCTCACCGGCTATTACATCCATCAGGCGGGCGAGCCGGACCAGGCGTTCTACTCGGCGCTGTCCGCGCATGTGCTCGATGCCTGGAACGCGGCGCAGGCCAAGCGTCGCGACACGCCACGCGGCACGCGTGGGACCGCCACGCCGCAGGGCCTGTTCGAGGAACTGTTCACCAATACCGCGTTCGGCCATGCCGGGCACGTGCTGCGCCGTTTCGACATCAATGCGCCGCTGTCGCGCGAGCTGGCCGGCTACCACGCCAAGCGCAACGTGATGGCGCTGAGCGAGGCGCTGGACCAGCCATCGGCGACGCCGTCGACCGACTGCTACCACGCGCTGGTGCAGGACAATCCGCTGTACGCGTTCCGTCTCGGCCACGACTACTACTACCGCAGCTACATGGTGTCGCGCTATCCGTGGCTGGCCTTCGATACCAACCTGGGCAGCAACGCGATCACCGGCGCCTCGGCGCTGTTCGATTCGGTGCAAGGCTACCGACTCAATCGCGGCTACCGGCATCTGGACGGCTACATCGATACCGACGTGCTCGCCGCGGTCGGTAACGCGGTGCTGAGCATGGAAGCGCAGGGGCTGAGCCGCGCGCAGGTCGCCACCTTCATCGGCCTCAGCCAGCCCGACGATCTGGCCGCGACGCTGCAGCAGAACCGGGCCGCGCTGCAGCTGCTACTGACCGACGCGCTGGCGCCGATCCACGATCCGGCGCAGGACGATTTCATGTTCGAGACGTATTGCAAGCTGACCCTGTACTGCGCCGGCGACGACCCCGCTGCCGCCTCGCGCTATCAGGCGATGGTGCGCAGCCTGCTGGTGTTCCAGAACTGGCGCTCCTATCTGCTCGGCGCCGATGGCCAGGGCGTGGAGCATACCGGCGTGCAGCACGAGTACCTGCGCATGCTGGTGCTGCTGATCTACACGCTGCTGCCGAACAACCAGAACGATCTGCAGGTGGACCTGTTGCAGACCGTGGCCGCGCTGCTGCGCAAGCTCGCGCTCGGCTACTGGCGGGCGACCATCGGCCAGCCGAGCATGCTCGAGGTCAACGCCGATCCGCTGGGCCTGGAATCGCTGGATGGCTTCAAAGGTCCTGCGTCGGTGGTCGTGGTGCGGCGCACGCCGCCCGCCAAGCCGTGACATCCACGCAAGGGGACAGTGCGATGGACGAGATCACCGAGTACCTGTGGCAAGAGCAACTGGCGCGACCGCCGGCTGTGGCGGCAGACACGCCGCCGTCGGACGCCGCCGCGGAGGCGCCGCCGCAGTCGCCAGTGCCGCCGGCGAGTGAGCCCGAGCAGCCTTACCAGCCCAACCTGGAACAGCTGCTGCGTGCCTTGAGCGACCCCGACGTGCGCGAGGCTTTGGTCAGGCTGCTGCAGCCTCGCTGATCCACGCCGGCACGTTCCGATCCGGGCCTGACTGCATGCGCAGCAGGCCCTTCTTTTTGCGTACGCGCGCGACAAGAAACGCGGCCGCTGCGGTGCATGCGCGTATGCATTTGTAGACAAAGCAACGCGGCATGCCGCATGTGGCGCGGCACACCGCCGATGCGGCGTGGCGTTGTCACCCAGGGAACAGCTATTGCTTGCGGGCCCCGCAGAGACTCGTTGCACAAGGGACTTCGGGAGTGCGTGCGATGGATGTGGCAACGGGGAAAGAAGAAGGGGATGCCGGCCGTTTCGCCAGGGCCGACGAGATGTTTACCCGGGCATGGCGCAACGCCTTGCCGGATTTGCGCAGGCGTGCGTTGCGGCTGGCCAACGGGCGCATGGATGCGGCGGAAGACCTGCTGTCGGATACCGCGGTGAAGGCGCTGCTGTTCATGCGCCGCTCGCCGGAGGCGATGACCGATGCGCAGGGATTCCTGTTCGTGGTGCTGCGCCACGTGTTCCTGGACGCGGTCAGGCGTCGTCGTGGCGGCGAGCCGCTGGATCGGCAACACGAGGCGCACGACGTGGACACGGTGGCCGACCAGGGCATGACCGCGCTGCAGCGCGCCGAGTTGAGCGATCAGATGGAACGCGTGGTCGCCGCGGTGGCGGCGCTGACCCGCGAACAGCGGCGCCTGTTCGGCTACCGCTTCGTCGAGGAATTGCCGTATCCGGTGATCGCCAACTTGCTCAGCATCAACCAGCCGCTGGTGCGCAAGCGCGTGGAGTTGCTGCGCAAGCGCCTGCGCCTGGCGCTGGTGGCGGAGTGAGCGTGCGCGGCCATGGTTTCACAAGCCGCCCACGGCGGCGTTTTCATTCAACGCCGGGCCGGCGCGGGCTGCGGCATCGCGGGTGCTGCGGCTGACTCACGGCTCCGTCCGTGACAACCGCAGCGCCTCCCGGCAGGCGACTTACGAAGGAACAGGTTCATGGCAGACAACACGCTCGTCAATTCGCAGATCACCGATGCGGTCACCCAGACCAACGTCAAGGTGGTGGCCGAGGCGCCCGCCCAGGCGATCGCTTCGCTGTACCAGGTCTCCAGCCACTCCACCGGGCTGGCTTTGCAGAACGCGGTGTATAGCCAGCAAGCGCTCAACCAGATCTCCACCGCGGTGGTGTCCAAGGCGGTGGCGCTGATCATGGCGATCGGCGAGAAGTGACGCGGTCCGCATAGCGCCGGGCGATACCGCGGCGTCGTTCCATCCTTCAGGAGAGTGGCATGTGGCCTTTCAACAGCAAGACCAACCCGCCGCCAACGGCCGCCGCAACGCCGGCGCCCGCGGTAGCGCTGCCGGCGCCAGGTACTGCGGCGGTATCCGGCGCACCGGCGGCGAGCGTTGCGACGACAGGCGCGCCAGCGCCGACAGTGGACGGCACGGCGCCATCCGCGCCCGCCGCATCCGCATCCACCGCTGCTGCTAGCGCGACCGCTGAGGCGGCGCCTGCCGCCGCATCGACGGCTGCGCCGACGGAAAGCGCTGGCGGCGCCGATGCAGGCGGTGCCGGTGCGGCATCCGCATCGACCGCCGCGGACACCACAGCGGCCAGCGCAGGTAGCGCTGCGGCTGCCCCGGTCAGCGATGGCGCATCGTCGTCGCCGGCAACACCGACCTCGCCTCCGCCTCCGCCGCCACCAACGCCACCGCCATCCATGCTGAGGACGTTCAACGCGCGCATGCTGGAACAGTCCTCCATGCCGACGCCGGCCAGCGATGCGCTCAACAGCAAGATCGTGCAGGCGGTTCGGCTCACCAATGCCGAAACGATGGCGTACGCGCCATCGCAGATCGTGATCGGTTCGGACATGCTGATCAGCCAGGCGGCCGGTCTGGTCGCACAGTCGGCGGCGGTCTATTTCGACGGCGTCAGCAAGATGGCGCTGGCCAGCCAGGGCGTGCTGATCAAGCAGATGACCGAGAACCTGGCCGAGAACAAGCTCGAGCAGGCCGCCGAGGATGCGCTGGGCGTGCTGGCGACCGATGTGCTGGTCGGCGCAGCAGCGGCGGTGGCGGCCGCAGCCGGCGCGCTGGAAGCGGAGTCGGCCAGTTTCGCCATCGACAAGATCGACCAGAGCATCGCCAAGTACGCCGACCTGATGCGCGGGCGCAAGTCGGCCAGTAGCTGAGCGCGCGCACCGCGCGAGACATCCGCCATCGGGAGCCACCATGCAGGACACCCCAGAATCCGAACTCGATCCCCTGTACGGCTTCGCTCAGCGCTGGCTCGGGCGCGAACTGAGTCCGGTCGAACGCGTGCAGTTGCAGGCGTTCGCGCAATCGGCCAATGCAACGCAGAGCAAGCCGTCGGCCAAGGCGCGGGAAATGTCGAAATCGCTGATCGATGCCGAACGCCAGCGCGTGGATGGCCTGATCGCGCAAATGATGCACGGCATGCAGGACGCCGCGCGCGGCGTCGAACTGGCCGACGGCGCCAGCGGCCAGGCGGTGCTCGATGCGGTCGCTGCCGCGCCGTCGCTGGACGCGCTGCGTCCGAGCCGGCTGCGGCAGCCGCAGAGCGGCGAGACCATCGGCACTCAGCTGCTGGTGGCGCAGATCGCCGATCGCCTGGGCAACCTGGTGAGCAAGGAAGTGCAGGCTTGCTTCGATCGCGAGTTCGGCAATCTGGCGCAACAGATGCAGGCGGTGGTGGACGCGGCGCGCGCGGCCGGATTGGTCGCTGCGCCGCCGTCGGCGGAGACGGGCGAAAGTACGCCGGCAGCGCCCGCTCCGGGTTGATCCCTCCGAACGCGCATGGCCGTGCATGTCCGCTTTCCCGGCGGATGTGCGCGGCCGTGCGCGTTTGCGTATCTGCGGTGCGGCAGTGCCGCGGTGTGTGCTGTGCAATCCGTGCGGAAGACGCTTGTGCACGTATTTGCCGCAGCAATACGGCGATGGCGGCAGCGCTCGATGGGGCGCACAGATCGATTGTGCACGGGCGGCCGAATGCAATGCCTCGGTAGCCGCTTGCGGGCATCGCATGCGCGTGCCGTAGGCAGCCGCCGCCATGTCGCCAAGCGCACTTGGCGATACCGGCTATTGCGAGGCAGGCGATGCAGCTGCAAGGCGACTGTACCGCAGGCCATGCGGTTCTATCGCGCCATCGCCATCGCCATCGCCATCGCCATCGCCGACGTCCATCCTGCGCGACGATGCGCACGCGTTTGCCGACGCCCCACCGGACTGCACCAAAACCTGGCAGAACAGCGAGACAAGTGCGGCGCCTGCTTTCACAGTCCCTGCACTGCGCCGTTTTCAGTGATCGTACGGCGTGGGCCGTACGCCAACCCAGGAGCGAACACATGGCATTTCCAACCGCCGTCAACGACCAGATCACCGATGCGGTCACCCAGTCCAACGTCAAGGTCATCGGCGAAGCGCCGGCCTTTGCGATGGCGTCGATCTACCAGAGCATGGCGCACTCGACCGGCATCCTGTTCGAGAACGCCGTCTCGGCGCAGCAGCAGCAGAACACCCTGGCCCAGGCCGCGGCCAACCAGGGCGTGATGCAGATCTACAGCCTGGATACCACCGCCGCCGCCGGCGCCACCGAGAAGGTCGCGCAGACCGGTGTCTCCGACAACCTCACCAGCCTGCTGACCGTGCTCCACGCGTTCACCAATAAGTAAGCGTCGGCCCGCTTGCCGTCGCCGTAGCGCGGCGACGGTAGCGCGGAGCGCGAGCCTGCTATTCCTTTCCTATCGAGGAGCGTTTCATGGCTTATCCCACCGCAGTCAACAACCAGATCACCGATGCCGTCACCCAGTCCAACGTCAAGGTCATCGGCGAGGCGCCGGCCTTCGCCATGGGCTCGATCTACCAGAGCCTGGCGCACTCCAGCGGCATCCTGTACGAAAACGCGGTCGCCTCCCAGCAGCAGCAGAACACGCTGGCGCAGGCGGCCAACAACCAGGGCGTGATGCAGATCTACACCCTGGATACCACCGCCGCGGCGGGGGCGTCGGAGAAGGTCGCGCAGACCGGTGTGTCCGACAACCTCACCAGCCTGATGACCGTGCTGCAGGCGTTCAAGGGCGGCACGCCGGCGGGTCTCTGAGCCGGCACTGGCCGGCATCCGGAACGGCGTAGCGCTCGGTTGCGCCGTTCCTTCTGCGCCGTGTCGATACCGCCGCGCCTGGGCGCGCGGGGCAGCGGCACGCAGCGGCAGCGCCACCGCGCTGCTTTCCCATCAATCATGACCCGCCAAGGCCGGCCTGCGTCGCGGTTGCCGCCATGGCCGGGCACGTCGATGCCGGGCGCCGCGCAATGCGGGGCCCGAAAAGGGGGGCTATGGACGTTCTTGCAGTCGCCGCGCCGACGGCCGAAGACATCGCCGATCCGATCCACGGCAGCGCCGGCCTGCAGCCGCATGCAACGGACGATGGCTACCGCTCGCTGCTGGAGCGGTCGATGCTGTTTCAAGGATTGCCTGGCGGACTGCTCGACCATCTCCTCGACCACGCCAGCGAATGCGAGTTGGCGCCCGGCGCCGTGCTGTTCTTCAAGCACGACCCGAGCAGTTTCGTCGGCGTGCTGGTGCGTGGACGCCTGTACAAGGTGCTGTATGGCCCCGATGGGCAGGAGTTGATCGTCGGCACCATCGAACCGGGTGGGTTGGTGGACGAGGCTGCACTGCTCGAACCGCACGGGCGCAGCTTCACCGCCATCGCCTTCGGCGCCAGCACCGTGCTGAAGCTGTCGCGCCGCCATTTCGCCACGCTGCTGGCCGCGCCGGTGTTGCACCAGCGCATCGACGCACTGTTGCGCCTGCGTCTGCGGCAGACGCTGGACAGCCTGGAAAGCATGTGCCTGCACCGGCTGGAAGTGCGCCTGGCGCGCTACGTGCTGCGCCAGCTGGAGGTGCAGGAGTGGCAGCGCGGCGGCAGCTGCGCGATCGCGCTGCCGCCCAACCAGAGCATCCTGGCGGCGATGCTCAACGTCAGCCGCTCCAAGCTCAATGCGCAGCTGCAGCAATGGAAGCGCAGCGGCCTGGTCAGCCGCCGCCGCAACCTGCTGCGCATCCACGACCTCGACGCACTGCGCGCCAAGGCATACCTGCACGCCAACGCGCCGCCGCGCACGCCGGCCTGGCACGGCGAGGACGGACTGCGGCCGGCCCCGTGCCTGCCGTTGTTGCCTTGCAGCGGCTAGCGCATCGCCGATGCACAGTCCCCTGTAGGAGCGGCTTCAGCCGCGACAGCATGTCCCCGGAGCACGGATGGCAACCGACTGATTACCTGTTCTTTGGCATCCCCGCACCGCCCAGGAAAGCAGCGGACGAACGAAACTTTTCGGATAGGGGCGTCATTTCGAACCATGACCCGAACGCGCAGGCTTCTCCCTCATCCCGAAGGCAAGGCGCAATACGGCAAACCTCCGCAGGCACCCCTCGTAAAGCACAAGGCACGCGCCCATGCTGAGAAGCAGGATGGCGAAGTATTTCATCCAAGGCCCCCACGCGCATTGGATGACGTAGTAGCCGATCGCGACAATGATCGTCTGATGCATGATGTAGAACGGATAGCTGGCGTCCTTCGCCCAGGCAAGGACGCGATTCGTGCGGGAAAGATAGCGGTAGCCGTAACCGAGGAACACCATGAGCCATAGCCAGGTGAAGAGATTGGAGCCGACCCTGTCGATCAGGGAGTCGTGCAGGATGATCCCCGTGGCGAACAGCGAGATCAGCAAGAAGAACGCCGCGAGTCCAATGGCGAGCGACCATCGGCGGAAATCGGACAGCCACTTCCAGACACCGGGCATGGAGGCCATGAAGTATCCGTACGCCGTCAGCAGCAGGTAGTGGTTGAAGATGTACCAATCGCTGATGAGATTGTGCGTCTCCGGGAACCGCAGTTTCAGCAGGGCTTCGTTGACGCCCAGCGGGATCCCCAGCAGGAAAAGCCACTTTCCCGGCGCTATGTGTTTTGCGGTTCGCTTCCACCACAGCATTGCGGGGAGCAGCAGCAACACGTACACGTACAGGTAAAGGACGAACCACAGGTGGTGCCAGCTGAAATCCCCGGCCGGGTAGAAATGGAATTGCAGAACGCGCGCCAGGTAGAAATCCAGATAGCCGCCAGTCCATTGTCCATGCAGCAGCCGCTCGTAGTAGATCTGCGGCGGGACGACCAGGAACATGCCGACGATCAGCGGCAGCAGCAGTTTTTTCGTGCGTTCTCGTAGGAACAGTCCGGTACTGCGCCGCTGCAGCGCGAACCACATGCCGGCGCCGGCAATGACGAACAGCAGCGGCATGCGCAAACGGTGGGCGATGTCCATCGGCCACTCGAGAGAGGGGATGGTCTGGCTGTTGACGACATGCCAGCCCCAACCGACGAAGATCATCCCCGTATGGAAGAAGAACAGCACGAAGATGGCGATGACGCGTAACCAGTCCAGGAAGTCGTAGCGTTCCTGCGGTTGTGTGGTGGCAAGCATCGGTTGGGTCTCCCGTATCCGCGATATCGGGAAGCCTGCGCGATCGGCAGCTGGCCAGCAGCGGATTTGGGGCGGACGGAGGCCGGCCGTGGCGAGGAGGACGCTACCAGCCCATGCGCGCGAACAAGGCTTCGCGATACCGCCGGCTGAGCCGCAGGGTGCGACCGTTGCGGAGATGGAGTTCGTAGTCGCCCTTGAACAGCGGCGTGAGCGATCCGATGCAGGCGACGTTCGCCGCGGCCGACCGATGGATGCGGACGAAACGCTGTTCGCCCAGCTGCGCCAGCAGATCCTGCAGGGTCCTGCGCATCAGGTAGGTGCGCGCGGCGGTATGCACGTGCACGTAGTTGTCGTCGGCTTCCAGCCACTCGATCGATGCGGTCTCGATCAGGTGCAGCCGTTCGCCATCGGGCACGAGCAGGCGTTCGCACTCCGGGGCGCGTGCCCGCCCTATCGCGACCGCTGCCGCGCCGGACTCGTGCGCGTCCAGCCGCTCGCGCACGCGTTGCACGGTGCGCGTGAGCCGATCCCGGTCGTAGGGCTTGAGCAGGTAGTCGATCGCGTTGAGGTCGAACGCCTTCACGGCATGCGCATCGAAGGCGGTCACGAACACGATCAGCGGCGCACTCGAGGGTTCGAGTTGCGCCGCGACCTGCAGTCCCGACAGCGTCGGCATACGCACATCGAGAAACGCCACGTGCGGCCGGAGTTGCCTGATGCAGTGCGCTGCCGACAAGCCGTCCGCGGCCGATCCGACCACGGCGATGCCCGGTTGCTCCGCCAGCCAGCGTTCGAGCTTCTCGCGCGCGGGCGCCTCGTCGTCGGCGATCACGGCGCGGATCATCGCGTGGCCTCCACCAGCGGGATCGAGACGCGCGCGGCGACACCGCCCCCCTCGTTGCGGACGACCAGGGATGCAGCATCGCCATAAATGATGCTCAGCCGCTCCCGGCAGTTGCGCAATCCCAACCCGTCATGCCTCTCCAGCGCCGGCAGCATGGAACCGGAATTACGCACTTCGATTTCCAGCGAGCCGCCTTCATCTCGCGCACTGATCGTGATGTCCACGCGCGCCAGCGTGGGCTCGACGGCATGTTTGAACGCATTCTCCAGCAAGGGTTGCAGCAGGAGAGCAGGAACGCTGGCGTCTAGCAATGCCGGATCGACCTGCCAGGTCAGGGTCACCCGATCCCGGAACCGTTCGCGCATGATGTCCGCGTACAGCTCGAGCGTGCGCAGCTCCGCAGCGAGCGGCGTCATCTCGTTCTCGATTGTCCCAAGGCTGGTGCGCAACAGGTCGCCGAGTGCCGCCAAAAGGCGGTCGGCCCGCGCCACGTCCATATGCATCACCGAAGAAACGGTATTGAGCGCGTTGAACAGAAAGTGCGGCCGCAGCTGCCCCTGAAGCTGCGCCAGCTGCGCTTCGGCCAATGCCTTCTGCGTTTGCAGCAAGCGCGTCCGTTGCAGTTGCCATTGGCCATGCGACTCGAGTCCAAACAGGATCCCCAGCCACAGCCCCACGAAGACCGTCAGCTTGGCGGTCTCGTATACGAACAGATAGCGCCAGCTTGGATGCGCGTAGGTGAGGCCCAGCGCGGCATAGACGCCATGCCGGATCGCATACACCGCTACGACGAACGTGAGCGCGACCACCGGCAACCAGCGCAGGTAGCGGCCGAACCAGGCCAGGGGTTTGTCCAGAGACGGCGCATGGCGTGCACGCACCCGGAACGCAAGCCACATCCATCCGGTCGCGACCAGCGCGGAACTTCCTTCCCACAGCACCGGCTCCCACCAACGGGTGAGCGGATTGCGCAGACCTTCCTGCAGGGCGACGCCGATCATCAGCAGACAGAACCCTGTCCACAACACGATCAAGGCGTTCCGGGTGAATGCCGCGCCGTTGGCGGCATGGATGCCTGCCGCTGATGGATGGGATGGCGCGTTCATGTCGAGCAAGTTTACCCACGGCGATAGGCGCGGGCGCGCCTATGTGGCGAGCGGGACCTGCATGGGGCGAGTGGGACGTGATGGGGGCTGCTGCTTCCACGCTGTTTCCAGGTTCGAGCAGCAGCCCCAGTGGTTTGGCGTCTTGTCTTGTTGACTGGCTCCGGGAGCGGGTTACGCGAACAACTCCACGGCGGCATCGCTCCACGCATGCCCGTGCAGCCCCCAGGGAGTGTTTTCCGGTGCGGGCGGGAACCCGGTGCGGCAATAGCCGCGCTTGGCTTCGAAATCGAAGATCGCATGCGGATAGCCGTTGATCAGCAGTACCGCCTTCTTGCTGTCCTGGGACCAGCCGATCTTCACTTCGGAAGGCGTCTCCCTGTCGGCGACATCGGCAGCGTTGTAGATGTGCAGCGCGTCCTGGATCGGGTTGTCATCCGCCGACGGGTCGACCGCATAGAAATAGCCGGTGTCGCCGTCGTCCTCGAAGACGGCCACGAACGGCTCTTCGGGCGCTTGCGCCTCGACGACCAAGGCGGTGCCGACGATCAACTCGCTTTCTGCGGTGAGGGTGATTGGCATGTTCGTTCGCTCAGATGTTGGACAAGGCAGCGCTATCGCTCAGCGCCTGTAAGGCAATTACACCGCCGGTCCTCCACGACCGGGGACATCTTGATTGCGCTGCGTCGCTTCCTGCGCAAGCTGCTGCTCCTGGTGCTTGTTGAACGCCAGCGATTGCTGCGACGTTTCCTGCAACGAGGGGACGGGTTCGTTGGTGTTGACCGAAGTCCTGAAGCCCGGCGTGGTCCCCGTCACCCATAACGTGTCCCCCGCCAGTCGTACGCCATCGATCTTGCCGGCGTCGGTTATGCCCTCCTTTTTGCTCAGCAGCATGGCGTGGGCGACATGGTCGTCCGCGATATGGGGTGGCGTGCCATCCCTGAGCTTCGCGAAGAGCGCCTGATCGTTCGGGGGCAGTTGCCCGAGGGGCGAAGCCTGCTTGTCGGTGTGCTCGGTGGCGGCGGATGTCGGTGAGCCGTGCGCCGGCAAGGATGCATGTGATGGGGATTCCGGTGGCTTGGTCCCGCTTTGGATCGCCGGGCCTTTGCCTTCCAGTGCCGGCTTTTCTGCCTGCTTGATGTCTTCCGCGGTGGTGATCGCTTTGGGCACCATCTTGCTGTCGGACAGGAAGCCGTCGCGGCCATCGTCCATCATCGTCACGATCGCGCTGTTCGGCCCCGGGCGGCCGGTCTTGGGGTCGGGCTGCAGCATCAGGGAATACGGCTTGCCGGCATCCAGACCGTCGTGGGCGTGAGTGCGGGAGACGGCGGCCGTGGCGGCGTCGATCTCCGCTTCGGTTCGCGCAATCCCGGCGTTGGCGTAGGCGCCGGCCACCATGCCGCGCATCGTCTTGGCTTTCGGCAGCGTCGGATTGGCCTGCGCTTCGGCCGCCATGGCGGCGTATTCCTGCAACCCGGCCTGCTGGCTGCGATGCACTTCGTTCAATTCGTCGCGGACGTTGCCCTGGGCCTGGTTGGTGCTGTAGATCATGCCCGGCGTCGCCCATTCGCCATTGGCGCCACGCGTGTAGGTGTGGCCGTCGGACGCCTGCAGGGAGTCGGTCTGCGCGCTGGCGTGCTTCACCGCGGCCGGCATGTCGCCGTGCTGGTGCCAGCCGAACTGGTTGTAGGCCACTTCGTAGCGGCCAGCGATCGCGGCCGGCGTGTTGGCCGCGTTCTGGGCGATGATCAATTTCGAGGCCTGGTCCAGCTCGGCCGCGCGTTGCGGGGTGGCGGTTTCGGCATGGGTGACCTTCATGCCGTGCTCGATGTATTGGTCGACAACCGTCCGCGACCAGGTGTGGGTCTGCGGATTGCGGTTCCAGTGTCCTTCCCCGTCCAGGCTGGGGGTCTCGCCTTTGCCCGATGGGATGGAGTAGGGGTTCTGCGGCTGCGACAGATTCGCCAGTCCCAATTCGTAGGACGCGTTGGCGGACTTGTAGTTCAGTTGATTGGCCAGCACGTCGCCGGCCACGTATCTGACCTTGCTGTAGGTGGCGCTTCCGCTTTCCGGCGATGCGGTGGTCGTGGCCTTGATCTGTTGCGTCTCCGCCACCCGCGACCAGGTGCCTTTCGGATCGTTGGGATCGCGGCTCCATTCGTTGCCGTCCCGGTCCTTCTGGGTGAAGACGCTGTCGATATCCTTCTGCTGCGCCCATTTCTCGCCGAGGAAGGCACCGCCGACGCCACCAGCCACGCCGCCGATCGCCGACGTGACGAGGGCGCCCGGGCCGCTCGGCGAGCCACCCGCCAGGCCGTATCCGGCGCCAGCCAGGAAGCCAACGGCGATGCCGCCGCCGATACCGCCGACATTGCGGCCGATGAAATGGGTCTTGGCCGACTCGGCACCTGTCGCGTTGCCCTGCGCTTCCAGCTTCACCACTTGATGGCCGGTGGTGGAGAAGTCGTATGCCAGCGCGGCCACCGCGATCACGGTCCCGCCTTTCGCCAGCATGCCGGGGCGCAGGCCTTTGGACGCCGCCACCGCTTCACCGGTGATGGCCGCTTCTCCCACCGATGCCGCAGGCGCGCCGAATCCGGTCGGCGCCCGGGTCAGGCCCGCGTTTGCCAGTTCGGCGGCGGGCGGAAATTTGGCGGCATCTGCGCCGAGGGTCGCGGCTGCTTCGCGCGAAATCGTGACCCTGGTGATCTTTGGATCAACGTTCTCGGGCGACACGAAGATGCCCTTGGGCACTGCCTCTACGAACTGCGCCTGCACCTTGGGCAGCACGGCATCGGCCCCGCCTTGGGCGTAGGTGGCTTTCAACTCGCCTATTGGCTGCCCGCCCAAGGTCCTGACGTTGGGATTCTCCAGGATGGCGGGCAGTTCCACCTTGCCGAAGACACGTTCGATGTTGGCGTTGGTGGCGACCACCTTGATGTCGCCGCGCAGCGAGCCTGCGAATTCATGCGACGCTTCGCCCCAAAGGGAGCCTTCCAATGACGTCGCGCTCCTGGCGACAGCCTTGGGATTGCCATACAGAAAATCACCAGCGGACTTCCCGGCCTGCTCAAGACCTTGGCCCTGTCCTTTGAAGAGGCGCTCTGCCGCATCGTGGATGGCAGTTTCGACCTGCTTGTCGCCAAGGAATTGCGCCCGTGGCGTGTTGTTGATGATGGGCTCGCCCGTCTTGCTCGCAAGCTCCTTGGCGATCGTCTCGGACGATACCTCGCCGACCGGGCGGCTATAGAGGATGCCTCCCTCGCCTATGGCTTTGGCGGGATATTGGCGTGCGACCGCCTGGATTTCCTCCAGCGATTGGGCTCTTCTGATCTGCTCGATCTGCTTGGAGTAGTCGTCGCTCATGTCGCGGCTCCATCATCGGCAACTAGAATCCAGCCATCCCTGAAAAGGACTTGCCCCATGAAATGGGCGTCCGGATACTCGTTTAGAAGGGATGGCCTATTCGGATAGCGGATCCCGGCAGCGATCAGTTGAGCTATCAGGGTATGGATGATGCTTGCTTCTGTTGCCGCGAAGATCCGACATGTCCTCCCCCGCATCGGCATTCCGATGTCGCCGTCGCGGCCATAGCCAAACGAGACCACTTCGATGTTGAAGTCGTTGCCATTGGGCAGGAACGCCCTTTGGATTTCGCCGAAGTATTCTTCGCCATCCACCTCGATCGCGAATGTCTCATGACGCTGTTCATCCATGATGCCGCGCACACCGCCCGAAAATCTGGCGCGCCCTTCCGGGAATTGCAGCCAATCGAAGGTGGAGTGGTTGGATAAGTCCATGTCTAGTGCTCCATGTTGGATCATCGGAAATTACAACGTTGCGCGGGCTTCAAGTTGTCGGTCTGGTCAAGCGGTTCGCTTGATGCCTGGCCGACGAAGCCCTGCGCTCCGAGTCGGCGATAGCTTCTGCCATCACAGTGAGGATTTCAAGAAAGGCGCCGATGGCTGCGATCAGGGGGTGATTCGATCATCCTTGACTAAGGCCCAGTCCTTCCTGAAGCTCACTTGGCCCATAAAGTGGGCGTTCGGATATTCCGTCAACAGAGATGGCCTGTCCGAAAATTGAATGCCAGCAGCGATCAATTGAACTGTGAGTGCCTGAATGTCGCTTGCCTGTGTTGCCGTGAAGACGCGGCATGTCCTCCCCTGCATCGGCATTCCTATGTCGCCGCGGCGGCCGTAGCCAAACGAGACGATTTCGATGTTGTAGTCATTGCCATTGGGCAGGAATACGTTTTCAACTTCGCCGAAGTACTCTTCGCCGCCTACCTCGACGGCGAACGTCTCATGGCCCTGTTCATCCATGATGCCGCGAACCAGGCCAGAAAATCTGGCGCGCCCCTCCGGGAATTGCACCCACTCGAAGGTGGGATGGTCATGTAAGTCCATGCTTGTTGCTCCTGTCGGGCGAAGGGTAGGGGCTAGGGATCAATTGCCTCCGTCCCCTTTTGTTCTACAGCCGGTCACCACCTCGCCTGGGTCGCCTGGCCCCAACTCATCGCAGCAGGCCGACCACGAAGTCCAGCAGCGCCCGCGTCTTGGCCGGGACGTGGTGTCTCGTGGGGTAGTAGGCGTGCAGTGGAAAGCGCTCGTCCTGCCAATCAGGGAACAAGGGCACGAGCTTGTTGCCGGCGAGGTAACTCTCGGCACCCAGCTCGAACAGCTGGGCGATGCCGTGGCCAGCCAGGCAGGTGCTGTAGAGGGTGCCGGCATCGTTGACAGTCAAGGCGCCACGGGCCGCGACGGTGAGCTTTCGTCGGCGCTGGTGGAATTCCCAGGGGAATGGTCGACCAGTGATCGAGTCACGAAACAGGATGCACCGGTGGTGACCTGTCTCGAGTTCGCGAGGATCGGTCGGCCGCCCGTAGCGTCGGAGATAGGACGGCGACGCGACGGTCAACACCCGTGTATCGAGCAACTTGCGGGACACCAACGACGAGGGTTGCGGAAAACCAAAACGGATCGCCAGGTCGAACCCGTCGGTCACCATGTCGCCAAGGTCGTCCCGGCTGCGAAGTTCCACCTCGAGACCCGGGTGACTGTCCAGAAAGGCGCCCAGCATGGGGCCAAGGACCAGCCGGGAAAAGAATGGGTCGATGTTGACGCGCAGCCGACCGCGTACCGCGGCAGTGCCTCCCGCGGCGCTGCTGGTGGCCTCTTCGAGCGCACCGACCAATGGCATGACCTGCTCATAGAAACGGCGCCCCTCGTCCGTCAAACGCACGGACCGGGTGCTGCGCTCGAAGACACGGATGCCCAGCCTGCTTTCGAGTCGCGCCACGGCCCGGCTGACGCCTGATTGGGACATGTCGAGTGCTTCTCCGGCCCGGCTGAAGCTGGCCATGTCGACGACGGCTGCCATGATGTCGAGGCCTTCGAGCAGTTGCGGGTCGAACATTGCCATTGATGACTGCCGCGCATGAACAAGATGCCTCCCATGCTATCGCCTTTCGCGGAGTTCGTATCCAGACTTCCGCTCAACGCTACGCACCCCGCGTGGCATCAGGAGAACCCCATGTTTGTCATCACCGGAGTGACCGGCCAGGTCGGTGGTCGGATCGCCAGAGCGTTGCTGACCGAAGGCGTTTCCGTGCGCGCCGTTCTGCGGGACGCGACCAAGGCATCGACGTGGGCCAGTCTCGGTTGCGAGACGGCATTGGCCGCAATGGACGACGCCGCGGCGTTGGCGGACGCATTCGCCGGGGCCGAAGCCGTGTTCGTGCTCTTGCCGCCCGTGTTCGATCCGGCGCCGGGCTACGCCGAAACCCGGGCCAATGTCGCAGCGCTGGTCACGGCACTGCAGCAGGTACGGCCGCAGCGTGTGGTCGCGCTTTCCACCATCGGCGCCCAGGCGAGGCAAGACAGTTTGCTGGTCCAGTTGCAGATCATGGAACGCGCCTTTGAAGCGCTGCCCATGCCGGTCGCCTTTCTGCGCGCCGCGTGGTTCATGGAGAACACCGCGTGGGACATCGACGGTGCGCGCTCGCTTGGTGTCGTGTCGAGCTTCCTGCAGCCGCTGGACAAGCAGGTGCCCATGGTGGCGACGGCAGACGTCGCCGCGATGGCGGTTCGGATGCTGCGCGAGGTCTGGGAGGGACGCCGGGTGGTCGAGTTGGAAGGGCCGCACCGCATCACGCCGTTGGCGCTGGCCGCCGCCTTGGGCCGGGTGCTCGGGCGCGATGTCGTGGCGCAGCCGGTACCGCGGGCGACTTGGGACGCGCTTTTCCGCTCACAAGGCATGGCCAACCCGCAGCCGCGCATCCGGATGTTGGACGGATTCAACGATGGCTGGATCGAATTCGAGGCCGGATGTGATGCATCGCTGAAGGGCACGACGGAACTCGAGACGGTGTTGCGGGGCCTTGTCTCGGCGAGCGCCTGATGCGCCAGGAACAAAGGGGGCGCAGGTAATTAAGCGACCAGATCACATGGGTTGCCGTGGTAGTGCCTGACGGCATGCGCGGTAGGCGACGAGCAGGTTTGGATCTTTCCCACCGTCATGTGAGTTGCCATGCGGAGTCGGCGGCGCCTGGAGCTTCCAGGCATTCCGATGCATGTCGTCCAGCGTGGGGTCAATTCTCCTGGACGACGAAGATCGACATGGCTATCGCGGTCTGCTGTGCCACGTGTGTGAGCGCTTTGGCATGCGGGCACGCAATGGTGGACAGATACCCGTCAATTCCCTTTGACATTTTTGACAAAATACATCGCTTTGTCGGCATGTTCGAGAAGCTGATGCTCGTCATTGCCGTGCTCAGGATAGTGCGCGATCCCAATGCTCAGCGCGATGTTCAAGCTGTGGCCGTCCAGAATAAAGGGATGATCGAATGCGTCGCGAATTTTTTCCGACACCCGCATTACGTTTTCCGGTGAAGAGGTCCCGCGGAGCAGAACAACAAACTCATCGCCACCGACGCGAGCAACGGTGTCCGATTCGCGAATGCATTGCTTCAGTCGTACGGCAACCTCTTTCAGTAATAGATCTCCGATGCGATGACCAAGCGCATCGTTCACCTGTTTGAATTTATCCAGATCAAGATAGAGCAAAGACAGTTGCCCCTGCTCTCGTCGTGCCGCTGACAGCGCAAATTTCAGGCGATCGTACAAAAAGACACGGTTGGGAAGCGCGGTCAGCTGGTCGTACTGCGCCATATATTGCAGTCGCACTTGCATTTGCTGGCGCTCGATGGCGGTGGCAATTTGAGTCGAGACGAACTGCAGCAATTCCTGATCCTGTTCGCTGTAGCAGACGCCACCAGGATAGCTTTTGACCATGAGCAGGCCAATTGTCCCTTTGTGCGATTTGAGCGGAACACCCAGCCAGCAGAAAGGATTCATCCCAAAGGAGAAATGCAGCAGCTTCAGGCGATCAGCCATCGTCCCAGGTGTCAGCAGCAACGGCTGGCCGGTATGAATAATCTCGGCGTAGAGCGACCCTGGGATCAGGTTGAAAGGCTCTGGCGTTTGCAGATGCTCATCCACATGATAGGGGAAACTGAGTTGGTCGGTTTCATCGTCGTAGAGCGCCACGGAGAAATTATCTGCAGGCAGGAGTGTGCCGACGATCTGATGGATGCGTTGGAATAACTTGAGAAGGTCCTCCGCGGTTTGCGCTGCTTCAGAAATGGAATAGAGCGCAGACTGCAAGGATTCGGATCGCTTGCGTTCGGTGATATCGCGCGCAACCCCAATGCGCAACTGATCGGCCGGCGACCAGCGCGCTGACCACATGATGTGGACGACTTTCCCAGTCTTGTGCAAGTACCGGTTCTCGAAATGCAGCTGAGGGTTGCCTGCCATCACCGCCACCAGCGAGTTACGGGTCAGTTCGCGATCTTCAGGCAGCATCATGTCGAACATGTTTTTGCCGATCATTTCTTTCGGCGTATATCCGAAAATACGCTCGCACGAAGCGCTCGCAAAGACGACGTGGGCTTCAACATCCACCGCAAAAACGGCATCCATCATAAGATCAATAAAGCTGGCTGACGGCTCGCGGGGGTTGGGTTCCATAAAGAAAAGTATACGGCCTGAATGGCGAGGAAAACCGGGGCCAGCGTGCGCTTGGCGTACTCCGGTACAGGAGGTTGCTCGCTGGAGTGCTTCGTTTGGAGGCGCCGCGTTGGTTCCAGCTAAGAGCGGAGGACCGCACATGCCATGCCAACCCCGGCGGGATCTCGCCGGTGTCGCCCGGCATCTCAGAGGAAAGCACACGCGGACCCTGTACGAGCGTACCGGCATCGACCTGAGTCGCGGCGAGCGCGTGTTCTGTCGCCCTGCGGATGCGCTGTGCGCGGGAGGGCAGCCGGCAAGGCGCGGAGTCCTTTGGGCTTGGTAGCAGAAGCAGCGGCACAACGGCGAGGTCGCGTGACGGCTTTTCGTCTGCCCAAGCCAGCGATCAGCAACCCTATGCCCAACGCGCGAACGGGTGCTTTAATGCCGGAGCCGCCATCGGCTTTACCTTACTGGAGCAAGCACCTTGAACGTCCACCGATTTTTTGTCGTCGCTCTGTCCGCTTGCCTGACCACTGTGCCCGCGCTCGCTGCCGTCGCGACGCAGGCGCCCGTCGCCCCGGCGAAAGTGATGATGCTTGGCTCGTTCCACTTCGAAAATCCGGGGCGGGACATGGTGAAGTTCAAGGTCTCCGACGTGATGTCGAAAGAAAATCAGGCCTACCTCGCGGGCCTTGCCGCGCGGCTCGCCGCGTTCCGCCCCACCGACGTCCTGGTGGAATGCGATCCATCCGAGCAGGCGAAATACGACGCCGCGTTTGCCCGCTACCGCGACGGTCAGTCGACCCTGCCGGCTAACGAAACCCACCAAATCGGCTTCCGCGTCGCCAAAGCCTCAGGGATAGCGGGGGTAACGTGCTTCGACGAGGGCAAGATCGGCTGGGAAGCCGATCCGATGTTCGATTACATCAAGGCGAACGACCCGGCAATGCAGGCGACGATGGATGCCACGTTCAAGAATCTTTCCGCGCGCGCCGACCGCGAGCAATCGACATTGCCGCTGGCCGAGCTGCTGCGCCTGACGAACGATCCCGCGCGCGACCGCGAAAACAAGAATCTCTACATCAGCACCAATGCGGTGGATGCCGGTGGCAGCTTTGTCGGTGCCGACGCGGCGGCCAGCTGGTGGCACCGCAACTTCCGCATGTATGCCAACGTGCAGAAGGCCGCGCAACCCGGCCACCGCTTGCTGGTGATTGCTGGATCCGGCCACACGGCGATCCTCAAGGACCTGCTGGCGATCGACATGCAGCGCACCGCCGAGGACGTGAACGGATATCTGGCGCCGTAAGTCGACCTGAGGTTAGGGCAACAGCGGGGCTCAACAGTGGGGCCAGGAGAAATATGTGCTTTAAATCGTATTTCCTTTGGCCCCGTTGTTGGCGATCCTCATTGGTGTGGCAACCGTGAAGATGCGCAATACACGCGCTTTTGCAAGCCAACGCCGCTGCACAATGTTGATTGCCAAGAACTAAAGCTGGGGAAGCCTCAGAATCTGCGCCCTGCTTTCCCAGTTTTCGTCCCCGACACCGACTACGCCGACTCCAGCCATGACCAAAGTTCTGATCCTCAGCGTAAGCGCCGGCAATGGCCACGTGCGCGCAGCGCAGGCGCTTGCTGCCGCCGCAGCCTCTCTCGCTCCCTCGTGCACGGCTGTACATATCGACACCATGGCCCATGTGTCAGGGGCGTTCCGCCGTATCTACACCGAGTGGTACATCCAGCTCGTGAATCGCGCGCCCGAACTCTGGTCGTATCTGCATCAGCGCAGCGACCTCACGCCGCACCACGCGGCGTCGCAGCGCATGCGCCGCGGCATCGAGCGGCTGAGCACCGGCGCGCTGCTGCGCGAGATTCGAAACGCGAAGCCCGATGCCGTGATTTGCACCCACTTCCTGCCGGCCGAGTTGCTGATGCGCGAACGCAGAAACGCTGGCCTCGACTACCCCGTCTGGTTGCAGATCACCGACTACGACCTGCACAACATGTGGCTCGTTCCCGAGATGACCGGCTACCTGGCGGCGAACGAAGAGGTCGCGTTCCGGCTTCGCGCACGCGGCATTCCGGCCGACCGTGTGCACGTCACAGGAATTCCGGTGATGCCAGCATTCTCGAAGCCCGACGCACCGACGTTGGAGCGCGATGCGTGCGCGGCCGCCCTGGGTCTGGACCCATCGCGTTCCACGCTTCTGATGGCCTCAGGCGGCGCTGGCGTTGGCGATCTTGCGAGCATGGTCGAACGTGCACTGGGCATGGCAAGCGATTTCCAGGTAATCGCCGTGGCGGGCCGCAATGCCGAAACGCACGCCAGACTGTCGGCGCTGGCGCTTCGCCATCCGGGCCGGATGATTGCGGTGGGCTTCACCGACGAGATGCACAAGCTCATGGCAGCTGCCGATCTGGTCGTCACCAAGCCCGGCGGCCTCACCGTGTCCGAATGCCTGGCGCTGGGCAAGCCGATGCTGCTGATCTCGCCGATCCCTGGCCAAGAAGAACACAACGCCGGCTTCCTGATGGAAGAAGGCGCAGCATGGCTGGCCTACGATGCCATTGGCCTTGACTACAAGGTCGAACGGCTGATGGCCGATCGGCCGAAATTGCGAACCATGGCTGCATGCAGCCTTGCGCTCGGCAAGCCTCAGGCCGCAGCGACGGTGCTTCAACGTGTGCTGCAGAGCATGCCGCATGATGCGGGCTGTAGATAGAGCGCCTATCCGCCGCACGCTGGTCTACCTGGCCTGGGTACTTGTGATGGCGTTTAACGGTGTCAGGTTCACTTAGGAAGTCAACATGACCCCGTTACTAACCCCGTTACTACTGTTTTGCGTTGACCGGTTGAATCCACCGCCGGTAGCGGACATTGCCCAGCGTCTACTTCCGACTTGGCATCGTTAGCGCCGTCCGCGTTCATTCCTGTTCTCTTATCTGGCGTTCAAGCTCTAGGCGCCGAGCCTGTAGCCAGGCGACGTGGCGATAAGCCCGGACGAGAACCGCCACCGCAAGAACGAGCATCCCGACACCTGCCGCCGCGGCCGCGTAGAAGGTCGCGCTACCCGTGGCGACGGTCATTCCCAGTGCACCGGCGGCAAACACCGCGGTGAAAGCCACTGCCATCCAACCTGCCACGATGCGGTGATTGGCCAGCAGAGGCCTGCGCTGCCGCAGTACCCAGAACGCATATGCCACCCAGCAGGAGCCAATGCACAGCATGACGACAAGCGCGGCCTGGGTGCGATCCGACAATGCCGGTTCGGTTGCCAGCAGTGCGCCCAGCAACACGCACATCATTAGTGCCGCCAGCAACAACGCCATGTGGCCATATCGCGACCGCGGAGAAAGCAGGCGTGCTGTCAGTTGTTGCAACTCCGTATCGAGGGAGATCGACGAAGACTTATTGATCATGGGTAGAGTCCTCCAGAAGGATTTGTTTGCGTAGCAGCGTTCTTGCGCGGAACAGCCGCGATTTGACGGTACCGACCGGGATGCCGAGGGCATCTGCGATGTCGACCAACGAAAGTTCTTCCAGATAGAACAGCGTCAACACCTCGCGCTCGACGATCGGCAGCAATGCCAGGTTGGTCGTCAGCGTCCGCTCGAGATCCTCATCAGCGCCGCTATCGTCGATAGATGCGATCTCATCTACATCGATGCCGGTATCCACTGGCATGGCATAGCGGGTTCGCAGGCGGTCCATGAACGTGCGATGCGCGATCCCGAACAGCCAAGGACGGAATTGCGCAGCTTCCCGCAGCCTCGCGATGCCCTGTATGACGCGCAACCAGACGTCCTGGGTCAGATCGTTGGCCAGTTCCGGGTCATTGCCTAGCTTCAGCGCATACCGATGCAACGAGCCTGACCAGCGGCGAATAAGATCGTCGAAGGCCGCGCGCTCACCCAGCTGACAGCGGACCACCAGCAACTGATCGGCACGCTCGCGGTTGGTGGTGTCTCGTTCCAATTCCTGATTCTCCTTCACTCGTCGCCAAGGTAGTCGGGGAACCGGGAAAAAGGTTCATCGGGCGCTGTTCAGCTACCTCTACGTTCGACCCTGGGAGTCCGAACCTTCCTGGTTAGAAAACCAGAATCTGGCGCTGTCATGGCGCTTTCGACCCAAAGCGGGCATCGGCATCTCCAACCGGTCATCCGGTTTTCGAGCTTCAGGGGCAGGTTCACTTATCGGTTGAGTGGGATGCTTTGCGCGGGCGGTGTGCGGGCCTGATGCCTGCGAAGCGCTGGGTCTTGGCTTGGACTATGGCCTGGAAAGTGCTGGTGCCGAGCGCGCGTTGCTGTTGCAGGTAGGCGCGGATGGCGTCCACCTCCTCCGGGGCCAGGGTTTCGTGCAGTAGGCTGTGGTAGGCGTGGCTGCGTTGGGAGGCATCGGCGCCAAGTGCCAGGAAAGCGGGATGTGGATGCAGGGCCGAATGGGTCCGCAGGCCGAGATTTGCCTGGCAACTGGACCAGCGATAATGCGCCGGGTCGTCCGTGATTGCTGCACGCACGGGGTTTAGCTCGATATAGCGGTAGCAGCGCAGCACATAGTCCTCGTTGTCGACTAGGCACGCCTTGTAGCGGCCTTCCCACAGCGTGCCGCTCCTGTCGTGGCGTCCGTTGAATAAGGAAACATAATTGCGGCCAAGTCGCTGCATCAGGCGTGCAACACCCTCAGCCTTTTTCGGGGTAAGCAGCAGATGGACGTGGTTGTCCATCAGGACGTAGGCATGCAGCGTGCAGTCGCAGTGGTGTAGGGCATCGCGCAGCAGCTGCAGGTAGCGCAGTCGATCACCGTCATCCAAAAAGCAAGGCAGGCGGTTGTTCCCGCGCTGGACCACATGCTGCGGAATGCCAGGAATGGTGATACGAGGGAGTCGGGCCATGCGATCCAGCGTCGCCTTTCTCGATGGTCAGCGCAGTCCGAACAGGTCTCGCCCCGTGATCGGAAGACACCGTGTCTGCGCATCGGAAAAGTCAACCTGACCCCGTTACTGGTCCCGTTTCTGTGGTCCCGGCCGGTGAACGTGCAGGCTGTAGTGGGGGCAGGTTCACTTAGGAAGTCAACCTGACCCCGTTTCTGCCGTTTCTGTGGTTATCCGCCGTTATCCCTGGATTCGGCCACACGGCGATCCTCAAGGACCTGTTGGCGATCGACATGCAGCGCACTACTGAGGACGTGAGCGGGTATCTGGCGCCGTAAGTCGACCCGAGGTTAAGGGCAACAGCATGGCTTAACATTAGGTCGGAAGACACCGTGCCCGAGTTATCAGGGATGGATCACTCTGGCCCCAATGTTGTTGTTTGGACTGATAGATCAAAATCCTCTATCGACTTCCAGTTTTTTGCCTCAATATCTTTGATGGCCCATGCGAATTTTGCAGAGTAGTAAAGGAGATAAACAAATTTGTGGTATCGAGAATAGAATTCGGAGAGTGATGGCTCAGTGCTTGGTCTCGCTCTCTCGATGCTGATATGCGCAGTTCGATTTCTTATGCGGCGGAACTGCGTGCCGAAATCTTCTGGTACTTCAACCATATATGTGGAGATATGATTTTCCCATGATGTTTTGGCTGGCGTAGTGAGTAAAGCGCTCGAAGCTGTCTTTGCATAAAATAAACTCATGCGCGATAGCGGTTGTAAGTGCGTCGTCCGTCGCGTCGCCGATTTCAAATTTCACAAAAAATTTTCCAGGGCTCTGGTTGTTGCTCAATGGGAATGTGTGGTTTATAGCGCGATCATATCGGCAACTTGATACCCGAGATTTGTGATCTCGAACAGTTCGCCTTTGTACCCGCGGTCGACTACAAGATCATAAGACCTGAGTTGTTCGAGCGCCTCTTCCCATATCGCGACTTCACGCCGATCGCTTGATGGTATTAAATTTCTTCCATTCGTCTGAATGGTAGTTCCTTCGATGAAGCGAGCGCAGATAATCATGCCCCCGTTATCTTGACTGGCCTCCTTTAGTAGAACTCTTGCTTCCCGCGAAAGAGTTGGGATCTTGGTTCGCGACTCGACAATCGCTGCATCAGCTTGGCTTGCTTTATCCGTTTGAAAGATAGGGTGCTCATTCACCTTTAACTGCAGGTGTCGGTAGAATTTTTCCTTAAAATCAGCGTGACTGTCATAGCCCTCGTATAGGCTGCGACTTTGGCAAGACTGTTTGAACTCCTTTAACCTCTGAACCTGGTCGATGTCAACCGAGTCCATTGCAACAGGCTGGCTTGAGAAATATAACATTGCCGGCTTGCCAGAGATAATGTGCTCTTCAATTTCCTCAACCGCGCCGCTCAGATGCTTCTCAGTAGGTGTTCCGATCCTAGTCCAAAAGACGCCCACGAGAAGATCGCACTTATTCAGCACTTGGCGATTGATGATCTGCTGTGCAGGCGCTCCCATTTCTGGTGAGGAATGGGTTTCCCAGCCGATGGGTAGTAAAATAATTTTTCGCACGCCAGAATTGACTGCATTCCACTCATATACTACATCGCGAATAATTGCTCGCTCGGATGCCACATCGCCAGGCGAGGCAATCATCACGTTGAATGCTGAGGCTGTGTAACTCATTGTCTTTCTCCGAATTAAAATGGCGCCTCATTCAAGAAAGGTCGCGAAGCGTATTTGGCTTAAATAAATTGTTAGCCAAATTAGCCTTTGAACACGATTGCAAGAATTGCTATCAGAATAGAAGCGCCGGCTGCAACCCATGCTGTCACAATACCCAGGCTGTGGCCCGATTCTTCTTGGGCTCGATGTGAAATGAACTCCAAAAGTGTCGAAAGGTACTCCTGCTCTAAGGGCGGGCGCTTGGAGTCTTCATCTTCCTCGTCTTGAAGCCACTGCCTCGCATGGCGGAGTTGTAATGTGTAGAAATACGCCCCGGTTTTCTTGGATGTATTCTTTGACTTACGGAAGAGTCCTTTAAAAGATTCCAGGACGCCCTCAATCTCCGACTGTTCAATGGAAAGTGCCTTTGCAAGATTTGGCGGGCTACGTGCGGCCCAGTCGGTCATTGCTAGATGAGTAACCAAAGCGATTAGTGTTTCTAGGTTTTCGGAGTAGCGTGGCTTTTTCATGTGGCTAACACCTTAGTTGAGCCGCGCTGCGAACCGGCTTTGGCTTGAATGAATTTTTAGGCCGCGACAAAAATCGGGGTCAGAATGCACTCCCCTACACAGACTCTCGATGTTACCCGATGGGGCGGCTCGTTTGGATGCGCGGCCCTGTGTCCACCACAGAGCGAAGGATCGCACATGCCACGCCGTCCCCGACTGGATCTCCCTGGTGTCGCTCAGCATATCGTGCAGCGGGGCAATGATCGCCCCCGTGCTTCTTTGCGGACATCGACCAGTGTAACGGGGTCAGGTTCACTTGGAAGTCAACCTGACCCTGTAACTTCAAGACTGTACTTGGCAGTATATTTTGCCTTGTCAACCTCTGCATCAGTCAACATAAAACTCTCCATAGCCAGCTAACGTCTGAATTAAGCCAAGCCACGAAGCGGGTTCGGCTTGAATTATTTGTTAGATGCCAACCTGAGGTTCATTTAGCTTGGCAGCCAGTTCTCTTAGGCAATCTTGTACTGCCATAGCATGGGCGCTGTATGCGATGGTTGCATTGAAATGATGAAAAATATCAATGTTGTCTATGCCGGAAATCCAAAGCAGAGATTGGTGCGCTATCTCGTTGCGAACTTCTAACAGTGGTCTGATTTGATCGATCAGCGGCTCGCCATTATCCGCAATCTTTAATCGCTTGAGCAACAGGCCAAGAGAGAGTTCATCAAGCTCCTTCAGTAGTTGATCTTTCTTGCGAAAGTTCTTTTGTAGGTTTGCGAGTTTTCCGATATGGCGCTTCAAGGCAAACTCCAAAAGCTGGAAACGCCCTAGGGAAACAAGAACGACCCTCTCATAATTTTCTCGAATAGCATCTTTTCCGCGAGACTCAGCGGCAGCCTTCGCTGCGCCTTCAATCAGCTTTCTCACATCATCTTCTGAAATTGGCATTGGCATCTAATGCCTGAGTTAAGCCGCCCCGCAGCGGGGCAGCGAGCCGTGCTAGCGTAGCGCAGGCACGAGGCGAATGCCACGATGCGGGTTCGGCTTGAACGAGTTAGGCCTCACAGCCGTCGGATTCGGGCTTCAAGCGGATCGTTTCCCAGGTAACCGGAAATGAAAGACCATCCCGCAAATAATTGCCAATAAAAACCTAAAACGTGCTCAACACCGTCATAGCTCAGGTCCCACTCTCGAGCCCTGATCAGTGATTCGCCTATGCGGCGGGCGAAAGCATGCAGTTCTTTGTCTTGTATATCTAGTCGGCTCGTAGCGTACTGCAGTTCGGCATAGAGAACTTCAGACTCAACCTTGAGGCGCTTCAAATGATGCTCCTCGATGTTGTTCATGATGTAGTGCGTCCTGTCCTGTCGCGGTACACCGGATGATGCCTTGAAATAGTCCTTAAACGCTGGCGCACTCATCAGCTCATCTGCGAGATCGGAATCAATCGAGCCGTGCAGGATCCCTAGGAAGATGTATATGACTTCTCGCTTGTACTGGCGATAAGTATCGAGCAAATGACCCCTTATTCGAACCTTCTGCTCGTACGCGGGAACACGGACCAGCAGGTAAAACATGACGACTGCGGAGACAACGCCCGCCGAAAGGTTGAAAAGGACTTCGTTGCCCGTCTCAAACTGCAGGAACGCGGATGCTAATCCAGTGTGTGCCACCCACCCGGCAAGCGGGTCCTCGGACGCCGCTGTCATCACATAGCCAGCAACGACGCATAGCAGAAATAGTGAAGCATCGAGCTTGTTTTGCCGCAGGTAGCGAAACGCTTTCATGTGAGGCCTAACCACTATTCGGCGATAAAATGGTGTGTAAAACGGGTGTGTAACGCGCCGATGCCGCTACCTTTCGGAGCAGTATGCATCCCAAATTCGATCTCTCGCCCGTCGCGCTGTCGCATAACCCTTGCGTCTAACCCCACGGCCATTCCCCAGTGCATCCCCGCACAAGGCCGACGCTATCACTTGTTGACGGCCGTCACAAGTTAAAGGCCGCTCGGCGTAACCGTCGGCGGCCTTAATTTGTAGACAAGTTGTTTGATGACGCGCCATCCAGATTTACCGGACGGCACGCTTCGCCAATAACTCAGTTACCCGGCGTACCCCAAACCTGCCCCTTAACCCCACGCACACTCGCATCCACCGCGCTATCCAGATCGAACACGATCACACTGTTCTCGCCTTTCCGCTGCATCGGCGCCGGGAAATACAGCGCTCGCTGCGGCCCGATGTTCCAATGCCGCCCCAGGTTATGGCCGTTGGCCCAGGCGAAGCCTTTGCCGAAGGCTTGCATGTCCAGGAAGGTGTCGGTGGGCGTGCCGATCTTGACGGTGCCGCGGTGGAAGGCGGGGCCGTCGACCTTGGCGGTGGTCCAGCCGGTGAGCTTGCTCGGGTCGTCCATCGGCAGCGGGAAGGTCTGCCAGCCGGTCAGCGGCTTGCCGTCGAGCAGCACGGGGTCGACCAGGCCGGCGCGGCCGTCGGGCAGATGAGCGCCGTAGTTGATGCGGCCGCCGTTTTCCACCAGCACGTCCACGGTGTGGGTGCCGGCGGGGATGTCCACGTCCACGGCCACTTGCTGCAGGCGCCGCTCGGCGCTGCCGGCCAACTGAATGAACTGTTAGGCAGCGGCGTTCTCCAACCACTCGCCGTCCCACGTGGCCGACTGCAGCCACTCAATTAATGTCTCTACATATTTCTGAAAGTCGGACGCCAGGCGTACCTTTGTGTCTTCGTCGCGACCGAAGGCAATGATTTGACCGGAATGGCCCTGTATATCTGGGCCGAAGTCCAAGCCATGATGATTTCCACCCCAATCATGGGTGAGAGGTATCCATGCTCGATTGCAATACATGGGCTTGATGGCGCCTTCCGGGTCTGAACGCATGAATTCAGCGCAATCGGCGTTCATTTCAGCTTCGTCGATGGAGCGCCAGGTGTCCCATTGCGCGCGAATTCCAGCGACTGATAGAAGCTGCTGACCGAAGAAGAGGCCTGGTCCGTCTTGGCCGTCGTGTGCCAGCAAGAAAGTCTTGACCGAATCCGGCAGTGCCACGCCGAGGTGTTGCTCTAAGCCATGAAGCGCAGCCAGATCCGTGCCCTGCCGTAATGCGATCGCATCGAGGCATCCGAGTTCAGCGAGGCGACTTTCAATTCGGTTCCATTGTTCGTGCATTGCGATTCCTGAAATTTGCTTTGAGGTGTCCTGCTCATCAGATCGTGACCAAGGTCGCCGGCGACTTCAACTCCAGGCCGATCGTGGACACCTGCTCGATCGAGACAGATTCGATGCGATCGTCGGCCGGTATCGAAGGGATGTCTTGCGTTTCGGCAGGGCCGTTGTCGGGTTCAAAGTGGGGTGCATTGCAGGTCTTGTGGTCCAGCGGCTAGCCTGGCCTGGCCTGTAGCAATGGCAACCCTTTTCCTAAGCACGTCCATGCGTCTCATGAACTTTTGGTTCTCGAACGCAGCCATCCGGGCGTCGTAGCAAACCTCAATCTGGCCGGACTGCACTGTGACCATGACTAGCACAGGCGTCCTGGTGCAGAAGAGTTCCGCTCCCTCTCGGTAAGAGCAGGAAAAGCCCTCGTCCATCGCATATTTGCGAACTGCGTCTACCACCGATTTCCGGGCTTCTGGGGTGTCCGAAACAACAATCCTGCTCTTGAAGAATCCATCGCAACCAGTGAGGGATATGGCTGCGGCGACGATAAGAAATAGCGCTCGCGGTCGCATGAATCGTCGAACTCCTGGATTTATAGGTTTGAGAGCGGTGAACAACGGCGATGCTGCGCCATCCGAATGCAGCGGATAGCGCAGCACGCTGAGTGGCTCAGCCGCCAGCCGTCGGCGAACTCCAAACCTGCCCCTTAACCCCACGCACACTCGCATCCGCCGCACTATCCAGATCAAACACAATCACGCTGTTCTCACCTTTCCGCTGCATCGGCGCCGGGAAATACAACGCCCGCTGCGGCCCGATGTTCCAATGCCGCCCCAGGTTGTGGCCGTTAGCCCAGGCGAAGCCTTTGCCGAAGGCCTGCATGTCCAGGAAGGTGTCGGTGGGCGTGCCGATCTTGACGGTGCCGCGGTGGAAGGCGGGGCCGTCGACCTTGGCGGTGGTCCAGCCGGTGATCTTGTTTGCGTCGTCCATCGGCAGCGGGAAGGTCTGCCAGCCGGTCAGCGGCTTGCCGTCGAGCAGCACGGGGTCGACCAGGCCGGCGCGGCCGTCGGGCAGGTGGGCGCCGTAGTTGATGCGGCCGCCGTTTTCCACCAGCACGTCGATGGTGTGGGTGCCGGCGGGGATGTCCACGTCCACGGCCACCTGCTGCAGGCGGCGCTCGGCGCTGCCGGCCAACTTACGATCCACGTAGACGCGTGCGTAGTCGCGCACCTCGCCCAGGTACAGGCTGCCCTTGCGCGGGCCGGTGACGGTGGTGCGGTAGAGGATGTAGCCGTAGGCCTGACCGTAGCGCTCCATCGGTTGCGGGGTGTCGGTGGTGGCGGCCGGCGCGGGCAGGTTGTCCCACAGCGAGGCGGATTCGCGCAGCGGGGTAGCCGGCAGCTCGGCGAAGCGGATCGGCGTGGGCAGGGCGGGCGGCTGCACGCCGGTGACGCGGGCGATGGCGTCGCGGAACAGGGCGAACTTGGGCGTGGGCCGGCCGGCTTCGTCCAGTACGGCGTCGTAGTCGTAGCTGGTGGTCTGCGGAGCGTAGTGGTCGCTGGCGTTCTTCTGGAAGTTGGCGCCGTTCATGAAGCCGAAGCTGGTGCCGCCGACGAACATGTAGATGTTCGCGGAGTGGCCCTGGCGCAGGATCCATTCGAATTCGCTGGCTTGTTTGTTGGCATCGGTGTTGGCGTGTTTGTCGCCCCACTGGTCGAACCAGCCGGCCCAGTATTCACCCACCATCTGCGGTTGGCCGGGGCGGAACTTGGCCAGGCTCTGGAATGCTTTTTCGGCTTCGCCGGGGCCGAAGTTCACTACCGCCAGGGTGTCGGGCAGGGTGCCGTTGGCGAGCACGTCGGCGCCGTCGGCGGTGAACAGCAGGGCCTTGTCGAAGCCGGCCTTGACGAACATGGCGCGGTTGGCCTGCATGTAGACGTGGTCGTCGTCGTAGGAGCCGTATTCGTTCTCGACCTGCACGGCGATGATGGGGCCGCCGTTGCGGTTGAGCTTGGGCTTGACCTGCGCGGCGACGGCGTCGAGGTAGGCCTGGCTGGCGGCGAGGAAGCGCGGGTCCTGGCTGCGCACGCGCATGCCCGGTTCGGCGAACAGCCAGGCGGGGTAGCCGCCGGCTTCCCATTCGGCGCAGACGTAGGGGCCGGGGCGCAGGATGACGTTGAGGCCCTGGGCGGCGGCTTCGTCGATGAAGGCGGCCAGGTCGTTGTTGCCGCTGAAGTCGAACTGGCCCTGGCGCGGTTCGACCAGGTTCCAGAACACGTAGGTCTCCACGGTGTTCAAGCCCATGGCGCGCGCTTTCTGCAGGCGGTCCTTCCAGTAGGCGCGCGGGATGCGCTGGAAGTGGATGGCGCCGGAGATGATCTGGTACGGCTTGCCGTCACGGGTGAAGTGGTCGCCCTGGGTGGCGACGGCGGGCCAGTGCGTGGCTGCGTGCGTCGGCTGTGCGGATGCCGGGAGGGAGAGCAGAAGCGACAGGGCAAGGGCGGACAGGGAGTGACGCAGCATGTGGGGGTCTCTGGCGGGGGTGACGTTGGGCTTTTTTGTAGGAGCGGCTCTGGGTGGCCTTGGGCCATTAGCCGCGACCGAGTGCTACCGGAGAGTCTTGGTCGCGGCTGAAGCCGCTCCTACAGGGGCGAGGGGAGCGGTGAGTCTCAAACGAACGAGGGCGGTAGGTCTTCCTTGGCTGCGCCGAAGGCGGGATTCGGCTTCGGGCCCATCTCCAGTTCCAGGGTGCCGCCGGCGGCGAGGTCGGCGTGGCGTAGCCAGCTGCGGGTGTAGGGCTTGCCGTTCCAGCGGGCGCGCTGGATATAGACGTTGGCGGCGCTGTTGCCGTGGGCGACGACGCTGAGGGTGCGGCCGTTGCCGACATCGACGTCGGCGCGCTTGAACAGCGGGCTGCCGAGCACGTAGGTTGCGCTGACCGGGTCCACGGCATAGAAGCCCAGCGCGCTGAGCACGAACCAGGCGCTCATTTGCCCGCAGTCCTCGTTGCCGGACAGGCCGTTGCGCGCGTCGTGGTATTGCTCGCGCAGCAGCCTCCGCACCATGGCCTGGGTCTTGTACGGCTGCCCGGCGTAGGCGAACAGGTAGGCCACGTGGTGGCTAGGCTCGTTGCCGTGCGCGTACTGGCCGACCATGCCGTCGATGTCCGGCGGCGCGTCGGCCGGCAGTTCGGAGCTGGTGGAGAACAGTTCGTCGAGTTTGGCGACGAAGCCGTCGCGGCCGCCGAACAGTTCCATGTAGCCGTACAGGTCGTGCTGGTTGAGGAAGGTGGCCTGCCAGGCGTTGGACTCGGTGAAGTCGCGCCACTTCGCCATGTGGCCCATCGCGCGCGGGTCGAACGGGGCGGCCCAGTCGCCGTTGCTCAGCCGCGGCTGCACGAAGCCGCTTTTGCGATTGAACACGTTGCGGTAGTTGCGCGAGCGTTCGCGCAAGGCGCTTGCTTCCTTGGTGGCGCCGGCGGCCTGCGCCAGGTGCGCCACCGCCCAGTCGTCGTAGGCGTATTCGAGGGTGCGGCTGACCGCTTCGTCCACGGTGTCGCTGGGGATGTAGCCGCGCTTGCGGTACTCGTCCAGGCCGTGCGTGGTGTCGTCCATGGCGCGCTTGCGGTAGGCCGGCCAGGCGGCGGCGTAGTCGATGCCGGTGAAGCCCTTGGCGTGCGCTTCGGCCAGCACCACGGCGGAGTGGTAGCCGATCATGCAGCCGGTCTCCACGCCTTGCAGTGGCCAGATGCCGACGCCGTCCGGGCATTCGTTGGCGCCGCGCACCAGGCACTGCACCAGGTCGGGTACGCGTTCGGGTTGCACCAGGGTCAGCAAGGGGTGCAGCGCGCGGTAGGTGTCCCACAGCGAGTAGGTGCTGTAGTTGTGGTAGCCGGCGGGTGCCTGGTGCACCTTTAGGTCCATGCCGCGGTAGCGGCCATCGGTGTCGCTGAACAGGGTCGGCGCGAGCAGGCTGTGGTACAGGCCGGTGTAGAAGATGCGCTGCTGCGCGTCGTCGTCGCTGTCGATGCGTACGCGCGCCAGTTCCTTCTCCCACGCGGCCACGGCGGCGGCGTGCACGCGCGCGAAATCGAAGTCGGGCAGTTCGGCGTCGAGGTTGGCCAGGGCGTTCTCGGCGCTGACCGCGGAGATGCCGACCTTGACCAGCAGCGGCGCGTCGGCCGCGTCGGGGTAGTGCAGCGCCACCTTCAGGTGGGTGCCGTCGGCCTGGTGCGCGTCGGCGGCCAGTGGCTGGTCTTCGGAATAGAGCTGGGCCTTGGCGAACGGCCGCGACAGGCGCATGGCGAAGTAGAGGTAGCGGCCGGTCGCCCACTGGTACACGCGGCGCCCGCCGGTCAGGGTGCGCGCATCGACGATGCGCAGTTGCGCGTCGCTGACCCGGGTCGCGATCTCCGGTTTGTCCTGCATGCCGTGGCACAGGTCCAGCAGCAGGTGCGCCGGCTTGCCCTTGGGGAAGTGGTAGCGGTGCAGGCCGGCGCGCGCGGTGGCGGTCAGCTCGGCGTGCACGCCGCTGTCCTTCAGGCGCACGCGGTAGTAGCCGGGCGAGGCGGCTTCGTCGGCGTGGTCGTAGCGCGAGCGGTAGCCGGCGTCCGGATCTTGCAGCGTGCCGGGGACCAGCTTGACGTCGCCGGTGGCGGGCACGACCAGGAAATCGAGCAGGTCGCCGACGCCGGTGCCGGACAGGTGGGTGTGCGAGAAGCCCATGATCGAGCCATCGGACTCGTGGTAGCCGGAGCACGAATCCCACACCGCGTTGTAGGTGTCCGGGCTCAGCTGCACCATGCCGAACGGCAGCGTGGCGCCGGGGAAGGTGTGGCCGTGGCCACCGGTGCCGATGAACACGTCGACGTGGCGGGTGAACTCGGCCTTGGCGCGCGCGTCGGCGGGCAGTGCGTAGCTGCCGGCGCGCGCTTGCGCCAGGCGGGCGATGCCGCTGCTGCCGAACAGGGCCAGGGCGATGGCGCCCTGCAGGAAACCGCGTCGTGTGGCCATGGTGCTTTCCTCGGGGTGTGCAGCGGAGCGGGATGGTGTTTCTGTAGGAGCGGCTTCAGCCGCGACCTTGGTGTTGCCGGTCAGATCCGGTCGCGGCTGAAGCCGCTCCTACAGGGGGCGGTGGGGTGGTCAGGCTTTCAGCAGGTGCGGTTTGCGCTGGTGCAGGTCGACGATCAGTTCGCCGAACAAGGTGTTGGCCCAGGCGAACCAGTCGCGGGTGAACTTGCTCGGGTCGTCCTTGTCGAAGGCTTCGTGCATGAAGCCGCTGCCGGCGTCCGTGCTCTTCAGCCAGGCCAGGCATTGGCGGATCTGCGCGTCGTCGTCGCTGGCCAGCGCGTACTGCATGATCGACATCGGCCAGATCGTGCCCATGCCACTATGCGGACTGCCCACGCCCTCGGCGGCGCGGCCACGGTAGAAGTACGGGTTGCGCTCGCTCCACGCCAGCTGGCGGGTGCGCAGGAACAGCGGATCGCGGCGGTCGCAGCAGCCCAGGTAGGCCAGGCTCAGCAGGCCTGGGGCGTTGGCGTCGTCGATGAACAGCTGGTTGCCGTAGCCGTCCACTTCGTAGGCCCAGAACGGCTGCCCATCGGCATCGCGCATCTGCCCGAATTTGCGCGTGGCGGTCTCGACTTCGTCGGCCAGCGCGCGGCATTCGCCGGCGAAGGCGGCATCGTGGTGCAGCGCTTCGCTCATCGTCGCCAGCTGCCGCAGCGAGGTCACCGCGAACAGGTTGGCCGGCACGAACAACGGGTACAGGCAGGCGTCGTCGGACGGGCGGAACATCGAGTGGATCATGCCGTTGGGCTTGGTCGGCTGGCCGTAGCCTTCCAGCACCAGGGTCTCGGTGGCCAGCGGCGAGGGGCGCTGGAAATTGTAGGGGCCGCGGTCGTGCAGGCGCTGCTGCTCGCGGAAGGTCTTGACCACCACGTGCATCGCCGCGCGCCAGTCGTCGTCGAACGGGGCGGCGTCGCCACTGGCGCGCCAGTATTCGTGCGCCAGCCGGATCGGGTAGCACAGCGAATCCACTTCCCACTTGCGCTCGCCGACGCCAGGCTTCATCTCGGTGATGTCGGCCACCGACCATTTCAGGCGCTGGCTCTTGCCGTCGGGCAGGAACGCATTGGCGTAGGGGTCGAGCTGGATGCAGGCGGCCTGGCGCTGGATCAGGCCATGGAACATGCGCCGCAAGGCGGGATCGCGTTTGGCGAGCGGGACGTACGGATGCACCTGCGCCGAGGAATCGCGCAGCCACAGCGCCTCGATGTCGCCGGTGATGACGAAGGTGTCCGGCTTGCCGTTGCGGGTGCCGATTTCGACGGTGGTGTCGAGCGTGTTCGGATAGCAGTTCTCGAACAGCCAGGCCAGGCGCGGATCGCCGATGCCGGCCTTGACCGTGCACAGGTGCTTTTCCACCGCGGCGCTGACGAAGCGCCGTTGCGCCGGCGGCGGGCGCTTGCTGGGCAAGCCTGCCGCCGCTGCGCCGCTCGCGGCGAAGCCGGGCACGGCGCTGGCGAGCAGGCCGGCGCCGGCGGCGCTGCCGAGCAACTGGAGGACATCGCGGCGGGAAGGCATGGGTGACTCCTGGTCTGGTTTATACGGGTGAGCGCATTGCTTTGCTTTTCTGTAGGAGCGGCTTCAGCCGCGACCGGGTGTTACCGGTAAGGTCCGGTCGCGGCTGAAGCCGCTCCTACAGGGGCACATGTATCGATCACCGCGGGATGGGCGCGCTGCCCTGGATCGAAAACGCGGCCGCGTCGCCGGGCGCCCCGGTGCCGGGCTGGCCGCCGCCGACGAAGATGCGGTAGTCGCCGGGCTGCACCGCGCGCTGGCCGGCGCGATCGACGTCGCTCAGCTGCCGCGGCGCCAGCTCGAAACTCACCTCGCGCGTTTCGCCCGGCTGCAGCGTCACCCGCTGAAAGCCGACCAGGGTGCGCAGCGGCGATTGCGCGCGTTGCGGGTATTCCAGGTACACCTGCACCACCTCGTCGCCGGCGCGCGTGCCGCTGTTGCGCACCTGCGTGCGCACCTGCAGGTTCGCGCCGGCCTGCAGCGTGGTCGCCGACAGCTGCGGCGCGGCGTAGGCGAAGCTGGTGTAGCTCAGCCCGCTGCCGAACGCGAACAGCGGCTCGCCCTTGAAGTAGCGGTAGGTGCGCCCCTTCATGTCGTAGCTGACGTAGGCCGGCAGGTCCTTGGTGGAGCGGTAGAAGGTGACCGGCAGGCGGCCGCCCGGATTGACGTCGCCGGCCAGCGCCTGCGCGATCGCGGTGCCGCCGGACTGCCCCGGATACCACGCCGCGACGATCGCGTCGGCATGCTGCTTGGCCCAGTTCAAGGCCACCGCGCTGCCGCTCATCAACACCACCACGAGCGGCTTGCCGCTGGCCTTGGCGCGCTCCAGCAGCGCCTGCTGCGCCGCGGGCAGGGCGAGGTCGTTGCGGTCGCCGCCGTCGAAGCCGGGCACGTCGATGCGCAGTTCCTCGCCTTCCACGTCCGGCGACAGGCCGACGAAGGCGACCACCGCGTCGGCCTGCGCGACCGCGCGTTCGGCCTCGGCCAGTTGCGGCGCGGCCGGCGCCAGCCATTCCAGGCGCAGACCCTGGTCCTGGCCGCGGTGCTCCAGTTCCAGGCGGATGCGGCGCGGGCGCGTGTCGTCGAAGTGCAGCACGGTCTCGACGTTGCGGCCGTCGGCGTTGTGCATGCCGGCCGGCAGGTGCTTGTCTTCGGCGTTGCCGGCGACGACCAGCTTGTCGTCGATGTACAGCCGCACCGGATCGTGGCCGGCGCAATCGAAGCAGCGCGCCACGCGCACCGCCAGGGTGTAGTCGCCCGGTCCGGGCGGCAGCAGTTCGCCGCTCCAGCGCACCGAATAGCGATCCTTGTCCACGCTCTTGGCCGGCGCCACCTGATCCCAGTTGAAGCTGACCACGCGGTCCTGGCGCTGCGTGCGCGGATTGCCGGCCAGATCGACGTTGTCGAAATACTCGCCACGCAGGCCGGGCTTGCCGTCGCTGCGCAGGGCGGTCTCGGGGATCATGCCGGGCACGCCGGCGGCGAGCGGGGCGCCTTGCGCGTAGCTCACATTCGCGGCGCCGAAGCGTTCGCGCAGGCCCAGCAGCGGCGTCACCGGCGCGGCCGAGGTGCCCTGGTAGTTGGCTTCCAGCGCGGCCAGCGCGTCGGCATTGGGGCCGATCACCGCTAGCCGCAGGCCCGGCTTCAGCGGCAGCGTGGCATTGCGGTTCTGCAGCAGCACCAGCGATTGCTGCGCGGCCTGCAGCGCCAGCGCGCGGTGTGCGGCGCTGTCCACGTCCTTGGCGCCCAGCCGCGCGTATGGGTCCTTGCGCTGCGGCTGCAGTTCGCCGAGCCGGTAGCGCGCGGCGAACAATCGCACCAGCGACTGGTCGAGCAGGGCTTCGTCGGCGTCGCCGCGCTCGATCGCCTGGCCCAGTTCGGCATAGGCGTGGCCGCAGTTGAGGTCGTGGCCGGCCTTGAGCGCGGCGGCGGAGGAGCCGGCGTTGTCGGCGCGGAAATAGTGGAACTGGGTCATGTCGTCGAGCGCGTCGCAGTCGGAGACGACGAAGCCCTTGAAGCCCCAGTCGCCGCGCAGGCGGCCGTTGAGCAGCCAGTCGGCGGCGCAGGCGGGGGTGCCGTGCAAGGAGTTGTAGGCACACATCACCGAGCCGGCCTGGCCGTCGACGATGGCGGCGCGGAACGCCGGGGTGTAGGTCGCTTCCAGGTCGCGCGGCGACACGTCCACGTCGAAGCCGTGGCGGCCGGGTTCCGGGCCGCTGTGCACGGCGATGTGCTTGGGCGTGGCGATGGTGCGCGGGTGGCTGAGGTCGTCGCCCTGCAGGCCGTGGATGAAGCCCACCGCCAGCTGTCCGGTGAGATACGGGTCTTCGCCGTAGGTTTCCATGCCACGGCCCCAGCGCGGGTCGCGGAAGATGTTGATGTTGGGCGACCAGATGGTCAGCCCGGCGTAGCGCGGGTGGTCCTTGCCGGGGCGGCCGGCGAGATTGAACTTGGCGCGCGCTTCGGTCGAGGTCACGGTGCCGACCTGCTCGAGCAGGGTGGTGTTCCAGGTCGCGGCCAGGCCGATCGCCTGCGGGAACACGGTGGCGTAGCCGTTGCGGGCGATGCCGTGCAGGCCTTCGCTCCACCATTCGTAGGCAGGCACGCCCAGGCGCGGAATCGCCGGCGCATCGTTCATCGCCTGCGCGACCTTTTCCTCGCGCGTCATCTTCGCCACCAGCGCGGCGGCGCGGTCCTCGGCGTCGTCGGCATGCGCAAGCGGCGCAGCGGCCAATCCAAGCACATACAGCCCCCGCAAAATCCCCTGTAGGAGCGGCTTCAGCCGCGACCGCGCAGTGTCCGCATCGCGTCGCGCGCTATCGCTCATGGTCCCCCGGATTTCCTTGTGCAGTGTCGGTGCCATCCGCATCACTTCGCCTCCGCCGGCTCGGGCGGCGACCCGGTCAGGGTCTGTGCCAGATCGCGCACCTGCAAGGCGCTGCGCAGCTGTTCCAGCGTCGCGTTGCTGCGCACGTGCACGGTCAGCGGCTCGCCCGGCAACAGGTCGAATGCGTTGTCGGACAGCGTGGCATCCAGATCGCCGAACCCCAGCCACACTTCGCGCGCCAGGGTGGTGCTGGTCAGGGTCAGCGCGTAGCCGTCGCCGTCGGCACGCAACTCGCTGCGGATGTCGGGGCTGGGCAGGTGCAGGTTCTTGGCCGCGTCGAAGAACACCAGGTTGCGCGACAGCACGCGCGCGCCATCGAGCAGTTCGAACACCGCAAAGCTGCGCATCGGATCGGCGCGGCGCAGCAACTGCGCATCGCTGAAGCTGCCCACGCGCACGCTGGACAGCGGCGCCAGGGTCACCGGCTTCTCGCTCTTGCTCAGGACCTTGCCGGATACGTCCATCACCCGCATGCGCCAGCGCGCGGCCAGCGGCACGGTGCGGTCGGACACCAGCGTCACCTCGGTCTGGCCCTTGTCGTTGCGCAGCGCGGCGATCAGCTCCGGCGCGTAGAAGCGCTTGGCGTGGTAGTGCAGCGCCTTCCAGCGGCCGAAGTAGTCCAGGCTGGACCAGGACGCGCCCGGCCACACGTCGTTGAGCTGCCAGTACAGCGTCCCCATCGACTGCGGCCGCGACGCGCGCAGGTGCTCGGCGGCCAGAGCGATACCCTCGGCCTGCATCAGCTGGCTCAGGTAGACGAAGCTCTCGAAGTCCTTGGGCTCGCCGAATTCGCGGCGGATGTACAGCAGCAGGCGCTGGTTGCCGTTGCCCTTGTCGAACTTCTGGTGCGCGCGCATCACCGGCGATTCCGGCTGCAGGTCGCCGGGTTCGGCGAAGGCGCGGATGGTGCGCATTTCCGGGAACGACTGCAGGCCGTACTCGGACATGAAGCGCGGGGTCACGTTGAGGTATTCGGTGACCGGCAGCGCCGGACCGCCCCAGACCTTCCAGTAGTGCATGTCGCCGTCGTCGGGCTGGTCGGCGGCGCCATCGAAATCGGTGCCGGGCGAGGTCGCCCAGTACGGGGTGTCGCTGTCGTACTTGCTCACCGCCTCGCGCAGCACGGTGCCGAACAGCGTGGTCATGCCGCGTTCGATGCGGCTGCGTTCTTCCGGATCGATCGACTGCTTGAACTTGACCCGGTCGCCCCAGTTTTCCCAGCCGGTCTGCACTTCGTTGTTGCCGCACCAGATGACGATGCTGGGGTGGTCGCCCAGGCGCTTGACCTGCGCTTCGGCCTCGGCGCGGGTGTTTTCGCGGAACGCCACGTCGTAGGGCGGGATCGCGCCGCCGAACATGAAGTCCTGCCAGATCATGATGCCCAGGCGGTCGGCGTCCTCGTAGAAGCTGTCCGGCTGGTAGTGGCCGCCGCCCCACATGCGCAGCATGTTCATGTTGGCGTCGCGCGCCGATTGCAGGATGCCGCGCATGCGCGCCGCATCGACGCGGCTGGGGAAGCTGTCGAACGGGATCAGGTTGGCGCCCTTGGCGAACACCGGGATGCCGTTGACCACGATCGCGAAGCCCTTGCCCCACTTGTCCTGGTCGCGGCGCAGCTCGACGCTGCGCAGGCCGGTGACGCGCTCGGTGGCGTAGCTGTCGCCGGCGGCGTCGCGGATGCGCGCCTTGAACGTATACAGATCCTGCTTGCCGTAGCCGGCCGGGAACCAGCGCTGCGGCTTGGCGATGCGTACCGGCACGGTGAGCGTGTTGCTGCCGGGATCGAGCACCGCCTTCTGGCTCAGCTGCGCCACGCGCTGGCCGTCGGGGCCGAGCACGTCCAGCTCCAGCTGCACCTCGCCGCTGCGGCCGGCCTGCACCTCCAGTTGCGCCAGCAGTTGCGCCGCGTCCGCATCGACGCGTTGCTGGGCGATGTGCAGGCCTTCCACGCGCAGCGCGTCCCAGGCTTCCACGCGCACGTCCTGCCAGATGCCGGCGGTGACGATGCGCGGGCCCCAGTCCCAGCCGAAGGTGTAGGGCGCCTTGCGCACGTAGGTGGAGCTGTGCCGCGCGACGGGCTCGTCGCCGAACGCCGAGTCGTAGGCGCCGGGCAGCGCGTACGGCTGCTTGGCCAGCCACGGCTGGATCTTCTTGATCGGCGAGTACAGCCGCACTTCCAGCACGTTGTCGCCGCGCTTGAGCAGCGGCTTGGCGTCCACCCGCCACTGCCGGAACATGTTGTCGGCGGCGAGCAGTTTCTTGCCGTTGAGGTAGACCTCGGCGAAGGTGTCCAGGCCATCGAACACCAGCTCCACGTGTTCGCGCGCGAGCAGCGCGGCGTCGGCCTTGAAGCGGGTCTGGTATTGCCAGTCGCTCAACCCGGCCCACTGGATCTTTGCCTCGTTGTCGCGATAGAACGGATCGGGCACTACCCCGGCCGCGATCAGGTCGGTCTGCACCGTGCCCGGCACCTGCGCCGGCAGCCACTGCGCGGCCTTCGGGAATTCCTTGGCGCGCACCTCGCCCGGCGCCAGCCGCACCTGCCAGCCCTGTTGCAGCGGCAGCGTCGTCGGCACCGCGGCCTGGCCCAGCGTGGGCAGGCCCAGCGCCAGCAGCAGCCCGAGCCGGGCGGGAAGGCGCAGGTGCGGCGCGGAACGGGAACGGCGGTGCGGCTGGGTCATGCGTGGGTCTCCAGGGTCAACGCGCGGCGGCGGGGGGCGCCTGCGCGGTGGTTTCGATCAGGTGGACGGCGCCGATGGCGTAGTACGGGCCGTTGATGCGGGCGGTCGAGCGCAGGCACAGGTCGTGCGTGCCGGTCTGCTTGGGCAGCGGGGCTTCCAGCGAGAACTGCTCGCCCAGCGCCTTGCCGCCCGGCAGCGGGATCCGCGCCAGCAGCTTGCCCTTGCAGTCGCCCAGGCGCACTTCCAGTTCGCCGTGCGCGGTCTTGGCCGGGTACTGCTTGACCTTGACCTGCTCGTGCGCCAGCCCGTAATTGCGCGCCAGCCGCGCGGCATCGATGCGGATGCGGGCGATGCCGTCCAGGCGCGCGTCGGCGTAGCGCCAGCAGCTGCCGAACAGGTCGATGTTGAACACCGGCGTGTCCTTGCCCGACATGTCCGGCAGCAGCGGTACGCGCAGGCCCAGGCTGCCGTCGGCGCAGGAACTCAGGCCCTGGGTGTCGCGGCTCAGCAGGCCGGGGCGGTCGAGGATGCGGGTACGCGCCGCGGCCAGCACGCTGCCGTCGTCGGCGAAGGTGGCTGCGCGCACGGTGACCGGCAGGGTCACGTCGAACGGCTTGTCGTAACGCGGCGAATCGGCGGTGGGCTCGCTGCCGTCGATGGTGTAGCGGAAGCTGCCGAACTTGGCCTGGTTGCCGAGTGCGATGCTGGCCTTGCCGCTTTCCAGCGCGGCGTTGTCGCCGCCTTGGATGGCGATGTCCGGCGCGAACGCGCCGTCGCCGTAGTCGATGCCCAGCGCGCGGTAGCGGTTGAGCTGCGCCGGCAGGCGCTGCAGGAAGCCGTCCCAGCCGCGCGCCGCCGGCGGCGACCACGCCGCCTCGGCCAGCGCGCCCAGGCGCGGGAACAGCGCATGGTCGATATGCCAGGCCGAGGGAATGTATTCGGCCCATAGCGCGGCCTGCGCGCCGAGCACGTGCTTGGCTTCCTCGGCGCTGAGCGCGGCCGGGACCGGATCGAACTCGTAGACCTTCTGCAGCGGCAGCACCGCCAGCCGGCCATTGGGCTCGTCGCTGCGCGCGCTCTGCAGGTTGTCCAGGTACAGCCAGCCGGCCGGCACCAGCACCACGTCGTGGCCTTGCTTGGCCGCGGCCACCGCGCCATCGACGCCGCGCCACGACATCACCGATGCGCTGGCCGGCAGGCCGCCTTCCAGGATCTCGTCCCAGCCGATCAGGCGCCGGTCGTGCTTGGTCAGGTAATCGGACAACTGCTGGTTGAACCAGCCCTGCATCGCGTGCGCATCCTTGATCCCGAGCTTGCGCATCTGCGCGCGCACGGCGGGCGAACGCTCCCACTGGTCCTTGACCGCTTCGTCGCCGCCGATGTGGATGTACTGCGAGGGGAACAGCTGCAGCACTTCGTCGAGCACGCCCTGGATGAAGGTCATGCTCTTTTCGTCGGTATTGAACAGGTAGGGATTGACCCCCCAGTCCACCGACACCTTCGGCCGCTGTTTGGTCACGCCGACCAGTTCCGGATACGCCGCCACCGCCGCCTGCGCGTGCCCGGGCATGTCCAGCTCCGGCACGATGGTGACGTGCCGCGCGGCGGCGTAGGCCACCAGGTCGCGGATCTGGTCCTGGGTGTAGAAGCCGCCGTAGCTTTCCGGCACGCCTTGCGTGCCGGCGCCAGGCGGGGTGCGCCAGGCGCCGATCTCGGTGAGCTTGGGATAGCGCTTGATCTCGATGCGCCAGCCCTGGTCGTCGGTCAGGTGCAGGTGCAGCACGTTGAGCTTGTGCTCGGCCATCGCATCGATGACGTGCTTGACCGTGTCCGGGCTGTGGAAATGGCGGGCCACGTCGAGCAGCAGGCCGCGCCAGCCGAAGCGCGGCCAGTCGCGGATCTTGACCTCGGGTACGTCCACTTCGCCCTTGCCGGCATCGGGGGTGAGCAGCTGCCAGGCGCTCATCGCGCCGTAGAACAGGCCGCGCTCGTCGCGCGCCTGGATCAGCATGGTGCTGCCGTCCACGTCCAGCCCGTAGCCTTCCGGCGCTTCCACCGGAGCGTTGGGGTTCATCTGCAGGCGGATGGCGCCGTTGGCCGGAATGGTCTCGGCGCGCACCTCCAGCGACAGGCCGCGGGTCTTTTCCAGCAGCGCGGCCAATTGCCGGGCCACGCGCATGGCCGCGTCGTCGTCGGTCGGCACCGACAGCGTGCTGCCGGTGCCGATGGTCAGCGTGGCGCTGCCGCGCTTGGCCTGCGCCGGTGCCGGAATCAGCGGCAACGGCGCGGTGCTGACCGGCTTCGGCGCAACCGGTGCGGGCGCAGCGGCGGGCTTGGCGGTGTCCGCCGCGGCGGGGGCCTTGCGGTCGCAGCCGCTCAGTACGGCAACGAGGGCGAACAGGGCAAGCCCCAGCCACGTGGTGCGGGACGCCGCCGCGGCGCCCGCCGGGGCGGTCGTCGGGCGGTGTGGCGTGCGCTGGCGTGCACCTGCTGCAATCATTCGGTCTACCTCGTGCTGTGCGGACGCCTATCGTAGTGGATCGGCGCGTAACGGATCAGCGCGATGCGGCGGGCAGCTCGTCCCACACCTTCGGATCCTCGGCACCCAGCACCCAGCAGCTGAAGCCTTCCAGGCCGTATTGCTTGACCATGTCGTAGCGCGCGCGGAAGCTGCGCGCATCCGGACGGAACACCCATTCGCGCATGTCGTCGCGGTAGAAATAGAACCACGACTCCTGCTCCTGCGCATCCCATTGCACGGTGGCGTTCTGCTCGATCGCCAGCGGGAAGGACTCGTCGGCATCGATGTAGGTCGCCGAGATGTTGGACGCTTCGGTGCCGTCTTCCTTCACCGGGTTGCCGGTGTACCAGCGATAGCCGTAGGTGGCGATGCCCAGCGACAGCTTCTCCTTCGGCACCTGGGTCAGCGCGTAGTCCAGGTGCTTCTTCATCCACACCATGCCGTCGACCGGGCCGGGCGTGGTCCAGCGGGTGTGCTGGTCGTAGGTCATCAGGCTGACCAGATCCACCGCCTGGCCGAGCGCCTTCAGGTCGTAGGCGCCGCGCCAGTATTCCCACATCCACTTGGAGAACTGCCCGCCTTCGGCGTAGCCCGGTGCGTTCGGCACCACCGCCACCGACATCTTGAAGCCGGCCTTGTGCAGTGCGTCGGCGGTCTGCTTGACCATCAGCGTGTAGGCGTCGCGGTCGGTCCAGGCGATGTTCTCGAAATCGAACTGGAAGCCGTAGTAGCCGTTCTTTTTGCCGTGGATCAGCAGCGAGCCGATCATGCGCTTCTTCGCATCCTCGTCGTGCATCAGCTTGTGGAAGCCTTCGCGGCCGGTGGTCATCGACAGGATCGGCATCACCCGCAGCTGCTTGCGCTTGGCGATGTCGTAGATGTACGCGTTGGGGGTGCCGTTGACCAGGCCGTTCTGGTCCACGCCGTACCAGGTCGGTACCACCACGTCGATCTTGTCGACGTTGGCCAGGAACGAGTTGGTCGATTTCTGCGTGCTCATCAAATAGAACAGCGCGGTCGGGTTCTTGGCCATGGCGGGGGTACAGACCATGGCCAGGGCAAGCAGCAGCCCTGCGAATCGCTTCATCATCGGGGGAATATCCGTCAGCGGGTGGAAGTGGGGAAGGGCAGGTCGATGCGGAACACGTAGGCGTGTTCGCCGGCGGGCTTGGTCGGCAGGGTCAGGTGCAGGCCGTCGGCGCGCTGTTCGAACGGCACCTTCTTGCCGGTGGCGAGCAGGGTCACGCCGCGCACGCCGTCGGCGGGGGTGAGCGAGCGGATCACCGCCTTGCCGCCGGCCGGCCAGCCCAGCTCGATCGCGTACAGCGCGCCGTGGCCGGTGGTGAAACGGAAATCCTCGGCGGTGTAGGGCTTGGTCTTGGTGTCCTGGAAGGTGCCGCCGACCACTTCGGTGGGGCCTTCGCCATAGGTGCGCCACGGCTGGCTGTCGTAGATCGCCTCGCCGTTGGTCTTCAGCCACTTGCCGATCGACAGCAGGATGTCGCGTTCGGTATCGGGGATCGAGCCGTCGGCGCGCGGGCCGATGTTGAGCATCAGGTTGCCGTTCTTGCTGACCACGTCCACCAGCATGTGCACGATGAAGGTCGGGGTCTTGTAGGTGTCGTTTTCGACATAGCCCCACGAGGCGTTGCTGACCGAGGTGTCGGTCTGCCAGTGGGTCGGGTGAATGCCGGTGAGCTGGCCGCGCTCGATATCCAGCGTGCCGGCGCCTTCCGGGAACGCGCCGAGCTTGTAGTTCACCACCACCCCGTCGCCGCGCGCGGCGCCGTGGTTGTAGTAGTACGACAGCATGGTCGGCAAGGTGCTGCGGAAGGTCGGGTGCGCGATCCACCAGTCGAAGTAGATCAGCTCCGGGTCATAGCGGTCGATCAGCTCGGTGGTGCGCGCCAGCCAGTCGTCCAGCCACGCCTGCGACACCGGCGTCCAGTCGTTGACGACATCGGCATCGTCCTTGCCCGGCAAACGGATCTGTGCCGGCCCGTACAGGCCGGCGTAGCGCGGATCGTTGACGTCCGAGTCGAACCTGCGGCCGCCGTCGAAGAACCAGTTGTGCTCGGCGCGGTGCGAGGACAGGCCGAAATGCAGGCCTTCGGCGCGGATCGCCTTGGACAGCTCGCCGATCACGTCGCGCTTGGGACCCATCTTGGTCGCGGTCCAGTCCGACAGCTGCGAGTCGTACATCGCGAAGCCGTCGTGGTGTTCGGCCACCGGCACCACGTAGCGCGCGCCGGCCTGGCGGAACAGCTTGGCCCAGCCCTGCGGGTCGAACTTGGGCGCGGTGAACAGCGGGATCAGGTCCTTGTAGCCGAAGGTGGACTGCGGGCCGTACGTCTCGCGATGGTGCGCGTAGTCCTGGCTGTCCTTGGCGTCGGGTTGGTACATGTTGCGCGAGTACCACTCGTTGCCGAAGGCCGGCACCGAGAACACGCCCCAGTGGATGAAGATGCCGAACTTGGCGTTGTCGTACCAGCCGGGCGAACGGTAGTTCTTCAGCGAGGCCCAGTCCGGGCGGAACGGTCCCTTGCGCGCGCCGGCATCGGCTTCGCGCACCAGCCGCGCGCGTTCGGGCGCGTACTTGGCGGTGGCCTGCAGCCACTGCTGGTCGATCTGTTCGGGACTGAGGGTGGTGGCGGTGGGCGCGGTCGGCGACGGCGCATCCGCGGCGCAGGCCGGCATGGCCGCCAACGCGAAAATGAGGGAAAAGCTGCTTGCCAGAGTCTTGCGTACAGCTCCGGCGTGGCGGGATCGGTCCGCGCGCAGGCGGGTCTCGGACGTCATGGAACTGCACTCCTCTGTAGAAAACGCGATGCCGGCGCAAACCAAACGCCGGGCAAAAAAAGGGCGCGCCACCGTGGAGGGTCGGTGGCGCGCCAGTCCTACATCAGAACTTGAAGTTCAGCTGCGCCTGGTAGCCGCGGCCGTTCTTGTACATGCCGATCGGCGCGTACTTGACCTCGTTGTACCAGTAGTACGTGGAGTCGAGCAGGTTGGTGGCGCTGACGCTGACGCTCATCCAGTCGTTGATCTCGTACGAGGCGGTCAGGTCCAGCTGCTTGTACTCGTCGGTGAACACGTTCGAGTCCAGGCGGCCGATCTGGGTGAAGTACTTGGAGCGGTAGCTGTAGTTCACCCGCACCATCCACGGACCGTTTTCCCAGTACGGGATCACGTTGTAGGTGTTGCGCGACAGGTACGGCAGGTTCAGGCCGTCCTCGGAGCTGGACTCGGCGTAGGTGTAGTTCGCCTGCAGGCCGAAGCCGTAGCCGAACGCCTGCTGGTAGTTCAGCGACGCGCCCTTGACCTTGGCGCCGGTGGCGTTGATCGGGCGGGTCACGCTGTACGGCTGGTTGACGATGCCGTTGGTCGGGTCGCTGAGGATCTCCGTGGTCGTGGTGCTGACGATGTAGGAGCTGATGTCGCGATAGAACACTTCGGCCGACAGCATGCTGGACGGAGCGAAGTACCATTCGGCGGCCAGATCGTAGTTGGTCGACTCGTACGGCTTCAGGTCCGGGTTGCCGCCGCTGGCGGTCAGGTCGCCGCTGGTGCTGTTGAGCGAGAACGAACCGGCCAGGTCGCTGTAGCGCGGGCGTGCCATCACCTTGGCCGCGGAGAAGCGCAGCACCTTGGTGTCGTCCAGGTCATAGGCGATGTTGAAGCTGGGCAGCGGCTTCTTGTACTCGTTGCTGACCTGCTGGAACGCGTAGGTCGTGCCGCCATCGCTGGTCTGGTAGTACTGCGACTTGTCCTTGGTGTCGGCGTAGCGCAGGCCGACGTTGCCGCGGAACTTGCCGGCTTCGAAGTTCATCTGCGCGTACAGGTCGCTGGTGATTTCCTTGACGTCGTAGATCTGGCCGAACTTGGGCGTCAGCGCCGCCTGCGGCAGCCCCTTCAGATAGTCCAGCACCGAGTTGAGGTTGGCGGTCGGCCAGTTGACCAGGTCGCCGCTTGCGCCCAGGCCGTCGTACAGGCCGCCCGGCGTGGTGCCCGGGTTGAAGCCGGTCAGCAGCACGTCCTGGTTGGCGAAGATCGCGTTGCCGCGCGAGTTCTGGCCGTTGTCGTGGTTGATGTACTTGTAGCCCACCAGCACCTTGTTGAACGGGCCCCATTGCAGATCGCGGGCCGCATCGAACTGGAAGTACTTTTCCTTGTCCTCGGTGGTGGTGTACTCGAGGCCGCCGGCCTGCTGGCCGGAGGCCAGGCCCCAGTTGGACGCGCTGTTGTTGTCGTAGGTGACGCCGGTGTGGCTGCCGTCGTAGTTGAAGTTGTAGCCGCCGTCCTGCAGCAGGAACTTCATCAGGTACTCGGGATTCTTGCCGCCGGTGGCCTTGGTGGTGCCGGCCTGGGTGGTGAACACCCAGTTGTCGCCGTACCAGTCGTGGCGCAGGTTCACGCTCTTGGTGGTGACGGTGCTTTCGCGGTAATTGGTGTCGAGCTGGGCGTAGGGCTGGCCGGCGGCGCCGTCGGTGACGGTGCCGGAGGTGATGTAGCCGTTCTGCACGTTGGCGCTGGTGACTTTCTTCAGATCGTCGTTGCAGGCCGGACAGACGTAGCGCGATTCGCTGAAGTTGTTGTACTTGCCCTTGATGTAGATGCCGGTCAGGTTGAACTCGTTCTGCTCGTTCGGCTTCCACTGCAGCGCGCCCTGCAGGCCGTTGCGCTCGCGGGTCTGCTGGAAGTAGGCGCTGTTGATGCCGGCCGGCACCTTGGCGGTAGCAACGTTACCACCGTCGCCCGTGATATTGGCGGTGGCGGGGATGTTGGCGCCGGTGGTGTAGCCGAAGAACTCGATGCCGGCGCGCGAGATGTCCTGCTTGTCGTGGGTGGCGGAGATCAACGCGCCGAAGGTCTCGTCGTCGTTCTTCCAGCTCCACAGCGCCGAGCCGCGCGGGTTGCCTTCTTCCGAGCGGTCGTTGTAGTTGTAGCCGACCGAGCCGCGGATGGTGTTCTTCGGCAGGTCCAGCGGCTTGCGGGTGTGCACGATCACGGTGCCGCCGATCGAGCCTTCGTCGATGCGCGCTTCCGGGGTCTTGTAGACCTCCATCAGGCCGATGATTTCCGGCGACAGCAGGGTGTAGTTGAAGGTACGGCCGCTGGTGTCGGACGGGTTGCCGCCCCAGTCGCCCGAGGCGATGGTCTGGCCGTTGAGCAGCACGCGGTTCAGCGCCGGATCGGTGCCGTTGATGCTGACCTTCTCGCCTTCGCCGAACTGGCGGTCCACGCTGATGCCCGGCAGGTGCGCCAGCGACTCGGCGGCATTGGTGTCCGGGAACTTGCCGATGTCCTCGGCGCTGATCGCGTCGACGATGGAGTTGGCCGAGCGCTTGACCGCCTGGCTCTTCTCCAGCGAGGCGCGGTAGCCGGTGACGGTGATGGTGTCCAGTTCCTGGACGTTCTTCGACTCTGCGCCGGAAGCGGGTGCTTCCTGCGCCATAGCATTACCGGACAGGTACAGCGCGGCCATGATGCTGATGGCTAACGTGGTGGTGCGGCTATTCATTGGCTAAACCTCTGGGTTAGTACATGGGCATGAGGTGCCAACCGATGTTCCGGCGTGCTGGCCGCTGCCCGGCCTGTTGATTGCGCGGCACCTTGCGGTGGTTGCGCGTATCGCGTTTCGGTGCGCGTCGTCCGGTCGTTGACGCGGAAGTAGCCGGCCGGCGGCACCGAGGGCGCCGGTCCTTCCTTGTTTCCTGTTGAGTGACAACCAAATCCAGCAAAACCGTGCAAGGTGCAGTTGCCTGATGCGCGGGCGGGAGTCCCCCCGTTCCGTGCACCGGCGTTGGAGCCGTTTGCCTTCGTTGCGGGCCGCGGCCAGCGAACCTGCTGGCGCGGCCCTGCCAGGCACTGGATCGCGATGCACCGCTGTCCCGTGTCCCTGAACGAGGCGTGTCTTGAAGATGTAAAACTTGTATGCGACCGAGTCTGGTATAGCGTTGACAGCGTTGTCAACACTTACTTCACGGTATTTTGACAATTCTCGGCACGGATGCGACGGCAGGTGCCGAAGATGAATCCGCTTAGTTTCCTGTACGCTGCGTAGGTGCTTGTGCGGGAAAGGAAATCCACGCTGAGAACAAGGCCGGGTGGCGCGTTCGCGACTGCCTGCGCGCTGGGCTGCGACGCGCAACAGCACGACCTGCATCCCAGAATTTGTGCATTGCGGCGAATTTTCGCACGCCGTTTGTACCGGCTTTCGGGCGTTCCATCGGCAATGTCGGTGTCCTGTCGGAATAGCGCGACGAATCGGCCGCGATGGCTTATCGTGGAAGCAGTGACGGTAGAGCGACATTTGGGTGAATTTCATCTTGACAACGTTGTCAAGGTGGTCTGAAACTCGATCGATCAACAGGCCCCATCGGCTGCGCCCTGTGGGGCGCAACGGGAGAATACGTGTCCGCAAGCAGTTCACCAGTGGCAGCGGCCGGACCGCGCGCCGAGCCTTTCATCGCCGCCGACGTCGGCGGTACCCATGTGCGTATCGGCCTGGTGTCGCGCGGCGACGCCAGCGACAGCGTGCAGACGGTCAAGGTGCTGGACTATCGCAAGTACCGCTGCGCCGACTATCCGGGCCTGACCGAGATCATTGGCGAATTCCTGTCCGGCGTGCCGGGTCCGGCGCCGACCCGTGGCGTGATCGCCAGCGCCGGCTATGCGCTGGAAGACGGCAGGGTGATCACCACCAATCTGCCGTGGAGCCTGTCGCCGCCGGAGATCCGCGAGCGGCTGGGCATGCAGGCGCTGCACCTGGTCAACGATTTCGAAGCGGTGGCCTATGCGGCCTCGTCGATGGATGCCAGCGAAGTGTTGCATCTGACCGGCCCGCGCAAGGCGCAGCGCGGACCGGCGCTGGTCATCGGCCCGGGCACAGGGCTCGGCGCGGCGGTGTGGATTCCGACCAATGGCGGCGCCGTCGTGCTGGCCACCGAAGCCGGACACGCGGCCTTGCCGATCGGCAATGAACTGGAGATGGCGATCGCGCAGCGGCTGCTGCGCACGCGCAGCTATGTGCCGGTGGAACACCTGCTGTCCGGTCCCGGCCTGCTCAATCTCTATAAGGTGTTGTGCGAGCTGCACGATGTCGCGCCGGCGCATGCCGCGCCCAGCGAGGTCACCGCGGCGGCGCTGGCCGGCAACGATCCGCTGGCGCACGAAGCGCTGTCGGCGTTCTGCGGCCTGCTCGGCAGCGTGGTCGGCGACATGGCGCTGCTGTACGGCATCCAGAGCGGCATCTACCTGGCCGGCGGCTTCCTGCCGCAGATCGGCGAGTTCCTGGCCGCCAGCAGCTTCGTCGAGCGCTATTTGAACAAGGGCGCGATGCGTCCGGCGCTGGAGCAGATCCCGGTGAAGCTGGTGGAGCACGGCCAGCTCGGGGTGATCGGCGCGGCGAACTGGTTCTTGCAGCAGCAGCGCTAGCGCTCGCGGCGCGCGGGCTGCGTTGGCGAGATGGGAACATGGCATCGCGGCGCGCGGCGTGTCGGGGATCGTCCGTCGCCGCTGAAAGGACCCTGTAAAACCTCGCGTCCGGAATCGGTGCGATAGGGCATCATCGGCGTTGCCGTTCTCCTGTCGCGGCTGAAGCCGCTCCTACAGGAGCGAGCGGTGCGGCTTCTGTAGGAGCGGCTTCAGCCGCGACAGAAAGACGAAGCGGTCGCGAAGCCGCCGGTAGCGACCGCAAGCGCCGTCGCAGCGACGTTCGCTGGTGCCGCCCGCGGAGCGCCGATGCCTGCGACAACAGCGGCGGCCCGTGCGGCCGCCGCCATCGCCGCGGTTATAGCGTGAAGTGCACGCTGAGCATGTAGCCGCGCCCGTTCTTGTACAGATAGTAGGGCTGGCTCTCCTGGCCGACGTAGCTGTAGTAGGTCTCGTCGAGCAGGTTGGTGCCTTCCAGCTGCAGTTTGACCTTGTCGGTGATGGCGTAGGACACCGACGCATCGAGCTGGGTGAAGTCGTCGGTCATCTGGTTCGCGCCCAGGCGCCCGATCTGGGTGAAGTAGGCCGAGCGCCAGCCCAGGGTCAGCCGCGCCTCCCAGGGCCCTTTCTCGAAGTAGGGGCTGAGGTTGTAGCTGTTCTTGGAGTTGTAGGGCAGGTTGTAGTCGCCCTGGGTATCGGCCTTGGAGTAGGTGTAGTTCGCCGCCACGCCGAAGCCGCCGCCCAGTTCCTGCTGGTAGCTCAGCGACACGCCCTTGACCTTGGCCGCGCCGGAATTCTGCGGCAGCGTCACCTCGTAGATGTCCTCGCGGTTGTAGGTGTTGTTGTGCAGCGGTTGCTGCACCAGGGTCTGCAGGATGTAGTTGGAGATGTCGCGGTAGAACAGTTCGCCGGCGAGCACGCTGTTGGGCGCGAAATACCATTCCAGCGAGGCGCCGTAGTTGGTGGAGCGGTACGGATCCAGCGCCGGATTGCCGCTGCTGGCGGTGAGCTTGTTGTCGTCGGCGTTGACGTAGGGCGTGAGGTCGGCATAGCGCGGCCGCGCGATCACCTTGGCCGCGGCCACGCGCAGGATCAGCGCGTCGGACAGGTCGTAGGCGAAGTTAAGCGACGGCAGCCATTCGCCGTAGGACTTGTTGTAGCGCACCGGCGCATAGGCGCTGCCGTCGTACTGGTAGCCGCCGATCGCGTCGCGGGTGTTGACGTAGCGCACGCCGATGTTGCCGCGGTAGTTGTAGCCGGAAAAATCCGCCTGCAGATACGCGGCGCGGTTGCGCTCGACCACGTCGAAGCTGCTGCCGTAGCTGGGCGCGAGCGTATCGCTGCCGGGCAGGCCGCCGACGTAGTCCACCAGCGCGCCAGGGCTTTGCCGCGGCCAGTGGTGCATGTCGTCGCTGACCGACAGACCGTCCAGATAGCCGCCGGGCGTGCCGCCGCCATAGACCGCGGCCAGCGTGGTGTTCGGGTCGGCGGGGAAGCTGTCGTAGTACATGTCCTGCGCGGTGCTGTGGCGCGTGGCCTTGACCCCGGCGCGCAGCTTGGTGATCGGCCCCCAGGCCACGTCGTGGTCGAAGTCCAGTTGCGCGTAGCGCTCCTTGTCCAGGTTTGGATAGCGGTTGACGGTGGCGCCTAGCACCGACATCGATTCCAGCGCCGACGGCGGCACCGCGTAGTCCACGCCGACGTTGCGGTGATCGATGGCGTAGTCGTAGCCGCCGTTGCCGCGGAAGGTGAGGCCGTAGATGCGATCGGCGCCGCCGGCCGAGCGGGTCGCGCCGACCTGGCCGGAGACGTTCCAGCCGTCGCCGTGCCAGTCGCCGCGCAGGGTGTTGCTGCTGGTCTTGACCGTGGTCTTGCGCACGTACGAATCGAGGATGGTTTCGGCGTTGTCGCCATAGGCGCCGGAGGTGGCGACGCCGTCGGTCACGTCCAGCGCGGTGGCGTTGGCCGGCACGAAGTTGGCGTAGCGGCTCTGGTTGACGTTGTCGAAGGTCTCCTCGACGTACAGGCCGGTGTAGGTCAGCTCGAAGGCATCGTTCGGCTTCCACTGCAGCGAGCCGGTGACGCCGTCGCGCTTGCGGGTCTGGGTGAACAGTGCGCTGTTGATCGCGGTGGGGTAGACCCCTTGCTTGCCGGCGGCGACCGCGTCGGGGAAGCCGGCGTCCTGGATGTCGCTGTAGCCGAAGATCTCCACGCCGTCGCGGCGCAGTGAGCGCTCCGAATGCATCACCGAGCCGAGTACGCCGAGCGTGCCGGCGTCGTTCTTCCAGTTGTACAGCAGCGAGGCGTTGGGCTTGCCGTCCTCGGAGCGGTCGTTGTAGCCGTAGCTCACGCTGCCGGTCAGCAGGTTCTTGTCCAGTTCCAGCGGCTTGCGCGTGTGCAGGATCACGGTGCCGCCCAGGCTGCCTTCGTCGATGCTGGCCTGCGGGCTCTTGTAGACCTCGGCGCTGCCGATCACTTCCGGCGCCAGCAGCGAGTAGTTGAACGAGCGGCTGTCCGGATTGTTCGGATCGCCGCCCCAACTGGTGGAGGCGATACTCTGGCCGTTGAGCAGCACCCGGTTCAGGGCCGGATCGGTGCCGAGGATCGAGACCTTCTCGCCCTCGCCGAACTGGCGATCGACGCTGACCCCGGGCAGGTGCGACAGCGATTCGGCGACGTTGGCGGCGGGAAACTTGCCGACGTCCTCGGCCGAGATCGCATCAACGATCGCATCGGCATTGCGCTTGATGTTGAGCGATTTCTGCAGGCTGGCGCGGTAGCCGGTGACCTTGACCGCATCCAGTTCCTGTACCGCCGCGGGCGCGGCTTGGTCGCTGGCGGCGGTGCCGCTGTCGGTCGCGGGCGCTGTCGCGGCGTCGTTCTGTGGCGGGGGGACTTGCTGGGCGAAGACGCTGGCCGGTGCGGCCAGCGCCGCGGCGATGGCGAAGGCCAGGGGAGCGAGGCGGGTGTGGTTCAAGCGGGCGGTCTCCGAAAGGTGCGCAGGACGCGAAAGGCCCGCCGGCGTGGCGGCAGGCAAGTGATGCCCTCGGCCCGGATGCGGCGCGATGGGCGAATGGAAAACAAGGGCGGGCCGTGCATGCCGCCGAGTGGCGGAGACGGCGTATCGGGATCGGCATCGGCGCTGTGGTGCGTGCCGGCGGGCGCGCCGCACATGGGCGCGGCAGCGGCGGATGGCGCACGCGGCTGCGCGTGCGTGGGTTGTGCGGACCGGCGGCCATGCGCTGGCGGGCCGTGTCGTTCGTTGCGCCGGTTCAAGCCGGAAGCACCCCGCGCGATGGCTCAGGAGCGCCGACTGTGTCGCGCTTGTCCTTCGTTGTCAACGCGCGTTGCGGTTAAATAATCGCTAAGAAAAGCGCTGTTTTAAAGGTGAAATCGACAATTCGCGCGGCTTCGGTAGCACCGTCGCAGCACGCCTGCGGTCAACGATGTCTACGCGATTGCGTGCGCCGGTTCACAGGTCGCCGCAGCGCGCCTGCAATGCCGCGATCGCGGCCAGGCCGGCGGTCTCGGTGCGCAGGATACGCGGTCCCAGGCGCAGGCCGGCGAAGCCGGCGGCGTGCAGCGCGGCGCGGTCGCGCGGCGACCAGCCGCCCTCCGGGCCGATCGCGATCGTCGCCGCGTTGCTGGCGATGTCCAGCGTGCGCAGCCGGTGTTCGCCTTGCGGATCCAGGGTGAGCTTCAGCTGCGTGCCGGCCACCGCAGCGGCGGCGTCGGCCAGCGCCAGCGGCGCGGCCAGGCTGGGCACGCGCGCGCGGCCGGACTGTTCGCAGGCCGAGACCACGACGCTGCGCCAGTGCGCCACGCGCTTGTCGGTGCGTGCCGCATCCAGCTTCACCTCGGTGCGCTCGGCCCACACCGGCACGATCGCGGCCACGCCCAGTTCGGTCGCCTTCTGCAGGATCAGGTCCATCTTCTCGCCGCGCGCCACGCCCTGCAGCAGGGTGATCGCCAGCGGCGATTCGTTGTCCGCCGGCTGCGCCGCACCGATCCGCGCGCTGGCGCCGCGCTTGCCGACCTGCAGCAGTTCGGCGTCGTAGTCGCAGCCGTCGCCGTTGAACAGCACGCAGCGGTCGCCTTCGCGCAGCCGCAGCACGCGCAGCAGATGCCCGGCGACGTCCTCGGGCAGCACCACGTCCTCGCCTTCGCGCAACGGCAGCTCGACATGGCAGCGGGTCAGGCGCATGCCACGGCCTCGTCGATCGCGGCCAGGGTGGTCTCGGCGAGCAGCGCCAGCTGCGCGTCGTCCACGCAGTACGGCGGCATCCAGTACAGCACGTCGCCCAGCGGGCGCAGCACCACGCCGCGCTGCAGGGCGGCGCGGTACGCGCACAGGCCGACCCGCGCGCCGGCCGCGAACGGGGTGCGTTTGTCGCCGTTGCGGGTCAGTTCGAACGCCACCACCATTCCGGCCTGGCGCACGTCGGCCACATGCGGATGGTCGTTGAACGGCGCCGACAGCGCGCGCATGGTTTCGGCGGTGCTGCGGTTGCGCGCGATCACGTCGTCCTGCTGGAAGATCCGCAGGCTGGCCAGCGCGGCGGCGCAGGCCAGCGGATTGCCGGTATAGCTGTGCGAGTGCAGGAAGGCGCGCTCGCGGCTGTCGTCGAGGAAGGCGTCATATAAGTGTTGCGTGGCCAACACCGCCGACAGCGGCAGGAAGCCGCCGGTCAGGCCCTTGGACAGGCACAGCAGGTCCGGCATCACCCCGGCCTGCTCGCAGGCGAACAGGGTGCCGGTACGGCCGAAGCCGGTGGCGATCTCGTCGGCGATCAGGAACGCGCCGTTGGCGTCGCACAGCTCGCGCGCGCGGCGCAGATAGGCCGGGTCGTGCATGCGCATGCCGCCGGCGCACTGCAGGCGTGGCTCCAGGATCACCGCGCAGATCTCGCCCGGATGGCGGTCGAACAGGTCGGCCAGCGCATCGGCGGCGGCATCGGCGCGCTGCCGCGCGCTCTGCCCCGGCGCGGCCAGGTAGGCGTCGGGCGAGGGCGCGAACAGGGCTTCGCACAGCAGCGGCGCGTACACCCGCCGGTACAGCGGGATGTCGCCGACCGCCAGCGCGCCGATGGTCTCGCCGTGGTAGCCGTTCTCCAGCGCGACGAAACGGGTGCGGCGGGTCTCGCCGCGGTTGTGGAAATAGTGGAAGGCCATCTTCAGCGCCACTTCGACCCCGGCCGAGCCGTTGTCGGCGTAGAACACCTTGGCCAGCGGCGCGCGCCCGTCCTGGCGCGGCGCCAGCGCCAGCAGCTGCTCGGCCAGTTCCACCGCCGGCGCGTGGCTGAAGCCGGCCAGCATCACCTGTTCCAGCTGGGTGGCCTGCGCGGCGATGGCCGCGGCGATGCGCGGCTCGCTGTGGCCGAACAGATTGGTCCACCAGCTGCTCACCGCATCCAGGTAGCGGTTGCCTTCGTGATCGATCAGCCAGGCGCCTTCGCCGCGCGCGATCGGCAGCAGCGGCAGGGTGTCCGGATGCTCGCGCATCTGCGTGCAGGGGTGCCACAGCACCGCCAGGTCGCGTTGCCGCCAGGCGGCGGCAGTCTGTGATGCGGTCAGGTCTGTTAGCATTTCGCGCTCATGAACAGGTTCTTCGCTCCGTGCATTCTATCGGTCGACGCTGCAAAGCGCCGCGGGGTGCCGGCGTGAGCCGTCCGCTGCCGATCATCCACGCGCTGCGCGAGCGCGGCGAGTCGGCCATGGAGCGCAAGGTCGAAGAGCTGGACCTGGAGTTCAGCAACGGCGAACGGCGCGTGTTCCACCGACTCAAATCCCCCGGCCACGGCGCGGTGGTGGTGGTGCCGATGCTGGACGCGCAGACCGTGCTGCTGGTGCGCGAGTACGCCGCCGGCGTGCATCGCTACGAACTGGGCCTGGTCAAGGGCCGCATCGACGCCGGCGAGACGCCGCTGCAGGCGGCCGACCGCGAACTCAAGGAAGAGGCCGGCTACGGCGCCCGGCAGCTGCAGGTGCTGCGCGCGATGACCCTGGCGCCCACGTATATGAGCCACCAGTCCTGGCTGGTGCTCGCGCAAGATCTCTATCCCGAAAAACTTGCCGGCGACGAGCCGGAGGAACTAGAAGTGGTGCCCTGGAAACTGGCTGAACTGGATCAACTGATGTTGCGTGAGGATTTTTCCGAAGGGCGTTCGCTGGCGGCGCTGTTCATCGCCCGCGAGTGGCTGGGTCGTAGCGGATGATCCGCATCACCGCAGACCTGCGCGAAACCGTCATCGCCATCGCCATCGACGCCGCCGCGGCGATCATGGCCGTCTACGCCACCGGCTTCGAGGTCGAGCACAAGGCCGACGCCAGCCCGCTGACCCAGGCCGACCTGGCCGCGCACCGGATCATCGTCGAAGGCCTGGAACGGCTGACCCCCGACCTGCCGGTGCTGTCCGAGGAATCGGCGCACATTCCATGGGACGTGCGCGAGCACTGGACCAGCTACTGGCTGGTCGACCCGCTCGACGGGACCCGCGAGTTCGTCAAGCGCAACGGCGAGTTCAGCGTCAACATCGCGCTGATCCACCAGGGCGCGCCGGTGTTCGGCGTGGTCCAGGCGCCGGTCGATGGCCGCGTCTGGCACGCGGTGCGCGGCGAGCAGGCGTACCGGCGCGACGGTTTCCGCGACACCGCGCTGAACACGCGGCGCCCGGCCGGCGCGCCGCTGCGGGTGGCGGCCAGCCGCTCGCACCGCGATCCGCGCACCGACGCGCTGCTGCTGCGCATGGGCGAGACCGAGGTGATCGCGCAGGGTTCGTCGCTGAAGTTCTGCCGCATCGCCGACGGCGAGCTGGACGTGTACCCGCGCTTCGGCCCGACCTCCGAATGGGATACCGCGGCTGGCCAGTGCGTGCTGCAGGCGGCCGGCGGCACCTTGCTCGCCGCCGATACCGGCAAGCCGTTCCGCTACAACCGCCGCGAATCGCTGCTCAACGGCGATTTCCTGGCGCTGGGCGATCCCACGCTGCCGTGGCGCAGCTGGCTGGGCTGAGCGGACGCTGCCGCCGGCAGCGGCGTAGGGCTGCCAGGCGGCGTCGCGGCTGACGCCGCCGCAATGCGCGCCTCGGTAACCAGGCGCGATGACGGCGTTGCAGCCATGCGCCGCCGGCCGTTCGCATGCGCCGCATCGCCGCTCGCCATGCCGCCGGCCGCTCATCGTGCGGGCCGCTCTGCCACACTAACCGGCAGGCGGCGCCGTTGCCGTCGCATCGGAACCCGCACGTGACCGCAGCCCGCTACGACCTTCCCGCCCTGCTCGAGATCATGGCGCGCCTGCGCGATCGCGAGCACGGCTGCCCCTGGGACCTGGAGCAGGATTTCGCCAGCATCGCCGCGTACACCATCGAAGAGGCGTACGAAGTCGCCGACGCGATCGACCGCAACGACCTGGGCGAGTTGAAGGACGAACTCGGCGACCTGCTGCTGCAGGTGGTGTTCCATGCGCAGATGGCGCGCGAGCAGGGCGCCTTCGGCTTCGACGACGTGGTGACCGCGATCAGCGACAAGATGGTGCGCCGCCACCCGCATGTGTTCGGCGACAGCCAGGTCGCCGACGCCGAGCAGCAGACGCTGAACTGGGAACAGATCAAGCACGACGAGCGCGCCGCAGCCGGCAAGACCGACAGCTCCGCGCTGGCCGGGATCGCCCGCGGCCTGCCGGAATGGCAGCGCGCGGTGAAGCTGCAGGCGCGCGCAGCGCGGATCGGCTTCGACTGGCCAGGGCCGGAGCCGGTGCTGGAAAAGTTGCAGGAAGAACTAGAGGAGGTGCGTGCGGAATTCGCGCGCGGCGCGGTGCAGGACAACCAGGCGCGGTTGCAGGACGAGATCGGCGATCTGCTGTTCGTCTGCGCCAATCTCGCGCGCCACGCCCAGGTCGATGTCGGTGCTGCGCTGCGCCATGCCAACCAGAAATTCGAACGCCGCTTCCGCGCGATGGAGCAGCTGGCGCAGCACGACGGCGGCGCGCTGGACGGCCTGTCGCTGCAGCAGCAGGAGGCGTACTGGCAGCGCGCCAAGCGCCAGGAGCGCGACGCGGCGCAATAATGAAGACGCTGCTGCTGTTCGTGCTGACCGCGCTGGCCGAAATCGTCGGCTGCTACCTGCCGTACCTGTGGCTGCGCGAGCAGGGCAGCGCATGGCTGTTGCTGCCGGCGGGCGCCAGCCTGGCCGCGTTCGTGTGGCTGCTGAGCCTGCATCCGGAGGCCAGCGGCCGCGTGTACGCCGCGTACGGCGGCGTCTACATCGCGGTGGCGCTGCTGTGGCTGTGGGCGGTGCAATCGATCCGGCCCACGCGCTGGGACCTGCTCGGCGCCGGCCTGTGCGTGCTCGGCATGGCGGTGATCATGTTCGCGCCGCGGCAGGGCTGAAGTACGCGCAGCGCGCGGGATCGGCGCCTGCCGTGCGTCGCGATCTTCCAGCGCGATGGTGGCGAACCTGGCCAAGAGGCGACGCTCGCATGTCGCAGGCGGCGCTTGGCGATGCCGCGTGTGACCACGTTGGAGGCGTTCGCTGCCAGCGGCGGGCCGGCCGCGCGAGCGCCGACACCCCTTCTTTAATGCGGGTACCAACGCGGCGTATGCTAGCTGCCTGCGTTGCCTCGGGAGGGCCACCGCGTGCGGCGTTTCGCCAGCTTCCGCGAGTTCTATCCATTCTATTTGAGCGAGCACCGGCATCCGCTGTCGCGCCGGCTGCATTTCGTCGGCAGCGCCGCAGTGCTGCTGGCGGTGCTGCTGGCGATCTGCACAGGAAAGCCGCGTTGGCTGTGGATCGCGCCGCTGTGCGGCTACGGCTGCGCCTGGATCGGGCATTTCTTCTTCGAGAAGAACCGCCCGGCCACCTTCCGTCACCCGCTGTACTCGTTCGCCGGCGACTGGGTCATGTTCAAGGACATGCTGCTCGGGCGCATCCGCTGGTAGCCGGCGCCGTCCCGGGCGCTCGCTATACTCGCTGGATAGACCCTTTCGGTTAAATGGAGCAAATCGATGCCGTCCACCTATTTCCTCGCGCTGGTGATCCTGGTCGCAGGCGTGATCGTGCTGTTCAAGACCGTGCGCATGGTGCCGCAGGGATTCCAGTGGACGGTGGAGCGCTTCGGCCGCTACACCCACACCTTGTCGCCCGGCCTGCACTTCCTGATTCCTGTGGTCTACGGCCTGGGCCGCAAGGTCAACATGATGGAGCAGGTGCTGGACGTGCCCAGCCAGGACGTGATCACCAAGGACAACGCAGTGGTGCGGGTGGACGGGGTGGTGTTCTTCCAGGTGCTGGACGCGGCCAAGGCCGCCTATGAAGTGTCGAACCTGGAGATCGCCACGATCGCGCTGGTGCAGACCAACATCCGTACCGTGATCGGCTCGATGGACCTGGACGAATCGCTGAGCCAGCGCGAGACGATCAACGCGCAGCTGCTCAACGTGGTCGACCATGCGACCAATCCGTGGGGCATCAAGGTCACCCGCATCGAGATCCGCGACATCCAGCCGCCGCGCGACCTGATCGATTCGATGGCGCGGCAGATGAAGGCCGAGCGCGAGAAGCGCGCGCAGATCCTCGAGGCGGAGGGCTCGCGGCAGTCGGAAATTCTGCGCGCCGAGGGCGAGAAGCAGGCCGCGGTGCTGGAGGCCGAAGGCCGCAAGGAAGCCGCATTCCGCGACGCCGAGGCGCGTGAGCGCCTGGCCGAGGCCGAAGCGCGCGCCACCACGATGGTGTCCAAGGCGATCGCCGAGGGCGACGTGCAGGCGATCAACTACTTCATCGCGCAGAAGTACGTGGAGGCGTTCAAGGAACTGGCCACCGCGCCGAACCAGAAGTTCGTGCTGATGCCGATGGAGTCCAGCGGCATCATCGGCTCGATCGCCGGCATCGGCGAACTGGCGCGCGAGGCGCTGAGCAAGCAGCAGTCCGCGCCGCCGGCGGTGCCGCGCGGCATGCCGCCGCGCAGCGGAGTCTGAGCGATGCGCGTCGAGGTGGTGGCGTGGGGCGCGCTGACCCTGCTGCTGTTCGCGGCCGAGGCGCTGGCGCCGGGCGCGTTCATGCTGTGGATGGGCTTCGCCGCCGCGGCGGTGTTCGTCGCCGTGCTGGTGCTGCCGGGCATCCCGCTGCTGCTGCAGATCGGCGCGTTTGTGGTGCTCAGCTTCGTCTCCATCCAGATCTACCGCACCTGGTTCCGCGGCCGCGACCGGGTCAGCGACCGGCCGCTGCTCAACCGCCGCGCCGAACAGTTGATCGGCCGAGTGGTGACGCTGGACCAGCCGATCCAGGCCGGCCGCGGCCGCGCCAAGGTCGACGACGCGTTCTGGGTGGTTGGCGGCCCCGACCTGCCGGCCGGCAGCGCGGTGCGCATCGTCGGGGTGGATGGCATGACGTTGCTGGTGCAGCCGGAGTAAGGCCGGGATTCGGGATTTGGAGGCTACCGTGCGTGCGCGGCATCTCCGCATGCTGCATGCATCCGTTGTAGGAGCGGCTTCAGCCGCGACAGGCATTATCAGAATCAGAGATTGTGTCGCGGCTGAAGCCGCTCCTACAACGGCGTGCCTTCGGGCTGGATCGTATGCGGCCGCCCCGAATCCCCCAATCCCGAATCTCCAATCCCGGCCGCTCGGCGGCGATAATGGGCGACTTTCCTCACGGACCCGCGCCATGACCCAGAAGACCATCCTCAACGACAGCCATCGCGCCCTCGGCGCCAAGATGGTCGACTTCGGCGGCTGGGACATGCCGATCCACTACGGCTCGCAGATCGACGAGCACCATCAGGTGCGCCGCGACGCCGGCATGTTCGACGTCAGCCACATGACCGTGGTCGACCTGCACGGCGCGCAGGTGCGCGCGTTCCTGCGCCACCTGCTGGCCAACTCGGTAGACAAGCTGAAGCTGCCGGGCAAGGCGCTGTACACCTGCATGCTCAACCCGCAGGGAGGGGTGATCGACGACCTGATCGTCTACTACATGTCCGACACCTTCTTCCGCCTGGTGGTCAACGCCGCCACGCGCAGCAAGGACCTGGCCTGGATCGGCGAGCAGGCGCAGAAGTTCGGCGTGGAAGTGCGCGAGCGCGAGGACTTCGCGATGATCGCGGTACAGGGCCCGAACGCGCGCGCCAAGGCGATCGGCCTGCTGCGCGAGGACGATCGCGCTGCGGTGCAGAAGCTGGGCCGCTTCGCCGCGTTCGAGGCGGTGTCGGCCGACGGCGTGGCGCTGTTCGTCGCGCGCACCGGCTACACCGGCGAAGACGGCTTCGAGATCGTGCTGCCGCAGGAGCAGGCGGTGGCGTTCTGGAACGCACTGCTGGAAGCGGGGGTCAAGCCGGCCGGCTTGGGCGCGCGCGACACGCTGCGCCTGGAAGCCGGCATGAACCTGTACGGGCAGGACATGGACGACAGCGTGTCGCCGTACGAGGCCGCGCTGGCCTGGACCGTGGCGCTGGACGAGGGCCGTGTGTTCATCGGCCGCGACGTGCTCGAGGCGCAGAAGGCCAACGGCGCGCCGCGGCAGATGATCGGCCTGGTGATGGACGACAAGGGCGTGCTGCGCCACGGCCAGAAGGTGCTCACCGCGCAGGGCGAAGGCGAGATCCTGTCCGGCACGTTCTCGCCGACGCTGGGCAAGGCGATCGCGTTCGCGCGCGTGCCGGCCGGCGCGCCCGGGCAGGTGCGGGTGGACATCCGCGGCAAGGAAGTGCCGGTGCGCGTGGTCAAGTTCCCGTTCGTGCGCGAAGGCCAGGTCCAGCCCGGCGTCCTCGAGTGAACCGGCCGCCGCCGCAATGCGCCCGCGACGTCGTTGCGGAGCATCCGGTTCGCTACACTAGCCACCCATCCCCGATACCGTCTTTTTCCGGAGCAGCCCCATGAGCGAGATCCCTGGCGACCTCAAATTCCTCAAGTCCCATGAATGGGCGCGCGTCGAAGGCAACGGTCACGTCACCGTCGGCATCTCCGAGCACGCCCAGGGCCTGCTCGGCGACCTGGTCTACGTCGAGCTGCCCAACGTCGGCGACGACGTCGTCGCCGGCAACGGCGTGGCCGTGGTCGAGTCGGTCAAGGCCGCCTCGGACGTGTACAGCCCGCTCACCGGCAAGGTGGTCGAGGTCAATGCCGCACTCAGCGACAAGCCGGAGACGATCAACGAGGACGCCTACGGCGAAGGCTGGATCTTCGTGTTGGAGATCGCCGATCCGGAGCAGTTGAACGACCTGCTGACCCCGGACGACTACGCCGAGTTGCTCGAGGAAGACGGCCACTGAGCCGAGTTCCACTTCGCGACAGCCGAACCGGCCGCCTTGTGCGGCCGGTTTTCGTTTGCGCCGCACAAAAGAAAGCGGCAGCAGGAAGCGGAGCGCGCTTTCGGTAGTGCGGAGGTTTGCCGATCAGGCGATCGGCATCTCTCTGAGTGGCCGACATAGCGGCGATCGGGTTTGACGCAGGCGGCGGATGCGGCACGCCAGGGCGAGGATGCCGGCCGCGCCGCACGCATCGATGCGCACGACGTGGTCGCCAAGTGGCGGAAGGCGACGCCGCTGCAGCGGCACCGGGACGCGGCGAACCGCGCGTCGGTTTTTTGGCAGTGACGGTGATGTGCATCGCAGTCGGGCGCCGCGGGCGAAGCATCTGCCGAACATCTGCCGATCGCAGCAGCGCTCGCTGCGCTGCGGCCAGCGTCGGCCAGCCGCGTCGCGTTCGTCCGGTCGGATGTGTTCGTCGTGGCGCGCATGCGCAGTGCTGCGGGTCGGTCGAGGCGAACATGCACGCCGCTGGCGGACGCGGTGGCGAGCGCAAACGCGACGCGTCCGATCGCGTGTGCGTGATGTGCCGGTGAGGAGCATGCGCAGACATGCGGGCGCTACAACGGCATCGTCGTCGCCGCCGCGATGCAGTGCGAGACGCCGCGCACGCGCGCTCGCAAGCGCCGAACAGCGCGAAAAAGTTTGCGCAGTTTTGCGCATTTGCTCTTGTGCGATGCCGGAACGGCGCATGCCGCGAAAAGTTTTTTTCAGCTCGCGGACAGGCTCGCGTATGCGCGCCGGGATGCCGCCGGCGCCGCGCGCGGCAGCGCGCGAAATGGCCGGTCGCATCGGCGTGTTGCAAAAAATCGCGGGAATTACCGCTGTTTTTGTTTGCGCCGAAGTTTCGTCGCGGGTTTCGCAACGGCTGTTGTCGAGGTCCGGCGGCTGCCGATCGCGGCGATCGGTGCGCTCGCGGCACGCGACGCCTGAAAAAAAATTGCGTAGAACTGTTGACAGTAAAAAAAAGCGTGATTAGGTTTCGCCCAGCAGACGTTGCTGCGCAAGCGAGTGAATCGGATCGACATCAGAACGCGAAGCACAACTTGGACCTCCACCAGGAACCTGACGATGGTGGATCAGGTGTCGCTTCCCTCCGAGAAACGCAACGTCTCCCCTGGCACGACACCCGTATCGAGCTTCGATACGGGTGTTTCTGTATCCGACCCGGCCCGCACTACGCGCCGGCGGATCCTGCAGGCGGACCATCGCCGCGGGTTTGCTTTAACTGGGCGTTTTCAATCCATAGTTCACTGACGAGGAGCCATCCCATGGCCACGAAAAAAGCTGCGAAAAAGAAGCCGGCCGCTAAGAAAGCGGTCAAGAAGACTGCCGCCAAGAAGCCGGCAGCGAAGAAGGTCTCGGTAAAGAAGGCGGTCAAGAAGGTCGCCAAGAAAGTCGCCAAGAAGGTCGCCAAGGTGAAGAAGGCCATCAAGAAGGCCACCACCAAGAAGACCACCGCGAAGAAGGCGGTAAAGAAGACCGCGAAGAAGGCGACCGCCAAGAAGGCCGCCACCAAGAAGACCGCGAAGAAGGCCACCGCCAAGAAGGCCGTAAAGAAGACCGCGAAGAAGGCCGTCGCCAAGAAGGCGGTAAAGAAGTCGGCTGCCAAGAAGCCGGCCGCGAAGAAGGCTGTCGCCAAGAAGGCCGTCGCGAAGAAGAAGCCGGTTGCCCGCAAGAAGAAGACCGCTCCGGTCGCGCTGCCGGCAACGCCCGCGCCGCTGATCTGATCTGATCCATCCCGATAGCCGTACCTAGAGCTCTCTCCCCGGTGCCCAGCGGGGAGGGAGCTTTTTTATGGGCGTCCGTTTGCCGTCGGAGTGGCGAGCTGCTTGCCATGGCGCCTAGGTGCCACGCACCTGCCGCCCATCTGCCACCGACGTGTCGCCTGCACGGTGGCTAGTCCTCAAGCCGGCGGTGTTGCCGCCATCGCGCTCTGTCGCCGCCTGGCACGTGTCCGATCTGTACTGAATTCCGACTGCTCTGTAGGCCACGCTGCTGCGCGAGTTCGCCAGGCGTCTGCCTCGCTGCCGCAGACGACGTGGTCGACGATGCCGCTTGGCTCCCCCGCGTCTGCTCGAGGGCATTAGGTGGCGTTGCCATGTCGCGCCGGCAGCCTCTGCGTTTTCAAACCATCCTCACCGCGCTCCACGTGCCCGTTGCTGCGCTGGCGGCGCCTGTGCGAGCGTGTGAGCGCGGGAGGGTAGACGCACGTGCTGGCAACCCAGCGCTGCAGTGCCGACTTGCCGTGCGGCCTGGCTGACTGATCCTGCTTCTCCACCGGGACCACGCGCCGCTTTCCGGGGAAGTTGGTGCGCAGGGTCGGGTCAGGCGGCGTGCGTAGCGGTGGGGTATGTGGCGAGGTGAGGTACATCGCCATGAGCATTCATTGCCACGAGGTGTCGCCTGGAGCCTTGCAGCAACTTCTTGCAGCGAATCTCGTCTAGACCCTTGCGGCAACTTCTTGCTGCGAGGCTTCGCCCGTACCCTCGCAGCAACCTCTTGTCGCTAGGCTTCGCCCGTACCCTCACCCCAACCCCTCTCCCGATGGGAGAGGGGCTTTATTCGCTTGATGGACTTGTGCGCGAGTGTCGGCAGCTGATCCGACGGCTGGTTGTCTTGGTGACAGACGACGGCCAAATCGCCAGTGACTTGTCGATCGATCGCTTCAAGCAGCGCTTCGACGTGGGCCGAGCCGCTACCGCACGCCGCCCCCTGTAGGAGCGGCTTCAGCCGCGACCCTATCGCCTGGGTTCCATCAACGTCGGATCAGGGCGCAATTGCTGGCTTGCGCAACCCAGTAGATTTTGTCGCTCTGAAGCGCAGCTCCCGCAAAGCCAACACGCAGACAGCAGAAAGGCGGCTCGCGCCGCCTTCCGCCGACTCCATCAGCAGACCGCCCGCGTCAGTGCGGCGACGCGGTCGACTTTGACGCGGAGGCGCCCTTCTTGTCCTTCGGATCCGGACGCTCGGCCATCATGTTGTCGCTGCCGAAGTCGGTGTCCACGTCCAGCCAGCGCTGCATCGGCAGGCCGATCGCGCGGTCGAGGATGGTCGGCAGCAGGCCGGAGGGCAGGCCGCTCTCGCCGTTCCACAGGATCGCCACGCCCAGGTCGCGTTCGGGCACCAGCGCGACCAGCCCGCGATAGCCCTGCACCGCACCGGCATGGAACACCACCTGGTGTCCCGAGTAATCGAAGATGCGCCAGCCCAGCGCGTAGCTGGCCGAGTTGACCCGCTCGCGGCGCCAGCCCGAGCGCATCTCGCCGGGGGTGGTGATCAGCGGTGCATGCAGCGTGGCCAGCAACGGCGCCGGCAGCACGTCCGGACGGTGCCCGGTCTGCGCGATCAGCCACTGCGCCATGTCGCTGATGCTGGCGTTGACGCCGGCGGCCGGGGCCAGCCGGTAGTAGGTGGGCTTGGGCATCAGCGACACCCAGCCGTTGCGGCTGCGCACGTGCGGACGCGCCCAGCGCGGGCTGGCCTGGATCCCGGCCAGGCCCATGCTGGCGTCGTTCATGCCCAGCGGCTTGAAGATGCGGCGCTCCACCGACTGCTCATAGAAGCTGCCGGAGGCGGCGAACACCACGTCGCCGATCAGGCTGAAGGCGACGTTCTGGTAGGCGTAGCAGTCGCCCGGCGCGCACTTGAGCGGCGCGTAGGCGAGCTTGTGGCTGAGCGTGTAGTAGTCGGTATTGGATTCGACGTCGCGGTCGTAGGCATTGTAGGTCAGGCCGACGCGATGGCTGAGCAGGTCGGCCACGTTCAACTGGCCGGTGGCGACCGGATCGCTGAGCTGGAAGCCGGGCACGTAGTCGACGACCTTGCTGTCCCAGCGCAGCGTGCCGTCGTTGACCAGCAGGCCGGCCATGGTGCCGGCGAAGGCCTTGGACAGCGAGGCGAGGCGGAACACGGTGTGCGCATCGACCGGCTCGGGGCGGTTGACGTCGGTGACGCCGTAGCCGCGCGCGCTGATCACCTGGCCGTTGTGCACGATCGCCACCGCCAGGCCGGGCACGCGTTCGCCGTAGGTGAGCTGCTCGGCCATCGCTTCCAGGCTGGCGACATCGAAGTCCCTGGCCAGCGGCAGCACCTTGCTGTCCGGCAGCGACGCGCGGTACGGCAGCGGCTGGGTCGGCGAGGTGTAGCGCGTGGCTTCGGTGTAGATCGGCGGCGGCAGCGGCTGCGAGGGCGCCGGCGTCTGCGCGGTGGAGGACATTGCAAAGGGCAGCAATACCCCGAGCATCCCGGTTGCCACCGGTCGAAGGAGCCGGTGCCTGCTGTTCTGTTTCATCGCGCGTGTGGCCTGTGAGGTGCTGCCGAAACCGATTCTAGCGCCGCTTTTCGCCATTGCACAAACCGGGAGAAGATGAATGGGCATCGTCTTGATCCTGCTGGTGATTTTGCCGAGCCGACAAGCCCGGCAACGCGGAGTCTGGAGCGGCTGCCGCAACGGCGCGGCAGGTGCCTGAAACGCATGCAATCGACGTGCCGAAGCCGCTGCGCTCGCCGCGGGCCAGGCTGAACCGTTGCCGGCGCAGTGACGGCGCGGTAGCGCTGCGGGATCATGGCGCATGCCCGATCCCGACCTTTCCTCAATCCCCGCCGCGCGTACCGCGCCTGCCGCCGCGACCTGGCTGGGCCTGGCCTTCGTGCTGGTCTGGTGCACCGGCTACATCGCCGGCAAGCAGGTGGTGGCGCATGCGGCGCCGTTCACCGCGCTGCTGTGGCGCTTCGGTCTGACCGCGCTGTGCTTCGCGCTGGCCGCCGGTCCTGCACGCTTGAAGGCGCTGCCGCGGCAGGAACTGGCGCGCAGCGCGGTGGCCGGGGTGCTGATGCTGGCCTTGCAGTTCGGTGGGGTCTACGCCGCCTTCGCACTGGGCACCGGCTCCGGCGTGGCCGCATTGGTGATCGGGGCGATGCCGCTGCTGGTGGCCTGGGCCAGCCCATGGTGGGGCGGCCAGCGGCTGCGCGCGGCGCAGTGGCTGGGCATGGCGCTGGGCTTCGCCGGCGTCGCCACGGTCGCCGCAGACCGCATCGATGGGGCGACGCCGTGGGGCGGCTGGCTGGCCTTGCTGGTGGGCCTGTTCGGCATCGCCGCCGGCACCCTGTACCAGAAGCGGCATGCCGCGCAGCTCGACCTGCGCGTCGGACTAGCGGTGCAGAACGCCGCGGCGACGCTGGTGCTGCTGCCGCTGGCGGCGTGGGAAGGCTTCCGCTTCCAGGCCAGCGACGGTTTCGTCGCGGCGATGGCGTGGCTGGTGCTGGTCAATTCGATCGGCGGCTTCGCGTTGCTGTTTCTGCTGTTGCGTCGCGGCGCCGCTACCCAGGTGGCGAGCCTGTTCTTCCTGATGCCGCCGGTGACCGCGGTGTTCGGCCACCTGCTGCTCGGCGAGCACCTGACCGCGCTGAAGCTGTGCGGCTTCGCGCTGGCGGCGCTGGGCGTGTGGCTGGCGGGCCGCGCGCGGTGAGGCGCGGGTAGGCCCGCCCGCTGCGCCGGCCGTGCCTCAGCCGTCGCGCAGCGCGCTGTGGCCGCGGATCAGGTCGGCGGCGCGCTCGGCGATCATCATCGTCGGGCCGTTGGTGTTGCCGCTGACCAGGCGCGGCATCACCGATGCATCGACCACGCGCAGTCCTTCCAGTCCGCGCAGGCGCAGCTGAGGATCGACCACGGACCACGCATCGTTGCCCATGCGGCAGGTGCCGATCGGGTGGTAGATGGTCTCGGCCTTGGCGCGGATGTAGGCGACCAGGCCGGCTTCGTCCAGGTCGTCGCGTGCCGGCAGCAGCGGCGCGCCGCGCCAGGGATCGAACGCCGGCTGCTGCAGGATGCGCCGCGCCAGGCGCGCGCATTCCACCAGCATGCGCAGGTCGAAGCCGTCTGGATCGCTGAGGTAGTTCGCCTGGATCCGCGCCGGCGTGCGCGGGTCGGCGTCGTTGAGCGACAGGCGGCCGCGGCTGCGCGGCTGCAGGTGGCAGGCGTGCAGGGTGAAGCCCTCGCCGGGCAGCCGGTTGCGGCCGTGGTCGTCGAGCATCGCCGGCACGAAATGCAGCTGGATGTCGGCGCGCGCATCCGGCGCCAGTGGCGAGCGGATGAAGCCGCCGGCCTCGGCGATGTTGCTGCTGCCGGCGCCGCGGTGGCCGCGCAGGAAATAGTCGAAGGCGATCTTCAGCTGGTTGCGGCGGTCGTAGCTGATGCCCGGGCGGGTGCGGTACAGCGTGCATACGTCCAGATGGTCCTGCAGGTTGGCGCCGATCTGCGGCTGGTCCAGGTGCACGGTGATGCCATGGCGCTGCAGTTCGTCGGCCGGGCCGATGCCCGAGAGCATCAGCAGCTGCGGCGAGTTCACCGCGCCGGCGCTGAGCAGCACCTCGCGCGACACCCGCGCCTGCACTTCGGCGCCGCGTTGCGCGTAGGCCACGCCGACCACGCGTTCGCCCTCCACCAGCAGGCGTAGCACCAGCGCGTCGGTGATCACCTGCAGGTTGGCGCGCGCCTGCGCCGGCGCCAGGTAGGCGACCGCCGCCGAGCAGCGCGCGCCGTCCTTCTGGGTGACTTGGTACAGGCCCACGCCCTGTTGCTGCGGGCCGTTGAAATCGCGGTTGTGGGCGAAGCCGGCCTGCTCCCCGGCAGCGATGAACACGTCCGACAGCGGGTTGTGATAGCGCAGATCGGACACGTGCAGCGGCCCGTCGCCGCCGTGCAGCGCATCGCCGCCGCGGCTGTTGCGTTCGCTGCGGCGGAAATACGGCAGCACGCCCTGCCAGTCCCAACCCTCGGCGCCGGCGGCGGCCCAGTCGTCGTAGTCGGCGGCCACGCCGCGCACGTAGCACATCGCGTTGATCGAACTGGAGCCGCCCAGCACCTTGCCGCGCGGCCACCACAGGCGCCGATCGTTCAAGGCCGGCTCCGGCGCGGTGAGGTAGTTCCAGTTGATGCGGCGGTTGCCGGCCAGCCGCGCCAGGCCTGCGGGCATGTGGATGAAGGGATTGCGGTCGCGCGGCCCGGCCTCGATCAGCAGCACCTTGCAATCGCGATCCTCGCTGAGCCGGTTGGCCAACACGCAGCCTGCCGAGCCTGCGCCGATGATGATGTAGTCGTACACCCGCGGTCCCCCTGTTTCGTGGCGCCGACGCTAGTCGCCGTGGATAGAGCATATGCTCGGCCGCGCCGCGGGGTGCAGACGCCGCGATGCGCATGGGTCTGCGCGTGTCGGCGACGCTGGCGATGTTGCAGTGCATCGGCTACCGTGCGCGCAACCACACGGCGAACGGCGGGCCGATGCAAGGGGAAAACAAGCGCGTCCAGACCGGCGAGCTGCGCGCGGTGCTGCTGTCCTTCGTCTATTTCTTCTGCGTGCTGGCGGCGTACTACGTGATCCGGCCGGTGCGCGAACAGCTGTCGGCGGCGGTGGGCTCGACCCAGCTGCCCTGGTTCTTCATGGCCACCTTCGTCGCCACCTTGCTGCTGACCCCGCTGTTCGCGTGGATGGCGGCGCGCTGGCCGCGGCGGATCGTGGTGCCGGCGGTGTACGTGTTCTTCGCGCTGTGCCTGCTCGGCTTCGTGCCGCTGTTCAGCGGCTACGGCGGGCTCAGTCCGCGTGCGCTGGGCATCGTGTTCTTCGTCTGGGTCAGCGTGTTCAACCTGTTCGTGGTGTCGGTGTTCTGGAGCTTCATGGCCGACATCTGGAGCAACGAACAGGCGCGGCGGCTGTTCCCATTGATCGGCCTGGGCGGCACCGCCGGTGCGGTGGCCGGGCCGCTGCTGACCCGCGGGCTGGTCGGGGTGATCGGCGTGGCGCCGTTGCTGGTGGTGTCGGCGGCGCTGCTGGGCGTCGCGCTGGTGTGCGTGATCCTGCTCGGACGCTGGGCGCGGGTGCATGGCGCGCGCCGCCACGACGTCGGCCACGAGGCCGCGGTCGGCGGCGGCATGTTCGACGGCCTCAAGCAGATCCTGGCCAATCCGTTCATGCGCGGCATGGCGCTGCTGATGCTGCTGGGCGATTGCATCGGCACGGTCGGCTATGCACTGATGACCGATTACTCCGGCGCCACCTTCCACAACGCGGTCGAGCGTACCCAGTTCGCGGCCAACATCGACACGTTGACCAACGTGCTGCAGGTCGTCGTGCAGATCAGCGTGACCCGCTGGCTGCTGATGAAGAATGGTGCCGGCGCGGTGATCGCGCTGTGGGCGCTGATCAGCGTGGGCACGCTGGTGACCACCGCGTTGTCGCCCGATCCCTATGCCCTGGCGGTGTGGATCGTGCCCTGGGTGGTGCTGCCGCTGGTGATCACCCGTTCGCTGACCTACGGCATGGTCGGGCCGGCGCGCGAATCGCTGTACACGCGGGTGCCGCGGCAGCTGCGCTACCAGGGCAAGAATGCGGTGGATACGGCGGTATGGCGCGCCGGCGACGTGGCCGTGGCCTCGGCAATGAACGGCCTGCGTGCGCTGGGCATGGGCGTGCCCGGTTTCGCCGCGTTTGCCGCGCTGGCGGCGACGGTCTCCGGCGTCATCGGTTGGCGCCTGGCACGTGCGGTCGAAAGCGCCGCGCCCGCTGCAGCGGCAGAGATGCCCCCGACGCGCTGAGCCTGCGCGCAGCAGGCCGCGCGGCCGCGGTGCCGGCCGCTGCGGCAACCGCTATGCTGTGCATCCTCTTTCGCCGATGGACGCGCGCATGACCCTGCTGGCCTCGATCCTGGTATGCCTGGTGGCCTTGCTGCACGTCTACATCCTGGTGCTGGAGATGTTCCTGTGGACCCGGCCGCTGGGCATGAAGGTGTTCCGCAACACGCCGGACAAGGCGCAGCTGACCAAGGTGCTGGCCGCCAACCAGGGCCTGTACAACGGCTTCCTTGCCGCCGGCCTGGGCTGGGGCGCGGCGACGCAGCGCGTGGACGTGATGCTGTTCTTCCTGGGCTGCGTGGTCGTGGCCGGCCTGTACGGCGCGTGGAGCGTCAGCCGCCGCATCCTGTTCGTGCAGGCGCTGCCGGCGGCGCTGGCGATCGCGGCGGTGCTGCTGGCCTATTGAGCCGGCTGCGCGCCGGCATCGCGGTGCGGCGTCAGCCGTTCGCCACCTTCGCGCGCGGCGACACCCACATGGCGATGCTGGCGAAGAACACCACCTGTTCGCGCGCGTCGCGGATCTCCACGCTGACCGGCAGCTCGTAGCCGCTCTCGGCGGCCACGATCGCCACGTCCGGCGTCGCCACCGCGTGCATCGTGCCGTTGGCCTTGCTGCGGTATTCGACGCGCATGCCTTTCGGGATCCAGCGCATCGACGGCGGCAGGCTGGCATCGACCATGACCCCGCCGGACAACTCGGCCAGGTTGCACAGCGCGATCGCATGCACGGTGCCAATGTGGTTGCTGACCCGCCGCCGATGCGCGATGCGCGCCTCGCAACGGCCGGGCTGCAGCACGGTGATGCGTGGGGCGATGCTGGCGAAGTAGGGCGCCTTGAAACAGACCGCGCGCGAGAACAGCCACTGCCCACCCGGCCAGCGTTGCATGCGTCGGTAAAGCGACAGCAATCGGCTCATGGTGTGTCCCTCAAATGAAGACGGCGGACCGAAGTCCGCCGTCGTGGTGAGCGTGTTACCGAGTGGGTCTCAGGCCGCTTCGCGCGAATGGTCGTCGCCGGCCGTGGCACGGTGGTAGTAGCTGGCCGAGCGCAGTTCGTCGGCGTCGAAATCGTCCACGCTGATCGTGTCCATGGTGATCTCGCGCAGTTCCTCCAGCTGGCGGCGCTCGTCGGCCGTCAGCACGCCTTCGCGCACCGCCTCGTCCAGCTGCGAGGCGAAGTCCAGCGCCTCGATGCCCTTGCTCTTGAGCGCCTTCAGGAACTTGCGCTCGACCGGCTCGGCCAGCACCGCCTTGGTCAGGTAGCTGGCGATGCGGCCGCCCGGGTTGTTCTCGCACGGGGTCAGGAACACGCCCTGGCCGAGGCGGTCGCGGGCTTCGTTCGGCGTCATCAGCAGCGCGGCGACGCGGTGACCCAGGCGGTCGCCCGGGGCTTCGGCGCGGCGGCCCCACGGGAAGATCAGCGCCCACATCAGCCAGCCCACCGGACGGATCGGGAAGTTGCGCAGGGCGGCCGACAGCGCCAGTTCGATCTTGTGCACGCTGTCGTGGAAGGCCCAGGCCAGCAGCGGCTGGTCGGTCGCCGGCGCGCCGTCGTCGTGGTAGCGCTTGAGCATCGCGCTGGTCATGTAGATGTGGCTCAGCACGTCGCCCAGGCGGCCGGACAGCGATTCCTTGAACTTCAGCTTGCCGCCGAGCATCAGCATCGACACGTCGGCCATCAGCGCCAGGTTCGCCGAATAGCGGTCCAGCTTGCGGAAGAAGCGGCGGGTGTAGGCGTCGCCGGGCGCGGCGCCGATGCGTGCGGCGGTCAGGCCGAACCACAGCGAGCGCACCGCGTTGGAGATCGCGAAGCCGATATGGCCGAACAGGTTGCGGTCGAACTCGTCGACGCCGGCCTTGTGGTCCGGATTGCCGGCGGCCTTCATTTCCTTCATCACCCACGGATGGCACAGGATTGCGCCCTGGCCGAAGATCAGCAGGCTGCGGGTCATGATGTTGGCGCCTTCCACGGTGATCGCGATCGGCGCCGCCTGCCAGCTGCGGCCGGCGAAGTTGCGCGGGCCGAGGATGATGCCCTTGCCGCCGACCACATCCATCACGTCGCTGATGACTTCGCGGCTCATCGTGGTGCAGTGGTACTTGGCGATCGCCGACGGCACCGACGGCACGTCGCCGCGGTCCACCGCCGCGGCGGTCGCCTGCGCCAGCGCGCTGATCGCATAGGCCTTGCCGCCGATCCGCGCCAGCGCCTCTTCCACGCCCTCGAAGCGGCCGACCGACAGGCCGAACTGCTTGCGGATGCGCGCGTAGGCGCCGGTGACGATCGCGCCGTACTTGGCGCCGCCGCTGGCGGTGGAGGGCAGGGTGATCGAACGGCCCACTGCCAGGCACTCGTTGAGCATGTTCCAACCCTTGCCGACCATGTCCACGCCGCCGATCAGCTGGCTGAGCGGAATGAACACCTCGCGGCCGTGGATCGGGCCGTTCTGGAACGGCGAGTTCAGAGGGAAGTGGCGGCGGCCGATCTCCACGCCCGGGGTTTCGCGCGGCAGCAGCGCCAGGGTGATGCCGATGTCCTTGGTGTCGCCGATCAGGCCTTCCGGGTCGTACATGCGGAACGCCAGGCCGACCAGCGTCGCCACTGGCGCCAGGGTGATGTAGCGCTTGTCGAAGGTCAGCTTGACGCCGAGCACGTTGGCGCCGTTCCACTCGCCCTTGCAGACGATGCCGTAGTCGGGAATCGAGGTCGCGTCGGAACCCGCGAACGGGCCGGTCAGGCCGAAGCACGGCACTTCCTGGCCCACCGCCAGACGCGGCAGGTAATAGTCCTTCTGTTCCTTGGAGCCGTAGTGCAGCAGCAGTTCGCCCGGGCCCAGCGAGTTGGGCACGCCGACGGTGGAGCTGACCACGCTCGAGACCGAGGCGATCTTCTGGATCACCTTGTGGTGGGCCAGCGCGGAGAAACCCAGGCCGCCGTATTCCTTGGGAATGATCATGCCGAAGAACTTGTGCTTCTTGACGAAGCTCCACAGCTCCGGCGGCAGGTCGGCATGGACGTGGGTGATTTCCCAGTCGTTGGTCATCCGGCATAGCTCTTCCACCGGGCCGTCGAGGAAGGCCTGCTCCTCGGCGGTCAGCTGCGGCTTCGGATAGTCGAGCAGCTTCTGCCAGTCCGGGTCGCCGGTGAACAGTTCGCCTTCGAAGCCGACCGAGCCGGTCTCCAGCGCAATCCGCTCGGTCTGCGACAGCGGCGGCAGCACCTTGCGGAACACCTTCAGCATCGGCGCGGTGAGCAGCGGCTTGCGCACGAACGGCAACAGCAGCGGCACCGCGACCAGCGCCAGCAGCACGGCGGCGACGATGGTGGCGACGTGGTGGGCGCCGAGCAGCCAGCACGCGACCAGCAGCGTGGCGCTCAGCGCGGCCCAGACGGCGAGCCGCATGCGGTGATAGGCGGCGAAGGCGCCTGCCAGCAGCAACACAAGGAAGGGTGCGACGATGCTCATGGGCTTGCTCCGGGGACTTGCTCGGTGACGGCGGACGGTGCGCCGGCGTTAGCCGGTGGCAGTGCATCCAGATAATGCAACACAGTGGCGGTAAACGCGGCGTTGTCGTCGCCGGCCAGCATATGCGTGGCCTCGGGAAGGTGCACATGCTGCGCATGCGGCACCAACGACAGGAATTCTTCGATGGTCTGCGGCGTGACCAGATCGCTGCGCCCGCCGCTGATCAGCAGCACCGGGCAGTGCACCTTGCGCGCGGCCTGCGCGATCGCGTCCTGGTGCTGCTCGCCGTCGCGCGCCAGCTCCTCGACCAGGCGCGGGTCCCAGTGCCAGTACCAGCGGCCGTCGGCGTGCCGACGCAGGACGCTGCGCAGCGCATCGGGCGACTTGCGCGCGCGCTGCGGCAGATAGGCGGCGATGGCGTCGCCGGCGTCGTCCAGCGTGGCGAAGCCGTGCGGATGCGCGGTCATGAAGGCGAGGATGCGTTCGACCCCGGCCGGCTGCCAGCGCGGGGTGATGTCGACCAGCACCATCGCCCGGAACAGGCCCGGCCAGCGCGCCTCGGCCATCAGCCCGAACAGCCCGCCCATCGAGGCGGCGACCAGCACCGGCGCCGGCGCCATTTCGCCGGCGACCACGATCAGGTCGTCGGTGAACTGTTCGCCGCGGTAGGGCAGGGCGGTGGGATTGCGGGTGGAGTCGCCATGGCCGCGCGCGTCGTAGGCGACGCTGCGATAGCCGTGCGCCTGCAACGCCGCGGCGCTGGACATCCAGGCGTGCCGGGTCTGCCCGAAACCGTGCGCGAACAACAGGCTGCCCGCAGCGCCGGGCTCGGTGACGGTCGCGGCCAGCTGCATGTCGTCCGCGCCGGCGAGCAGGGCGGAGGCCGCAATCGGCATGCTGGAAGGAGAGGAAACCATACGAGCTAGTATGGATGAGCCGGCAGCGATGTCAATACGATGCAGTATGGAAACGAAAAGCCAATGCTGCCGGGCATTTGCGTGCGATTCATGGAGGGCACATACTGCAACCGACTTCCCCGTATGGTTAAATCGACGGATGAACAATGCCTCCGTGTCTACCACCGACGACGCCGCCGCTCCCAGCGGTGGCCGCAACAACCGACTCAGCGCCGAAGATTGGGCGCAGGCCGCACTGGACCTGATCGCCGAACAGGGCGTCAACTCGGTAGCGGTGGAACCGCTGGCACGGCGTCTGGGCGTGACCAAGGGCAGCTTCTACTGGCACTTCCCGTCGCGCGATGCGTTGCTGCAGGCGGCGCTGGAGCGCTGGGAACTGGTCGAGCAGCAACAGGTGTTCGGCAGCCTGGAAGAGGTGCCGGATCCGCGCACCCGGTTGCGCGCGCTGTTCCAACTGGTCGCGCACGAGGTCAAGCCGCACATCATCTACAGCGAGCTGCTGAAGGCGCTGGACCATCCGGCGGTGCGTCCGGTCATCGACCGGGTCTCGCAGCGGCGCATGGAGTACCTGATCGCCTCGTTCCGCCAGGCCGGCCTCAGCCGCACCGATGCCCAGCACCGCGCCCGCCTGGCCTACGCGGCCTACGTCGGTTTCCTGCAGTTGTCGCTGCAGTTGCACCAGCCCAAGCAGGCGCGCGAGGAGTTCGAGGCCTATGTCGAACACGTGATCGTGACCCTGATCCCCGGCTGATGTTCCAGGAACTGACCCGCTCCAGCGTGCACGAGCAAGTGCGCCGGCATCTCGCCCAGGGCGACTATCGGCGTGCCGATGCGCTGTGCGAACAGGTACTGGCCACGGCGGCGGACGATGTGACGCTGCGGCGCATGCACGCGACGCTGCTGATGGAGAGCGGCGAGATCGCGCGTGCGGCCCAGGCCTGGGCTCTGGTTGCCGCCGCCGAACCGAGCCTGGAGGCGTGCAGCCGGCTGGGCATCTGCCTGGCTCACCTGGGCGAGCATGCGCAGGCGCTGCCGGCGTTCGAACAGGCCTTGCGGCTGTCAACGGACGCGTTCCTGGTGCGGCTGTGCTACGCCGAGAGCCTGGATGCCGTGGGGCGCGGCGACGACGCCTTGCCGATGTACTTCGCCGCGGTGCATGCCGCGCAGGCCAAGGGCCGCTGGCTCGATCAGCACAGCACCGCGCCGGAGTTGCGGCCGCGGGTGATCGCGGCGATGGCGCGGATCGACCAGGGACGGCACGCCTTGTTCGCGGCGGCGGTACAGCCGCTGATCGACCGTTTCGGCGAAGCGGCGCTGCGCCGGGTGACGGCCGCGCTGCGGATCTATCTGGGGCTGCAGCCGCGCCCTGCCGACGACGGCCAGCGCCCCACCTTCCTGTATGTGCCCGATCTGGATCCCTCGCCGTATCTGGACGCGTCGCGTTTCCCCTGGTACGCGCGGCTGCAGGCCGCCACCGAGGGCATCTGCAACGAACTGCGGCAGGTGCTGGCCTCGCGCCAGGCGGTGCAACCGTTCCTGGATTTCAGCAACGGCGCCACGCCGCAGGACTACCTCAGCGCCAAGCACGGCGATGGCGCCTGGGATGCCTATTTCTTCTACCGGCACGGCGTTGCGCATGCCGAGAACCTGCAGCGTTGCCCGGTCACCACGGCGGCGCTGGCGCATGTGCCGTTGACCAAGATCGATCTGCACGCGCCGGAGGTGCTGTTCTCGATCCTGGCGCCAGGCACCACGATCAAGCCGCACTACGGGGTCAGCAACTCGCGCGTTGTCACCCATCTGCCGCTGATCGTGCCGCCGGAGTGCGCGCTGGAGGTCGCCGGCATCACCCACCACTGGCAAGTCGGGCAGCTGGTCACCTTCAACGACACCTGCCTGCACCAGGCCTGGAACCACAGCGAGCAGCTGCGGGTGGTGATGATCCTGGACACTTGGCATCCGGACCTGGAAGAGGCCGAGACGCTGGCGCTGCGGCAGCTGATCGAGACGATCGGCGCGTTCAACCTGCGCGCGGGCCTGTAGCCGGCGCAGCCGTCCAGCCGCGTGCGGCCCGGTTCGCGCACGCACTACCGGGCCGGCGCGTGCCGCTCAGCGCTTGAACATCAGGTAGGTGGAGAGGATGTACTTGTCGTTGGAGACCGGCGGATTGCCGACGTGCTGGTACATCCAGTACGGCGGGAACATCAGCAGCCTGCCGGTGCGCGGCACGGTCTCCACGTCCAGGTCGCAGAAGCGCGTGGTGCCGCCTTCGGCGACGTCGTTGAGGTACCACAGGAACACCAGGTAGCGTTCGGACACCTCGTCGATCGAATCGAAGTGCGGCTGGAAACGGTCGCTGCCGCCGACCTGGTATTTCTTCAGGATCAGCCGGTCGATGGTGGGGCGGTACGGGATCGACAGGGTCAGCCCGAGGTCCTGGTTGTAGCGCGCCAGGTAGTGCTCGATCTTGTCCAGGAAGAATCCCAGGAACGCCGGGTCGGCGAGCTTGCCGACATCCAGCTCGGTCCAGTTGCTGTCGCCGAGCACCGCGCGGCTGTTGCTGCCGTTGCGCTGGTGATGCGCGCGCGAGGCCTCGAAGCCGTCGATCAGCTGGCGGCAGAACGCCTCGGGCAGCGCATCGTCGTAGCTGCGGATGTAGTCGCTCAGCGCTTTCATGGCGCAGGCATCTCCAGGTCGTAGTCCCAATGCGCGGCCACCGGTTGCAGGATCGGCAACGCGCCGGCCAGCCACGGCGCGTAGGCGTGCCAGCGGTCCACCGCGCGCCGGTTCACCGGTTCCACCACCTGCGAATAGCTGGGCGTGCTGATGTAGCCCTTGCGTGCGGCATGCTGGCTGAAGCCGGCCAGGAATTCGGGTTGCGCGATGCCGAGGAAGCCGCCGATGCGCTGCACCTGCGCGGGGAAATCGGCAACCGTTTCCTCGTACTTGAGGACCAGCAGGTCCGGCTGCAGCAACGCCTGATGGTGGATCCAGAAACGCATCGCGTTGACGTAGCTCTTGGCCAGGCGCTCCAGGCTGGAGCACAGCACCATGAACGCCGGAGAGCGGAAATTCTGCATGTAGCAGCTCAGCAGCACGTCGCACGGATGGCGCAGGGCGAGGATGATCTTGGCGTTCGGGAACAGGCGCACGATCATCGGCAGGCGCAGCATGTTGAGCGGATTCTTGTCGACCAACTGCTGGCCCGGCGCCAGCGCGATGACCTTGGCGATCTCCGACCAGTACACCTGGCGCATCGCCTCCACCTGCGCCTCGTCCAGCGCGCCCAGATCGTAGGGGTAGCGCTTGCCCTGCGCTTCCATCCACTCGATGCAGCGCTGCAAGGTGGCGCGTTCGTCCATCGATGCGTAACCCGGGTGCGCGTCGAGCATCTGCTCGAGCATGGTGGTGCCCGAGCGCGGGAAGCCGACGATGAACACCGGCGAGGCGTCGCTGCCGGGCGCATCGCCGCGCGCGTCGGCATAGCGCGCCTGTGCGTCGTCCAGCCACAGGCTGGAGACCTGCAGCGGTTCTTCGTTGGAGTAGGCGATCTCCGGCACGCTATCGGCTGCGAGCTTGAAGTGGATGGCGTGGGCTTTCTCCAGCATGGCCATCGCGGCGGCGGGATGGCCTTGCTTGTCCTCGATGCCGGCGAGCGCGAAATAGGCGATGGCCTGGACCTGGATTTGCGGCTGCAGCTCTAGCAGGTTCTCGATTGCACGGCGTGCCGCGGCATAGTCCTTGCGGCGCTGCGCCAGCGACGCTTCCAGTTGCAGGATCTCTACGCGCGTCTGCCGGTCGTGCTGCTGCTGCGGCATGGATGCGGCCTGCGCCAACAGCGCAGTGGCCTGCTCGACGCGGTTGGTGCGTTCGTGCAACTGCGCCAGGCGGATGACGTTGGACAGCGACGGGGCCTGTCCGGGCCGGCTCTGCGTGAGCAGCGCTTCGGCTTCGTCGGTCCGGCCGACCTGGATCAAGGCGGTGGCCAGTTCCTCGCGCAGGTTGTCCGGCAGTTGCGGCCAGATCGCCGGCGGCGGCAGCAACGCCGCCGCGCGCTGGGCGTCGCCGCACTCGAAGCAGGCGATCGCGGCATAGATGCGTGCCTCGGGCTGGCTGGGGTCCAGGTCCACGGCATCCAGAAATCGGTGGCGGGCATGGGCGATGTCACCCTTGTCCAGCAATACCAGGCCGTAATCGACCAGGTAGTGATATGTCTGCGGCGCAAGCGCCAGGGCTTGCCGATAGGCGTGTTCGGCCGGGGCGTGCTCGCCGAGCGTACGCAGGGTCAGGCCGAGATTGGCCCAATGCGCGGATTCGTGCGGCTGCAGTTCGGTCAATCGCTGGTAGATGGAGGCAGCGCCGGCGGTATCGCCCGCATGCTGCAGCGACATCGCCAACAAGGTGTTCCAGGAAGGATCGCCGGGATCGCTGGCCAGCGCCTGGCGGCAGAGGTCGGTGGCCACGCCAGCCTGGCCTTGGTCGATCAGCTGGATGGCGTATTGCAGTTGCGGAGAGTTCATTCGGATCTACCAATGAAAAAGGGCCGCGCGAATCATTCGCGCGGCCCCGTCTTCAAATCAAGAGCGTCGTTGCCGTGCTCAGAAGTTCATGCTGTAGCGAGCCCACAGGTAGCGGCCCACGGTGTCGAAGCTGTTGACGTCCGTGTTCGCGTTGAGCACGTTGTTCTGGTACAGCATGGGCGGCTGCTTGTCGAACACGTTGTCCAGGCCCACTTCCACCTTCGAATTGAACCACGGCAGCGCGTAGTTCAGGCTGACGCTGTGCAGGAAGTAGGAGCCGTACGAGCTGACCACGTTCGGGAAGCCGGCGTCGGAGCTGAAGTTCTGCGACGGATCGGCGCTGCCCACGTCGAACGGACCGATATAGCGGACGCGCCAGCTGGCGCCCAGGTCGCCCTTCTGCCAGTTGACGAACAAGCGGCCACGGACGCGCGAGTACAGGCCGTAGGTCTTGTTGTAGGTGCCTGCCACGTGGGTCACGACGCCGTCCGGATCGGCCGGGTTGGTGTTGTTGTCGTAACGCGCGATGTAGGTGCCGTCCAGGCCGAAGGTGTAGCTGCCCCAGGCGGTATCCGGCAGGCGGTAGCGCAGCGCCAGATCCCAGCCCTTGGTATCCAGGCGGCCCAGGTTGACGATCGGTTCGCGGATGAAGTTGACCTGGCCATCCGAATAACGGCTGATGAAGCCGCAGAACGGGCTGCTCTCGTCGTTGTAGCAGATGTTGGACACGGTCTGCGCATCGGCGCGGTTGATCGTGTCGTTCAGGTACAGGCGCCAGTAGTCCAGGCTGGCCGAGAAGCCCGGCAGCCAATCCGGGTCGTACACCACGCCCCAGTCGAACGACTTGCCCTGTTCCGGCTTCAGGTCGAAACCGGCAGCGACCGAGCCCGACCACACGCCGGTGGTCTGCGACAGGCCGCTGGGAGTGATGCCGGTGGCGCCGGGGATGGCGGTCGCGCCAGCGCCAGCGCCGCACGCGGCTTCGTGGTTGCGGGCGGTGCCGGTGGCGCCGTAACCGATACACGGGTCGGTGAAGTTCGGCGCATCGCCGCTCGCACCCGCGTACAGGTTGTCGATGGTCGGGGCACGGAACACTTCGGCGACCGTGCCGCGCAGCAGCAGGTTCTCGATCGGACGCCACTCAAGCTGGATCTTGCTGTTGGTGGTGTTGCCGAAGGTGTTGTAGTCCGAATAGCGGCTGCCCAGGGTCAGCGCCAGCAGGTGCGCGAACGGGACTTCCGACAGCAGCGGGACGTACAGTTCGCCGTAGACTTCCTTGACGTTGTACTTGCCGCCCAGCGGGGTTCCGCACGCTTCCTGCGAAATGAAACAGTTGCCGTTGGCATCGGCGATGGCGATGTAGTCCACCGAGCTCTTCTGGTACTCCTCGCGCCAGGAGACACCCACCGCCAGCTGCGCGGCGCCGGCCGGCAACGTGAACAGCTCGCCGTTGGCATTGGCTTCGAAGCTGCGCATCTGGTACGTGGTCGAGTAGGTCGGACGCGCTTCGTAATCCTTCAGCGTCGAGATCGTCTGCGGATCGTTGATGTTGAAGATGTTGAGCGGGGTACAGCCGGAAATCACATTGCCCGCGCTGCCGCACTTGACCACGCCATCGGTGTCCTGGAACGACGGGCCCAGCGCGTCGCGCAGGCCGGCGTAGTACACGTAGCCGTAGCTGGTGTTCTCGCGGGTGTAGTGGCCGTAGTTCATCGCCGCGTCCCACTTCCAGGACGTGTCGCCGACGAAGCCTTCCAGGCCGGCGACGACCTGGTCGGTGACGGTGCTGTAGTACGAGCGGCGCTGGCCCAGCGAGGTGAAGCGGGTCAGGAGCTGGTTGTACTGGTTGCCGGCCACGTCCGCGCCGAAATCCACGCCGAACGGGTTGTAGAAGTTGTCGGCGGAGATCACAACCTTGTCGCCGCGGGCGTCGAACGGCAGCGCCGCGATGGCGAAGTTCGAGCTGGTCTTGTTGTGGTAGACCTGGGCGAACGCGTTGATGCTGTCGGTGATCTGGTAGTTGGCCAGGAAGAACGCGTTGGTGCGCTCCTGCGGCGTCATGATCAGGTTGGTCGCCTGATAGTTGAACGAGTCGCGCGCGCCGGAGTAGCAGCGGTAGTCGCCCTGCGCAGCGCCGCTGGCGCCCGGGGTCAGGGTGACCGTGGCACAGCCGTACTGCGTGGCCAGGGTGGCCGGCATGGTGATGCGGCCGCCCGGGGTGCGGCTGGAACCGAGGATGGTCACCGAGCCGCTGTACAGGTAGGTGGCGTCCTTGGAGTACTTGCGGTCGGCCGAGGAGATGCCGTCGAACTTGTTGTAGTTCAGGCCCGCCATGATGTTGCCGCGGTCGCCGACCTGGCCGAAGGTGACCGAGCCGCCGTTACGCGCGCCGTCGCTCAGATGGGTGGCCTGGCCGTAGTCGACGCTGACCGCCAGACCTTCGAAATCCTTGCGCAGGATGAAGTTGACCACGCCGGCGACGGCATCGGAGCCGTACACGGCCGAGGCGCCGCTGGTCAGTACTTCGATGCGCTCCACCGCGGTGGCGGGGATCGAGTTGACGTCGTTGTTGGCGACGCGGCGGCCGTTGACCAGCAGCAGCGTGCGCTCATCGCCCAGGCCGCGCAGGTCGACCGTGGACTTGCCGTCGCCGCCGCCGTTGTTGACCGCCGGGGAGGCGGGCGCGCCGGACATCGCCGGCAGCTCCTGCACCAGTTCGCCGAGGGTCAGCTTGCCGGTCTGCTCGATCGCGGCGCGATCGATCACCACCACCGGGCTGGCGGTTTCGGTCTCGACGCGGGCAACGCGCGAGCCGGTCACCTGGATCGTGTCCAGGGTCTTGGAGGGGTCGCTGGAAGAGCTGTCCTGGGCAACCGCTGCGCCCGTGCTGAGCAGGGCGGTGGTGCCAGCGGCGAGCGCGAACGTGATGGCGTCGCGCAGGCGATGGGTCTTGCAATTCATTGGCTCTCTCTCCGAATGAGATGTGGTGTCAACTGAAGGTTGTCCAGCGGTGGCGTCGAAAGGCGACGCCAAAATCCGCAGGGTGAACCGATAGTAACTGCGTCTTCAGAGAAATTAAAGAGTTGTTAATAAGATCGACATAAGTGTGATGTAAGTATCACTAATTTGCTCCTGACGGGCAAAAAAAAGCCCCACAAGGGGGCGTTTTTCCGCAGCAACTCCTTTTCCGAACAAGGGGTTGCTGGTTACAAGTCCTGTTCGTAGCGCACGTAGGGGATGGTGCCTTCCTCGGTGCTGATGTTGTTCGGGGCGAACGGGTTCTTGCCGCGGGTGATCACGTTCTCGGCGCCGACGGTCAGCTGGCCGCTCCACGGAGTGCGCCAGGTCAGGCCCACGCCGAGGCCGGACCACTTGCCCGGCTGGCCCGGCGCGTCGACGACGCGGCCGATGACATTGGCGCTGAACGAGCCGTAGCCGCCGCCGATGCTCAGGCTCTTGCTGTCCCATTGGTCGACCAGCGCCTGCGAAGCATCGGCGATCGGCACCAGGCGCGCACGCGCATAGGTGCCGCCGATCGAGACGAAGCCTTCGCGGCCGATGTTCTGCTGCGCGAACACGGTCAGGTCGTTCTGCTCCATGCGCAGCACGGGCGTCTTGTTGGGTCCCGCCAGCCACGCCGGCATGTTCTCGCGGCCGGTGCCGGCCGACAGCGACACCCGTCCGCCGGGGCGGTTGAAGGTGGTGGTCGCGGCAACGTGGTGGCCGACATCGTTGTCCTCGTCGCCGAGGCTGGCGAGCATGCAATGGCTGGCCAGCCCGCTGATGCTGCTGCCGCTGGCGCTGTTGCACAGCAGGCCGAGCGAGTCGCCGGAGGACAGGCCGAAGGCGGCGTCGAGCGAGTTGCGGCCGAAGTGCCAGCGCGCGCCGGCCGCCTGTTCGCCGGTCGGCTCCAGGTACAGCAGCGCTTCGACCTTGCCGCTGCCCTTGTTCCAGATCGGCAGCACGGTGCGGTCTGCGGGCTTGCTCTGCGCATGCGCGCCCGTGGTCGCCGCAAGGGCGATCAGCAGGGCAAGTGGCAGGCGCAGTAGGGCTCGCATCGGCAGTGTGTGACTCTCGGGCGGGGACTAAAGTTCCCGCCGTTCAGGGTGAACGATACTAGTGGGTTTATGTTTCTTTAACAAGTCGGGCTCCCCGGTCCTAGCCCTCGCCCCTGGCTATTGCAAGCGCTCCGAGGGCGCCGGTTCAGCCGAGGTTACAGCGAACAATACGCCGAATTCCGTCAAGGGGAAGTCATAGTGTCGGCCGCAGAACTCGCACCGTATCTCAACTTGGCCGGTTGCCTCGGCGGCGGCGCGCGCTTCTTCCTCGCCCAGCGAGCGCAGCATGGCCGCCACCCGCTCGCGCGAGCAGGAGCAGCCGAAGCGCAGCGGCTTGGTGCCCAGCAGCTCCGGCGCTTCCTCGTGGAACAGCCGGTGCAGCAGGGTTTCGGCCGGCAGGGCCAGCAGTTCGGCTTCGCTTACCGTCTCGAACAGGGCGCCGGCGCGGTTCCAGCCGTCCTCGTCGCCGCTGTCGCCGGGCAGTTTCTGCAGCAGCAGGCCGGCCGCCTGATGGCCGTCGGCGGCCAGGATCAGTCGCGTCGGCAACTGTTCGGACTGGCGGAAATAGTCTTCGAAGGCCTCGCCCAGTTCGGCCGCCGACAACGCCACCAGGCTCTGGTAGCGCTGCGGCTCGCGCGGGTCCAGGCCGGGATTTTCGATGGTGATCGCCAGCAGCGCGCCGTCGCCGAGCGCGCGCAGGTCGCGCGGGGCGTCGCTGCCCTCGCCCAACTGGACGATGCCGCGCAAGGTGCCGGCCGCGGTGCATTCGGCGAACAGGGTGCGCAGCGCGCCCTGGCTGCGCAGTTGCACCGACAGGCGCCCGTCGACCTTGGTGTGGCCGGTGAACAGGGCCGCGGCCACGCAGGCCTCGCCCAGCAACTCGGTCGCCGCGGCGGGATAGCTGGCCGGCGCGAGGATGTCGCGCCAGGCGGACTGCAGGCGCACGTGCACGCCGCGCACGCCGGCGCTCGGCAGCAGGAAGCGGGTCAGGTGATCGTGATCGGAAGAACTCATCGCGGCCTCGCTGCGCATGGGAAGATGGCGACCGCAGGATAGTGGGTCATCTCGGTGGACAAAGTCGAAGAAGGCATAGCAATGGGGGCGCCGCGGGGCGTTGCAAGTGGCGCGGCGGTGCCGCGGCGCAGGCGTTGGCTGCGCTGGCTGCTGGCGGCGCCGCTGTTGTTCGCGCTGGCGAGCACGTCGCAGGTGATCATGCTGCGCTTCGTCGATCCACCGTTCTCGGCGATGATGCTCGAGCGCCAACTCGGCGCCTGGGGCGAGGGCGACTGGTCGTTCCGCGTCGCCTACGACTGGCGCGACAGCGCGCAGATCGCCCCGAGCCTGCCGATTTCGCTGGTGGCCGCCGAGGACCAGCGTTTCCCGAGTCACCACGGCTTCGATCTGGAGGCGATCGAGAAGGCGCGCGACCACAATGCGCGCGGCGGGCGCCTGCGTGGCGCCAGCACGATCAGCCAGCAGGTGGCCAAGAACGTGTTCCTGTGGCAGGGCCGCAGCTGGCTGCGCAAGGGCTTGGAGGCCTGGTACACGGTGCTGATCGAGGCGTTTTGGTCGAAGCAGCGGATCCTGGAGGTGTATGCCAACGTCGCCGAGTTCGGTGATGGGGTCTACGGCGCGCAGGCGGCGGCGCGCAGTTTCTGGGGCAAGGATGCGGCGCAACTGAGTCCGGCGCAGAGCGCGCTGCTGGCGGCGGTGCTGCCGGCGCCGCAGCGCTACGCCGCCGCGCGCCCGGGGCCGTACGTGCAGCGCCGCGCCAACTGGATCCAGCGGCAGACCCGGCAGCTGGGCGGGCCGGCCTATCTGCAGACGCCCTAGCAACATGTGAGCTATAGCGCGTGCGACGTTGGCCGCTAGCCCCTCTCCCATCGGGAGAGGGGTTGGGGTGAGGGTACGGCGCGAAGCGTCTCGCGGATTTGGGTATGCGAGGCTTCGCCCGTACCCTCATCCGCCCCTTCGGGGCACCTTCTCCCGTTGGGAGAAGGGAACAGGTCCCGGTGGGAGAAGGGAGCGATTCCGGATTCTCTTCATGCGGCGCACTGCCGCTGGTGAACGCGCAGGCCGCTCCGTACCATCGGCACATGGAACCCGAGCGCCTGACCGTCGTCGTCACTGCCTTCAACGAGGCGCAGACCTTGCCGCTGCTGCAGCCGCGGATCCTCGCCGCGCTCGATGGCCTGGACGATGTGGAGGGGCGGGTGCTGTATGTGGACGACGGCAGCCGCGATGAGACCTGGGAGGTGATCCTGGCGCTGGCCGCGGCCGATCCGCGAATCGGGGCGCTGCGCCTGTCGCGCAATTTCGGCAAGGAGCTGGCGCTGACCGCAGGCCTGGATTTCGTCGAGCGCGGCGCGGCGATGCTGCTGGACGCCGACGGCCAGGATCCGCCGGAGCTGATCGGGGAATTCGTCGCGCAGTGGCGCGCCGGCTACGACGACATCTACGGCACCCGCATCGCGCGCGACGGCGAAGGCTGGCTCAAGCGCGGCACCGCGTCGCTGTTCTACCGGGTGATCGGGCGCCTGTCGAAGACGCCGATTCCGGCCGACACCGGCGATTTCCGCCTGCTGTCGCCGCGCGCGCTCTCCGCGTTGGCGCAGTTGCGCGAGCGCCATCGTTTCATGAAGGGCCTGTTCGGCTGGGTCGGTTTCCGCCAGATGGCGTTGCCGTACCGGCGCGCGCCGCGCCTGGCCGGGCGCAGCAAGTTCGGCCTGTGGCGGTTGTGGAACTTCGCGCTGGAAGGCATCACCAGTTTTTCCACCGCGCCGCTGCGGGTGGCGACCTATCTGGGCCTGGCGACCGCGGTGGCCGCGTTCGTGTTCGGCACCTGGATCGTGATCAAGGCGGCGCTGTGGGGCGATCCGGTCGCCGGTTGGCCGACGATGATGGCGGTGATCCTGTTCCTGGGCGGCGCGCAGCTGATCGCGCTGGGCCTGATCGGCGAATACCTGGGCCGGCTGTACGAGGAATCCAAGCAGCGGCCGCTGTATCTGGTCGACACCTGGCGTGCACCGGGCGGAGGAGTATCCTCGGCCGTACGATCAAGCGAACCGGGAGGCAGCGATGCGTACGGTACGACAGTTGTTGAGTGACAAGGGCGGTGAGATCCACGCGGTGTCGCCGGATGCGGCGGTGGTCGATGCGCTGCGGCTGATGGCCGACAAGGGCATCGGCGCAGTGCTGGTGATGCAGGACGGGCGTCTGGCCGGCATCCTTTCCGAGCGCGACTATGCGCGCAAGGTGGTGCTGCAGGACCGTTCTTCGGCGACCACGCCGGTGCGCGACATCATGAGCGTGAAGGTGTACACGGTGGACCCGTCGCAGAGCGTGCAGCAATGCATGGAACTGATGACCGGCCAGCGCATCCGCCATCTGCCGGTGGTGCAGGCCGGCGCGGTGGTCGGGGTGATCTCGATCGGCGATCTGGTCAAGGCGGTGATCGAGGAACAGCAGCAGGAATTGGATCAGCTGCAGCGGTACATCACTAGCTGACGCGGGATTAGGGATGACCAGCCATTCGGCTGTGAAAAGCCGGGATTGGGGATTCGTAAAAGCAAAAGCAGGCTGATGCGCTTTTGACTTTTACCAATCCCGAATCCCCAATCCCGAATCCCGGCTACTTGGCATAATGCCCACCACAATCGGCGTCCTTGCCCGGGCCGGTTTCCAGCGTGGCGAGCAGGGCGGCCGGCGGGGCGATGCTGCCCAGCGCCAGGGCGATCGCGCCGCGCATGCCCAGGGCCTTGAAGTCGGGGCGGAAGGTCGGATCCTTGAAGGTGCCGCCGACGCGTAGCGGCGAGCGCAGCGACAGGATGCTGCGGTCCTTCGGGCGCGCCTTCAGCAGCAGGTCCAGTTTCTCGTCGCCAAGATCGATATCGCCGCTGCCGATCAACAACGTATCGGTGCTGTCGAAGGCCAGTGCGCGCGATTGCATCAGCCCGTCCCTGACCGCGAAATCGCCGAACGCGCAGCGCACCGGAATCTCGCGGTCCTTGGTGACCAGGAATTTCAGCGACTCGGCGATGTCCAGTCCGGCCAGTTCCATGATCAGGTTGCTGATGTGGCCCTTGCCCATGCCGATGGCGACGCTGCCGTCGGCGCTGCCGAGCATCTGCGCGATCGAGTTGCCGGTGCCGGCGAGCGCGATCTCGCCGCCGATCGCGCCGGAGGCTTCCTTGGCCAGCTGCCCGTCCGGGAACAGCTTTTCCAGCCGCATGCCGCGCACCGAGATCTGCGCGCGGGTGGCGATGGTGGGCTTGCGCGCGTCCATGCGGATGTCGGAGCGGATGTTGCCGCCGGCCACGCCGAAGTCGAGCGGCTGCAGCAGCAGCACGCCGTCGTTGAGCTTCAGGTGCGCATCCATGTCGTCCAGCGGCAGCGTCTGCGCGTTGATCCGCTGCGCCTTCCAGCGCACGTCGGCGTCCATCGCGCGCAGCTTGCCGAGGTCGTACGGGGTGGAGGGCAGCACCTTGCTGTCGGCGGCGAGCTTGGCCGCCTGTGCCTTCTGTTCGGCATTGGCGGTCTCGCCGGCGCCGGTGCGCGGCGGCGCGCCGACGAAGCCGGCCAGGTCGTCGAAGTCCAGGCGCCGCGAACGCAGGTCGGCGCGCAGGAACGGGCGTTGCCCGGCGGTGTCGATCTGCACGGTGCCGGCCAGGTCGCTGTCGCCGGCGCGGCCGCTGAACTCCTCGTAGCGCCAGATTTCGCCGTTGCGCTTGAGCCGGCCGTCGAGTTGGTAGGGCGGGGTGGAGGGAATGGCGATGCCGAGCAGCGGATACAGGTGTTGCATGTCGGTACCGGCCAGGCTCAGTTGCAGGTCGAACACGCGCAGCTGGAACGGATTGGTCAGCGTGCCGCGCATGTGCGCGCGGGTGCTGCCGGCGCTGCCGCGCAGGTCGATCTTGAACGGATGGTCGCTTTCGCTCAGTTCCAGCGGCGAGGCGGTGCTGCCCTTGAGCGTGAACGGGTTGCCGCGCCAGCGGCCATCGCCGGCGACCGCGATCGGCGGTGCGGCGTCGCCGCGGCGACGCTGCGAGGTCAGGCTGTCCACGCTGACGTCGATGTCGGTGCGGCCTGGGATGTCCTGGAAACGCAGCCGTCCCTGCTGCACCAGCATGCGGCCCAGGACCACCTGCGTGCCGCCGTCGTTGCTGCCGAAGTTCCAGTTGCCCGGTTGCCCGTTCGGTCCGGTCTCGAGCAGCAGGTTCGGCTGGTTCAGGCGGATCTCCGGAATGCGTACCTTGCCGCGCAACAGCGGCCACAGCGACAGGTCGATCTCGGCACGCTGCGCGCTGGCCATCTGCGCTTGTTTCGACCAGTCCGCGTTGGCGAAGCGCAGGCGATCGCCGCGGATGGTGAGGGTGCTGCCGAGGTCGACGTCGAGATTGCCGTCGATGTGGAACGCGCGACCGGTCTTGGCCTGCACCGCGCGCTCCACCGGACCTTTGAACCAGTTCCAGTCGAATATCAGAATGACGACCAGCAGCACCAGCACCAGTGCGCCGAGGACCAGCGGCCAACGCCGCAAGCGGCCGTCGGGGCGGCGCCAGGGCCAGGAACGGCGCCGGCCACGTGACACAGAAGTGGGTTCGCGATCCATCTCGCCATACTAGGCGGCGTGCGTGCACAGGGTGCGAAAGGGTGCCCTCCAGCAAACCGGTCTACAGCACTTGCCCGGTCACCGCGACGAAGTGGCAGACGCTGCCGGCGAGCACGAACAGGTGCCAGATCGCATGGAAGTAGCGCACGGTGTCGCGCTGGTAGAAGTAGGTGCCCAGCGTGTAGAACAGGCCGCCCGCCAGCAGCCAGCACAGGGTCGGCACATCGACCGAGTGCAGCAGCGGCTCGATCGCCACCACGATCAGCCAGCCCATGGCTAGGTAGAGGATGGTCGACAGCAGCCGGAAGCGGCCGGTGAAGAACAGCTTGAAGATCACCCCGGCCAGGGCGATGGTCCAGATCGCCGCAAACAGGCCCCAGCCCCAGGGGCCACGCAGCCCGATCAGGGTGAATGGCGTGTAGGTGCCGGCGATCAGCACGTAGATCGCGCAGTGGTCCAGCACCTGCAGCCGCGCCTTGGCGCCGGGATGCGGAATGGCGTGATACAGCGTGGAGGCGGTGTACAGCAGCAGCAAGGCGACCCCGAACACGATCGCGCCGGCCAGTTGCCAGCCGTCGCCGTAGATCGCGGCCAGGGTGATGAGCACCGAGCTGCCGGCCAGTGCGGCGACTGCGCCCAGGCCGTGGGTCAGCGCGCTGGCGAGTTCGTCGCGCCAGTCCGTCGAAGGCGGCGCATCGGCGTTCATGAGCGAGGAACGCGGGTCTGCTTCCATGGCCCGAAACGGTACCGCAATTGCGAGCGGTTCGCATCCGTTGCGATGCAGCAATTGGCGCGCGGTTCACGCCCGCGCGCTTGCGGCGTCAGTTCCTGCGTCAGTCCAGGGCGACGCTGTGCGCATGCTCGCGGGTCGCGGCGAAGCGCACGTCCGGCGCGCGTTCCTGCGCCAGCTGCAGGTTGACCCGGGTCGGCGCCAGGTAGACCAGTTCGCCGGCGCCGTCGATGCCGAGGTTCATCGCGTTCTTCTCGCGGAATTCCTCCAGCTTCTTGGCGTTGTCGCAGTGCACCCAGCGCGCGGTGACCACGCCGACCGGCTCGAAGCTGGCATCCACGCCGTATTCGTCCTTGAGCCGGTAGGCGACCACTTCGAACTGCAGCACGCCGACCGCACCCAGGATCAGGTCGTTGCTCATCAGCGGGCGGAAGAACTGGGTGGCGCCTTCCTCGGACAGCTGCGCCAGGCCCTTCTGCAGTTGCTTGAGCTTGAGCGGGTCGCGCAGCCGCGCGCGGCGGAACAGTTCCGGGGCGAAGTTGGGAATGCCGGTGAACGACAGCGCCTCGCCCTCGGTGAAGGTGTCGCCGATGGAGATGGTGCCGTGGTTGTGGATGCCGATGACGTCGCCGGGGTAGGCCTCGGCGGCGATCTCGCGGTCGCTGGCCATGAAGGTCAGCGCGTTGGCCAGCTTGGTGTCCTTGCCGGTGCGCACGTGCAGGGTCTTCATGCCGGCGCTGAAGCGGCCCGAGCAGATGCGCATGAACGCGACCCGGTCGCGGTGCTGCGGATCCATGTTGGCCTGGATCTTGAACACGAAACCGGTCAGCTTTTCCTCGGTCGGCTGCACCGGGCGGCCGGTGGTGGCATGCGCCTGCGGCGGCGGCGCGTGCTCGGCGAAGAAGTCCAGCAACGGCTGCACGCCGAAGTTGTTGACGCCGGAGCCGAAGAACACCGGGGTCTGCTTGCCGGCGCGGTAGGCGTCCAGGTCGAAGGCATGGCTGGCGCCCTGCACCAGTTCCAGTTCCTCGCGCAGTTCGGCCAGCATCTGTTCGCCGATCCGCTCAGCCAGACCGGGCGCGTCCAGCGACGGGAAGATGGTCGAGTCCTGGCGGGTGAAGTTGCGGCCCTGTTCGTACAGATGCACTTCGCCGCTGATCAGGTGCACCACGCCCTTCAGGCGCTGGCCCATGCCGATCGGCCAGGTCACCGGCGCGCACTGGATGCCGAGCACGGTCTCCACTTCGTCGAGCAGGTCGATCGGCTCCTTGCCTTCGCGGTCGAGCTTGTTGATGAAGGTCATGATCGGCGTGTCGCGCAGCCGGCACACTTCCATCAGCTTGATGGTGCGTTCTTCCACGCCCTTGGCCACGTCGATCACCATCAGCGCCGAGTCCACCGCGGTGAGCACGCGGTAGGTGTCCTCGCCGAAGTCGGCGTGGCCGGGGGTATCCAGCAGGTTGATGATCTTGCCTTCGTACGGGAACTGCATCACCGACGAGGTCACCGAGATGCCGCGCTCCTTTTCCAGCGCCATCCAGTCGGAGGTCGCATGGCGCGCGGCCTTGCGGCCCTTGACCGAACCGGCCATCTGGATCGCACCGCCGAACAGCAGCAGCTTTTCGGTCAGCGTGGTCTTGCCGGCATCGGGGTGGGAAATGATGGCGAAGGTGCGGCGGCGCGCAGCTTCCTGGGCAACATCGGACATGGCAACGGCGCCCACTGGGCGATCACGGCTACAGGGAAGAGCGCAATTATAGCGCCGCGGCGCCGGGCACGGGTTGCGCGCCGTCCGCGGCGTCCTCGCTGCGCGGCAATTTGAGTTCGCCGAGCGCGCCGGCCATGCGGAACGGGATCGACGCCAGGCGCATGCCGCGGTTGACCTGTACCGCGAAGTGCAGGTGCGGCGCGGTGCTCAGGCCGGTGTTGCCGGACAGCGCGAGGCGTTGTCCGGCGGCGACGCGCTGGCCGGCATGCACTGCCACGCCGTGCGGCGCCAGGTGCGCATACAGCGCCATGCTGCCGTCGGCGTGGAGGATGCGCACGAAGTTGGCGCGGCCGCCGAAAGTCTCGCGGTCCAGTCCGGCCTCGGCGAAACCCGCTTCCACCTGCATCACCGTGCCGGCGCGCGCGGCCAGGACCGGGGTGCCTTCGGCCAGGGCGAAATCCAGCGCGTAGTAGTTCTGCGCGTCGTGGTGGCTGAAGTGGCCGCCCACGCCCTGGTCCACGCGCACCGGCGCCGCAGCGAACGGCAACTGGTACAGGGCGTCCTGCGGCTTGGCGGCCGGGTCGCCGGGTACGGCCTCCAGCACCAGGTCGAACGGGCTGGCGTAGCGCGGGTCGCTGGCGTACAGCCGCGACAGCAGGGCGCTGCCGCGGGCAGGCAGCATCGCGCGCAGTGGCAGTGCCGGGACCGCGGCGAGGTTGTCGGCGTGGCGGGAGCGCAGTTGCACCTGCAGCGGCCCGTCCAGGCGGTTGTCGGCCCAGGCCTGTTGCCGCGGAGCTTGGCCATCCAGGCGCAACTGCGCCAGCGGCAGCTCGGCGCTCGCCGACGCCGGCGGCGGTTCGGGCGCCGCAGCGCGCTGCGGATCGGCCACGTGGTCGCCGTAGTGGGCGATGCCGTTGGCGTCCTTCCACGCATACAGCGTCCCGGCTGCGCCTGGGGTGGACGCGACACCCAGCGCGCAGGCGACCAGCAGCGGCCAGCGCGGTGCTGCGCGGAACGCAGCGACGTCGTGGGCGGTGGCGGGGGCCGGGCACTGGCCGGGCATCGGGACTCCTGGCGCCGGCGTGGGGGAGCGCCGTGGCGGTGCGGAGTATGCGGCAGTCGCGATCCCGGTTTCCTTATATCGCTCCATCCGAATAAAGAGATTTGACATCGCCGAAAAACGCTGGCATCGTGGGGTCACCATCGAGACCGGCGGAGGGACAGGCCCTTTGATGCCGGGGCAGCCAGCGGACGCGCAAGCGACCGTGTAGGTGCCAAATCCTGCGGGGACCACCGCGTCCGCCGAAAGATGGTTCGATTCGTGCCTTCCGCACGTCGAACGCGAGCTCCGCGAAGCTCGATGGCCGTTCCTCCCCGGATACCGCCATGAGCCTCGTGAATACGCCAAACCGCCCCCTTGCTGTGAATGTGCCGCTTGACCGCTATGCCGCCGCCGTTGCGCCGGCCGCCGATGGCGTCATCGCGATGCGCGGCGAAGTGGCGGTGGCGCTGCCGCTGCGCCACGCCGGCGTGCAGTTGCTGCGCCTGCGCTACGAACTGAGCGGACCGGTCGACGCGCCGGTGGTGTTCGTCGCCGGCGGCATCTCCGCGCATCGCCATCTCGCCGCCAACGCGAGCTTCCCCGAGAAGGGCTGGGCCGAAGGCCTGGTCGGGCCGGGGCGGGCGCTGGACCCGAGCCAGCGGCGGTTGCTGGCATACGATTTCGTCGGCGCCGACGGCAACCTGGACGCGCCGATCGACAGCGCCGACCAGGCCGATGCGATCGCCGCGCTGCTGGATGCGCTGGGCATCGCCCAACTGCACGGCTTCGTCGGCTATTCCTACGGCGCGCTTGTCGGCCTGCAGCTGGCGGTGCGGCATCCGCAGCGCTTGCTGAAGCTCGTCGCGGTCAGCGGTGCGCACCGCGCGCATCCGTATGCCGCGGCATGGCGCGCGCTGCAGCGCCGCGCGGTGGCGCTGGGCCAGCTGCAGTGCGCCGAGAGCCACGGGCTGTCGCTGGCGCGGCAGTTCGCGATGCTCAGCTACCGCACCCCGGAAGAATTCGGCGAGCGCTTCGATGCGCCACCGGAAGTGATCAACGGCCGCGTGCGCGTCGCCGCCGAGGACTACCTGGATGCCGCCGGCGCGCAGTACGTGGCGCGCACCCAGGTCAACGCCTACCTGCGCCTGTCCGAATCCATCGACCTGCACCGCATCGATCCGGCCGCCGTCGCCGTGCCGACAGTGGTGGTCGCGGTCGAAGGCGACCGCCTGGTGCCGCTGGCCGACCTGGTCACCCTGGTCGAAGGCCTGGGCCCGCGCGGCAGCCTGCGCGTGCTGCGTTCGCCATACGGCCACGACGCCTTCCTGAAAGAAACCGACCGCATCGACGCGATCCTCGCCACCGCCCTTCGCCCCACCGGAGCTACCGCATGAGCACTGCCCACGACAACGATCTGCCCTGTAGCGCCGCCACCGCCGCGGTGCGCGCCGGCATCGATCGCGATACCGCCTACGGCGCGGTGACTCCGCCGATCGTACTGTCGTCGAACTTCAGCTTCGACGGCTTCGGCAACAAGCGCCAGTACGACTACACCCGCAGCGGCAACCCGACCCGCGACCTGCTCGGCGAAGCGCTGGCGGAGCTGGAAGGCGGCGCCGGCGGCGTGATCACCGCCACCGGCATGGGCGCGATCAACCTGGTGCTGAACGCGCTGCTGCAGCCGGGCGACAAGCTGGTGGTGCCGCACGATGCGTACGGCGGCAGCTGGCGCCTGTTCAACGCGCTGGCCAAGAAGGGCCATTTCGAGCTGATCACTGCCGACCTCACCGACCCGCGCTCGCTGGCCGATGCGCTGGCGCAGTCGCCGCAGCTGGTGCTGATCGAAACTCCGTCCAATCCGCTGCTGCGCATCACCGATCTGCGCTTCGTCATCGATGCCGCGCACAAGGCCGGCGCGCTGGCGGTGGTCGACAACACCTTCCTGTCGCCGGCGCTGCAGAAGCCCATCGCCTTCGGCGCCGATCTGGTCATCCATTCCACCACCAAGTACGTCAACGGCCACAGCGATGTGGTCGGCGGCGCGGTGATCGCCGCCACCGCCGAACTGCACCAGCAGTTGGTGTGGTGGGCCAACGCGCTGGGCCTGACCGGGTCGCCGTTCGATGCGTTCCTGACCCTGCGCGGCCTGCGCACGCTGGATGCGCGGCTGCGCGTGCACCAGGAAAATGCGCAGGCGGTGGTGGCGCTGCTCGACGGGCATGCCGCGGTCAACCAGGTCTATTACCCGGGCCTGGCCACGCATCCGGGGCATGCGGTGGCGGCGCGGCAGCAGACCGGCTTCGGCGCGATGATCAGCTTCGAGCTGGCCGGCGGCGAGGCCGAGGTGCGCGCCTTCGTCGATGGCCTGCGCTATTTCACCCTGGCCGAGTCGCTGGGCGGGGTGGAGAGCCTGATCGCGCATCCGGCGTCGATGACGCACGCGGCGATGACCGCCGAGGCGCGCGCCAACGCCGGCATCAGCGATGGCCTGCTGCGGCTGTCGGTGGGCATCGAGTCCAGCGAGGACCTGATCGCCGACCTGCAGGCCGGTCTGCTGCGTGCGCAGCAGGCGGGCGAGTCGGTGGCGCGCAAACGGGTGGACGCGTGAACAGCAGCGTCGCTGACGCAATAGCGCCGGCGCCGGCGCGGGCGGCCGATGCCGCACTGCCGCGGCTCGGTCTGCTCGGTACCGGCACGGTCGGACGCGCCTTCGTCGCGCGCTACCAGGTGTTGCAGCAGCGTCGCCCGGGCTTGCCGGCGTTCGCCTGGCTGGCCAATTCGCGCACCCTTCAGGAATGCGGGCAAGCACCGGCGCAGGCATTGGCGGTGGCCAATGCCGCCGCGCGTGGCAATGGCGGCAGCACGCCGCAACCGGCCGATCTGCGTGCCGGCGACATCGTGGTCGATGCCACCGCCAGCGAAGCGGTGGCGCAGCGGCATGCCGAGTGGCTGTCGCGCGGGGTGCATGTGGTCACCGCGAACAAGCTCGGCCAGGGCGCCGCGTTGGCGCGCGCCGAACAGATCCATGCCGCGCGGCATGCCGCCGGCGCGCACTACGGCGACAGCGCCACGGTCGGCGCGGGCCTGCCGTTGCTGAGCAGCCTGCGCGCGCTGGCCGCCGGCGGCGACCATATCCACGCGGTGGAAGGCGTGCTGTCCGGCTCGATGGCGTGGCTGCTGCATCGCTACGACGGCAGCCGCGCGTTCTCCGATTGCGTGCGCGAGGCCGCGGCGGCCGGCTATACCGAGCCGGATCCGCGCGAGGACCTGTCCGGCGAGGACGTGCGCCGCAAGTTGCTGATCCTGGCGCGCGCGGCCGGGCTGTCGCTGCGCGCCGAGCAGGTGCAGGTCGATTCGCTGCTGCCGGCGGCGCTGGCCGCGGCGGCACCGCGCGACGTGGATGCCGGGTTGTCGGCGCTGGATGCGCCGCTGGCGGCGCGTTTGGCGCAGGCGCGCGCGAATGGCGCCTGCCTGCGTTTCGTCGGCCGCTTCGATGCGCATGGCGCGTCGGTGGGATTGCGCGAACTGCCGCTGGCGCATCCGCTGGCCAGCGGCGCCGGCACCGACAATCGCGTCGCCATCCACAGCGACCGCTACCTGCAGCAACCGTTGCTGATCCAGGGCCCGGGCGCCGGTGCCGAGGTGACCGCGGCGGCCTTGCTCGACGACGTATTGCGCATCGCGGTGCGCTGAGGCGCCGGCATCCGCTGCGCCGTTACGGCGCAGCGTTCGGTGCGGCGCTCGGCGCGGCCAGCGCCTGCAGCAGCGCGGCGTTGAAGCGCTGCGGCGCTTCGACCTGCGGCGAGTGGCCCAGGTCGGCGAATTCGACCAGCGTCGCGCCGGGAATCGCCGCCGCCGCGCGCTTGCCCAGCGCCGGATAGTCGCCCAGGGTCCTGGCCAGCGCCGGCGGCGCCAGGTCCTTGCCGATCGCGGTGCGGTCGCGCTGGCCGATGAACAGCGTGGTCGGCACGCGGAGTTGCGCGAACTGCTGCACCACCGGCTGGTTGAACACCATGTCCGAGGTCAGCGCCTGGTTCCAGGCCACACGGTCGTGGCCGGGACCGGCATACAGCCCGGCCTGCATCGTCACCCAGCGGTCGTACTCGGGTTTCCACTGCCCGCCGTAATAGACGTTCTGCTGGTACTGCTTGATCGAGGCGGCATCGGTCTTGCGTTCCTTCGCGTACCAGTCGTCGACGCTGCGCCACGGTACGCCGGCCGCCTTCCAGTCCTCCAGCCCGATCGGGTTGACCAGCAGCAGCCGGCTCACGTCCTGCGGATACTGCAGGGCGTAATGCGCGGCGAGCATGCCGCCCATCGAATGGCCGACGAACACCGCCCGGGTGACCCCGGCGTGTTGCAGCAGCGCATGGGTGTTGGCCGCCAGTTGCGCGAAGGAGAACTGGTAGGCCTGCGGCTTGCTCGACTTGCAGAAGCCGATCTGGTCCGGCGCGATCACCCGATAGCCCGCGGCGACCAGCGCGGCGATCGCCGACTCCCAGGTCGCCGCGCAGAAGTTCTTGCCGTGCAGCAGCACGACCGTTTGGCCGTTCGGCGCGCCGGTTGGGGCCACGTCCAGGTAGGCAATCTGCAACGGCTGGCGTTGCGAGGCGAAGTCGTAGCGCGCGACCGGATACGGATAATCGAAGCCTTCCAACTGCGCGCCGTAGCGCGGCGTGGGCGTGGCGGCGTGGCAGGGCGGCAGCAGAAGCGCGGCGGCGAGCGCGGCGAGGAGCGAGTGTCGGCGCATGCGGGCTGGAGCGAGTGCGGGGATGCCGCGACTCTAGCCCGGGTCATGCACGGGCCGCGTCAACGCGCTTCAGCAGCGCGAGTGCACCAGGTTCAGGCAGGCGTGGTGCTGCATGCGCTCGGCCGGCTCCTGCAGCGCTGCCAACACCTGCTCGGCCTGCGTGCCCAGTACCGGCCGGTACGCAGCCCAGCCGTTGCGGCCCTTGGCCTTGGCCTGGTACAGCGCGCGGTCGGCGAGGATCAGCAACTGCTCCCAGCCCAGGCGGCTGTCGGGATCGTGCACGAACGGGAATTCGGCCAGGCCGATCGAGCAGGTGACCTGGCTGTGGCGGCCGTGCTCGAGCGCGAAGCTGTGCGCGGCGATCGAGCGGCACAGGCGCTCGGCGGCCACGGTCAGGTTCTCGCGCGGCGCCGAGCGCAGCACCAGCAGGAATTCCTCGCCGCCCCAGCGCACCACGTAGTCGCTTTCGCGGGTCAGCTTGACCAGCAGCTGCGCCATCTGCTGCAGCACCGCGTCGCCGGTGTGATGGCCACCGCTGTCGTTGATCGCCTTGAAATGGTCGATGTCGATCAGCGCGAACAGCATGCCCGAGGACAGCATGTCCTGGTCGTTGGCGGCCATGCGCCGGTACAGCGCGATGTCGCTGGGGATGTGCAGCGACAGGTAGCGGCGATTGCGCAGTTGGGTCAGGTCGTCGGTGAAGCTGGCTTCCTGCAGGCGCTGGTTGGCCGCCTGCAGCGCCTCGGTGCGCTGGCGCACCTGCCGTTCCAGCGTCGCGCGCTGGCGCTGGTTGACCACGCGCGCGATGCCAAGCAGCGCCAGCGCCAGCGCCAGCACGCCCAGCGCCAGCAGCAGCTTGTAGAACAGCGTCTCCTGGAAGCGCAGCCGGATCCGCAGCGGCAATCGCGCCGGCGCCTGCGCCCAGACCCCGGCGTTGTTGCTGCCGCTGACCTCGAACACGTAGTCGCCGCCGGGCAGGTTGGTATAGCTGGCCACGCGCTGGCGGATGTCGTCCAGGCTGCGCCACTGGGTGTCGTAGCCGACCAGGCGGTAGCGCAGTTCCACGTTCTCCGGGGCCTGGAACGAGGCCGCGGTGAACTCGAAATCCAGGTCGCGCGCCTGCGCCGGCAGCGGCGTGTCGCGCAGCGCCTGCGGCGCCATCCAGCGGCCCTGCGCGCGGATCCGTTCCACCACCGGCTGCGGCGCGACCGGATTCTTGACGATGCCGGCGGTGTCCATGGTCACCACGCCGTCGCGGCTGGGCAGCCACAGCGTGCCGTTGTCGATGAAGCCCTTGCCGTTGCCGGCGCCGTTGCAGCACAGGCCCTGCACGCCGCCGTGGCGCTGGCCGCGCTCGTTGAGCAGCAGTTCGGCCTGCAGTGGCGTGCTCGGCACCTCGATGCGCTTGAGCAGGCTCGCCAGCGGCATCCGGTACACGCCGCGCAGGCCGGCCACCCACAGGCTGCCATGGCCGTCGTCGGCGATGAAGAACGCGGCGTTGGCCGGCAGCCCGTCGTGTTCGTCGAACATGGTCCAGCGCTTGCCGTCGAACACCCACAGCTGGTCGGACAGGGTGCCGATCACCCACTGCCCGCCGGGCAGTTCGTGGATCGCGGTGACGTCGGCGTCGGCCAGCGCCGAGCCGGCCTCGGCGAGCGGCAGCAGGCGCTCGCCGCGCAGTTCGTACAGGCCGGCCTGGGAGCCGATCAGCAGGCGGCCGGCCCGGGTTTCGTGGATCAGGCGCACACGCGGATCGCGCAGGCCCTCGTCGTTGCCGTAGCGCTGCAGGTGCGCGCCGTCGCTGCGGAACAGGCCGTCGCTGGTGGCGAACCACAGCCGTTGCGCGCGGTCGCGAACGATGCCGTTGACCTGCAGTTCGTGCAGCGGCGCCAGCAGCGGCGGCTCGCTGGCGCGCCCGTCGCGGTACAGCAGCGCGCCGCGGCGGGTGCCGATCCACAGCTGGCCGGGTTCGGCGAGCAGGGTGTAGGGAACATCGGCGGGCAGTTGCTCGCGGCGCAGCACCTGCTGATAGCGGCCGGCGCGCAGCCGCTCCAGGCCGTTGCCGGTGCCGACCCACAGCGAGCCGTCGGGATCGCGCGCCAGCGTCCACACCAGCGGGTCGCTCAGGCCTTCGTAGCTGCTGTAGCGGCGGGTCCAGCCGTTCCACAGCCGGGTCGCGCCCTTCCAGCGGCTGCCCAGCCACAGGTTGCGCTCGCGGTCCTCGAAGATCGCGCTGGCGCCGGCGTCCTGGTCGCTTTCCGTGTATCGCTCGACGATGTCGCCGTCGCGTACGCGCAGCAGATAGCCGGGCAGGCCCACCCACAGGTTGCCGTCGCTGTCCTGGAACAGCGCTTCCACCGCGCGCCGGGTCACCGCCGGGTCGCCAGGCAGCCGCTGCCAGCGGCCGTCGCGGCGGAACAGCAGGCCGTCGCGACTGCCGGCCCACAGCCGTCCCTGCGCGTCCAGCAGTTGCCGCACTGGCGCGGCGTGCGCGTCGGCCGGCAGCGGCAGCGGTTCCTCGTCGCCTTCGGCGAAGCGCAGCACGGCGCCGCGCGTGCCGACCCACAGCTCGCCGCCGCGCGGCAGCAGCGCATAGGCGCCGTCGGCGATGCGATGACGCAGGCGCAGGCTGTCGCCGACCACGGCGTAGACGCCGTCCTGCGCGGCGACCAGCACCGTGCCTTGCGCGTCGACCGCGATCGCTTCGATATTCAGCAGCGCGGCTTGCGGATCCTGCGGCAGCAGGTTGCTGAAGCGGCCGTCGCGATAGCGCGCCAGGCCGCGGTAGGTGCCGATCCACAGGTCGCCGCGCGGGTCCACCTGCAGGGCCTTGATCCACGGGCCGGGCAGGTTGGCCGGGGCTTTCTCGCCGAAGGTGGTCATGCGCACGCCGTCGAAGCGCGCCAGCCCGCCCATCGTGCCGATCCACAGATAGCCCTGCCGATCCTGCGCGAAAGCCTGCACGCTCAGCTGCGGCAGCCCTTGTTCCAGGCCCCAGCCTTGGCGTTCGTAGTGGTTGAACTGCTTGTCCGGCTGCAAGGCGGCCGCCGTCGGCACGAGCGAGATCCACGCTCCGAAGAGCATGGCCAGCTTTAGCGCACAGGTGCACCAGGAAGCGGGGTGGGACTGCAAGGGCATTCCAGTGCCGGCTCGGCGGATCGTCAGTGTCGCTATCGGCGCAGGCGCGCCGATCTTTATCCGTACCGCAACAAAAGCCTGCGCGGCGTCGTCGATCGCGACGGCCGCAAGGCCTGTCATCCAGGCAGGTCCGACCCGCGGGGCGCGGTGGCGCGCAGCCCATGCCGCGTCGCCGTGCCGGCGTTGCGCTCGGTCCGACTGCGCGCGCCGACGTGGCCCAGGCATGCGCCGCAGCGGTGCGATCCGCTCGGACATGGACGGCACGCCGGCAGCATCATCTCAGCACTCGATCACGTTCACTGCGAGCCCGCCGCGGCTGGTTTCCTTGTACTTGTCCTGCATGTCGCGGCCGGTGTCGCGCATGGTCCGGATCACCTTGTCCAGCGATACCTTGTGCTTGCCGTCGCCGCGCATGGCCATGCGGCTGGCGTTGATCGCTTTCACCGCGCCCATCGCATTGCGCTCGATGCACGGGATCTGCACCAGCCCGCCGATCGGGTCGCAGGTCAGGCCGAGGTTGTGTTCCATGCCGATCTCTGCGGCGTTCTCGATCTGCCCCGGCTTGCCGCCGAGCGCGGCGACCAGGCCGCCGGCGGCCATCGAGCAGGCCACGCCGACTTCGCCCTGGCAACCGACTTCGGCGCCGGAGATGGAGGCGTTTTCCTTGTACAGGATGCCGATCGCCGCGGCAGTCAGCAGGAAATCGAAGATGCGTTGTTCGTCGCTGCCCGGGCAGAAACGGTCGAAGTAGTGCAGCACCGACGGAATGATCCCCGCCGCGCCGTTGGTCGGTGCGGTGACCACGCGCCCGCCGGCGGCGTTCTCTTCGTTGACCGCCAGCGCGTACAGGTTGACCCAGTCCAGCGTGGTCAGCGGATCGCGCATCGCCGCTTCCGGCTTGGACGACAGCTCGCGGTACAGCGCCGGCGCGCGGCGCGACACGTGCAGGCCGCCGGGCAGCGTGCCTTCCTCGCGGATGCCGCGCGCCACGCAGGCCTGCATCGCATTCCACAGTTCGCGCAGGCCGTCGCGGATCTCGTCCTCGCTGCGCCAGCACTTCTCGTTCTCGAACATCAGCGCGGCGATGCTCAGGCCGCTGCGCGCGGCTTGCGCCAGCAATTCGTCGCCGCTCTTGAACGGGTACGGCAGCGGCGTTTCGTCGGCGACGATGCGGTCGTCGGCGGCGTCGTCCTGGTTGACCACGAAGCCGCCGCCGACCGAGTAGTAGTCGCGCGTGGCGATCACTTCGTCGTCGGCGGCATAGGCGGTGAAGCGCATGCCGTTGGTGTGGTACGGCAGCTTCTGGCGCTTGTTCAGCGCCAGGTCGCGCTTCTCGTCGAAGGCGATGCTGTGCTGGCCCATCAGGTTGATGCGCTTGCTGCCGCGGATGCGCTCCAGCGTGCTCGGAATGATGTCCGGGTCGATCAGGTTCGGGCGCTGGCCTTCCAGGCCCAGCAGCACCGCCTTGTCGGTGCCGTGGCCGCGCCCGGTCAGCGCCAGCGAGCCGAACACCTCGGCGCGGATCCGCACCACCTCGCCGAGCCGGCCCGGATCCAGCAGCCAGCGGTGCACGAAGCGCTCGGCCGCACGCATCGGCCCCACGGTGTGCGAGGAACTCGGCCCGATGCCGATCTTGAACAGGTCGAAGGTGCTGACAGCCATACGTGCCGGAGAGGTGGAAGGCCAAAGACCATCTATTCTATGCCCCCGGCGCACTGCGCACGCCCGCAACGCAGCATCGGAGCCGCGGCCATGTCCCTGACCCTGTACCAGCGCGACGACTGCCACCTGTGCGACCAGGCCCTGCTGGTCCTGGCGCAGGCGCGCGTGGCCGACCTGGAAAGCGTTTTCATCGACGGCGACCCGGCATTGGAGGCGCGCTACGGCGAGCGGGTGCCGGTGCTGCGCGACGCCGGTGGTCGCGAGCTGGGGTGGCCGTTCGATCTGCGTCGGGTGGCGGACTGGCTGACGCTGCAGGACTGAGCGGCTCTGCTTCAAGCCGCGCGCACGCGACGCGCTGCCGCGATGATCCGCAGTCGAGCGATTCCGCGTTGCGGCGAAGCTACGCCTTGCGAGCGGCCTGTTGCCAGACGGCAGGCGCGCCGCGGTGCAGATCCTCGCTTGCCGGCGCCGCGTCTGCATGCCATGCGAAACAGCAGATCATCGTGCCGTCGCTGCGGGTGGGGGCCGGATGCATGCCGGCCTTGCGCAATACGCGCAGGTAGGCCAGGTTCTGCGGAGACGCCGTGCGATCGCGTGCTGCAGGCCCAGTTCCTGCCGCGCATAGGCCAGCAAGGCATGCGCCTCGCCGCGCGCCGCGCCGGTCCAGGCACAAAAAAAGCGGCGGACCCGACGAGGGAATCCGCCGCCCAGTGGCCGCGTGCCGCTGCGGCCGGTGGCGAATCACTTCGCCTTGAACACGACCTTGGTGCTGATCGCGGTTTCGTTGGGAATGGTCTTGGTGTCGGCCCAGTCGCCGCCGCCGACGCCGAAGTCCAGGCGCTTGACGGTGGCCTTGCCGGCCAGCACCGGCTGCGCGCCCGGGGTCCAGGTGAAGGTCAGGGTCACCGGCTTGGACACGCCGCGCAGTTCCAGGGTGCCGTCGGCGGCGTACTGGTTGTTGCCCAGCGAACGGAACTTGTCGGCGCGGTAGTGGGCGGTGGCGAACTTGGCCACGTTGAAAAAGTCCGGCCCCTGCAATGTGGAGTCGCGGTCGCCATTGCCGCTCTTGGCGCCGGCCAGCGGAATCGCCACGTCGAGCTTGGCGCCGGCCAGGTTGGCCGGGTCGAAGCTGAGCTTGGTGTCGAAGCCGGGGAACTGGCCGGTGAACACTTCGCCGTCGTACTTGCTGGCGAACACCAGGCTCGAGCCCGGCGCCTGCACGTAATCGGCGGCGAACGCGGGGGCGGCGGCGAGCATCGCCACCAGGCTGGCGGCAACGGCGGCGGGGGAGGCGAAACGGGACGACATGATGGAACTCCTCAGGATTTGGGGGTCAGCCAGCCGCGCGGCAACATCCGCGCCAGGGTGGCATCGCGTTGGAACAGGTGGTGGTAGAAGGCGGCGCCGGCATGCGCCAGCACCACCGCGATCAGGATCCAGAAGCCCCATTCGTGCAGCGCATGCGACAGATCGCGCAGGTGCGCGTCGGGCGCGCTGAGCTTGGGCACGGCGACCAGGCCGAACCAGCGGAACGGACGCAGGCCGCTGGTCGAGTCGTACAGCCAGCCGGACAGCGGCATGGCGAAGATCAGCACGTACAGCAGCACGTGGGTGGCGCTGGCGATGCGTTCCTGCCAGCTCGGCGTGCCCGGCACCGGCTTGGGCGCGCCGGCATACAGGCGCCAGCCCAGGCGTGCGATCACCAGCGCCAGCACGGTCAGGCCGAGCGACTTGTGCGCGGTGTAGACCCAGAAGTACTTGGGCGTCTTCGGCAGCTCGCCCATGGTCAGGCCGACCACGCCCAGCAGCAGGATCAAGGCGGCGATCAGCCAATGCAGGGTCTGGCTGACGCCGCCCCAACGCTCGGCGGTGTTCTTGGCGGTCATGGCGTGGATTCCTGGTTGGCGCTGGGGCTGGGCGGCGGAGTGGGGGTGTCGGCGGCGGGCGCGTCCGCCGGCGGCGGGTCGGCGTCGGCGCGGCCGTCGCGGGTGGCCTCGGCCTCGATGCGCAGTTCGACCGTGGCGCCGATCACCGACGGCCAGGCGGCGATGCCGAAGTCGGCGCGCTGCAGCGTGGTGGTGGCGGAAAAGCCCACGGTGCGGCGGAACGGCGGCAGCGGATGCCGCTTCAGCGCGTTGAGGGTCACGTCCAGCGCGATCTCGCGGCTGACCCCGTGCAGGGTCAGCGTGCCGAACACCTTGGCGTGGGTGGCGTCGATCGGTTCGATCCGGGTGGAAACGAAGCGCGCCTCGGGGAAACGCTCGCCGTCGACCAGGTTGTGCGCCAGCGCGGCGCGGTTCCATTTGTCGTCGCCCAGGTCCAGGCGCTGCAGCGGCACCCGCGCGTCCAGCCGCGCGCTGCGCCAGTCGTCCGGGTCGAACGCCAGCGTGCCGGTGCTGCCGGACACGGCGCCCAGCGCCTTGGAGAAGCCGGCGTGCTCGATCGCGAACAGCACGCGGGTGTGCACCGGGTCCAGCGCGTACTGCGCCGGGGCGGCCAGTGCGGCGGTCGGCAGGGTCAGCAGCAGGGCGATCAGGCAGCGCTGGAGCATGGGTGGGCCAGGCAGAAGGAGTAGCCGGGATTCTAGGCGCAGTCCGCGGCGCTTGCGCCAGCGCGCGGCGCAATGGTTCGTTGCGTGACGCGGCGGGTGGGATTTTGCGGCCCCCCGCGGTATAAGAACGCTGCCGCATCAAGGCGGCACGGAGCGGTCGCGCTGTCTGCGGCCGGCCCCGGCAGTGCGCCGGTGTTCATCCGCCGCCGATCGTTCACTGCCGCCGGAGCCGATGTCGATGCAAATTCCATGTCCTCGACGCCTGCGCCGCGGCTGGACGCTCGCCTGGCTGCTGCTGTTGCTGGCCGGTTGCTGCGCCAGTGCGCTGGCGGCGGTGCCGGAGCTGCCGCGGTTCCGCGTGCTGGGCGCCGAGCATGGGCTGCCGTCCAGCGAAATCTCTCGGCTGGCGCTGGACCGCGACGGCTACCTGTGGATCGCCAGCGGCGACGGCCTGGCCCGCTACGACGGGCGCGAATTCCGCATCTGGCGCCACGACCCGGACGATCCGCAGTCGCTGCGCTGCAACTACGTGCAGGAACTGCACATCGATGCGCGCAACCGGGTCTGGGTGGCCTGCGAAGGCGGCGGTCTGAGCATGCTCGATACCGCGCGCCGCGGATTCCGCCATTTCAACATGGCCACGCAACCGGCGATGCGCAGCGACGAGGTGTTCGCGATCGCCAGCCGCGGCGACGAGGTGGTGTTCGGCACCTACGCCGGCGGCCTGTACCGGGTGCCAGCGGACGGACGCGTGCAGCGCATCCAGGCCGGCGACAGCGAGGTCGATGCGATGCTCGACGGCGCGATCGTCGGCCTGGGCTTCGATGCGGCCGGGGTGCTGTGGATCGGCACCTTCAAGGGCATGGTGCGCTACGACGGCAAGCGCGCCAGCGCCTACCGCCTGCCCGGTCCCACGGATGCGCCGCAGAAGGTCGCGGCGGTGATCGCGCTGTCCGACGGCCTGTGGGTCAGCACCAACAGCGAGCTGTACCGGCTTGGCCACGATGGCCGCTGGCAGCGTGCCGACTGGACCGGCGCGTTGCAGCGCGGGGTGCTGTGCATGGCCGAGGACGGCAACGGCGGCTATTGGCTCGGCAACGGCCAGGGGCTGTGGCACAAGCCGGCCGACGGCGCGTTGCGGCGCATCGCCGAGGGCGAGGCGGCGGTGGCCGGCGCCAACGTGGTTGTGAGCATGCTGCGCGACAAGGAGGGCGGACTGTGGGTGTCGTTGCCGACCCGCGGCCTGGGCTACCTGCGCCCGGGCTGGCGGCGGCTGGCGGTGCTGGGGCCGGCGCACGGCCTGGCGCCGGACCTGTATGCCGGCCTGGCACCGGCCCGCGACGGCGGCGTGTGGCTGGCCGGGACCGGCGGCAATGTGTACCGGCTGCAGCCGGCCAGCGGCGAATTGAGCAAGCCGCAGTGGACGCCCAGCCTGCCCGGCGTGCGCGTGCTGTCGGTACTGGAAGACACGGCCGGCGACCTGTGGCTGGGCAGCAGCGCCCAGTTGCTGCGCGGCCCTGCCTACGGCGGCGCGCTGAAAAGCTGGGGGCGTGCGTCGGCGGCCGACGCGACCCCCGACATCGGCGTCAACAGCTGGTTGCGCCAGCGCGCCGACGGCACCTTGTGGGTGGCCGCGCCCGGGTTCGGCGTGCAGGTGCGCGCGCTCGCCGACGGCCACGTGCTGGACAACATCCATGGTCCGCAACGCGGGCTGGCCGCCGCCGCCGATATCGCCGCGTTCGACCTGGCGCCGGACGGCACGCCGTGGCTGGCCGCCGAGCGCTTGCACTATTGGGATACCGCCGCCGGGCAGTTCCGCGCTCCGCCGGAATTCGCCGGCGAACGGGTGCAGTCGTTCGCCTTCGCCGATGCGCAGACCCTGTGGCTGCATCGCCTGTCCGGGCTCGAGCTGTGGCGCCGCGAGGGCGGGCACTGGCAGCAGGCGCATCGCTATGCGGCGGCCGAGGGCGTGCCGCCGACCGAGTCGCAGGGCCTGGTCGTCGATCAGCAGGGACGCGCCTGGCTGGGTACGCGCCGCGGCCTGTTCCGGATCGATCCGCGGCACACGCCCGCGGTGCGCGCGTTCGGTACCCGCAACGGATTGAGCAGCCAGGAAGTGGTCAAGCGCGGGCTGTTGATGGCGGCCGACGGGGTGCTGGTGGCGGCCGCCGCCGATGGCAGCGTGGCACTGCTGGATACGCGGCTGCCGGACCCGCCGCAGGTGCCGCTGACGCTGAGCGTGGAGAGCGTGCAGGTGCGCCGCGGCGAGCGGCTGCTGGCGCTGCCGGTGAGCGGCGGTTTCGCCCTGCAGCCGGACGATCGCGATCTGCGCGTGGTGGCGCGGCTGCTGTCGTTCGTCGATCCGGAAGGCATCGTCTACCGTTTCCGCCTGCCCGGCTACGACCGCGACTGGGTCGCGGTCGGCGCCACCGGCGAGCGCACGCTGCCGCAGTTGCCGGCCGGCGCGCAGGTGCTCGAAGTACAGGCGCGCACCCGCAACGGCGCCTGGTCGCCGACGCTGCGGCTGCCGTTCCGGGTGTATCCGCCGTGGTGGCGCAGCGTCTGGGGCATCGCCGGGCTGCTCGCCGCCGCCGCGCTGCTGGTGCTGGCCTCACTGCGCGCCTACCGCCGCCGCCTGCGCCGCCAGCATTCCTGGCAACTGGCGCTGCACAAGCAGGAAGTGGCCGAGCAGGCGTCGCTGGCCAAGACCCGTTTCCTGGCCACGCTGGGGCACGAGGTGCGCACGCCGATGACCGGCGTGCTGGGCATGAGCGAACTGCTGCTGGCCACGCCGCTGGATCCCAAGCAGCGCGGCTATACCGAATCGATCCGCCGCGCCGGCACGCACCTGCTGCACCTGGTCAACGATGCGCTGGACCTGGCGCGGATCGAGGCCGGGCGCCTGCAACTGGACCTGCAGCCGTTCGCGTTGCAGGCGCTGATCGCCGACGTGGTGAACCTGATGGCGCCGCTGGCGCAGGCGCGCGGCCTGCGCTTCGAATGCCACGACACCTTGCCGGGCGCGGTGACCGTCAACGGCGACGCGGTGCGGGTGCGGCAGATCCTGCTCAATCTGATCGGCAATGCGATCAAGTTCACCGCCAGCGGCTCGGTGACCTTGCACGTGTCGCCGCTGCACAGCGGACACGGGCTGTGCGTGGAGGTTGCCGACACCGGCCCGGGCATCAGCGCCGAGCAGCAGGCGCGGCTGTTCCAGCGTTTCGAGCAGGGCGAAGGCCCGCGCACCGCCGCCCGCTACGGCGGCAGCGGTCTGGGTCTGGCGATCAGCCAGGAATTGGCGATGGCGATGGGCGGGCGCATCCAGGTCGACAGCCGGCTCGGGCACGGCGCGCGCTTCCGGGTGACGCTGCCGCTGCGCTGGCAGGCGCGGCCTGCCGAGGCGGCGACGGTGGTGCCGTTGCCGGCGCGGGCCCAGGCGCCGCTGCGGATCCTGCTGGTCGAGGACGAACCGACCGTGGCCCAGGTGATGGCCGAACTGCTGCGCAGCCGCGGCCATCATGTGGCCTGCGCGGCGCATGGCCTGGAAGCGTTGACCGAAGTAAGCCAGGGCACGTTCGATTTAGGCCTGCTGGACCTGGACCTGCCGGCGCTGGACGGCCTGGCGCTGGCGCGGCAATTGCGCGCGCTCGGCTACGACTTTCCGCTGATCGCGGTGACTGCGCGTTCCGACGGCGAGGCCGAGGCCGCCGCCAAGGCGGCCGGTTTCGCCTGTTTCGTGCGTAAGCCAGTCACCGGCGACATGTTGGCCGAGGCGATCGGAGCAGTGATGGATGTTGAAGCCGGGACTCGGGACGCGGGACCGGGGACGCGGGAAGCGTAAGGTCTCGCCGGACGGCGCAGTGGATTCGCAGGCAACGCGTGCGACGCTTCGAGTCCCGAGTCCCGAGTCCCGAGCCCACCATCCGTCTGTTGCCAGCGGCGGCGCTTATCGCCGACGATGGCGGCGGGCATCGGGGGACACGGCGCCCATGCACAAGGGGACGAGGATGCGGTCGAGACGGATCTTGGGATGGCTACTGCTGCTGTGGTCGACGGCGCTCGTGGCGGCGGTGCCGCCGACCCCGCAGCCGCGCCAGTTGACCGTGGCCGACGGGTTGCCGTCCAACAGCATCAACGGCTTCGCCGAAGACCAACTCGGCTACCTGTGGCTGGCCAGCAGCGACGGCTTGGCGCGCTTCGACGGGCGCGGCTACCGCATCTGGCGGATCGAGGACGGGCTGCGCGACAACAAGATCTGGACCGTGCACGTGGATGCGCAGAACCGGGTCTGGTTCGGCACCCAGAACGCTGGCCTGGGCATGCTCTCGGCCGACCGGCGCACGTTCCGCTATTACGACCGCAGCAACTACCCGCAGATCGGCGGCGCCACGGTCTGGGCGATCGCGTCCACTCCCGACGGCAGCCTCTGGTTCGGCACCGCCAACGGCGGCCTGGACCGGCTGCAGGCGGACGGCAAACTGAGCCGCTACATGCCGATGCCGGGCGACGAGCGCAGCCTGCCATCGCCGGTGGTGACCTCGCTGGCGACTACGCCCGACGGCACGCTGTGGGTGGGGACGCGCGGCGGCGTGGCGCGCTGGACCGGGCACGATTTCGAACGACTGCCGGCCTCGGCGCTGCCGCGGCCGGAGGTACAGGGCCTGACCCCCGAGCGCGACGGCTCGCTGTGGGTGGCCAGCCAGGGCGGTGTGCGCCTGCTGCGCACCGACGGCAGCGCGGTGGCGCCGTACTGGCGCAACATGCCGAGCGAGAGCGTGCTGGGGATGCTGGTCCACGACCGCCACGGCAATCGCTGGTTCGACACCATGGACGGCCTGGGCCGCGAGGGCGATGTCGGGCAGATCCGCAACGTGCCGCTGTACAGCAATTCCGCGCACGGCTTGGTCAAGCCCAATTGGTCGCTGGCGTTCGAGGATCGCGAAGGCGATCTGTGGTTCGCCAGCTTCAATGCCGGCCTGTGGTATCTGCCGGCCAACTGGCGGCAGTTCTCGGTGCTGTCGTACCGGGTCGACGATCCGGACTCGATGGGCAATCCCTACGTGATGGCGACCGCAGCATCGCGCGATGGCGGGGTCTGGCTGACGGGCACGCGCGGCATGCTGGACAAGCTGGATCCCGGCACCGGTGCGGTGCGCCACCACATCACCGCGCTGTTCGGCCGCGAATGGTCGCGCGTGCTGGGCGAGGATGCGCAGGGCCGGGTGTGGGCGGCGGCCGCGGCGGCGGTGTTGCGTTACGACCCGGTCAGCGGCGAGGTGCGGCGCTGGGGCAAGCAGGATGGCGCCGATGCGCCGATACCCGGTGAAATCGACCGGCTGGTGCTCAGCGGCGACGGCCGCCTGTGGTTGTTCGGCGAGTTCGGCGGCGCCCAGGTCCGCGACCTGGACGGGCACGTGCTGCGCAACATCGCCCCGGGCGCCGACGGGCTGCCGTCGGAGCTGACCGTGGACGATGCCCGGCCCGGCCCGCTGGGCCAGCCCTGGGTGCTCGGCCAATACGGCGTGCTGGCCTGGGACCCGACCAGCGAGCGTTTCGCGCCGGTGCCGGGCGCGCCGACGCGGCCGCTGAGCGCCTTCACCATCACCGATGGCAACGTGGTGTGGCTGGCCAGCCTCGGCCGCCTGGAACGCTATCTGTGGGACGGCGAGCGGCTGAGCCTGCTCGACCGCATCGACGCCGAGCAGGAGTTCCCGTCGCTGGCGCCGAACGGCATCGTGGTCGATGCCAGCGGCGTGGCCTGGTTGAGCAGCGTGCGCGGCCTGATCCGGGTCGATCCGGCGAGCAAGGCGATCCGCTCCTACGGCGTGCGCGACGGCCTGCCCAACCAGGAATTCCGCGCCCAGACCCTGATCCAGGCGCGCAGCGGGCAGATCCTCGGCGGCACCCCGGACGGGGTGGTGCTGTTCGAGCCGTCGCAGGTGGTGCCGTCGCGGCGGCAGCCGCCGCTGGTGATCGAACGCATCGGCGTGCGCCGCGGCGAGCGCGCGCTGGATCTGCTGCATGCCGGCAGCATCGCCCTGCAGGAAGGCGACCGCGACCTGCACGTGGTCGCGCGCCTGCTGTCGTTCTCCGACACCGACGCCAACACCTACCGGTTCCGGCTCAGCGGCTACGACCCGGACTGGGTGGACGTTGGTGCCAGCGGCGAGCGCCTGTTCTCGCGCCTGCCGTCGGGCCACTACACCCTGGAAATGCAGGCGCGCACCGCCGACAAGGTGTGGTCGAAGGTGACCACGCTGCGCTTTCGCGTGTTGCCGCCATGGTGGCGCAGCCCCTGGGGCATGGCCGGGCTGGCCTTGCTGGCGCTGTTGGCATTGTGGCTGGCGTCCTATCTGTACCGGCGGCGCCTGCGCCGTCGCAATGCCTGGCAACTGGCGCTGCACAAGCAGGAGCTGGCCGAGCAGGCCTCGCTGGCCAAGACCCGCTTCCTAGCCACGCTGGGCCACGAAGTGCGCACGCCGATGACCGGCGTGCTGGGCATGAGCGAACTGTTGCTGGCCACGCCGCTGGACCCCAAACAGCGCGGCTATACCGACTCGATCCGCCGCGCCGGCGCGCACCTGCTGCGCCTGGTCAACGATGCGCTGGACCTGGCGCGGATCGAGGCCGGGCGCCTGGAACTGGACCAGCAGCCGTTCGACCTGATCCAGCTGATCGGCGAGCTGGAGGCGATGATGGCGCCGATGGCGCACAGCCGCGGCCTGGCCTTCGCCCTGGACAACGCGATGCCCGCGGCGGTGACCGCCAGCGGCGATGCGACCCGGGTGCGGCAGATCCTGCTGAACCTGCTCAACAACGCGATCAAGTTCACCGACCACGGCGGGGTGACCCTGCGCGTGGCGCCGCTGCACGACAGCCACGGCGTGCGTTTCGAGGTCGCCGATACCGGACCGGGCATCAACGCCGAGCAGCAGGCGCGGCTGTTCCAGCGCTTCGAACAGGCCGACGGCCCGCGCACCGCCGCCCGCTACGGCGGCAGCGGCCTGGGCCTGGCGATCTGCCAGGAACTGGCGGTGGCGATGGGCGGCCGCGTGGAACTGCACAGCAAGCTCGGCGTCGGCACCCGTTTCATCGTCGACCTGCCGCTGCCGTGGACCCCGCAAGCGCTGCATCCGGCTGCACGCAGCGAGCGCGAGGCCCTGGCGGCGACGCAGCCGCTGCATATCCTGCTGGTCGAGGACGACCCCACTGTTGCCGAAGTCGTCAGTGGCCTGCTCAGCGCGCGCGGGCACCACATCACCCATGCCGCGCATGCGCTGGCGGCGCTGACCGAAGCGGCCGGCAACCGCTTCGACGTGGCGCTGCTCGACCTGGACCTGCCCGGCCTGGACGGCCTGGCGCTGGCGCGGCAGCTGCGCGTGTTCGGCTACGAGATGCCGCTGATCGCGGTCACCGCCCGCGCCGACGCCGACGCCGAACCGCAGGCCCGCGCCGCCGGCTTCGACGGCTTCCTGCGCAAGCCGGTGACGGGAGACATGCTGGCCGAGGCGATCGAGGCAGTGCTTGGGGGCCGGGAATAGGGAATGGAGAAACGGGAATAGGGAAAAGCAGGGCGCCGCGAGCGTGTAGTGTCAGAGGCGAGGGAGGCAGCTTTTGTTTTTCGATTCCCCATTCCCGTTTCTCCATTCCCAGCCTCACAGCTATTCAGCCACTTCCTCCACCTTGTTCGGATGCGGCCGCGTATCCGGCAGTTGCCAGAAGATCAGGGTCGAGGTCAGGGTGATCGCGCCGACGCAGACGAAGGTCGCGTGCAGCGCGGCGGTGGCGCCGTGGCTGTCGCCGAGGTGGTCGTTGAAGGCCGCCAGCAGGCTGCCCGCGGCGGCGGCACCGAAGCCGGTGGCCAGCATCATCACCATCGACAGCAGGCTGTTGCCGGCGCTGGCCTGGTCGCGGTCCAGGTCGCGCAGGGTCACTGTGTTCATGACCGTGAACTGCAGCGAGTTGACCGCGCCGAACAGCGCCAGCTGCAGCAGTCGCCAGCCCAGCGGCTGGCCGGCGTCGAACAGCATGAAGCTGGCCATCGCCACGCCGACCAGCACGGTGTTGGTCATCAGCACCCGGCGATAGCCGTAGTGCTCCACCAGTTTCACCGCTGCGCGCTTGGCGGCCATGCCGGCCAGCGCCACCGGGATCATCATCAGGCCCGCGCGCATCGGACTCATGCCCAGGCCGACCTGCAGCAACAGCGGGATCAGGAACGGCATGCTGCCGCTGCCCACGCGCGCGAACAGGTTGCCGAGGATGCCGATGCGGAAGCTGATCACCTTGAAAAGGTGCAGCGGGAACAGCGCTGCCGGCGCGTTGGCCGCGTGCAGCCAATAGCCGATCAGCGCGGCCAGGCCGGCGATGGCCAGCAGCATCACGAACGCATGGCGCAGGCCCAGCTCGGAAATCCCGTCCAGCGCCAGCGACAGCGCGATCATGCCGAACGCCAGCATCGCATAGCCGATCAGGTCGAAGCGGGTGCGCTGCTCGCCGTGGAAATCGGGCATCACCTTCAGCGCCGCGGCGAAGCCGATCGCGCCGATCGGCAGGTTGATCAGGAACACCCAGTGCCACGACGCCACCTGCACCAGCCAGCCGCCGAGGGTCGGCCCGACCAGCGGCCCGATCAGCGCCGGGATCGCGATGAAGCTCATCGCGCTCAGGAACTGCTCGCGCGATACCGAGCGCATCACCGCCAGGCGCCCGACCGGCAGCAGCATCGCCCCGCCGATGCCTTGCAGCACGCGCGCGGCGACCAGGTAGGGCAGGCGCGGCGCCGCGGCGCACAGCAGCGAGCCGAGGGTGAACAGCACGATCGCGGCCAGGAAGGTGCGGCGCGTGCCGTAGCGGTCGGCGATCCAGCCCGAGGCGGGGATGAACATCGCCACCGCCAGCGCATAGCTGAACACCACCGACTGCATCTGCAGCGGGCTCTCGCCCAGGCTGCGCGCCATCGCCGGCAGCGCGGTGTTGACGATGGTCGCGTCCAGCATCTGCATGAAGATGGCCAGCGACACCAGCCACAGCAGCGGCCGGAAACTGCGGTAGTTCGGAACGGAGATCGGATCGGGGGAGGGCGCGGACATCGGCACGCACGGCAACGCGAGGGGTGCATAGGATCGCGCAGATCGCGTGGCGGCGTCGTGCAGCATCGGGCGGTTGTGGTGTGTGGCGAACACGGCAGTCCTGCTGCGATGGCGGATCGAGGCGTGTCGCGCGGGGTGCTGTCTTCGGTTCTGCCGGGGGACTTCAGTACCAAAGTTGTCCGAGCCAGTCGGGTCCACTGCTTCGTTCGTCGCGGCTGAAGCCGCTCCTACAGGGAGCTTGCGACGAGTTGGCTGGGTGCACTGTAAGAGGGGCTTCAGCCCCGACCGATGCCTGCAGTCGTCGGGTCCACCACTTCGTTCGTCGCGGCTGAAGCCGCTCCTACAGGGAGCTTGCGGCAAGCCGGCTGGATGCACTGTGGGAGGGACTTCGGCGCCGACCGATGCCTGCAGCCGTTGGGTCCGCCACTTCGTTCGTCGCGGCTGAAGCCGCTCCTACAGAGGACTTGCGGCGAGTTGGCTGGGTGCACTGTAGGAGGGGCTTCGGCCCCGACCGATGCCTGCAGCCGTCAGGTCCGCCGCTTCGTTCGTCGCGGCTGAAGCCGCTCCTACAGGGAGCTTGCGGCGAACGGGCTGGGTGCACTGTAGGAGGGGTTCAGCCCCGACCGATGCCCGCAGTCGTCGGGTCCACCACTTCGTTCGTCGCGGCTGAAGCCGCTCCTACAGGGAGCTTGCGGCGAGTTGGCTGGGTGCACTGTGGGAGGGGCTTCAGCCCCGACTGCAAGATGGCCGAGGCGGGTGTTGCGCCACGCCGCGCATCCGCAGGACGCGAGGCGCCCAGCGGATGCGGCGGCTCGGTGCGCGGCGCTATGCCTGCTCGCGGCGGCTGTGCCGCTGCACCGCGGCGACCAGGGCGCCGACGTGCTCGGGCTGCATGTCCGGCGACAGCCCATGGCCGAGGTTGAACACATGGCCGTCCGCCGAGCCGTTGCCGTCGGCATAGCTGTGCAGCACGCGCTGCACCTCGCGTTCGATCGCCGCCGGCGAGCCGTACAGCGTCGCCGGATCCAGGTTGCCCTGCAACGCGACGCGGCCGCCGGTGCGGCGCGCGGCATCGGCCAGGTCGATGGTCCAGTCCACGCCCAGGCCTTCGGCGCCGGAGGCGGCCAGTTCTTCCAGATACGGCGCATTGCCCTTGCCGAACAGGATCAGCGGGGTGCGCTCGGCGCCGTCGCCGCGCGGCAGTTCGCGGGCGATGCGCTGCAGGTAGGGCAGCGAGAACTCGCGGTACATCGCCGGGCTGAGCACGCCGCCCCAGGTATCGAATACCTGCAGCGCCTGCGCGCCGGCCGCGCGCTGCGCCGCCAGATAGGCGATCACCGCGTCGGTGTTGACCGACAGCAACTGGTGCAGCGCCGCCGGCTCGTTCAAGGCCAGCGCCTTGATCCGCGCGTAGTTGTCGCTGCCGCCGCCCTCGACCATGTAGCAGGCCAAGGTCCACGGGCTGCCGGAGAAGCCGATCAGCGGCACGCTGCCGTCCAGTTCGCGGCGGATCACCCGCACCGCGTCCATCACGTAGCGCAGCTCGGTCTCCATGTCCGGCACGCCGAGCCGGGCGATCGCCGCCGCGTCGCGCACCGGGTGCTTGAACTTCGGGCCTTCGCCTTCGACGAAATACAACTCCAGGCCCATCGCATCGGGGATGGTGAGGATGTCGGAGAACAGGATCGCCGCGTCCAGCGGGAACCGCGCCAGCGGCTGCAGGGTCACTTCGCAGGCCAGGTCCGGAGTCTTGGCCATCGCCAGGAAGCTGCCGGCGCGGGCGCGGGTGGCGCGGTACTCGGGCAGGTAGCGCCCGGCCTGGCGCATCAGCCATACGGGGGTCTGGTCCACGGGCTCGCGGCGCAGGGCGCGCAGCAGACGGTCGTTCTTGAGCATGGGGGTTTCCTTAGCGCGGGGCGTCGGCGCCGCGAATGAACATGACCTGGAAGCCGCGCTTGATTTGCGCATCGCGGGCTTTCTCGAAGGCGGCGTGGGCCTCGTCCTGCAGCAGGTACTGCTCGCGCTTGAGCTGCGCGCGGCCGCCGATCTGGCCGCTCTCGCGCAGCAGCTCCCAACTGCCGAACAGGTCCGGTTGCAGGGTCAGCTGGATGTAGCGGGGCGGCTCGTTGCCGCCGGGGCGTTGCTGTAGGAAGACGCGCATGGGCCGATTGTACCCATCGCGGGTCGCCGCGGCGTCGGCGCCGGTCGTGCGTTATGGGACGGGTTGGGAAGCGGGGTGGGTGTTTGGGCCGCGGTCGGCGGGCGGCCGCGGCCGCAGGCGGGACGCGTGCACGTGCCGGGGCCTGACGCATGGGCGGCGCGCGACATCCTGGGGCGAGCATGTCTTGGCGCAGGCCGGCGCCCCGGGCGCCGTGCAGGGCACTTGCGCATGCTGGCTGGGTGGGTGGAGTGGGAAGGGATTCGGTCCCGGCGCTGTCCGACGGCGTGATGCCCACCACGTCGTCGTCGCGATTGAAGTCGCTCCCACAGGGACTTGCGGCGCGCCGGCCGCCGAGGGCGGATTGAATGCCTCGGCGCGGCGGGCTGCGTTAGGCCGCGGCCCGCACCGCGGCGTCCAGCACCGCCAGCACCGCCGCCTCGTCCACGTCAGGCACCACCTCGGCGCGGCCGATGCCGCGCCACAGCACCAGCCGCAGGCGCCCGGCGATGTTCTTCTTGTCCAGCCGCATCCGCGCCAGCAGCGCGTGCGGCGCCAGCCCGGCCGGCAGCGCGGTGGGCAGGCCGTAGTCGGCCAGCAGCGCGCGCAGCCGTTCGCTGTCCTGCGCCGTGGACATGCCCAACTGCGCCGACAGTTCGGCGGCCAGCACCATGCCCACCGCCACTGCTTCGCCGTGGTTGAGGTTGGCGTTGCCGGGCGCGCCGTAGCCCTGTTCGGTCTCGATCGCGTGGCCGAAGGTGTGGCCGAGGTTGAGCAGGGCGCGCTCGCCCTTCTCCAGCGGGTCGCGGGTCACGATCTCGGCCTTGTGCTCGCAGCTGCGCGCGATCGCCTGCGCCAGCGCGGCCGGTTCGGCGTCCAGCAGTGCGTGGCGCTCGGCATGCAGCCATTCGAAGAACAGCGGGTCGCGGATCGCGCCGTACTTGATCACCTCGGCCAGGCCAGCGCGCAATTCGCGCGGCGGCAGGCTGCGCAGGGTGGCGGTGTCGGCCAGCACCGCGCGCGGCGGATGGAACGCGCCGACCAGGTTCTTGCCCTGGGCGATGTCCACCGCGGTCTTGCCGCCGACCGAGGAATCGACCATCGCCAGCAGCGTGGTCGGCAGCTGCACGCAGTCCACCCCGCGCATCCAGCACGCGGCGGCGAAGCCGGCCAAGTCGCCGACCACGCCGCCGCCCAGCGCCAGCACGCAGGCGTCGCGGGTGGCGCCGAGTTCGGCCAGCGCGGCGATCGCCGCGGCGAAATTGTCCAGGGTCTTGGAGGCCTCGCCGGCGGGGATGGTGAAGGCGCCGATCCGCAACTCCGGGCGCGCCGCCAGCAGCGCCTGACGCACCTGGGCGGCGTACAGCGGGGCGACGTTGCTGTCGCTGAGCAGCAGCACATGGCGGCCGCGCACGTGCTCGGCCAGGCGCGCGCCGTCGTCGAGCAGGCCGGGGCCGATGCGGATGGTGTAGGCCGGGTCGCCTTCGACCGCGACGCTGCGTTGGGGAACAGTGCTGCGTTGGGGAGCGGTCATGCAATGGGGTCCGGAAGTTTCCACGACGCGGCCAGGCGCACGACCATCTGCGCGGTGGCTTCGGCGGGATTGAGGTGGTCGGTGTCCAGGATCAGGTCGGCGACTTCCCGGTACAGCGGCTCGCGCACCGCGTGCAGCTCGTGCAGCACCCGTTCGCGGTCGCCACGCTGCAGCAGCGGGCGGCTGCGGTCGCGTTGCAGGCGCTGCAGCTGCGAGGCCACGCTGACCCGCAGGTAGACCACGAAGCCGTGTTCGCGCATCTCGCGGCGGCTGTCGGCGTCGAGCACGGCGCCGCCGCCGGTGGAAATGAGGTGGCCGGGGGTGCTGAGCACGCTTTCCAGGACGCTGCGCTCGTGCTCGCGGAAGCCGGCTTCGCCGGCATGCTCGAACAGCGAGGCGATGCTCGCGCCGGTGCGTTCGACGATGGCCTGGTCGCTATCGACGAAGACAAGGCTGAAGCGCTCGGCCAGGCGGCGGCCGATGACGCTCTTGCCGGCTCCCATCGGGCCGACCAGCACGAGATTGGGGGCGGGATTCATCCGCCGATGCTAGCAGACGTGCCGCGTGCGCAGGCCAGTTGCGCTGCTTGCATGCGTTGCGTAGCGCGTGCCGTTGCGCTTGCGGCGCAAGCGCGCCTCGATGCTGGCCGGCGCGTCTCCGCCTAGCGCGGCGTTGGCAGGCAGTCAGCTGGGACGCACGCGTGACGGTCGCGGCCCGCGCGCCCGCGCAGCCTACGCACGGCATGTGCCGCGCGGGGCTGCGGGCCGCGGCAGCGGCTGGCGTGCACCACACCGCTCGCGCCATGTCCAGACCAGCAAGGACCGGCGCCACGGCAGCCCCGCGCTGCCGCGTGCGTCGCGCCGTGCATGGCGCGACAATGGGGCATCGTCTGCCGAGTGCTTGCCGCCATGCCCGATCTCTACGCCGAAGCCCTGTCCACGTTCGCCGACCTGTTCGCGGAGGCGCGGAGCAGCGACGAGGCCGAATACAACGCCATGGTCGTGGCCTCGGCCACGCTGGAGGCGCGCCCGTCCTCGCGGGTGGTGCTGCTGAAGTCCTACGACGCGCGCGGCTTCGTGTTCTACACCCACCTGGACAGCCAGAAGGGCCGCGAGCTGCAGGCCAATCCGCAGGCCTCGCTGCTGTTCCTGTGGCGGCGCATGCGCGAGGACGGGGTGCAGGTGCGTATCGACGGCGAGGTGCAATTGGTCGCCGCGGCCGAGGCCGATGCGTATTTCGCCTCGCGCCCGCGCATGAGCCAGATCGGCGCATGGGCGTCGGCGCAGTCGCGCACCTTGCAGTCGCGCGAAGAATTCGAAGAGCGCGTGGCCAAGGCCGAGGCCAGCTTCGAAGGCCGCGAGGTGCCGCGTCCGGACGGCTGGGGCGGGTTCCGCGTGGTGCCGCGCAGCTTCGAGTTCTGGTACGGCGGCAAGTACCGCCTGCACGAGCGCTGGCACTACGCCGCCGACGCCGCTGGCCACTGGTCCAAGCGGATGCTGTTTCCGTGACCAAGGAGTTCTCGATACGTGCCGCCGCCGCCGCCGACCTGCGCGCCTGGGCGGCGCTGCGGATGGCGCTGTGGCCGGACGAGCGCGATGCCTTCGGCGGCGTGGCCGAAGCGCTGCAGCGCGAGGACGCGGCCAATTTCCTGGCCTTCGCCGGCGACGGCCAGGCGATCGGCTTCGCCGACGTCACCCTGCGCCAGGACTACGTCAACGGCACCGACAGTTCACCGGTGGGGTTTCTGGAAGGTTGGTACGTGGCGCCGGAGTGGCGCGGCCACGGCATCGGCCGTGCGCTGCTGCGCGAGGTGCGCGAATGGACCCGCGCGCAGGGCTGCAGCGAGCTGGCTTCCGATGCGCTGATCGACGATGCCGCGGCGCAGGCCGCGCACCATGCGTGCGGATTCGAGGAAACCGAGCGCGTGGTGTATTTCCGCATGCCGGTCGAGGACTGACATGGGCCCGCAGCGCATCGTCTGCCTGACCGAGGAGCCCACCGAGACGCTGTACGCGCTCGGCGAGCAGGCGCGCATCGTCGGCATCAGCGGCTTCACCGTGCGCCCGCCGCAGGCGCGCCGCGACAAGCCCAAGGTCAGCGCCTTCACCAGCGCCAAGATCGGCGAGATCCTCAAGCTGCAGCCGGATCTGGCGATCGGCTTTTCCGACATCCAGGCCGAGATCGCCGCCGAGCTGGTGCGCAACGGCGTGGAAGTGTGGATCGCCAACCACCGCAGCGTCGACGGCATCCTCGACTACGTCCGCCGGCTCGGCGCGCTGGTCGGCGTCGGCGCGCGTGCCGAGGCCTATGCCGACGAACTGCAGCGCGGGCTGGACACGCTCGCGGCGCAGGCGGCGGCGCTGCCGCGGCGGCCGAAAGTGTATTTCGAGGAATGGGACGAGCCGATCATCACCGGCATCCGCTGGGTCGCCGAACTGGTGCGCATCGCCGGCGGCGACGACGTGTTTCCGGAGCTGTCGGTGGAACCGCTGGCCAAGGCGCGGATCCTGGCCAACGGCGACGAAGTGGTGCGGCGCGCGCCCGACATCATCCTCGGCTCGTGGTGCGGCAAGCGCTTCCGCCCCGAGCGCGTGGCCGCACGGCCGGGCTGGGCGGCGATCCCGGCGGTGCGCGACGGCCAGCTGTTCGAGATCAAGTCGCCGCTGATCCTGCAGCCCGGTCCGGCGGCCTTGACCGACGGAGTGCATGCGATCGCCGCCATCGTGCAGGCCTGGGCGCAGCGCCAGTAGCCGCGCCCGCGCAGTTCAGCGCGGCGCCGCTGGCTGGGTACGGCCGGCGATGCCCAGGCCGAGCAGCGCCAGCAGCGCCGCCACCGCGAAAGTGGACAGGTACGCGGCAACCACCGACTGGGTCAGCAACGCCGCGAACAGCGAGCCGCCCACCGCCAGTGTGGTCGCCACCGCGATCGCCTCGCTCAGCTGCAGCGCCGAACTGTTCGCGCCCTGTTCGGCCGGCGGCGACAGGGTCAGGGTCAGCACCGACAGGGTCGGATAGATCAGGCCCATGCCCAGGCCGGTGGCGGTCCAGCCACCGATCGCGATCGCCGCGGGCAGCGCCGGCCACAGCGCCAGCGCGGTGATCGCCACGCCCAGCGTCATCAGGGCACAGCCCACGCGCAGCCGCCGCAGGCGGGTGCCGTCGCGGCCATAGTGGCCCTGGTACCAGGAACCGGCGAACCAGCCCAGCGCGCCCACGCTCAACGCCACCCCGGCCCAGGTCGGCGACAGCCCGCGTTCGCGCGACAGCAGCAGCGGCAGGAACGCCTCGCAGCCGAAGAATGCCGAGCCGGCGATGCCGCGCAGCGCGATCACGCTGGGCAGCCCGCGTGCCGCGCGCAAGGTGCCGCGCGGCAACAGCCGCCATGCGCAGGCCAGCAGCAGCGCCAGCGCCGGCAGCACCGTGGCCGCCGCCCAGGCGCCGCGCTGTTGGCCGCCCAGGTACAGCAGGCAGATCCCGGCCGCGGCACCGATCGACCACAGCAACGGCGCCGCACTGGAACGCGCCGCTGCCGCCACGCGCGGCAGGCTGCGCAATGCCGGCTGCAGCAGCGCCGCCGACGGCAGCGCCAGCAGCGGCACCGCCAGGAACACCCAGCGCCAGCCGACGTGTTCGACGATCAGCCCGCTGATGCTCGGCCCGATCAGCGACGGCACCACCCAGCCGGCGGAGAACGCGGCGAAGATGCGCGGCCGCAGCGCCTGCGGATACAGCCGCGCAACCAGCACATACAGCGCCACCGAGATCGCGCCGGCACCCAGGCCCTGCACCAGCCGCCCGGCCAGCAGCATCGGCATCGACAGCGCGAAGCCGGCCAGCAGCAGGCCGCACACGAAGCACAGTAGGCCGGCCCACAGCGGCGCCGCAGGACCGCGCAGATCGCTCCAGCGCCCGGCCACGGTCATGCCGATCGCACTGGTGGCCAGGGTGCCGCCGAACGCCAGCGCGTACAGCCGCAAGCCGTCCAGCTCGCGCGCCACGGTCGGCATCGCGGTGGCCACCGCCAGCGCTTCGAAGGCGATCAGCGAGACCAGCGCGACCATGCCCAGCGTGGTCGCGCGATAGCGCGGTGCCAGTACCGAATCGGCGCCGGACGCTGCGGTTGCCGCGGCATCCGGCAACGCCGGTGCGGCGCCATGGGGCTCGTTGCTGGAAGGTGTGGCGTGATTCATCGAAAAGCCTCGTGCGGTGCAAGCAGGCTACCAGCGCACGCTTGCGCGGCGGGAAGCGGACGCGCAGCATGCAACCTCAACCGGACTCGAGGTCAAGCGATGCACGAGGAACTGAGCGTGGGGCAGGTGGCCGAGCGCAGCGGCGTGGCGGTGTCCGCGCTGCATTTCTACGAGAAGAAGGGCCTGATCCACAGCCTACGCACCGCCGGCAACCAGCGCCGCTATGCGCGCGACGTGCTGCGCCGGCTGGCGGTGATCCGCGTCGCGCAGCGCGTCGGCGTGCCGCTGGACAGCATCAAGGCCGCGTTCGCGCAGTTGCCCGATGCGCGCACGCCCACGCGCGCGGAGTGGGCGCGGATGTCGGCGGCCTGGCGCCAGGAGCTGGACGCACGCATCCTGCAGTTGACTCAGTTGCGCCACCAACTCACCGATTGCATCGGCTGCGGCTGCCTGTCGCTGCGCCGCTGCCGCTTGAGCAATCCGGCCGATGCATTGGGCGCGCAGGGCGAAGGGCCGCAACGCTGGACATCGCCCTGAGCACGCCGATGCTGGGCGTCACGTCACGTCACGTCACGTCATGGCGGGAGCGATGCGATGAAGGTGGCGGTGTACAGCGCGCGACGCTACGACATGAAGTTGCTGGCGCAGGCAAATGCCGCGCATGGCCATGAGCTGGTGTGCCTGCAGGATGCGCTGAGCGTAGCGACGGTGCCGCCGGCGCCTGATGTCGTTTCCGAACGTCATCGTCACCGGCCACCAGCGTTATTCACCGAAGAGGCGATCGGCCAGATCATGGCGGCTGGACAACATCGGCGCCTTCGCACGCGGCGCGTCGGTGCCGAACCCGATTCCGTTGCCGCTCCCGCCCGGCGCCGCAGACGGCGGCGGTTGAAGCGACACCGCGCTAGAAGTTGCGGCTGAAGCGCACCGTGCCCGCGCCGTCGGCGCTGCGCACGTCCACCACGAAATTCAGCTGGTCGTGCTCGCTGGTGCGCACCGTGCCGACATAGTCGGTATAGGCGTCGGTGACCGCTTCGCGCAGGGCGATGGGTTGCCGGCGGCCGCTCAGGTCGGCGGCCACGGCATGCACCTCGCCGGTGGCCGGCAGTTCTTCGCCATCGTGCACGCGGCGCAGCGCGATCATCACCAGGGCGGTATCGGCGGCGCGCACGATGCCGTAGCGGCGCGCCACGCTGTCGCTCATCGCCAGCGTCGGCAGTGCGTTGTAGTGCACCCGCAGCGCACCCAGATCGGCCTGCGCGGGCGTGGCCGCGACCAGCGTGGCGGGGCGCGGCGCGTCCTGCGCCGAACAGGCGGCCAGGGCCAGGCATGACAGCACGATGGCAGGCAGGCGGCGCATCATCGGCGGCTCCGGGTCAGTCGTTGGCGGCGGACAGGGCGCGGCCGCGTGCGGCGGCGGCAGCGATGGCGGTGGCGGTCAGCGCTTCGAAGCCGCCGGCCTGGAAGGTCTCGATCGCAGCCTGGGTGGTGCCGTTGGGCGAGGTCACCCGTCGCCGCAGCTCGCTCGGCGCCTCGCCGGATTCGGTGAGCATGCGCGCCGCGCCGAGCACCGTCTGCAGCACCAGCGTGCGCACCGCGGCGGCCGGCAGGCCCTGGGCGATGCCGGCCGCTTCCATCGCTTCGGCGAGCAGGAACACGTAGGCCGGGCCGCTGCCGGAGACCGCGGTGACCGCATCGATCAACGCCTCGTCCTCGACCCAGACGGTGACGCCGGCGGCGGCCAGCAAGCGTTCGGCCTGAAGCTTCTGTTCGGCGCTGGTTTGCGCGTTGGCGAACAGGCCGGTGACCCCGGCGCCGAGCAGCGCCGGCGTGTTCGGCATGGCCCGCACCACCGCGTGCGCGCCGCCCAGCCAGCGGTCCAGCTGCAACGCGGTGATGCCGGCGGCGATGGACAGCAAGAGTGGCCGCTGCGCCGTGGCCAGCGCGCTCAGTTCGTTGCACACGCTGCGCAGCACCTGCGGCTTGACCGCGAATACCCACAGCGGCGCGCCGTCGGCGGCCTCGGCCGCCGCGGCCACGGCGTGCACGCCGTAGTCCGCCGCCAGCGCTTCGCGCAGTGCCGGTACCGGCTCGGCGACGCGGATCGTGTCCGCTGCGATGCCCTGGCGGACCAGCCCGGCGATCAGGCTGCGGGCCATGTTGCCGCCACCGATGAAGGCGATGTCGGTGCTGGGGGAGCCGGAGCTGGCAGAGGGCATGGACAGGCACCGAGAACGCGAGGAGCCCCTATGGTAGCGGCTGCGTCGCGCGGCGGCAGTGCGGCCGCCGCCGGCCAGCGAGCGGGCGTGCGCGCGATGCCTGGCCGAGAGGTCCGCGCTGGCGACAGGCCGCATCGCCAGCGCGGCTGGCTCAGTTGGCCTCGGTGAAGGTGATCGACGGCGTGGCGCCGCCGGCGGCGGAACAGCTGCCCAGGTTCAAGTTGTTGGTTTCGCCGGTGGTGCCGGCATTGGCGGCGCAGGTCGGTGCGGCGGTGGAACCGTTGGTTGCGGCGACCTTGACCGTGATCGACGAGCCGGTGTTGAAATTCGCGCTCGAACCGCCGGCATTGCCGACCACATTGAACTCGGACAGCTTCCACACCGTCGCCAGTTTGACCACGCTGTCCCTGGCACTGATGCTGTAGGCGGTGTTGCCGTTGGCGAAGGTGATGGTGTCGTTGCCGTTGGCCGTCGCCGAGCCGGTCAGCTTCAGGTTGGCCAATTGCGTCGCGGGCACGTCGGGGGCGCTCACCGCATTGCTGTTGCGGTAGCAGTCCGTGCCGCCATCGCTGAGCCAGCCGCTCGGGCAGCTGGACCCGTAGCCGATCAGCCAGTACTGCATGAACACCGCCGCTTCGCCCTGGGTCTCGTAGTCGGTCGCGTACACGAACTGCTGCCAGACGGTGCAGCCGGAATGCCCGTTGCAGACGCTGGTGGTGCCGTCGTAGTTGGAATTGATCTGCAGCGAATACTCGTTGGGCCCGAGAATGCCGCCGCCGCCGAAGGCGGCCACGCCGACGCCCTTTTCGGAGGTGACGCCGCTGACCTGGGGGAAGCTGCCGACGGTCTTGCTGATCAGGCTGCTGGACTGCAGGGCGTAGTCGTAACCGTTCCCGGTGGTTTGCGAGGCGCCCCAGTGGATGCGGTGCGGGATCGGGTGGATGTGCCGGGTCAAGGTCTTGCAGGTGTCCGCTTGCCAGTTCGTGTTGGGGTAGGTGGCGTGGAAACAGCCTTCCGCGGGGGTCGGCAGGTGCGCCATGGTGTCGCGCCACGTGGTGCGCGCACTGGCTTCGGCAGGCGTCATCAGCGGATCGTCCGCACTCCACGCGCCTGTCGCCAACGGCGCCGCCATCGCGGCCGGGACCTGCAGAAAACCGGCAACACAAGCAGCAAGCAGCAATCTGGTCGATGCATCCATTTGGTTGACCTCGTACGTGCCGATCGCATTCGGCGATGGACGGCGGAGAGCCCGCTGTCGCCGCCATGGGAGCGGAGTTTTCCGAGTCAGAACCTTGACCGACTTAACGGTTGCACATGCCATCTATGCATGAGGCTTGCTTCAAGCGGAAAAACTATGGTTTTCAAGCGTTTGAGCTACGACATATTTCCGATGTCGCTTAATCGCGTTTGAACATTTCGTAGACAAGCATTGGGCTGCGCCTGCCGCTGCCACCTCTTGCCCGGTTGCGCGGCGTTGTCAGGGCGCGGCGTGCGGCGCGCGGCTGCCAAACAGCGCGGTGCCGATGCGGACCATGGTCGCGCCGTCGGCGATCGCCGCGGCGAAGTCGCCGCTCATGCCCATCGACAGCGTATCGGCGTCAGGGTGCCGCGCTTGCAGGCCGTCGAGCAGGGCGCGCATGCGTTGGAACGCCGCGCGCCGCCGCGCCTCTTCGGGAAACGGCGCCGGGATCGCCATCAGCCCGCGCAGGCGCAGCGTCGGCTGTGCGGCGACGGCCGCGGCCAGCGCGTCCACCGCGTCGGGGGCGCAGCCGTGCTTGCTGGTCTCGTCGTCGATGTTGACCTGGATCAGCACGTTCAGCGGCGGCCGCTGCGCCGGACGGTAGCGGCCCAGGGCGGCGACCAGCTTGATCCGGTCCACGCTCTGCACCCAGTCGAACAACGCGGCGGCCTGTTCGGCCTTGTTCGACTGCAGGTGGCCGATCAGGTGCCATTGCAACTGCAGTGGCGCCAGTTCGGCGATCTTGCCGGCCGCCTCCTGCACGTAGTTTTCGCCGAACGCGCGTTGCCCCTGCGCGGCCAGGGTCGCGATCGCCGCGGCCGGTTGGGTCTTGGACACGGCCAGCAGGTGCGCCGGCGGGCGCTGTGCGGCGGCCGCGGCGCGGTCCATGTCCAGGCGGATCTGCTGCAGGGGAGAGAGGGGCACGGGCGGCGCTTCTGGCAACGGGGAAGGGCGCTATACTGCCGCCCGGGGAATCATCCTTCCAGTCGCAGCCCAAGGGGAAAAGCAGCGTATGGATATCGCTGAACTATTGGCGTTCTCGGTCAAGAACAAGGCATCCGACCTGCACCTGTCCGCCGGCCTGCCGCCGATGATCCGGGTCGATGGCGACGTGCGCCGCATCAATATCCCGGCGCTGGACCACAAGCAGGTGCATGCGCTGGTGTACGACATCATGTCGGACAAGCAGCGCCGCGACTACGAAGAGTTCCTCGAAGTCGACTTCTCCTTCGAGATTCCCAGCCTGGCGCGCTTCCGCGTCAACGCGTTCAACCAGAACCGCGGCGCCGGCGCGGTGTTCCGCACCATTCCCTCGGAAGTGCTGACCCTGGAAGACCTGGGCTGTCCGCCGATCTTCCGCCAGCTGATCGACCAGCCGCAGGGCCTGATCCTGGTCACCGGCCCGACCGGCTCGGGCAAGTCGACCACGCTCGCCGGCATGATCGACTACATCAACAAGAACGAATACGGCCATATCCTCACCGTCGAGGATCCGATCGAATTCGTGCACACCTCGCAGAAGTGCCTGATCAACCAGCGCGAAGTGCACCGCGACACGCACGGCTTCAACGAGGCATTGCGTTCGGCGCTGCGCGAAGATCCGGACATCATTCTGGTCGGCGAGTTGCGCGACCTGGAAACCATCCGCCTGGCGCTGACCGCCGCGGAAACCGGGCACCTGGTGTTCGGCACCCTGCACACCAGTTCGGCGGCCAAGACCATCGACCGCATCATCGACGTGTTTCCGGCCGGCGAAAAGCCGATGGTGCGCTCGATGCTCTCCGAATCGCTGCGCGCGGTGATCTCGCAGGCGCTGCTGAAGAAGGTCGGCGGCGGCCGCACCGCGGCCTGGGAGATCATGGTCGGCACCCCGGCGATCCGCAACCTGATCCGCGAGGACAAGGTGGCGCAGATGTACTCGGCGATCCAGACCGGCCAGCAGACCGGCATGCAGACCCTGGACCAGCACCTGCAGGACCTGGTCAAGCGCAGCCTGATCACCCGCAACCAGGCGCGCGAGTACGCCAAGGACAAGCGTGTGTTCGAGTAGCCGGGATTGGGGATTCGGGATTGGGGATTGGCAGGGCAACTCGCCAGCCCGGTTCTTGCGAATCCCGAATCCCCAATCCCCAATCCCGGAGTTCAAGCCATGAGCACCATCGACTTCACCTCGTTCCTGAAACTGATGGCGCACCAGAAGGCGTCGGATCTGTTCATCACCTCGGGCATGCCGCCGGCGATCAAGGTGCACGGCAAGATCACCCCGATCACGCAGACGCCGCTGACCTCGCAGCAGAGCCGCGACCTGGTGCTGAACGTGATGACTCCGGCGCAGCGCGAGGAGTTCGAGAAGACCCACGAGTGCAACTTCGCCATCGGCGTGGCCGGGGTCGGGCGCTTCCGCGTCAGCTGCTTCTACCAGCGTAACCAGGTCGGCATGGTGCTGCGCAGGATCGAGACGCGCATCCCCACCGTCGACGAGCTGAACCTGCCGCCGGTGATCAAGACCCTGGCGATGACCAAGCGCGGCATCATCATCTTCGTCGGCGCCACCGGCACCGGCAAGTCGACCTCGTTGGCGGCGATGATCGGCTACCGCAACCAGAATTCCACCGGCCACATCATCACCATCGAAGACCCGATCGAGTTCGTGCACAAGCACGAGGGCTGCATCATCACCCAGCGCGAAGTCGGCATCGACACCGACAGCTGGGAGAACGCGCTGAAGAACACCCTGCGCCAGGCGCCGGACGTGATCATGATCGGCGAGGTGCGCACCCGCGAAGGCATGGACCACGCGATCTCCTTCGCCGAAACCGGCCACCTGGTGCTGTGCACCCTGCACGCCAACAACGCCAACCAGGCGATGGACCGCATCATCAACTTCTTCCCCGAAGACCGCCGCAGCCAGCTGCTGATGGACCTGTCGCTGAACATGCGCGGCGTGGTCGCCCAGCAACTGATCCCGACCCCGGACGGCAAGGGCCGGCGCGTGGCGATGGAGATCATGCTCGGCACGCCGCTGGTGCAGGACTACATCCGCGAGGGCGAGATCCACAAGCTCAAGGACGTGATGAAGGAATCCACCAACCTGGGCATGAAGACCTTCGACCAGAGCCTGTTCGAGCTGTACCAGGCCGGCGAGATCAGCTACGAAGACGCGCTGCGCCACGCCGACTCGCAGAACGAAGTGCGCCTGCGCATCAAGCTCGCCCAGGGCGGCGACGCCAAGACCCTGGCGCAGGGCATGGACGGGGTGGAGATCGCGGAGGTGCGCTGAGCCGGTCCGGCCGGCGATCGGGAGGGCAGGCGCAGGGCAAGATGACAGGGAATCGACACGACACCGGTTATATGCAGGTCGTCCACCGGTATCGTGTTTTCAGCCAAATGCTCGCAGGAGTCCGTTGAGGACTCTTCAACCCAAGGGAGGGATCCGCTTGAACGACGTGCCTGAAGTGCTCTGGTCGATACAGCCGCATGCCGGCTACTACATCAATTCGGTGGCGGTGTCCGGCGATGGCAATGTCATCGCCGCCGGCACCTTCTTCCACGACTATGGCGGCGGGTCGCAGAGTGCCGGGCTGGACGCCGTGCCCGTCGCCCAGCGCAAGATTTTCGAACGCATCGACCCTGCCGCCACGCGCAGCGATGTGCGCGGCAACCAGGACGGGACCTTCGGCACCTACGCCTGGGATCGTACCGGCCAGCCGCTGCTGGCGAAGGAATTCGACGGCTGGCAGGGCGTGTATTGGGTCGATGTCGCGGCGAACGGCAGTACCGTCGCCAGTTGCGGCTGGAGGAGCCAGAATCCGTACGCGGGCTTCATCGGTGCCTGGTCGGTGCCCGGCGGCGAAGAGCTGCTGTCGTATCCGCTGACTGGGGGCCGCGGCAACATGGTGTCGCTGGATGGGCGCGGGCTGACCTTGCTGGCCGGTGCCGATCAGGGCTATCTGTTCTGCCGCACCGGCGCCGCCGCAAACTTCCCCGCGCCTGTGTACATCACGCTGAGCGCTGCCGGCGACACCGTCGTCGCCACGGGCCTCTCCATCGACGGCAGCACCGGGCTGGTGGCCAGCTACCACGGCGAGATCATCCTGTTCTCGATCGCGTCCGGACAACCGACGGCGCTGGCGCGTTGGCAGTTGCCCAATGGCGCCTACACCCATGTCGCGGCGCTGTCAGGCGATGGGCGCAGGGCCTATGCCGGCGCCGGCGACGGCACGCTGTACGCGTTCGACGTGGCCGCGTTCCAGCGCACGCCCGCGCCGGCCTGGAGCGTGGCGGCACCGGGGGGCGTGAAGACCATCTACGGGCTGGCCTGCGATGCAGCCGGAGACAAGGTCGCGATCGCCGGCAACCTCACGCAGGGCGGCATCGTCGCCGTGTTCGCCGATACCGGCAGCGCGGCCCAGCCGCAGTGGACGGCGTCCAGCCAGTACTCGCCTAACTGCCTGGCATTCGACCCTAGCGGGCGCTGGTTGGGGCTGGCCGATGGCCACCCCGACGGCACGCCTGGCGGGTTTACCCTGTGGGATGCGAGCGATGGCGCGCTGCAATGGAACTGGGCCGCGGGCAACATGAGCTGGCCGATCCGTGTGAGCGGCGATGCGTCGGTGGTGGTGGGCGGCAGCGACGACAGTTCGGTCACCGCGTTCGTCGGCCCCGGTTCGGCCACCGCCCGGAGCCGGCCGGAGGCGGATGGATGACAGGCGGGGACGCCGAGGCGCCGTTCCGCACGCGCGCCGCGGCGCCGCGCCGTCCCGGCGCGCTGCTGGTGTTGTCGGTGGCGCTGGTGGCGGCGTGGTTGGCGGGCTTCGAGTTGGCGCGGGTGCTGGGCTATCAGACGCATGCGAGCCTGTGGTTCCCGCCGGTGGCGGTGACGTTGGCCGCCTTCATGGTGCTTGGCTGGCGCGGTGCGCCGGCGATCGCCATCGCGTGCGTGCTGGCCACGCTGCTCAGCTTCTATCGCACGACCGGCCACACGGTCGTCCCCGATCGGGCGGTCCTGCAGTACGCGCTGCTGTTCACCGCGCAACAGTTCTGCATCTGGGGCGGCCTGGCCTGGCTGCTGCGCCGGGTCGGCCAGGGGATGTCCTCGACCAGCCTGCCGCGCGCGGTCACCTACTTCATCCTGGGCGGCGGAGTGGCCTCGCTGCTGTCTGCCTGCCTGGGCGGCGCGGGTCTGGTCGTCACCGGCGCCATCGACCTGCCGGCCATGTTCGCCCAGTCGATCCCGTGGGCGATCGGCGACTACGCCGGTCTGCTGGCGCTCGGCCCGCTGGCGATCCTCGCGCTGCTGCGTCTGGCCGAGTCCCTGCAGATCGCGCCGCGGCCTGGCATCCCGCGCTTGTCGGGGATGATCGCGCCGAGCGGAAGCGCCTCGGGCTATCTGGTCAAGCTAGGGCTCCTGCTCGGCGTCACCCTGGCGGTGATGTGGCTCGCGGCCGCGTTGCCGCGGCAGCCGGAGGTGGTTTTCGCGTTGTTCGTGGTGGTGGTGATCCAGTTGTGGATCGTGCATACCCACGGAATGCTGCAGGCGCTGGTGGCGATCGCCGCCTTCAGCCTGCTGATCGCACTGGCCACGCCGCTGCTGCGGCTCGAGGTGCAGGCGCTCGCGCTGCAGTTCGCCATGATCAGCCTGGCGGCGAACAGCTACTTCGGTTTGGCCGTCCCCGGGCTCTACGCCGACAACACGCGACTGCGCCATGCGCTGGTGCGCGATCCCGTGACCGGGGCGCTGTCGCGGACGGGATTCCTGGAGCAGGTGCTCAACGATCTGCAACTGGCCGCGCAGGAGCCACGTCCGTTGGCGGTGATCGTCGCCGACATGGACAACCTCAAGGCGATCAACGACCAGTTCGGACACGCCGCCGGCGATGCGGCCTTGCGTGCTTTCGTCAAGCGGTGCCGGAGCTGTCTGCGGCCGGGCCAGTTGCTTGGGCGCCGCGGGGGCGACGAGTTCGCGCTGTACCTGCCGCTGACCACGCCGGAGAAGGCGCGCGGGCTCACCGATGCGCTGCGCGGGGCGCTTGCCAAGCCCGGCGAGGACGACGGGTTCGCGACCGGGCTGTCGGCCAGCTTCGGCCTGGCCCTGTGCAACCGGCGGGATCTGGACGCGGAGGCGCTGGAGGAACTTCTCGAACGCGCCGATGCGGAGATGTACGCGGACAAGCGGCAGCGCCGCGCCTTCGCTCGCTGACCGCGGTCTACGCGGCGCGATTCGACAAACGCATCGGCCGAGTGCCACGCATGCAAATAGACAACCCCTACGCCGTCCCCGCCGCCGCGCTGCCTGATGCCGCGCCCGCGATGGCCCCTGCCACTGATCCCCTGTCCACGCTGTTCGCGCCGTCGGCGGCCAAGCTGGCGCTGCTGTGCGCCACCACCTTCGGCTGGTACGCGCTGTACTGGTTCTACCGCAACTGGCAGGCGATCCGCCTGATCTCCGGCCGCCGGCGAATCTCGCCGGTGTGGCGCTCGGTGTTCTCGCTGATCTGGATCTTCGCCTGCTTCCGCGCGCTCGACCGCTTGATTGGCGCGCATCGTCGCGCGGCGCTGGGTTGGTGGGGGCCGGCCTTGGTCTACGTCGGGTTGAGCCTGCTGTCGGCATGGCCGTCGCGGTTGTCGTTCCTGGCACTGTTGTCGTGGACGCCGCTGCTCGCGATCAACCATCGCCTGGTCCGCTTCAAGCGGGCGCGCGGCTTGCCCGAACGTCCGCAGGAGCGGTTCACCGCGTGGACGTGGGGATGGCTGGCGATCGCTGCCCCATTCCTTGCGTTGGCGATCTTCGTGCTGGTGTTCAACGTTCTGCTGCAGCAACCGATTCATGTGAACTTGCCGGCACCGCGCTGAGCGGCATCCCGGGGTGGCGACGCAGCGCCGGTCAGGCATGCGCTCGCGATCCGCGGACGAAGTTTCACCTGCAACCACCACCCGGCTTGGTGTCTAATACCGCACCCCGCGTCGTGCCTATTCCCGTGAGCCTCCCCGATTCCGATCTACGTCCGGACCTGGATCCTTTGCCCGACGACGGCACCGTCGTCACCTCCGGGCCGTTGACGCCGCCGGCGGATTCGGCCGGCACCGCGCTCGATGCGCAGGCGCTGCGGCACAGCGTGGCCGAAGACATCCAGGGCATGCTGCTGGCGACGCTGGTGGCCTCGCTGGGCCTGGCAGTGTTCGCCAAGGGCGGGCTGATGATCGGCGGCATGGCCGGGGTGGCGTTCCTGCTGCACTACGCGCTGGGCTGGAACTTCGGCCTGATGTTCGTGCTGGTGAACCTGCCGTTCTACTGGCTGTCGGTGCGGCGCATGGGCTGGGAATTCACCTTGAAGACCTTCGTCGCGGTCGCCGCCTGCGGGGTGCTGACCGATCTGCTGCCGCGCTGGGCGCAGTATTCGGCGATGACGTCTTTGTATTCGGCGCTGGTCGGCGGCGCGCTGGTCGGGCTGGCGATCCTGTTCTTCATCCGCCACCGCGCCAGCCTCGGCGGCGTCGGGATCCTGGCGGTCTATCTGCAGCGCAGCCGCGGCTGGAGCGCGGGCAAGGTGCAGATGAGTTTCGATGGCGCGCTGATGCTCGCTGCGTTCTTCGTGCTGTCGCCGCAGCAGGTGCTGTATTCGGCGATCGGTGCGGTGGTGCTGAGCCTGGTGTTGATGTTCAACCACCGCTCCGGGCGCTACATGGGCGTGTGAGTGGCAGGCCGCTGCGCCTGCTGCTTGGTGTGCTTGGCGCGATGCGTATGGTGCCGCGTCGAACGGCAAGGGCGGATGCCACGCTGCTCGGCGCTTCGCAACGATGCTCCGATTCCCTGCATGCCGCAGCTGTTTCGCAAAAAGCGCGCGTCAGACGCATTCCATCGATACGCACTGCATGCCGCACGAACACGCCCCGATCCAGCGACTGCCGCCATGCGGCCGTGGATGCAACTGTCTACGGGATATCCCGTGTGTCTACGAAATGGCCTTGTGGGCACGCGCGACGGCGGCGCATGCTGGCTGCGCAGGCGAGGGAAATACGCGCAATGACATGACGCGATTCACGGGAGTCATCGTGCCTGCGATGGGGAAACCGATCTAGATATTTAAGCGCTTGCCGGTTCGGCATCGCGAGCTGCCGCATGGCCGCGCGCCGTCATGGAAGTGGCGTTTTCAGCTGTCTTTCGAGCACCGAAGGAGAATGCGATGAAGCGTGCGATAGGGTTCGCGGCGGTTGCCTGCATCCTGGTCATGGCGTGTTCGGCCGTGAACCATTCTCCCACCGGTCCAGACCAGGGGCCTGCGCCTGTGGCGCGTCCGTCGGCGACGGCGACGGCGACGGCGACCCGACCCATGCCGCCCGCATGCCTGCCACAAGCCGACTGGTTTCCGCACGCGAACACGCCGCCACCGGATTCGGCCGGATTCGCATCCAGCAGCAACTGCGAGTTCCATCAGTGGTCGTGGAACGCGTTCCTGTGGCTGACCCAGGATGTGGGCGGGCAGCCGCGTTTCCTGACCATGCCCACCGACGGCATCGGCGGTGTCGCCGACGGCGTGCTGGATCCGCTGATCGGCCGCTCGCAGCAGGCGCGCACCGTGGAGCTGATCGATCAGGCGGGGCCGGACGGTGTGCTGGTAGATCGCAAGGGACGCGCGATCTATTACTCGATCCACTCCAACGACGTCTTCGGCCAGTTCATCGCCAGCAACAACCTGGAAGATCCGCAGGCGCTGCGTGGATTCGATCCGCAAAAGGCCTTCCCGGTGGACAGCATGACCCTGAAGGCGGCGTGGAAGGTGGTGCAGCCGGGCGAGGACGTGTCGACGTTCTATACGCGCCAAGCGCAGATCGCGAAGCTGGCCATGCGCAAGGGCAAGATCGTCGCCACCGCCGACACCGAAACCCAGACCGTGGCGCTGGTCGGCTTCCACATCGGCGGCACGGTCAACGGCCATCCGGAAATGATCTGGGCCACCTTCGAACACCAGGCCAATGCGCCGGACCTGCCGCAGCCGATGGAGAAGATGCAGCCGAACGACATCGTCTCCGGCAAGGACTGGACGTTCTATCAGGCCGGCACGCCGTTCAAGCAGTGCAATCTCAACGCAGCCGGTTCCGGTGCGCTGACCTTGAATGCGCAGACGCAGACGCTGAGCCCGGTCACCCAGGTGTGCCGCATGGTGCCGTACGGCGGGGAGAAGCCGTGTCCGCCCGGGGCGACGGACTGCAATATCCCCAACATCATGTCGATGAACGCCTCGGCGCAGAGCCAGTTGAACGATGTGTGGAAGAACTACTTCGAGGTCGGCGCGATCTGGTTCAACCAGCTGGACGCGCTGCAGCCCAACTGCACCTTCCAGCCCGGCTCGTCCCTGGAGTGCGTGCCACCGGATAAATCGCCGCTGCTCACCGGCTCGATGCGCCTGTCCAATTCCACCATCGAGACCTTCACCCAGGTGCAGAGCACGCAGAACAACTGCTTCGCCTGCCACAACACCACCCAGGTGATTTCGCCCGATCCGCGCGCGCAGTCGTTGCCGGGGCTGAACGTCAACATCAGCCATGTGGTGATCAACGACTACTTCCAGGCGCAGCTGCCGCAGAAGGCGCCGCCGGCGCCGCGGCCGGCCGCGCAGCGCTGATGCGCGCCATTCCATTCGGATCAGGAGCAAATCATCATGTCCAGCAACGTGTTTCGAGTGCATCCGGCGATCGGCATCGGCCGCGTCGGCGATAGCCAGGAGTTCTATCTGGCGCCGGTGACCGCGGCCGGCGCGCGCGGCGCCGATGGTCTGATGGGCGGGTTGCCGGTGCAGCCCGGCACCGAGTCCACGCCGATCACCGCCGACCAGTTCCGCGATGCCGACGGCAACGTCAAGCGCCAGGCCGCGCGTTTCCACATCTACGCCTATCCCAGCGGCAGTTCCGGCACGTATCCCAACGGTGGCGGCACGCGCGTGGATGTGGGCAGCACGATCGACGGCAAGACGGTCAAGGACATCGTCTGGACCGTGCATCTGGCCAACAAGAAACTCAATAACTATTCGACGGTGAGCAAGGGCAATCTGTTCATCGGCATCGAGGCGTATCCGCCTTCGTCGCAGAGCCCGCTGCAGCTGCGCAATCCGGATTATGCGGGCACCAGCGATCCCCACGATCCGACCCGCCTGCGCCAGTTGGTCATCGATCCCGGCCCGCGTGCGATCAGCGCCGCCAGTGGGACCGGCAAGCTCGTCGACTTCGACAAGTCCACAGCGGCCAGCTACGCCGATGCGTCCGGCAGCATCCAGACGGTGGATTATCCGAAGAGCTTTCCTGACGATTTCCATCAGCTGCACCAACCGCTCGGTCCGATCGACTCGCTGGGCGAGCTGCACGTGGAGCAGGGCGGCGGGCTGATCGTCGCCGGCGGTTTCGCCAGGACGGTGGCGGTGGTGCAGAACGGACAATGGCCGCCGTTGAACGACGCGACCGAAAACGGCCTGTGGTTCGACGACGCCGCCGACGGCCCGGTCAACGCGGTGCTGCTGTTCGACGACGGCTCCAGCGCGAGCGTGCAGGGCGCCTGGTACGTCACTGGCGATCCCGGCTATGCGCCGCAGACTCGCAACGTGGTCTCGACCTGGGACGACGTCTACGACGTGTGGGTGCGCCAGCTCGGGCTGGTGCCCTCGCTCTACGCAGGCAACGGCTTCGTCGCCAGCTACCAGCCGTCCTTCAGCGACGACATCCAGCCGATCTTCCATGCGGCGATGTTGCAGCGCTGGAACACCAACCTGCCGTCCGCTGCGATCCGCGGCCACGACATGATCGGCGCGATCACGCCCAGCGACGATCCCACCGTCAAGATCCCCAACCTGAAGACGCTGATTCGCGACCCGGACTCGGCGGCCGACATCAAGACCGGCTCGCCGATGATGCCGCTGTCGCTCGGCGATGCGGCCAAGAGTTTTTTGACCGTCAGCCCGACCCAGTACTTCCTGCTCGGCCAGTGGCACAACAAGACCTACGCGCAAGGCGCCGGGCCGGCGCTGGGACCGGGCGAGACGCTGGATCGCATTACCCTGGAGAACTGCCTGGGCGGCCGCTACAGCCCGGGCATCGAGGTGTCGTTCCCGATCCGCGACGTCAACCTCTATGTGCAGGACTGGCAGGCACAGGATTGCGGGCCGTTCCGGGTGCGCCAGGCACCGCTGGACTACAGCAAGGCGACGCCCGGCGCACCGTTCCTGAGCTTCGGCTACGTGCCGCTGCAGACCCAGCCGGTGGAGCCAGGCGACATCTCCAAGTTCATGTCGGTGCCCTGGCACACCGACTACAACTCATGCGCCACCCATCTGCCCGATCCCAATCCGGACGTGAACAACACGTTGTTTTGGTCATGGCCGGCCGAACGGCCGTTTGCGGTGTATCCGGTCTCGCTGTGCACCTTCGATCAGGAGGACCTGACCTGGACCGTGGGCCAGCAGGTGTATTCGGTCCGCGGCATCGGCACCGACAGCGACTACCCAGCGCAAGTGGGGCGCTTCCAGCAGTACCACGATTTCGTCGACAACTGGGCCAAGGTCGGCTTCGTCATCAGTGGCGCGCATATTCCTGCCGCCGACGGCAAGCCCGCCTATCCCGCGAATATCTTCCTGGAAGTGCAGAGCCTGTTCGACATCGGCAGCGACTACGTGGCGCCGTGGCCGATGGCGGACATTCCCAAGTACACGCCGCCCAAGACCTGATCGCAGGCATGGCAGCACGCAGGCTGGCGAGCGGCTGCGCGGCGAGCGACCGCCACGCCGTGGCGATCGTCGGCGGCGGCGCCGCCGGCTGCGCCACCGCGCTCGCGCTGGCCGCGCATGGGATTGAGGATGCGGTGGTCATCGATCTCGGCCGCGCGCCCGGCTGGCGGCTGGGCGAGGCGATGCCGCCGACCAGCGGGGCGGTGCTGCAGCGCCTGGGCGTGTGGGACGCGTTCCTGGCGCAGGCGCCCTTGCCCTCGGCCGGCAGCTGCGCGAGCTGGGGCAAGCCCGAGCTGGGCTACAACGATTTCATCGTCGCCGGCCAAGGCAAGGGCTGGCATGTGGACCGCGGCGCCTTCGACGCGATGCTGGCCGCTGCGGTGCCCGCGCGTGGCGGCACGTCGCTGCGCGGCCTGCGCTTGTGCGGCATCGGCCGCTGTGAGGACGGCGGCTACCTGCTGGAACTGCGCGGCGAGGACGGACGCCGTCGCCAGTTGGCGGCCGGATTCCTGGTCGATGCCAGCGGCATCGCCGCGGCCGCGGTGCGGCGCCTGGGCGTGGCCCGCAACGAAGTCGATTGCCTGGGATTCGTCGCGGCCGTGGTCGCGCTGCAGCGCCCCGAGGCAATCCCGTCGCAGGCCTTGTTGGAGGCCTGCCACGACGGCTGGTGGTATGCGGCCAAGTTGCCGGGCAAGCGCATGGTGGTGGCGCTGGCGGTGGAGCCCGCGCGGCAACGCCATTACCGCGACGCCGCGGTGTGGTCGGCCACGGCCAGCGCCACGCAGCATGTCGCGCGCTGGTTGCAGCAGGGCGCAGCGACGCTGCCGGAGAACGGCGGTCTGCTGGCGGCATTGGCGCCGGCGGCGATCCTGAGCCGCGTGGTGGGTGAGCGCTGGCTGGCGGTGGGCGACGCGGCCAGCGCCTACGATCCGCTCGCCGCGCAGGGCATCGTCAAGGCCTTGCAGGACGGCGAGGCGGCGGGGCACGCGCTTGCGCAGCATCTGCACGGCGCGGGGCCGGCGGCGCTGGCGAGCTACCAGGATCGCGTATTCGCGCGCTTCACCGAGCACCTGCGCGTGCGCCGCTCGCTGTATGCGCGCGAACGGCGCTGGCCGCAGTCGCCGTTCTGGCAGGCGCGCCTGTCGCGGTGATGGTGTCTCAGTCGCGTTCTTCAGCCGTGTCCGTTGGCGACTCGCGATCCGGACACGGCGTCGGCACGCCCAGCCGTTGCGCCAGACGCCGCGCATCGAACGGCGCATGCACCTTCATGTCGTTGTCGAAGTAGCAATACACGTCGCGGCGCGCGCGCCGCGCGGCGGCCGGGCCTGCGCGTTGCGCCGCGGCAGGCTCGCCGCCGCGATGCCAGGCGTCGATCCGTTCGGCCCAGGCGTCCAGCGCCTTGTCGCTGTAGCCGCTGGCATACAGCTGCGCGTCGCCGTGCAGGCGCAGGTACAGGAAATCGGCGGTCACGTCCTCCAGGTACGGCCACTTGCCGGCGGTGTCTGCCTGCACCAGGGCGACGCGGTGCTTGCGCAGCAGCGCGATCGCCGCGGGCGTGGCGAAGCTGGGGTGGCGCACCTCCAGCGCATGGCGCAGGCGCCGGTTGCGGTCGATATGCAGCAGGCTGCGCTCGCGCATGCGCGCGGCGTCGCGCTTGCCGGCCAGCGCCAGCGCGGCCTCGCTGGTGCGCGGCAGCAGCGACAGGAAATCGTCCAGCAGCGCGTGGTCGAAGGCCAGCGACGGCGGCAGCTGCCACAGCAGCGGTCCCAGTTTTGGCCCCAGGCCGAGCAGGCCTGAGGCGAAGAAGTTGGCCAGCGGTTGCTCGCAATCGCGCAGCCGTTTCAGGTGGGTGACGAAACGCGGACCTTTGACCGCGAACACGAAGCCGGGCGGCGTTGCGTCGTGCCAGGCGGCATAGCTCTTCGGCGTCTGCAGCGAGTAGAACGAGCCGTTGAGTTCGACCGAGCGGAAACAGCGCGAGGCGTATTCGAGTTCCCGCCGCTGCACCAGGTCGGGCGGATAGAACACGCCGCGCCACCGCGGGTAGCGCCAGCCGGAGATGCCGATGCGCAGGCTCATGCGCCGACCATGCCGGCGGCGGCGTGCAAGCGCCGTGCATGCCATGGCAAGACCGCGTCGACCGTGCCGGCGCGCGGCGCAAGACGCTCAGCCGGCGGCGCTCATTGAGCCGGCGTAGCCGCGATCACCGCGACGCCGGCGCGCTCGCGCACGGACAGCAACGGCACGGCCACCGCCTGCTGGCCGGGCGCGGCGTACAGCCACAGCGCGCAGCAGGCGGCGTAGGAGGTCAGGTAGCTGCTGCGGAAGGCGACGATGCTGGCGCTGTAGCAGTCCGATCCGTGCCGCAGGCGCAGGTCGGCGACGTAGTCGAAGGTGTAGTGGCCGGCATCGCGCCATGGCCATTGCGCGCGTTCCTCGGGATCTTCGATCCCGGCCGGCAACGGGCAGCGCGCGTTCGGATCCGGACTGCGTTGCCGGCCCTGCGCATCGAAGCCGAGGCGCTGCAATTCCCGCTCCGCGACTGCGCGCAGTTGCGGGTGTTGCGCCAGCCAGCGCGCCGCGTCCTGGTCCTCGGGCGTGGCCTGCGCCGGATCTGGCGACGGCGCCAGCGTATGCCGGTAGCGGTAGCGCACCTGCAGCACGCGCGGGCTGCTGCGCTCGCCGGGCAGCGGCGACAGCGGGCGCGACAGGGTCAGCGTGTCCTGGAAATAGTCGCCGTCGCGATAGGCCGCATAGCTGCGGCCGTCGATGCGCAGCCAGTACAGGGACTGGTCGCTGCCGCGGCCGTTGATGCTGAACGCGGCCGTTGCCGGTTCCGCGTCGGCTGCTGGGTGGGGCGGAGCGAGGAAGCCGCGCGCGGCATCGCGGCGCAGCACCGCGATCTCGGTGAACAGGCCGGTGCCGCCGACATAGGCCGTGTCGAGCAGCTCGCGTTGCCCGTCTTCGTCCAGGTCGAGCAGGGTGTAGTGGTGGTTGCCGCTTTCGGAGACGTCGTCCTGCATGGTGCTCGCCGCACCCAGGTACGTGCGCAATGCCTGCCATTCGGCGGCGGTGACGCCGGCTGGTTGCATGGGCGGCGGCGCCGCGGCGCCGTCCGCACCCGCCGTGGCGATGTCGAAGCTCAGGCCGGTGCTGTCCGCGTGGCGCTGCAGCACCGTGTCGATCGGGGTGGGATCGGTGGTCGGTTCGGCCTCGATCTCGCGGCGCAGTTGTTCCAGCACCTGCGGCAGCGTCGTCGTCGCGGTATCGGCCGCACGCGCCTGCGCCGCGCTGAAGGGGGCCAGCGCAAGCAGCGTTGCCGCCGCCCACGGTGTCGGCCGTGTCCGTGGCGTCCACTGCGATGCGGCGTCTGCGACACACGCATGCGCATGCGCCGCAGAACGGTTCACGCGCTGCGCATCCATGCCGGATCCAGCCGCGCGACGCGCGCGAAGGCCGGACAGTCCTCGCGGTGCGCGCCGCGCAGATAGCCCAGGCTCATCAGGAACTCGCCGGTGATCTCGCCGCCGGTGAAGCGGAAGGTGCGCTTGAACAGCTTGATCCATTCGGCCTTGTCGCGCGGATGGTGCGCGTCCAGCCAGGCGGCGAAACCGCCATGCGAGGCGCGCAGGCCCTGGATCACCTGCGCGTTGTGGATCGCCGCGTGCACCTTGAGCCGGTTGCGGACGATGCCGGGGTCGGCGAGCAGGCGCAGCACGTCCGCCTCGCCGTAGCCGGCGACCGTGTCCACGTCGAATCCGGCGTAGGCGGCACGGAAGCCGGCGCGCTTCTTCAGCATCAGCTCCCAGCTCAGCCCGGCCTGGTTGATCTCCAGCACCAGCCGCTCGAACAGGTCGGATTCGGCGCGCTGCGGAACGCCGTATTCGTCGTCGTGGTAGGGGCCGTGCAGCGCGTGGCCGGGGGCGATGTCGCAATAGCTGGTCATGTCGGGCGGATTCCGTCAGTCGTCCTGGTCGTGTTCGGGGGAAACTTCGGCGCGCTGCGCATCGGGCAAGGTCAGGTCCGGCCAGCGCCGCGGCGCCAGTTCCAGCTTGCCGGCGCGCAATGCGTCGAACGCCGCGCCCGGGCGATTGACGTCGCTGGGCGAGAAATGCACGTGCGCCACGTCCTGCCAGCGGTCCTGGCGGTGCGCATGGATCCGGCATTCCATGCCGAAGTTGTCGCTGTCGTTGCACAGCAGCGCTTCGCTGCTGCCGTCGCCGTCGAGGTCGCGCACCAGCAGCACGCAGCGGTCCTCGCGCTGGCGGCAGCCGCCGTCTTGCAGAGTGCCGGCGAGCAGCGCCTGCCACCAGCCATCGCCGGGATCGGCGCTGCCGGCGGCGAGCGGGATGTGCTGGCGCAGTTCGGCCGGCGCGGCGATGCGCTCTTGCGTGCGCTTCCCGCCGCTGGCGTCGCCGTCGTCGTCGCCCCAGCGCTGCGTGCGTTGCAGGATGCGTTGCAGCCGTTCGTGCTGCGCCGGGTCCTCGGCGAAGCCCGGCGCGTCGCGCAGCGACTGCGCCGCCTGGTAGCCGCGGCGGCCGCTGTCGAAGCGCAGGTAGTACAGATCCACGTCCGCGGCCGCGGTGCGGCCGTCGGCGAAGCGCTGCAACTGGCTACCGACCACAATGCGGTACGGGTCCAGCAGCGGCGAACTGGTGACCAGCGCCAGCGCGATCACCACCCAGGACATGACCCGGTTGACCGGCGCCAGCGGCCGCAGCCAGCGCCCGTCCGGGCGCAGCACCGCCCACGCATAGCCGAACGCGTAGCCGCACGCGACCACCGCCACCAGCACGCCGTTGAAGCGCTCCGCGCTCCAGCCGTACTGGTCGATGCGCAGCCACAGCGCGTACAACGCCAGCAGCGCGTACAGCGACAGGCTCAGCAGGCCGGCGTCGATCAGCCGCTGCAGCCATTGCGGATAGGGCGCGGTGGCGGTGCCGTCCTGGTAGACCGCATTGACGAACACCACCAGGGCCGCCACCAGCGCGATCAGGATCTTCGCCGCGGCGCGGGTTTCCCACAGCGGCTGCAGCCCGGTGAACGGCAGGCTCAGCGCGAACAGCACCGCCACGAACGCCAGCAACGGCAGCAGCCCGGTGCAGATCGCGAACAGGATCTGCCGCATCACCTGCACCGCGCGCTGCTGGGTGCGGCCGATCAGCAGGCCCAGGCCGAACATGATGCCGGTGGCGAGGTAGGCGAACGCGCTCTGGCGGAACAGCTCGCGGAAGAACTCCAGCTTCACCAGCGCGAACAGCGCGCCCCACAGCCACAGCACCAGCCAGCAGATGCCGACGAACAGCCAGGCCAGGGCCAGGGTCAGCGCGTTCTGCCAGGCATGTTCGAACAATTCGCGGTACGGCGCCTGCCAGTGGCCATGCTGCAGCCGGCACTGCAGCCATGGCAGCAGCACGAACATGCCCAGCGCGATGGCCATGCCGAACGGCACCAGCACTTCTTCGCTGCGCAGCCCGGGCGCGCCGGTGGCGCTCCACGCGGCCCAGGCCGACAGCGCCGCCACCAGCAGCGCCACGGCGATCGCGTGCTGCCACAGGCGCAATTCGCCCAGGCGTCGCACCGACAGCAGGGTCAGCGTCGGCACGGTCAGCACCAGGGTGTACCAGCACACCCGGCCGCCCAGCGCCGCGAACGGCCACCACCCGGCATCGGCGCCACGCTGGGCCAGGTACAGCAGCGCGCCCTGCAGCAGCGCCACCAGGACGATGAAGGCGCGGGTCTGGCGCGGCAGATCGGGGGCGGTTTCCATGCGAGACAGCATCCTTGGCGGCGCGACGGTGCGCGATCGGGGCGATTATGGCAGTCCGCTCCGGCCCGGCGCAGCGCCGGCGCGGGAGGGACGATAGAATGGGGCCATGTCCGCTTTGCCTACCCCCCTGGCCAACCAACTGCTGATCGCGCTGCCGGCGCTGTCCGATCCCAATTTCGCGCGCGGCGTGGCCCTGATCTGCCAGCACGACGCCAACGGCGCGATGGGCGTGCTGGTCAACCGCGCCTCCGAATACACGCTGGGCGAAGTGCTGGCGCAGATGGGCATCGACACCATCGACGACGCGCTGCGCGAGCAGGTGGTGCTCAGCGGCGGTCCGGTGCATCCGGAACGCGGCTTCGTGATCCACGACGGCGAACGCGCCTGGGATTCGAGCCTGGCGTTCGGCGACGGCCTGTTCCTGACCACCTCGCGCGACGTGCTCGAAGCGATGGCGCGCGGCGACGGTCCGCGCAACGCGGTGGTCGCGCTGGGCTGCGCCGGCTGGGGCGCCGGCCAGCTCGAATACGAACTGGGCGAGAACAGCTGGCTGACCGCGCCGGCCGATGCCGAACTGCTGTTCGAGCTGCCGCTGGAGCGGCGCTGGCAGACCGCCGCCGGCCGCATCGGCGTGGACCTGTTCCGTCTCACCGACTACAGCGGGCATGCCTGAGCCGGGTGCGCCCGCTGCGGACAGCGCTGCTGCCGGCACGATTCGCCGCGACGGCACCGTGCTCGGTTTCGACGTCGGCAACCGCCGCATCGGCGTGGCCGTGGGCAGCAGCTTCGGTAGCGGCGCGCGCGCCCTGGCCGTGGTCGATGTGCACGCGCAGGGGCCGGACTGGCCGGCGCTGGACCGCCTGTACGCCGAATGGCGCCCGCACGGCCTGGTGGTCGGCGATCCGCTGACCCTGGAAGGCGCCGACCAACCCAATCGCAAGCGCGCGCATGCCTTCGCCCGCGAACTCGGCGCCCGTTATAAGGTGCCGGTGGTGCTGGTCGACGAGCGCTCCAGTTCGGTCGAGGCGGCCAAGCGCTTCGCCGTGGACCGCGCCGCCGGCCGCAAGCGCCGCCGCGACGCCGCCGCGCTGGATGCGGTCGCCGCCGCGGTGATCATCGAGCGCTGGCTGGCCGCGCCCGACGACGCCACTCCCATTTCCTGATCCCCTGCCCGGACCCGCCATGACTGACCCGCAACTCGATTCGAACGGGCGCCTGCGCCATCTGCTGACCCTGGAAGGTCTGCCGCGCGCGACCTTGCTGCAATTGCTGGACCGCGCCGGGCAGATCCGCGACGCGGCGGTGGGCCGGGTCGGTAAGCGCAACGTGCTGGCCGGCACCGCGGTGTGCACGCTGTTCTTCGAACCGTCCACGCGCACCCGCAGCTCGTTCCAACTGGCCGCGCAGCGGCTCGGCGCCGACGTGCTGAACTTCGACGCCTCGACCTCGTCCACGCGCAAGGGCGAGACCGCGCGCGATACGCTGAAGAACCTGGAAGCGATGGGCGTGCGCGGCTTCGTCGTGCGCCATCCCGAAGACGGCGCGGTCGAGCGTCTGGCCGAGGCGGCCGGCGAGGGCACCGCGCTGATCAACGCCGGCGACGGCCGCAGCGCGCATCCCACCCAGGGCCTGCTCGACATGCTGACCCTGCGTCACGCCAAGGGCGGCGATTTCTCCAAGCTCAAGCTGGTCATCGTCGGCGACGTCAAGCACTCGCGCGTGGCGCGTTCGGACCTGCACGCGCTGCGCACGCTCGGCGCCGGCGAAGTGCGCGTGTGCGGCCCGCAGGCGCTGCTGCCCGACGACGGCACCCTGGACGGCTGCGTGGTCGGCGACGACTTCGACGCCATGCTCGACGGCGTGGACGCGGTGATGATGCTGCGCCTGCAGCGCGAGCGCATGGAGGAAGGCCTGGTGTCCTCGCTGGAGGGCTACCACGCGCAGTACGGCCTCACCGCCGAGCGCCTGCGCCGCGCCGCGCCGGGCGCGGTGGTGCTGCATCCGGGCCCGATCAACCGCGGCGTGGAGATCACCGACGACGTCGCCGACGGCCCGCAGTCGTGCGTGCTGCGCCAGGTCGCCAACGGCGTGGCGGTGCGCATGGCGGTGCTGGAGACGTTGTTGGGGTGAGGCGTGGTGTGTGCGGTGGCCGTCACTCCGGCTCGGATGCCTTGCTTGCGCCGATGAGGTATCGCTCCGCTCGTCGCGGCTGAAGCCGCTCCTACAGTGAGCCCAGCCGGTTCCCTGCAGGTTCGTGTAGGAGCGGCTTCAGCCGCGACAAACGCAAGCGACGGACCACCCGCCTGCGCTGAATGTCCACACCGACGACCACGCCGACCGGCACATCCACACCACCCCGTTTCGGCCTACCATCGGGGGCGATCCTCCCCACGGACGCCCCACATGATCCATGCCCTGCGCCGCGCCGGCTTCGCCGCGGCTTGCGCTTCCCTCGTCGCCTTCGCCCAGGCCAGCGCCGCCGCGCCGGCCGCTGCCGCGCCCGCCGGCGGCTACGATCCGCTGGCCCTGTTCGCGCCGCTGCAACTGCCGCAGCCGGCCAACGCCTATCGCAGCGGCGGCGGCGTGCCCGGGCCGCTGTACTGGCAGAACCGCGCCGACTACGACCTGCACGCCAGCATCGATCCGGCCACCCGCTCGCTCAGCGGCCAGGAAACCATCACCTACAGCAACCGCAGCCCGGACACGCTGGACGTGCTGTGGCTGCAGCTGGACCAGAACATCTACCGCGCCGACGCGCGCGCTCGCGGCGTGCGCCCGGCGCGGGCGGAGCGCCCGCCGGCGCCGTCCAGCGACGGCTACCGCATCGCCAAGGTGGAAGTGGAGCAGGGCGGCAAGCGCGTGCCGGCCAACTTCCTGATCGACGACACGCGCATGCGCGTGGACCTGCCGCAACCGCTGGCCGGCGCCGGCAAGGCGCTGAAGCTGCATATCGACTACGCCTACACGGTGCCCGGCACCTGGGGCGGGCGCACCGCGGTCACCCCGACCGGCGACGGCGACATCTACGAGATCGCGCAGTGGTATCCGCGCATGGCGGTGTACGACGACCAACGCGGCTGGGACACGCAGCCCTACCTGGGCGCGGAGTTCTACCTGGAATACGGCGACTTCGACTACGCGGTGACGGTGCCCTGGAACTACCTGGTCGCCGGCTCCGGCGAGCTGGTGAACCCGGCGCAGGTGCTGACCGCCACGCAGCGCCAGCGCCTGGCCCAGGCCGCGGCCAGCGACCGCACCGTGGCGATCCGCAGCGCCGCCGAAATCGGCGACGCGGCCAGCCGGCCCACCGCCAGCGGCACCCAGACCTGGCGCTTCCACATGGCGCATACCCGCGACGTGGCCTTCGCCGCCTCGCCGGCGTTCGTCTGGGACGCCGCGCGCATCAATCTGCCCGACGGCAAGCATGCGCTGGCGATGTCGGTGTATCCGCGCGAAGGCGTCGGTGCCGACAAGTGGGACCGCTCCACCGAGTTCGTCAAGGCATCGATCGAGCATTTCTCGCAGTGGTATCCGTACCCGTGGCCGGCGGCGGTGAACCTCGGCGGCCACGGCGCCGGCATGGAGTATCCGGGCATCGTCTTCGACGACATGCACGACGGCGGCAAGGACCTGTTCTGGATCACCGCGCACGAACTGGGCCACGGCTGGTTCCCGATGATCGTCGGCTCCAACGAGCGCCGCTACGCGTTCATGGACGAGGGCTTCAACACCTTCATCGACGTCTACGCCTCCGATGCGATCAACCATGGTGAATTCGCGCCCAAGCGCGACAGCGAGTACGCGCCCAAGGGCGGCAACCCGGTCGACGAGATCCTGCCGCTGCTGGCCGATGCGCAGGCGCCGAACCTGCTCGACCGCGCCGACGCCACCAGCGAGACCTACCGGCATTCGCTGACCTACTTCAAGGGCGCGCTGGGCCTGGTGCTGCTGCGCGAACAGATCCTCGGCCCGGCGCGCTTCGACCCGGCGTTCCGCAAGTACATCGCCACCTGGGCGTACAAGCATCCCACGCCGTCGGATTTCTTCCGGCTGATGGAAAGCGAATCCGGCGAGGACCTGTCGTGGTGGTGGCGCGGCTGGTATCTCAACAACTGGCAGCTGGACATGGGCGTGCGCGCGGCCAGCTATGTCGAACACGATCCGGCCAAGGGCCTGCTGGTGACCTTGCAGAGCCGGCAGAAGCTGGTGATGCCGGCGACGCTGCGCATCGACTTCGCCGACGGCAGCCACCTCGACCAGCGCGTGCCGGTGGAGACCTGGATCCAGCAGACCCAGCCGCAGGTCCGCGTGCCGAGCACGCAGAAGGTGCTGCACGTGACCCTGGATCCCGAGCACAAACTGCCCGACGCCGATCGCGCCGACAACCAGATCGACGCGGTGAGCTGAGTTCGCGGGCTGCGCGGCGCGTGGCGGCTGCGCGCCGCTTGCGCGATATCGCCGGCGCGGCGATAGTGCCGCGCCGCACGCGCCCGCGTGCATTCGCACGCAGGGAGAAGGATCGTGCCAACCCGTATCGGCGCCGCCGTCGCGATCGCTGCATGTAGTGCCGTAGCGCCGAGCAGAATGGCGCACGTTGCGCTGGCCATGCGCATGCGCCGGATCCACGCGACGACGGCGCCGCCACGCGCACGCCTGTTGCAGCGATGGCACGGCGCCGCGTCGCGTCTGGCCGCGCTGCTGTGCCTGCTGGCGGCCGCGCCGCTGGCCAGCGCCTGGCATCCGCAATACCCGCCCTGGGCCGGCACGCCGCCGAGCGCGGCATGCAAGGTCCAGGCGTTGGAGCCGGCCGATGGCGGCAAGATGCGCTGGGACGGGATCACGACCTATCGCCATGCCGGTCTCCGCCTGCAGCTCGACTTCACCGACATGCCGATGTTGCAACTGTTCGATGCGCAGGATCGCGCCCTGGTCGCGCCGGTCGCCTTGGGCGGCTCGCCGATGGGATTCCACGGCGTGGAAACGGCGGATCTCAACCACGACCGGCGGCCGGATTTCATCGTCACCCTCGGCAGCGGCGGGGTCGGCCTGGCCGGCGGCAACGCCTGGCGCCGGGTGCTGCTGTCCGACGGCGAGGGCTACCGCTTGATCGACGTGGAGACCCACGAACCCAGTGCCGACGATTACCGGACGCTGCCGCAGCGTGCCGGCTGCGGACTGCTGCAACTGGTGCCGGTCTGGGCCGATGCATCGTTGACCCGCGACCGCAAGCCGCACCTGTTCTGGGTCTATCGCCTGTTGCGTTTCGACCACGGGCGCGTCGCATACGCCGACGCGCGCCTGCCTGGCTTGCCCAAGTGGATCCTCTATACCGCGCGGCCGCACAACAGCCGCGCCACCGCGCTGCTCGGGTCCGCACAGAAGCGCGTGTCGTGGGCGGCGCGCGAGCACGGCAGGATCACGCCGGCACCGGTCGGCCCGTAGCGTTTCCGATCGTCCGCACGATCGTTGGCGCCGGCGCTCGGCCGGTGTCGCCTGCGCCGATGCATGCTGCACGCGCAACATCGGCTGCATGTGCGGCAGATGCGCCAATGACGCGCGAATGTCTCCGCCGCGAAGCGAGCGCGTTTGGCGGGCGGCGCCGAGCGTCGTGCCGATGACGCTGCATCGCGGTTCTTCGTCGTCTTCGGCACGCCTGCAACGTCGCGCGCGAGTGCGTTGCGGGCGCCTGTCTTCGCCTGTCGTTGTCTGTCTCCCTCTGTCCGTTCGTGTCTGTTCCGCATGTCTTGCGGCGCGATCGTAGGTGCGGATCTAGCTTCCCGCTTTGGCCGATTGCGCCGGCCCCTGCGCCAGGCGAAGACTGCGCCCGGCCCCCACGCCCCGTGCCATCGCCCATCGCGTCCGCGAGGGCGTCAGGCATCTATCGCTGCAAGATGGGAGAGTCTGATGAACATCCAGCCGCTCAAGGGCGCGCTCGCGCTTGCCCTGGTTTTCTGCGTATCGCCGGCCGTCGCCGGCCCGGTCGGCTACGGCGCCGCCACCACCGGCGGCGGCAACGCGATCCCGATCAACGTCGCCACGATGGAGGCGATGCAGGCCGCGATCAATAATTATTCCGGCAGCGGCGGCCTGGTGCTGAACTACACCGGCCAGTTCAACTTCGCCAGCATCGGCAACGTCTGCGCGCAGTGGCAGTTGCCGGCCAAGACCGTGCAGATCAAGAACAAGAGCAACATCACCATCAAGGGCGCCAACGGTTCCTCGGCGAACTTCGGCCTGTGGGTGGGCGGCAATGCGCACAACATCATCATCCGCAACATGACCATCGGCCTGCTGCCCGGCGGCGAGGACGCCGACTCGATCTCGCTGGAAGGCAATTCCAGCGGCGAGCCGTCCAATATCTGGATCGACCACAACACCGTGTTCGCCTCGCTGACCAAGTGCTCCGGCGCCGGCGACGCCTCCTTCGACGGTGGCATCGACATGAAGAAGGGTGCCCACCACGTCACCGTGTCGTACAACTACGTGCACGACTACCAGAAGGTCGCGCTCAACGGCTACAGCGACAACGACACCAAGAACGCCGCCGCACGCACCACCTATCACCACAACCGCTTCGAGAACGTGGAGTCGCGGCTGCCGCTGCAACGCCGCGGGCTGAGCCACATCTACAACAACTACTTCAACAATGTGCTCACCTCCGGCATCAACGTGCGCATGGGCGGGATCGCGCTGATCGAGGCCAACTACTTCGAGAACGCGAAGAACCCGGTGACCTCGCGCGACAGCAGCGAGATCGGCTACTGGGACCTGATCAACAACTACGTCGGCGGCGGCATCACCTGGAGCGTGCCGGACAGCACCAGCAAGCCCTACGCCAACGCCACGACCTGGATCTCGTCGACGACGTTCCCGCAGCCGATCGGCTACGTCTATACCGCGATTCCGGCGGCGCAGGTCAAGGCCAAGGTCATCGCCACGGCCGGCGCGGGCACCAACCTGGCCGAGTAGGCCATCCGACTGCCGTGCGTCCGCCCCGGCGTGGTCCGGAGCGGACGCCGGCCGTCCATCCGCGTGCGCACCGGGCATGCGACGCAAGCGGCGTGTGCACCGATCCGCACCGCGTCGGCCGCTGGGCCTGAGCTAGATCCCGAAGGGCATGCGGGTCGCAACGACCCGCCACTGCGTACCGCGACCCCTCGCCGGGCGCCGGCCAGGCGCATTTTTCACGCGGATTTCATCGATCCGGTCGCGTCGCGGCCGCTGCGGCGGCCTGCCTACACACGCCGCTCACCTGTATGAGGGCGTTCAATAAAATATGCACAATTGCGCATCAAGAATCCGCGGGGGCCGCCGTTACTTGGCCCAAGCACCGACGCTTGCGTTGCGTAAAACTGTCTCGAAATTGAAATATCAGGCTTGGCGCTCGCGCTGCGCCGAGGCTTTTCCGCCTTTCGATTTCGTGCCCGGTTCCGCACCTGTCAGGCATGGCGCTTTTCCATTCCATTCCCCCAGTAGGTACCTCCATGATCGGATTCCTCCAGCGCTACAACGTCGGTACGCGACTCTCCGCGGCCTTCGGCGTACTCATCCTGCTTTCCTGCGCGCTCGTCGTCGCCGGGTTGATGACCCTGGCGCAGGCGCGCGAACGCATGGACAGCATCGTCAAGCGCAACATGACCTTCCTCGAATACACCAGCGCGATGCGCGAGGCCAGTTCGGTCATCGCGGTCAATCTGCGCAATATCGTCCTGCCGACCACGCAAGAAGAGAACATCCAGTTCGCCCAGCGCATCGACGAGCAGCGGCAGAAATACAGCGAGGTCCACGACAAGCTCTACGCGGTTCCGGTGACCGATGCCACCGGCGCGGAGATGCGCAGGCAGATCGATCTCGGTTACGAACGCTCGCGCGCCGCCAACCAGCAAGTGCTGGATCTGGGCATGAACGACAAGTCCGACGAGGCGCTGCAGGTGCTGATGAAGCAGGCCGCGCCGGCCACCCAGCAGTGGCAGGACGCGATCAACGCGTATTCGGAGCGCCAGCGCCAGCGCGGCGCGAAGGCTTTTGACGACGCCAATGCGGCAATGGACCATGGCCGCGCCATGCTGATCGGCGGTGGCGTCGCGGTGGTGCTGGTCAGCGTGCTGCTGGCCTGGCTGATCACTCGCAGCCTCACCGTGCCGCTGAGCCGCGCCACGCGCGCCGCCGAGGCGATCGCGCGCGGCGATCTGGACAACGACGTGCAGACCCTGGCCAACGACGAGACCGGGCGCCTGCTGGGCGCGATGCATGGCATGCAGCAGCAACTGCGCAGCCTGATCGCCGCGCAGCTGGACATGGCCAAGCGCCACGACGCCGGCCAGATCAGTTTCCGCATGGACGCCTCGGCGTTCCCGGGCGACTACGGGCGCATGGCGGCGGAAACCAATGCCGTGGTCGGCTCGCATATCGAGGTCAAGCTGAAGCTGGCGCAGATCATGGGCCGCTACGCGATCGGCGACCTCAGCCAGGACATGGACCGTCTGCCCGGCGAAAAGGCGGTGCTGACCCAGACCATGGACGAGGTGAAGGCCAACCTGTCGGCGATGAACGGCCAGATCAAGCAGCTGGCGCAGTCCGCCGCCGACGGCGACTTCAGCGCCCGCGGCGATGCGGGCAGTTTCCAGTTCGACTTCCGGGTCATGGTCGAGAGCCTCAATCAGTTGATGACCACTGCCGACGGCAACCTGCAGTCCCTGTCGGCCTTGCTGCAATCCATCGCCGCCGGCGACCTGACCGCGCGCATGCACGGCGAGTTCCGCGGCGTGTTCGCACAGATGCGCGACGACGCCAACGCCACCGCCGAGCAGCTGTCCGAAATCGTCAGCCGGATCAAGCATTCGGCGGTGTCGATCAATGCCGCGGCCAGCGAGATCGCGACCGGCAACGACGACCTGTCGCGCCGCACCGAACAGCAGGCGGCCAGCCTGGAGGAAACCGCCGCCTCGATGGAGGAATTGACCTCCACCGTGAAGCAGAACGCAGATCACGCGCGCCAGGCCAACCAGCTCGCGGCCGGTGCCGCGACGGTGGCGTCGGAAGGCGGTGAGGTGGTCGGCCAGGTGGTCAGCACGATGAGCGGGATCGAGGCGTCCTCGAAGAAGATCGCCGACATCATCTCGGTCATCGACGGCATCGCCTTCCAGACCAACATCCTGGCGCTCAACGCCGCGGTGGAAGCGGCGCGCGCCGGCGAACAGGGCCGCGGCTTCGCCGTGGTCGCCTCGGAAGTGCGCACCCTGGCGCAGCGTTCGGCGAGCGCGGCCAAGGAGATCAAGGAACTGATCGACGACTCGGTGAGCCGTGTCGCCGAAGGCTCGGCGCTGGTCGGCCAGGCCGGCAAGACCATGCAGGAGATCGTGTCCTCGGTGCAGCGCGTCACCGACATCATGAGCGAGATCTCCGCGGCCTCGCAGGAACAGTACGCCGGCATCGAGCAGGTCAACCAGACCGTGACCCAGATGGACGAGAGCACGCAGCAGAATGCGGCCCTGGTGGAAGAGGCCAGCGCCGCGGCGCGGTCGATGGAGCAGCAGGCGACCGAACTGGCGCAGGCGGTGGCCTTGTTCAAACTGGAAGAGAACGCCGCGCCGCTGCGCCAGCCGGTCCTGGCGATGGCGCCGAAGCCGAGGAGCTACGCCCGTCCGGCGCCGGCGCCGACCGCAGCGCGTCGCCTGCAGTCCGCCGCCGCGGTGGCCACCGACAAGGATTGGCAGGAGTTCTGATCGGCGCCTGCGCTGTTCGCCGCGCTCCAGCCGGAGGGCGGCTTGCTGTCGCGACACATGCATCGCGTATCGCGCACGAAGTACGGGCCAGTTGCCGCAGCATCCAGCAACCGATGCCGCGCCGCTGCCCGCAACGCTATCTCGGTTGCTCGACGCGCCTCGCGCCATTGGGTTCGCTGTCTTTATTGTGGCGGCGTGATGTTGAGCCGTGTGCCGGTATGCCCCAGAATGCGGCATCGACGGCGGAAGGAGCCACGTCCCATGTTCGACGCCACCACCGCGGCGCTGCCCGCGCCGTACCATGCCGTTGGCGCTGCCTGCGCGCCTATGCGGGTACCGGTACTCCCTCGTCTCGCCTTGCTGATTTTCTCTCTCGTCTCGACTGCAGGATGCACGATGGCCGATTCTTCGCTTTCCAAAGAACAATTCGCGCGGCAGGTCGATGCGCTGCTGGGTGACCGCGATGCGGTGGAGGTGCCGGCTTCGGCACTTACCGCTTTTCCGTGGCAGCGACTTTGTTTCGAGCGCGACGACGCGCTGTTGCTGAAATTCACCGTGGATGGCCACGAACGCGTGCTGGCGCTGCCCTACGAGGAGTTCTTCGTCGACGAGGGCCATGTGAAAGATTCGCTGGAGGATGCATGCCTGGGTCCGGGCGACAGGATCCTGGTCAAGAAGAAATACCCCGGATACGCCGGTCCCGTGGAATTCCAAAAGAGCGGCCAGGGAGGCTAGCCATGGTGGACATCACCGACCCGAAAGGCGCCAAGCGGGAGATCGAGCAGGAGGCTTATCGGTACTACGAGCAAATGAGCGGCACGCCGCTGGCCAGGCGGCCCGACGGCAGCTTCGCCGCACAGGGGCACAACGACCAACTCGATGCGTTCCGCCATGCCTACACCAGCGGCCGCGTCACTCAGATCGCCGGCGGCATGCAATGGGTCGCCCGCCATTTCGGCAACGACGCGGAGATCGGCGCGGCGCATCCCAACGATCCGTACGAACATCGTATGGACCTGTGGAATAACGAGGCCGGCCGCCGCCTCGGCGATGCCGCCGTCGATACGCCGGACCTGGCGCGGCGCACTTACGCGGCGCTGCGTAATGGCGAACTGGTAACCGGCCTGTCCGATCCGCGCCTGCGGCAGCTTTATCCCGACGATCCGCGCCTGCAACTGGCGCAGGGAGACCCACAACGCGAGCTGGTCACCGGCAGCGATGTGGACCATATCAATCGCGATGTCTCGCGGTTGCAGGACCAGGCCCAGGATCGCTTCCCGCCCGGCCATCCCGATCGCGCCTATTTCGATGCCTTGCGCGCGCAACTGCCGTTGCAGGTCTCCGACACCAAGGTTGCGCAGGCGCTGCTGGCGGCCAAGGCCGAAGGCATCGAGCGTGTCGACCAGCTCAGTGGGGCGACGCTGCACAACGAGCAGATCTTCGTCAGCGGCAAGACCCCCGGCTTCCGTGCCCAGATCGACGCCAACGCGCCAGCGCCGGACATGCGCGAGACCGTGTACCAGACCGATCAGCACAATCTGGTCCGCGCCTACGACGAGCAGAACCGCGCCCAGGCACAGTCCACGCAGCAGGCCTCGCCCGCTGGGCCGTAGCGCGGCGTGGGCGCCATGTGGCGCGGTTCGGCCATGACGTCTTACCGGTGCGACGGAGCGTGCAGCGGCTTGCGCGACGATGGGCTGGTGTGGCCGTGGCATCGCCTTCAGGGAGGGAATGCCACGGCGGCGCACGGCCTCTTTGCGTTCGGGCGCTTGCTCCCGCAACAAAAACGCCGCGGCCGTCGCCGGCCGCGGCGCTGTGGTGCAGGTGAAGCCGATTACTGCGGCGCGCTCGGTGCCTTGGTGCGCGGGAGCACGTACGAGGTGATGTACTCGCCGTTGGAGCCGTAGACCACGACGATCATCTGGGTGGCGTCCTGGTACACCACGGTGGCGCTGCACGGGCAGCTCGCGGCGGCGGTGACCATGCCGAGCGGGCGGTCCTTCTCGTCGTTGACGACGATCAGCTGCTCTTCGGCGGCCAAGCCGATCGGCAGGCGCGATTGGGCGCCCGGGGTGAGCGCGAGCACGGTGATCACCTCGTCCTTCGACGAGTTGACCTGGGCGAAGGTCAGCCCGGACTTCTCGAACGTGTAGACCTTGAACAGCGGCGACAGGCTGACGTTCTTCTTGCCGGCCGGGACGCGTTCGCCCAGGCCTTGGATCGTATCGTTGGCTTCCAGCTTCTGCCCGGTGGCATGGGTCTGCGCCGCGGTGAATGCGACGGCCAGAACGGCCAGGGTCAACAGGGGTTTGATCATGGTGTCTCTCCTTGTCTTGATGCAGCGGACCGTTGCGCTTGGGCCGGGCGGCAGCCGTGGTCCTTTCCGGCCGAACCGCTCGGTGCAGGCCATCTCCTGGCCTGCCATCACACGTGTGGACGGAACCGTACCTGGCGACCGGCGTAGCGCCTTTGGGCGGCGCTACGTTGGTCGCCGGGCCACGCTTCCGACGCGACGCTTTGTTCAGTATTTCTGACGTTAGTATCGCTGTCAATATCTAAAATCAACGAGATGCGATGTAATTGGCGAAATATCAATGTTTTGTATCTCTGAACTTTGCGTATCGCCTATCTGTCGGGCAGGAGTTCTGTATCCCCGAACTTTGCGGTGTCGTCTGACGGCCGTGCATGCCGCGCCCCGTTTGCGCGTGCGCAGGCTGGTCGAGAAGGGACCTGGGAAGCGAAGGGCAGGGCGGCGGGCACGCGTCCGGTGGCCAGCGACGCTGCGGCCGCTGGACGCACCAGCGCGTCGCGGTGGCGCGGGGCGGCCGCCGCTCGCCAGTGAGGACGCTGCGCCGCACGCTCGGTGCCGCTGAGCGGAGGCCGCGCTCGTCCAGCGCCGGCCGCGGGTCTGAAGTCCTTCTGCGAGCCGCTCAGGATCGGTTGACGCGCGGCGGCGAGCACGGCGCTATCGCGACGCGGTATCGTGTCGGGATTCCTGCCAATCGACGAACCCGATGCCGCATCCGTCCATGCCTCCCGGTCCCGCCGCCCCGTTCGCCGCGCCTGTATTGCGCCATGCGTTGAAGCCGCGGCAACTGATCATGATGGGGCTGGGCAGCGCGATCGGCGCCGGCCTGTTCCTGGGTTCGGGCGTGGGCGTGCACGCGGCCGGGCCGGCGGTGCTGATCTCCTATCTGGTCGCCGGCGCGCTGGTGATCATCGTGATGAACGCGCTGGGCGAGATGGCCGCGGCCAAGCCGGCCAGCGGCGCGTTCTCGGTGTATGCCGCCGATGCGATGGGCGCCACCGCAGGCGCGACGGTGGGCTGGTTGTGGTGGCTGCAACTGGTGATCGTGATCGCCGCCGAGGCGGTGGGCGCGGCCGGCCTGTTGGCGACGGTGTGGCCGGCGTTGCCGGTGCCGCTGGTCGCGGTGGTGTTCATGGCCGCCTTCACCGCGATCAACCTGCTCGGCGTGCGCAATTTCGGCGAGTTCGAATTCTGGTTCGCGATCCTCAAGGTGGTGGCGATCGTCGGCTTCATCCTGGTCGGCGTGGCGCTGCTGGCCGGCTGGCTGCCGAACGTGCCCGCGCCGGGCTGGTCCAACGTCACCGGCAACGGCGGTTTCGCGCCCAAGGGGCTGGCCGGCATCGGTGCGGCGCTGCTGGTGGTGGTGTTCGCCTTCGGCGGCACCGAGATCGTGGCGGTGGCCGCGGCCGAGACCGCCGACCCGGAGCGCAGCATCGCGCGCGCGATCCGCACCGTGGCCTGGCGCATTCTGGTGTTCTACATCGGCTCGCTGAGCGTGATCATCGCGGTGGTGCCGTGGCAGAGCGAGGCGCTGAGTTCGCCGTTCGCCGCGGTGCTGCAAGCGGCCAAGATTCCCGGCGCGGCCACCGGCATCACCCTGATCGCGGTGATCGCGCTGCTGTCGGCGCTCAACGCCAATCTGTACGGCGCCTCGCGGATGATCTTTTCGCTGGCGCAGCGCGGCGAGGCGCCGCGCGCGCTGGCCTTCACCAACGGCCAGCAGGTGCCGCTGCTGGCGGTGCTGGCCAGCGTGCTGTTCGGTTTCGTCGCCGCGGTGCTGGAATTGCTGTATCCGAATCGCGTGCTGCCGACGCTACTGAACATCGTTGGCGCGACCTGCCTGCTGGTGTGGACGATCTCGCTGCTGTCGCAGCTGATCCTGCGTGCGCGCGCCGATCGCGCCGGCACGCGGCTGCCGTTCCGGATGCGCGGCTATCCGGTGCTGACCGTGCTGGCGCTGGCGATCCTGGCGCTGATCTTCGGCCTGCTGGTGGCCTCGCCCGACACCCGCGCGCAATTCCTGTCGATGGCCGCGCTGACCGCCGCGATCGCGCTGATCAGCGGCGTGGCGCGACGCCTGCGCGCGCAGCGGGCAGGGTAGGGCACCGCGCTTCTGTAGGAGCGGCTTCAGCCGCGACCTGATGCCAGGTACTGCGATGAAGACTGAAGAGAGCGTTGCGTTTTTTGCGAGGAACGGAAAGCGCGGTGCTCACGTTCGTCGCGGCTGAAGCCGCTCCTACACAAAAGCGGTAGCGGCTCAGCCCAGCAGCAAGCGAGCGCCCAGCGCGCACAGCAGCGCCGGCGGCATCACCAGCGCGCCGACTTTCAGGAAGCGCCAGAAGCCCACGTCCTCGCCTTCGCGGCGGATCGCGGTCAGCCACAGGATGGTGGCCAGCGAGCCGGTGATCGACAGGTTCGGGCCCAGGTCCACGCCGATCAGCAGCGCGTCGACCACCAGTTGCGGCGGATGCGCCTGGGCGATGGTGGTGCTGGCGATCAATCCGGCCGGCAGGTTGTTCATCAGATTGGAGGCGAACGCCAGCAGCGTGCCGGCCGCGCCGGCGGTGGCCACCGGCGACTGCGCCGCGGAGGCGGACAGCGTCTGCGCGAGCCAGGCGATGACCCCGGTGCGCGACAAGGCCTCGACCAGCACGAACAGCCCGGCCACCAGCGGCAGCACCGCCCACGACACCGCCTTGGCCAACGGCAGCGGCGACTGTCGTCCGCCCAGGCACACCGCCGCCAGCGTGGCCACGCCGGCCAGGCAGGTGGGCAGGCCCAGCTCCAGGCCCAGCGCGGAGACACCAACCAGCAGCGCCGCGGTGGCGAGGATGCCGGCCAGCGCGAAGGCGCCGCCGCGGCTCAGCGGCACCGTGTCCACACGTTCGGCGCAGCGTCCGCGCAAGTCCTTGCGCTCGGCCCAGTACAGCATGCCGAAAGTGACCCCGATCGCCAGCAGCGACGGCAGCGCGAAGGCGGCCATCCACGCGCCCAGCGTCGGCATGGTGCCGCCGTACAGCACCAGGTTGGCGGGATTGGAGATCGGCAGCACGAAGCTGGCGGCGTTGGCGATCAGCGCGCAGGCGAACAGCAGCGGCAGCGGCTTGGCCCCGGCCTTGCGCGCGGCCGCGTACACCGCCGGGGTCAGCACCACCGCGGTGGCGTCGTTGGACAGGAACGCGGTGACCACGATGCCGACCCCGAACACCAGCGCGAACAGGCGCCGCGGCGAGCCCTTGGCCAGGTTTACCGCATGCATCGCCACCCAGTCGAACAGGCCTTCGGCGCGCGCGGTCTCCGACAGCAGCATCATCCCGATCAGGAACAGGTAGACGTCGTAGCCCTTCAATACCGCGTGCCAGGCTTCGACGCCGGGCATCAGGCCCAGGACCATCAACAGCAGCGCGCCGCCCACTGCCCACAGCGCCTCGGGCAGTTTGAACGGCCGCGTGATCACCCCGGCCGTGGCCAGCGCGCAGATGCTCCAGGTGGCGAGGTTCGCCGTGTGTCCGCTGAGCATGCTCATGCCGCCGTCGTGGCGGGTGCGGCCGGGCAGGGCGCATGCGCGCGGCCGTCGGCGAGGGCGGTGGCGCGGACTGCGGCGGATGCATGGGGAAGGACGGACATGGCGGCAGTCGGCGCGCGGATCGGCGAGAAAGAACGGCCGGCAAGGATAGCAAGCCGGTCGCCACCGGCCTTGCGTTCAAACCACTTCGCGGAGCGTGCGCGCGCTTGCGTTCAGCGGCGAGGCGGCAGCGAAGCGCGAACGCAGGCAAGCGGGCGGCAGCGCCATGGCTGCGCCGCGTCTATGCGTTGCACGCGGCGACCGCTCATGCACGTTCCTACCGGTCTTGGAAAGCAGGCGCAAGCGCTGCGGATGCGCTGCGAGCACGCATTGCAGGCAGCGAGCGACCAGGCCACGCTTCTGCCGATTCCCGATTCCCGATTCCCGATTCCCCTACCGTACGTGCCTATCGATCCAACGCTGCAGGAACTCGCTCAGGCTCAGCTTGGTCGGCGGCGCCAGACCGGCGCTGCGCGCGAAGCCGGCCGCGGCCTGGGCGAAGTCCTGTTTCGCACGCCGCGTCGCCTGTTGCGCCGCGGCCTGCTGCTGGCGCAGCTGCACGAGGTGCAGCGACGGCCGCCCGGGCGGCGCGAACTTCTGGTCACGGCGCAGCGCATCGGCGGACAGGGTGGTGGCGTGCGCGGCGTGCGACAGCGCCTGCCTGGCCTTCAGCACCTGCAGCAGCCATTGCCCGGTCTCGCTGAGCTGCCAGGGCGCGGCCGGATCGGAGGTGGCGATCAGCAACGGCGGGATCGCGGCATCGGCGAGGCCGGCGGCGCTCGCGTCCAGGCGCTGTAGCCGTTCGAGGAAGTCGGCCTGTGCGAAGGCGGTGTCGGTTGCCATGGGCGGCCCGGGAAGAAACGAGCGCGGACTGTACGCGGTTTTCGCGCGTGGGTGGATGCTGCGCCGCTGAGGGGTGCGCAGTGCGCATGCCGGCCGGGCGCGCAGTATCGTCACGCACATTCGCGGCAGGCGAGTACGCCGCGGCGGGGTTCAGGCGCCTTTGGCGCTGTCGGCTGGTTGCGGCGGCTGGCCTGCCTTGTTCTGGCTCGGTGCCGGCAGCTTCGGGCGCATTTCCGGTGTGGATGCTGTCGCTTGTCGGACGGGTTCGGTCGCGGCTGAAGCCGCTCCTACATGGGTCTTGCGGGCAGCCTTCTGGGTGCACTGTAGGAGGGGTTTCAACCCCGACAGACAGCCGGCAGTTCTGCGAATGCCTGACTTCGCTTGTCGCGGCTGAAGCCGCTCCTACAGCGGCGTAGGAGCTGGAAACCGTACCGGTCTGCGGCGCCGGATCAGCTGCCGCCGGTCGCGGCTTCCGGCGCCGCGTCGGCGGTGTCGCCGCCACGCTTCTGTGCGAACAGCCATTGCCACATCTTCGGGTCGCGGTAGGTGGCGTCCCAGGCGTTGTGGTTGCCTTCCGGATATTCGGTGTACTGCACGTCGGCATCCAGGTTCTTGAACGCGCGGTAGATCTTGCGGTCGTCGTGCGGCAGCACCACGTCGTCCTCGGCGCCATGGAACATCCACACCGGGATCCGCTGCAGGCGTTCGGCCAGCGCGGTGTAGGGGTCGGGCAGTTCCGCCACCGGGGTCACCACCAGGTATTCGCGGTCCTCGTGCGGGGACAGGATCGCGCCGCACACCGGCACCAGCGCGGCGAAACGCTGCGGCTGCTGCAGCGCGATTTCCCAGGTGCCGTAGCCGCCCATCGACATGCCGGTCAGGTAGGTGCGCTGCGGGTCGCCGTTGAATTCGGCGCTAGCCGCGTCCAGCGCCTGCAGCGCCATGGTCGCGTTGACTCCGTTCCACTCCTGCTCGTCCGGCACCTGCGGCATCACCACCAGCGCCGGGAAGTCGCTCAGATGGCGGCGCAGGTACGGACCCACGCCCGAATCGGCCTGCTGCTTGCCGTCGCTGCCGCGCTCGCCGGATCCGTGCAGGAACAGCACCACCGGCACCTGTCCCTGGCGGTGCGGCGGCGCCGGCACGAACACCTGGTAGCGGTACAGGCGACCGTCCACGGTCAGCTGGCGGGACACGAAATGGCCGGTGGCCGGGTCGCTGGGCAGGCTGCTGCAACCGACCATCGACAGGCACAGCAGCATCAGCAACGAACGCATGGACATGGGCGGCCCTCGGCGGTGGAGATCCCCAGTATCGGTGTCCAGGCGCTTCGGGGACAGCGCGGCGTGCGGCCAGGGCCGGGGCCGGACATGCGCCAGTCAGGCGCCGCCCGCGCGGCGTTCAGCCTGTCGCGGGCGTCCGGCACGCGACGGCGAGAACGCCGACACATGTGCGCGCGCTGGCGATGCGGCGGCGTGCGCGGCAATGCGGATGCCGCGCAGGCTGGCCTACAGCAGCACCAGCGTGGCCAGGCCGAGGAAGCTGAGGAAGCCCATCACGTCGGTCAGGGTGGTCAGGATCACGCCGCCGGCCAGTGCCGGATCGAAGCCCAGGCGCTTGAGCGTCAGTGGCACCAGCACGCCGCCGAGCGCGGCGGTGAGCAGGTTGATGGTCAGCGCCGAGCCGATCACCAGCGACAGCAGCGGCTGCTTGAACCACGCCAGCACGATCAGGCCCAGGCCGATGCCCAGCGCCAGGCCGTTGATCAGCGCCACCGCCAGTTCCTTGCGCAGCAGCACGGTGACGTTGGACGCGCCGATCTGGCCCAGCGCCAGGCCGCGCACCATCAGCGCCAGCACCTGGGTGCCGGCGTTGCCGCCCATGCCGGCCACGATCGGCATCAGCGCGGCCAACGCCACCAGCTTGGAGATGGTGCCCTCGAACTGGCTGACCACGCTGGAGGCGATGAACGCGGTGCCGAGGTTGATGGTCAGCCACAGCAGGCGGCGCCGGAACGCGCGCCGCACCGGGCTGAACATGTCCTCGTCCTCGTCCAGGCCGGCGGCGCTCATCGCCTGGTGCTCGGCCTGGTCGCGGATGATGTCGACCACGTCGTCGATGGTGATGCGGCCGAGCAGGATGTTGTTGTCGTCCACCACTGGCGCGGAGATCCAGTCGTGGTCGGAGAACTGCCGCGCGACCTCGTCGGCGCCTTCGCCCACGTCGATGGCCGGCTGTTCGTCGTCGATCAGCCGGTTGATCGGGGTGGAATCCTCGTGTGTGACCAGCGCGGCCAGCGACACCCGGCCCAGGTACTGGTGGCGGCGGCTGACCACGAACAGGTGATCGGTGTGGTCCGGCAGTTCGCCGCGCAGGCGCAGGTAGCGCAGCACCACGTCGACGTTGACGTCGGCGCGCACGGTGACCACGTCCGGGTTCATCAGGCGCCCGGCGCTGTCCTCGGGATAGGACAGCACCTGTTCCAGGCGCTCGCGGTTCTCGCGGTCCATCGACTTGAGCACTTCGTCGATGACCGTGTCGGGCAGATCCTCGACCAGGTTGGCCAGATCGTCGATGTCGAGGTCTTCGACCGCGGCGATGATCTCGTCCGGGTCCATGTCCGCGAGCAGGCTTTCGCGGACCTCTTCGCCGACGTGCAGCAGCACCTCGCCGTCGTCTTCCGGATCGACCAGGCCCCACACCACCACGCGCTTGCCGGGCGGCAGCGACTCGAGCAGGTTGCCGATCTCGGCCGGCGCCAGCGTATTGACCAGTCGCCGCACCGGGCCCAGACGCCCGCTGTCCAGCGCATCGGACAGCAAACGCAGCTGCCGCGCGGTCTTGTCGTGGCGGACGGCATCGGCCATGCGCTGCTCCTGAAAGTGGAAGGCCGCGCGCCGAAGGCGGGCGGTCGGTCAGATGTTCATCGCAACATTATCGCCTGCATGTTGCGGGAAGCACAGCGGGCGGGGATTGGGGATTGGGGATGACCAGCCATTCGGCTGTGGAAAAGCGGGGATTCGCAAGGCGCGGCGCCGTCCGGCGAAATCGCGGCCGGCGGGCTGGCGAAAAAGCGCCATGCCCGAAAATCGGCGCTTCCTTACTGTAGGAGGGGCTTCAGCCCCGACGCCTTACCGGTAGAGCGTCGGGGCTGAAGCCCCTCCTACACAGGGCGCAGCTGCAGATCCGGAATTCCGGCGTTCCAAAGATGATGGGGCCTGAAAGCGCGGGAGCTGGGGCAGGGGACACTGTGCCAGCACCGGCGCGGCGGTTGCGCAGATGGCCGCGCACGCTCTTGATTATTGCGAATCCCCAATCCCGAATCCCGGCTCTCAACCCAGCCAGCGCTCGATGCCCTTGCGGTCGCGCGCCTGCAGCAGTTTGGCGCCGCGCAGGCGCAGCGCCTGCAGGTCGGTGTCGCGGATCACCCGGCGCACTTCCAGCATTGTCGCCGGGTGCAGGCTGAACTCGCGCAGTCCCAGCGCCAGCAGGATCGGGGTCAGTGCCGGGTCGCCGGCGATTTCGCCGCACACCGCCACCGGCTTGGCGTGGGCCTGGCCGGTGGCGATGACCTGCGCGATCAGGCGCAGCACCGCCGGGTGCAGCGGCGAATACAGCTCGCCCAGCGCCTCGTTGTTGCGATCGGCGGCGAGCAGGTACTGCACCAGGTCGTTGGTGCCGATCGACAGGAAGTCGATGGCGTCGATGAAGGTGTCCAGCGCGATCGCCGCGGCCGGTACCTCGATCATCGCGCCGATCTGCACCTGTTCGGCGATGGCGTGGCCCTCGCGGCGCAGTTGCGCGGCGATGCGCTTGAGATGCCGGCGCATCGCCATGATCTCCTCGCGCGCGCTGATCATCGGCAGCAGCACGCGCACAGGGCCGTAGCCGGAAGCGCGCAGGATCGCGCGCAGTTGCGTGTCCGATACCTTCGGCCGGGCCAGCGACAGGCGCACGCCGCGCAGGCCCAGCGCCGGGTTCTGCTCGTTGCTCATGGTCAGGCCGGTGCGGTCGGCCTTGTCCGCGCCCAGGTCCAGGGTGCGGATGGTCACCGGCCGCCCGCTCATGCCGAGCACCGCGTCGCGGTAGGTGCGGAACTGTTCCTCCTCGTCGGGCAGCGCGTCGCGCTGCAGGAACAGGAATTCGGTGCGGTACAGGCCCAGGCCGTCGGCGCCGAGCGCATGCGCGCGGGCCACGTCGTCGCGCGACTCGGCATTGGCCAGCAGCACGATATCGACCCCGTCCAGGGTGCGGCTGGGCTTGGAGCGCAGCTTGCCTAGGCCGCGTTGCAGCTTGGCCTGGTCGCGCACGCGGGTCCGGTAGTCGCGCAGGTCGTCGGGCGTGGGCTCGACGATCACCGCGCCCTGCACGCCGTCGACGATCAGCACGTCGCCGTCGTTGATCTTCTGCAGCGCATCGGCGACCCCGACCACCAGCGGCAGGTGCAGGCTGCGCGCCAGGATCGCGCTGTGCGACAGCGCGCTGCCGGCGCTGGTGACGATGCCGACCACGCCCTGCGCCTGCAGTTGCGCCAGTTCCGACGGCGCCACGTTCTCGCACACCAGGATCTCGCCGGCCAGGCCGGCGCTGTCGGGCTGGCGTTTCTGCAGGAACGCGTGGATGCGCCCGATCACATGGTCCAGATCGTCCATGCGGCTTTTCAGGTAGGCGTCTTCCATGGCGTCGAACACGGTCGCCAGGCGGTCGCGTTGCAGGCGCAAGGCGTAGTCGGCGCTGTAGCGGCCGGTGCGGATCAGTTCGTCCAGGCCATGCAGCAGTTCCGGGTCGTCGAGCAGCAGCGCGTGCAGGTCGAGGAACTCGCCGACCTCCTTGGCCAGCGCGCCGTGCAGGCGCTGGCGCAGGCCGTGCATTTCCTCGCGCGCGGCGTTGACCGCCAGGTGCAGGCGTTCCAGTTCCTCGGGCACCTGCGCTGCGCCGATGCGTTGTTCGGCCACGTCCAGCGCATGCGGCAGGCGCACGCGCGCGCGGCCCAGCGCGTTGCCGCGCGAGGCGCCATGGCCGGCGATGCGCAGGCTCACCGCGCGCACCCGCGTCGGCGCGGCGGCGTGGTCGCGAACGGCGGCCGGCGCCGCATGCTCAGCTGTCCTCGTCGAAGCGCCGCTCGAACAGGCCGACCACGGCCTCCAGCGCATCGGCTTCGTCGGCGCCGTCCACCCGCACCGTCACCGGCGTGCCCTGCGCGGCGGCCAGCAGCATCACGCCCATGATGCTCTTGGCGTTGACCTCGCGGCCCTTGGCCGCCAGCGTGGCGTTGCAACGGAACGAGGACAGCGTCTGCACCAGCTTGGCGGTCGCGCGCGCATGCAGGCCCAGTCGGTTGGATACGATGAGTTCGCGTTCAAGCATCGTCGATCACCACTCCATTGCGCGAGCCAGCGGCCGCGGTCGCGGGCAACTGGTCCAGCCCCTGTTCGGGGTAATTCATGATCCGAAGCAGCATCGGCAGGCTCAGCGCCGAGACGCGCCGCACCGGCGTGCCGAGGCGGGCGAGTTTCGTCGCCAGGTTGCTCGGGCTGGCGCCATACAGATCGGTGACGACCAGCACGCCGTCGCCGTCGTCGACCCGCCGCAACGCCGCCGACGCCTGCGGCAGCAGTGCGTCCAGATCGGCATCGAGCGGGACTTCGAACGCTTCGGTCTTCAGCGGCAACTGCCGCAACAATCCGGTGGCCACGCTCAACAGCGACGCGCCCACACCGGGATGAGTAATCAGGAGAATGCCACAGGCCATGGGAGAACGTTAACAGGTCGGGCAGGGCGCAGGGAATGGTTGGAAGGCCGGGATTGGGGATTCGGGATTGGGGATTCGCAAGAGCCGCAGCCGCTCGCGCTTTTGCCAATCCCTAATCCCCAATCCCCAATCCCGGCCCCTCAATCCTGCTCGCGATGGAACGTTGCCACTTCCGGCCAGCCCTGTTCGCGCGCGTGGCGGGCCAGGCGTTCGGCCAGGTACACCGAGCGGTGCTTGCCGCCGGTGCAGCCGAAGGCGATGGTGACGTAGCTGCGGGTGTCGTTGCGCAGCCGCGGCAGCCAGGTGTCGAGCAGGTCGACGATCTGCGCGGTGTATTGCTGCACGTCCGGCTGCGCGTCCAGGTAGTCGCGCACGCCGCTGTCGCGGCCGGTCAGCGGCCGCAGTTCCGGATCCCAGTGCGGATTGGGCAGCACCCGCGCGTCGAACACGAAGTCGGCTTCGGCCGGCACCCCGCGCCTGTAGGCGAAGGACTCGAACAGCAGCGACAGGCTGTTCTCGTTGGTCAGCGCGAACTCGGTGGTGACCCGCCGGCGCAGCTGGTGCACGTTGAGCGTGCTGGTGTCGATCACCGCGTCGGCCTCGCGGCGCAGCGGCTCGGTGAGCGCGCGTTCGCGCTCGATCGCCTCGGGCAGCGACAGGCCCATGTGCGACAGCGGATGCCGGCGGCGGGTGTCGGCGTAGCGCTTGATCAGCGCTTCGTCGGTGGCGTCGAAGAACAGCAGCCGCGCGTCCAGGCCGAACTGCGCCACCGCCTCGCGCCAGCGCGACAGCTGCGCCAGGTCGCTGTGGCGGCTGCGCACGTCGATGCCCACCGCCAGCTTGCCGGGGCCGACGTCGTCGCGCACCAGGCTCTTGACGAAGGCCGGCAGCAGTTCCACCGGCAGGTTGTCGACGCAGTAGTAGTCCAGGTCCTCGAAGGTCTTCAGCGCCACCGATTTGCCGGAGCCGGACAGGCCGCTGACGATCACCAGGGTGGAGGTGTTCGCCACCGCGTTCATGGCGTGCGCCGTTCGAGCAGGTTGCTGTGGCGGGCGATGAACATCGCCGCCGGGTCGATACCCTTGGTGCGCAGGATGTGCAGGCGCGTGGCGGCCTCGGTCAGCACCGCCAGATTGCGCCCGGGCATCACCGGCAGGGTGATCAGCGGCACGTCCAGGTCGAGCACGTGGCGGGTGCCGGAATCGCCGGTCAGGCGCTCGTAGCCATGCGGGGTCGGTTCGGTCATGGGCCGGGTCAGGTGCACGATCAGGCGAAGATACTTGTTCTTCTTTACAGCGGTGTCGCCGAACATGTCGCGCACGTTGAGCACGCCCAGGCCGCGCACTTCCAGCAGGTCCTGCAGCAGTTCCGGGCAGGTGCCGTCGAGCACGTCGGGGGCGATCTGGGTGAACTCGGGGGCGTCGTCGGCGACCAGCCGATGGCCGCGGCTGAGCAGTTCCAGCGCCAGCTCGCTCTTGCCGGAGCCGGCCTCGCCGGTGATCAGCACGCCGATCGAGTAGATCTCCATGAACACCCCGTGCAGGATCACCCGCGGCGCCAGCGTGCGCGCCAGGTGATAGGAGAGGTGGTTGAGCAGTTCGTGGCCGCGCTTGGGCGAGCCCCACAGCGGCGTGTCGGATTCGTCGGCGGCCGCGCGCAGGTCTTCCGGGCACGACTGGTTCTTGGTGATCACCAGCGCCAGCGGCCGCACCTGCACGATCTTCTCGATGGTTTCCCAGCGCTGGCGCGAATCCAGCGAATCCAGCCAGGCCAGTTCCTCGGTGCCGAGGATCTGCACCTTGTTCGGATAGATCGTATTGAGATAGCCGGCCAGCGACGGGCGCCGCGACACCGCGTTGCCGGCTTCCAGCTCGCGGTGTTCGCCCTTCTGCCCGCCCAGCCAGCGCAGGTTGAGCCGGTCGCGTTGCTGGTCGAACAGTTCGCGGGCGGTGATGCTGGTGTTCATGCTCATGCGGCGCTGGCCTGGGGCGCGCCGCCGAGCAGGTCGTGCAGCGCGGCAGCGTCGGGGGCGCGGCGCAGGGCCTCGCGGAAGCCGTCGTCGGAGAACTGTTCGGCCAGTTCCGACAGCAGCATCAGGTGTTGGTGGGTGTAGTGCGCCGGCACGGCCATCGCGAAGATCAGATCGACCTGCGTGCCGTTGCCGTCGAAGTCGATTGGCTGGTCCAGCCGCAACAAGGCGCCACGTGGTGCGTCGAGATGCGGGGCGCGGCCATGCGGGATGGCGATGCCATGGCCGATGGCGGTGCTGCCGAGCTGTTCGCGCTCGCGCAGGCTGGCGAAGAGTTCGTCGAAGCCGGCTTGCGGACAGGCCAGCAGGCTGGCAGCGGTACGCAGCAGGGTGTCGCGATCGGCGGCCGGCAGCACCTGGGTGCGGACGGCCGCCATAAGATCGGTCAAGGGCATGGCAGGAGCAACGTGTGCGGGATCACACGATATTGTCGCGCACCTCGGCGGCGTGGTGGTCCTGTTTCTTTTCCTTGTGCTTGATGATCAGCCGGTCGAGCTTGTCGGCGAGCAGGTCGATCGCCGCGTACATGGTCTGCGCGCTGGCATCGGCGTGCAGGGTGCGGCCGGGAACGTTGACCGTGGCCTCGACGTGGTGGTCGGGCTTGCGCAGCGCCAGCTGGGCGCGGACCTCGATGGTTTCCTCGTAATGCCGCTTCAGCCGCTGCAGCTTGGTCTCCACGTACTCGCGCAAGGCGGGGGTGACTTCGATCTGCTGGCCGTAGGTCTCGATACGCATCGGATACTCCTTGGTTCGGGATTCACCTTATGAACCATTGCCGCCTGCCGCCGATGCATCAACCGATGCGGACGCGTTCGTGGGAAGCGGAAATGTTCATGGCCTCACGATACTTCGCAACCGTGCGCCGCGCTACAGGCACGCCGGCGGCTTTCAGCAGGTCGGCCAGCTTGGCGTCAGAAAGCGGCTTGCGCGGGTTCTCGGCCTCGATCAGGCGCCGGATCATCGCCTGAATGGCGGTGCTGGAGGCTTCGCCGCCGCTGTCGGTGTCGATGCCCGAGGCGAAGAAGGCGCGCAGCGGGATGGTGCCGCGCGGGGTGCGCACGTACTTGCGGGCGATGGCGCGGGAGATCGTGCTCTCGTGCAGGCCCAGTTCGCCGGCGATCTCGCGCAGGGTCAGCGGGCGCAGCGCCTGTTCGCCGAATTCGAGGAAGCCGGCCTGCTGGCGCAGCAGGCAGCGGGTCACCTTGAGCAGGGTCTCGCCGCGCGCCTCCAGGCTCTTCAGCAGCCAGCGCGCCTCCTGCAGCTGGCCGCGCAGGTAGCCGGCGTCGCTTTCGCCGCACTGGCGGATCAGTTGTTCGTAGCCGCGGTGGATGGTGACCTTGGGCCGCGCGTGCCCGGCCAGCGCCGCATGCCAGACGCCGCGCTGGCGCCAGATCACGCAGTCCGGCACCACGTAGGTGTCGGCGCTGAGTTCGCCGACCTGCTTGCCTGGGCGCGGGTCCAGCGAGCGCAGCAGAGTGACCGCGGTCTCCACCGCCGAGGCCGGGCGTTTGAGTTCGTGGGCGATGCCGGCGATGCCGCTGCGCGGCAGCTTCTCCAGCGGGCCATTGGCAATCGTGCGCGCCAGCTCCAGCCCGGGCGTGTCCGCGGGCAGTACGTCCAGCTGCAGGTTCAGGCATTCGCCCAGCGTGCGCGCGGCGATGCCGACCGGGTCGAAGCGCTGGATCTGGTGCAGCACGGTGAGGATTTCCTCCTCCTCGGCGACGATGTCCGGCTGCAAGGTTTCTGCGATCGTGGCCAGCGGTTCGCGCAGGTAGCCGTCGTCGTCCAGCGCGTCGATCAGCGCCGCGCCGATGCTGCGGTCGCGCGGCGACAGGTGCGACAGGTGCAACTGCCACAGCAGGTGATCGATCAGCGTATCGGGTTCGGCCACGCGCTCGGCGGCGCTGCCCATGTCGTCGTCGTCGTCGAAGGAGCCGCCGCTGCCGCTGCTCCAGGCCGGCTCGGCATCTGACCAGTCGTCGCCGTCGTGCTGCGGCACGTTGTCCAGCGTATCGCCGGCCGGCGGCGCGACCTCGGCCTCGCCTTCGGCGCGGCCGGCACCGGCCACATCGAGCGTGGGTGCGGCGTCTTCGGTCCATTCCAGCAGCGGATTGCTCTCCACCGCCTCGGCGATCTCCACTTCCAGTTCGGCGCTGGACATCTGCAACAGCTTGATCGCCTGCCGCAACTGCGGCGTCATGACCAGATGCTGTCCCAGCGATGTCTGCAGCCGTGCTTTCATGCCTGTGCCGAACGGGAAGGGGCGTGGCGCAACGCCCGCGCGGTCAGAGCCTGAAGGTTTCCCCGAGGTAGACGCGGCGGACTTCGCTATTGGCCAGCAGCGCTTCAGGCACCCCCTGCGCCAACACGCTGCCTTCGTTGAGGATATACGCCCGGTCGCAGATTCCCAAGGTTTCGCGCACGTTGTGGTCGGTGATGAGCACGCCGATGCCGCGTTGCTTGAGGTGGGTGACGATGCGCTGGATTTCGCCGACCGAAATCGGATCGACGCCGGCGAAGGGTTCGTCGAGCAGCATCATCCGCGGCTTGGCGGCCAGCGCGCGGGCGATCTCGCAGCGGCGGCGCTCGCCGCCGGACAGGCTGGCGCCGAGCTGCTCGGCGACGTGGCCGATCTGCAGTTCGTCCAGCAGCGAGGACAGTTCGCGCTCGCGGCCGGCGTCGTCCAGGTCTTCGCGCAGTTCCAGCACCAGGCGGATGTTGTCGGCCACGCTGAGCTTGCGGAACACCGACGGCTCCTGCGGCAGGTAGCCGACGCCGAGCTTGGCGCGCTTGTACATCGGCAGCGCGGTGATGTCGTTGCCGTCGAGCACGATGCGCCCCGCATCGGCCTCGACCAGGCCGACGATCATGTAGAAGCAGGTGGTCTTGCCGGCGCCGTTGGGGCCGAGCAGGCCGACCACTTCGCCGGCCTCCAGGGTCAGCGCGAACTCGCGCACGACCTCGCGCTGCTTGTAGCGCTTGCGCAGGCCTTCGGCGAGCAGCATCACTGGCCTCCTTGCTTGGCCGGCGTGGTGGGCTTGGCCGGCGTCGCGGCGGGCTTGGCGGCCGGTTTGGCGGCTGGCTTGGCGTCAGCGGCAGGGGCGCCGGCCGGCGCCGCGTTCTTCGGCTGGATCACCGTGTGCACGCGGGTGCCGTCGCCGCCGCCCTGCATGTCGCCGGTCTTGGTGTTGTAGACCATGCGCTGGCCGGCATTGGTGCCCTTGGGCGAGGTCATGCGGTAGTTGCCGGTCAACACCACGGTGTCGGTGCCGACCTTGTAGTCGATGTTGTCGGCCACGGCATCCATGGGCGAGCCGTCGTCCAGTTCCTGCTTCAGCGTGGCCTGCTTGCCGGTCAGCACGACGCGGTCGATGTCGCCGTCCTTGCGGAATACGTCGGCAGTACTGGCATGGATCTCCAGTGTGCCCTGGACGATGACGACGTTGCCCGTGTAACGGATCTTGCCGTTGTCGTCGAGCATGTTGCCGCTCTGGTCATTGGATTCGATCGTCATCGGCTGATTGCGATCGGTCGACTTGGCCATCGCCAGTGCGGGCAGCAGCAGGGCGAGCAGCGCGAGCTTAGCGGGCAGCGTTCGGTTCATAGCGGGTCTTGACCTGTGAAAGGAGCTTGTACTGCCGGGACTTCAAGTCGACCTCGAAGCCGACGCCGGACTGCATCATACCGGGCCGGGTCATGGTGACCGGTTTGGCGGTGCGCGCGGTGCTGGTCTGCGGGAAGACGTCCAGGCTCTGGGTGCGGAAGGTGGTGGGCGGGATGCTGGGCACCTTGGGGCTGTCGCCGGCGACGTCGCCGCGCAGGCGCAGTTCGTTGCCGTCGGCGCTGACCCAGCCGGTCTTGCTGCGCATTTCCCAGTGCTGGCCATTGGCGTCCGGCAGCAGGAACAGCGGGGTTTCGATCGCCATGGTCTGGTCGGCGCGGCTGCGTTCCATCTGCGGCGCGCGCAGGGTCATCGACTCCTTGCCCTGCTTGTCCAGCGCGACGATCTGGAAATCGTGCGCGATGTAGTCCGAGCGCGCCTCTGAGTCGGTCGTCGGCACCCGCTTGCTGCGCTGCTGCCAGGCCGACCAGCCGCTGACCAGGGCCGCGACCAGCAACAGGCCGCCGAGAACGGTGCGCCAGTTCATGCGCCATGCTCCTGCAGCAGCGAGGGGACATGGCCTTGCGCGGCCAGCAGCACGTCGCACAGCTCGCGCGCTGCGCCTTCGCCGCCGCGGGCGCGGGTCAGCCAATGCACGTGCTCGGCGGTCCACGGATGCGCATTGGCCGGGGCCACCGCCAGGCCGACCACGCGCAGCGGCGCCAGATCCGGCAGGTCGTCGCCCATGAAGCACACCTGATCCAGGCTCAGCCCGCGCTCGTCGCACAGCGCCTGCACCCCGGCGCGCTTGTCCTTGACCCCGATCTGCACCAGCAGGCCCAGTTCCTGGCCGCGCTTCTCCGCGGCCAGGCTGGGCCGCGCGGTGATCAGCGCCACCTCGATGCCGTGCCGGCGCAGCTGCACCAGGCCCTGGCCGTCGAGCACGTTGAACGCCTTGCTCTCGTTGCCGTCGCGGTCGTAATACAGGCGGCCGTCGGTCAGCGTGCCGTCCACGTCGAAGCACGCCAGGCGGATGCGCGCGGCGCGGTCGATCAGGTCGGCGGGAAGGTCGGCCAGCGGGGAATAGGGCATGGTTCGCTATATCGGGGCGGGGAAGGCCGGCTTTCCAGCAGGCCAGGGCCAGCGGCGCAGGGCGCCGGCAGGCGGTGAACAAGTTCAGGCTGTTAAACCACTCTGGCGCGCAACAGGTCGTGAATGTTGAGCGCGCCGACTGCGCGGCCGTCGCCGTCGACCACGATCAAACCGTTGATCTTGTGGGTTTCCATCAGCCGTGCGGCCTCGGCGGCGAGCTGGTCGGCGCCGATCGTGCGCGGCTGCCGGGTCATCACGTCGGCGATGCGGGTCTGGCGCACGTCCAGCGCGCTGTCCAGGGTGCGGCGCAGGTCGCCGTCGGTGAACAGGCCGAGCAGGCGCCCGTCGCCATCGACCACCGCGGTCATGCCCAGGCGCTTGCGGCTCATCTCCACCAGCGCCTCGCTGAGGCTGGCGTCTTCGCGCACCCGCGGCAGTTCGTCGCCGCCGTGCATCACGTCGGTGATATGCAGCAGCAGGCGCCGGCCGAGGCTGCCGGCCGGGTGCGAGCGGGCGAAGTCGTCGGCGGTGAAGCCGCGCGCGTCCAGCAGCGCCACCGCCAGCGCATCGCCCAGCGCCAGCGAGGCGGTGGTGCTGGAGGTCGGCGCCAGGTCCAGCGGGCAGGCCTCGGCCGGCACGCTGACGTCCAGGTGCAGGTCGGCCTCGCGCGCCAGCGTGGACTGGGCGCGGCCGGTCATCGCGATCACCGCATTGCCCTGGCGCTTGAGCACCGGCAGCAGCATCAGGATCTCGTCGGATTCGCCGGAATAGGACAGGGCCAGGACCACGTCAGCATCGGTGATCATGCCCAGGTCGCCGTGCCCGGCCTCGCCCGGATGCACGTAGAACGCCGGGGTGCCGGTGGAGGCGAGGGTGGCGGCGATCTTGCGCGCCACGTGCCCGGACTTGCCCATGCCGGTGGCGACCACGCGCCCGCGCGAGGCCAGGATCAACCGACACGCGGCGGCGAATTCGGCGCCGATGCGCGCGCCGACCGCGCCCAGCGCGGCCTGCTCGATCTCGACCACGCGGCGGCCGCTGGCGACCAGGCTGGCGTCGTCGATCGCGTCGGGGGACAGGGGCGATACAGCCATGCGGATGCCGGTCGGAGGGTAGAATGGCCGATCATTTTATTAGGAAAGCCCGTTGGACGCCGAAACCATCCGTAAACTGATCGAGGCCGGCCTGCCCGGCGCGCGCGTGCAGGTGCAGGGCGACGACGGCGTGCACTTCGAGGCCACCGTGGTCAGCGAAGCTTTCGCCGGCAAGCTGCCGCTGGCCCGCCACCGCATGGTGTACGCGACGCTGGGCGAGCTGATGGGCGGGGCGATCCATGCGCTGGCGCTGACCACGCTGACCCCCGAGCAGGCCGGCTGAGCAGGCTGGCTGAGCAGCGTCCACGCGTTCCTTTCCGTTTCCTCATTTTCGAATCCCCCGAGACCCATGGCCAAAATCGTAGTGACCGGCGGCAATGCGCTGCACGGTGAAGTGAACATTTCCGGTGCCAAGAACGCGGTGCTGCCGATCCTGTGCGCGACCTTGCTGGCCGATGCGCCGGTGGAGATCACCAACGTGCCGCAGCTGCACGACGTGATCACCACGGTGAAGCTGCTCGGCGAACTGGGCGCCGAAGTCACCATCGACGAAGGCACCCTGGCGCGCGGCAGCGCGATCACCGTGGATCCGCGCAAGGTCGACCAGCACGTCGCGCCGTACGAGCTGGTGCGCACCATGCGCGCCTCGATCCTGGTGCTGGGTCCGCTGCTGGCCAAGTTCGGCGCGGCCGAAGTGTCGCTGCCCGGCGGCTGCGCGATCGGCTCGCGGCCGGTGGACCAGCACATCAAGGGCCTGCAGGCGCTGGGCGCGGAGATCAGCGTCGAGAACGGCTACATCAAGGCCACCAGCAATGGGCGGCTGAAGGGCGGCCGCTACGTGTTCGACATGGTCAGCGTCACCGGCACCGAGAACGTGCTGATGGCCGCGACCCTGGCCGACGGCACCACCGTGCTGGAGAACGCGGCGATGGAGCCGGAAGTCACCGACCTGGCCGACTGCCTGATCGCGCTCGGCGCGAAGATCGAAGGCGCCGGCACCTCGCGCATCGTGGTGCATGGCGTGGAACGCCTGTCCGGCGGCCGCCACGCGGTGCTGCCCGATCGCATCGAGACCGGCACCTTCCTGGTCGCCGCGGCGATGACCGGCGGCAGCGTCACCGTGCGCCGCGCGCGCGCCGACACGCTCGACGCGGTGCTCGACAAGCTGAGCGAGGCCGGCGCCACCATCGAGACCGGCCCGGACTGGATCCGCCTGGACATGCACGGCAAGCGCCCGCGCGCGGTCAGCCTGACCACCGCGCCGTACCCGGCGTTCCCGACCGACATGCAGGCGCAATTCATGGCGCTCAACTGCGTGGCCGACGGCGTCGGCGTGATCAACGAGACGATCTTCGAGAACCGCTTCATGCACGTCAACGAGCTGCTGCGCCTGGGCGCGGACATCCAGGTCGAAGGCCATACCGCGATCGTGCGCGGCAACGAGCGGCTCAGCGGCGCGCCGGTGATGGCCACCGACCTGCGCGCCTCGGCCTCGCTGATCCTGGCCGGGCTGGTCGCCGACGGCGACACCACCATCGACCGCATCTACCACCTGGACCGTGGCTACGAGAACATCGAGGAGAAGCTGGGGGCGCTGGGCGCGTCCATCCGGCGCATCGCATGATCCTCAAAGGCCGCTTTACCCGCCGGCGCAAGGTGCTGCTGGCGGTGGTGATCCTGGTGCTGGCCTGGGTCGGCTACGCCTGGTATGCGGGCATCGCCATCACCCAGGGCATCGAACAGCGCGACATGGACTGGAACGGCGACGGCCAGGTCAGCCGCAGCGAGATCGCGCAGGCGTTCTACGCGGTCGGCGTGACCCGCAGCCAGGACGGCCCGCGCCAATGCAGCACCTTCTATTGGCGCAACAGCGGCACGCAGATCCGCGTGGACTGCCGCACCACGTTCGCACCGGCCGCCGACGCCAAGAAGCCAGCCGCCGACGCCAAGAAGCCAGCCGCCGACGCGAAGAAGTAAGTCGGCGGGCGCGCAGGCGCCGTCTCGTCTGCCCAGCTGCGCAGGCAGGCGCCCGTCGGCGTCCGCTGCGCGCGGTGCCTGGTGGCGCGAGGCGTGCAGGGGCTTCGCTGCCAATGGCTGCAGCGAAGCGTGCCGCTGGCGAGCGGACAACAAAAAAGGGCAGACCGACCGGTCCGCCCTTTTTTGTGGCAGCGTCTGCGCGAAATGCGGCCGCCGCGTGCGTTACCGAACGATCAGTGCAGCGTCTTGATGGTCAGGTCCAGCGCGTCCTGCCCGTTCTCGCGCTGCAGGATGCGCACCGGCACCGGCATGTCCGGCACGATCCAGGCGATGATTTCCTTGGAGCCGTCGCTGCGGCTGACCTTGGTCGCCTGCTCGCTCTTGCCGTTGACGGTGATGGTTTCCTTGCCGGCCACCTTGTAGGTCATCGGCTTGGCGCGGCCCTCGTCGACCATGCGGTAGCTGGGGGTCTTGCCGGCATTGACGTCGCGCGCGATCGCCAGGTTGATCAGCAGCGCGTCCATGTCGCCGGGCTGCAGCTTCACCGGGCCGCGGCGGTCGGGCTTGACGTCGCCGGCCCAGGTCGCCTGCGCGGTGCTCCAGTCGTAATTGGCGGTCACTGCCTTCTTCTTGATCAGGAACAGCGAGCGGTCGTCGCTGCTGAGCGGGCGCAGTTGTCCGCCCTTTTCCTCGAACACGGTGCTCTGGCTCAGGTCGGCGACCTGGTTCTTGATCGACAGGCTGTAGCGCCAGCGGTTGTTGCCTTCGCTGGCCAGGGTCATCAAACCGTTGGCCTGCATGCCCATGTAGCTGGCCTGGTAGTCCGCCTTGAACGGCTCCAGCGCCAGGGCGGGCAGGCTGGCCAGCGCCAGCAGGGCGGCGGCGACGGCGGACAGCGGGCGGGCGATGCGTGTCATGGTCAGACTCCTTGGTATTCGGTCAGGCGCAGGTCGATGCGGTCTTCGCCGTCTTCGCGCTGCAGGATGCGCACCGGCGTCGGCACACCGTTGGCGATCCACAGAATGGTCTCATTCTTGCCGCCATTGGTGCGCGACACGCGCAGCGCGTCGTAGCTGATGTCGCCGACCTGCACCGTCTCGGTCTGCTCGGCGGCGTGGTAGATGTGTTCGCGGACGCGGCCGACATCGACGAAGCGGTAGGTCATAGTCTTGCCCGGCTGCGCGTCGCGCATGATCGACAGGTTGATCAGCAGCGCGCTCTGGTCGCCGGGCTGCAGCGGGATCGGCTGCTGCCGATCCTTCTTCAGGTCGCCGTCCCAGCGCGCCACGCCCTTGCTCCAGTCGTAGACGCCGGTGACCTTTTTGCCGAAGAACATCGCCTTCTTCACCGTGCTCTGGCTCTGCGGCACGTAACGCCCGTCCTGGGTGCGGAACACCGTGCTCTGCTCGATGTTCAGGCCGAGGATGCTGGCGAAGCCGCTGCGGCCCTGCACGCCCAGGTCCACGCGCCATTTGTCGCCATTGCCGTGACTGACTTCCATGCGCGCATCGCCGGCCTGCTTGCCCTTGTACAGCGCCTGATAGGTGGCCACGAAGGGTTGCAGCGGCGGCGCCATCCACGGCGCGGCCTGCAGCCCGGCGGCGGCGGGTGCGGGAGCGGCAGGCGCAGTCGGCGCTTGCGCGGGAGGCGTCGGCGCGGCCGTCTGCGGCGGGGGCGCCTGCGCCAGCACGCCGACGGCCGGCGCCAGCAGGCCGAGGCAGGTCACGGCTAGAACAGCGAACTGACGCGGAAGGGGCTTCATGGGATCGGCTGCAAGGGAAGGGGGTTGGGGCGCGGATGCGCCGCAGCGGGATTGAAGAAGCTGCGGCGTATTCAGGGAATCAGCATGCCCTGGCAATCTAGGCGCAGCGGACTAAACCGGCACTGACCGTCGAGCCAGACGCTGCCATCCCGTTCAGCCAGGCGTCCGGCCGCGGCCAATTGCAGCACCGCGCACAGCAACTGGTGCTCGCGCGGCAGCAGGCGTTGCGCCAGGTCCTCCGCGCGGTCGCCGGCCTGCACCGGCACCCGCGCCTGCGCGATCACCGCGCCGGCGTCCAGTTCCGGCACCACGAAGTGCACGCTGGCGCCGTGTTCGGTGTCGCCGGCCGCCAGCGCCAGCGCGTGCGTGTGCAGGCCGCGGTACTTGGGCAGCAGCGAGGGGTGGATGTTGAGCAGGCGGCCGGCGAAGCGCTGCACGAAGCCGGCGCCGAGGATGCGCATGTAGCCGGCGCAGACGATCCAGTCCGGCTGCACGGCGGCGACCGCGTCGCCCAGCGCCTGGTCGAATGCGGCGCGGTCGGGGAAGCCGTTCGGCGCCGCCGACCAGCGCTGCGCCGGCGCCACCTTGGCCAGCGCCTGCGCCTGCGCGCGGTCGCTGAACACCCCGACCACCTGCGCGTCCAGCGCGCCGGCGGCGATCGCATCGAGCAGGGCCTGCAGGTTGGAGCCGCGGCCGGAGACCAGCACCGCCAGGCGGATTGTCATCGGCGCGGGTCCCGAAACAGCGCGGCGCAGGCCGGGCGCTGCAGCGCCAGCAGGGTCCACACCCCCAGCGCGGTGCCCAGCGGGAAACCGAAACAGCCCAGCGTCGCGGCGGCCTTGCACAGCGTCAGCTGGCGGCGCCGGCGCAGCGCCAACGCGGCGGCCACGTTCGCCAGCAGCATCACCAGCCCCAGCGCCAGCATCACCGAGAACATGACGATCACCGCCTGGCCGTTGCTCGCGTCGTGGGCGCTCTGTCCGGCCGCGGTCTTGGCCGCTTCGTAGTGGATGCCGAAGGCCAGGAAGCCGCCCAGGAACAGGACCGACAGGCCTTGCAGCCACGCCATCACCGCGTACAGGGTCGCCAGGGTGCGGACATCCGATTCGGCGCGCAGGGACGCCATCCGATCCAGGTCCGGGGTGGGCAGGGGCGGGGGCAGCGACATCGTGCGGTCTCTAGCGCGTCAATGGGATGGGGTGGCCGGCGCGCCGCCACGGCCAGGCGCTGGCGCAGCCCAGGGTGGCCAGCAGCATGTCCATGTGCGCGTCCCACGGATCGCCCTGCTGGCCGTTGTAGGACTCGGCCTGCTCGGGCGACAGCAGCAGTGCGATCAGCCATTCCAGCCACTCGTAGAGCAGGCTGGCGCACATGATCGCCATCGTCGCCAGCACGAACGCCTGCCGCGGCGAAAGCGCCGGCCAGCGCTGCCGCGCGTACTCGCGCAGCGCCGGCGCGAAGCACACTCCGAACAGCAGGTGGATCAGCCGGTCGGTGTGGTTGCGCTGCCAGCCGAACGCGGCATTCGGCGACCAACCGCCGCTCAGCGTGCGCAGCCACTGGTCGTAGGGCACGTTGGAATACAGCCAGTGCGCGGCGATGTTGTGCACGCTGATGAACACGCAGATCGCGGCGAAGTGCGCGCTGCGCAGCGGCCAGCGGCGGTCGTGCCAGACCAGCCAGACGATGCCCAGCACCGCCAGCGAACTATGCATCGCCTGTTCCGCCGGCCACAGCGGATGCACCCAGCTGGCGGCGAACACCGCCAGGGTCAGCGCCAGCCAGGCGCGCTTGCCCGCCGCCATGCGGCTCAGCCGATGTGCACGCGTTCGCCGGCGCCGGCCGCCACCACCGCGCCGATCTGCCAATGCGCCAGGCCCAGCGTGTCCAGGCTGCGTTCCAGCGCGGCGACCTGGTCGGGCGCGGCCACCAGCACGAAGCCGATGCCGCAGTTGAAGGTGCGCCACATCTCGCTGTCGGCGACCGCGCCTTCGCGCTGCAGCCACTCGAACACCGGCGGCAGGGTCCAGGCGCTGGCACGGATGTCCAGGCCCAGGCCGTCGGGGATCACGCGGATGATGTTCTCGGTCAGGCCGCCGCCGGTGATGTGCGCCATCGCGTGGATGCCGTCGGCGTGCGCGCCGCGCAGCAGCGACAGGATCGGCTTGACGTACAGCGCGGTCGGCGCCATCAGCGCGTCGGCCAGGGTGGTGTCGCCGAGCTGCAGTTCGGCCGGGCGCCCGGCGCGGTCGTAGATGCGGCGGACCAGCGAATAGCCGTTGGAGTGCGGGCCGGAGGAGGCGATGCCGATCAGCACGTCGCCCTGGCGCACCTTGGCGCCGTCGAGCAGCTGCGACTTCTCCACCGCGCCGACGGTGAAGCCGGCCAGGTCGTACTCGCCCGGCGGGTACATGTCGGGCATTTCCGCGGTCTCGCCGCCGATCAGCGCGCAACCGGCCAGTTCGCAGCCGCGGGCGATGCCGCCGACCACCGCCACCGTGGTCTCCACGTCGAGCTTGCCGGTGGCGAAGTAGTCCAGGAAGAACAGCGGCTCGGCGCCCTGCACCAGCACGTCGTTGACGCACATGCCGACCAGGTCGATGCCGATGCTGTCGTGCCGGCCCAGCTGTTGCGCCAGCTTCAGCTTGGTGCCGACGCCGTCGGTGCCGGACACCAGGACCGGCTCGCGGTACTTGCCGGACAGGTCGAACAGCGCGCCGAAACCGCCCAGCCCGCCCATCACCTCGGGGCGGAAACTGCGCTTGACCAAGGGTTTGATGCGTTCGACGACGGCATTGCCGGCATCGATGTCGACGCCGGCGTCGCGGTAGGTCAACGGGGCGGCGGCGGGGGTCTTGGGAGTGGTCACGGGCGGTGGCGTCGGCGGAAAGACGGCGATTTTAACAGGCCGCATTGGCGCTACGCCCGCATTCGGGCAACAATTCGCCCCGGATACGCCGAGCAATGGAACCTTCGATGCGCCGCAGCCTTGCCTTACTCCTGTCTTTCGCGCTGTGCCTGCCCGCCGCGGCCGCCCTGGCCCAGGCCGGTCTGCGCACCGAAGGTGACGTCGCCGGCGCGCAGAGCCCCTACGACGCCGAGGTGCCGGTCAACAGCCAGAGCGAGGCCGACCGCAATGGCGCGGTGGCGCGCGCGTTGGGCGTGGTGCTCGGCAAGATCTCCGGCGACCGCGCGGTGATGTCGCGCCCGGGGGTGACCCAGGCGCTGCGCAACGCCAAGAACTTCGTCGACAGCTACGACTACCGCCAGGACCAGGGCACCTCGCCGAGCGGCGCGCCGACCTTCCGCACCACCCTGATCGCGCGCTTCCGGCAGAGCGACGTCGACGGCCTGGCCGCGGCGCTGGGCCTGCCGCTGTGGCCGCAGCCGCGGCCCAAGCCGGTGCTGTGGCTGGCGATCGATGACGGCAGCGGCCCGCGCCTGGTCGGCGTGCAGCAGTCCAATGCCGCGCGCAGCGCGCTGGACCGCGCGATCGAGCGCGGCTACCGGCTCGGCCTGCCCACCGGCAGCGCCGCCGAGCAGGCGCTGGTCGGCGCGATCTGGCGCCAGGACACCGCCGCGGTGGCCAGCGCCTCGTCGCGCTACAGCCCGCCGATGCAGCTGATCGGCAAGCTGTACCGCGGCAAGTCCGGCGGCTGGACCGCCGACTGGGTGTTCGTCGACAGCGGCAAGACGTTGTCCAGCTGGTCGGCCAGCGACGCCGACGCGCGCCGCGCGATCGCTGCCGGCGCCGACGGTGCCGCCGACGCGCTGGTCAAGCGCTACGCCAAGGCGTCCAGCACCGGCCCGGCCGGCGTGTACAGGGTGGTGATCAGCGGCATCCGCAGCGCCGACGACTACCTGCGCGTGTCCGCGGCGCTGCAGAACACCTCGGTGGTGCGGCGCATCGTGCCGATCCAGGCCAGCGGCGACCGCCTGGAACTGGACCTTGACCTGCTCAGCGGCGTGTCCGGCCTGAACCGCATGCTCGGCGCCGACAGCCCGCTGCAGCCGGTGACGGTGCCGGTCGAGGGCGGGCCGATCATCCTCAACACCGAGCGCACGGAGTACCGGCTCAAATGATGCTGTCCCCCGAGGCGGAAATCGCCCAGTTCCTGCGCCGCCTGAAATGGGCCGCGGTGATCCTGGGCGTGCTGTGGGTGATCGCGCTGCTGGCGCCGATTCTGACCCCGTTCGTGCTGGCGCTGCTGCTGGGCTGGCTCGGCGATCCGCTGGTCGATCGCCTGGAGCGCGCCGGCCGTTCGCGCAACATGGCGGTCACCCTGGTGTTCGTGCTGATGGTGCTGTTGCTGGTGCTGGCGCTGCTGATCCTGGTGCCGATGCTGGAGCGGCAGATCGTCACCTTCATCGACGTGCTGCCGCAGGCGCGCGACTGGTTCACCGGCACCGCGATCCCGTGGGCCGAGCAGAAGACCGGGCTGCAGCTGATGGCCTGGCTGGATCCGGAGCGGCTGATCGAATGGATCCGCGGCCACTGGCAGCAGGCCGGCGGCGTCGCCGCGACCTTCTTCGGCTATCTGTCGCGCTCGGGCTTCGCGATGGTCACCTGGGTGGTGAACCTGGTGCTGCTGCCGATCCTGACCTTCTACTTCCTGCGCGACTGGGACATCCTGGTCGAGCGCGTGGCCGCGACCATCCCGCGCAACCACGTCGCCACCGTCGGCCGCCTGGCGCGGCAGTCCAACGACGTGCTGGGCGCGTTCATCCGCGGCCAGTTCCTGGTGATGCTGGCGCTGGGAGTGATCTACGCCGGCGGGCTGAGCCTGATCGGGCTCAACCTGGGCCTGCTGATCGGCATCGTCGCCGGCCTGATCAGCTTCATCCCGTACCTGGGCGCGACCACCGGCATCCTGCTGGCGATCCTGGCGGCGCTGGTCCAGTCCAAGGGCTTCGACCTGCAACTGATGATCCTGGTCGGCGTGGTGTTCACCGTCGGCCAGTTGCTGGAAAGCTACGTGCTGACCCCGCGCATCGTCGGCGACAAGATCGGCCTGCACCCGGTGGCGGTGATCTTCGCGGTGATGGCCGGCGGCCAGCTGTTCGGCTTCCTCGGCATGCTGCTGGCGTTGCCGGTGGCGGCGGTGGCCAACGTGCTGCTGCACTACCTGCACGAGCAATACCGGCAGAGCGAGCTGTATGCGGGCGACAAATCGGCGATCCTGCTCGATGGCAGCGCCGAGCGCGCGCCGCTGATCGAACTGCCGCCGCGTAGCCCCGACCAGCCGTGAGCGTGCCGCAGCTGCCGTTGGCGTTGCGCTATCCGCCGGAGCAGCGCTTCGATCGCTATGTCGGCGCCCCGGCCGGGTTGCTGGCGCAATTGCAGGCCGTCGCCGACGGCAGCGACGTGGACTGGATCTACCTGTCCGGTCCCGCCGGCACCGGCAAGACCCATCTGGCGCTGGCGCTGTGCGCGGCCGCCGAGCAGGCTGGGCGCAGTGCCGCCTACCTACCGCTGCAGGCCGCATCCGGGCGCCTGCGCGACGCGCTGGAAGCGCTGGAAGGCCGCGACCTGGTCGCGCTGGACGGGCTGGAGGCGATCGCCGGGCAGCGCGAGGACGAAGTGGCGCTGTTCGATTTCCACAACCGTGCGCGCAGCGCCGGGGTGACCCTGCTGTACACCGCGCAGGCGATGCCCGACGGCCTGGCGCTGACCTTGCCCGACCTGCGCTCGCGGCTGGCGCAATGCACGCGCATCGCGCTGTCGCCGCTGGACGATGCCGGCCGTGCCGCGGTGCTGCGCGAGCGCGCGCAACGGCGCGGGCTGGTGCTGGAAGATGCGGCGATCGACTGGCTGCTGACCCATGCCGGCCGCGACCTGGCCGGCCTGGTCGCGCTGCTGGAACGCCTGGACCGCGAATCGCTGGCGGCGCAGCGGCGGGTCACGGTGCCGTTTTTGCGCAGGCTGGGAATGGGGAGTGGGGAATCGGGAATGGGGAAAAGCTGAGCACGCCCGCGTCCGCATGAAGCGGCTGGCGGCAGGCTTTCCAAACCCGGATTCGATCGCCGTGCGCGCTGGGCGTGAAGTCGCTGGAACTCAGCTTTTGCCGAATCCCGAATCCCGAATCCCCAATCCCGGCGCGCGACCCAGCTCTCCATCCAACTCCGCCAGTCGCTGCGGCGTCCCCACATCGGTCCAGCGGCCGCGATGGTGCAGGCCGTGGATGCGGCCGGCGGCCATGTGCGCACGCAGGATCGGCGCCAGCGCGAAGCGCGGTGGCGTGGCGTGGTCGGCAATCGGCGTGGCGAATGCCGCCTGCCAGTCGCGCAGCAGCTCCGGCCGATAGACGCCCACGCCGGCGTAGGTCAGCAGCGGCGCGCCGTCGCTGCGCAGCGTGGCATCGGCATGCAGCGCGAAATCGCCGTGCGCGGCGTAGGCCGGCGGATCGACCAGCGCCAGTTGCGCCAGTCCGGCCGGTTCCGGCGCCAGCTGCGCGAAATCGAAATCGGTCCAGATGTCGCCGTTGACCAGCAGGAACGGCGCCGGCCCGAGCAGCGGCAACGCGTGCAGCATGCCGCCGCCGGTCTCCAACGGCGTGGCGCCTTCGTAGGAATAGGCGATGCGCAGGCCGAACGCGCTGCCGTCGCCGAGCGCCTGCGGGAACTGCTCGGCCAGCCACGAGGTGTTGATCACCACCTCGCGCACGCCCAGCGCCGCCAGCTTGCGCAGGTGCCACACGATCAGCGGCGTGCCGCCCACCGCCAGCAACGGTTTGGGCGTGCGTTCGGTCAGCGGGCGCATGCGTTCGCCGAAGCCAGCGGCGAAGATCAGCGCCTTCATGCGTCGGCCGCCGCGCGTTGCGCCAGCGCCGGCTTGATCCGCGTCTGCAGCAGCTGCGCCAGCGGTTGCAGCTGCGGGTGCCGCGGCAACACCTCGTCGAGGTAGCCGATGAAGCGCGGCACGTTGTCCAGGTACCAGGCCTTGCCGTCGCGATAGTTCAGCCGCGCGAAGATGCCCAGGTTCTTCAGGTGCCGCTGCACGCCCATCCAGTCCGCATCGCGCAGGAACTGCGCCAGCGGCGGTAGCGCGATCCCGGCCTGCAGCGCACGCGCGTGGTAGCGCGCCAGCCAGCCATCGACCCGCGCCAGCGGCCAGCTCACCGTGGTGTCCTTGAACAGGCTGATCGGGTCGTAGGCGACCGGGCCGAGCACGCAGTCCTGGAAATCCAGCACCGCCGGGCCGTCGGCGACCGGCATCAGGTTGCGCGGCATGAAGTCGCGGTGCACCAGCACCCGCGGCTGCGCCAGCGCGTTGTCCATCAAGCGGCGCTGCACCAGTTCGAGCGCGTCGAGTTCGGCGCAGTCCAATGCCAGGCCCAGGTGCCGGCGCAGGAACCACTCTTCGAACAAGCCGGCATCGCGCTGCAGCAGCGCCTCGCCGAACACGCCCAGCTCCGGCGGCGGCGCGATCGCCTGCAGCCGCAACAGTTGTCCGAGCGCGGCATCGAAGTGGGCATCGGCCGAGGCGGCGTCCAGCGTCTGCGCCAGGGTCGGTCCGCCAAGATCCTCCAGCAGCAGGAAGCCGGCCTGCGCGTCCTGCGCCAGGATCGCCGGCACGCGCACGCCGCCTTGCTGCAGCAGCGCGTGCATGCGCAACCACGGGCGCACGTCCTCCAGGCCCGGGGGCGAATCCATCAGCACGCGGCTGGCGCCGGCACCGTGGCTGCGCCAGTAGCTGCGCCAGCCGGCGTCGATCGACGCGCGCTGCAGCGTCGCCTGCGCGTCGCCCAATGCGGCGCGCGCCCAGTGCTGGCGTTGTACGGCGCGCAGGTCCGGCGCGTCGGGAAGATCGGTGCTGGAACTCATCGGGACGCTGCGGCGGACATTGGCCGCACAGCGTAAACGTGCGGCGTCGGCATGGCGAGCCGTGCCGGTGCCGCGGTGCGGCCTCAGCGTTTGCCGAGGAACAGCCGCAGCAGTGCGAGCAGGGCGATGGCGCCGAGCAGCGCGCCGAGGAAGCCGGCCGGTTCGCCGCGGCTGTACCAGCCCATGTAGTGGCCGAACCAGCCCGCCACCAGCGCGCCGGCGATGCCGAGCAGCACGGTGAACAGGCAGCCGGAGCGGCCGCCGCTCGGACCCAGGAAGCGCGCCAGCAGGCCGACCACGAAGCCGACCAGGATGACGTACAGCCAGCTGTCGCTGCCGAACAGGTTGTGCATGGGAGCGTACCGAACGTGGAAGTGAAGCGGATCGTGCCAGATTCGCCCGCCATGCGGTGTGGATGCAGGCGCGGCCGGCGATGTCCTTTAAGCGGCCGTGCAGGCGCGGCTCGCGCACACGCCGTGGCGACGCACCAACGCGGGCAGGGCTCGCAGCTTGGCGGCCGTCGTCGCCGACGGCCGCCGCAGGCTCAGCAGCAGCCGTGCCCGCCGTGCTGCTCGCCGCCGGCCACCGCGGCGCTGCCGGTGGTCTCGCCGCGCACGCTGGCGGCATGGTGCTCGGCGATCACCTTCGACACGCAGGCGGTGACCCGCTTGCCCATGGGGATGTGCAGGAACTCGTTCGGCCCGTGCGCGTTGGAATGCGGGCCGAGCACGCCGGTGATCATGAACTGCGCGCCGGGGAACTTCTCGCCGAGCATGCCCATGAACGGGATCGAGCCGCCTTCGCCCATGTACATCGCCGGCTTGCCGAACGCCGCCTGCGAGGCGGCCTCGATCGCGTCGGTCAGCCACTGCGACTGCGCCGGCGCGTTCCAGCCCGAGGACGACTTCTCCAGCGCCAGCGACACCTCGGCGCCGTACGGCGGATCGCGCAGCAGCACATCCTTCAGCAGTTCGCCGGCGCGCTTGCCGTCCAGCGTCGGCGGCAGGCGCAGCGACAGCTTCACCGCAGTCTCCGGGCGCAGCACGTTGCCGGCCGAGGCCAGCGGCGGCAGGCCGTCGGCGCCGGTCACCGACAAAGCCGGGCGCCAGGTGCGGTTGAGCACCAGTTCGGTCAGGTCCTCGTTCATCGGGGTCATCCCCGGCAGGAACGGGAACTTGCTGTAGACCTCGTCGCCGAGCACCTCGGCGACCTTGCTGGCCTGCGCCAGGCGTTCTTCCGGAATCTCCGAATACAGGCCCTCGATCTTGATCTTGCCGGTGGCTTCGTCCTCCAGCCGCGACAGCAGGTCGCGCAGCACGCGGAAGCTGGACGGCACCACGCCGGACGCATCGCCCGAATGCACGCCTTCGCTGAGTACCTTGACGCTGAAGTTGCCGCCGGCCAGGCCGCGCAGCGAGGTCGTGCACCACAACTGCTCGTAGTTGCCGCAACCCGAATCCAGGCACACCACCAGCGACGGCTTGCCGATGCGCTCGGCCAGGTGGTCGACGTAGGCGGGCAGGTCGTAGCTGCCCGATTCCTCGCACGCCTCGATCAGCACCACGCAGCGCGCGTGCGGGATGCCCTGGTCCTGCAGGGCCAGGATCGCCGCCAGCGAGCCGAACAGCGCATAGCCGTCGTCGGCGCCGCCGCGGCCGTACAGGCGGTCGCCCTTGAGCACCGGCGTCCACGGACCCAGGTCGTCGTCCCAGCCGGTCATTTCCGGCTGCTTGTCCAGATGCCCGTACAGCAGCACCGTGTCCGCGCCGGTCTCCGCACCGGTGGCCGGCACTTCCAGATAGATCAGCGGCGTGCGCCCTTCCAGCTGCACCACCTCGACCACCAGGCCCGGGATGGCCTGCGCGCGCGCCCAGCGCTCCATCAGCCGCACCGCATCGTCCATATAGCCGTGGGCGACCCAATCGGCATCGAACATCGGCGATTTGTTGGGGATGCGGATGTAATCGACCAGCTGCGGGACGATGTCGTCGTCCCACTTCGCGCTCAGGAAACGGTCGATCTTGGCATTGTCCATCGTGGAACTCCGGGATTTGTCGCAAAAGAGATGGCCGCCATTCTACGCCGCGGCCCCCGTGTAGGGTTTTTCCTACACGTTGACGCGCCGTTTACCTGCTGTTTGGAAAGGGCGTTGGCGATAGGCTGTACCCATGTGGCGAGGGATGCTTTCGACACCGGCAGGAGAGGCCGGTGAAGTCCCCATCCAAGTCACAAGGAGTGTTGCCATGCAGTCTTTTATCGTGGTCCTGAAGTCTCTGGTCCTGGCGTTGCTGCTGACCGGTTCCGCGCTCGCCGCGGACAAGGTCAACATCAACTCCGCTAGTGCAGCGGAAATCGACCGGGTGTTGTTGAACGTGGGTGCCTCCAAGGCACAGGCGATCGTCGACTACAGACAGGCGCACGGCCCCTTCAAAAGCGTCGAGGACCTGACGCAGGTGAAGGGAATCGGACTCAAGACGGTCGAACGGAACCACGACCGGATCGAAGTGGGAGCCACGAAGGCGACCACGCCGACGGCAGCCAGGACGGCAGCCGCCAAGCCGGTGGAAAGGCGTTAAACGGATTTAAGGATTAAACGGATTTAAAGGCATTCAAGGGATTTGAAAGGACAGAGGATACGGCTGGCGCAGGACGCGCGGTCGCGACCTCGCTGAGCAGGACGCTCAGCGGGGGAGGCAGGAAGCCGACAAGGACGTACATCGTCGCCCGGTGTTGCACAGTGAAGTGCAGCCGGGCGACGTTTTTTGTGGGCGAAGGTTTTTGTCCGGCGCTTCGCGCCGGCCCGCTCGTCGCGCTTCGGTACTCCTGCTGCCGGCGGCTGTCCTGCTGCAGACAGCTGCCGTGGCGGCGGGCGCATGGGCAAGGTGCGGTCGCGCGCGCGTCCGATCGGCTCCTGGATCCATGAGGCGCTGCGCGCCGTACCCTCACCCCAACCCCTCTCCCGGTGGGAGAGGGGCTAGGTTGTTGCTTCTCCCGTCGGGACCATGCATGGCCCCCTTTTCGGGGGGAAGGTGGCCCGCAGGGTCGGATGAGGGTACGGGCCCGGCCTCGCGCCGCCGCACACAAGCAGCCTCCCTGCCCAACAGCCACGATCCCGCAGTGCCACGCATGTCGCCGCGCTGCGGCTTGTACGCGCTGGCGCGCCGATGTGCCTTGCGCCGGCGCGACCCGCCGATGTCGCCGAACAGGCGATGGCCGTCGCGATTCTCGCAAGGTCGCTGGCTGGCGTGCGCCGGCGCCGTTCGTACTTGCTGACGGTCGGGACAGGCGCAGGGATCACGGCAGATGCCTGCCGCTGTCGCTGCATCCGGCAGCGCCGCCGGATCGTGCAGAATGCGCCGATGGACTGGTGCAACATGCCTTCGCGGGTGATCCCCGCCAACGACTACCGCCGCGAGCGCTGGCGCAACGGACTGGGTTGGACGCGGGAGATCCTGCGTCTGCCGCAACCGGACAGCGACGACTGGCTGCTGCGCCTGTCGATCGCCGAGATCGAGCAGGACGCGGCCTTTTCCAGTTTCCCCGGCATCGATCGGGAGCTGGTGTTGCTGCGCGGCGCCGGCCTGCGCCTGCGCTTCGACGACGGCGCCGTGCATCTGCTCGAACCGCCGTACGCGCGGCTGCGCTTCGCCGGCGAGCGGCCGCTGCACGGCGAACTGCTCGACGGCCCCACCCACGACTTCAACCTGATGTGGCGTCGTGATCGCCTGCGCACGCAACTGCTGCATCGGCCGCTGGTCGGGCCGATGCTGTTCTTTGCCGAACCGCAAATTTGTTGGGTCGTTCATCTTCTGGCAGGGCAGGCGCAGTTCGATGTGGACTGCGGATTGCCGCCGCTGGCGGCCGGCGACAGCGCCTGGTTGGCCGCCAACACCAGGCAGCGCTTCGCTTTGAGCGGTGGCGGCGAGCTGCTGGCGATCCGTATCGAACCGCTAGCGACGCCCGCCGACTGAGCTTTCGGCGCCGCGCGCGTGGCTCTTGCGGGGTTGCCGCCGACCGCGTCCAATGCGCGAACGCGGCTATCCCGGAGCCGTGGACCGGAACGAACAGGTGGCCTCGGATAACAGCAGGTGGTTGGCGAAAGTAGTGGTAGTGGACGACGACGCGGCCTTGCGCGACCGGATTCGCGATTATCTGGCCCGTTTCAACTTGCAGACCCACGATGCCGAAAGCGGCGTGCAGCTGTATGCGCAGCTGGCGGCCGATCGCTATGACGCGGTGCTGCTCAATGCCGGCCTCGGCGGCGGCGAAGGGCTGAACCTGTGTCGGCAACTGCGCGATCGCGGCGGCATCGCGATCGTGATGATGGCCGACCAGGCCGAGCCGGTGGATCGGGTGATCGGCCTGGATCTGGGCGCGGACGACTATTTGAGCCGTCCACTGGACCTGCGCGAACTGGTGGCGCGGCTCAATGCGGTGCTGCGGCGTACCCGTGCGGCGCCGCCGCCAGCACCGGCGCAGGACGGCGCGTGGCAGGTCGATGCCTACCGGCACCAGGCGGTGGCGCCGGATGGGCGCGCGATTCCGTTGTCGCCCAGCGAATTGCGCTTGATGGCGGTGTTCCTCGAGCAGCCCGGCAACGTGCTCAGCCGCGAGGACCTGCGGGCGGCGATCGGCGACAGCGACGGCAGCGTTCCCCAGGGCGGTCGCGGCATCGATCTGCAGGTCTCGCGGCTGCGGCAGAAGCTGGGCGACGACCCGCTGGTGCCGCAATGGATCCGCACCGTGCGCGGCAAGGGCTACCTGTTCGAGCCGCATCGGCTGGGAATGCCTGCCGCGCGCTGATCCCGTGCCGCGTTGCAGGCGGCATGGAGATCGGTTCAATTGTGCCTGCACGCCGGGCATCGCCGATTCGCGTGTCAGCTGCCGGCGCCGCGCCGCTCGCGGTGCACCGCGTGGCCGCGGCGGCCGGCGCGATGACACTGCCGGCGCGCGCGCCCGGCACGCGTTCGACCAGCGGCTGCCTCGCGCCGCGTCGTATCGTCGGTCGCGGCTGCAATGTGATTTTTATCGCGTGTTTCAGTGTCGATACAAAGTCGATATCTTGCTGACAAACCTTGCATCGACACTGCCTGCGTCGGGTTGCCGCGTCGGCGCAGCCACGACCGCAGCGATGGCTGCGTTCCACGACTGCACTTCATGACCAGGGGTCAGCATGATCAGCAGCATCAGCAGTGGCGGTTCGGCCTACGCCGTCGGCCGCACCAGTACCGCCAGCAGTGCGCTCGCGCAGACAGCGCAGGCCGAGCAGCAGAATCCGCTGCAGCAATTGTTCAAGAGCATCGACAGCGACAGAGACGGCAGCCTCAGCAGTTCCGAGCTGAGCGCGGCGCTGAAGTCCAGCGACAGTGATGGCGACAGCAGCTCGAGCATCGATATCGACGGCTTGCTCAGCATGCTCGACCAGGATGGCGGCGGTACCGTCAGCGAAAGCGAGTTCGGCCAGGCATTGGCGCCGCCGCGCCATGGAGGCGGCGACAAGGTGAATGCCGAGTCGATCCTCAACAGCCTGGATACCAACGGCGACGGCACCATCAGCAGCGAGGAGTTGAGCGCGGCCAGCCAGGGCAGCGACAGCAGCGACCTGTTCGCCACGCTCGACAGCGATCAGGATGGGGGGATCAACCTGCAGGAACTGAAGGAGGGCACGCGCCCGATGGGATCGCCGCCGCCGCGGGGTACGCAGGATAGCGACACTGCCAGCGCCGGTACCGGCAGTTCCACCGCCAGTTCGGGGTCCAGTGCCAGCAGCGACAGCGGCGCGCAGGATGCCTATGCCTTGCTGGCCAAGTTGGCGTCGAACCAATACCGCAGTTTCGCCAGCGGTGCCAGCGCATCGAGTTCGTTCTCCGTCGCCGCTTGATCGAGGCGGTCCGCCCGGGGGGCGGGCTGTCCGCCCCGTCGTGCGCGGCTGGCGCACGGCGCACTTGTTCCGCTACGTGCCGACGCAGCGCAAGGATCATCCAGGCAGATGCCGCACGAGAGCGGTGCGCGCATGCAGATCTCCTGCGTGTCGCCGCGGCAGGGCCTGCGTACGAAGATCCGCGGTTATCCGCCGGCGCTGCCGACCTGACGAGTGCGACTGTGCTTCCTGCACGTCGGAGCGCAGTGGATTGATGGCGTACAGCCGCTCCCGCGCTTACGTCGATAGGTCGTGTTCGGCTCGTGCGTCGTTCAGCGCGCGGCGCACGCCGCTGGCGTGCTGCGCCGGCGCCGTGTCCGACAACGTGCATCGCAGGCGATCGACCGACCCCGCGCTCCATGCAGTTCAGCGCTTGCCACGGCTCACAACGGGAACATCTGCAAGGCGATCTGTTCCCATGTGTCGCGCGGTCCGCTGATCGGCACCTGCTGCATGCAAAAGCCGAGGTCCGAATCGGGCCTGATCAAGGCGGTGGCCATGAGCCGGCGGCGCAGGGTTGGCGCATCGTAGCCGTCGAGCAGGCCGTAGGCATCGAGCAGCGCCTTCACCAGGATCGGGTCGCCTTGCGCCATGAAGATCAGCGGTGTCAGCAACTCGAACAGATCGCACTGGCCGACGATCGCATCGCCGAAATCGAGCAATCCACTGAGGGTCCACTTTCCCTGGATGTCGTGCGCCATCAAATTCCAGGGATGGATGTCCATGTGGATGAAGCGCGGCTGCGCGGGCGGCGCAAAGTCGCCCGCCGCTTCTATGTAGGGCATGACTTGCGCCGCCAGATGCGCGGGCATCGCATTGCGCCGATGCCGCGCGAGGCAGTCGCAGATCAGCGTGGCGATGTAGTGCCGCCACTCCACCCGGATCGCGACGTCGGCATCGAACGCGACGCTGCGCAGCTCGCGCAGCAGCGTTCCCACCTGCAGCATGATCGAACGCTTCTGGCCGACATCCAGCGCCGGCCAGACATCGGCCAGCGAGCAGCCCGGCAGGCGGCTGCAGATCACGAACACCCAGTTGTCGACCACGCCGCCGCCGATGAGACGCGGCGTCTGCAGCGACAATTTGCCGTCCAGCAACGGTGCGACGAGGCGTTCCTTTTCGCCTTGCTGGCGCCAGTTGGGCGGCACCAATTTGACGATCACCGCGTCGCCAAGCTGGAACAAGGCATTGGCGCCTTCCGGGATCCGCGTCCACTCATCGCCCGGCAACCGAAACGCCTGCCGAAGCCGATTCAATACCGGCATCCAGTAGCTCAATGGCGCGGTCTCGATGAGCTCGCAGGACTGCGCAATGCTGGGATGTTCGGGCAAACACGCGATGGAGATTTTCATTTCGGAAGGTGCTGACGTTGCGCACGCAATCATACGCCGGCACGCTTGCCACCACCGCCAACTGCGCTTTGGCGCCATTCGCACATGTCATGCATCGGGCAGGAACGCTGCCTGTGAGATTGCTTCACTTCTATCGACCGTTGGAGGGCGAATCGCCGCACTCACTTGATGAAGCGCAGGCGCCAACCGCCGAGACGTGCACGTAGATCGCGGTGCTTTACCAAGTAGACGAGCGCGACCATTGCCGCGGCGAAGCCCGCGGCCGCCCCGATGCACAGTGCCCAACGCGGACCGAATGCGTCGGCGACCCAGCCGACGATGGGCGCCCCGATCGGCGTCGTGCCCACCCCGACGGCGAGACGTAGCGCCAGGACACGTCCGCGCATCGCAGGTTCTATGGAGAGTTGCATCAGGCTGCTGGTCGAATTGGTCAGGGTCAGCGTGGCTATGCCGATCACCACGAGTGCGGTGCCGAACAGCCAGGGATTGGGCGTGATCGCGGCCAATGCGAAGCCGGCGGCGAAGACCGTGGCCGCGACGAGCAAGAGGTCGAACCGGGGTTGCTCGCGTCTTGCGGCGAGCAGCGAGCCGGCAAGCGTGCCCACTGCCATGACCGACATGAGCAGCCCGTATTGGTTGGCGTCGCCGTGGAAGGCCTTGACCGACATGGTCGAGATGAAGATCGGGAAGTTGAGTCCGAACGTGCCGATCAGCAACAGCATCCACAGGATGGCCTTCAGGTCCGGACGCGAGCGGACATAGCGCCAGCCTTCCGCGATGTTGCCGCGGGCACGGCCGGCACGGGCGGTGTGATGCAGCTCATGCACGCGCAACAGCCCCAGCGAGGCGAGCACGGCGGCGAAGGAGGCGGCGTTGATCAAGAACGTCCAGCCGCTGCCGACGGCTGCGATCACGCCGCCGGCAACGGCCGGGCCCAGCATCCGCGCAAGATTGATCGAGGTGGAATTCAGCGCCACCGCGTTGGACAGGTCCTCGTCGCCGACCAGATCGGAGACGAAGGTCTGGCGCGCCGGCATGTCGATGGCCCCGACGCAGCCGGAGAGGAAGGCGAGGACATAGACATGCCACAGCTGCACGAGCCCGGTGACGGCGAGCAAACCCAGGATCAGCGCCAACAGGCCCGATATCGCCTGGGTGGCGATCAGTAGCCTGCGCCGGTCGAAACGATCGGCCGCATATCCGCTCAAGGGCAACAGCAGCAGCATTGGCCCGAACTGCAGGCCCATGACGATGCCGACAGCGGTCGCGCGGTGCTGGGTGAGGTCGGTCATTACCAACCAGTCCTGGGCGGTGCGCTGCATCCATGTTCCGACATTGGAGACAAGCGAGCCTATGGCCCAGACGCGATAGTTGAAGACCCGCAACGAGCGGAAGGTGCGCGCGGCCATGCGATGGCTAGCCGATCGGCGCGTTGCCGCCGTGGAACCGCCCGAAACCGCGCGCGGCGCTCATACTGGCCAGCAACACGCCGGCGCCAGCGGCGATGACGTGATCGGCGGCGTGCAGATCGAAGTGGCCGATGCGGGCGAGCAGCAGATAGGCGGCAACCAGGTTTGCGAAGCCCCAAAGCACGTTCACGGACGGGGACGAAGGCCTTCGCCCGGCGGCTTGGCGAACGGACTCTGGAAAGGCTGCCCCATCATGCCGCTGACGACATGCGGTACGGCGTTCGCGGAAAAGGCGCCACCGAACAGATAAGCGAGATCGTCAAGCCAGTGCATGCTCAGGCGCTCCTTTTCAGCAGATCGACGACGTTCTGGGCGGTGCCGGTCTCGCCGATCCGCGGAAAGGTCCGGGCGACGCTGTAGGCGTGGGCATCGGCATGCGGGTCGGTCATGGCGTCGATCGCGAGGGTCACGTTGAAGCCGAGCTCATACGCCTGGCGTGCGGTGACCTCGACGCCATTGCTGGTGGCGACGCCGACGATCACGACCTGGGTGACGCCCCGCGCCCGCAAATACGCTTCGAGATCGGTGCCGGTGAACGCGCCAGGCGTGCGTTTGGTGATCGCATGGTCCTGCGGCTGCCGATTCAACTCGGGAACGAGATCGGTCCAGTCGGCCGCGAGTTCGCGCGCCACGCGCGTTTGCTCGGTGCGCCCCGGTGCGGCGCCGGCGACGTTGACCAATACGATCGGAAGACCGCATGCGCGGAAGGCGTCGGTCAGCGTCGCGACGCGCTTGAGCAGCATATCGATCGGATGCGCGGTAGGCAGTGAGACGATGCCTTTCTGAAGATCGACGACGATGAGCGCCGAGATCGGATCGAGGACGGTGACGGTCACGCTGTTCTCCTTGCTGATGGTGAGACGGCGGGGACGCCGCGCATTGCGCCGCTTGCGTCCAGCGCGCCAAGGGGGGTCGCCTGGGCGCTCTCTCGATCGCGTCGAGGAGGACGTCAGGACTCGGCTTCGCCCAGGCGCTTGATCAGGGCCGCTGCGGCCATCAGCGTCTGTTGTTCGGTGGGGTCGAGCTTGGCCACGGCCGCCAGAAGCCATTGCTGCTTCGCCGCGCTGCGTTTACGGCGCGCTTCCACGCCATCGGCGGTGAGCGCGAACAGGACCTGGCGACCGTCGGTCGGGTGCGGGCGACGCTCGATCAGACCGTCCCGCTCCAGTCCGGCGAGGGTGGCGCCCATCGACTGCGGCTTCAGCGCTGCCGCGCGGGCAAGGTCGGCCGTCGTCATCGGACCGGCCTTCTCCAACTGCGCAAGCGCCACGGTCTGGGGCCAGGTCAGCTCGTCCGCATGCGCCGCTGCGCGTACCCGCCGCAACAGTTGCCCGATCGCCAGGGACAGCTCGGCGACGGTGGTTTCGATGGCGCTGGAGCTTTGGGAAGAGGGGCGCATGGGCGCACTGTAGAGATAATCAGGAAAACTTGCAAGTTTTCCTGTCTATATGCGAGCCGCTTTTTTGAACGGCAAGCCGCGCCGGCAGTTGCGGGGGCCGCTGCCGCGCGCGGCACCGCTGGATGGCACCCCAGTGCCGGCGCACGCCGTGGCCTCAGTACACGTCGCGCCGATAGCGTCCTTCCAGCAGCAGGGTTTCCTTGCCCAGCCGCCCCAGCACCTCCTCCAGCACCGCGTCCACGCCGGGGGCCATGCCGCGCAGGCTGCCGCAGACGTAGATCGCCGCGCCTTGCGCGACCCAGTCGCGCAGGTCCGCTGCGGCCGCGCGCAGCGCATCCTGCACGTAGCGGTGCGCGCCGGCATCGCGCGAGAACACCGCATCCAGTCGCTGCAGCGCGCCGTGCGCCAGCCAGGTGCGCAGTTCCTCGCCGTAGTGGTCGTCGTGCGCGGCATGGCGTTCGCCGTACAGCAGCCAGGTGCGGGACGCGCCGGCGTCGACGCGTGCACGCAGGTGCGCGCGCAGGCCGGCGATGCCGGTGCCGTTGCCGATCAGGATCAGCGGCCGCGACGGATCGGCCGGCGGATGGAAGTTCGGATTCGGGCGCAGCCGCAGCGCGATCTCGGCGCCGAGCGGCGCGGTGTCGCATAGCCAGCCGCTGCCCAGGCCGGGCGTGCCGTCCGCATGCAGCGCGCGCCGCAGCAACAGGCGCAGCGCGCCGTCGCTGGGCATCGAGGCGATCGAGTATTCGCGATGCGGCAACGGCTGCAGGCGCGCGGCCACGGCTGCGGGCGCAGTGCCGGCGACCTGGTCCGGCGCCGGCAGGTGACTGCGCGCCAGCAGCGCGGCCAGCGTCGTCGGCGCTTGGCCGGGACGCTGCAGCGTCGCAGTGCCGTCCAGGCCGCTGGCCTGCAGCCAAGCCTGCACCACAGCGGCGCCATGGCACGGACCGATCTCGGCCAGGTCGCCGGCCTGCCACGCAGTCAGTGCGCCGTCGGCGGGCAGCAGCGCCAGTTCGAACACCGCGCCGCCGACACTGCCGGGATTGCACAGGCGCCGCTGCTGCAACTGCCAGCGCTCATAGGCCGGCGGACTCCAGTCGGGTTGCTCGCTGCCACCGGCGAGCTGGCCGAGCAATTGCTGCCAGTGGCGCAGCGCGGCGTCGTCGGCGTTGTCCACGTCGATGCGGTCGAACAGCGGATGCGCGCCGTGCTGGCGCAGCCAGGCATCGAGCTGGCGGCCGAACGCGCAGAAGTGGTCGTAGCGGCGATCGCCCAGCGCCAGCAGCGCGTAGCCCAGCTGCGGCAAGGCCGGCGACTGCGCCATCGTCTTGCGCAGGAACGGCAGCGCGTGGTCGGGCGGATCGCCTTCGCCGCTGGTGCTGACCACGAACAGCGCCTGCGTCGCGCCGGCCAGGTCGGCCGCGGTGACGTTCTGCAAGGGCAGCACGCGCACCGCCTGGCCCGCTGCGCGCAATGCCGCGGCACTGCGCAGTGCGAGCTGCTGAGCGAAGCCGGTCTGGCTGGCCCAGGCCAGCAGCAGCGGCGCATCGCCCTGCTTGCCGGTGCGCCGCGCGCCGCGGTGGCCGCGCCACCACAGCCATAGGCAGGCGGCCGCGTAGGCGGCCGTTGCCAGCGCTGCGTAAAGGATGCGCTGCTGCGATGGCGCGCCGTTCCACCATGGCTGCGGATGCAGCCGCAGCAGGGCATAGCCGATCGCGCCCAGCAGCGCGAACGCCGTCACGTGCCCGACGGCATTCCAGTTACGTTGCGACCGCGCCCGGGTCATGCGTCGAGCAGCGCGGCGAAGGCGCTGCTGAGCCGCTCCTGTACGCGTTCGCCATCGCGCAGCAGGAAGCGCGCGGCCAGCCGTTCGCGCTCGGCGCAGGCCAGGCCGGCGTCGGCGCCGAGCACGCTCAGCGCGGTGGCCCAGGCATCGGCCCGCATCGCATCGGCGGCGACCACGCTGACCGCCGCCAGCGATGCCGCGATCGGCGTGCCGCTGCGCGGATCCAGGGTATGGCTGTAGCGCTGGCCGTCCTGTTCGAAGCGGTGCCAGCGATCGCCGGAGGTGGCGACCGCGCGGCCGTCCAGCGCCAGCACCCGTGGCGGCTTCGCCGCCTGCGCGTCCTCGTCCGGCGCCGATTCCACCAGCACCCGCCACGGCTGCCCATCGGGCTTGCGGCCATAGCCATAGAGTTCGCCGCCGACCTCGACCAGTGCGCTGGCCACGCCCTGCGCCTGTAGTGCGCGCACCGCCAGATCCACGCCGTAGCCCTTGGCGATCGCCGAAAGATCCAGGCGCAGGCCGCCGGGCTGGCGCAACGTGGTGCCGTTCTCGTCCAGCACGAGTTGTCGCCAGTCGCCGGCGGCGCGCGCCTGGCGCAACGCTTCTGCATCGGGCACGCGCTGGCTGCCGGCGTCGGCGCCGAAACCCCACAGGCCCAGTGCCGCGCCGATCGTCGGATCGAACGCGCCGTCGCTGCGCCGCGCGATGTCCAGCGCGCAGCGCAGCACCTCGGCGAACGCCGCGGGCAGCGCGTGCACGCTGCCGGCGGCGGCGCGGTTGTAGCGGCCGATGTCCGAGTCCGCTTCCCAGGTGCTCATCTGCGCGACCACCTGGTCCAGCTGCGCCTGGATCGCGGCGTGCAGCGGATGCAGGTCGCGATGGCGGCGCAGCACCAGCTTCGCGCTCCAGGTCGTGCCCATGCTGCGACCGCCGAGCGTGGCGATCTCGGTCTCGGCATCGACATCGGCCTGGGGCGTGAGCGGCGCGTTCATGCCGCCACGTGCCGCCATGCGCAGGGTGTGTGCGCTGTCGCTGTCACTGCGGCAGCACTTCCAGCGTCGCCACGTAGCTGAGCCGGCGCTGCTTGGCCTGCGGCAGCGAGGTCTTGCTGTCCTCGCTGGTGGTTTCCAGCCAATACATGCCCGCTTCCGGCCAGGTCACGCTGAAGCTGCCCTGCGCGTCGGTGGTGAGCTTCAGTTCGTCCTGCGCGTTGCGGTAGCGGGTGCCGCCGCGCACGATCTCCACGTCCAGCCCGGGCGCCGGCTTGCCGTCGATGTGCAGCTTGAAGGTGGCCTTCTCGCCGGCGAACAGGTCGTTGGGATGGGTCACCGGCACCAGTTCCAGGCCGCGGCCACTGGGCTTGAGCGCGGTCTGGTTGGGTGCGCCGTTGGTGACGAAGGTTTCCACCCGGCCCAGCGACTGCGACACCTGCAGGTCCTTCGCGTCCTTGGGCACTTCGCTGGCGAAGCTGGCGGCGTTGCCGCGCCAGCGCTTGCGCTGGCCGTTCTCGTTCCAGTTGGCGAACAGGCCGTCGTTGACCAGGGCCAGGCGGTAGGTGCCGGTCTGCGCCAGTTCCACGTCGAACACGCTGCGGTACTTGCCGGTGGCCGGGTTCTGCGGCTGCACGGCGCTGCCGTCGGGCGCGGTGATGACCAGGTTGTCCAGGCGCAGCGGCACGTGGTTGAAGTAGAACAGGTCGTTGGACACCGCCGCATCGACGGTGATCCACGGCTTCTCGCCGGCGAGCACGGTTTGCGAGGGTTGCAGCCAGGCCTTGTGGGCGAGGGCGGAGAACGGCAGCACTGCGGCGATGGCCAATGCCAGCACGAAAGAACGCTTCATGGACTTGCTCCTTGCGAGGAAAGAGGGAATCACGGCTTGGCGCTCAGGCGTACCGCGCCCAGTTCGCTGCTGCCTTGTGCGCTGCCGATTGCGCCGGCCTTGGCCGGCCACGCGAACGGGATCTTCAGCAGCTCGCGGCCGCCGACTTCGCGCGCGGCTTCGACCACCAGCGTGTACTGGCCCGGCGCCAGGCCCTTGAGCTGCTGCGCGTCGGTGAACGCCAGCGCGTGCTTGCCGGCCGGGCGGGTCGGGCCGCTGACGCCGTCCACCGGCATCTGCAGCGTGCGCCCGCTGCGCCGCCACCACTGGCGCAGGTCCGGCAGCCACTTGGTGCCGTGGCCTTCGGCGGTGTCCTTGGACTGATACCAGATCGCCAGGTTGCGCGCGACCTGCTGGTCGGCGCCTTCCACCCAGATCGCGACATAGGGGCGGTGGTATTCGGCGACGTTGAGCTTGGGAATCTCCACGTCCAGTTCCAACGTGGCCGCATACGCGGGCATCGTCGTCAGCAGGCCGCTCAGGGCGATGGTCAGGGTGACGCGCATGCGAGGCTCCATGGGGTGAACGAGGTGGGGCGGATCAGTGGATCAGCAGCAGTGCGATCAGCAGCGGAATCAGCAGGCCCAGCCCGACCAGCGGCCAGGTCATGCGCCGCTGCCGCGCATGCAGCTGCAGCAGGAACAGGCCGGTGACGCAGAACACCAGGCAGGCCACCGCGAACAGGTCGATGAACCAGCCCCACGCCGGACCGGCATTGCGGCCCTTGTGCAGGTCGTTGAAGTAGGAGATCCAGCCGCGGTCGGTGCGCTCGTACTCGACCGCGCCGCTGCCGCGGTCGATGCTCAGCCAGGCATCGCTGCCGGGTCCGGGCAGCGCCAGGTACACCTCGTCGGCCGACCACTCGGCCGCTTGCCGGCCCAGGCTCAGCGCCAGTTCGCGTTCCAGCCAGGCCGCCACCGGTCGCGGCAGCGGCGCGTCGCCATCGGCATGGCCGCCGAGCCGCTGCAGCAACGCGGCCGGCAGCTGCGCGGTGCGATTGAGCACCTGCGGCTTGGCCTCGATGCGCGCGGCATGGTTGAGGGTCAGCCCGGTGGCGGCGAACACCAGCATGCCGATCAGGCACAGCGCCGAGCTGATCCAGTGCCACTGGTGCAGCGTGCGCAGCCAGAAGCCGCGGCGCTGCTGCGCCGTGGCCAGATCGGGGGAGGAGGAGTCGGACAACGCGGCGGTCGAATCGAAGTAGGGCGGAATGCATTCTACATAAATGAGAATTAGTCGCAATTGCGGCGGTGTTGCCGCCGCATGCGCGACCCGAAAAACCTTGTAGCCCAACCTTCAACGCGGCGGCGCCGTCGGCGTTGACCGCCCGGATCAGGTCTCGGACCAGTCGCGCAACAGGTTGTGGTAGACGTTGCTCAGCCGCAGCAGCGCCGCGGCGTCGGCCTTGGTGGTGGTCAGCGCCTGGATCGCCGTATCCAGTTCGAACAGCAACTGCCGCCGGCTGGCGTCGCGTACCAGGCTCTGCACCCAGAAGAATGAGGCCACGCGCGCGCCGCGGGTGACCGGCAGCACCCGATGCAGGCTGCTGGACGGATACAGGATCAGGTCGCCGGCCGGCAGCTTCACTTCGTGCTCGCCGTAGGTGTCGCTGATGACCAGTTCGCCGCCGTCGTACTCCTCCGGTTCGCTCAGGAACAGGGTGCAGGACAGATCGGTGCGCAGGGTCAGCGCCGGCTGCGTGGCGCTGGCGGCCTGGGTCATCACCGCGCCATCGACATGGAAGCCGTACTCGCCGCCGCCCTCGTAGCGGTTGAAGCGCGGCGGGATCGTGCGCAACGGCAGCGCGGCGGCGAAATACAGCGGGCTGCGCGCCAGCGCGTTGAGCACCGCCTGGCCGAGCTCGTGCTTCAGCGGCGAGGCGTCGGGCAACTGCAGGTTGCGTTTGACCTGCGCGCCCTGGGCGCCGACCGTCTCGCGGCCGTCGGTCCAGTCGGCGCCGGCTAGCGCCTGGCGGAAGCGCGCGACTTCGTCGGCGCTGAGGATGTTGGGGATGTGCAGCAGCATGGGGCGCTCCGGCAGCGGCCGCCTTCGGCTGAAGGCGACCGCTGCGTGTGGATGGACGAAGCGGCGGTCAGAACTTGATTTCGGCGCTCAGCATCGCCGAGCGCGGCGCGCCGGGCGTGTAGCGGAAGCCGCTCTTGTTGATGGCCGCGACGTAGTCCTTGTCGAACACGTTGTACACGTTCAGGCGCAGGTTGAAGTGGTCGTTGATCGGGTAGCTCACGATCGCGTCCCATACCGTATACGACTTCACCAAGGCCGGCGTGCCCACCGCGCCGTCGGTGCCGCGCTTCATCTCGCCTGAGTAGCGGGCGCCGCCGCCGACGGTCAGGCCGAACGGCAGGGTATAGGTGGTCCAGGCGGTGAACGCGCTGTCCGGGGTGTAGGCCAGGTCCATGCTGCCGTCCTGCGACACCTTGGCGCCTTGCTTCACCTGCGCGTCGAGCTTGGTGTAGCCGGTGGAGATCGACCAGTTGTCGCTGAGCTTGCCGACCGCCGACAGCTCCACGCCCTGCACCTGCTTCTCGCCGGTCTGGTAGTACAGCCCATCGCTGCCCTGCGCGATCTCGTTGCTGACGTCGGTGCGGAACAGCGCCATGGTCACGAACAGGTTGTCGTCCAGGAAGTTCCACTTCGTGCCGACTTCGGCGGTCTTGGCCTTCTGCGGGTCGAAGCTGGGATTGTTGGCGTTGTTGGCCGACGCGCTCAGTTCCAGCGCGCTGCCGCCGGGAGGCTGCTGCGAGATCGCGTAGTTGGCGTACAGGCTGATGTTATCGGCCGCCTTGTAGACCGCGCCGAGCTTCCAGCTGAACAGCGTATCGGACACGTCGTCGTCCACGCCGACCGCGGTGGTGCAGGGCACGGCGGTGGAGGTGGCGGTGGTGCAGGTCAGGCTGTTGAAGTCGGTCTTGTAGCGGTCGGCGCGCACGCCGGCGGTGACCAGGAAGCTGTCGCCGAACTTCAGCGTGTCGAAGGCGTAGGCCGAGAACGTGGTGGTGGTGCCCTTGCTGTGCGCGCCGTTGCGCGCGGTGAACAGCGGCGTGGTGTTCCAGTCCGGGGCGTAGACGTTGGCCGGGTTGGCGGCCAGCCAGGCGGCGCGGTTGACGATGTTGTGGCCCCAGCTCTGCAGTTCCTCGCGCGCGGCTTCCACGCCGGTGCTGAGGTTGTGCTGCACCGCGCCGGTGGCGAAGTCCACGCGCAGGTTCAGCTGGTCGGTGAGGATGGTGTACTCCTGGTCCTTGAACGTGGGCAGGCTGCGCGCCACCGTCCAGGTCGAGGTGTCGGCGGGGTTCGGCGTGCGCAGGTTGGCGGTGTTGGGCATGAACGCGAACAGCAGGTAGTCCTGTTCGTTGCGGCCCCAGCGCGCGGTGTTGGTCAGCTTGACCGTGTCGGAGAAGTCGTGCTCGAAGCGGAAGGTCGCCATCTTCGCGGTCACGTCGTCGTGGTCGTAGCGGGTGCCGTAGAAGTTCTCGCTGTCCACGCGCGGGGCGTTGGTCAGCCACGGACGCGCGGGATCGGGCGAGGTGTAGCCGGGCAGGCCGAAGGTCGGCACGCCGCCGTCGGGCACGTTGTCCTGCTTCACGTACAGCAGGTCGAGGTAGTAGCGGGTGTCGCTGCCGAGGCCGAATACCAGCGACGAGGCCAGGCCCCAGCGCTTGTTGTTGACGTGGTCGCGGCCGATCGCATCGCTGTCCTGGCCCATCACGTTCAGCCGCAGCGCGCTGCTGGCGCCCAGCGTCTGGTTCCAGTCCGCGGTGACGCGGCGCTGGTTGTCGCTGCCGCCGGACAGCGTGCCGCTGACCGCATCGGTCAGGTTCGCCTGCTTGGTCACCAGGTTGATCGCGCCGGTCGGCGCGCTGCGGCCGTTGTCGGTGCCGGCCGGACCCTTCTCGACCTCGATCTGCTCGATGTTGAACACATCGCGCGAGATCGAGCCCAGGTCGCGCACGCCGTCGACGAAGATGCTGCTGGAGCTGTCGAAGCCGCGCATGTAGATCGCATCGCCAGTGGTGGTGTTGCCGTTCTCGCCGACATAGAAGGTACCCACGCCGGGGCTGTTGCGCAGCGCTTCGGTCAGCGTGGTGGCGCCCTGCTCGTTGAACAGGTCCTTGCTGATCACGTTGATGGTCTGCGGGGTGTCGATCAGCGGCTGGGTGAACTTGGGCGAGTCCGGCACTTCCACCAGGTAGCGCTTGGCGCGCTGCGCTTCCACGTCGACCTTGCCCAGGGTGGTGGGCTGGTCGGCGGCCGCTGCATCGGCGGCGAGCGCCGGAGAGGACAGCAGGCTCAGGCCGCTCAGCAGTGCGGCGGCGGTGAGGGTCTGCGCGGAGACCTGGCGGGAAACGGCGTGCTTGCGGCTCTTGATCGGGGAGGTCATGGAGGGTTCGGCTATGCAGGATGGAAGGGCGGTCCGCCGCGCACGCCGTCGCCGTGTCCGCAAGGACAGGGGCGCGGGTGCGAAGGTCGGAGGGTGGCCGGATGGACCGGCTGCCGCTGGCCGCTTAACGCGGACATCACATCTATTTCCGCGCAAATGCGAATTATTTGCAATAGCTTTCGTTACATCGCGTTACATGGCGGCCCGTGGCGCCGTTCCCCGGGATCGCCGTGCCGGCATCTTGTTTTGTAGTAGATATTTGAAAAATAAAGCTTTTCGGGGCGAGCGCAGCAGGGCGCTCAGTCGCGGTCGTCGCGGGTCCAGAGTCCGCCATGTTCGGACTTCACCGGGAACTTGGGCACCGGGCTGTAGGCCGGTGCGCACAACGGGCGGCCGTCGCGGATGTCGAAACGGGCACCGTGCAGCAGGCATTCGATGCTGCCCGCGGCGGCATCGAAGGTGCCGGGAGACAGCTCGTAGTCCTCGTGGCTGCAGCGGTCCTCCAGCGCGTAGAAGGCGCCGTCGAGGTTGAACACCACGATCGGGGTGGCGGTGACTTCGTCCCACACCGTCGCGGTCTCGCCCGGCAGCAGTGCGCCGTCGGCGCAGACGAAGGTCCAGGTCTCGCTCATGCGGCGTCGCCCAGCGGCTTCTCCAGCAGCTCGAAACGCAGGTCGTCGCGCTTGGGCGCGCCGAAGCGTGCGTCGCCGTAGGGGAAGGGCTTCTTGATTCCGGTGCGGCGGTAGCCGCGGCGCTCGTAGAACGCGATCAGTTCCTCGCGCGCGTCGATCACCGTCATCTGCATCACCGGCAGCTGCCATTCCTGCCAGGCGATGCGCTCGGCCTCGGCCAGCACGGTCTTGCCCAGGCCGCCGCCCTGCGCCTGCGGCTGCACCGAGAACATGCCGAAATAGCCGGCGCCGTCGTCGTCGGCGATGTGCGCGCAGGCGATCAGCTCGCCGTCGCGCTCGGCCAGCAGCACCAGGCTGCGCGGACGCAGGATGTCGGCGCGCAACACCTCGCGGTCGATGCGGTTGCCGTCGAGCAGGTCGGCCTCGGTGGTCCAGCCGACGCGGCTGCTGTCGCCGCGATAGGCCGAGGTGACCAGGGCTGAGATGGCGTCGATGTCGGCGACGGTGGCGGTGCGGAAGGTGAGGGTGTGCATGGGGGGAATTTTAAGCCTGTCGGCCGGGATTCGGGAGTGGGGATTGGGGATTCGCAAAGGCGAAAGCTTTTACGAATCCCCAATCCCGAATGTCCAATCCCCGCTCACATCATCCCAACAGCTTGCGCACCTTCACCAACGCTGCCACGAAGCGCTCGATCTCGGCGTGGGTGTTGTAGAACGCCAGCGAGGCGCGGCAGGTCGCGGCGACGCCGAAGAACTGCAGCAGCGGATGCGCGCAGTGCTGGCCGGAGCGGATCGCCACGCCTTCCAGGTCCAGCAGCGTGGCCAGGTCGTGGGCGTGTGCGCCCTCGACCAGGAACGACACCACCGCGGCCTTGCCCGGCGCGGTGCCGAAGATGCGCAGCCCGTCGATCTTCTGCAGTTCCTCGGTGAAATGCGCCAGCAGTTCGGTCTCGCGCGCTTCCACGTGCTGCAGGCCCAGTGCGCTGAGGTAATCCACCGCCGCGCCCAGGCCGACGAAGCCGGCGATGTTCGGGGTGCCGGCCTCGAACTTGTGCGGCGGATCGTTGAACACGGTGCCGTCGAAGCTGACTTCCTTGATCATCTCGCCGCCGCCGATGAACGGCGGCATCGCCTGCAGATGCTCGCGCCGCGCCCACAGCGCGCCGGTGCCGGTCGGGCCGCACATCTTGTGCCCGGTGATGGCGTAGAAGTCGCAGCCGATCGCGGCCACGTCCAGGGCGCAGTGCGGTGCGGCCTGCGAGCCGTCGATGACGCTGACGATGCCGCGCTTGCGCGCCTCGCGGCAGATCTCGCGCACCGGGTTGACCGTGCCCAGCACGTTGGAGACGTGGGTCAGCGCCAGCAGCTTCACGTCGGGGGTCATCGCCTTGCGCAGCGCGTCCAGGTCCAGCGCGCCGTCGGCGGTGATCTCGGCGACCTTTATGGTGGCGCCGGTGCGCTGCGCGACCAGTTGCCACGGCACGATGTTGGCGTGGTGCTCCATCCGCGACACCAGGATGCTGTCGCCGGCCTTGAGCCGCGGCAGCGCCCACGAATAGGCCACCAGGTTGATCGCGAAGGTGGTGCCGCTGCACAGCACCAGTTCGTCGGCGCGCACGTTGAGGAAGCGCGCCAGCTTGGTGCGCGCGCCCTCGTAGGCGTCGGTGGCCTCGGTGCCGAGCGCATGCACCGCACGGCTGACGTTGGCGTTGTAGCGGCGGTAGAACTCGTCCAGCGCCGCGATCACCTGCAGCGGCTTCTGCCCGGTGTTGGCGTTGTCGAAATAGATCAGCGGCTTGCCGTGCACCTGCCGCATCAGCAGCGGGAAATCGCTGCGGACCTTGTCCCAGTCCGGCGCCTGCTGCGGCGCCGTGGCGTGCGGGGCCGCGCTGCTCATGCCATGCCCGCGGCGGCGAGCGCCTGGTCCAGACGTGCGACCAGGAAATCGCTCAACCCCGCATCCAGCACGCGCAGCGGTTCGCGGCAGAACGCGGCGGTCAGCAGTTGTTGCGCGCGCTCGCGCGGCAACCCGCGCGAACGCAGGTAGAACAGCGCATTGGCGTCGAGCTGGCCGACGGTGGCGCCGTGCGCGGCCTTGACCTCGTCGGCGTCGATCACCAGCACCGGCTGGGTGTCGATCTCGGCGTCGGCGGACAGCAGCAGGTTCTTGTTCGACAGGTTGGCATCGCTGCCGTCGGCGCCCTGGCGGATGTGGATGCCGCCATGGAACACCACCCGGCTGCGCGCCGCGGCCACGCCGCGCCACAGCAGTTCGCAGGCGGTGTCGCGGGCGATGTGTTCGATGCCCAGGCGGGTGTCGATCTGGCGGCGGCCATTGCCGAGCAGCACGCCGTTGGCGACCAGCCGCGCGTTGTCGCCTTCCAGGCGCACGTTGAGCTCGTGCCGCGACAGCGCGCCGCCCAGCTCCAGGTCGATGCGCCGGTAGTGCGCGTCGCGCGCCAGCACCGCGTCGGTGCGCAGCAGCGCGGTGACGCCGGACGCGTTCGCCTGCACCCGCGCGTGGGTCAGTTGCGCGCCGGCGGCCAGGTGCACGTGGGCCAGGGTGTTGCTCAGGTGCGTGGCCTCGCCCAGGTGCAGGTGATGCTCGACCAGCGACAGCGCCGCGTCCTGGCGCAATTCGATCAGGTGGCGGTGGTGCCAGGCATGGTCGCCGGCGCCGGCGGTGGACACGAACACCAGGTGCAGCGGCACCGCGACCTGCACGCCGGCATCCACGCGCAACACGCTGCCTTCGTCGGCCAGCGCGGCGTTGAGCTGGGCGAACACTTCGTCGCTGCGCTCGAAGCGGCGGCCGAGGAAGCGCATCGCGTCGTCGCCGCTGCGCAGGATCGTGGACAGGCGCTGCAGCTCGACGCCGGCCGGCAAGCCGGCCAGGTCCGACAGCGCATCGCTGGCGCGGCCGTTGACGAACACCAGCCGCGGCGCGGGAATGCCGTCGACGATGGCCGCATCCACGGCCGGCGCCGCGCTCGGCGCCGGGCTGAAGCTGCGCCGCTCCAGCGCCCGCAGCGAGGTGTACTTCCATGCCTCGCTGCGCGGGCCGGGCAGGCCGTCGCGCAGCGCCTGTTCCAGCGGCGCGCGGCGCGCGCCGTCGCCGTGGAAGGCGGCGGCCAGGGAGTCGAGCAGGGCGCTCATCGGACTGCCGCCTCCGGCGCCACACGGTCCTTCAACCATGCGTAGCCGTGCGCTTCCAGTTCCAGCGCCAGTTCCGGGCCGCCGCTCTGCACGATGCGGCCGTCGGCCAGCACGTGCACCACGTCCGGCTTGATGTAGTCGAGCAGGCGCTGATAGTGGGTGATGACCAGGAACGCACGCTCGGGCGAGCGCAGCGCGTTGACGCCCTCGGCCACGGTCTTCAGCGCATCGATGTCCAGGCCGCTGTCGGTCTCGTCGAGGATCGCCAGCTTCGGCTCCAGCACCGCCAGCTGGAAGATCTCGTTGCGCTTCTTCTCGCCGCCGGAGAAACCTTCGTTGACGCCGCGGTGCAGCAACTCGTCCTTCAGATGCAGCACGGCCAGCTTCTGCCGCACCAGTTTCAGGAACTGCATCGAATCCAGTTCGGCCTCGCCGCGCGCCTTGCGCTGCGCGTTGAGCGCGGCGCGCAGGAAGTAGGTGTTGTTGACCCCGGGGATTTCCACCGGGTACTGGAAGGCCAGGAACAGGCCGGCGGCGGCGCGCTCTTCCGGTTCCAGCTCGAGCAGGTCGCGGTCTTCGAAGCGCACGCTGCCCTGGGTCACCTCGTAGCCGTCGCGGCCGGCGAGGATGTTGCCCAGCGTGGATTTGCCGGCGCCGTTGGGACCCATGATGGCGTGCACCTGGCCGGGCTGCACCTGCAGCGACAGGCCCTTGAGGATGTCCTTGCCGGCGACGGAAGCGTGGAGGTTTTCGATGTTGAGCATTGGAAATGGGTCCGTCAGAATTCTGTTGTAGCCCCTCTCCCACCGGGAGAGGGGTTGGGGTGAGGGTACGGCGCGAAGCGTCTCGTGGAGTTCGGGGCGCGAGGCTTCGCGCGTACCCTCATCCGGCGCTTCGCGCCACCTTCTCCCGATGGGAGAAGGGTGCTGTCGTCAGCCGACCGAGCCTTCCAGCGACACTTCCAGCAGCTTCTTGGCTTCCACCGCGAATTCCATCGGCAGTTCGCGGAACACCTGCTTGCAGAAGCCGTCGACGATCATCGACACCGCGTTTTCCTGGTCGATGCCGCGGGCGCGGCAGTAGAACAGCTGGTCGTCGCTGATCTTGGAGGTGGTGGCCTCGTGCTCGACCGTGGCGGTGGGGTGCTTGACCTCGATGTACGGGAAGGTGTGCGCACCGCACTGCTTGCCGATCAGCAGCGAATCGCACTGGGTGTAGTTGCGCGCGCCCTCGGCGCTGCGCTCCACCTTGACCAGGCCGCGGTAGGTGTTCTGGCCGCGGCCGGCGCTGATGCCCTTGCTGACGATCTTGCTCTTGGTGCGCTTGCCGATGTGGATCATCTTGGTGCCGGTATCGGCTTGCTGGCGGTGGTGGGTCAGCGCCACCGAGTGGAACTCGCCGACCGAGTCGTCGCCGAGCAGCACGCAGGAGGGATACTTCCAGGTGATCGCCGAGCCGGTCTCGACCTGGGTCCAGGTGATCTTGCTGCGCGCACCGCGGCATTCGCCGCGCTTGGTCACGAAGTTGTAGATGCCGCCGACGCCGTTCTCGTCGCCCGGGTACCAGTTCTGCACGGTCGAATACTTGATCTCCGCGTCTTCCAGCACCACCAGCTCGACCACCGCCGCATGCAGCTGGTTTTCGTCGCGCATCGGCGCGGTGCAGCCTTCCAGGTAGGACACGTAGGCCTTGTCCTCGCACACGATCAAGGTGCGCTCGAACTGGCCGGTGTGGCCGGCGTTGATGCGGAAATAGGTGCTCAACTCCATCGGGCAGCGCACGCCCTTGGGGATGAACACGAAGCTGCCGTCGGAGAACACGGCCGAATTGAGCGCGGCGAAGTAGTTGTCGCCGACCGGCACCACGCTGCCCAGGTACTGCTTGACGATCTCCGGATGCTCCTTGATCGCCTCGGACATCGAGCAGAAGATCACGCCCTTCTCGGCCAGCTCCTTGCGGAAGGTGGTGCCGACCGAGACCGAATCGAACACCGCGTCCACCGCCACGCCGGCCAGCTTGGCGCGCTCGTGCAGCGGCACGCCGAGCTTGTCGTAGGTGTCCAGCAGTTCCTTGGGCACGTCGTCCAGCGAGGCGTACTTGGGACCCTTCGGCGCGGAGTAGTAGCTCAGCGCCTGGAAATCGATCGGCGCGATGTTGAGCTTGGCCCAGTGCGGCATCGGCATCTTCAGCCAGTGCCGGTAGGCGGCCAGGCGCCACTCGGTCATCCACTCCGGCTCGTCTTTCTTGACGGACAGGGCGCGCACGACGTCTTCGTTCAAGCCGGGCAGGAACGAATCGGATTCGATGTCGGTGATGAAGCCGGCGTCGTAGCGACGTCCCAGCCGTTCCAGGATTTCAGCGTTTTCGGTGGCCATGGGGGCTGCCTACAGGTCAGGTGGTCGCGAAACGCACGGCGATCGGGCGCCGTCTGGTTTCGCCGGAAGAGGGAAGCGGGTGCAGCATCTGCGCCAGGGTCACGCCGCGCAGGGCATCGGCGACCACGTCGTTGATCAGCCGCCAGTTGGAACGCACGCCGCATTTCTGCGCGATGCTGCACTGGCTTTCCTGGTGGCTGCATTCGGTGATCGCCAGCGGGCCTTCCATCGCCTCGACGATCTGGATCAGGGTGATGGCGTCGGCCGGGCGCGCCAGCCGGTAGCCGCCGTGCACGCCGCGCAGGCCTTCGACCAGCCGGGCCTGGGCCAGCGGCTTGAGCAGCTTGCTGACGGTGGGCGGCTCCAGCCCGGACTGTTCGGCCAGTTCGGTCGCGCTCAGTACCTCGCCGGGACGTGCGGCGAGCACGGTCAGCACGACGGTGGCGTAATCGGTCAACTTGGTGACGCGGAGCATGGGACAACGGCCGGAATTCAATGCGGACCGAAATTGTACGCTTTTGCGGCGCTGGCGTCCAAGCCGCGCGTTCATGTTTTTCGCTATCACTGCGATCGCCGCCGCCTACGGTCGCGGTGCCGCTGCCCGGCGCGATCCGAAGGGGCTTGGGATCGCCGCCGATGTGCGCCAGAATCAGCGCTTTCCCGTTCCGGATTGCCGCATGCCCCGCAAGATCGCCGCCCGCAAGTCCCGCATCCATGGCAATGGCGTGTTCGCCGTGCTGCCGCTCAAGAAAGGCGAGCGGGTCATCGAGTACAAGGGCCGCCGCCGCACCCATGCCGAGGTGGACCGCGACGAGGCCGGCGATGTCGAGACCGGACACACCTTCCTGTTCACCCTCAGCGACGACTACGTGATCGACGCCAACTACGAGGGCAACGACGCGCGCTGGATCAACCACAGCTGCGCGCCGAACTGCGAGGCGGTGATCATCGAGGCCGAGGGCGACGACCGGCGCCTGGACAAGGTGGTGATCGAGACGCTGCGCGCGATCAAGCCGGGCGAGGAGCTGACCTACAACTACGGCATTACCCTGGGCGAACGGCATACGCCGCGGCTGAAGAAGATCTGGGAATGCCGCTGCGGATCCAAGAACTGCACCGGCACCATGCTGCAGCCCAAGCGCTGAGCGCGCGCCTGCACGTGGCCTAGACGCGCGGCTCACGACGCTGCAACCGCGGCGCTCCTAGGGTGATTCTCCCCCTGTAGAGGAGTTTCCCATGAGCACAGCATCTTCCCTGTCCGGCAAGCGCGTCGCGGTCCTGGCCACCGACGGCTTCGAACAGTCCGAGTTGCAGGAGCCCAAGCGCCTGCTGGAATCGTGGGGCGCGCAGGTCGACGTGATCGCGCCCGGCGACGCGTCCAGCATCCGCGGCTGGAATAAGAAGGACTGGGGCGACGACGTCCCGGTCGACAAGCGCCTGGCCCAGGCCGATGCCGGCGACTACGACGCGCTGGTGCTGCCGGGCGGGGTGATCAATCCGGACAACCTGCGCACCGAAGCCTCCGCGATCCGTCTGATCCAGTCGTTCGCCAGCGCCGGCAAGCCGGTCGCGGCGATCTGCCACGGCCCCTGGCTGTTGGCCGAAAGCGGCCTGGTACGCGACAAGCAGGTGACCTCGTGGCCATCGGTGAAAACCGACCTGAGCAATGCCGGCGGGCGTTGGCAGGACGCGGAAGTGGTGGTGGACGGCAACCTGATCACCAGCCGCAAGCCGGACGACATTCCCGCGTTCGCCGCGGCGGTGGCCAAGGCACTGGGCTGAGTTCGGCGCTTAGCGTGCGCAACGAGAAACGGCGGCCTGTGGGCCGCCGTTTTTCTGTAGGAGGGGCTTGAGCCCCGACCGGGAAATGCAACAGTCGGATCGAGCGAATCGGGAAAAGTATCGCGGCTGAAGCCGCTCCTACAGTGCACCCAGTGGGCCGGCCGCAGTTCCTGTAGGAGCGGCTTCAGCCGCGACGGGCGGCATCCGGCGCCTGACGCTGTCCCACTACCGGTTAGGTTCCGGCACAACGCCCTGTCCATCGTCGCGGCTAAGACGCCTTGCGCGACTCGCACCGAAACAGGGCGCAATTCTTTCCTCGCGCCGATCCGAGGCGCGCAGCGTCATCGCATCACCTGCAGCAGCCCAGCATCACTGCCCCGACAGCGCACCGGCCGGCACCAACTTGCCGATGTCCTGGTTGAAGTGCACCACCAGCTTGCCGTTCTCCACCGCCGCCGATTCGATCTGCACATTGCCCATCACCCCGGCCAGCGCCGGATCCAGCTTGTAGATCGGCTCTTTGCGCGCGTAGTCGTTCAGCCACACGTTGAGCAGTTCGCGGGTGTTGGCGTCGAGCTTGCCGCCGTTGGCGGCCGGGCGGAAGTCGTCGATGGTCGGCGATTGCAGGTGGAAGCCCTGGGTCTGCTGCTCGTAGCGCAGCCCGCTGGTCAGCAGCACCGTGCCCAGCGGGGTCGGCGCGCCGCCGCCGGTGGCCATGCTCAGGTCGAACTGCATCTTCAGCCGGTCGCCCGGCGGCAGCGACAGCTTGGGGTCGCGGATGGTCATCTTCACCAGGCCGCCGAGCGCCTTGTGCGTCTGCGGGAAGCTGCCGTCCAGGTACTGCTGCACATCGGCGGCGCCGACGCTGACCTGTTTGCCCTGGATCATCGGCTCGGCCTGCAGGTGTGTAGCGGCAACGAGGGTCAACAGCGCGGCGGCGCGCAAGGTCAGCAGGCGGAGCTTCATGGGAGGTGGTGCCTTGGCGGAATCAGGGGTTCAACATAACCGCAGCCGGTGAATGCGCGATTAGCGGAACAGGGAAGTGGAACGGTTCGACCCGTGGGGACGCACGGGCTGGATCGTCTCATGCGGCGGTCGGCGCCAGCCGCGCCAGGATCGCATCCAGCGCCGGACGCAGCGGTGCCAGCAAGGCCTGCGCCTCGCTGTCGCTGCGCTCGCCGAGTCCGCGCAGCAGCTGGGTGCCGATGGTCAGTGCGGCGCGCTCGTCGCCATGCAGGCCGGGATGGCGCTGCGCCGCTTCGAGCAGGCGCATCCAGTCCTGCCGGCAGCGGGCCTCGAATTCGATGGTGCAGCGGCCTTGGCATTGCAGCCCGTCGGCCTCGATCGGCGTGACGGTGATGCGGTAGCGTTGGGAGGCGGTCATGGGCGTGCGCACGGCGGGTCGGTCGATCCAAGATAGGCGCCGTGCGCCGCTATCACGAGAGGGATGGCCGCGACGCTCTGTTCTAGCGCGCGCCATCAAGCATTGGATACCACCAGTTGTGCCGAAGGCGGCGGCCGCGCGGTTTGGGCCTTGGCGGCTGCCGATCAGCACTACGCGGCATGGATCGGATCGTCTGGTGAAGCGCGTCGCCATGCCTATCGGCAAGCGGTCGCCAGACCCGGCGCGGATTGCTTGGGCGCAATGCTGCGCCCCGTCGCGACCGTTCAGCGCGCCGCGCGCAGCAGCGGCAGCGGATCGTAGGCGCCGCCCTCGGCATAGACGCCGTAGTGCAGATGCGGTGGCGTGCCGCGCGCGTTGCCGCTGTCGCCGACCGTGCCGAGCGGATCGCCGGCCTCGACCAGGTCGCCGACCTGCAGGTTCGGCGCCCAGTCCTGCAGATGCGCGTAGTAATGGCGTTGCCGGGCCGGACCCATCACCCACACCTGGCGGCCGCCGAGGCCGCGCTCGGCGACGGCGACGACGATGCCACGCGTGGCCGACAGCACCGGCGTGCCGCGCTTGGCGAAGATGTCCACGCCGGCGTGCTGGCGATCGCGGCCGCGCGGCGCGCCGAAGGTGGCGGCGACGCGGCGCGGGTCCACGCCCTGCACCGGCATGCGCAGCGCGGTCGGCGGCGGCTGCCGCGCCAGTTCCCAGCCGGCCCGCGCGCGCAGCGCCCACGGTTGCTGCCAGGCCCAGGCCAACGCGATCGCCGTGCAGGCCAGCGCCGCCAAGCGCAGCAGCCAGCGGCGCAGCGTCCGCGCAGGCGAGGGCGCTGCCGTCGGCATCGCTTCAGCCAATCTGCGTGCCGGCCTGCTTCTGCAACTGCTGCTTCAGCGCGTCGTCGATGCCGAGCTGGCGTGCCAGTTCGTCCAGATAGCTGCGTTCCATGAAGCTCTGCTCGTCGGCGGCGAGCAGGCTGGCCAGGTACATCTCCGAGGCGATCTCCGGCGTGGTCGCGGCCTGCGCCACCTCGGCCGGATCCAGCGGCTTCTCCAGCTCGGCATGCAGCCAGCGCTGCACGTCCTCGTCGCCGTTGAGGCGGGTGAACTCACCTTCGATCAGTTCGCGTTCGCGGGTGTCGATGTGGCCGTCGGCCTTGGCCGCGGCGACCAGCGCGCGCAGGATCGCCTGGCTGTGCTGTTCCACTTCCAGCGGCGGCAACCGATCCAGGGTCTGCGGTTCCTCCGGCGCGGCGGCACCGAGTTGCTGGCGCTTGTAGTCGCCGTAGGCGCGATAGGCCATCACCCCGAGCGCGGCCAGGCCGCCGTAGGTGGCCAGCTTGCGCGTGGTGCGGTTCTTGCCCAGCAGCAGGCCGAGCGCGCCGCCGCTCAGGGCGCCCTTGCCGAAGTCGGCGTTGAGCATGCCGCCGAGGCCGCCGCTCTTGGCGGAGGATCCCGCGGAGGCGGACGTGCCGGTCTTGGCCATGGCCTGGCCGGCGGCGCCCTGCGCCGATTGCAGCAGTTGGTCGAGAAAGCCCTGTAGCTTCATGCACGCATTCCTGTCGAGTGGAGCCACAGGTATAGCGGGCATCGCCTTAGCGGCCTGTCAATCCTGCCGCGGGCGGCGGCGAGCGCGCAAAAAAAAACGAGACGGCGCAGGCCGTCTCGTCAGGTGTACTTGCCTGGTTCAGGCGACGCTGCTCAGAGCGCGGCGTCCTTGAGCTTCTTCAGCGGGCGCACCTTCAGCTTGGTGGTGGCCGGCTTGGCGGCGAACCACTGCTCTTCCTTGGTGAACGGGTTGATGCCCTTGCGCTTCGGCTTGGCCGGCACGCTGACGGCGGTGATCTTGAGCAGGCCCGGCAGGGTGAACGAACCGGCGCCCTTCTTGCTGACCGAGCCGGCCACGGCGTGCTCGAGCGAGGCCATCACCGCGCGCACGTCCTTGGCGACGACGCCGCTGGCTTCGACGATGTGGGCGACCAGCGCGGACTTGCTCAGCGCTTCCTTGATCGGCTTGGGAGCGGCCGGCTTGGCGGCGGTCTTGGTGGCTACTTTCTTCGCTGCCTTTTTCGGGGCAGCCTTTTTCGCGGTCTTTGCCATGATGTCCTGATTCCGTAAACGATAGGTGGTTGGGTCGCGCCGACCCCGTCGGCATGGCGAAATGTAGGGCATGTGCTACGCCGCGCCAATAGGCAAACCGCAAAAAGACGCGGAAAAAGCCCCGCACCGGGTTTTTTTGCGCCGCAAGGGCGGATTTGGACCGGGAAAACGGCGGCGCGCTGCCGCTCGGCGCCGCGTTGAAGCGTTCATGCCGAGTCGCGATCGGGCATCGCCGCCGCCACGCCGCGGCCATCGGCAGTAAGGGAATCAAGTGCGCAGGCGGCTGCCCGGACCGGTCCGTCGGACAGCGATCTCACTCGCCGCGTCGCCGTCTGTTTCCGATGCGCGCGGCCGAGCGCGTGCGCTTCGGAGGCGGCGCGGCGGGCTGCCGTGGAGGCGCAGGCTTGCGCCGCGAGAATGCCGCCAGCGCTGCCCGGATGCGCGCCGCCCACGACGTGCATTGCGCCGCACAAGGCCATAACGCGCGCTGCTCTATCGTGCCTGCCTCATTCACCACGGGAGTACCGCATGGGCATTTCGCGTCACGCCACCGCGCATTGGGAAGGCGATCTGAAGAGCGGCAAGGGCCAGCTGAGCACGCCGCAGAGCGGTCTGCTGGAGAACACCCGCTATGCGTTCAGCAGCCGCTTCGGCGACGAGAAGGGCACCAACCCGGAAGAGCTGATCGCCGCCGCGCATGCCGGCTGCTTCACCATGGCGCTGTCGGCCAAGCTCAGCGAGGCGGGCTTCCCGCCGACCTCGCTGGACACGCGCGCCGAGGTCGATCTGTCGATGGAAGGCGGTCCGCAGTTGTCGCAGATCCGGCTCAAGGTCAAGGCCGTGGTGCCGAACATCGAGGCGGCGCAGTTCCGTGCGCTGGCCGACGACGCCAAGCAGAACTGTCCGGTGTCCAAGGCGCTGAGCGCCGTGCCGATCAGCCTGGAAGCGGAGCTGGGTTGAGCGTCGGGCCTGGCGCGCCGCCAGGCCTTTTCCCCAATAGACGGTCAGGCCACGCCGGCTACCGGCTCGCGTGGTCTGGCCGTTTGCCGTTGCATGGGAACGATTTCAGTCGTGATACGCGCGAGCCCTGCTGCCGCAACAGCTGTCGCCGCGCTAAACAGGCGCCGCCGACCGGTCCCAATTCAGTCTTGTTTCACCGGTGCGGACCGAGCATGCGGTTGCGCGATCCACGCGCCTGGAATCTTCGACATGAACAAGCTCTCGACCCGTCTTCTGACCGCCGCGCTCGCCGTGGGCGTGGTCGGCTCCGCCGCTGCGCAGGACTACGGCCGCTACGATGGCTATCGCGAGCGCGGCTACGCGAATAGCGGCACCTACGATTACGCCCGTGTGGTCCGTGCCGATCCGATCATCGTGCCGGTGCGCGGCCCGCGCGAAACCACCGAGCGTTGCTACGAGCGCCCGGCCTCGGATGGCTATGTCGAAAACGGCTACCGCAACGACGGCTACTACAGTAACGGCTACCGCGGCAGCGACGGCGGGCGCAGTGCGGCAACGGTGGTCGGCGGCATCGCCGGTGCGCTGCTGGGCAGCCGCGTCGGCGGCGGCAACGGGCGCTTTGTCGGCACCGCGGTCGGCACCATGGTCGGCGGCCTGGCCGGGCGCTCGATCTACGACAGCAATGCCCGCACCACGGTGCAGACCGGCTCGGTCAGCGTGTGCGAACCGGTGGCCTACCGCAGCGAAAGCTACGACCGGGTGGACGGCTACGACGTGACCTACGAATACGGCGGCCGCTATTACCACACGCGCAGCGCGGAGCGTCCGGGCGACCGCATCCGGGTGCGCGTGGACGTGCTGCCCGACTGAGCGATGCGGACGAATCGATGAGGCGTCCAAGGGCGTCGGCCGCCAGCGCAGCGACGCTGGCGGCCGACGACGATTCTTCAGGCCGCCCGTTCAGGCCGCTGCAGCCAGTGGCTATTGGTCTGACACTCAGTGCCAGTCGATGCGTCCGTCGATCACCGTCTGTACCTGGCCGCCCGACCAGACCTCGCCGGTGCTGTCCACGCTCAGGGTCAGCAAGGCGTCGTGGCCGACCTCGCGGCCCTGGCTGACCACGTAGCGGCCGTCGCGGCCGGGCAGGGCGTCGCGGTGGTCCAGCCACGCGGCGAGCACGGCATTGGCGGCGCCGGATGCGGCATCCTCGAACCGGCGGCCATTGCCGACGAACGCGCGCACCGCCAGCTGATACGCCTGGTGGTCGGCCCGCGCGTAGGCGAACACGCCCATGCTGGCGGTGCTTTCGGCCAAGGCGGCGATCGCCTCCCACTCCGGCGCCAGGCTGCGCAACGCGGCCTCGTCGGCGATTTCGACCAGCCACCAGCAGCGGCCGCCATCCATGCGCACCGGCGGTTGCGCACCCAGCGTCCAGCCGGCCAGCGCCGCGGCCAGGCGTGGATCGGCGGCGTCGGCGATCTCCGCGACCTGCGCGCGCGGGGTGCGGATGGCGATGCTGCGCACGCCGCCGTCCACGTCCACGCGCAACGGCAGCAGTCCGGCGATGCCTTCCTGGACCAGTACGCCGTCCTTAGGCGTGGCGATGCCTGCCTCCAGCACCGCATGCGCGGTGCCGACGCTGGGATGGCCGGCGAACGGCACTTCCTTCTGCGGACTGAACATGCGGATGCCGTAGCTGGCGTCCGGTTGTGTCGCCGGAAACACGAAGGTGGTCTCCGGCAGCCGCGTCCAGCGCGCGATCGCCTGCATCGCCGCCGCGTCCAGGCCTTGCGCATCCAGCACCACCGCCAGCGGATTGCCGGCGCCGGGGCGCGGGGAGAACACATCCAGTTGCAGGAAACGGCGCGTGGTCATGGCGGGGCGCTTGAAGGTGGGGGCGCGCAGCTTAGCAATCGAAACGTAAACACGATGCTGGGCCGGCGCATGCGGGCTTGGCCGGCAAGCGCCAGGAGCGCTGCGCTTGGCATAGAATCGCAGGTTCCGCCCGGCGTTCCGGGCCTCTTTCCCTCCACCAGACCCCACACACGAAATGTCCTCTTCCCCCCCTGTCGATCGTTGGATCGTCCTCAAGTTCGGCGGCACCTCGGTGTCGCGTCGTCATCGCTGGGACACGATCGGGACGCTGGCGAAAAAACGCGCCGACGAGACCGGGGCGCGGGTGCTGGTGGTGGTGTCGGCGCTGTCGGGGGTCACCAACGAACTGACCGCGATCGCCGACGGCAGCGCCGACAGCGCGCAGCGCGTGGCCGCGCTGGAGCAGCGCCACCGCGACTTCCTGGGCGAACTGGAACTGGATGTGGACAGCGTGCTCGGCGAGCGCCTGGCGGCGCTGCGCGGATTGCTCGACGACCCGCGCGCGGCGAGCCGCACGCTGGACTGGCAGGCCGAGGTGCTGGGCCAGGGCGAGTTGCTGTCGTCCACGCTGGGCGCGGCCTACCTGCGCGCCAGCGGCCTGGATTTCGGCTGGATGGATGCGCGCCAGTGGCTGGACGCGCTGCCGCCGCAGCCGAACCAGAGCGAGTGGTCCAAGCGCCTGTCGGTGTCGTGCCAGTGGCAGTCCGACAGCGCCTGGCGCGAACGCTTCGTCGCCCAGCCGGCGCGAATGCTGATCACCCAGGGCTTCATTTCGCGGCACCAGGACGGCGGCACCGCGATCCTCGGCCGTGGCGGCTCGGACACCTCGGCGGCGTACTTCGGCGCGCTGCTCGGCGCCAGCCGGGTGGAGATCTGGACCGACGTGCCGGGCATGTTCAGCGCCAATCCGCGCGAAGTGCCGGACGCGCGCCTGCTGACCCGGCTGGACTATTACGAGGCGCAGGAAATCGCCACCACCGGCGCCAAGGTGCTGCATCCGCGCTCGATCAAGCCGTGCCGCGACGGCGGCGTGCCGATGGCGATCCTGGACACCGAGCGCCCCGAGTTGCCCGGCACCAGCATCGACGGCAACGCGCGCACCGTGCCCGGGGTCAAGGCGATCAGTCGCCGCAACGGCATCGTGCTGGTGTCGATGGAAGGCATCGGCATGTGGCAGCAGGTCGGCTTCCTGGCCGACGTGTTCGCGCGCTTCGCCAAGCACGGGCTGTCGGTGGACCTGATTGGTTCGGCCGAGACCAACGTCACCGTGTCGCTGGACCCGAGCGAGAACCTGGTCAACACCGACGTGCTGGCGGCGCTGTCGGCCGACCTGGCGGAGATCTGCCGGGTCAAGATCATCGTGCCGTGCGCGGCGATCACCCTGGTCGGACGCGGCATGCGCTCGCTGCTGCACAAGCTTTCGGACGTGTGGGCCACGTTCGGCAAGGAGCGCGTGCACATGATCTCGCAGTCGTCCAACGATCTGAACCTGACCTTCGTCATCGACGAGGCCGACGCCGAGGGCCTGTTGCCGATCCTGCACGCCGAGCTGATCGACAGCGGCGCGATGCCGGTGGAAGAAACCGAGGTGTTCGGCCTGCGCTGGCGCGAGATCACCGGCAGCGTGCGTGCGCGGCCGACGCCGTGGTGGCACGCCGAGCGCGAGCACCTGCTGCGCCTGGCCGAGGCCGGCACGCCGCGCTATGTCTACCATCTGCCGACCCTGCGCGAGCGCGCCCGCGCGCTCAAGGCGATCGCCCCGATCGACCAGCGCTATTACGCGATCAAGGCCAATTCGCATCCGGCGCTGCTCGAGGCGCTGGTCGCCGAGGACTTCGGCCTGGAATGCGTGTCGCACGGCGAACTGCGCCGGGTGTTCGACACCTTGCCGGAGTTGTCGCCGCGGCGCGTGCTGTTCACTCCCAGCTTCGCGCCGAAGGCCGAGTACGAAGCCGCGTTCGCGCTGGGCGTGACCGTCACCGTGGACAACGTCGAACTGCTGCAGCGCTGGCCGGAGCTGTTCCGCGGCCGCAACCTGTGGCTGCGCATCGACCTGGGCCATGGCGACGGCCACCACGAGAAGGTCAACACCGGCGGCAAGGCCTCCAAGTTCGGTCTGTCGGCGACGCGGGTGGACGAATTCGTCGAAGTCGCGCGCACCCTGGAGATCCGCATCGTCGGCGTGCATGCGCACCTGGGCAGCGGCGTGGAAACCGCGCAGCACTGGCGGCGCATGTGCGACGAACTGGCCGGTTTCGCGCGCCGCATCGGCAGCGTGGAAGTCATCGACATCGGCGGCGGCCTGCCGATCGCGTACAGCGCTGACGACGAGCCGTTCGATCTCGACGCCTGGGCGCAGGGCCTGGCCGAGGTCAAAGCGGTGCACCCGGCGTTCCGCCTGGCGATCGAACCGGGCCGCTACCTGGTCGCCGAATGCGGCGTGCTGCTGACCCGGGCCACCCAGGTGATCGAGAAGGACGGCATCCGCCGCGTCGGCCTGGATGCGGGCATGAACGCGCTGGTGCGCCCGGCGCTGTACGACGCCTGGCACGACGTGGCCAACCTGAGCCGCCTGGACCGCGAGGCCGATGCGGTGTTCGACGTGGTCGGGCCGATCTGCGAATCCAGCGACGTCTTCGGCAAGCGCCGCCGCCTGCCCGCCGCCACCGCGGCCGACGACGTGATGCTGATCGCCGACGCCGGCGCCTACGGCTACGCGATGGCCAGTACCTATAACCAGCGCGAGCTGCCGCGGGAGGACGTGATCGATGCGCCCGCAGGCTGAGTTCATTGCGCTCAGCGCCGTCGCCGGCGGCGCGGCGATCATGTTGGCCACCGCGGCCGATCGGGCGGGCACGAGCCTGCCGTTGCAGTGGGCCGACAGCATCAAATGGCTGGCGCCTGCGCTGATCGCGGCAGGCGCCGGTGCGTGGTTGGCATGGCGCTGGCAACGCCGCTGGCCTGCCGGCCGTGCGGGCGCGATGGCATTGCGCACGCTGCTGCTGGGCGCGTGCAGTTATGTGCCGGCGCTGACGTTGTATCTCGTGGTGGTGTTCGTGACGTCCGCCGATGCCACGCAGAGGAGCTCGAACTGGGAGCTGTTTCCGCTGGCGTTCCTGCTCGGTTGCCTGCCATGGCTATGGGCGGCGTTGCCGTTTTCCATGATCGAATTTTTCCTGTGCCGACGCTACTTGCGTCGCACGCGCGTTCTTGCAGGTAGTCCATGACCGCTTTCGACAAACAGCAGATCACCACCTTCCGCTTCGTGCGCTGTACGTTCGACGCCGATAGCGGCGTCGCGCGCCTGGTCTATGCCTTCGACCAGGGCCCGGAACTGGTGGAGACGATCACCGTGCCCGGCGCGCCGTTCGTGCTGGACGCTGCGCGCGCGCAGGCGCTGCAGCGCGCGCTGCGCCTGCTGCATCTGATCGCCGGGGTCAGCTACTACAAGGCCGCGGTGCCGCCGCAGATCGCCATCGACGACTACGCGATCGACGCCGAGACCGCCGCGCTGCTGGACAGCGTGTACCTGCACGGGCTGGGCGAATTCGCCTACCGCAACGGCCTGGACCTGCGCGAGCGGATTCGGTTTCCGGCGACCGCGGGCAACGAGCAGGACGCTGCGGCGCTGGGCTTGCGCGCGCACGCGCTGGTCGCGATCGGCGGCGGCAAGGATTCGCTGGTCAGCATCGAGGCGCTGCGTGCCGCCGGCGTGGAGCAGACCGTAGCCTGGATCGGCGGCTCGCAGCTGATCCGCGCCTGCGCCGAGCGCACCGCGCTGCCGACCTTGAACATCGGCCGCGCGCTGGCGCCGGAGCTGTTCGAACTGAACCGGCAGGGCGCGTGGAACGGGCATATCCCGGTGACCGCGGTGAACTCGGCGATCCTGGTGTTCGCCGCGCTGCTGCAGGACGCGGGCCAGGTGGTGTTTTCCAACGAGCACTCGGCCAGCTACGGCAGCCAGATCGCCGGCACCGGCGAGGTCAACCACCAGTGGTCCAAGGGCTGGGCGTTCGAGCAGGCGTTCGGCGCGCAGGTGCAGCGCTACGTGGCCGCGGACCTGCACTACTACTCGCTGCTGCGCCCGCTGTCGGAATTGGCAGTGGCGCGGCAGTTCGCCAAGAACGACCACTACGACGCGCATTTCTCCAGCTGCAACCGCAACTTCCACATCCTCGGCGAGCGCCCGGCGCACCGTTGGTGCGGGGTGTGCCCGAAGTGCCATTTCGTGTTCCTGGCGCTGGCGCCGTTCATGCCGAAGACGCGGTTGGTGCGGATCTTCGGCCGCAATCTGCTCGACGACGCGGCGCAGGCGCCGGGCTTCGACGCGCTGCTGGAATTCCAGGACCACAAGCCGTTCGAATGCGTCGGCGAAGGCCGCGAATCGCGCGCGGCGATGGCCACCCTGGCGGCGCGCGCGGAATGGAAGGAAGACGCGCTGGTGGCGCGTTTCATCCGCGAGATCCAGCCGCAGCTGGAGGCCGGCGACCTGCGCGTGGAACCGCTGCTGGCGCTGGACACGCAGCACCGCATTCCGGCCGAGTTGTGGGAACGCGTGCGTGCGAATTTCGCAGCTTGAGGGGTTGCGCGTCGCGCTGTGGGGCTGGGGCCGCGAGGGTCGGGCGGCTTATGCCGCTGTGCGCGGCAGGGAATCGAGATTCGGAATTGGGGATTCGCAGCCGCTGACGGTGTTCTGTTCGGCCGACGAAGTGCCGGCACTCGTCGCGCTCGGCGATCCTGCGCTGCGTGTGGAGACCGAGGCCAGCGCCGAGCGGCTGGCGGCATTCGACGTGGTGATCAAGTCGCCCGGGATCAGCCCGTATCGGCCCGAGGCGCAAGCCGCCGCGGCGCAAGGCACGCGCTTCATCGGCGGTACCGCGCTGTGGTTCGCCGAACGCGCCGACGCCGACGGCGTGGTGCCGGGCAGCGTCTGCATCACCGGCACCAAGGGCAAGAGCACCAGTACCGCGCTGCTGGCGCACCTGCTGCGCGCCGGCGGCCACCGCACCGGCCTGGTCGGCAACATCGGCCTGCCGCTGCTGGAAGTGCTGGCGCCGCCGCAGCCGCCGCAGTACTGGGCGATCGAACTGTCCAGCTACCAGACCGGCGACGTGGCGCGCAGCGGTGCGCGGCCGCAGCTGGCGCTGGTGCTGAACCTGTTCCCGGAACATCTGGACTGGCACGGCAGCCAGGCACGCTATGTCGAAGACAAGCTGGCGCTGGTGACCCAGGCGCGGCCGCGCATCGCCCTGCTCAATGCCGCCGATCCGCAGCTGGCGGCGCTGGCGCTGCCCGACAGCGAGGTGCGTTGGTTCAACCGCGAAGATGGCTGGCATATGCGCGGCGATGTCGTGCATCGCGGCGAGGTGGCGGTGTTCGACAGCGCGCACGTGCCGCTGCCGGGCCGGCACAACCGCGGCAACCTGTGCGCGGTGCTGGCCGCGATTGAGGCCCTGGGTCTGGACGCGGCGGCGCTGGCGCCGGCCGCGGCGCAGTTCCGTCCGTTGCCGAACCGGCTGCAGACCCTGGGCGAGCGCGACGGCGTGGCCTACGTCAACGACTCGATCAGCACCACGCCGCACGCCACGCTGGCGGCGCTGGAATGCTTTCGCGGGCGCCGCATCGCGCTGCTGGTCGGCGGCCACGACCGCGGCCTGGACTGGCAGGACTTCGCCACGGCGATGCGCCAGGGTGCGCCGCTGGAGATCGTCACCATGGGCAGCAACGGTCCGCGCATTCACGCGCTGCTGGCGCCGCTGGCTGCCGCCGGCGGCTTCGGCCTGCACGCCGCCGCGGACCTGCCGGCGGCGGTTGCATTGGCGCGCGCGGCGCTGGGCGAGGGCGGCGGTGTAGTGCTGCTGTCGCCGGGCGCGCCCAGCTTCGGCGCCTACCGCGACTACGTGGCGCGCGGCCGCCATTTCGCCGAACTGGCCGGGTTCGATCCTGACGCGATCAGCGCGATTCCCGGGCTGGGCATCGCCTGAGCTGTTTGCTCCTGCATCGAACCGGCATGCGCGCCGCTGACCAAGCGTCGTGCCTGGAGCATTTCGATCGAGATGACGCTGTCTGTGGGAGCGACGTCAGTCGCGACAGGCATTATCGGTAAAGCCCGTCGCGACTGACGTCGCACCCACAGGTGTGCAAATCGCCGAAAGAAAACGTTCTAGACTGCCGGCTGGTCCCAATGGGAGAGACGCGATGCGCATTCGTTCGATACGCTGGATCGGCCTGCTGGGCCTGGCCTTGGCGCTGCCGTTGCCGGCGCTGGCCGCGATGCAGGCCAAGCCGGTGGAATGGAAGGTCGGCAAGGACAGTTTCAGCGGCGTGCTGGTCTACGACGATGCCGACCACGACAAGCGCCCGGGCCTGGTGATGGTGCCGAACTGGCGCGGGGTCAACGCCTCGGCGATCGAAAAAGCCAAGCAGCTCGCCGGCGACGATTACGTGGTGCTGCTGGCCGACGTCTACGGCAAGGGCAAGCGCCCGGCCAACGATGCCGAGGCCGGGCAGTTCGCCGGTGCGCTGAAGAAGGATCCGGCGACGCTGCGCGCGCGTGCATTGAAGGCGGTCGAGGTGCTGAAGGCGCAGGCCGGCAAGGCGCCGCTCGACGCTGCACGGATCGGCGCGGTTGGCTTCTGCTTCGGCGGCACCACGGTGCTGGAACTGGTCCGCGCCGGCGCGCCGCTGGCGGGCGTGGTCAGCCTGCACGGCGGCCTGAGCACGCCGTCACCGGCCGCCGCGGGCAGCGCGAAGACGCCGCTGCTGGTGCTCAACGGCGCCGACGACAAGAGCGTGAGCCGCGACGACATCGCCGCCTTCGAGCAGGAAATGAACGGCGCCGGCGCCGATTGGCAGTTCGTCAACTTCAGCGGCGCGGTGCATTGCTTCGCCGAGGCCGATGCCAACAGCCCGCCGGGATGCCAATACAACCCGCGCGCGGCGAAGCGTGCCTTTCGCATGCTGCACGATTTCTTTGATGAGCGATGGGATTAGGGATTCGGGATTGGGGATTCGCAAAAGCGGCAGGTCTGCGCTTTACGAATCCCAACCCTGTCAGGGCACGCGCGCGCGTCGGATCAGCGCTTAAGTTCGACTGCGGAGCACGCGTTTCGGAACCATGGGGATTTGCAGAAGCCGCATCGCGGCTTCTGCAAATCCCCAATCCCGTCCGGCGCGCACAGCGCGCCGGATCAATGCCTACGTTCGACCGCGTAACGCGCCAATCCGCGCAGCGCGGCCACTGCCTCGCTCTCAGGCAGGCCGTCCAGCGCGCGTTCGGCGGCGGCCGCGTATTCGGCGGCGCGGCGGCGGCTGTAGTCGAGTCCGCCGCTGGCCTGGATCGCCGCCAGCACTTCCGGCATGGCGTCGGCATCGCCTTGTTCGACGATATGGCGCAGGCGCTGGCGGGTGGCCTCGTCGGCGTGGGCCATCGCGTGGATCAGCGGCAGGGTGGCCTTGCCTTCGGCCAGGTCGTCGCCCAGGTTCTTGCCCAGGTCGGCGGCATCGGCGGTGTAGTCGAGCACGTCGTCGGCGATCTGGAACGCATAGCCCAGGTGCATGCCGTAGTCGTACAGGCGCTGCTGCACCTCTTCGGAAGCGCCCGAGGCCATCGCCCCGAGCCGGGTGCCGGCGGCGAACAGCACCGCGGTCTTGCGCTCGATCACGCGCAGATAGGCGGCCTCGTCGGTATCCGGGTTGTGCACGTGCAACAGCTGCAGCACCTCGCCCTCGGCGATGCGATTGGTGGTGTCGGCGAGCAGCCGCATCACCTGCATGCTGTCCAGCTCGACCATCAGCTGGAAGCTGCGCGAGTACAGGAAATCGCCGACCAGCACGCTGGGCGCGTTGCCCCACAGCGCGTTGGCGGTGCTGCGGCCGCGGCGCAGGTCCGATTCGTCGACCACGTCGTCGTGCAGCAGGGTCGAGGTATGGATGAACTCGACGATCACCGCCAGCTGGTGGTGCACCGGCCCGCCGCCGGCGCAGGCGCGCCCGGCCAGCATCACCAGCATCGGCCGCAGGCGCTTGCCGCCTGCGGAGACGATGTGCTCGGCGATCTGGTTGATCAGCACCACGTCCGAGGCCAGACGGCGGCGGATCAGGGCATCGGCGGCGCTCATGTCGGGCGCGGCCAGCGCCTGGATCTGAGGCAGCCCCAGGGCGGGGCGGAGGTCTTCGGCGAGGCTCATGCGGTCGGACTAGGGGGAATGCAGGGATTATAGGCCACCCCGGCGAGGGCTCGCCTGACGCCTGAACCAGGGGAAGGCTGATATCCGCCGCCAGCCCGGTATAATTCACTGTCTGTGCCCGTTTCCGAGCGGGCGACCCTATCCGACTTGCCCGCGCCCGAGCGGGTTCACCACCCAGAACGGAAGAATTCCATGGCCCGCGGCATCAATAAAGTCATCCTCGTCGGCAACCTCGGCAACGACCCCGACACCAAGTACACCCAGGCCGGCATGGCGATCACCCGCATCAGCCTGGCCACCACCAGCGTGCGCAAGGACAAGGACGGCAACCAGCAGGAGCGCACCGAATGGCACCGCGTGGTGTTCTTCGGCAAGCTCGGCGAGATCGCCGGCGAGTACCTGCGCAAGGGCAGCTCGGTCTACGTCGAAGGCTCGATCCGCTACGACAAGTACACCGGCCAGGACGGCGTGGAGAAGTATTCCACCGACATCGTCGCCGACGAGATGCAGATGCTGGGCGGTCGCGAAGGCGGCGGCGGTGGTGGTGCCGGCATGGGCGGCGATCGCCCGCAGCGTGCGGCCGCACCGCGCCAGGAACGCCCGAACCAGGGCGGCGGCGGGCAGGGCGGCGGTGGCCAGGACTACGCGCCGCGCCGCCAGCAGCCGGCGCCGCAGCAGTCCGCGCCGATGGACGATTTCGCGGACGACGATATCCCGTTCTGAGAATACCTTTGCATAGATGTAAACAAAGGCTCTTGGCGCGTTTGCCAAGGGCCTTTTTTAATTGTTAACGTTTCGGTCACGATCAGGTCTATCAGTCACTGCAGGTGGCCCAGGATCGTGCCTTCAAGGGTATGTGCCTGCAGGTCTGGTACGCGGACGACCACACCGAGGCGTTGCTGTACCGACAAGCCGCGCAGTATGAGAGCGGCACTACGGAGGCGCCCATCAAGTTCCCTGCCGACATCGGCGTGATTGCAGGGGAGCAGCGCAAGATGGAGTCAGGGGCGATCGTCCGGATGGATGCGCTCTCGTCCGTACATCATGGCCCTTGGGTACTGGTGGCGGTGGCTTGCCGGCACTACAGGATACCGTTCCCCTAGCAACTGTGGATGCCATTCTTGGTTGCCAGGCAGGGGATGCAGACGCCCGACCAAGACGCAACGACTGCATAACCGGCTTGGACTGATGCGATTTTTGCAGGTCTTGGGAGCGGGCGTGGCTTTCCCTAGTAAGGACGGCGGCAGAGGAGGCGCATCGGTAGCCTTCAGCCACTGCCCGTCACCTTCCGTCGCATGGGGACCAGCCGGGAACTTTCGGTGAAGATGGTTCTGGAGCATAGTCGCGCCACGCCCGGCTAGCGGTCGCATCGGCGGTCGCGCTCATCGACTTCGTAGCCGACACCTACCGACACCGAGAGGCGACGAAGGGCGAGGGGGCGCCGGGATGAAAACCGGGCGGCGATGAGCATGTCCTTGCATAGTTCCGCGCCCTCGCACACCACCGCGTGCAGTGCCATACTTAAGCCAGCTCAGTCATGGAAAGGCATAGCTCTTGATGAAGACACGGACTCTCCCCGCAATGTTTCTCGTACTGGTTGCAGCAGTTGCCTGCGATCACGTCGACAAGCCGCACTTACAGCCGGGAGTTGCTTCCATCTCGCTGCAGTCGCTGACAGTTGGCAGCAACAAGGCGCGGGATGGAGTTCTTACGCAGCCGATCACTGTGCTGGACGCGCTGACCATTGAGGTCGCGTTGAATTCCGCTTCGCCGGCAGATGCCGATCCGATCAAAGCGCGATTCATCAACTTGGCAACTGGCCAAGTAGCTTCCACTGGGTCCGGTGCCGTCGCCGACAAGCGAGCTACATTGACTCTGACCCCCAAGGGCCGTCGGGAATGGGAACCAGGACGTTACTTGCTTGAAGTAAGTCTAGGCAGCTCTTTGTTGGGGACGCGTGACATCGACATCTCTGCGTCAGCGCCTGCAGGTTGATCCTCCGTAGAAATCGCGCGCAGGAACGCTGTCAGCTGCCTCTGTTCGGTCACCGTCAGGTTCACGGCCCGGCCGCGCCCAAGGCTGCGGTAGTAGATTTCACGCTCTACCGCCTTCTCCAGCGTGGCCACACTTCCATCGTGCATGTATGGCGCGGTAAGCGCGACATTGCGCAAGCTGGGGGTGCGGAACGCGCCCAGGTCGGCCGGCCTGCGCGTCACCACGAAGCGACCCAATTCGGCGATCTCCCGCTCGGAGAGCACCAGGGTACCCAGCGGCTGATTGATGCGCCTGGCCTGTTCCAACCGGCCTAGTAGTGCAGCGACATCGCCAGCAATCTGCTCAAAACCGACGCCGGCATGATGGAACTTCTGATCGGTAAAGGTAGCTGGGCTGCCAGCAAGTAGGTGACACTCCGTACAGGCCGCCTTGCCAGTGAAGAGTGCGAGACCAGCACGCTCATCTGCGTCTAGCAGTGACGGCTCTCCAATGCTTCTGTCGTAACGCGTCGGCTGACGTGGCAGGGCGCGCAGGTACTGCGTCAGACCTTCTGCGACGGCCGATTGGTCTAGCTGATTTCCATCAGCATATTTGGCATAGCGTGGCTGCGCGTTGATCCGCGCCAACAGCATACGCACGTCCGCCAGCCCCATCTCCTGCGAATTGGTGAACGCCTGCAGCGCTACTACCTTGAGATGGCGCTCCCGGCCATCCCAGAACAGCGTTGAGTAGACAGTGGCATCGGCCAGATCAGGCGCGTTTCGCGTGCTTACCCGGCCGTGCACGCCTACCGAGACCTCGCGGCCGTCGGTGAATGATTTGGCGGGGACGTGGCAGTCCGCACAGCTGACCGCACCATCAGCACTCAAGCTTCGATCAAAGAAAAGTTCGCGCCCTAGTGCAACCGTGGCCGCGTCACCCTGCGCGCCTGGAAGCCGTGCGGCTCGCTCGCATCCGGCCAATCCAGTTGCGGAAAAAATTGTGACTGCGGTAGCAAAAAATAATCTGAACTTCATTTTCCGCCACGCGCTCCATCGCTGTTGATGTCATTGCTTGACACACAAGATCGCATTATGCAAAAAATATTGAAGCTAAAGAACTGCCAACGGAAGGCATGCTGGGCCAGGCAATCTGGCCTACGTGCTGATGCTCAACAGTGCGCAAAAGCAGATGGGGCCAAAGGATATGGACGTTCCGCAACACCGCGTCGTACGACGTGCCGGTTGGCTCTATGCGCTTCTCGGCATTTCCATCATTGATTTCAGCATTGCGCGTCGCATCGGGTTGCGCATTGCTGGGTTCATCGCCCTGCTCGTGGGGAGCGAATCGGCATTGGCTGCTGCCTATGTCTATGACGCCAACGGGCGGCTGATCGCGGTCACCAATGAAGCGGGCGATACAGCGCGCTATCACTATGATGCCCTGGGGAACATTACCCGCGTCCAGCGCCTGCCATCGGGTGCGCTCGCCATCTTCGATTTCGCGCCGCGCCAGGGCGGCGCCGGTGACAGGGTCACGCTGAGAGGGCTGGGCTTCAGCGCAACGCCGGCGCAGAACGTCGTTCGCTTCAATGGCGTGGTTGCCGAAGTGGTCACCGCTAGCACAGGCAGCTTGACCACCATCGTTCCAGCAGCCGCCACAACTGGAGTGCTGACTGTCACCGTAGGCAATCAATCCGCCAGCAGCGATGTCCCGTTCGTTGTCGAAGCCCAACCCCGCGCGCCCCTCATTACCGCCGTCAGCCCGCATATCACCTCGGTCGGGGCTGCCCTCACCATCAGCGGACAGTCGCTGCTGCCGCTTGCTGGGCAGACCAGCGCTCGCCTTGGCCTTGCGCCGCTTCTCCTTAGCCAGGCCAGTAACTCAACACTGCAGGCCGAAGTTCCTGGTGGTGCGAGTAGTGGCCGGATTAGGGTCACTACACCCTACGGCAGCGCTATCAGCGCAGACGACGTGCTTGTCGTGCCTGCGGGAATTGATGACGTGGCCATTATTGGTACGGCGAAACGCTTGGCCGTCGACGGGCAGCTCAACGATCTTTCGACGGACTCTGCGGGGAAAAGCGTAGCGATCCTGTTCGAGGCGCAAGGCGGTGACTACATCAGTGCGCAGTTCTCCGAGCTGACCAGCGAGCTGAACTATGCCCTGTATGGCATCGGGAACAAACGCCTCGCCACGGGGACGGTCTCAGCCAACGCGCCGAGCTTCCATATGCCCGCGCTGAAGTCAGCCGGGACTCATCTGCTGGTGTTGACCCCCAAGGCAGGCCCGCTGACGTGGAAGTTGCAACTCGAGCGGTCCGCCGTTCTGGAAATCGACGGCACCGTTCAGGATGTAAGCACAAGCATCGCAGGGCAGAGTCGCAGGCTGGTCTTCGATGCACGCAAAGGTATGCCACTTGGCTTGGGACTTGCGGAAAAAACAGGGCCTCCCGCATGGGGTTCGGCTACGGTGACCGTGCAAGGGCCAGACGGAGGCCAAGCAGGATTCCAGCAGTGCGCGCAAGCGAACAATGGATGCAGTCTCAATCTTTCCGCATTGAATACGGGTAGACACGCGGTTCTCGTCACGCCCGCAGCCTCTGGAACCCGCCTTCTTGCGTTCCAGGCGGCTCTGTCAACCGATGCGCAACGCACCCTGGCGCGCGGTACGCCACTAGCCCTTTCCCTTCCGCGCGCAGGCCAGAACGCTAGGCTGAGCTTCACTGGAGCCGCAGGCGAAGTGCTCGGCCTGCTGATTGCAGGACAAGCCACCCTACCTGCCGGCCGCAGCGTCTATTACCGCGTCAACCGCCCAGACGGAACGCTCTGGAAGTCTGTCGCAGCCTCAAGCGGACTGGTGCTGAACCTGGCACTCCCTGTCACCGGCACCTATGACGTCTTCGTCGACGCCGGATACGGTGAAACACTTGCCACGGAGGTGCTGCTGCGCGGCAGCGAGGGAAGCCCTGTCATCGGCGGCGCCACGTCGACACATGTGGCGGCACGCGCGGGTGAGGCGGCGTACTTCCAGATCACTGCGTCGTCCGGCGACTCCCTCGGCCTGGGCATCAGCAATCTGACGATTGCCAACGGCAGTGGCGCGGCTGTGAACGTATACCGGCCCAACGGCACGTTGCTGGCCAACACCACTTGCCATGCAGCGAATGCCGGCTGCGATCTCAACCTGTCCTCGCTGGAGGACGGCGTGCATGGCGTGGAGGTGGTGCCGCTGGATCCGGCGCAGACCATGCAGTTCGACGCCACGGTCTCCCGTGACCTCGCGGTGAACATGGTCCGAGCAACTCCGACTTCCCTGAGCTTGCCGCGCCATGGACAAAACGCGCGCCTGGCATTCACCGCCGCGGCAAATGAAGTCATCGCGCTCAAGATTACCGCCCAGACCACGCAACCGTCTGGTGCCGGCGTGTACTTCCGCGCACTCCGCCCAGATGGTGTGACCGTCACCTCTGGCTACGCCGCAGGCGACAAGACGCTGCTGATCGACACCAGCGTTGCCGGAACCTATCAGATCTTCGTCGACCCCGAGAACGGTGCGACCGCGGCTGCGACGCTGACTCTGGAAGCAGGCGTGCTAGGTCAAATGGAACTGGATGGCAGCATCGGCGAGTACGAGAGCGCCGCAGGCAAGGACGTGTCCTTCGCCATCAACGCGGTAGCCGGCAAACATCTCGGGTTCGGCATCAGTCACTTGAGCGTGAACAGTGGCACGTACGTGCGTATCTACGCCTATACGCCGAGCGGCGCCAGCGTTGGAAACGAAACGTACTGCTACGTGAGCAACGGCGGCTGCGACGTCCAGCTCTACAACCCGGTCAGCGGCACCTACAGCATCGTGATGCGGCCGGTGAGCAGCACGCAAACGATGAAGTTCAGGGCAACCCTGTCATCCGCGTTGCGCTCGACGCTATCCCGCGATGTCCCCTTCAATCTAAGCTTGGACCGGCGTGGCCAGGACGCGCTGATGACCTTCAGTGGGGTCGCCGGCGAAACGGTGGCGCTGCAGATTGCCGGCCAGTCGAGCCTGCCTGCGGGCAGGACGGTGGCCTACCGGGTCTACAAGCCCAGCGAACGCCGCAGCAGCTATCACATCGCCAGCATTGCGCCGGAGACCGGTGGTGCCCTCAACATTCGTTTACCGGAGAATGGCGAGTACTGGGTGTACGCCGATCCTCAGTTTGGCGCAGCCGCAGCGGCGAGGATCACTCTGTCCACAGGCAGCACCAGCGGATTGGTGCTGGATGGTGCGTCGGCGGCATTCATCGCTGACCAGCCAGCGCAGACGGCGCACTATAGCTTTAACGCAATCGCCGGGCAGCACATGGGCTTTGCGGTCAGCGACCTGGGCGTCTCCGATGGAACGTATGTGCGCATCTACGCCTATGGGCCCAACGGCAACAGTATCGAGGATGATTCGTACTGCTATGTGGAGCGCGGCGGCTGTGATGTGGATATCTACAATCCCGTCGCCGGCAGCTATAGCGTGGTGGTCGTGCCATCGGTCGCCGGACAGCGCATGCAGTTCACCGCCACGCTGTCCAGTAGCGCTCCTGTCGCGCTAGCCGCTGACACCCCGACAATGCTGCAGCTGTCTCGGCGGGGCCAGGATGGAATGCTGACCTTCAATGGCAGCCAGGGCGAAACCGTTGGCTTGCAGATTGCGGGCCAAGCGAGCGCTCCTGCTGGCAACACAGTGCGCTATCGGATCTACAAACCGAGCGAGCGCCGGCCGAGCTACCAGTTTGCCGACATCACTCCTCTCAATGGCGGGGCGCTGAACATGTCGCTGCCTGAGACCGGAACCTATTGGATATGGGCAGATCCAGACAACGGTGCCACCGCAAGTGCCCAGATCACGCTCTCCACGGGAACCACCAGCGGGCTGGTCCAGAACGGCGGCGCGGCGGGAGTGGAGACCATCTTGCCCGGCCAGACCGCGTACTTCCGCTTCAATGCAACAGCCGGCCAGCACCTCGGTTTCGGTCTGAGCGACCTGGTCGTGAGCAGTGGAACGCTGGTGCGCATCTACGCCTATGCGCCGAACGGCAACAACATTCAGGACGACTCGTATTGCTACGTCGCCGACGGTGGCTGCGACATCGACATCTACAACCCCGTCACGGGCACCTACAGCGTCATGGTCGTGCCCGAACACGGCGATCAAGCGATGCAGTTCAATGCAACGCTCTCGTCCAGCGCGGGTGTCACCCTGGAGCGCGATGTTCCGGCAGTGCTTGATCTGACGCGCCGCGGCCAGGATGGTCTGATGACGTTCAACGGAACCCAGGGCGAGAATCTCGCTTTCCTGGTCGCTGGCCAGACGACCGTACCTGGAGATCGCCAGGTGACCTATCGGGTCTTCAAGCCAAGCGATCGTCGGCCTAGCTACTACATTCACTCCTTCAACGCCCAGACCGGCGGATCGGTGAACATGGTACTGCCGGAGACGGGGACCTATTGGATCTTGGCAGATCCGATCAAAGGCGCCACCAGCCGCTCGCACGTAACGCTGTCCACAGGTACGGTCAGCGGCATGGAGCGCGATGGTGCAGTGGTCCAGTTCGCATCCACACACCCAGGGCAATCAGCCCACTTCCGCTTCAACGCGACAGCGGGCCAACACCTCGGATTCGCTGTCAGCGATCTGACCGTAAGTACGAACAACTATGTGCGCATAGATGCGTATGCTCCAAATGGCAACGGCATCGCCGATACATCCTATTGCTATGTGGCCGATGGCGGCTGCGACATCGATATCTACAATCCTGTAGCCGGGACATACAGCATCATCGTGTCCGCCGCGGAACCCGGTCAGACCATGCAGTTCAAAGCGGGGTTGAGCAGCAGCGCTGGCCCTGCACTGGCACGCGACACACCGTTGAACCTGCAATTGGATCGTCGTGGAAAAGATGCGGTCATGACCTTTGCTGGCAACGCGGGAGAGTCGGTGGCGCTTCTTGTCGCCGGCCAATCTACTGTTCCTGCAGGGAAGATGGTCCGTTACCGCGTCTACAAGCCTAGTGAGCGGCGACGCTCCTACGAACTCGATGTCATCACGCCCATAACAGGGGGATCGACCAATCTGATCCTTACAGAGTCGGGGACCTACTGGCTGTGGGCGGACCCCGACAATGGCGCAACCACCAACGCACGGGTGACGTTGTCCACCGGGAATGCGAATCCGCTTGTGCAGGATGGATCGCCAACTCAGTTTGCCTCGACCCAAGCGGGTCAATCGGCACACTTCCGCTTCCCGGCGACAGCCGGTGCTCACCTGGGCTTTGCCATCAGTGGCCTAAGCCTGAGTGAAGGCAGCTATGTACGGGTGTACGCCTATTCGCCCACTGGTACCGGCATCGCCGACACGTCTTACTGCTATGTCAGTGACGGCGGCTGCGACATCGATTTCTATAACACGGTTGCTGGCGATTACAGCATCTTGGTGCAACCCACCACGACCGGACAAACCATGCAGTTCACTGCAACGTTGTCCTCCAATGCTGGGGTCGCCCTCCAGCGCGGTGTCGTGGCGCCCCTGCCGCTTTCGCGCCGTGGTCAGGATGGTCTGCTGACCTTTACCGGCACCCAAGGCGAGAAAGTCACCCTGCAGGTCGCCGCGCAAGTCACACAGCCTGCTGGTGGCCGTGTCGTCTACAGCGTGTTCAAGCCTAGTGACAGGCGTCGTGGTTACGCGATAAGCACCGCCGGCCCAACCACTGCAGGCAACTTAAACGTGACATTGCCAGAGACGGGAACGTACTGGATTCTGGTCGACCCGGATCTTGGCCGGTCAGCCAGTGCCAATGTTTCCGTCTCGACCTCGCCCTAAGCGCCGTCAGCGAAGAGATCAACGACTATGAAGAATGGAATCTACAAGGTACAGGCAGTCAGCCGCATGCGCTCCAAGGTCTTCGTGGTGGGGATGCTGCTGGGAGCGCTGTCGATGGTCGGCTCGCTGTGGCATCTGGAAGTGGGTTTGCTGCCCGCTGCTCAGGCCAGCGCGGCGGAAAGCGCCCTGGGCGACGTTATGCAGCCGTTGGCGGCACTAGCGCAACGCGTGCAGCTGAAGGATGGTCGCTGGCTGCAACTGAACGCCGCCGGCACGCAGCTTCGAAAAGAGGGTGCGGGTGCAACTCCGTCGGACAAAGCGCTGGATCTGCCGGAAGTTCGCATCAACCCCAGCTTGACGCTACTGCCGAGTGGTCGTGTGTTGATCTGGGGCGGTACCGACGGTCACGGTACCTTGCGACGCGATGGGCTCTGGTATGACCCTACGCTGGACGCGCTTTCAGTTGCCAACGACCTGACGCTGTCTCCGCGTGCAGGCCACACCGCAACGGTGCTGACGGACGGTAGTGTACTGTTCGCCGGCGGCGACACCGCGTCGGCAGGCATGCCTGCCGAGCTTTGGGATGAACGCAGGAACCGCGCGTTGGCGCTTGCCGACGAGACCAGCATCGCGCGCCGTGGTCATACGGCGCTGCTGCAGAGTGACGGGCAGGTGCGCATTGCCGGTGGCGTCGATCGCCACGGAACACGTCAGGAAACAGATCTGGTCTACAGCCAGAACGGCGGGCGATTCTCCAATGCACTGTCGCAGCAAGACCATCTTCCAGCCGGACTGGCTGGCTCGATCCCGGCCCAGGGAGCCAAGGACGTGCTGCCGTCCCAGCGTTTGTCGGTACGCTTCGCGCAACCCGTCAACGTGGCCGATTTTTCCACGTCGTCGGTCACCTTGATCGGCCCCGGCGGCACTACCCCCATCGAGGTCATGCCGGCCGAAGGCGGCCGGCTGCTGTTCGTCTCGCCGAAACGGTCGCTGTTCCCCGCCTCCCACTACACCCTCATGGTTGACGGTGTGCGTACCCGGGAAGGAAAGCCACAGCCGCTGGTGGCGATCGACTTCAGCACCGCCGCCCTTGACGCCGCTGGAAGCGCCACCGAGACCGCAGATACTGCAACAGAGCCGGAGAGTGAGCGAGTCACCACCGGGGATGCGCGTCATCGGAGTGGCTGCGATCAGACGGGAAGCGCCGCTCAGCCCTGTCGCGCGCACGGCTTTGTCGACAATGGCATCTGGTACCCCGGCCGTGACAACACCGATAGTCGGTGGCGCATCTACAGCGATGAGAAGCGCGTCGAGTTGGCCGGATACTCGGCCATCATGGCCGCGCGCTACAAACTGACCGCGCTGCGCGGCCGCGTGGTCCGCGTGGACCAGATGCCGGTCGCCAATGTCGAGGTCAGCATCGGCAGCATCACGACCCGAACCAATGCCGACGGCTGGTTCGCCCTGTTCGACTTGCCCCAGGGCCATCAGGAGCTGTACGTCGACGGCAGCACCGCCAATGTCGGCGCTGACCAGTATGGGCAGTTCGTGGTCGGCGTGGACATCAAGCCCGGTCGCCTCAACGAATTGCCGTACCTGATGCACCTGCCCAAGATCAGCGCTCGGGACAAGGTGCGCATCGCCTCCCCGCTGAAGCAGGACCTGGTCATCGGCCATCCGGACATCCCGGGGCTGGAGCTGCACATACCCAAAGGCACGGTCATTCATGACCGCAAGGGGCGACTGGTCAACGAGATCGCGATCGTGCCGACGCCGGTCAACAGGGCGCCATTCCCGGTGATGGAAAACCATCCCATGGCGTTCACGGTCGAGCCCGGTGCATCTCAGGTGCGCGGGCTGGATCCCGACGCGCGCAATGGCATCCGTGTCTACTACCCGAACTACGACAATTACAGGAAGGGAACCGAAGCCGACTTCTGGATTTACGATCCAACCGATGGCTGGCGGGTGTACGGGCGCGGCACGGTTTCCAAGGACGGACGCCATTTCGTGCCGGAACAGGGCGTCGCCCTGCACGAAACCATGGGCGGCATGTACAGCGTTCCTGGGGGAAATGGCGCAAGCGAGCCCAACCTGGCCGCGGACAACTCCGGGCAATGCGGCTGCAGCGGCGATGCTGCCGTCGCCGGCGATCCGGTCGACCTGAAGACCGGCGAGTTCACCCACGCCGAGACCGACCTCTCCATCGACGATATCGTGCCCATTACCGTGGGGCGCAATTATCGGCCCAACGATCTCAAGCGCGGCGTCTTCGGCATTGGCATGTCGTGGAATTGGGGCTACACCCTCAATCGCCCCAGTACCGCCAACTACGACGTCCTGGAACTGGTGCAGCCCAATGGCTCATCGTTGCGGTTCGACAGGATTTCCGGCACCGGCAACCAGGGCGAGTGGCGGCAGGCCGGCTCCAATACCCGCTTCGCCGGCGCGTTGATCAAGACCGTCTACGACTCGGATCCGACCCAGCCCTGGGGGCGAGCGTTCCTGCTCACCCTGCGTGACGGTTCCCGGATGCAGTTCTCCAGTTGGAACGACATCCGCGTGCGCTGGATCGAGGATCGTCACGGCAACCGCACGTCGCTGCTCTACAACGCAGGCCTGATATCGGAGATCATCTCGCCCAGCGGCCGCTCCGTCGCCATCGCCTACGACGGCAGCAATCGCATCAAGACACTGCGCGACCATACTGGCCGCGAGTGGTCGTACAGCTACGACAGCAACGGCCTGCTCTCGAAGGCAACGTATCCGGATGCGACGTTCCGCCAGTACACGTTCCAGACGCGTGTTCAGAACGGAGCCATGGCTCAGCACCGCATCGAGTCGATCACGAATCAGCGCGGGCATCGCCTGCTGCTCAACCGCTTCGAGACGGTCAATGGCGTTTCGACCGGGCGGGTGATCAAGCAGACCCAGGCCGATGGCGGCGAGATCAGCATCGACTACGCCCACGTCGACAACGGGGTGACCGGCACGCTGGTTACCGAGGTTGATGGCAGCAAGCGCAGGATTGTATTCGCCGATGGCACCCCTTACCCGGTCTCGGAGACACTGGCGTATGGGACTGCGGAAGCGCAGACCTTCACCTACGAGCGCAACAGCAACGGCCAGCTGATTCGCAGCACCGACCCGCTGGGACGAAAGACCGAGTACAGCTACAACGCGGACGGCCAGACCACACAGATCATAGCGATGGCGGGCACAGCGAAGGCCCGGACCCTCAGCATGACGTACAACGCCGATGGCGACCTGACGTCCATCACCGACCCGCTGAACAGGGTCACGCGGCTGGGCTACCAGAACCGCTGCCTGAGTTCGGTGACCGATACGCTCAATCGCACCGCGCTCTATCGCTGCAACGCCGCTGGCCAGATGATCAGCGCCACCGATCCACTGCAACGGACACTACAGCTCCACTACGACGGATTCGACTTGGTCGGGGTTACCGATACCCTGGGGCGTCGCACCAACTATCGCATCGATTCCCTGGGACGCGTGGTCGCAACAGAAGACCCGCAGGGCAACGTCGTCCGCCGCGAGTACGACGTGATGGGGCGGGTCAAGAAGCTGGTCGATGCGCATGGCATGGCATTGGAGTACGGCTTCGATGCCAACGGCAATGTCGCCGCTGTGTTGCTGCCCAACGGCAATGGGATCACCTACACCTACGATAGCCGCGACCGTCCTTTGACCCGTACCGATGCGACTGGAAAGGGCGAGCAGTGGACGTACGACCTGGCTGATCGCGTCACCAGCCACATCGACAGGCTGCAGCGCGCTGTCGTCAACACATACGACGTGTTGGGACGACCGAAGACCACCACCTTCCAGGATGGCACCAAGGCCACCTATACATATGACGCCGGCAATCGCCTGCGTGCGCTTACGGACACTGGCGCGGTAGGCACACTGAGCTGGGACTACGACGACTTCGATGCGGTCATTGCCGAATCCGGCCCGCAGGGAACCGTCGGGTACGCCTACGACGGTGTCGGCCGTCGCAAGGAAATGCGTGCAGGTGCGCAGGCCCAAGTCATCTATACCTATGACGATGGCGACCGCCTGCGGCAGCTGGACCAAGGGATGGAGAGGGTCCAGTTCGACTACGACGATGTCGACCGTCTGGGGACCTTGACGCTGCCCAATGGCGTCGAGGCCGTACACGGCTACGATGAAGGCAACCAGCTGACCAGCCTGGCCTGGCAGAAGCCCAGCAAGCCGGCGATCGGTACCTTGAGCTTCGACTATGACCGCAACGGACAGGTCGTCAGCCAGAGCGGCAGCTTTGCCAGCCAGGTCTTGCCCGCGGCAACAACGAGCACAAGCAGCTTCGACGACGCCAATCGTCAGCTGACGCACAACGGTCGCACGCTGACCTACGACGACAACGGCAACCTCATCGGCGATGGGGTGCGCAGCTATGTCTGGAACGTCCGCAACCAGTTGGTGGAGATCCGTGAAGGGACCAGCACCATCGCTGCATTCGGCTATGACCCGCTCGGCCGGCGAGTCGCACGGACCGAAGGAGGCGTTGCCACCCAGTACCTGTACGACGGGCAGAACGCGGTGCAGGAAGCGGTCGGCAACAACGCCAATCCGATCCTGACCGGACTCGGCGTCGATCAACGTTTTGCTCGCAACGGCGCGGGCGGTCGAACCTACTACCTGACCGACCATCTGGGCAGCACGCGCGGGCTGACCAACGCGTCCGGCGATCTTCTCGAGCGCTACGACTACACCCCCTACGGGCAATTGCAGAACGCACCAAGTGGCTCCACCAACCCGTATCGCTATACCGGCAGAGAGGAGGACGAAAGCGGGCTCTACTACTATCGGGCGCGCTACTACAGCCCGGAAATGGGCCGCTTCATCAGCGAGGACTCCTACGGCTTCGCCTCCGGCGATGCGAACTTCTACGCCTACGCACTGGGCAACCCGATCAGCTACAACGATCCTTCGGGGCATATTGCTTGGTTTGTATTGGTTCCACTGATTTGGGGCGGAATTGAAGTCGCAATTTCCCTGTACGACGCATATGACACAGGGAGAACGCTGCTCGATCCCTGCGAAACCACCGAAGCCAAGGTGATCGCTGCTGTTGGATTCGGTGTGGGCCTTTTCGCACCAGGGGGCGGTTACGGCTCGGGCTCAAAGAAGGTCTATCAATATGCGCTTCGAGCAAAAGCAGATGGCTGGTATCCTGTTATGACCAGGGGAAGTAAGAGCCCAACTTCGCAAGTCTGGCTATCCGAAGGTGAAGTGTGGAAATTTGGTACGACTCAGAATCCAAATAAAAGGTATCCTAAGCAATATCTGCAAGGCATTGGAACCGGTGGTGTCGATATGGTGAAGGAGTTTGACGGGACTAGGTCCCAGGCGCTAATGCTTGAGCAAATGAAGATCGATAACTTCCATTTTCAGAATGGCCAACTCCCGCCAGGAAATAAGGTTAGAAGGTAGGTTGAGATGAAGCTAGATTTTACGGCCGACTACGACTGGGAGGCGCGGATTGATAGGATCAAAAGTCACTACGCGCGCAATGCTGATGATTTTACCCATCGATCTTACGGCAGTGAGGTGGCCACAGTGTCTCTACTTTTCATGTGCCGCGATCCGTCCATAAAATTTAAACGAAGAGTTCGGTTTTTTTCTAAAAGCGCGGAGTTTTATACCGACGTCATGTTGGATCTGCCAACCATCGTCCCGCTTTCGATGAAGGAGAAAATGCACTACGTTTCCTGTGAGCTTCTTCAGCAGCTGTCAGAACAGTTGAACAAACGTAAGTTCAAGGACTTTGATCATGCTCGGTTTCTCAACGATCTAGAGAAATGGCTCGAGGGAATTGAAGAGCGCTATGACGGCCAGACGTCGGGACCTTGGCGTTATGCGTCGGGCGAAGAGGTTGAGCAATGAACGCAATTGAGATCGGCCTTTCCTTGATGCCGTGTCCATGCTGCGGAAATCTAACGATTGAAGAGCCCGGGCAATATGAGATTTGTCCAGTATGTCAATGGGAGGATGATCCAGTTCAATCAAGCGATCCAGGATACTCTGGTGGAGCCAACGAATTGTGTCTTAATCAAGTCAGGATCCACTGGGGATTGAATAATTTAGATGTATAATCTCGGACTAAGGATTTTGTGGCCGTTGGTTTATCTCGGGTGCCAATAAGGTTAGTGGCGAAATTGCAGTGAAGGAGGTTTATAAAATCTGAATATGAGGTAGGTCGTGAAAGCTGACGATTTCGTATCAGCAATTGAGACGTACGTGCTTGAGTCTGCCGTAGATGACACGATTTCCCTTCTCAAGCATCCGCCCGGACGCAAGGTTGCTCCTGATGTGGCGGCGCGCTCCGAATGGTTCAACAGCTTGTCTGATGCAGAGGCCGAATTGGTGCGCGCAGTCATCCACGATGCAGCGCACTCAGCGATCTTCGGATTTTTTGCGGTACTTGACCGTGCGCGTGTTATCGATGATGAGAAAGGGGTCTTCGAGCTCTACTATGTCGGTCAGAAGAAGACTTTGTTGAATCCACCTGACATTGCTCTGCACGAATTACTTCAGTGAGGAAAAGAACGTACGGAGGCATGTTGCCGCTCATTTGAACTAGGGAAATCAAGCGCAACGACAGAGATGCGGGCTGCTGATGCTGGACTCTATTAGCAAATACAAGGTTTAAGAAATCGGCAGTCGCCTCCTGGACGATAAATGCGCCACCTAACTCATCTGGACGTAGGAGCCAATCTTGCTGCTGGTCGTGATGTTGAGCAGTTGCTATCCGAGCGACATGAGATGAATAAACTCGTAATTTGCTATATCTCCATGAGAGAAATAAAATCAGATGGTTGGGGGAGTCCGCCCCAAACGGAAGTGGTGCTGCCACTTCGGCTGACGCTGGCGTGGTCGGCGGCGCTCTGGCGAGTCCGCGTGTCTATTGCCGTGCTACCTCCTGGTTTGGCTGGATGGCCCTCGCGAACGCGCCTTCCGCGGGTGGCTGAAAGGGTCGTGATGCCTCGTATCCAGGCACGGCAAGAATGCTGAAGCGGGCGAGATAGGTCGTTGGCGGGAAACGTATGCTTGTAGGAGCACTACCAAGTGGCTAGCAGCCCAACAAAAAATGTAAACAACTTTGGTTGGTACGCAAGGTTGTTTACACTTGTTGGATCCCGGTAAAGGCCAAGCCGTTGCCTGTCAATGCTTTTCCATGCTTGTTTACACTGTTGATACACACAACCGTTCTAGAGGATACCTTTGCGTAGATGTAAACAAAGGCTCTTGGCGCGTTTGCCAAGGGCCTTTTTTAATTGTTAACGTTTTCCTGAGGGCTGTTGGGGCACTCACAGGAGCACGAGCATGCTCATGCCCGTAGCCACGAGCGAACTTCCGAGCATGAACACGATTGTCCCAGCCTGTGAACCACGCTCAGGCGGGCAGTGCATCGGGGGCTGGAAGACTCTAACGTCGGCGTGGCTGTGCTCGCAAGATTAGAGGACGTTATCGGGGTAGGGTGGAGGTCCGCTGATGCCGTAACGGCATCTCTCCTTCAGGCTCGTCGGCGAGCGCGGCACTCGGATGTCAAAACGCGCTCAGGACCTATTGCGTGACCTCGCTGTTGACCGAGGTCGCGGCCAGCGCCGCCAGCCGTCGAATCGCCACGACGAACGCATGGGTAGGCCGGCTCCACGACGAGCGGGTGTCACGATCGCGATGCGCGAGGCGCAGCACGTGCTCGTAGACTCCCCGCCACACGGCCTTCGCCTTCGTCCGAGGCACTCTCGAACTGACGCATTAGTTTGTCATCGGCCAGTTCCGGCTCAGTCAGGAAAGCATCGGCCAAGCGACCTGGAAGTCATGTGCGATTTTTGCTCAGTTCGGAATCGCACTCGATCTCGACCAGGAAATCCAGTCGGGGCAGGTGCGCCGCCAGCGGACGCACGAAGGGCCTGACCCAACGCTGCTTCGAGTGGTCAACAGCCCACAGCACAGGCCGTTACGTCCATCCTTGGTTGCCAGATGCGTGTTAACGCCTCATCTACGTCAGGTGCACATCTGAAAAATGTGATGAGAACCACATTATTTGTGAACGCACGCTGTACGTTCGTGGGGTTATCATCGTCTGGCGGGGAAGACGTTTACGGGGAACGTTTTCCATGCCGACCGCTTGCTTCGCTGCAGGAAGCGCCGGCATCGGCGCAGTGCGATCCGTTCGCGCTCGCCACCGTCGCACGTCAATCGGTTCACAGCGAACGTACAGGCCATACGCACATCCGTTTCCGCCTTTTGAGGGGCGAGCCGGGCCGGCGCTGGACGTGGCTGGTCCGTGAACCGAATGCGCCAAACGATGCCGATTGCTGCGGTTCAGCTAGGGAAAGGCTGGGGAAAATCGTGTTGAAGCAATACCCGTTAACGTTGCGATTCGTGTTGTTCATCGTTGTTCCATTGCTGGCGCTGGCCGCCTGGGGAATCTCGCACCTCAGTTCCAGCCTGCCGCAGCAGGACGGTACGCTTGCCGTCACCGGACTGCGCGCGCCCGTGGAGATCCATCGCGACTCCGCGGGTGTTCCGAGCATCGTCGCAAGCAACGACCGCGACGCTTTTTTCGCCCTCGGCTATGCGCATGCGCAGGACCGCATGTGGCAGCTCGAGCTGCAACGACGCATCGCCAGCGGCCGCTTGAGCGAAGTCTTCGGCAAGGACAGCATCGATCAAGACATCTGGTTCCGGACGTTGGGGCTGCAAAGCTCGGCGCGCGAGGCGTGGAAGGCGTTGAGTCCGCAGGCGCGCGATTCGCTGCAGGCCTATGCGGACGGGGTCAACGCCTGGCTCGCGGGACATCCGAGCTTGCCGCTGGAGTTCTCTGCGATGGCGATCAAGCCCGAGCCCTGGTCGGTGTACGACTCGCTGGCCTGGATCAAGGTGTTCGCGCTCAATCTTGGCGGCAACTATCGCCAGGAAGTCGAGCACATGCTGGCGCGGCAGATGCTCGACCCGCACAAGTTCGCCGCGTTGTACCCGAATCTCCACGCGGAACCACCTATACCGGCGCCGCTCGCGGCCGCCTCGGTCGGCATGTCGCTGCAACGCATGGCGGATTTCCAAGAGAAACTGGAGCGCGATTTCGGCCTCGGCGGACGCTACGTAGGCAGCAATGCCTGGGCCGTGTCCGGTCACCTCACCGGCAACGGTGCGGCGATGCTGGCGAACGATCCGCACCTGGGCCTGCAGATACCCTCGCTCTGGTACATGGCGGCGATCAAGGGCGACCGCATCGATGCGCGCGGTGCGACCATCGTCGGCTTGCCGGTGGTGATCTTCGGCCGCAACCAGCACATCGCCTGGGGCGGCACCAATTCCATGGCGGACGTGCAGGACCTGTACTTCGAGGAGGCCGATCCTGACGACGCGAACCGCTATCGTACCGAGAACGGGTGGGAAGGCTTCAAGAGCACGACCGAGCTGATCGCCGTCCGCCAGGATTTTCCCGCCTTGCTCAGCCCCAAGCTGCGGCCGCTGCGCATCCAGGTCCGCAGCACGCGTCACGGCCCGGTGGTGAGCGATCTGTTCAAGGTGTTCGATGCGCCGGTGTCGATGCGGTGGACCGCGCTGGACACGGACGATACCTCCTACGAAGCGTTCTATCGGCTCAATTACGCAGAGGACTGGAGCGGCTTCCGCCACGCGCTGGCACCGTTGGTCGCGCCGGCGCTGAACCTGCTCTATGCCGACGATACCGGCAACATCGGGATGCTCACCGCCGGACGCATTCCGATCCGCACGGCCGGTGGCGGCGACGTGCCCGTCTCCGGCTGGGACGGAGGCCATGCATGGCGTGGCTACATCGCCCCGGAGGCGATGCCGAGCCGCTATAACCCGCCCAGTGGCGTGCTGGTGTCGGCGAACGAAAAATTCTTCGACTCCGATTACCCCTATCCAATCAATGGCGAATGGGCGCCGCCGGACCGCGCGCGCAGGATCGAGCACCTGCTTCTGGCCCTGAAGGACAAAGGCGGCGCGTTGACGCCACAGGCCATGGGCCGCATCCAGACCGACACGGTAAGCGAGCCGGCGCGGCGCCTGCTGGCGCGCATGCTGCGCCTGCAGCCTTCCAACGACCAGCAACGCAGGGCATTCGCGCTCCTGCGGACGTGGAACGGCGACATGTCGCGCGACAGCCGCGCGGCCAGCATCTTCAATGCGTGGGTGCAAACCCTCCGCCGCGAGTTGATGGCCGACGAGCTGGGCGGCAGCTGGAACCGGGAAACCCAGAACCGCTACGTCAAGAGCGTGGCGGGCGACGTCGACCTGGACACCCTGGGCGCGATGCTGGTGGACGGGCCGGACAGCTGGTGCCAGAACCTCGATACACCGGAACCCGATACCTGCGACGAGGTGCTCGACAGCTCGCTCAACGACGCCCTTTGGGAGCTTCTGAAGATGACCGGCGATTCATCCATGGACGATTGGGCGTGGGGCAAGTTACACGCCACGGTCTACAAGCACACGCCTTTCAGTAGCATCAACGTGCTGCGCAGCGTCTTCGAGCGCAGCATCGCCAGCGGCGGTTCGCCGGATACGGTCAACGTGGCGTCCTATCGCTACGATCGCGCAGGACGCTTCACTCAGGATTTCGGCGCCGGTTTCCGTCAGGTCATGGCGTTGGGCGGGAAGGGCGGCGCGCACCTGTACATAAACTCGACGGGCCAGTCGGGAAATGTCGTCAGTGCCCACTACGACGACATGGTCGAGCCCTTCCGCGACGGGGTGCTGCGCGCCTGGCCGTCCGCCTCCGCCGGCCAGGCGCTGCGCCTGACGCCGGCCTCCCCCGGCCACGTCCAGGATCCACGATGAAACTGTTGGGCACCTTCGCCAGGCGCGCGCCGAACCGGGTATTCCTGTCCATCGTGCTCGGCGCGCTGGCTGGCGTCAGCTACGCGCTGATCATCCCGTTGGTGCTCAGTGCCATCGACCCGGGCAAGGACCGGTTCGCCAAAGTCGATCCTGACATCGCGGTGTTCTTCGTCTGGCAGGTATCCAATTACCGCTATGCCGTGCTGTTCGTGCTGGTCTGCCTGCTGATCCTGGTCGCGCGCACCGCCTCGCAGGTCATCCTCACGCGCATCTCGATGGACGTCACCACCGATCTGCGCACCCGCATGTACCGCCGCATTTCCAGCGCGCCGATCGCCGATCTCGAGCGCGTCGGCATGCCGCGGCTGATCGCGTCGATCACCGCCGATGTCCCCGTGATCATCGCCGGCGCGCGCCTGCTGCCGGAACTGCTGACCAATGGCGTCACCCTGGTCGGCATGCTCGGCTTCCTGCTGTACCTGAATGCGGGTGTGTTCTGGTTCGTGCTGGGCTGTATCGGTTTCGGCGTGGTGACCTATCAGGTGCCGATGATGATCGGGCGCCGCTACCTGGTGCGTGCGCGGCGCAATCTCGACGACCTGCACGAGGCGATACGCGGCTTGGTCCACGGCGCCAAGGAACTCAAGCTCAACCGCGACAAGCGCGTGGATTACTTTGATCGGGTGTTGGCCCATAACGAGACGCGGGTTCGCGAAACGGCCAAGACCGGGCACTCGATCATGGGCGTGGCGGTGAACTACGGCGGACTGATCGTCTTCTTCGTGATCGGCGCGGTCAGCTTCGTGTTCGTCAACCATCATGCGATCGACAGCCAGGAGCTGAGCGGGGTGATCATGGCGCTGCTGTACGTCACCGGGCCGGTAGGCGCGCTGCTCAATTTCATTCCGCAGTTCACCACCGCGCAGATCGCGCTGAAGCGCTTCAACGAGCTGTTCGACCGCATTCCCGAGGAGTCGATCGACCATGCCGCGCCCAAGCGCAGCGGCTGGTCGACCCTGCGCCTGGAAGGCGTGACCTACCACTATCCGAATCGCGCCGACGACAGCGGTTTCGCCGTCGGACCCCTGGATCTGGAAATACGCCGCGGCGAGATCACTTTCATCGTCGGCGGCAACGGTTCGGGAAAGTCCACCCTGAGTAAGCTCGTCACGCTGCACTACCTGCCTGACGGGGGCAGCATCTACTTCGACGGCGAGCGCGTGGACCAGGACAACATCTCCGGCTTTCGCTGCGGCATCGCCGCGATCTATTCCGACTACTTCCTGTTCGACCGCCCGCTGGGGGTCGACCCCGCGCAGGCGCGCCCGCAAGTCGAAGAGTACCTGCGCGAGTTCGCCCTGGACCACAAGGTGCGCTTCGAGCATGGACGCTTCTCCACGCTGGCGCTGTCGGATGGGCAGAAGCGCCGCCTGGCGCTGGTGGTGGCGATGATCGAGGACGCCGAGATGTATCTGTTCGACGAATGGGCCGCCGATCAGGACCCTGCATTCAAGGGCGTGTTCTATAACCGCATCCTTCCCGATCTCAAGGCGCGCGGCAAGGCGGTCGTGGCGATATCGCACGACGACCGCTATTTCCACTTGGCCGATCAGATGATCGTGATGCGCGACGGAGTCGCGGTGCGCGACGATGCGCTCGCGCCCACCGTGGCGCCCGAGTCGCTGCTGGCCGCGCCATAAGGAAAGACAGGACAGTCTCATGATGAGAGCCGCATTCGCCGAATTTCCGCTGACGCTCGCGCAGTCGGATATCTATCTGGACCAGCAACGGTTCCCGGCCGACCCGATCTACAACATCGGCGGCTACATCCGGATGCAGGAAATCGACCTGGCGCGGCTGCGCGATGCGCACCGCAGGCTCGTGCTCGACAACGAGGCGTTCGGCCTGCGCATGCGCGCTGGCCGCGACGGCGTGGTGCAGTACGTCTCGGCGCAGCGAAACGCGGAACTGCCGGAGTTCGATTTTTCCGCGTTCGCCGATCCTGAGGCCGAGGCGCGGGCGTGGATGCAGGAGCGCTTCCAGCACGCGTTCGATTTGCACGACAGCGAGCTCTACCTCGCCTGCGTGTTGCGGGTTTCTTCGCGGCAGCACTGGTACTGCGTGATCGCGCACCACTTGATGATCGACGGTTGGGGCTACGCCAATCTGGCTCATTGCCTGGCGGGCCACTACCGCGGCGAGAGCCAGGCGCCGTCGCTGCAATGGCGCGAAGTGGCGAACGATGACCAGGAGTATGTGGCCGGCGCACGCTACGTTGCGGACCGGGACTATTGGGCGGCACGCATCGGTGCGGTACCCGATCCGTTGCTGCCGCCATACCATCGCCGGCGTTTTGCCGTCGAACGCGCGACGCCGAGCGGACGCGAGACCACGGTTGTGCCGCTTGCGGACTACGCGCGGCTGGCGGATCTGGCCGCGCATTATCGGGTTGGGTTGCCGCAATTGCTGCTCGGCGCGTTCGCGTTGTGCGTATCACGCCTGGCCGACAGCGAGGAGGCGGTCATCGGCCTGCCGGTGCACAATCGTCGCGGCCACGCGCAGAAGCGAGCCATCGGCGTGTTCACCGGGATGCTTCCCCTAGCGTTGCACCTGCCGAACGACACCACTTTCGCCGCGCTGTTGCAGACGCTCGCGGAGCGGCAGCGCAGCGACTACCGGCGCCAGCGCTATCCGATCGGCCACCTCGGCCGCGACCTGGGCATCGCCGGCAGCGGTCGTAGCCTGTTCGACGCCAGTTTCAACTACCTCAAGCTCGACAGCCGCTTCGAGGTCGCCGGACGAACCGCGGAGATCTACTACCTCAGCCATGGCTATAGCCAGGCGCCGTTGGCGCTCACGGTATGGGAGTACGGCCATTCGCAACCGGTCGAGTTCCATTTCGACCACAACCTAGCGTACCTGGACGCGGTGGAGGCGCGCATGTTCGCGGCGCGGTTCCACGCGGTGCTGCGGCAGCTGCTCGAGACGCCCGGGATCGCCCTGGACGACATCGTGGCGATGACCGAAGGCGAGGCGACGCGCTGCGCGGGTCTGGCACTCGGCCCACCCGCGAGCGTCGCCGGCTTCGCCTATGCGCACCAACTCTTCCAGGACTATGCATTGCGCCGGCCCGAAGCGGTCGCAGTGGTCGACGACCAGCGCAGCGTGTCCTACGGCGAACTCGAGCGTCGTGCCAATCGCCTGGCGCGCACGTTGCGCGACTATGGCGTGCGCCCGGACGACCGTGTCGCGCTTTGCGGCGAACGCGACTGGACCTTGATGCTCGGCGTGCTGGGCATTCTCAAGGCGGGCGGCGCCTACCTGCCGATTGATCCGTCGCAGCCGGATGCGCGCATCGCCGCAATACTGGCGGACGCGATGCCGGTGCTGTGCCTGACCAGTACGGCGCTACGCGAACGGATCGGGGGTATCTGCGCCAGCCCATTGCTGGCCCTGGATGCGTGGGTCGACGACGCGATGCAGGAGGCGGACGAGGGGCTGGATCCCGACGCAATCGGTCTGGACCCCGGACATCTGGCCTATGTCATCTACACCTCCGGTTCGAGTGGAACACCCAAAGGCGTCATGCTGGAGCACGCCAGCCTGGCGCACCTGACCCAGTCCCTGCGCGACGTGTACGGCCTCGGCGCGGATGATCGCGTGCTGCAGTTCTCGTCGATCGCTTTCGACGCCGCGACCTGGGACTGGGCGCGCGCGTTCGCCGCAGGGGCGACGTTGTACATCTGTCCGGAGGACGCGCGCAGTTCCGGCGAAGGCCTGGGCCGCTACCTTCTGCAACACGGCATCACCCATGCCTTGATCCCGCCTGCCGCGTTGGCCCATCTGGACACCGCGCCCGGCTATGCGCTGCGTTCGTTGATCATTGGCGGCGACGTGTGCGATGCACGGCTGGCGGATGCTTGGACGCGCAAGTGCCGGCTGTTCAACGCCTACGGCCCGACAGAAGCGACGGTGGTGGTCAGCCAGGCGGAATTGACCCCGGGGACACAGGTGACGATCGGTTCGGCACTGCCGGGCTATGCGTTGCAGGTGGTCGATCGCGCCGGTCGGCTCGCGGCGATCGGCGCGCCGGGCGAGCTGTGGATCGCCGGTCCGGGCCTGGCGCGGGGCTACCTCGGGCGTGCGGACCTCACCGCCGCGCGCTTTGGCGAGGGCCGCGGCGCATTGGCCGGGCAACGCTGGTATCGCAGCGGCGACCGCGTCCGTCGCAACGCCGACGGCGCGCTCGAATTTCTTGGGCGTGTCGACGCACAGGTCAAGATCCGCGGGTTTCGTATCGAGCCGGGCGAGGTCGAGTCCGCCTTGCATCGCTGCGAGCAGCTGGCGTCCGCGTTCGTCGGTGCGGTGGGCGAGGGCGCGGGCAAGCGCCTAGTCGCCTGGATCGTCGCTGCGGCGGACAACGCCTTGGACGATGCGGCGCTGTTTGCGGCGCTGCGTACGACCCTGCGGCGCGATCTGCCCGAGTACATGATCCCGACGGCTTGGGTGAGGCTGGAACGGATGCCCCTGAATACCAGCGGCAAGGTCGACCGGAGGGCGCTCCCCATGCCTCCCGCCGTCGACGCCGACGTGGAAAATACGCCCGACACCGAAACCGAGCGGCGCATCGAAAGGTTGTGGTGCGAAGTACTGGGAATCCCGCGCGCGGATGTCGATCGCGATTTCTTCGCGCTCGGCGGTCATTCGTTGCTGGCTGCGCGTCTGGCGGTGGCGCTCAGCGAGGAGTTCGGCCGCAGTTGCGCGCTGCGCGACGTGTTCGAGCACCGCAGCATTCGCCAGCAGGCGCTTCACCTGGAGCACGCCGCAGCGGCATCCGCGGCGATTGTGCCCGCGCCTGCCGGGACGCCGCTGCCGCTGTCGTTCCAGCAGCGGCGCCTGTGGCTGACCGATCGCATCGAGGGAGCCGGCGCGCATTACAACATTCCGGCGGCCATGCGCTTACTGGGCGAGCTGGACCGGGGCGCGCTGGCCGCGGCCCTGCAGGCCGTCGCCCAGCATCATGCGGTACTGCGCACGGTCTACGCCGAGCATGACGGCGAGCCCGTCCAGACGATCCTGCCGCGGGCCATCGTGCCGCGTATCGTCGATGCTTCCACCACCCCGGAACACGCACGCCACGCTACGTCCCTCGCGTACTGGCGAACCGAGGCGTCAACCCCCTTCGATCTGGCCGCGGACCTGCCGCTGCGCGTGGTATTGGTGGCGTTCGCGCCACGCGACCACACGCTGTTGCTGACCCTCCATCACATCGCCGCCGATGGCTGGTCGATCGAGATCCTGGTGCGCGAACTTGGAGCTGCATATGCGGCGGCAATGCGCTGCGAAGATCCGCGCACGGCCTTGCTCGCTCCGAGCGTGCAGTACGCCGACTATGCCGTCTGGCAACGGCGCACGCTCACCGATGAGGCGCTGGCGGCGTCGCTGGATTTCTGGAGCGGAGCCTTGCATGGCGCGCCGCCATTGCATGCGCTGCCGCTGGATCGGCTGCGGGCGCCGCAGCCCGACGCGTTCGGCCATCATTTCGTCACTCCTATCGCACCATCCGCCGCGGCAGCGTTGCGTGGACTGGCGCAGGCGCACGATGCCACCGTGTTTATGGCGCTGCGCGCGGCGCTGGCGGCGTTGCTGTGGCGATGGAGCGGAGAGACCGACCTGATGGTCGGCGTGCCCGTCGCCGGTCGCGACCGGCCCGAGGTCGCGCCGCTGATCGGCTTCTTCGTCAACACCTTGGCGCTGCGCAGCGACGTCTCCGGCGACCCCACCTTCACCGAATTGCTGGTGCGCAGCAGAGAGGAGGTACTGTCCGCGTTCGCGCACCAGCTGTTGCCGTTCGATCACTTGGTTCACGCGCTGGCGCCGGCTCGGGTTCCCGGAGCCGCGCCGCTGTACCAGATCATGCTGTCGTTCGGCGCCGAGCCGCTTCCGGCGCTCGAACTCTCCGGTGTGGACGTACTGCGGTACGGGGGCGACGCACAGCTGATCCCGTTGAACGTCGATCTGGATGTCGCGGTCGAACGTGACGGAGACAGCTATGCGGTCCGTTGGCATTACCGGGCCGATTTGTTCGATGCGGCCAGCGTGGAGCGATTGGCCTGCGCTTTTCATCGGTTGCTGGAGGCCGCCGTGGCGAGTCCGCAGCAGCGGATCGGCGCGTTGCCGCTGCTTGGCGTCGGCGATGCCGCCGTGCTCGATGCCTGGGAAGGAACCGGCTGCGCCGCCGCCGACAGTTGGGCGCACGAGCGCATCGCCGCGCAGGCCATGCGTGCCGGCACGCATCCCGCGCTGGTCGATGGCGGTGTCGCGCTCGACTACGCCACGCTGGACGCCCAGGCCAACCGCCTAGCCCAGTGGCTGCGGGCGCGCGGTATTGGCGAGGGCGCCTGCATCGGCGTGTGCCTGGCGCGCGGCTGGCGCCAGCCGCTGGCGGCGCTGGCGGTCCTGAAGGCGGGGGCGGCCTATGTGCCGCTGGATCCGGTGACTCCGCAGGCACGCCTGCGCGATGCGGTCGTGGATGCCGGCATCGCGGTGGTGCTGAGCACGTCCGATCTGGCGGCGGAACTCGACCTCGGCGCCGTGGAAATGGCACTGCTCGATGCGCCGGGGATCGCGGCTGAACTGGAGGCGATGCCGGCGCAAGCGCCGCCGCTCGTCGTCACCGCTGCGACGCCGGCCTACGTGATCTTCACCTCCGGCTCCAGCGGCCGTCCCAAGGGCGTGGTCGTCGGCCATGGGGCGCTCGCCGCGTATCTGGACGGATTGCAGACACAGTGCAACGTCGGGCCCGCGGACAGGTTGCTGCAGTTCGCCTCGTTCGGTTTCGACGTCTATGTCGAAGAGTGCTTCATGGCCTTGTGCCATGGCGCGACCCTGGTGCTGCGCGACGAGGAGACGCTCGCCGACGGCGAGCGCTTCTGCTCCTGGGTGATGCGCCACCGCATCAGCGTGCTGAACCTGCCGACCGCGTTCTGGCACACGTTGGTGGAGACGCTGTCGCCCGAGGTCGCGCGCATGGCCGCGGACGTGCGCCTGTGCATGATCGGCGGCGAGGCGGCGCAGCCGGGCAAGATCCTTCGCTGGAACGCGCTCATGCCGCCCACGCTGCGGCTCCTGAATGGATATGGCCCTACCGAGGCGACGGTGACCGCCACGGTGGCGGACCTGGCGGACTTCGATGCGGCCAGCGCAGCGGTGCCGATCGGGCGGCCGTTGCCGCACGTGCGCTGCCGGGTGCTGGGAACGGCGCGCGAACGGGTACCGGTCGGCGTGGCCGGCGAGCTGTATCTGGGGGGCGCCAGCCTGGCGCTCGGCTACTTGCGGCAAGAGGCGCTCACCGCCGAACGCTTCGTGCAGTTGGACGGCGAGCGTTGGTACCGCAGCGGGGACCGGGTGCGCTGGCGCAACGACGGGCAGCTGGAGTTCCTGGGGCGGCTGGACGACCAGGTGAAGCTGCGCGGGTTCCGGATCGAGCTCGGCGAAATCCGCCTTCGTCTCGAAGCCCAGGCCGGCGTCGCGTCCGCGTTCGTGCAGGTGCTCGACTGCGGCGGCGAGCCTCGCCTGGCGGCTTGGGTGGTTCCCACCGCTCCGGTCGCCGACATCGCCTCGTTCGCCGCCGAGCTGCGGCATCGCCTTGGCCTGAGCTTGCCCGGCTACATGGTGCCATGGCAGATCGTGCCGATCGATGCGTTCCCGTTGACGCCCAGCGGCAAGGTCGATGCGCGCGCATTGCCGGAGCCGGCCGTCGGACAGGCGGACTTTGTCGCGCCGTCAACCGACACCGAGCGGGTCGTCGCGCAGGTGTGGAGCGAGCTGCTCGGCGGCGGGCCGATCAGCGCGGACGACGATTTTTTCGAGCTTGGCGGGCATTCATTGCTGGCGATGCGTGTCGTCGGCCAGCTCAGCCGGGCGCTGCGCAAGCTGGTGGGCGTGCGCACGTTATTCGAGCATCCCAGTGTACGCCGCCTGGCGGCCTGCCTGGATGCAATGGCGACGACCGAGGCGGTCGCCATCGTCCCGGTCGAACGCGGCGGTTTGCTGCCGCTGTCTTCGGCGCAAGAACAACTGTGGTTCCTGGCGCAGCTGGCGCCCGACTCGACGGCCTATCACATGTCCACCGCGCTGCGCCTGCATGGGGCAATGTGCGGCGATGCGTTGCGGGCGGCGTTCGCGGCGGTGGTGGCGCGGCACGAGGCGCTGCGAACGGTGTTCGTCGATGTCGACGGCATTCCGATGCAGGCGATCCGCGACGACGCGGACTCGGCCTTGTCCTGGACCGAGATCGCCGGCGCCGACGGCGCGGCGCTCGAAGCGGCAATGCGGACGCAGGCCTGCACACCGTTCGATCTCGGAGGCGATGCGCTGCTGCGCGTATGCCTGGCGCGCGAAGCGGAGGACCGCCACGTGCTGCTGGTAAGCGTTCACCATATCGTGTTCGACGGCTGGTCGATGGCTGTGCTGATGGATGAGGTGGCGGCTTGCTATACGGCGCTGCGCGAGGGACGCACGGCGCCGTTGCCACCGTTGTCGATCCAGTACGCCGACTATGCGGTCTGGCAGAGAGCGCAAGCGGACGCGGCGCACGATGCTTGCGCTGACTACTGGACGCGCACGCTGGAGGGCGCTCCGCGCTTGCTCGAGTTGCCGACCGACCGCCCGCGGCCGGCGCGACAGGTGCTGGCCGGCGACCGCGTCCCCATCGTCCTGGACGCAGGGCTGACGGCGGCATTGAGGGCGCTGGGCAGGCGCCGCGGCGCGACCTTGTTCACCACCTTGCTGGCTGGATGGGCCACGCTGATGGCACGCCTGAGTGGGCAGGAGGACTTGGTGCTCGGCATCGCCAGCGCCAACCGCGAACGTGAGGAGGTCCAAGGCCTGATCGGATTTTTCGTCAATTCCCTGGCGTTGCGCCTCGATGCCTTGAGCACTCTCACCGTCGCGCAATGGATCGACCAGACCCAGACACGTGTACTGGAGGCGCAGTCGCAGCAGGCGTTGCCATTCGACCGTGTGGTCCAGCGCGTGGCGCCCACGCGCAACCTGACCCACAGCCCCGTGTTCCAAGCGTTCTTCGCCTGGCAGGATGGCGATGTCGCCGACCTGAGCTTGCCGGGGATGCGGGTGGAGCCGATGGCGAGCGGCGAGGTGGTCGAAGCCAAGTTCGATCTCTCGCTGGCATTGCACGAAACCGCCGGGGGCGGTGTCGAAGGCGTCCTGGAATACGCCATGGCCTTGTTCGACCGCGAGACCGTACAGCGTTTCGTGGCGTGCTGGCGAACCTTGTTGCGCGCGATGGCGGATGGCGATGCGCTGGAGTTGGCCGAGCTGCCGCTGTTGGACGATGCCCAACGCCTGTGCCTGTTGCGCGATTGGTCGGGCCGGATTCTGCCTTACGCCGACGACGAGAAACTCGAGCAACGTTTCGACCGTATCGCCGCATCGATGCCGGACGCGATCGCCATCGTCGAAGGCGAGCGCAACTGGCGCTACGCCGAACTTGCCGCGCACTCGCGCTCGTTGGCCCGGCGCTTGCGCGCGCATGGAATCGTGGCGGGCGATCGGGTGGCGATCGAAGCGCCGCGCTCGGCGCTGCTGGTAGCGGCGCAGATCGCAGCGCTACGCTGCGGTGCGATCTATGTCCCGCTGGATCCGAACGTCCCGCAGGCGCGGCGCGACTTCATGCTCGATGACAGCGCGGCCAGGGTGTTGCTCGTGCCGACCGGCGAGGCCGACGAACTCGAACTGCGCCCGTTGGCGCATGCGTCGCAGGCCATGCCGGGCGAGGGCGTGGATGCGGTCGCCTACGTGATGTACACCTCCGGGTCCACCGGCAGGCCCAAAGGCGTGGCCGTGACGCACCGGGGCGTCCGTCGCCTGGTGGTCGACGGCGGCTACGGCGATTTCAGCGCTTCGGACCGCGTGGCGTTTGCCGCGAATCCGGCCTTCGATGCCAGCACCCTGGAGGTGTGGATGCCGCTATGCAATGGCGGCCGCCTCGTGATCGTCGATCAAGACACGCTGCTGGAGCCGCTGCGGCTGGCCGCGTTGTTGGAGCGCGAAGCGGTGACCGTGCTGTGGATGACGGTAGGCCTGTTCAACCACTATGCCGAAGAGATCGGTGCCGCATTGGGACGGCTGCGCGTGTTGATGATCGGCGGCGACGCGCTGGACTCGGCGATCGTGGCGCGCTTTTTGGCTTCGCATCCGCAGGTGCGCCTGTTCAACGGCTATGGCCCGACCGAGACCACGACGTTCGCATTGACCTATCCCGTCGTCTCGGCCTCGCCCGGACAGCGTATCCCTATCGGCCTGCCGATCCGCAATACCCGTATCTACGTGCTCGATGCGCGGCGCGAACCGGTGCCGGTGGGCGTGGTAGGCGAACTGTACATCGGCGGCGACGGCGTGGCTGCCTGCTATCTCAATCTTCCTGAACTGACCGCCGAACGTTTCCTGCCCGATCCTTTCCTCGGAGACCGCAGCCGCATGTATCGCAGCGGCGACCGGGTGCGCTGGCGCAACGACGGCACGGTGGAATTCATCGGGCGTACGGACCGGCAGGTGAAGATCCGCGGCTTCCGCGTCGAACTGGGCGAGATCGAAGCCTGCATCGGCGAACATCCAGGGGTGCGCGATGCCATCGTCGTGGCGCAGCAGGGCGCGAGCGGACGCACGTTGGCGGCGTATGTCGTATTCGATGCCTCGCTGTCGGGCGTGGACGCGGCGACGACGCTGCACGCACATCTCGCTGCTCGCATGCCGGACTACATGCTGCCGCAAGGCATCGTCGCGCTCGAGCGCTTCCCGCTGACCGCCAACGGCAAGGTCGACGTACGCGCACTGCCGCAGCTTACAGGTGCCGATGGCGGCCTCCACATTGCGCCGGCCACTCGGACCGAACAGGCGCTGGCCGAGATCTGGCAGCGCCTGCTCGGGCGCGAACGCGTCGGACGCAGCGACAACTTCTTCGTGCTCGGCGGCCATTCCCTGCTGGCCACGCGCGTGGCGGCCGAGATCGGGCGGCGCACGGGGGTGAAGACGCCGGTACGCATGCTGTTCGAGCTCCCGGAGTTGCACGCGCTTGCCGCCTGGGTCGATGCCAAGGTGGCGACGGACGCCATGCCGATCGCCAAGGTCGACCGCGCCGGTAGGCTGCCGTTGTCTTCGGCGCAGGAACGGCTCTGGTTCCTGGCGCAGCTCGAGCCGGAATCGACGGCCTACCACGTTCCCTTGGGGCTGCGCTTGCGCGGCGAGCTGGATCGTGCTGCGTTGCGCATGGCACTGGAGCGCGTGGTCGCGCGGCACGATGCCTTGCGTACCGTGTTCGTCGATGTCGACGGTACGCCCGCGCAGGTAGTGACCGCGGCCGGATCCGCAGCGTTCGACTGGGAGTATCTCGACGCCCGTGATACGGGCGACGCCACCGCGCACCTCGCCGTCTCGGCCCAGAAGGCCTTCGACCTGGCCCATGGCCCGCTGTTGCGCGCCTGCCTGGTACGGGAGGCGGACACGCGCTATGCACTGCGGGTAACGGTGCATCACATCGTCTTCGACGGTTGGTCCGTGGGCCTGCTGATCGACGAGATCGCGACGCAGTACACCGCGTTGCGCGCGGGTGGCGCCGACCTCTTGCCGCCGTTGCCGATCCAGTATGTCGATTACGCCGCTTGGCAACGCGCACAACGCGAAGGACCGCAACAGCGCGTAAACGCGGAGTATTGGCGTCGCGCGCTCGCCGGCGCGCCCGGCCTGCTGGAGCTGCCCACCGACAGGCCGCGCCCGATGCAGCAGTCCTTCGCCGGCCAAACCCTGCCGTTCGTCTTCGATACGGAGTTGACGTCCGCGCTGAAGGTGCTGGGCATGCGTCGCGGCACTACCTTGTTCACAGTCGTGCTGGCCAGCTGGACGGCATTGCTGGCGCGCCTGAGCGGACAGCAGGACCTGGTGGTCGGCATCGCCAGCGCGAATCGCGGGCACGAGGACGTCCACGGCCTGATCGGACTGTTCGTCAACTCGATGGCGCTGCGTTTCGACCTGTCCTGCACGCCGACGGTGGCGGCCTGGATCGAGCAGGTGCGCACCCGCCTGCTCGAGGCCCAGGCGCATCAGGATCTGCCGTTCGATCGCGTGGTCGACCTGGTCGCCCCCACGCGCAGCCCGGCCCACAGTCCCTTGTTCCAGGCCTTCTTCGCCTGGGAGGACAGCAGTGCCGTCGATCTGTCATTGCCTGGGCTGCAGGTCGAGGCGTTGGCCGAGGATGTGGACGGGGAGGCCATGTTCGATCTCAGTGCGGCGCTTGGAGAGGTCGACGGCCGCATCGTCGGCGCACTGGAATATGCGACCGCGTTGTTCGACCGGCGGACGATCGAACGTATTGTGGTCATGTGGCGCCGCCTGGCGCGCGCCATGGCCGAGGACGAACTGTGCGCGCTGTCGGTATTGCCGTTGCTGGACGACACGGATTTGTCCGTGCTGCAGTCCTGGGAAGGCCGAGGGCGCGCCGGCGGCGGCGACTGGGCGCACGAGCGCATCGCCGCGCAGGCCATGCGCGCCGGTGCGCATCCAGCGTTGGTCGATGGCGAGGTGGTGCTCGACTACGCCACGCTGGAGACCCAGGCCAACCGCCTGGCGCAGTGGCTGCGGGCGCGTGGTATTGGCGAGGGCGCCTGCGTTGGCGTGTGTTTGGCGCGTAGCTGGCGCCAGCCGCTGGCGGCGCTGGCGGTCCTCAAGGCGGGTGCGGCCTATGTGCCGCTGGATCCTGCACATCCACAGGTACGCCTGCGCGATGCGGTCGAGGACGCTTGCATTGGCGTAGTGCTGAGCACGTCCGATCTGGCGGCGGAACTCGACTTGGGCGGTGTGGAAATGGCGCTACTGGATGCGCCGGGGATTGCGGCTGAACTGGAGGCGGCGCCGGCGCATGCGCCGCCGCTCGTCGTCAGCGGTGTGACGCCGGCCTACGTGATCTTCACTTCCGGCTCCAGCGGCCGTCCCAAGGGCGTGGTCGTCGGCCATGGGGCGCTCGCCGCGTACCTCGACGGATTGCAGGCACAGTGCAATATCGGACCTGCGGACAGGTTGCTGCAGTTCGCCTCGTTCGGTTTCGATGCGTACATCGAAGAATGCTTCATGGCTCTGTGCCACGGCGCGACCCTGGTGCTGCGCGACGAGGAGACGATCACCGACGGCGAGCGCTTCTGGTCCTGGGTCGTGCGCCACCGCATCAGCGTGCTGAACCTGCCGACCGCGTTCTGGCATGTCCTGGTGGAAACGCTGCCCCCTGCAGTGGCGGAGATGGCCGCGGGCGTGCGCCTTTGCGTGATCGGCGGCGAGGCGGCGCAGGCGGCGAAGGTGCTGCGCTGGAATGCGGCCATGCCGCTTGCCCTGCGGCTATTGAACACCTATGGCCCTACCGAAGCGACGGTGACCGCCACGGCAGTGGATCTGACGACTTTCGATGCGGCCAGCGCAGCGGTACCGATCGGGCGGCCGTTGCCGCACGTGCGCTGCCGGGTGCTGGGAACGGCGCGCGAACGGGTGCCAGTCGGCGTGGCCGGCGAGCTGTATCTGGGGGGCGCCAGCCTGGCGCTCGGCTATTTGCGGCAAGAGGCGCTCACCGCCGAACACTTCGTGCAGTTGGACGGCGAGCGTTGGTACCGCAGCGGGGACCGGGTGCGCTGGCGCAACGACGGGCAGCTGGAGTTCCTGGGACGGCTGGACGACCAGGTGAAGCTGCGCGGGTTCCGGATCGAGCTGGGGGAGATCGAGAGCCGGCTGCATGCCGAGGGTTCGGTACGCGAGGCGGTGGTGGTGGTGCGCGGGGAGGGGGTGCAGGCGCGGCTGGTGGCGTACGTGACGCCGGCCGCTGGAGAGGCGGCGGAGGCGTGGATCGACGAGCTGCAGGCGGCGCTGGCGGCGTCCCTGCCGGGCTACATGCAGCCGTCGGCGTACGTGGTGCTGGAGGCGCTGCCGCTGACGGTGAACGGGAAGGTGGACAAGGGCGCGCTGCCGGAACCGGTGCACGCACGCGGGGAGGAGGAGGAAGCGCCGTCGACCGAGACCGAACGGGCGCTGGCGCAGATCTGGAGCGGCATCCTCGGGCACGCGGACATCGGCGTCACCGCCAACTTCTTCGCACTGGGCGGTCACTCGCTGCTGGCCACGCGGATCGTGAGCGAGATCGGGCGAGCGCTGGGCAAGCAGGTGCCGGTGCGGGCGCTGTTCGAGCAGCCGACGCTGCGGGGCTTGGCGCAGTACGTGGAGCGTCAGGCGCGCAGCGGCTATGCGCCGATCCCGAAGGTGCCGCGCGTGGATGCACTGCCGTTGTCGTTCGCGCAGCAGCGGCTGTGGTTCATCGACCGTCTGGAGGGCGGCAGCACGCAGTACAACATGCCGGTGGCGCTGCGGCTGCGCGGCGGGCTGTCGGTGGCGGCGCTGGGCCAGGCGCTGGCGGGGTTGCTGGCGCGGCACGAGGTGCTGCGCACGGTGTACCGGGAGGTGGACGGCACGCCGTGGCAGGTGATCCAGGCGCAGGCGCAGGCGCAGGTGCCGTTGGCGCACGAGGACCTGAGCGCGTTGCCGGCGGAGGCGCAGGACGCGGCGGTGCAGGCCTGGGTGCAGCGGGAGGCGGGTCAGGGGTTCGACCTGGCGCACGAGCCGATGCTGCGGTGCCGGGTGCTGCGGCTGGAGGCCGAGGAGCACGCGGTGCTGTTCACGCTGCACCACATTGCCAGCGACGGCTGGTCGATGGGAGTGCTGGTGCGCGAGTTCGTGGCGCTGTATGCGGGTGCGCTGCGCGGGGAGGCGGCGGCGCTGGCGCCGCTGCCGGTGCAGTACGCGGACTATGCGGCGTGGCAGCGGGAGCGGTTGCAGGGGGCGTCGCTGGAGGCGGCGCTGGGGTACTGGCGGGAGCGGTTGCAGGGCCTGCCGGCGGTGCACGGGCTGCCGCTGGACCGGCCGCGCCCGGCGCGGCAGGCCTACGCGTCGGACTCGGTGGATCGGCTGCTGTCGCCCGTGTTGCTGCAAATGTGCAAGGACTTCGCTGCCGCGCATGACGCCACACTCTTCATGGTGCTGGAAGCGGCATTGGCGGCGCTGATCGCTCGTTGGAGCGGCGAGCACGACGTCGCAATCGGCACGCCGATCTCCGGGCGCGCCCACCAGGAACTCGAACCGCTGATCGGCTTCTTCATCAACACCGTGGTTCTGCGCAACGACCTGTCTGGCGACCCCGACTTCCAGACGCTGCTCGCGCGTACGCGCCGCACCGCGCTCGACGCCTATGCGCACGATATCCCGTTCGAATTGATCGTCGATGAAATCAAGCCAGAGCGCAGCCTGGCCTACAATCCGCTTTGCCAGATCAAATTCATGCTGCAACACGGGGAGTCCGAAGCGCTGGCGCTTCCCGATGCGCAGGTCGACGTGATCGATGGCCTCTCCGGCAGCATCCGTTTCGACTTCGACCTCAATGCAGTCGATACCGACGACGGGTTGCAGCTGTACTGGAGCTACCAAACAGCGCTGTTCGATCGCGAGACGCTCGAACGCATGGCGCATGGCTATGAATGCCTGCTTGCGGCTGCGTTGCGCGAACCGGGCAAGCCGTTCAACCAGCTTCCGCTGCAGGATGAAAGCTTGCGCGAGCAGTTGCTGACGCAGGGCCGTGGCCCGCACAGCGAGCGCGGCCGCGAACAGCCGTTGATCCGGCAACTGCAGGCGCAGGCACAGGCGACACCGGAGGCGGTGGCGGTGCGCTGCGGAGCGGCGCAGATGACCTATCGCGAGCTGGACCGGGCGTCCAACCGGCTGGCGCAGGCCTTGGCCGAGCAGGGGGTGGGGCTGGGCGCGCGGGTGGGGGTGGCGCTGGAACGGTCGTTGCCGCTGCTGGTGGCGCTGCTGGGCGTGATGAAGAGCGGTGCGGCGTATGTGCCGGTGGATGCGCAGCAGGCGCCGGCGCGGGTGCAGGCGATCCTGGAGGATGCCGAGGTGGCGCTGGTGCTGGGAACGGGGGCGGCGTTGGCCGGCACGTCGGTCCAGGTCCTGGCCATGGACGGGGCCGCGGAGGCCTCGTGGCTGTCGGCGTACCCGGACGCGGCACCGGCGGTGGCGCTGGAGGCCACGCACAGCGCGTACGTGCTGTACACCTCCGGTTCGACCGGGGTGCCCAAGGGCGTGGAGGTGCTGCAGCGCGGGCTGACCGACTACTGCGCCTTCGCGCGAGGGAACTACTACGCCGAGCATCTGGCCGGTGCGCTGGTGGCGACCTCGCCGGCGTTCGACCTGACGGTGCCGAGCTTGTACGTGCCGTTGCTGGCGGGCGGGTGCGTGACGCTGCTGGCGGAGGCGGACGCCATGGCGGGCCTGGCGGCGGCGTTGGAAGCGGCGTCGGCGCCGGGGTGGTTGCTGCGCCTGACGCCCTCGCACGTGCAGGGGCTGCTGGCGTTGTCGGATGCGCAGCCGCGGCCGGGGGCGCATGTGTTCGTGGTGGGCGGGGAGGCGTTCGCGGCGGAGTTGGCGCAGGCGCTGCGGGCGAAGTACCCGCAGGCGCAGGTGTACAACCACTACGGTCCGACCGAGGCGGTGGTGGGGAGCAGCTGGTATGCGGTAGACGGCCAGGCGCCGTGCAGCGGGATGCTGCCGATCGGCCGGGCGATGGAGAACACGACGCTGTACGTGCTGGACGCGCGGATGGGGCTGCAGCCGGCGGGGGTGGCGGGGGAGCTGTACATCGGTGGGTGGGGGGTGGCGAAGGGCTATGTGAAGCGGGAGGCGTTGACGGCCGAGCGGTTCGTGGCCAGTCCGTTCGTGGCGGGGGAGCGGTTGTACCGCAGCGGGGACCGGGTGCGCTGGCGCAACGACGGGCAGCTGGAGTTCCTGGGGCGTCTGGACGACCAGGTGAAGCTGCGCGGGTTCCGGATCGAGCTGGGGGAGATCGAGAGCCGGCTGCATGCCGAGGGTTCGGTACGCGAGGCGGTGGTGGTGGTGCGCGGGGAGGGGGTGCAGGCGCGGCTGGTGGCGTACGTGACGCCGGCCGCTGGAGAGGCGGCGGAGGCGTGGATCGACGAGCTGCAGGCGGCGCTGGCGTCGTCCCTGCCGGGCTACATGCAGCCGTCGGCGTACGTGGTGCTGGAGGCGCTGCCGCTGACGGTGAACGGGAAGGTGGACAAGGGCGCGCTGCCGGAGCCGGTGCACGCGCGCGGGGAGGAGGAGGAAGCGCCGTCGACCGAGACCGAACGGGCGCTGGCGCAGATCTGGAGCGGCATCCTCGGGCACGCGGACATCGGCGTCACCGCCAACTTCTTCGCACTGGGCGGTCACTCGCTGCTGGCCACGCGGATCGTGAGCGAGATCGGGCGAGCGCTGGGCAAGCAGGTGCCGGTGCGGGCGCTGTTCGAGCAGCCGACGCTGCGGGGCTTGGCGCAGTACGTGGAGCGTCAGGCGCGCAGCGACTATGCGCCGATCCCGAAGGTGCCGCGCGTGGATGCACTGCCGTTGTCGTTCGCGCAGCAGCGGCTGTGGTTCATCGACCGTCTGGAGGGCGGCAGCACGCAGTACAACATGCCGGTGGCGCTGCGGCTGCGCGGCGGGCTGTCGGTGGCGGCGCTGGGCCAGGCGCTGGCGGGGTTGCTGGCGCGGCACGAGGTGCTGCGCACGGTGTACCGGGAGGTGGACGGCACGCCGTGGCAGGTGATCCAGGCGCAGGCGCAGGCGCAGGTGCCGTTGGCGCACGAGGACCTGAGCGCGTTGCCGGCGGAGGCGCAGGACGCGGCGGTGCAGGCCTGGGTGCAGCGGGAGGCGGGTCAGGGGTTCGACCTGGCGCACGAGCCGATGCTGCGGTGCCGGGTGCTGCGGCTGGAGGCCGAGGAGCACGCGGTGCTGTTCACGCTGCACCACATTGCCAGCGACGGCTGGTCGATGGGAGTGCTGGTGCGCGAGTTCGTGGCGCTGTATGCGGGTGCGCTGCGCGGGGAGGCGGCGGCGCTGGCGCCGCTGCCGGTGCAGTACGCGGACTATGCGGCGTGGCAGCGGGAGCGGTTGCAGGGGGCGTCGCTGGAGGCGGCGCTGGGGTACTGGCGGGAGCGGTTGCAGGGCCTGCCGGCGGTGCACGGGCTGCCGCTGGACCGGCCGCGCCCGGCGCGGCAGGACTTTGCCGGCGGGCGGATCGAGCAGGGGATCGCAGCGGCGACGCTGGCGGGCCTGCAGGCGCTGGCGCAGCGGCACGATGCGAGCCTGTTCATGGTGCTGGAGGCGGCGCTGGCATGGTTGCTGGCCCGCTGGAGCGGGGAACGGGACATCGTCATCGGCACGCCGATCGCCGGGCGGGTGCACCCGGACGTGGAGCCGCTGATCGGGTTCTTCGTGAACACGCTGGTGCTGCGCACGCAGCTGAGCGGGGAGGAGACGTTCGAGGGGCTGCTGGAGACGACGCGGGAGCGGGTGCTGGAGGCGTACACGCACCAGGAGATCCCGTTCGAGATGCTGGTGGACGAGCTCAAGCCGGTGCGCAGCCTGAGCCATGCGCCGTTGTTCCAGGTGTTGCTGTCGATGCGCAACACCGAGCAGGTGGCCTTGACGCTGCCGGGGCTGGAAGTGTCCTCGCTGGGCGAGGGGTATGAGCAGGCGAAGTTCGACCTGCAGCTGGCGGTGCAGGAGACGGGGGAGGGACTGCGGTTGGTCTGGGGCTATGCGACGCGCCTGTTCGAGGCGGCGAGCATCGACCGGCTGGCGCAGGCGTATGCGCAATTGCTGGCGCAGATCGTCGTGCAGCCGGACGCGCCGTTGGCCACGCTGCCGCTGATCGAAGAGAGCGAGCGCGCGATGTTGGCGGAGTGGAATGCGAACCAGCGACCTCTCCCCGATGCGGGGTTCCATCGGTTGTTCGCGCGGCAGGCGACAGCCACGCCCGATGCGATCGCCGTGCGCTGTGGCCCGGCTCACCTGACGTATCGCGAGCTGGACGAGGCTTCCAGCCGGCTGGCGCACGATCTCCGTAACCTCGGAGTGGATCGCGGCGCCTTGGTCGCCCTGTGCCTGGAGCGAAGCATCGATCTGCCGCTGGCGATCCTCGGCGTGCTGAAGGCCGGCGCGGCGTGGCTGCCGCTGGATCCGGCCTATCCCGATGCGCATCTGCAGTATGTGCTTGGAGACAGCGCAACACCGTTCGTGCTCGGGCACGCGGCAACGGCGGAGCGTCTATCGGCGCTCGGCGTGCCGGCGCGGATGCTGGATGCGCAGGAAATCTCGCGCTGGCCGCGGACCGCTCCCGAGGTTCCGGGCGAGTCGACGGCGGATCTGGCCTATGCGATCTATACCTCGGGCAGCACAGGTCGCCCCAAGGGGGTGCTGATCGAACACAGGTCGCTGTCGAACCTGGCGCTGAATCTCGGACCCGATGGTATCGCCGACGGCGTTCTCCACGGCTGTTGGGCCTTGGTCGGCTCGCATGCCTTCGATGGCTCGATCAAGGGGCTGATGCAGCTGGCGTGGGGCGGTTCCGTGCTGATCGTGCCGGAAGCCGTGAAGACCGATCCGGCGATGCTGCGCGCGCTCTTGCGATCGCAGCCGGTGGTCCTGATGGATTGCACGCCGTCGTTGCTGGAGTCCTGGCTGGCGGCGGGGCTGGAGGATTGCCTGCCGAACCTGGTGATCGGCGGCGAAGCGATTTCTTCCGGGCTGTGGCGCGAACTGGTCGCCTGGCAATCGCGTACGGGGCGCAAGGCGATCAACGTCTACGGCCCGACGGAATGCTGCGTGGACGCGACCTGGAGCGCAGTCCTGGGCGAGGCGCCGACGATCGGCCGCAATCTGGTCAATGTCGAGTGCCGCGTGCTGTCGCCTGCCGGTGCGCAGCAGCCGATCGGGGTACCCGGCGAGCTGTATATCGGCGGAGTGGGAGTGGGCCGCGGCTATCACCGCCACCCCGAGCTCACCGCCGAACGCTTTGTGCAGTTGGACGGCGAGCGTTGGTACCGCAGCGGGGACCGGGTGCGCTGGCGCAACGACGGGCAGCTGGAGTTCCTGGGACGGCTGGACGACCAGGTGAAGCTGCGCGGGTTCCGGATCGAGCTGGGGGAGATCGAGAGCCGGCTGCATGCCGAGGGTTCGGTACGCGAGGCGGTGGTGGTGGTGCGCGGGGAGGGGGTGCAGGCGCGGCTGGTGGCGTACGTGACGCCGGCCGCTGGAGAGGCGGCGGAGGCGTGGATCGACGAGCTGCAGGCGGCGCTGGCGTCGTCCCTGCCGGGCTACATGCAGCCGTCGGCGTACGTGGTGCTGGAGGCGCTGCCGCTGACGGTGAACGGGAAGGTGGACAAGGGCGCGCTGCCGGAGCCGGTGCACGCGCGCGGGGAGGAGGAGGAAGCGCCGTCGACCGAGACCGAACGGGCGCTGGCGCAGATCTGGAGCGGCATCCTCGGGCACGCGGACATCGGCGTCACCGCCAACTTCTTCGCACTGGGCGGTCACTCGCTGCTGGCCACGCGGATCGTGAGCGAGATCGGGCGAGCGCTGGGCAAGCAGGTGCCGGTGCGGGCGCTGTTCGAGCAGCCGACGCTGCGGGGCTTGGCGCAGTACGTGGAGCGTCAGGCGCGCAGCGACTATGCGCCGATCCCGAAGGTGCCGCGCGTGGATGCACTGCCGTTGTCGTTCGCGCAGCAGCGGCTGTGGTTCATCGACCGTCTGGAGGGCGGCAGCACGCAGTACAACATGCCGGTGGCGCTGCGGCTGCGCGGCGGGCTGTCGGTGGCGGCGCTGGGCCAGGCGCTGGCGGGGTTGCTGGCGCGGCACGAGGTGCTGCGCACGGTGTACCGGGAGGTGGACGGCACGCCGTGGCAGGTGATCCAGGCGCAGGCGCAGGCGCAGGTGCCGTTGGCGCACGAGGACCTGAGCGCGTTGCCGGCGGAGGCGCAGGACGCGGCGGTGCAGGCCTGGGTGCAGCGGGAGGCGGGTCAGGGGTTCGACCTGGCGCACGAGCCGATGCTGCGGTGCCGGGTGCTGCGGCTGGAGGCCGAGGAGCACGCGGTGCTGTTCACGCTGCACCACATTGCCAGCGACGGCTGGTCGATGGGAGTGCTGGTGCGCGAGTTCGTGGCGCTGTATGCGGGTGCGCTGCGCGGGGAGGCGGCGGCGCTGGCGCCGCTGCCGGTGCAGTACGCGGACTATGCGGCGTGGCAGCGGGAGCGGTTGCAGGGGGCGTCGCTGGAGGCGGCGCTGGGGTACTGGCGGGAGCGGTTGCAGGGCCTGCCGGCGGTGCACGGGCTGCCGCTGGACCGGCCGCGCCCGGCGCGGCAGGACTTTGCCGGCGGGCGGATCGAGCAGGGGATCGCAGCGGCGACGCTGGCGGGCCTGCAGGCGCTGGCGCAGCGGCACGATGCGAGCCTGTTCATGGTGCTGGAGGCGGCGCTGGCATGGTTGCTGGCCCGCTGGAGCGGGGAACGGGACATCGTCATCGGCACGCCGATCGCCGGGCGGGTGCACCCGGACGTGGAGCCGCTGATCGGGTTCTTCGTGAACACGCTGGTGCTGCGCACGCAGCTGAGCGGGGAGGAGACGTTCGAGGGGCTGCTGGAGACGACGCGGGAGCGGGTGCTGGAGGCGTACACGCACCAGGAGATCCCGTTCGAGATGCTGGTGGACGAGCTCAAGCCGGTGCGCAGCCTGAGCCATGCGCCGTTGTTCCAGGTGTTGCTGTCGATGCGCAACACCGAGCAGGTGGCCTTGACGCTGCCGGGGCTGGAAGTGTCCTCGCTGGGCGAGGGGTATGAGCAGGCGAAGTTCGACCTGCAGCTGGCGGTGCAGGAGACGGGGGAGGGACTGCGGTTGGTCTGGGGCTATGCGACGCGCCTGTTCGAGGCGGCGAGCATCGACCGGCTGGCGCAGGCGTATGCGCAATTGCTGGCGCAGATCGTCGTGCAGCCGGACGCGCCGTTGGCCGCCCTTTGCTGGCAGGACGCAGCGGCGCAGGCGCAGTTGCTGGCGCAGGGCCGTGGCCCGCACAGCGAGCGCGGCCGCGAACAGCCGTTGATCCGGCAACTGCAGGCGCAGGCACAGGCGACACCGGAGGCGGTGGCGGTACGCTGCGGGGCGGCGCAGTTGACCTATCGCGAGCTGGACCGGGCGTCCAACCGGCTGGCGCAGGCGCTGGCCGAGCAGGGCGTGGGGCTGGGCGCGCGGGTGGGGGTGGCGCTGGAACGGTCGTTGCCGCTGCTGGTGGCGCTGCTGGGCGTGATGAAGAGCGGTGCGGCGTATGTGCCGGTGGATGCGCAGCAGGCGCCGGCGCGGGTGCAGGCGATCCTGGAGGATGCCGAGGTGGCGCTGGTGCTGGGAACGGGGGCGGCGTTGGCCGGCACGTCGGTCCAGGTCCTGGCCATGGACGGGGCCGCGGAGGCCTCGTGGCTGTCGGCGTACCCGGACGCGGCACCGGCGGTGGCGCTGGAGGCCACGCACAGCGCGTACGTGCTGTACACCTCCGGTTCGACCGGGGTGCCCAAGGGCGTGGAGGTGCTGCAGCGCGGGCTGACCGACTACTGCGCCTTCGCGCGAGGGAACTACTACGCCGAGCATCTGGCCGGTGCGCTGGTGGCGACCTCGCCGGCGTTCGACCTGACGGTGCCGAGCTTGTACGTGCCGTTGCTGGCGGGCGGGTGCGTGACGCTGCTGGCGGAGGCGGACGCCATGGCGGGCCTGGCGGCGGCGTTGGAAGCGGCGTCGGCGCCGGGGTGGTTGCTGCGCCTGACGCCCTCGCACGTGCAGGGGCTGCTGGCGTTGTCGGATGCGCAGCCGCGGCCGGGGGCGCATGTGTTCGTGGTGGGCGGGGAGGCGTTCGCGGCGGAGTTGGCGCAGGCGCTGCGGGCGAAGTACCCGCAGGCGCAGGTGTACAACCACTACGGTCCGACCGAGGCGGTGGTGGGGAGCAGCTGGTATGCGGTAGACGGCCAGGCGCCGTGCAGCGGGATGCTGCCGATCGGCCGGGCGATGGAGAACACGACGCTGTACGTGCTGGACGCGCGGATGGGGCTGCAGCCGGCGGGGGTGGCGGGGGAGCTGTACATCGGTGGGTGGGGGGTGGCGAAGGGCTATGTGAAGCGGGAGGCGTTGACGGCCGAGCGGTTCGTGGCCAGTCCGTTCGTGGCGGGGGAGCGGTTGTACCGCAGCGGGGACCGGGTGCGCTGGCGCAACGACGGGCAGCTGGAGTTCCTGGGGCGTCTGGACGACCAGGTGAAGCTGCGCGGGTTCCGGATCGAGCTGGGGGAGATCGAGAGCCGGCTGCATGCCGAGGGTTCGGTACGCGAGGCGGTGGTGGTGGTGCGCGGGGAGGCGGCGCAGGCGCGGCTGGTGGCGTACGTGACGCCGGCCGCTGGAGAGGCGGCGGAGGCGTGGATCGACGAGCTGAAGGCGGCGCTGGCGGCGTCCCTGCCGGGCTACATGCAGCCGTCGGCGTACGTGGTGCTGGAGGCGCTGCCGCTGACGGTGAACGGGAAGGTGGACAAGGGCGCGCTGCCGGAACCGGTGCACGTGCGCGGGGAGGAGGAAGCGCCGTCGACCGAGACCGAACGGGCGTTGGCGCAGATCTGGAGCGACGTCCTCGGGCACGCGGACATCAGCGTCACCGCCAGCTTCTTCGATCTCGGCGGCCATTCGTTGCTAGCGACGAGGCTGATCAATGCTGTCCAGCGTCGCATGGAGATGGAAGTGTCGATCCGCCTGTTGTTCGAGCGTTCCGACATTCGCAGCGTGGCCGCATTGATCGATGCGGAACGGTTGCGCAGACGCAATCGCGACATGGCGATGGAAGCAGGCAACCAAGTGGAAACGGAGTGGTGATATGACGATCCTGACTGTCGTCCAGGCCTTGAACGAGCTCGGCATCTTCCCGTACGTGGAGGACGGCAAGCTCAAGACGCGCTCCGATGCGCCCATTTCCGACTCGGGAGCCATCGCCCTGATCCGTGCCCATCGCGAGGAGCTGATCGAATTCCTTGCCGGAGCGGCGGAAGGGATCAGGCAGACGACGCCGATCCTGCCGATCTCCAATCGTGCATCGCCTGCACCGCTTTCCTTCGCGCAGCAGCGGCTGTGGTTCATCCACCAGCTCGAGGGCGGCAGTTCCCAATACAACATCAATATCAACCTGGTGCTGCGTGGTGCGCTGGACATGGATGCGCTGCGTCGCACGATCGACACGATCGTCGCCAGGCACGAGACCCTGCGTACCCGCTTCATCCAGGATACCGGGGGCGATGTTGTGCAGTTGCCTGCCGCCGCAGGGCCGGTGCCGGTCACCTTGATCGAACTGGGCGCGCTGCCCGAGCAGGCGCGTTGGGAGGCGGTGGCCGAGCAAAGCCGCGCCGAGTCGGCGCGCAGTTTCGACCTGGGCGAGCCTCCGCTGTTGCGGGCGACGGTACTGCGTGTGCGCGCGGACGAACATGTGGTGCTGTTCGTGACCCACCACATCGCCTCCGACGGCTGGTCGAAGGACGTGCTGGTCGAGGAGTTTTGCCAGCTGTACGCCGCGTTCCATGCCGGTAGCGAGAATCCGCTGCCGGAGTTGCCGGTCCAGTACCGGGACTATGCCGCATGGCAGCGCCATGAACTGTCCGGAAAGGCACTGGAGACGCAACTGTCGTGGTGGACGGCGCGGCTGGCAGGCCTGCCCCCGGTCCATGCGTTGCCGCTGTCGTGGCCACGGCCTGCGCAGCAGCGTTTCCACGGCGGCATGCTGCGCGTGGATGTCCCTGCTGCCACCGCGCGCAAGGCGCGCGCCTGGTGCGCCACCAAGGGCATGACGCCGTTCGTGCTGATGCACGCCACGTTCGCGCTGTTGCTGGCGCGGCTGGGCGGGGAGGACGACGTCGCCGTGGGTACGCCGGTGTCCGGGCGCGTGCATCCGGATCTGGAGCATCTGGTCGGCTTCTTCATCAACACCCTGGTGCTGAGGACGCGCCTCGATCCGGCGCAAGGATTCGGCAATTACGTGGATGCCAGCAAGCGCGAGGTTCTCGAGGCCTTCAACCACCAGACCCTTCCATTCGAGCTGTTGGTCGACGCGATCAATCCCGAGCGCAGCCTGAGCTACAGCCCGTTGTTCCAGTTGTTGTTCTCCTACCATAGCGGCACGGCACGCGAGATCGTCCTGCCGGGGCTGGAAGTCGACTCGCTGGACCAGGCCGGCAACACCAACCAGTTCGATATGGAATTCAACATCGCCGACGACGGCGACGGCATGCAGCTGGGCATTTCCTACAACCGAACGCTGTTCGAGACAGGCATGATCGCGCAGCTCGCGTCGAGCTTCTGCGTTCTGCTCGATGCAGCGCTGGACATGCCCGACTGCCCTGTAGCGGACCTGCCGCTCCTGGATGAGGTCGAGCGCTCGCGCATGCTCGATCGGAACCGCACCGATGTGGCACTCGCGCATGGCGGATGCATGCATGAGCGACTGTCCGCGATCGCCGCCGCCCACGCGGATCGGCCAGCAGTCGTCGCCGCCGAGGGGGAGCTTGACTTCCAGGCGCTGGATCGCGCCGGCAACCGCCTCGCGCACTATCTGGTCGAGCGGGGCGTACGGCCCGGCGACCGTGTCGGCATCTGCCTGCGGCGTTCGCTGGACCTGCCGGTGGCGCTGCTCGCGGTTCTCAAGGCCGGCGGTGCCTACGTGCCGATTGCGCCGGATACGCCGCAGAACCGTCTCTCGCACATGATCGAGGACGCTGGCATCCGTCTGGTACTCACCCACTCCGAGCTGTGGGATGCGCTCTCCTTCGGCGACAGCGACGCCATTCCGATGGATGTCGTCGGGCCGGTACTGGACACGCAGTCCGGGCACGCGCCTGCGCTGGCGGTCGATGCCGATGCCGTCGCCTACGTCCTGTACACGTCAGGTTCGACCGGCCAGCCCAAGGGCGTGGCGGTGCCGCACCGTGCGCTGACGAATTACCTGGACTACGCCGCACGCCACTATCTCGGCGGCGGCGTCGCTGCCGGCGTGGTCGCGACACCGTTCGCGTTCGACGCCACGGTGACGACCTTGATCGCACCGTGGTGCGCCGGCTTGCCGGTTTGTCTGCTCGACGACGAGAATGAAACCGCGCTGGAGCAATTGCTGGAGTACGCGGCACGCCCGCAACCGCTGCTGTTCAAGCTGACACCAGCGCACCTGGATGCGCTGGCGCATCTGTCGCCAGGGCCGGTCGCGGATACGGCGCACCTGCTGGTGGTCGGTGGCGAACAGCTGGTGGCGCGCGTGCTCGAGCGTTTCCGCGCGCGCGTGCTGCCGAACGCCATCGTGGTGAACGAATACGGTCCGACCGAGGCCACGGTCGGCTGTAGCACCTTCGTCTCGCGCCCGCACGACGACCTGTCCGGCGCCGAAGCCGTCCCGATCGGCTGCCCGATCCAGAACACCAGGCTCTACGTGCTCGACGCGCATGCGCAGCCGGTGCCGGACGGCGTGACGGGCGAGCTGTACATCGGTGGCACGGGCGTGGCCCTCGGCTACCTGAATCAGGAGGCATTGACCCGGGCGAGCTTCCTGGCCGATCCATTCGCCGGCCAGGGCCGCATGTACCGCACCGGCGACCTGGTGCGCTGGCGCCGCGATGGAGAGCTGGAATTCGTCGGCCGTGCCGATGGCCAGGTCAAGCTCAACGGCTTCCGCATTGAGCCGGGCGAGATCGAAGCGGCCCTGCTGGCGCAGGCCGCGGTGGACAATGCGTGCGCCGTGGTGCATGCCGACAGCGCGGGCAGCAAGCGGTTGGTAGCCTATGTGGTGCCCTGCGGGAAACCGCCTGGCGCCGAGCACGACGAGAGCGAACTCGAGCGCTGGCGCTACCAGCGCGTGCGCGAACTGCGCGAGGCGATGCGCCGCAGCCTGCCGGAATACATGCTGCCTGCCGCGTATGTGCTGCTGGAGGCGCTGCCGCTGACGGCGAACGGCAAAGTCGACCGAGCGGCGTTGCCTGCGCCGGCGAGCGACGATTTCGACAAAGAGACCTTCACCGCAGCGAGTACCGCGACCGAAGCGGCGCTGCTGGATATCTGGCGCCACGTGCTGAGACTGGAGATGATCGGCATCGACGATCACTTCTTCCGTATCGGAGGGCACTCGCTGCTGGCCACGCGTGTGGTCGGGGAAATCGCCGAACGCCTGCGCCGGCGCGTGCAGGTACGCAGCATGTTCGAATATCCCACAGTGCGCGGGCTGGCTGCCCATATCGACGCGCAGGCGGATGTGGACTATCGTCCGATCGAGCCGGTTGCGCACGACGGCGTCCTTCCGCTCTCCTACGGACAACAGCGGCTCTGGTTCATCGACCAGTTCAGCGGCGGCAGTCGCCAGTATCACATCTCCTCGGCGCTGCGCCTGAAGGGGCCGCTCGACCGCAATGCCTTGCAAGGCGCACTGGACGCGATCGTCGCGCGCCATGAGGTATTGCGTAGCCGCTTCGTGTCGGCATCCGGGACGGCGTCGCAGATCGTCGACCCTCCGGCACCGGTGCGGATGCATGCGCTCGATCTCGCGGCCGCGCCGCAGGACCGACGCGAGGCACGGATGGCGGCCATGATCGCCGAAGGCGCCGCAGCGCCGTTCGACCTGTCCGCCGATCCGATGCTGCGGATGATGCTGGTACGGATGGCGGAGGACGAGCACGTGCTGGGCCTGACCATGCACCACATCGCCTCCGACGGCTGGTCGACCGGCGTTCTGATCCGCGAGTTCACCCAACTGTACGCGGCATTCGCCCGCGGAGAGCGGCCAGCCTTGCCGCCACTGGCGATCCAGTACGGCGACTTCGTGCATTGGCAGCGGCGTGCGCTATCGCGCGAGGCGCTGCGGACGCATCTGGAATACTGGAAGCAGCAGCTTGCCGATTTGCCGCGTCTCCATCGCCTGCCGCTCGATCGTGCGCGCCCACCGCTCCAGGACTACGCCGGCGCCGCGGTGGAGCGTTGCATCGATGTCGAGCTGTCGCGGGCGCTGCGCGACCTGTCCATCCAGCACAGCGTGAGCATGTTCATGCTGCTGCGTGCCGCGTTTGCGTTGCTGATCTCGCGCTGGAGCGGCGAGGAAGATGTCGCGATCGCCTCGCCATCGGCCGGCCGTACCCGCCGCGAACTGGAACCGTTGGTCGGATTCTTCATCAACAGCCTGATATTGCGCACCGACCTGTCGGGGAACGAAGGATTCGGCGCACTTCTCAGGCAGGTCCGGCGCTCTACGCTCGATGCGTTCGCGCACCAGGTCGTGCCGTTCGACATGTTGGTCGACGAACTCAAGCCTGAGCGCAGCCTCAACCACGCGCCGCTGGCCCAGATCAGCTTCACTCTGCACAACTTGGAAGATGCCGTGCTGCAGTTGCCGGACCTGGAAATCTCGCGCGTGGACGACGGCGCTCCCGTCGCCCGCTACGACATCGAATTGCACGTCTTCGAGATCGACGGCGAACTGCACACGCGCTGGGTCTATGCCACGAGCCTGTTCGATGCATCCACCATCGAGCGCCTGGCCGATAGCTTCACGGTGCTGCTTCGTGCGGTCGCCGGCGACCCGGACCAACCGACCATGACACTGCCGCTGCTGCCAGCGCACGACGCGGTGGCGCTCGCGCACTGGTCGCGGCCACGGGCCGAGGCGCTGCCGCAGGCGTGCGCGCAGCACCTGTTCGAGGCCCACGCCGAACGAGCCCCGCAGGCGTTGGCGGTAGCGTTCGAACGGCAGCGCGTGCGCTACGGGGAACTGAACGTGGTGGCCAATCAGGTGGCGCACTGGCTGCGTGCGCAGGGCGTGGTGCGCGGCGATCGCATCGGCCTGTGCGTGGAGCGCTCGCCGGAGATGTTGGTGGGATTGCTCGGCATCCTCAAGGCGGGCGCGGCCTATGTGCCGATGGACCCGACGCATCCGCAGGAAAGGCTGGAAGCGATGCTGGACGCGGCCAAGGTCGAATTGGTATTGACCCAACAGAGCGTGCTGGAGACCTTGCCGATGCTGGGCGAACGCACGGTGTTGCCGTTGGATGCGGACCTGCGCGAGCTGCTGCTTTCGGCATTTTCCGGCGACAACCCGGAGGCGAGCGAGGTCGGCGCCGGCCCGGACGATGCGGCTTACGCGATCTTCACCTCAGGCTCCACCGGGGTGCCCAAGGGGGTGCTCAACACGCATCGCGGAATGGTGAACCTCGCCACATACCAGCGGCGCGAGTTCGGCCTGGACGCAGACAGTCGCGTGATGACGTTCGCCTCCATCGGTTTCGACGGCGCGGTGTTCGAATGGCTGATGGCCCTGGCCAGCGGCGCCAGCCTGCACATCTGCCTTGAGGAAGACCGCAAGTCGCCCGAGCGCCTGGCCCAGTTCCTCGTCGCCGAGCGCATCACCCATGGCTGGATACCGCCCGCACTGCTGGCACAGGTCCCGCTGGACCGCGACTACGCGTTGCGCGTACTCATCGTCGCCGGCGAAGCCTGCGAGGAACGCCTGGCGTGGCGGTGGGCGGAGCGCTGCCGTGTGGTGAATTCCTATGGCCCCTCGGAAGCCACGGTGGCCGCCACCCACGCCGATATCGTCCCGGGACGGCCGATCGTGCTCGGTCGCGCGCTTCCGAACGTGGAGTTGCGCGTGGTCAATGGGGCAGGCCAGCCACAACCGGTCGGTGTCGCCGGGGAGCTGATGCTCGGCGGCGCGGGGCTGGCGATCGGCTATCTCGGCCTGCCCGAATTGACCGCCGAGCGCTTTCTGGCGCATCCGGATGGCGACGGCCGCCTGTACCGCACCGGCGACTTGGCGCGGTGGAACGAGCGCGGCGAGTTGCAATTCCTTGGCCGGGTCGACGACCAGGTCAAGATCCGCGGCTTTCGCATCGAGCTCGGCGAGGTCCAGACCCATTTGCTCGCGCACGCCTTGGTGCGCGAGGCCGTGGCGGTCGTGCGGGAAGACACTGGCGATCCGCGCTTGGCAGCTTACGTGGTCTGGGCCGACGGTGCCGACAGCGACGAAGAGGCGCTGCTGGCAAGGGTGCTGCGCGAGCATATGAAGGGTCGCGTGCCGGACTACATGGTGCCGGCGGCCTTCGTGGTGCTGCCCACGATTCCGTTGACCCGCAACGGCAAAGTCGACAGGCGCCGGCTGCCTAGGCCCAACTACGAAGCACAGCAGGTTTATGTGGCGCCCAGCGGCGACGTCGAGATCCGATTGGCCCAGATCTGGCAGCAGGTGCTGCGTGTCGAAAAGATCGGGGCGAACGACAACTTCTTCGAGATCGGAGGCGATTCGATCCTGTCGATCCAGGTCGTGTCCCGTGCCAACCAGGCCGGAATCGCGGTCACCACCAAGCAGCTTTTCGAGGCGCAGACCGTCGCCGAACTGGCGAAGTTGGCGGCGACCGCGCCCGCGCCGCAGGTGAGCGCACCGCAGGAGCCGGTGCGGGGCGCGCTGCCGCTGTTGCCCATCCATCACCTATTCCTGGGTGCCGAGTCGCGCGATCTCCATCACTACAATCAGGCGGTGCTGCTGATGACGCCGCAGGACTTCGCCGACGACGCGCTCGCGGCCGTGGTCGAGGCACTGTACCTGCGTCACGACGCGCTGCGCCTGCGCTTCGGCGACGAAACCGGCCAGTGGTTGGCCACGCATGCGCCGCTAGATGCGGCGATGGTCGCCGACAGCTGCATCGTCGAGGCCCTGCCCGAGGCAGGCGCCGATTTCGACGACCACTTGGCAGCGCGTTGCACGCATTGGCAACGCGCCTTCGACCTCGGCGCCGGTCCATTGCTGCGTGCGGTGTATTTCCGAGCGCATGATGCGCGGCCCGGTCGCCTGCTCCTGGTCGTGCACCATATCGTCGTCGATGGCGTGTCCTGGCGAATCCTGCTTTCCGATCTGGACCGCGCCTACGGGCAGCGCCGCGCCGGGCAGTCCATCGAGCTCGACGCCAAGACGTCGTCGTTCAAGCAATGGGGCGAGGCAATGTCGCACTACGCGACATCGCAGGCCCTGGATGCCGAGCGCGGCTTCTGGCTGCGCCAGGCCGCGCTCGTGGTGCCGCCGTTGCCCGTGGACCGCCGCATCGACGGCTTCGGCGAAATCGCGAGCACGCGCACGCTCGCCGTCGGCCTCGACGAGGCGCAGACGCAGGCGCTGCTGCACCGCTGCAACGCGGCCTACCGCACCCGGATCAACGAACTGCTGCTGGCCGGGGTCTATCTCGGCATGCGTGCCTGGACCGGCGAAACCGCGCTGCGCATCCGCCTGGAAGGTCACGGCCGCGAACCCTTGTTCGACCATCTCAACACCAGCTCGACCGTGGGCTGGTTCACCAGCGTGTACCCGCTGACGCTGAGCGTGCCGCACGACGACACCGGCGCGACGATCAAGGCGGTCAAGGAGCAGTGCCGCAGGATTTCTAACAATGGCATCGGTTACGGCGCGCTGCGCCATCTCGCCCGCGACGCCGAGTTGCTTGCCTGCGACGTCACCGAGCCGGAACTGGAATTCAACTACCTCGGCCAGTTCGACCATGTGCTGAACCAGGACACCCTGTTCCAGCCGGCCGCCGAAGGCGTGGGCGAGAAGATCTCCGGCCGCCGCCGCCGCATGCACCAGATCGGACTGTCCGGCAAGGTGTTCGGCGGATGCCTGAACTTCGTGCTCGACTACAGCGACGCGCAGTACGACGTGGCGACGATGCAGCGGTTGGCGACCCTGATCGGTGATGGCTGGAAACGCGTGATCACGCATTGCGTTCAGCGCGAAACCGCGGGCTTCACGCCGTCCGACTTCCCGCTGGCCAGCATCGGCCAGGATCGGCTGGATGGGTGGTGCGCGCGCTATCCATTGCTAGCGCGGCTGTATCCGGCCACGCCGATGCAGGTCGGCCTGCACTTTGAGAGCCAGATCGATCCGTCGACCTATGTCGTGCAGACGGCGTTGACCTTCCGTGGCACGCTCGATCGCCACGCGTTCCGCCGCGCCTGGCAAGGCGTGGTGCAACGGCACGACATCCTGCGAACCGCCTTCCTCGACGACGGGGAGGAGGCGCTGCACCAACTGGTGTCCGCGCAGGCCGAGCTGCCGTGGCACGAAGAGGACTGGCGCTCGCTTGTGCCGCACGAGCAGGAAACCCGCCTGGAGGCATACCGCCTGCGCGACCGTGAGCGGGGCTTCGACTTCGCGAGCGCGCCGCTGATGCGCATTGCCGTATTCCAGTTGGCCGACGACTGCAGTCAGGTGCTGTGGACGACCCATCACATCATCGTCGATGGATGGAGCAGCCCGCTGATCCAGCGCGACGTGATCGCCCTGTACCAGGCCGCCGTCGAGGGCCGTGCAGCCGCGCTGCCCGAGCCGGAGCCGTATGAGCGCTATATCGCCTGGCTGCAGCGGCAGGACGTCGCGGCCGCGCGCGCGCGATGGCGCGAACTGCTCGGCGAAGTCGAGGGATGCACGCCATTGGCCGCGTTGCGTCAGGATCCCGACGGCGACGCTGTCCCGCGCGAGTTCATGCTCGAACTCGGCCAGGCCGAGACCGCCGCGCTGCATCGCCTGGCGCAGGCATGCAGAGTCACGCCGAACACGGTCGTGCAGTGGGCCTGGGCCTATCTGCTGCATCGTTACAGCGGGGCGTCGCAAGTGGTGTTCGGCGCCACCATTTCCGGCCGTCGGCCGGAGGTGGACGGCATCGAGGACATGGTTGGCCTGTTCATCAACACCGTGCCGGTGCCGGTGGCATTTGCGCCGGATCTGGCCCTGGCCGACGCGTTGAACGCATTGCAGCGCGATTTCCAGGCGTGCAGCGATCACGGCTACCTGCCGCTGGCGGATATCCAGCGCCTGTCGGGATTACCGGCGGGCGTGGCCTTGTTCGACAGCCTGTTGGTGTTCGAGAACCTCGCGATCGATGCCGGCGCCGAAGCCGAGGCGATGGGGGCGGCGCTGCAGCTGGAGTTCGCCGCAAGCCAACGCCGCACGCAGTACGCGATGACCCTGATCGTCACGCTGGACGAGCGCCTGCGCGTGCGGATGGGCTATCGCGCCGATCAGCTCGACGATGCCGTCGTCGCGCGCATGGCGCAGCATTTTGCGGCGGTGCTGGCCGCGCTGCCGGCGCTGGCGGAGGATCGTGCGGCGGCGCCGGTGCTGCTGGATGCACAGGAGCAACGTCGCCTGGCGGCTTGGCAGGCGCCCGTGCGCGCCTATGCGCAGGAGGCAACCATCCACGGCCTGTTCGAAGCCTGCGTCGACCGCCATCCCGACGCCGTCGCCCTGGTTCATGGCGAGCAGCGCATGCGCTACGGAGAGCTGGAGCATCACGCGAACCGTCTGGCACAGCATTTGCTGTCGCGTGGGATCGGACGCGACCAGGCGGTGGCCCTGCTGGTCGAGCGCAGCCCCTGCTACGTGATCGGCTTGCTCGGCATCCTGAAGGCAGGGGCCGCCTATCTGCCGATCGATGCCGAAGCGCCGGCCGAGCGCATCGCGGCGATGCTGCGCGTCAGCGACGTGCGGTGTGTGCTGGCGATGCGAACACTGGCGGACAAGGTCGCGCACCGCGGCATCGACGTGGTGTTGCTGGACGATGCGCCTGCGCTTGCTGCGCAGTCCGAGGCGCGCCCGGACGTCGCCGCGCGCATCGACGATCTGGCCTTCGTCATGCACACCTCCGGGTCCACCGGGGTGCCGAAAGGCGTGCAGTTGAGCCATCGCACCATCGTCAACCTGATGACGTCGCTGGCAGCGCGCCATCCGATGCTGGCCGAACCGGCGCCGAGCCTGCAGTTCGCCGCGATCGGCTTCGACATGTCGCTTTACGAGGTCGCCGGGGCGCTGTTCAACGGCGGCCCGCTGGTGCTGCTGGAAGAGGACGACCGCCTCGACACGCGTCGCCTGCTGGAGGTGATGCGTCGCGAACGCATCGCGCGCGCCTACCTGCCGACCGCGATGATCGACCATTTCGCGCAGACTGCGCTCGACAGCGGGATCGAGTTGCCCGATCTGAAGTGCCTGCAAGCGGCCGGCGAGCAGTTGGTGGTGTCGAACGCGCTGCGCACCTGGGCTGCGCGCAGCGGTTGCATGCTGCTCAATCTGTACGGCCCCACCGAGAGCCACGTCGTCAGCGAGCACGCGCTCGACGGCGATCCCGCTGCCTGGCCGGCGTTGCCGCCCATCGGCGCGCCAATCGACAATGTGGTCCTGCATATCCTGGATGCGGCATCGCAGCCGGCGCCGATCGGTGTCGTCGGCGAACTCTACATCGGCGGCGATGGCCTGGCGCGCGGCTACGCCGGACGCGCCGACCTGACCGACGAGCGCTTCATCACCGTGCAGTTCGGCCAGGGTTGCGCTCAACGCCTGTACCGCACCGGCGACCTGGCGCGCTGGCGCACCGACGGCCGGATCGAGTATCTCGGCCGTGCCGATCGCCAGGTCAAGGTGCGCGGGTTCCGCATCGAGCCTGGCGAAATCGAGGCGCGCCTGTGCGACCACGCCGCTGTATCCAAGGCGTTGGTGACCACGGCCGGCGAGGGCGCCGATCGCCAGTTGCTGGCCTACGTCGCCGCGGGCGCGGCGGACGAGACGGTGCTGGTGCCCGAATTGCGTGCGCTGCTGCAACGCCATCTTCCGCATTTCATGCTGCCTTCGGCGTTCGTGGTGCTGCCCGTACTGCCATTGACGGCCAATGGCAAGGTGGACCGGCGTGCGTTGCCTTTGCCCAAGCGGATCGGTGCCCTGGCCCGCGTCGAACCCGCGACCGCCACCGAGCGCCGGCTCGCTGCGATCTGGGAGCAATTGCTGGGACAACAATCGATCGGCGCGACGGAGCGCTTCTTCGATCTGGGCGGCCACTCGCTGTTGGCGATGCGAATGCTGTCGAAGGTCGCCTCAGAGTTCGGCTGCACCCTGAAGATCAAGGATGTATTCGCTTACCAGACGGTAGCGCTGCTGGCGCAGCTGATCGATGCCCTGACCGCAGGGCTTGCCGACGCGAATGCAAACGCCCCTGAGCGTGACGACGAAACGCTCGAAGAAACGGAGTGGTGACACGGATGGGTATCGCTGAACTGTTGCATCTCTTGCGCACGAACAGGATCGCCATCTCGGCGGCAGGCGGGCGACTCAAGACCGCGGCGCCGAAGAATGCGATCACCGCCGAGCTCGCAGAATTGATCCGCAGCCACCGGACGCAGCTGCTCGAATTCCTGGAGCGTGCGTCCGAACAGACCGATGCCCCGGAACGGATCGTTCCGGCGCCGGCCATGCGCGCCTATCCGCTGTCGTTCCCGCAGCAGCGTCTGTGGTTCATCGATCGGCTGCAGGGCGGAAGCGCGCAGTACAACATTCCGATTGCCTTGCGCATGATCGGGCAGTTGGAGATCGGTGCGCTGCAGTCTGCCCTGGACGGCATCGTGGCCCGCCATGCGGTACTGCGCACGCGCTTCGAGGAACGCGACGGCGAACCCTTGCAGGTCGTCGATCCGCCGAGCGGGGTAGCGATCGACACACTTGATCTTTCGCTGCTGGACGCCGAGCAGCGCGAGCGCCGCATCCATGTCTTGGCCGATGAGGAGGTCGACCGCAGTTTCGTTCTCGCAACCGATCCGATGCTGCGTTGCAAGCTGATCCGAGAGGCGGCCGATCGCCACGTGGTCTTGTTCACCATGCACCACATCGCCAGCGACGGCTGGTCGATGGGCGTGTTGGTGCGCGAGTTCGCTGCGTTGTACTCGGCATGCCTGGGCGGCGTCGAGAAGGCCTTGCCGCCGCTGCCGATCCAGTATTTCGACTACGCCTACTGGCAACGCCGGGTGCGCGGCGAAGCCGCTTTCGAGCGGGATCTGGCCTATTGGCAACGCCGGCTGGCCGGTGCGCCGACCCTGCATGCCTTGCCGTTGGACCGACCGCGCCCGATGCAACCCAGCTCCAGCGCACAGCGCCTGTCGGTCGGCATCGCGCCCGCCGAGGCGGATGCGCTGCGCGGGTTGGCGCAGCGCTGCGATGCCACGCTGTTCATGGTGTTGCAGACGGCGCTGGCGTTGCTGATCGCACGCTGGAGCGGAACGTACGACATCGTGATCGGCACGCCGGTGTCCGGGCGCCCGCACCAGGAAGTCGAGCCCTTGATCGGTTTCTTCATCAATACCATCGCGTGCCGGATCGACGTGTCCGGCGATCCGACGGTGGAAGCGCTGATCGGACGCGTGCGTTCCGAGGTGCTGGAAGATTTCGCGCATCAGCAGTTGCCTTTCGATCTGCTCATCGACGCGCTCAGGCCCGAACGCAGCCTGGCCTACAACCCGATCTGCCAGATCAAGTTCGTGTTGCAGAACCACGAATCCACAACCCTCTCCTTGCCTGGATTGACGCTCGAGCCGGTGGCGCGCGGAGTGGAACGGGTGCGCTTCGATCTGGACCTGACCGTCGCCGAATCTGCCGAAGGACTGCACCTGAGCTGGACCTGGAAAGAGGCACTGTTCGAGCGAAGCAGCGTCGAACGCATGGCGCACGCGTACGGGCATGTCTTGCGGCAGATCGTCGAGCGCCCGCAAGCGCTGCTGTCGGCGCTGTGCTGGCAGGACGCAGCGGCGCAGGCGCAGTTGCTGACGCAGGGTCGCGGCCCGCACAGCGAGGGCGGCCGCGAACAGCCGTTGATCCGGCAACTGCAGGCGCAGGCACAGGCGACACCGGAGGCGGTGGCGGTGCGCTGCGGAGCGGCGCAGATGACCTATCGCGAGCTGGACCGGGCGTCCAACCGGCTGGCGCAGGCCTTGGCCGAGCAGGGGGTGGGGCTGGGCGCGCGGGTGGGGGTGGCGCTGGAACGGTCGTTGCCGCTGCTGGTGGCGCTGCTGGGCGTGATGAAGAGCGGTGCGGCGTATGTGCCGGTGGATGCGCAGCAGGCGCCGGCGCGGGTGCAGGCGATCCTGGAGGATGCCGAGGTGGCGCTGGTGCTGGGAACGGGGGCGGCGTTGGCCGGCACGTCGGTCCAGGTCCTGGCCATGGACGGGGCCGCGGAGGCCTCGTGGCTGTCGGCGTACCCGGACGCGGCACCGGCGGTGGCGCTGGAGGCCACGCACAGCGCGTACGTGCTGTACACCTCCGGTTCGACCGGGGTGCCCAAGGGCGTGGAGGTGCTGCAGCGCGGGCTGACCGACTACTGCGCCTTCGCGCGAGGGAACTACTACGCCGAGCATCTGGCCGGTGCGCTGGTGGCGACCTCGCCGGCGTTCGACCTGACGGTGCCGAGCTTGTACGTGCCGTTGCTGGCGGGCGGGTGCGTGACGCTGCTGGCGGAGGCGGACGCCATGGCGGGCCTGGCGGCGGCGTTGGAAGCGGCGTCGGCGCCGGGGTGGTTGCTGCGCCTGACGCCCTCGCACGTGCAGGGGCTGCTGGCGTTGTCGGATGCGCAGCCGCGGCCGGGGGCGCATGTGTTCGTGGTGGGCGGGGAGGCGTTCGCGGCGGAGTTGGCGCAGGCGCTGCGGGCGAAGTACCCGCAGGCGCAGGTGTACAACCACTACGGTCCGACCGAGGCGGTGGTGGGGAGCAGCTGGTATGCGGTAGACGGCCAGGCGCCGTGCAGCGGGATGCTGCCGATCGGCCGGGCGATGGAGAACACGACGCTGTACGTGCTGGACGCGCGGATGGGGCTGCAGCCGGCGGGGGTGGCGGGGGAGCTGTACATCGGTGGGTGGGGGGTGGCGAAGGGCTATGTGAAGCGGGAGGCGTTGACGGCCGAGCGGTTCGTGGCCAGTCCGTTCGTGGCGGGGGAGCGGTTGTACCGCAGCGGGGACCGGGTGCGCTGGCGCAACGACGGGCAGCTGGAGTTCCTGGGGCGTCTGGACGACCAGGTGAAGCTGCGCGGGTTCCGGATCGAGCTGGGGGAGATCGAGAGCCGGCTGCATGCCGAGGGTTCGGTACGCGAGGCGGTGGTGGTGGTGCGCGGGGAGGGGGTGCAGGCGCGGCTGGTGGCGTACGTGACGCCGGCCGCTGGAGAGGCGGCGGAGGCGTGGATCGACGAGCTGCAGGCGGCGCTGGCGTCGTCCCTGCCGGGCTACATGCAGCCGTCGGCGTACGTGGTGCTGGAGGCGCTGCCGCTGACGGTGAACGGGAAGGTGGACAAGGGCGCGCTGCCGGAGCCGGTGCACGCGCGCGGGGAGGAGGAGGAAGCGCCGTCGACCGAGACCGAACGGGCGCTGGCGCAGATCTGGAGCGGCATCCTCGGGCACGCGGACATCGGCGTCACCGCCAACTTCTTCGCACTGGGCGGTCACTCGCTGCTGGCCACGCGGATCGTGAGCGAGATCGGGCGAGCGCTGGGCAAGCAGGTGCCGGTGCGGGCGCTGTTCGAGCAGCCGACGCTGCGGGGCTTGGCGCAGTACGTGGAGCGTCAGGCGCGCAGCGACTATGCGCCGATCCCGAAGGTGCCGCGCGTGGATGCACTGCCGTTGTCGTTCGCGCAGCAGCGGCTGTGGTTCATCGACCGTCTGGAGGGCGGCAGCACGCAGTACAACATGCCGGTGGCGCTGCGGCTGCGCGGCGGGCTGTCGGTGGCGGCGCTGGGCCAGGCGCTGGCGGGGTTGCTGGCGCGGCACGAGGTGCTGCGCACGGTGTACCGGGAGGTGGACGGCACGCCGTGGCAGGTGATCCAGGCGCAGGCGCAGGCGCAGGTGCCGTTGGCGCACGAGGACCTGAGCGCGTTGCCGGCGGAGGCGCAGGACGCGGCGGTGCAGGCCTGGGTGCAGCGGGAGGCGGGTCAGGGGTTCGACCTGGCGCACGAGCCGATGCTGCGGTGCCGGGTGCTGCGGCTGGAGGCCGAGGAGCACGCGGTGCTGTTCACGCTGCACCACATTGCCAGCGACGGCTGGTCGATGGGAGTGCTGGTGCGCGAGTTCGTGGCGCTGTATGCGGGTGCGCTGCGCGGGGAGGCGGCGGCGCTGGCGCCGCTGCCGGTGCAGTACGCGGACTATGCGGCGTGGCAGCGGGAGCGGTTGCAGGGGGCGTCGCTGGAGGCGGCGCTGGGGTACTGGCGGGAGCGGTTGCAGGGCCTGCCGGCGGTGCACGGGCTGCCGCTGGACCGGCCGCGCCCGGCGCGGCAGGACTTTGCCGGCGGGCGGATCGAGCAGGGGATCGCAGCGGCGACGCTGGCGGGCCTGCAGGCGCTGGCGCAGCGGCACGATGCGAGCCTGTTCATGGTGCTGGAGGCGGCGCTGGCATGGTTGCTGGCCCGCTGGAGCGGGGAACGGGACATCGTCATCGGCACGCCGATCGCCGGGCGGGTGCACCCGGACGTGGAGCCGCTGATCGGGTTCTTCGTGAACACGCTGGTGCTGCGCACGCAGCTGAGCGGGGAGGAGACGTTCGAGGGGCTGCTGGAGACGACGCGGGAGCGGGTGCTGGAGGCGTACACGCACCAGGAGATCCCGTTCGAGATGCTGGTGGACGAGCTCAAGCCGGTGCGCAGCCTGAGCCATGCGCCGTTGTTCCAGGTGTTGCTGTCGATGCGCAACACCGAGCAGGTGGCCTTGACGCTGCCGGGGCTGGAAGTGTCCTCGCTGGGCGAGGGGTATGAGCAGGCGAAGTTCGACCTGCAGCTGGCGGTGCAGGAGACGGGGGAGGGACTGCGGTTGGTCTGGGGCTATGCGACGCGCCTGTTCGAGGCGGCGAGCATCGACCGGCTGGCGCAGGCGTATGCGCAATTGCTGGCGCAGATCGTCGTGCAGCCGGACGCGCCGTTGGCCGCCCTTTGCTGGCAGGACGCAGCGGCGCAGGCGCAGTTGCTGGCGCAGGGCCGTGGCCCGCACAGCGAGCGCGGCCGCGAACAGCCGTTGATCCGGCAACTGCAGGCGCAGGCACAGGCGACACCGGAGGCGGTGGCGGTACGCTGCGGGGCGGCGCAGTTGACCTATCGCGAGCTGGACCGGGCGTCCAACCGGCTGGCGCAGGCGCTGGCCGAGCAGGGCGTGGGGCTGGGCGCGCGGGTGGGGGTGGCGCTGGAACGGTCGTTGCCGCTGCTGGTGGCGCTGCTGGGCGTGATGAAGAGCGGTGCGGCGTATGTGCCGGTGGATGCGCAGCAGGCGCCGGCGCGGGTGCAGGCGATCCTGGAGGATGCCGAGGTGGCGCTGGTGCTGGGAACGGGGGCGGCGTTGGCCGGCACGTCGGTCCAGGTCCTGGCCATGGACGGGGCCGCGGAGGCCTCGTGGCTGTCGGCGTACCCGGACGCGGCACCGGCGGTGGCGCTGGAGGCCACGCACAGCGCGTACGTGCTGTACACCTCCGGTTCGACCGGGGTGCCCAAGGGCGTGGAGGTGCTGCAGCGCGGGCTGACCGACTACTGCGCCTTCGCGCGAGGGAACTACTACGCCGAGCATCTGGCCGGTGCGCTGGTGGCGACCTCGCCGGCGTTCGACCTGACGGTGCCGAGCTTGTACGTGCCGTTGCTGGCGGGCGGGTGCGTGACGCTGCTGGCGGAGGCGGACGCCATGGCGGGCCTGGCGGCGGCGTTGGAAGCGGCGTCGGCGCCGGGGTGGTTGCTGCGCCTGACGCCCTCGCACGTGCAGGGGCTGCTGGCGTTGTCGGATGCGCAGCCGCGGCCGGGGGCGCATGTGTTCGTGGTGGGCGGGGAGGCGTTCGCGGCGGAGTTGGCGCAGGCGCTGCGGGCGAAGTACCCGCAGGCGCAGGTGTACAACCACTACGGTCCGACCGAGGCGGTGGTGGGGAGCAGCTGGTATGCGGTAGACGGCCAGGCGCCGTGCAGCGGGATGCTGCCGATCGGCCGGGCGATGGAGAACACGACGCTGTACGTGCTGGACGCGCGGATGGGGCTGCAGCCGGCGGGGGTGGCGGGGGAGCTGTACATCGGTGGGTGGGGGGTGGCGAAGGGCTATGTGAAGCGGGAGGCGTTGACGGCCGAGCGGTTCGTGGCCAGTCCGTTCGTGGCGGGGGAGCGGTTGTACCGCAGCGGGGACCGGGTGCGCTGGCGCAACGACGGGCAGCTGGAGTTCCTGGGGCGTCTGGACGACCAGGTGAAGCTGCGCGGGTTCCGGATCGAGCTGGGGGAGATCGAGAGCCGGCTGCATGCCGAGGGTTCGGTACGCGAGGCGGTGGTGGTGGTGCGCGGGGAGGGGGTGCAGGCGCGGCTGGTGGCGTACGTGACGCCGGCCGCTGGAGAGGCGGCGGAGGCGTGGATCGACGAGCTGCAGGCGGCGCTGGCGTCGTCCCTGCCGGGCTACATGCAGCCGTCGGCGTACGTGGTGCTGGAGGCGCTGCCGCTGACGGTGAACGGGAAGGTGGACAAGGGCGCGCTGCCGGAGCCGGTGCATGTGCGCGGGGAGGAGGAGGAAGCGCCGTCGACCGAGACCGAACGGGCGCTGGCGCAGATCTGGGAGCAGGTTCTGCGACTGCCAGGCATCGGCGTGCACGACAATTTCTTCGAGATCGGCGGCGACTCAATCCTGTCGATTCAGATCGTCGCGCGCGCCAATCAGGCCGGGATCGGCATCACCACCCGGCAACTGTTCGAAGCCCAGACCATCGCGCAACTTGCGCGCTGCGCCGAACAGGCGGTGGAGCGCGCCTCGCAGGCCCCGCAGGGTCCCGTCCAGGGCGAACTGGCGCTGCTGCCGATCCAGAAACAATTCCTGGCCGAGGGCGGTCCCGGACTGCATCACTACAACCAGGCCCTGCTGCTGCGCGTGCCGCACGCGATGCAAACCGCCGATCTGCGTCGCATGATCGAGGCGCTGTACTGGCGCCACGATGCGCTGCGCCTGCGCTTCAGCCAGATCAACGGCGACTGGCATGCCGACCATGCTCCGCTCGACGCAGACACCCTCTTGCGCGCCTGCGTGACGGAAGGACTGCCAGAGCGTTCCGAAGAGGTGGCCGCATGCGTCGAAGAGCGCTGCGCCTACTGGCAATCGGCTTTCGACCTGGGCGAAGGCCCGCTGTTGCGTGCGGTCCATTTCCGCGGCGGCGGCACCGCACGTCTGTTGCTGGTGGCCCACCATGTCGTCATCGACGGCGTCTCGTGGCGCATCCTGCTGGCGGACCTGGAACGGGCCTACCGCCAGGTGGAGCGCGGCGAGCAGATCGCGCTCGCGCCCAAGACGACGTCGCTGCAGCAATGGGGACAGGCGCTGGCCGCTTACGCGCACAGCGACGCATTGCTCGCCGAACGCGAATACTGGCTTTCCCAATGCCAGCAGTCCATCGCCTCACTGCCGAGCGACCGCGCCGGGAGCGGCAATGGCTCCGTGGCCACGGCCGCCTATGCGCGGCTGGCGCTTTCCGCCGAGGACACCCAGGCGCTTCTCGCTCGATCCAATGCCGCATATCGCACCCAGATCAATGAACTCCTGCTCGCCGCGGTCGCGCTGGGGGTGCGTCGCTGGAGCGGCGCAGCAGGCGTGCGCGTCGCGCTGGAAAGCCATGGACGCAGCGGTCCGTTCGAACGTCTCGATACCACCCAGACCGTCGGCTGGTTCACCACCCACTATCCCTTGACGCTGTGCTGCGAGCATGCCGAGGTCGGTGCGACGATCAAGGCGGTCAAGGAGCATTATCGCGCTGTGCCGTACCACGGCATCGGCTACGGTGTGCTGCGCCATCTCGCCGAAGACGCCGAACTGATCGCCGCCGAGGTGGGCAAGCGTCCCGAACTGACGTTCAACTACCTGGGACAGACGGACCGGGCTACCGACGCGGAGACGTTCCTCGAGATCGCCGAAGAGTCGATGGGACGCACCGTCAGCACATTGCGCGAGCGGCGCCATCCATTGACGTTGCGCGGCATGGTCGCGGGCGGACAACTGAGCTTCACCCTGGAATACAGCAACGAACGCTACGAAGCGGCGACCATCGCCGCATTCGCCGGGCACATCGAGCAGGCGCTGCGTGAGATCGTGGCGCATTGCGCGGGCAGGGAAAACGTCGAGTGCACGCCTTCCGACTTCCCGCTGGCGCAGGTCGCGCAGGCGCAACTCGACACGCTGCAGGCGGCGTATCCGCAGATGCTGCGGCTGTATCCGGCTACCCCGATGCAGCAGGGCCTGCATTTCCATACCAAGCTCGATCCCTCGGCCTATGTCGGCCAGACCTTCCCTGTGCTCAAGGGCGCTTTGGACGCGGTCCGGTTCCGCGCGGCGTGGCAGGCGCTTGTCGATCGGCACGACGTGTTCCGCACCGCCTTCGTCGACGAGGACGAGCGGCTGCTGCAACTGGTGTCCGCCCAGGCCACGTTGCCCTGGCACGAAGAGGACTGGCGCGACCTGCCCGCCGAGGAGCAGGATGCGCGGTTCGAGGCCTATCGCGAGTTGGACCGGGCACGCAGCTTCGACTTCCGGCAGGCGCCGCTGATGCGATGCGCGCTGTTCCGGCTGGGCGCGGACAGGCATCGCCTGCTGTGGACGCACCACCACATGCTCTCGGACGGCTGGTCGCTGCCCATCCTCTACAAGGAGGTGATGAGCCTCTACCAAGGGCTTGTGGACGGTAGCGACGCGCAACTCGCGCCGGCGCCGGCCTACGAACGCTACGTCGAGTGGCTGTCGCGGCAGGACCACGACGCGGCGGTCGGTTTCTGGCAGGAACAGTTGCGGACCGTGGAAGCGCCGACGCCGCTGGCCATCGACCGCTTGCCGGCCGAACACGACAGCGGACAACGCGAGCGCAGCCTGAGCTTGGACGAGGCGGCCAGCGAGCGCCTGTTCGCGCTCGCCCGCAAGCAACGAATCACCCTCAACACCGTGATACAGCTAGCGTGGGCCTGCGTGTTGCATCGCTACAGCGGCGAGGACGAGGTGGTGTTCGGCGCGACGATCTCCGGCCGACCGGCCGAGGTCGTCGGTGTGGAAACGATGGTCGGCCTGTTCATCAACAGCATCCCGGTACGCGTACCGTTGGGCGAGCCGCAGCTTGTGCGCGATGCGCTGGCAACGCTGCAGGCGCGCTTCGAGGCGGCCACCTCCTACGGCTACCTCTCGCTGGCGGAGATCCAGCGGCAGTCCGGGGTTACCGCTGGCATGCCGCTGTTCGACAGCCTCCTGGTGATCGGCAACTATCCGATCGAAGCGGCGATGGATGCGCGATCGGGCGAGGCCGGGCTCAGCATCGAGAGCAAGGGCCGCCGCGAGGAAACCGGATACCGGTTGGCTTTCAACATCAATCTGCGCCAGCGCATCCATCTGCAGTGCGCGTATCGGGCCGAACAGTTCGCCGACGCGACCATCGAGCGGATGCTGCACCATTTCCGCGAAGTACTGGTCACGATGCCGGATGCGCTCGATGCGGATGTGCGCAGCCTGGATCCGATGACCGATGCGGAACGCGCTGAGCGCGTCGCCTGGAATCTGCGTCCAGCGGACTATCCCCGCGATCAGTGCATCCATGCGCTGGTCGAAGCGCAAGCGGCGTTGCGTCCGGAAGCGATAGCCGCCACCTTCGGTGCAGACAGCGTGTGCTACGGCGAGTTGAACCGCCAGGCCAACCGCGTCGCGCATTACCTGCGCGGGCAGGGCGTGAGCACCGACACCCTGGTGGGCCTGTGCGTGGAACGCTCGGTGGAAATGCTGATCGGCATGCTCGGCATCCTCAAGGCCGGCGGCGCCTATGTGCCGCTGGATCCGGACTATCCGGAGGATCGCATCGCTTTCATGCTTGAGGATTCAGGGGTCGAGATCGTATTGGTCACCAGCGACCTGATGCAGGCACTGCCGGTATTCGACGACCATGCCGTGCTGCCGCTCGACGCAGGCCTGCGCGAGGGGTTGCTGGCGGGCTGTCCAGATACCGACCCCGCACGCGAGGCGGTCGGCGCACACGGCGGATCGCTGGCGTACATGATCTATACCTCAGGTTCGACCGGAACGCCGAAAGGCGCGCTGATCGAGCATCGCAGCATCGTGCGCCTGGTGCATCGCCCGGACTACGTGAGCTTGGACGCGGGCGGCGTGATGGCGCAGGCCTCCAATAGTTCGTTCGACGCCGCCACCTTCGAGATCTGGGGGGCGCTGGCCAACGGCATGCGCCTGCAGTTCGTCGCGAAAGACGTACTGCTCGACCCGAATGCCCTGGCGCGGAGCCTGGTGCGGACCGGCATCACCACGATGTTCGTCACCACCGCGATCCTCAACCAGATGTCGATCGCCAACCCGTCCGGATTCGCGCCGCTGCATTGCCTGCTGTTCGGCGGCGAAGGCGTGGACGTCGAAGCGGTGGGGCGAGTGCTCGATGCCGGCAAGCCCGGCCGCCTGGTGCATGTCTACGGCCCGACCGAGAACACCACGTTCAGTACCGCCTACGAAATCCGCGAGCGCCGCAGCGATACCTATCCGATCGGCAGGGCGATTTCCGGCAGCACCCAGCATGTACTGGGCCGCAATCTGCGACCGCTGCCTTGCGGAGTGATCGGCGAGCTCTATCTGGGCGGCGACGGCGTGGGCCGCGGCTACCACCGCCGTCCCGAGCTGAGCGCCGAGCGCTTTCTCGCCGGCGCCGGGTCCGATGCCGGCCGGTGCTACAAGACAGGCGACCTGGTACGCCAGCTGCCGGGGGGCGACATCGTCTTCGTCGGCCGCGTCGACGATCAGGTCAAGGTGCGCGGCTTCCGCATTGAACTGGGCGAGATCCAAACGCACCTGTTGGCCCACGACGCCATCCGCGACACGGTCGTGGTGGCGCGACGCGACGGCGAGACGACGCGGCTGGTCGCCTACGTGGTCGCCCATCCAGGCAACGAGCCGGTCAACGAGCTGCTGCTGGCGAAGGAACTGCGCGCCCATCTCAAGCGCCTGCTGCCTGACTACATGGTGCCGGCTGCATTCGTCGCGATGGATGAACTGCCGCTCAATCGCAATGGCAAGGTCGACAGGCAGCGCTTGCCCGAACCCGACTACCAGTACCAGTCGCAACACACCTATCTGCCGCCGCGCACGGACGCCGAGCAGGCGTTGGCCGCGATCTGGCAGCAGGTATTGCGTATCGACCAGATCGGCGTCCAGGACAACTTCTTCGAGATAGGCGGCGATTCGATCCTGCTCATCCAGGTGGTTTCGCGCGCCAACCATGCCGGATTGCGCATCAGTACCCGGCAGTTGTTCCAGAACCAGACCATCGCCGAACTGGCAGCCGCGATGGAGACCGAGGACGCGCACACCGTGCTGGTGTCTCAGGCGCCTGTGGAAGGCCCGATGCCGCTGTTGCCTGTGCAGCGAATGTTCCTGGAAGGAGAGGCGCTTGATCGCCACCATTTCAATCAGGCGATGCTGCTGGAGACGCCTCCGGATTTCGACGCGACCACGCTGGCTGCCGTGCTGGAAGCGCTGTACCTGCGCCACGACGCACTGCGCCTGCGCTTCGTGCAGAACACCGATGGCTGGGAGGCGGTCCATGCCCCGTTCGATCCAGCGATGGCGAGGGCCAGCGCGGCGATCGAGCTGCCGGTGGCGGGCGTTCCCTGGGCCGAACACGTGTCGGCGCGCTGCGCCGAGTGGCAGCGCCGTTTCCATCTTGCGGACGGTCCGTTGTTGCGCGCGATCTACTTCCCGCCCGAACGCGCCGGTGATGCCGGTCGCTTGCTGCTGGCGGCGCACCACATCGTGGTGGACGGCGTGTCCTGGCGCATTCTGCTGGGCGACCTGGAACTCGGCTACGCGCAGCATGCGCGCGGCGACGCGGTGGCGCTTGCGCCCAAGACCTCGTCGTTGCAGCAATGGGGACGCGCTCTGGGAGAGTACGCGCGCAGCGAAACGCTGTTGCGGGAACGCGACTACTGGCTGGCGAACGCGTGCGCTGGCGGCTTGGCCACCGACGCGACGGTCGCGCAGGCGGCGGGTCCAGGGACCATCGCGACCAACCGCAGCGTGTTGTTGGGCCTGTCCAGCGAAGATACGCGGGCATTGCACCAGCAGTGCAACGCGGCCTACCGCACCCGCATCAACGAACTGCTGCTGGCCGCGGTGTACCTGGGTGTGCGCCGCTGGAACGGCCGTCGCGAACTGTGCTTGCGCCTGGAGGGGCACGGCCGCGAAGCCCTGTTCGACGAACTCGATCTCACCCAGACCGTCGGCTGGTTCACAAGCGTCTTTCCGGTAGTGCTGGACGTGGACGGCGACGGCGTCGCGGATGCGATCAAGTCGGTGAAGGAGCGCTACCGCGCCATTCCGCGCAATGGCATCGGTTATGGGGTACTGCGTTACGTCGCCGGTGACGTCGCGCTGCGCGAGGCCGCTGGCGATCAAACCGATGCGCTGCTGTTCAACTACCTGGGCCAATTCGACCAGATACTCAACGATAAGAGCCATTTCGGCCCCGCCCGGGAATCGATCGGCCCGCAGACCAGCCTGGCGCGGCAGCGCTCGGCACTGCTTGCGCTCAGCGGAAAGACCTTCGCCGGACAGTTGCAATTCACCCTGTCCTACAGCAGCGAACGCTACGAAGAAGCCTCCATGCGCGCGCTCGCCGCCGGCATCGAACAGGCGCTGGTGGAAGTGGTGCGCCATTGTCAGCGGCCTGGCGTCGGCGCCTGGACGCCTTCGGACTTCCCGCTGGCGCGGATCGACCAGCAGCGCCTGGACGCGCTGCACGCACGCCATCCCGAGCTGTCGCGGCTGTACCCGGCCACGTCGATGCAGGCCGGCATGTTGTACGAGAGCCTGCTCGACAGTGCGGCCTACGTGGTGCAGAACTTCCCGGTACTGCGCGGCAGCCTGGACCTGGCGGCATTCCGCCACGCCTGGCAGCAAGTGGTGATGCGCCACGACGCGTTCCGTACCGCCTTCGTGGGCGGGACCGAAGATCTGCAGCAACTGGTGCTGAGCGCCGCGCCGCTGTCCTGGCACGAGGAAGACTGGCGCGGCCTGCCTGAGCCGGAACAGCGCCTCCGTTTCGACGCCTACCGCCAGGAGGATCGGTGTCGCGGCTTCGACTTCGAACGTCCGCCACTGATGCGCATCGCGGTATTCCGCCTCGGCGAGGGCCGGTATCAGCTGTTGTGGTCGTTGCACCACATCCTGCTCGATGGCTGGTGCTTGCCGCTGGTCTACCGCGACGTGATCGAGTTCTACCGCGCCTATGTGCAAGGCCGTGCCGCCGTGTTGCCCGTTGCGCCGGCATACGAGCGCTACATCGCCTGGTTGCTGGACTCGGATGTGGAGCGGGCGCGCGACCACTGGCATGGCGTGCTCAAGGAAATCGACGCGCCGACCCCCCTGGTGATCGACCGCCTGCCGGTGGGGGGCGGCCATGGCCAGCGCGAATACGCGTTCGAACTGGACGAGGCGCAGACGCAGACACTGCAGGCATACGCCAAGGCGCATCGCACCACGGTCAACACCCTGCTGCAGTGGGCCTGGGCCTATTTGCTGCATCGCTACAGCGCCGAACCGGAGGTCGTGTTCGGCGCAACCATCTCCGGGCGTGCGGGACAGGTGCCAGGAGTGGAGGAGATGATCGGGTTGTTCATCAATACCATTCCGGTGAAGGTCGGATTCGGGCCTGGACAGACGATCGGCGATGCGCTGGCGGCGCTGCATGCCGACTTCCAGTCCGGCAGCGAGTACGGCTATCTGTCGCTGCCGGAAATCCGCCGCCAGTCGCGCGTCAAGCAGGGCGTGCAGCTGTTCGATAGCCTGCTGGTATTCGAGAACTATCCGCTCGACGCGGTGACGGGCGATGCCGCCGCGTCCGCGGACGCGCAACTGCAGATCGAGGAGCCGGGCAACAGCGAGGCCACCACGTTCAAGCTGACGCTCGTCGCCGCGCATACCCGGACCCTGCGGGTGAAGTTCGGCTATCGCGCAGAACGCTTCAACGACGCCGCGATCGCGCGCATGGCGGGGCATCTGGGCCGGATACTGGTGCAGATGACACGGCCGGGATGCACCCCGGCCGACATCGACCTGCTGGCGCCGGAGGAGCGGGGGCAGCTGGCGTCGTGGAACGACACCGACGCGCCTTATCCCGACACCGCCTGCATCCACGAGCTGATCCAGAGCCAGGTCGGGCGTAGCCCGGGCGCGATTGCCGTCGAATTCGGCGAAGACAGCATCACCTATGCCGAGCTCGACGCGCGCGCCAACCGTCTTGCTCACGCCCTGATCGCCGAGGGCGTCGCGCCCGACGCGATCGTCGGCATCTGCATGACCCGCTCGGTGGAGCTGGTCGTCGCCATCCTGGGCGTGCTCAAGGCCGGCGGCGCCTACCTGCCGCTGGATCCGAACTACCCGCGGACGCGGCTGGACTACATGCTGCGCGATTCCGGCGCACGTATCGTCCTCACCTTCGCCGAGCTGGCGCAAACATTGCCCGCCGATGCGGCGAAGATCCTGGCGCTGGACGCCGAAACGGTGCAATCGGTGCTCCTGGCGCAGTCCGCGGACGCTCCCGGGATGCGCAGCCGTGGTCTCGGCCCCCAGCATCTCGCCTACGCGATCTACACCTCGGGCTCGACCGGCGAGCCGAAGGGCGTGCTGAACGAACATGGGGCGTTGGTCAATCGCTTGCATTGGATGCAGGCGGCCTATGCGCTGGACGCGAACGACTGCGTGCTGCAGAAGACCCCCTACAGCTTCGACGTGTCGGTCTGGGAGTTCCTGTGGCCGTTGATGGCGGGCGCACGGCTGGTGGTGCTGGCGCCGGATGCGCATGCCGACCCGGCAGCATTGCACGCAGCGATCCGCCGGCACGGCATCACCACGCTGCACTTCGTGCCCTCGATGCTGAGCACCTTGCTGGCCAATGCCGATTGGGCCTCCTGCGACAGCGTGCGCCAGGTGATCTGCAGCGGCGAAGCGCTCGGCTCGGAGCTGGCCGCCCGCTTCTTCGCCACCGGCACGCGCGCACGGTTGCACAATCTCTACGGTCCTACCGAAGCGGCGATCGACGTGAGTTTTTGGGAGTGTCGGCCTGAGCACGATGCGACGACCGTGCCGATCGGGCGGCCCATCCACAACATCCGTCTGCACGTACTGGACGCCCACGGGCGTCCGCAGCCGGTGGGTGTCGCCGGCGAGTTGCACATCGGCGGGGTCGGCCTGGCGCGCGGCTATTGCAACAAACCCGAACTCACGCGCGAGCGTTTCGTCTTCGGCACCGCTGGCGCCGTGGCGGACACGCGCCTGTACCGTACCGGCGACCTCGCACGGCGGTTGCCCGATGGCACGCTCGACTTCCTCGGGCGGATCGACCATCAAGTCAAGATCCGCGGTCTGAGGATCGAGCTGGGCGAGATCGAGGCATTGCTGTGCCGGCAGGACGACGTCACCGACGCCGTGGTGACGGTGCGCGGCGCGGGCGAGGACGCATCCCTCGTGGCCTACGTGGGTACGCCAGCGGCACGGGAGGCGCAGGACGGCGTCGCGGTCGCGGAGCGATTGCGGACCGCCCTGCGCGCGGCCGTTCCAGACTATATGGTGCCCTCGGCCTTCGTCGTGCTCGAACGCCTGCCGCTGAGCGCGAACGGGAAGATCGATCGCAAGGCGCTGCCGGAGCCTGGCGTGGCGCCGGGCCAGGTATGGACCAGCGCGCAGACGCCGACCGAGGAGGCGATCGCCGGCATCTGGCGCACGCTGCTGCGACTCGAGGATGTCGATGTGCTGACCGGCTTCTTCGAACTCGGTGGCCATTCGCTGCTGGCGGTGCGAATGATCGGCGAGGTGCGCGAGCGTTTCGCCATCCACATCGCCATCCGCGACGTGTTCGAGCGCACCACCGTGCGGGCGCTGGCCGATTTCGTGGACGAACAGCTGCGTCGCGAAGCGCTCCGGCGCGAACTGACGCTCGATCTCGCCGACAGCGGCGACCAGGAGTTCATCGAACTATGAGCGTCATCGATGTCTTGCAGGAATGCCGCGACGCCGGCATTCGCATCGCCGCCAGGGATGGCAAACTCCTAGTGGGCGACGCCCAGAGCCGGCTCAGCCCGGACTTGCGCCGGCGCCTGGCCGAGCACAAATCCGAGATCCTGGCGTATCTCGATGCGTCCGAACCGGCGCCGGTGCCGCGCATCGTGCACCATCCGGATGTCGCCGAACATCCGCTTTCGTACGCGCAAAGGCGGCTCTGGTTCCTTCACCAACTCGATCCCGGCAGTGTGGAATACAATCTTTCGCTCGCGCTGCGCGTGCGCGGCCGCCTGGAGACGGACGCGCTGAACGCAGCGCTCGATGCGATCGTCGCGCGCCATGCGGTGCTGCGCACCGGGTTCGCCGAGCGCGACGGCGAACCGCTGCAGGTGGTGTACCCGCATCGCCGCTTGCGCGTGGGCACGCGCGACCTGGCCGCACTCGAACCCGAGGCGCGCCAGCGCGAGGCGTTGCGCATCGCGCGCGAGGAGGCAAGGGCGCCGTTCGATCTGCTCGGCCAGGCGCCGATGCTGCGTTGCACGCTGTTGCGCCTGGGGGACGAAGAACACGCGATCGTGCTGACGATGCACCACATCGCCACCGACGGTTGGTCAATGGGCGTGCTGGTGAAGGAATTCATGGCGCACTACGCCGCGGCCGTCCAAGGCGGCAGCGCGGGGCTGCCCCCGCTGGCGATCCAGTACGGCGACTATGCCCGCTGGCAGCACGCGGCACGGGCGAGCGGCATGCTGCGCGAGTCCATGGATTACTGGGCAGCGCGCCTGGCCGGCCTCCCGGAAGTGCACGACCTGCCGCTGGACCATCCGCGCCCGCCACGGCAGCGATTCACCGCGCAACGCCACCATCAGCTGCTCGGCCGCACCGCGCTGGATGCCGCAAAACGCCTGGCCAAGGATTCGGGGGCGACCCTGTTCATGGTGCTGCAGTCCGCGTTCGCGCATCTGCTGTCGCGCTGGAGCGGCCAGCGCGAGATCGTGATCGGTACCCCGACCGCTGGCCGCGACCAGCCGGAAACCGCGCCGCTGATCGGTTTCTTCAACAATACGGTGATTTGCCGTTTCGACATCGAGCCGGGTGCCGATGCGCGAGGTCTGATCGCGCACGGCAGAACGGTTGCGCTTGACGCCTTCACCCATCAGCAGGTGCCGTTCGACCTGCTGGTGGAAACGTTCCGTCCGCGCCGCAGCCTCGCCTACAACCCGCTGTGCCAGATCAAGTTCGTGCTGCAGAATCACGATGGCGGCGCGCTGGAACTGCCAGGACTGCGCTTCGAACCGCTGGCGCCGGGGGGCGAGCATGTGCACTTCGACCTCGACCTCACTGCGACCGAACGCGAAGACGGGTTGCACCTGGGGTGGACCTTCAAGGACGAATTGTTCGAACCCGCAAGCGTCGAGCGCATGGCAGGCGCCTATGCGCGCCTGCTGCACGCGATGTGCGACGCACCCGGGCTCGCGCTGGACCGGATCGGCCTGGCCGATCCGGTCGGCACCAGGGAGCTGCTGGCGCTGGGTCGCGGACCGACTGCCGAACAAGGGCGCCACGCCACGCTCGTGCATGCCTTCGAATGTACCGCCCGGGACGTCCCCGAATGCATCGCCGTCCGCTGCGGCGAACGGAGTCTGACCTACCGCGAACTCGACCTGCGCGCAAACCGCTTGGCGCACGCCCTGATCGAGCAGGGGATGGGTAGCGGCGACCGCGTCGGTGTGCGCCTTGGGCGCTCGATCGAACTGCTGATCGGACTGCTGGCGACGCACAAGGCCGGCGCTGCCTATGTGCCGCTCGATGGCCGGCAGAGCGCGACGCAGCTGCACAGCCTCGTCGAGAATGCGCAGTTGCGCGTCGTCCTGCACCACAGCGCCGATCCAGTGCATGCCGCAGGCGTCGATACCGTGTTCATGGATGGCGCCGACAGCGATCCGCGCTGGCTGGAGGGCTACCCCTGCGTTCGTCCCGGCGTGCAGGTGACGCTGGACGACAGCGCCTATGTCCTCTATACGTCCGGCTCGACCGGCATGCCCAAGGGCGTGGAGGTGACACATCGCGGGATGGTCGACTACTGCGCGTTCGCACGCGCGGGCTACTACGCCGCGGGGTTGTCGGGCTCGTTCGTCGCCACCTCGCCGGCGTTCGACCTGACCTTGCCGACGCTGTTCGTGCCGCTGCTGGCGGGCGACAGCGTCGAAATGCTGGCCGAGGACGACGCTCTGTCCGCGCTCGCCGCGCGGCTTGCCGCTGCCGACTGCGACAACCGCCTGCTGCGGCTGACCCCATCGCATGTGCAGGGCCTGCTATATCTGCTGGACGAAGTGCCGCTGCCGCAAGCGCACTCCTTCGTGATCGGCGGCGAGCGCTTCGCGGTGGAAACCGCGCGAGCGCTGCAGGCGCGCTTCCCGGCAGCGCGGATATACAACCACTATGGCCCCACCGAAACCGTGGTCGGCTGTTGCTGGTACGACGTCAGCGCCAACCTCGGGGCCCTGGCGAGGACGGTTCCCATCGGCCGCCCGATGGACAACACCGTGCTCTACGTGCTGGATGCCGCGCTGCAACCGGTGCCGCTTGGCGTTCCAGGAGAGCTGTACATCGGCGGCGCGGGCGTGGCCCGCGGCTATCTCGGGCAGCCGGGCCTGACCGCCGAGCGCTTCCTGGAGGATCCGTTCGCCGCCGCCGAACGGGTCTACCGCAGCGGCGATCGTGTGCGTTGGCGCGCAGACGGGCAGTTGGAATTTCTCGGCCGTGCCGACGACCAGGTCAAGCTGCGCGGCTTCCGTATCGAACTCGGCGAGATCGAGCATCATCTGGCCGGCGCGCCGGGCGTGCGCCGCGCGGCTGTACGGCTGATCGGCGAGGGCGAGACCGCTCGCATCGTCGGCTACGTCGAGCCGACGTTCGCCGCCGAAGGCATCGCCGGGCTGCGTGCGGCGCTTGCGCACGCGCTGCCGGCCTACATGCTGCCGACAGCGATCGTGGCGCTGGACGCACTGCCGTTGACGGTCAACGGGAAAGTCGACCGCAGGGCATTGCCGGTGCCGGCGGAGGACGATGGCACGGCCGTGAGCGAAGCGCCGACCACCGACACCGAGCGACGCATGGCCGCGCTGTGGCAGCGCATCCTGAAGCGCGAACGCATTGACCGCGGAGCCAACTTCTTCGCGATGGGCGGCCACTCGCTGCTGGCCACGCGCCTGGTCGGCGAGATTGCGCGCGAGTTCGGCAAGCCCCTGCCGGTGCGCGCCGTCTTCGAGCACAGCACGTTGCAGGAGCTGGCTGCGCACCTGGACGCGCAAGCGCACACGCCCGGGCAGAGTATTTCAGTGGTCAAGCGCGGCGTGCCGCTGCCGCTGTCGTTCGCACAGCAACGCCTGTGGTTCGTCGATCGCCTGGAGGGCGGCAGCGCACAGTTCAACATGCCGAGCGCGCTGCGCCTGAGCGGCGCCTTCGAGCCGGCGCTGTTCCAGCGCGCCCTCGATGCGTTGGTCGAGCGCCACGAGATCCTGCGGACCGTCTACATTGAGCACGAAGACGGACCCGTCCAGCAGATCCTTGCCGCGTCGGCCTCGCCACTGACGGTGCATGATCTGCGCGAGTTGGAGGATGTCGCACGCGAGGCCCGCGTGCAGGCGTTGAGGCGCGAGGAGGCCGTGCGGCCGTTCGATCTGGCGACCGACCCCGTGCTGCGCTGCGCGCTGCTGCGTCTGCGCGAGAACGAAACGGTGGTGCTGCTCACCGTGCACCACATCGCGTCCGATGGCTGGTCCAACGGCGTGCTCGCTCGCGAACTGGTGGAACTCTATGGCGCGTTCCGCGACGGACGCGCCCCGGCGCTGGCGCCGCTGCCCGTGCAATATGCGGATTACGCGCTCTGGCAGCGCCACCGGCTGCAGGGCGGGGGCATGCGCGCAGATCTGGACTATTGGCGGCAGCGCCTGGCCGGAATTCCCTGGCTGCACAGCCTGCCGCTGGACCGGCCGCGCCCTGCGCAGCAGGACTTCTCCGGCAAGGTGCATCTGCAGTTCCTCGATGCCGGCGATACCGCAGCGCTGCGCGCCTTCTGCGCGCAGCGCGGCATCACCCTGTTCGTGTTGATGCGCGCCATCTTCTCCATGCTGATCGGGCGCGCCAGCCGCGAACAGGACATCGTGCTCGGCACCCCGGTGGCGGGCCGCGTGCACCGGGACCTGGAAGGATTGATCGGCCTTTTCGTGAACACGCTGGTGCTGCGGACCGAGCTCGATGGCAATCCGCCGTTCGATGCATTGCTCGAACACTGCCGCCGCGATTCGCTGGAGGCCTATGCGCACCAGGAGATCCCGTTCGAGACCCTGGTCGACGAGCTCAAGCCGGCGCGCAGCCTGAGCTACAACCCGTTGGTCCAGATCCTGCTCAACGTGTTCGAGTCGGTGCAGGACGATCCATCGGCCGTGGAGGGAATGGCGGCGAGCGCGGTCGGCTCGGAGGCGCCTGAATCGCTGTCCAAGGCGGACATGACCCTGTACGTGCGCCACTGCGATGACCGCCTGTTGCTGAAGTGGTCGTATCGCTCCTCGCTGTTCGAGGCCGCCACCGTGCAACGCCTCGACGCCGGCTTCTGCGAACTGCTGCGCCAGGCGATCGCCGCGCCGCAATCGCGCATCCTCGACTACGCACTGCTCTCGGAAGCCGGCCGGCGCGCCACCGTCGCACAGGCCGCGCCGACGCCGCGCGACTATGACGCGGCGCTGCTGCACGAGCGCGTTCACGCGCATGCCCAGGCCATGCCGGACGCGACGGCATTGATGCACGGACATGACCGGATCGACTACGCCACGCTCGATGCCCGAGCGCGATCCTTGGCGTCGGAACTGCAGGGGCTGGGTATTGCCGCGGGCGCAACGGTCGGCATCCTTGCCGACCGCGGTATCGACTATGCGGTGGCGGTACTGTCCTGCCTCAATGCCGGCATGGTCTACCTGCCGCTGGCGGCGGATCTGCCCCAGGCACGAATCGACTACATGCTGCGCGACGCCGAGGCCCGCGCGGTGCTGGTCCAGCCGCGCTTGCGCGAACGTGCCGACGGCATCGTCCCGGTGATCGCGCTCGGGGCGCGCAGCAGCCCGGCGTCCGAGTCTGCGACAGAACTTCCGCGCCTGCAGGCCGGCGATGGCGCGCACCTGTTGTTCACCTCCGGTTCCACCGGCCAGCCCAAGAGCGTGCTCGGTACCCATGGGGCGTTGCGCAACCGCGTGGCGTGGATGCTCGAAGCGTTCCCGTTCGCAGAAGACGAAGTCTGCTGCCTGATCACCAGCACGGCCTTCGTGCGCGCGGTGTGGGAGCTCGCGGTCCCGCTGGCCGCCGGGCGCCCGCTGCTGATCGTCGACGCGCAGACAGTGTCCGACCTGGCCGCGTTCGCGCACCTGCTCGCGGAGCACAGGGTGACGCGGATCGTCACCGCGCCGTCGTTGGCGCGTGCGCTGACCGAGCTGCCTGAGGCGGCGACGCTGCTGTCGGGACTGCGCTACTGGTTCGTCAGCGGCGAGCCGCTTCGCCCGGGCATCGCCAGGCGCATACGGTCGATGCTGCCGGGGGTCGTGCTGTGCAACCTGTACGGATCGACGGAGACGATGTCGGACGTCAGCTTCCACGTCGTGGGCGACGACGAACCGCGCGGCAGCATTCCCATCGGCAAGCCGATCGCCAACAGCGCGTTGTTGGTCCTGGACGAGCACTTGCGCCCGGTGCCGCCGGGCATGCCCGGCGAGATCTGCGTGGCTGGCGCCAACCTCGCGGTGGGCTATCCCGGGCGCGCGACACTCACCGCCGACAAGTTCGTTCGCCACGACTTCGGTATGGCGTTCGGCGAGCGCCTCTACCGCACCGGCGACCTCGGACGCGTGGTCGCCGACGGCGCCATCGAATGCCTGGGCCGTCTGGACCATCAGGTCAAGGTGCGTGGCTACCGCATCGAGTTGGGCGAAATCGAGGCCAGCCTGTTGCGCAGTACGCGGGTCAAGGACGCGGTGGTGACGGTGCATGGCGGCGGCGAGGAGGGAAGGCTGGTCGCCTATCTGGTGGCGCAGACGGCCGGCGAAGACGTGGCGGCCGCGGTCCGAGCCGAATTGCGCGCATGGCTGCCCGAGTACATGCAGCCGAGCGCCTACGTGGTGATGGAGCGCCTGCCGTTGACGGCCAACGGCAAGGTCGACCGCCGCTCGCTGCCGGCGCCGGAGCCGGCAGCGGGCGCTTATGCGCCCGCCCGCACGCCGACCGAGTCCACCGTCGCGCAGGTGTGGTGCGAGTTGCTCAAGCTCGCGCGGGTCGGGAGCGGGGACAACTTCTTCGAGATCGGCGGGCATTCGCTGTTGGCGACGCGCATGGCCAGCGCCTTGTCCGCGCGGACCGGCAAAGCCGTGTCGGTACGGATGGTGTTCGAGGCGCCGGTGCTCGCCGACATCGCGCAGCGCATCGACGCACAGACCGAGGCGGCGCCGGCACCGATCCCGCGCGCATCGCGCTCAGGCGGGATTCCGTTGTCGCTGGCGCAACAACGGCTATGGTTCGTCAGTCGCTTCGAAGGCGGCACCCAATACAACCTGCCGACATCGCTGCGGATCGTCGGCGAGCTGGATACCGCGGCGCTGCAGAGTGCGCTCGACGCGCTGGTCGCGCGCCACGAGGTGCTGCGGACGACCTATGCCGAACGCGACGGTGACGCGGTCCAGATCGTGCATCCGCCTGCGCCGGTCTCGATCACGGCCATCGATCTGTCGCGGCTCGACGATGCGCATCGCGCCGAGGAACTGCAGCGTTTGAGCCGCGACGACGCGCGCATGCCCTTCGACCTTGGCAGTGGACCGGTGCTGCGCTGCACCTTGATCGCGCTCGCGCCGCAGGAACATGCGCTGCTGTTCACCGTGCACCATATCGCCTCCGATGGCTGGTCGAAGGGCTTGCTGGTCCGCGAATTCGTCGCGGTCTATGCCGCCCAGGCCCGCGGCGAGGCGGCGAGCTTGACGCCGCTGGATGTGCAATACGCGGACTATGCCGCGTGGCAGCGTTCGCCGGAACAGGCGCGGGCCATCGCCGGGGACCTGGACTATTGGAAGGGGCAACTGGCGCAGCTGCCGCAGGTGCATGCCTTGCCGCTCGATAGGACACGCCCGGCGCGCCAGGACTATCGCGCCGGAAAGGTGGTGCGCCGGATGCAGCGCCCGGAGCTTGAACGACTGCGCCGCCTCGCCCTTGACCATGACGCCACCTTGTTCATGGCGCTGCAGGCGGGATTGGCCCTGCTGCTCGGCCGCTGGAGCGGCGAGACGGACGTGGTGATCGGCTCGCCGGTGGCCGGCCGCACGCGGCGGGAGCTTGAACCGTTGATCGGATTCTTCATCAACAGCCTGGCGTTGCGGTTCGATCTATCGGGCAACCCCGACGTGCATACGCTGCTCGCGCGCGCGCGCCGGACCGTGCTCGATGCGTTCGCGCACCAGAGCGCCTCGTTCGAGATGCTGGTGGAAACCCTGCGGCCGGAACGCCACCTCAGCCATGCGCCGCTGTTCCAGGTGGTACTGGCGCTGCAGAACCACGAGCGCGGCACGCTCAGCCTGCCCGGGCTGGCGATCACCGCGTTGTCCAACGACACTCACAGCATCGATCTCGATCTGCACGTGGCCGTGACCGAGGACGAATACGGCTTGCAGTTCCGCTGGCTATACGCAACCAGCCTGTTCCACGCCGCCACCATCGAGCGCATGGCCGAAAGCTATCTCGCCGTGCTCGCTGCGATGGCCGAGGCGCCGGACCAGCCGGCGATGGCGCTGCCGCTGCTGCCGGAAAGCGACCGCCTGGCGATCGCGCAGTGGGCGGTTCCGCAGTTGCAGGAATTGCCCGACGTCTGCGCGCATGTCCTGTTCGAACAACAGGTGGCGGCCGATCCGCAGGCGATCGCCGCGACCTTCGAAGGCGAGTGCATCAGCTACAGCGCACTCAACGCCCAAGCCAACCGTGTCGCGCACTGGCTGCGCGGCGAGGGCGTGGGGCCGGGGCAGCGAGTCGGCCTGTGCGTCGAGCGCTCGCTCGACATGCTCGTGGGCGTGCTCGGCATCCTCAAGTCGGGCGCGGCTTATCTGCCTGTGGACCCGGCCTACCCGCAGGAGCGGGTGGAAGCGATGCTCGTGGACGGCGAGGTGGAGCATGTCCTGGCCCATGCCAGCGTGCTGGAGGCGTTGGCGCTCCTGGCCGAACGCACCTTGCTGTTGCTGGATGCCGAGTTGCGCACGCCGCTGCTGGCGGGGTATCCGCAGACCGATCCGACCGATACCGGAGTCGATTCCGCGCAGGCGGCCTACGCGGTCTTCACCTCCGGCTCGACCGGCGTGCCGAAGGGCGTGCTCAACACCCATCGCGGACTGGTCAATCTTGCGCTGTACCAGCGCCAGGCACTGGCGGTCGGGCCCGCCAGCCGGGTGCTGGCATTCGGCTCGATCAGCTTCGATGGCGGCGTATTCGAATGGTTGCTGGCATTGGCCCATGGCGGCAGCCTGCACATCTGCAGCGAGGACGACCGCCATTCGGTGCAGCGCCTGTCGGCCTTGCTGGTACGAGAGCGCATCACCCACGCGGCCATTCCGCCGGCGTTGCTGGCGCAGATGCCGCTCGAGCGCGACTACGCGTTGCAGCTGTTGATCGTCGCCGGCGAAGCCTGCGACGAAGGTCTCGCCTGGCGCTGGGCCGAGCGCTGCCGCGTGGTCAATTCCTATGGTCCATCGGAAGCGGCGGTGGCCGCCACGCATGCGGAGATCGTACCCCAGTCCCCGGTTACCCTCGGCCGTGCGCTGCCCAACGTCGAGGCGCACGTGTTCAATGCATGCGGCCAGCCGCAGCCGCTGGGGGTGCCCGGCGAGCTCCACTTGGGCGGCGCCGGCCTGGCGCTGGGCTATCTCGGACGCCCTGCCTTGACGGCCGAACGTTTCATGCCACATCCGGAAGGCAGCGGCCGCTTATACCGCACAGGCGATCTCGTGCGCTGGCTGCCGGGCGGCGAGTTGCAGTTCCTCGGCCGTGCCGACGACCAGGTCAAGATCCGCGGCTTCCGCGTCGAGCTGGGCGAAGTCGCACAGCATCTGCTCGCGCACCCACGGGTGCGCGAGGCGGTCGCGATCGTGCGCGACGAAACCGGCGATGCGCGCCTGGTCGCCTACGTCGTGCCGGCGGGCGACGCCTGGGCGCATGCCGGGCGCGAATTGCGCGAGCACATGCGCGCTCGGGTTCCGGACTACCTGGTGCCGGTGGCTGTCATGGTCATGGAGGCGCTGCCGCTGAACCGCAACGGCAAGGTGGACAAGGCGGCCCTGCCGCAGCCCGATTACGCCGCAAAGCAAGAGTTCATCGCACCCGACGGCGACACCGCGCAACGCGTGGCGTCGATCTGGCAACGGGTCCTCAAGCAGGAGCGGATCAGTGCGGAAAGCAATTTCTTCGAGATAGGCGGCCATTCGCTGCTGGCGACCCAAGTGATCAGCCACGTCGCCGAGGAATTCGGCCGCGATATCCCGATCCGCGCCGTGTTCGAACACCCCACCATCGCCGGCTTCGCCCGCCACGTCGATGCCGTCGCGAACCGCGATGCACCGCCAACCATCGTCGCAACGGTGCGCGACCGTCCATTGCCGCTGTCGTTCTCGCAGCAACGGCTTTGGTTCATCGACCGGCTGGGCGGTGGCAGCGCGCAGTACAACATGCGTTTCGGCGTGCGCCTGACCGGAACGCTCGACGACCACGCCGTGCAACAGGCCATCGACGCGATCATCGCGCGCCATGAGGTCCTGCGCACCACCTTCGCCATCCAGGATGGCGAATCGGTGCAGATCGTGCATCCGCCTTCGCCGCAGGCCATCGGCCACCACGACCTTTCCCCTCTGGCGGATGAGGCGCGCGAGGCGGCGTTGGACCGGATCGTGCGCGCGGAGGCCGCGCGTGGGTTCGACCTGACCGCAGACCCGATGCTGCGCTGCACCTTGGTCCGCCTCGACGATGCCGGCCATGCGCTGCTGCTGTCCACGCACCACATCGCCTCCGACGGCTGGTCGATGAACGTTCTTGGCAGGGAATTCGCCGCGTTGTACGCGGGATTCCGTTGCGGCGAGCCGGTCGCCTTGGCGCCGCTGAGGGTCCAGTACGGCGACTACGCCAGTTGGCAGCGCGGTGTGCTGGAGCACAGCGGCGCACTGCGGACGCAACTCGACTATTGGCACGCCGCGTTGGCCGGCCTGCCGCCGGTGCACGCGCTACCGCTGGACAAGCCGCGGCCCCCGCTGCAGCAGTTCGACGGCGACCATGTCGCCCGGCGCCTGGATGCATCGTCGCTGAAACGCTTGAAGCAACTCGCACTCGACAACCAGGCGAGCCTGTTCATGGTGCTGCAGTCGGCGCTGGCGGTATTGATCGGGCGCTGGAGCGGGGAGACCGACATCGTGATCGGCACCCCGGTCGCCGGACGCACGCAGAGGGCGCTGGAACCGCTGATCGGCTTCTTCATCAATAGCCTGGTATTGCGCACCGACCTCTCCGCCGATCCCGGCTTCCTCGACGTGGTGCGACGCGCCCGGACGACGATTCTGGACGCATACGCGCACCAGGATGTGCCGTTCGAGATGCTGGTGGAGACCCTGCGTCCGGAGCGCTCTCTCAGCCATTCGCCGCTGTATCAGATCAGCTTCACCTTGCACAACCACGAGGAAAGCCAGTTCGTTCTGCCCGGCCTGGACCTGAGCCCGCTACGCAGCGATGCGCAGCAATGTCGCTACGACCTCGAGTTGCACATGACCGAGACGGACGCTGGCATCCACATCCGCTGGGTGTACGCGACCGGTCTGTTCGAGCGGGACACGATCGAGCGCATGGCCGACGCGTTCCAGGTACTGGTGGCACATTTGCTCGACGCGCCGGGAACCTCGGTGAATGCGCTGCCGCTGCTCGACGACGAGGCGCGCGCGGCGCTGCTGCCCAGGCTTGGCGACATCCCGCACGGCTGTCCGGCAGACCTGCCGTTGCACCGCCTGTTCGAGGCACGCGCCGCCGAGCAGCCGGATGCCGTGGCAGTGACGTTTGGCGATTCCCGGTGGAGCTACGGCGAACTCAACCGGCGCGCGAATCGTGTCGCGCATGGCTTGATCGCCATGGGCATCAAGCCGGACGACCGCGTCGCGCTGTGCGCGCCGCGCGGTCCGCACCTGCTGGCCGGCCTGCTCGGCATTCTGAAGGCGGGCGGGGCATACGTGCCGCTGGATCCGGCGTATCCGCAGGAGCGACTGCACTGGCTGATCCTGGACAGCATGCCGGTGGCGCTGGTCGCCGCCCAGGGGCCCGGCCATTCGTTACCGCCAACCATGGTGGCCAGGCTGGATCTGCACGACGAAGCCGGACTCGCGCGCCATGCCGAGGACAACCCGAACGTGCCCGGGCTCGATGCAGGGCACCTGGCGTACGTGATCTATACCTCCGGTTCCACCGGCACCCCCAAGGGCGTCCAGGTGGAGCACCGCCAGGTCTCGCGCCTGCTCGCTGCGACCGAGGACCATTTCCGGTTCGGTGCAGACGAGACCTGGAGCCTGTTCCATTCCTTCGCGTTCGATTTCTCGGTCTGGGAAATCTGGGGGGCGCTGGCCTATGGCGGGCGCCTGGTCGTGGTGTCGGACGAGTGCGCCAAGTCCCCGGACGATTTCTACGCCTTGCTGTGCCGCGAACGCGTCACGATGTTGAACCAGACGCCGAGCGCATTCCGCCAACTGAGCGTGGCCCAGGCCTGCAGCGGGCAAACGCATTTCCTGCGTACGGTGATCTTTGGCGGCGAAGCGCTGGATCCGAAGACGCTCGGTCCCTGGGCCGAACGCAACGACATCGGCCGAACCAGGCTGGTCAACATGTATGGGATCACCGAAACCACGGTGCACGTCACGCTTCGCGACCTGCGCCTGGAGGACATCTTCGGCCGGGGGGGCAGCGTGATAGGGCGGCCGATTCCGGGCATGCATGTCTACATCCTCGATCCACGGATGCAGCCGACCCCGATCGGCGTCGCCGGTGAAATATACGTGGGCGGCAGCGGTGTCGCGCGCGGCTACCTGAATCGCGAGGAGTTGAACGCGCAGCGGTTCGTCCGCAACCCATTCGATGCGTCCGGAACGCACGGGCGGCTATACCGCAGCGGCGACCTCGCCAGATGGACCGCGGCAGGGGAGATCGACTACCTGGGCCGCAACGATTTCCAGGTAAAGATCCGCGGATTCCGCATCGAACTGGGAGAGATCGAAGCACGCCTGGCGCGTATGCCGGAAGTCCGCGAGGTGACGGTGTTGGCGCGCGAGGATGGGCCCGGAGAAAAACGCTTGGTCGCCTACGTCGTGGCCGAAGCCGGCGCTGCGGTCGACATATCGCTGCTGCGCCAGACGTTGATCGAAGAGCTGCCAGACTATATGGTACCGAAGGCATTCGTGGCGCTCGCCGCGTTGCCGCTGACGGGAAATGGAAAGCTCGATCGGCGCGCCTTGCCGGTACCGGATCGTGCCGACGTCACACTGCGTGACTACGCGGAACCGGTCACCGACACCGAGCGTGCGATCTCGAAACTATGGACGGACTTGATGAACCTGCCGTGCGTCAGCCGCTTTGACGATTTCTTCGAACTGGGAGGGCATTCGGTCCTCGCGATCAGACTGATGGCGATGCTGTCGGAACAGTTCCAGGTCAGGCTGCACATCCGCGACCTGTTCCGCCATCCGCTTCTTGTCGATCTGGCCCGGCATGTGGACGATGTCTTGGTTCGCGGTGACAGCGACTGGGACCCGTTGGTGCAGCTGGATGCCACGCCTGGCGTCCCCTTGCTTTACTGCGTCCCCGCCGCCGGCCTCACCGCGGTTGCGTACCGACCGTTGGCCAAGGCATTGCAGGGACGGCTCGCGCTGCGGGTCTTCGAACCTTGCGGCACGGACGGGGCGATGCCGCCAAGTCGTTCCATGGAGGAGACGGTCGCGCTGAACCTGCGGGCCTTGCTTGCCTGCCAGCCGCAGGGACCGTACCTGCTGGCTGGCCATTCCTATGGAGGCGCCGTCGCCTTCGAGATGGCGCGCCTGCTCGAGATGCGCGGTCACCAGGTGCAACTGACGCTGATCGATAGCGGTGTCTACCTGCGCGAGGCCCAATGCGCCGAACATTCGCTGGGCGGCTACCTGGCACGCATGCTTGGAGCCAATGCGGAGGACGTTCAGCCTATGCAGGGATTCGACGACGAGCAGCGATTGCATGCCTTCTTCTTGCAACGCTTGCAACAGCAAGGCGTCGCCGTGGCTCCGCAGGCAGCCGTGCCGCGCGGGTTGCTGGACGTGTTCCGGGCGCAGTTGGCGATCCACCGCCACTACGGCCCGAGCGGGCGTTTCGGCGGACCGGTGGTTTCGATTCTGGCGCGCGAGGGTGCGATCGCGCGCCTGCCGTCTGGCGAACTGGCCGAGCACTATGGCGCATATGCGGCTGCGCAGGTCGAGATGCACGTTGCCGAGGGCGGGCATCTGTCGTTGTTGTCGGCCGATCACGCGCCAGGTCTGGCGGACCTGATCGCAGCCCGGCAGGCGGACCGACGCATCCAGCACGAGCTGCCGGTATGAGCTCGAACAAGCGCCTTTTCCGTTTCGCCTTGCGCGTCGTGCAAGCGCCGCCGGTCGGGGACACCGGCGGGGACATCCCTCACTTCCACACGCGTCGCCGATCCAGGCAGCCAATCACCAGGTGAACCACAAGCATGGATATTGCAAGAAAGTCTAGCGGCACCAAGCAATGGTTCCGCAAGCGGTGGGTGTGGGGCGTCGCCGCCGCGCTGGTGGTGGTGGTCGTTCTCACCCGAACCGGGTTCGGCAGCGCTGCGTACTCGGTGGACAAGGATGACGTCGTGATCGGCACGGTGCAGCGCGGCGACTTCTCGGTCCAGGTCCGCGGCATCGGCGTGCTGGTGCCCAAGGACATCCACCTGTTGGCCGTGAATGTGGACGGCCTGGTCGAACGCATCAACGTCGAGGCCGGCGCGGCGGTCAAGAAAGGCGATGTCGTTGCCATCCTGAGCAATCCGCGCCTGAACGAGCAGCTGCTGCAGGCGCAATGGGAAATCGATGCCCAGATAAAGCAGAACCGCGCGGCCGAATCGATGTTGCGCTCGCAGCTGGCCGACCTGCGCTCGGAGGCGAAGAACGCGGAACTCGACTATCTCAGCGTCAAGGTCAAGTACGACGCCGAGAAGAAGCTGGTCGAACAGAAGATCGTGTCCCGCATCACCGCCGAGCAATCCAGGATCGTGATGGAGCAGAACTTCCACAAGATCGAAGCGCAGACCGAACGGGTGAAGCGCATGCAGGAAAGCCTGGCGGCGACGACCGAGGCCAATGTCTCGGTCGTTTCGAAGCTGGAGAAATCCAAGGACCTCATTCAGCAGCAAATCGACGACCTGACCATCCGTGCCGGCATCGACGGCGTGGTGCAGCAGATGTCGCTGCAGCTCGGGCAGCGGGTGACCGCAGGCACCCAGGCCGGCCAGATCGCCCGCCAGGATGACCTGGTCGCCCTGCTCGACGTGCAGGACTTCCAGATCAACGACGTCGCGCTCCAGCAAGCGGTGGTGGTCGATACCCGCACCAGCAAGATTCCCGGCCGGGTGGCGCGCATCGCGCCGTCGGCGACCAACGGCGTGGTCAAGGTCGAAGTCGTGCTGACCGGCAAGATGCCGCCGGAGGCCCGTCCCGACCTGAGCGTGGAAGGCATCATCGACATCGAGAAGAAGCGCAACGCGCTATTCGTCGAACGCCCGCCTTTCGCCAAGAGCCAGGGGAAGGTCGAGCTATACCGACTCGATGGCAGCGAGGCCTCGCGCCGCTCGGTGCAGTTCGGACGCGCATCGACGCGCTATATCGAAGTGCTGGGCGGGCTGCAGCCGGGCGATCAGGTCATCGTGTCCGACTCGTCGGCTTGGAGCAGCCACGACAAGATCTCGGTCAAGTAGGCGGAATCAGCCATGTCTGACAGCGAACCGCTCATCCAGCTGCAGGGCTTGCGCAAATCCTTCTTCACCGACGAGGTGGAGACGCGCGCCCTGGACCACATCGACCTTACCGTCAGGCGCGGGGAATATGTGGCGTTCTCCGGGCCGTCCGGTTGCGGCAAGTCCACGCTGCTGTCGCTGCTGGGGCTGCTCGACGCGCCGACCGCCGGACGCTACCTGCTCGGTGAGCATGACGTATCCACCATCGGTCGCGACGAACGCGCGCGCATCCGCAACCGCGAAATCGGATTCGTGTTCCAGTCGTTCAATCTGATCAGCGACATGACCGTCTCGGAAAATGTCGCATTGCCGCTGTCCTATCGCGGCGACCTCGGCGCCCATGAGGTCGCGACGATGGTGGAACGCGCGTTGCACCGGGTCGACATGTCGCATCGGGCGAAACACTTCCCCTCGCAGCTTTCCGGGGGTCAGCAGCAACGCGTGGCCGTCGCGCGGGCGGTGGTGGCCAGCCCGCTGCTGATCCTGGCCGACGAGCCGACAGGCAACCTCGACTCGAAGAACGCCGAAACGGTGACAGGACTTCTGGAAGGCCTGCACGCGGAAGGATCCACGATCTGCCTGGTCACCCACAATCCGGAATACGCTGCGCGGGCGAGCCGCCAGGTCGATCTTCTGGATGGACGGATCCTCTCCGATTCGGCGGCGCGGGCCGCAGGCTGAGGACCCGAATGTCCTTCCTCTCCGACCTGCGCTATGCCTTGCGTCTTTTGCTGAAGACGCCGCAGTTCACGCTGTTGACCGTGCTCGTGCTGGCCGGCGGCCTGGCGATCAGCATCTATACCTATTCGGTGCTGAACACCATGATGTACAAGGCGCTGCCGATCCCGGCCAGCGAGACCATGGTCAGGGTGCTCGGCAAGAAGGACGGCCGGACCGCCTTGATCGACGCATTCGAGCTCGCGCAATTGCGCCACACGCGCTCGCTCGACGGGGTCGCGGCATACCAGACCGGCCGCTCGGTGATCAGCGAACTCGATGCCAGCCGCAGCGTGAAGGCGACCTTCGCCGAGTGGAGCATCTTCCAGTTCGCGCGCACGCAGCCCGCGCTAGGGAGGGGCTTTCTGCCGGAAGACGCTGTGTCCGGAGCCGAGCCGGTGGCGGTGATCGGGCACAAGATATGGCGCTCGGTGTACGGCGCCGATCCGGACATCGTGGACAAGGTGGTGGAGATCAACGGACGCGCCACGCGGATCGTGGGGGTGATGCCGAAGGGTTTCATGTTCCCCATCAGTTCCGAGATCTGGCTGCCGCTCACGCAGCGCGAGCTCAATCCGACGACCTATGGCGTGTCCTCGTTCAACGCCTACGCGCGCCTGCGCCCGGATGTCTCGCGCAACGAAGCCGAGGCCGACCTGACCACGCTGCTGCGCGCCACCTACGAGAACTATCCGCGCCGGGAAGGCGACGATGCGCTGCTGGACGACATCCGCGTGGACACCTTCCAGTCCGCGCAGACCGGTCCGGAAGGCGCCTTCGTCTTCGCAGTGCTCAACGTGGTGTCGATCTTCATTCTGCTGCTGGCCTGCGTCAACGTCGGCAACATGCTGCTGGCGCGTACCAACGAGCGCATCCGCGAAATCGCCGTGCGCGTCGCATTGGGCGCGCCACGCACGCGCCTGGTTCTGCAGATGATGATGGAAAGTGCGCTGATCTGCGTGATCGGCGGCGTCCTGGCGCTGGCGCTTGCGGGTTGGGCATTGAGCGCGAGCAACCAGTTCCTCGCCTCAACCTTCCAGGGTGACCTGCCGTTCTGGTGGGACTGGGGCCTGGACACCGGCGCGGTGCTGTCGGCACTGGGCTTCGTGTGCCTGGCCATCTTCCTGGTTTCGGTGATCCCGACCTGGAGCGCGACCAACATCAGTTCCAGCGCGCTGTTGCGCGACGGCACCCGCGGCTCGCAAGGACGGCGCAGCGGACGCGTATCGCGGATCCTGGTGATCGTCGAGATCGTGCTGATTTCCGTGGTGATGGTGATCGGCAGCGTCATGGCGATCGTCGCCTATCATGCGGCGCGTATCGATTTCGGCATCGACACCACCAACCTGTTGAACATGCCGGTGGAGCTGACGGGCGAGTCCTACAACACTCCGCAGAAGCAGCTTCAGTTCTACGAGCGGCTGATCGCCGATCTGCGCCACAATCCCGAGATCGAGACCGCAGGCGTGCTGCAGGAAGTCGGGCAGGTGCGCTTCGGCGTGGATGGAACCGAGTATCCGCGCGAAAGCGACTATCCCAAAGCCACGCTGGTCGTCGCGTCGGAGGCCCGGCAGCCGATCGGGGTACGCCTGATCGAAGGGCGTTACTTCGACACTCGCGACAACGCGACCGGCTTGAAGACCGTTGTGGTGAGCGCCAGCATGGCCAAGGCGCAGTGGCCGGTATCGGGGGCGCTGGGCCAACGCGTGCGCATCATGCAGCAGGGTGTGGAGCCGGTCGACCGCATCGTGATCGGGGTGGTGAGCGATGCCCGTCGGGGCGACCTGCTCAAGACCACATCGAGCAGCTTCGCCTCGCTGTATGTGCCGCTGCCGCAGGTGCCGCTGCAGGAAGCCGCCGTACTGATCCGGCACTACGGCAACGTCGATGCGGCGCGCAGTGCCATCTATCGGACTGTCGCCGGCATAGATCCCTACATGGCGCCGGCCAGAATCACCAGCTACGAAGAAGTGCTGCGCCAGCTGACCCTGATGGCAACCACGATGACGGACTTGTTCGTGCGCTGCGGCATCTTCGCCATGCTGCTGGCGATGACCGGTATCTATGGATTGAGCAGCAACGCCGTAGTGCAGCGTACCAACGAGATCGGCCTGCGCCGCGCCATCGGCGCGCGCGACCGCGACATCATCGCGCTGTTCCTGAAGCAGGGCGCTAGACAACTGGGAGTGGGTCTGGCGATCAGCCTGTTGCTCTCCGCGGCGATCCTGCTCGCGGTGTCGAGGTTCGTCACGGTGGGACCATGGGTGCTCGTATCGATCGGGCTGGGCGTGGCCGCCTGCGTCTCGGCGCTGGTGCTGGTGGCGATCTTTATCGCCACGCGCCGTGCCGTGTTGTACGAGCCGGGGGCGGCGCTGCGCTACGAATGACGGCGCCTCGGGCGTCGTGACGGTGTGCTGTTGCAGAGCCGCGATCCGCGGCAGACGAGCGAAATGGACGCCGCCGGCCGGGACCGGCGCCATAGGGAGAGAGGGGCAATGACAAGATTGGCAGACATCGGCATCGAAGATCTGCAGGATGTGCAGGGCACGCCCCTGCTTTTGAACGTGGCAGGCGAGGGCGTGCGCGCGACCGAGTGGGCCGCGGAGAATCGCGGGCATGTCGAACGATTGCTGATGGAGAACGGCGCGTTGCTGATACGCGGATTGACCTTCGTGGGCAGCCAGCAATTCGGCACCGCCTTGTCGACGCTGTTCGGCGAAGACCTGATCCAGTACGTCTACAGGTCCACGCCGAGGACCGAGCTGCGCGGCAATGTGTATACCGCGACCGAGTACCATCCGGACCAGGTCATTCCGCAGCACAACGAGAATTCGTACTCGAACAGGTGGGCGATGCGCCTGGGCTTCCTGTGCACCATCCCCTCGCAGACCGGAGGCGCCACGCCGATCTGCGACAGCCGCAAGGTCTATGCGCAGATGCCCGATGCGCTACGCGACCGTTTCGAGCGCAACGGGGTGATGTACGTACGCAACTATTCCGAAATCGACGTGCCTTGGACGGAGGTGTTCCAGACCAGCGACCGGGCGGACGTGGAGGCGTTCTGCCAAGCCAATCAACTGGCGTTCGAGTGGCTGGAGGACGGGCTGCGCACCTGCCAGATCAACCAGGCGTCCGCCGTCCATCCGGACAGCGGCGACAAGGTCTGGTTCAACCAGGCACACCTGTTTCACGTCACCAATCTGGACCCCGAGATCCGCGAAGCGCTGCTGACCACCATGGGCGAGCGGCGCCTACCGCGCAACACCTACTATGGCGACGGTTCTCCCATCGACATTGGCGCCCTGGACACGGTGCGTGCGCTCTACGAGCGCAATGCGATCCGTTTCGATTGGCAGCGCAACGATCTCTTGTTACTCGACAACATGCTGTATTCGCATGGTCGCGAGACCTATTCGGGCAACCGCCAGGTACTGGTCGGAATGGCGCGCGTGCACGGCACCGAAGGCGGCCGGTCCGAAGGGGCCGTGCTATGAAGAGTCCCTGGTTCATCCGTTTTCCGGCAGGGCCGCGCGTGAGTATGCGTTTGTTCTGCTTTCCCTATGCCGGTGGTCATGGGCACCTTTTCCGCGGCTGGCCTGCGCGAATGCCGCATTCGGTACAGGTGATCGGGATCCAGGCGCCGGGCAAGGGCGCGCGCGTGCTGGAAACGCCTCATGCCTCACTCGATGGCCTGGTGGACGACCTGCTCGACGCGATCCTGCCATTGCTGGCCGAAGGCCCATTCTGCTTCTTCGGCCACAGCAACGGCGCCATGGTCGCGTTCCAGCTGGCGAGCCGCCTGCAATCGCTTGGCTTGCCGGTTCCCGAGCGCCTGCTGCTCTCGGCCAGTCCCGCACCATGGACGCGGATCTTCGCCCGACCTTATTCGGCGATGGACAATGCCGAGTTCAAGCAGGTGCTGCGCGAGCTGGAGGGCACCCCGGCTGCGCTCTTCGACGACAGCGAGTTGTTCGAGCTGATGCTGCCGGGGCTGCGCGCGGACTTCGCGCTGGCCGAAAGCTATCGCCACGCCCCGGAGTTGATGCTGCGGATGCCCGTCACGGTGTTCTACGGAGCGACCGACGGGATCGAGTGGGAGAGGATCCAGGCCTGGCAGGAGCGTTTCTGCGACCCTGTCGAATTCCGGGAGATCGCGGGCGGGCATTTCTTCATCCACACGCACGAGGAATTGCTCGTGCATGAAGTGATGGGCCGCTTCGGGCAGCATCCGAGCGCCTGGGGCAGGGCGATCGCCTAGTTCGGCGATTTGGATCGACGACATGCATCCGGTCGGCGCCGCCGGCCTCCAGTAGCGAAGGAAAAGCGAGAGAAATGGACACCGAAACCCGATTGTACCTGCGCGAAGACGTGTATTTCGAACCCTTGGTCAACCAATGGTATGCCTGGCCTTATCTGCTGCCGCCGGTCACTGGCGCTCGCCACATGGTCAACACGCATCGCCGGATCATGAGTTCGTTCGTGAAGAACTACAAACTGCACATCATGGCGGTGAATCAGCCCGGCATGGCCGGTGCCGAGTTCCTGGACTGCAACGAAGACCAGGTCGACGACATCAAAGCCTTGGTCGCCCGCATCGACGAACAGCACGCGGATCTGGTAGAACTGTCCGACGCGGTTCGCCAGCTCGACGAATTGCTTCGCACGCATACCTCCGGCGAATCGATCGAGTACCTGTATGCGCAGGTGCCGCCGCCGTTGAAGGGCTATGTCGAGATCTTCATGGACCTTGAGCATCACCCTTCATACCGCCTGCTGGAAAGCCTTCTGTACAAGAGCCCGTACTACAAGCCGTCGTTGCAGAGCATTGCCTTCGGCATCCTCGGCGAACGCGGAGACCGCCCGTTCGTGCTGAGCACGCCGCGCCTGCCCACCGCCGACAGCCTGCACGTGGAAGTGGACTACAACGACCCGCTACTGGACGCGGTGTTTGCAGCACGGACGCAGCCGCTAACGGAATCCGCGCTGGATGCTTTGTTCGCCGGCAAGACTGTCTCCGGCGGACTGCACTATCGCAAGCTGTTCACCGAGACGCCCCCCGGGCACCGCAACCAGCCAGTGGAATCCGGCGTTCGCCTGCAGTATCTCGGGCATGCCGGATTCCTGCTGCAGACCTCGCAGGTGTCGATCGTCGTGGATCCCGTCATCGCGTCGCGCGGTGCGGACTTCTCCGACGAAGTCATCAGTTTCAGCCAATTGCCCGACCGCATCGACTACGTCTGCATCACCCACAACCATCAGGACCACGCCAATCTCGAATCGCTGCTGCAGCTTCGGCACAAGATCGGCAAGATCCTGGTGCCCAAGAACAACGGCGGCACCCTGTCGGACCCATCGCTGCGCCTGTTGCTCAAGCAGTTCGGCTTCGATGTCATGGAGATGGACGACATGGACGAGTTGCCGGTGCCTGGCGGGCGCATCGTCAGCGTGCCCTTCCTCGGCGAACACGGCGATCTCAACGTGCGCTCCAAGACGGCCTGGTTCTACGAATTGCTCGGCAAGAAGATCTTCATGGGAGCCGATTCGTCCAATCTGGACCCGAGCATGTACCGCCATATCGGCCGCTGGCTTGGCGAGATGGACGTGATGGCGATCGGCATGGAATGCGTCGGCGCCCCCTACACCTGGCTGTACGGCGCGCTGCACACCAAGCTGGTGAGCAAGAAGATCAAGGAATCGCGGCGCCTGAACGGATCCGACTTCGCACAGGCCTACGAGATCGCGGAGATCTTCAAGCCTTCGCAGATCTACCTGTATGCATTGGGCATGGAGCCTTGGTACAAGTACTTCATGGGCCTGGACTACGACGAATCGTCCGAGCAGATCGTGCAGACCGGCAAGATGCTGGACGCCTGCCGTGACAAGCAGATTCCTGCCGAGCGCCTGTACGGGAAAATGACTCTGGAACTCGCCGGCACCTGAAGTTCGCGTGCCCGTGCGCCTTGGGGAGGAACCGGGTCATCAGATTGGATACCAGGAAAATGCCGGGACGCAGAGAGCCGGCATTCGACGATTTTCGGTGCAGGTATGGCAGGTCACCTGTTATTTTCCGAAAACGATGTTCAGTTTGGCTCCGTCATGCTCGAATGGACATCACCTCTGGAAAGGGAAGGCCTTTCACAAAAAGATGTCCGTTCTCGATTTGTTAGAACTGTATCAAGGTTGCTGTACTTTGAGCGTTTTTCAATTGGTTGAAGCTATCCACTGGAACAGTAGGACGGGCATGTCAAACCCGGAGCAGCGCTATAACTGACATCCATTTGGATCTCATCCCGGATGAAAAGTAATGGCTCCGGTGTAGCCGCCCTCACGATTAGGCAAATTTGACGTTCGCGGCAAGCCGCGACTCTACGTTAGCGGGTGGATTATGGCAGCGTTCGTGCATTGCGCTCGCAGGCAGTTTAGGGTCCACGCCAGGATTCGCTCTCAGACTCCCTGCCGAGGGACTACTCGACTTCCCGGCGACAGGCCTGGTGTTGTATGGGGAGGTTTCTGGATTCGAAGGCTTCACCGCCACCGGCGGCGCGCCGAAGGAACCTGATCAGCCTGATCGGGTGTCGACAGAATTCGACGGAGGCGGTTTAGGCGTCGTTCGGGTGGATTCGATCGGCCCGGAGGGAGATCAGGCTGGCTAGCGCGCGCGACGTCCTTCGGGAGCTGTGGGTTCATTCCTTGTGTTTGTACACGCCCGCGTCGGACGCGCTGGACTAGGCGCGGGCCGCGGGCGAGCTTCTGGTCGCCTGAAATGGCGAGCGCTTCTTGTACCAGCGCTTTCAGTGGAACGCAGAGGGGCAGCCCCTGGACAAGCCAGGATCTGATTGCGGCGCTGCCGCGAGAGAGGGGCAATTCGTTGGGTGCGGACGCCGTATGTGGATGTTTGCCCCGGATATCCTGGGCGAAAGCTGGCACCTTTTGCCAGTTAACGTGCCAGATACTCCAGAATATCGCAGCGCAAGATCGCTGATCCGAATGATCTCAGCGTCTATTTCAGTAGGCGTGCCGCGGATTGTCCTGCGCAGCACCCGTCTGGAAGTGCTCAATAACGCTAGCCACCGAGCGGTGCTCGGTCATAGCCATCAATGCAGGCAGCGGCACCCCTTGCTTACCGGCCTCGGTGACAAATGCCGATCGTAGGCTATGCGCCCCGAAGTCTCCCTCCAGCCCTGCCAGCTTTGCCCGGCGCTTCACAATCGCCGCCACCGAGCCTGGGAGCAGAGCAGGGCCGACACACCCACCGAGGTGTCTGACCTGATTTCGCAAGGCGCGCCCTCTCATATGTGTAAACAACTTTCAGCCGTTGGCGGTAGTTATTTACATCTGGAGCCGGAGTGTGAGGCGGATACTTTTGTCTAGCAAGGACCTCGTAAGCTTCTTTATATCTTTGGTAAACACAACCCTTCTGAGCGACACCTGTTGCACGTGTTGATAAAGATCTTGAAGAGAGCCCCGTCTTTACGGGGCTTTTCTTTTGCGCAATGAGTTTTCATGGCAAACAGCGAATCGACGCGCCATCGCTTGGATGGACGCGCAGGTCGCCATCGCGACGTGTCAAAGGCGCACTCATCCCGCGCGCATTCGTAGTTCGCGGGCTGCCATCCCCGCCTTTCCGCTGCACACGCGGTAGTCCATCTCCTTGCGCCGCCCGAACTCCATCTCCCGCCCTGCAGCGGCTGCCGCGACGCGCGTTGTGCCCTGCAGCATGGGTTTTCGTGCACTGCGTCTTGCAAAAAAACGATTGCCTCCTTTATGGTGCAATCGATTGCATCGCGGTAAATCCTCAGCGTTTGAGACCGGTTGGGAGGCCGGAAAACGAATGTCTATCCATTCGATCGGACCGGCCCCGGCCACGGGGTTCACGCGGCGCGATGCGCTGCGCGTTGCTGTCGCCGGGAGCCTTGGCCTGGGTGCTGCGAGCATGTTGCCTTCGTTTGCCGCTGCCGCGCCGCGTAAGGGCAACCTGAAGCATTCCGTCGCGCGCTGGACGTTTCCGCAGCAGTCGATGGCCCAGCTTTGCCAGACGGTGAAGGGCATTGGGTTCGCCGCCATCGATCTGGTTGGCCCGGCGGATTGGCCGACGCTGAAGGCCAATGGCGTGTACAGCGCGATGTGCAACGGCGCGGAGATCGGCCTGGACAAAGGCTTCGCCGGCAGCCAGTTCCACGACCAGCTGGTCGAGCGCTACACGCGGCACATCGACCTGGTGGCCGATGCCGGTTATCGCAACCTGATCTGTTTTTCCGGCAACCGCAACGGCATGGATCCCCAGGAAGGAATGGCCAATGCCGAAGCGGGACTCAAGCGCATCCTCGGGCATGCCGAGAAGCGCGGCGTCGTGCTGGTGATGGAGCTGCTGAATTCCAAGGTCGATCATCCCGACTACCTGTGCGACCACTCCGTATGGGGCGTGGAGCTGTGCCGGCGGATCGGCTCGGAGCATTTCGGCCTGCTGTACGACATCTACCACATGCAGATCATGGAGGGCGACGTCATCGCCACCATCGGCAAACATCACGCTTGCTTCAAGCATTACCACACCGCGGGCGTGCCTGGCCGGCACGAGATCGGAGACGATCAGGAACTCCACTATCCCGCCATCTGTCGCGCGATCCGCGCGACCGGTTTCGATGGCTATCTGGCGCAGGAATTCATTCCGACGGCGCCGGATCCCGTTGGCTCGCTGCGCGAGGCGATCCGCCTGTGCGACGTCTGAAACGCTATCCACCCAGGTGAAGTAGAACCCATGGCAGACAATCATTACGACGCCATCGTCGTTGGCTCGGGAATCAGTGGCGGTTGGGCGGCGAAGGAGCTGACCGAAAAGGGCCTCAAGGTCCTGATGCTGGAACGCGGACGCAACATCGAGCACGTCAAGGACTACGTCAACGCGATGAAGGAGGTGTGGGATTTCCCGCACCACAACCGGCCGACCCAGGCGATGCAGGCCGACTATCCGGTGTTGCGGCGCGACTACGGCCTGGTCGAGAACCTGCAGGGCATGTGGGCCAACGAAAAGGAATCGCCCTACACCGAGACCAAGCGCTTCGACTGGTACCGCGGCTATCACGTGGGCGGTCGCTCGCTGATGTGGGGACGGCAGAGCTATCGCCTGTCGGACCTGGATTTTCAGGCGAACCTCAAGGACGGCATCGCCACCGACTGGCCGATCCGCTACGCCGACATCGCGCCCTGGTACGACTACGTGGAGAAGTTCGCCGGCATCGCCGGCACGCGCGAGGGCCTGGACGTGTTGCCCGACGGCGAGTTCCTGCCGCCGATCCCGTTGAACATCGTCGAGAAGGACGTGGCCGCGCGGATCAAGAAGGCCTTTGGCGGGACCAGGCACCTGATCCACTCGCGCACCGCGAACATCACCGAGCCCAAGGTCGAGCAGGGCCGCGTCAACTGCCAGTATCGCAACAAGTGCATCCTGGGCTGCCCCTACGGCGCCTACTTCTCGACCCAGTCGGCGACGCTGCCGGCGGCGATGAAGACCGGCAACCTGACCTTGCGGCCGTTCTCGATCGTCAAGGAAGTGCTCTACGACAAGGACCGCAAGCGTGCGCGCGGCGTGGAGATCATCGATGCCGAGAGCGGACAGACCTACCAGTACACGGCCAACGTCATCTTCCTCAACGCGTCCTCCTTCAACTCAAGCTGGCTGCTGATGAACTCGGCCACCGATGTCTGGGAAGGCGGGCTGGGTTCTTCGTCCGGCGAGCTTGGGCACAACGTGATGGACCATCATTTCGGCGCCGGCGCCTCCGGCCGGGTCGAGGGCTATGAAGACAAGTACTACTTCGGCCGTCGTCCCTGCGGCTTCTACATTCCCCGTTTCCGCAATGTCGCCGCGGACAGGCGCGGCTACCTGCGCGGGTTCGGCTACCAGGGCGGCGCCAGCCGCACCGGCTGGTCGCGCGAGATCGCCGAGCTGAACATCGGCGCCGACCTGAAGGACGCGCTGACCCTGCCGGGCGACTGGCGCATCGGCATGACCGGATTCGGCGAAATGCTGCCTCACCACGACAATACGATTCGCCTGGATCCGCAGCGCAAGGACAAATGGGGGCTGCCGGTGCTGGCGATGGACGTGTCCATGCGCGCAAACGAAAAGGCCATGCGCAAGGACATGGCCGCCGATGCCGCGGAGATGCTGGAGGCCGCCGGGGTCAAGGACGTGAAGATGCACGACGACGACTACGCACCGGGCAAGGGCATCCACGAGATGGGCACCGCGCGCATGGGCCGTGACCGCAAGAATTCCGTGCTGAACCAGCACAACCAAGTCTGGGACGCGCCCAACGTCTACGTGACCGATGGCGCCTGCATGACCTCCAGCGCCTGCGTGAATCCCTCGCTGACCTACATGGCGCTGACCGCACGGGCAGCGGACCATGCGGTGCGCGAGCTGAAAGCGGGGAATCTGTGATGGAACGCCGCGAACTGCTGAAGATGATCGTCGCCGCCACGGGCGCGGCCATGATCGGCCTGCCCGCGCTGGGCCATGCGCAGGCGCCGGCCGAGGGGGCGAACAATGCCTTCTCCGCCGCCGAGATCGGCATGCTGGACGAGATCGCCGAGACCATCCTGCCGCGGACCGCAACGCCGGGGGCGAAGGACGCCGGCGTGGGCCTGTTCATGGCGCAATTCGTCACCGATTGCTACACCGCCCAGCAGCAGGCGACGTTCCGTGCCGGCCTGGCCGAGATCGACAAACGCGCCGGCGGCCGCTTCGTGTCGCTCGCGCCGCAGGCGCGCACCGAGCTGCTGCGCGCCCTGGATGCGGAAGCCAGGAAACACGTCGTTGCAATGACCGATACCGGCACCGCCAAAGTGGCGGACGCGATACCGCATCACTTCACGATGATCAAGCAGCTGGCCATCTTCAGCTTCTTCACCTCGAAGGTTGCCGCGACCGACGTGCTGCGCTACGTCGCCGTGCCGGGTCGCTACGACGGCGACCTGGCCTATGCCCCCGGTACGCCCGCCTGGGCGATCAACTGATGGACCGCAACGATTCGCCCATGCGCCACTTCCCCGGGAACACGATGACCAGACCCTTCCTGATGGCGGCCTGCCTGCTGGCCGCGGCGCCTGCGTTCGCGCAGGCCAGCGGCGACCCGTCGCGCGATCCGGCGAAGACCGAGGTGTGGAAGCCCGTGCCCGCGATCGTGGCCACGCCCGCGGGCCGCGCGCCCTCCGACGCGATCGTGCTGTTCGGTGGCAAGGATCTCTCGGCCTGGGAGTCGGAGCAGGGCGGACGCGTGCCCTGGAGCGTCGCCGACGGTGCGCTGACCGTGGTTCCGGGAAGCAAGGGCATCCGGACCAAGCAGCGCTTCTGCGACATCCAGCTGCATGTCGAGTGGCGTACGCCCACCGCGACCGGCGGTTTCGACGGCCAGCAGCGGGGCAACAGCGGCATCTTCCTGCAGGAGCTGTATGAGCTGCAGGTGCTCGACAGCTACAACAACCCGACCTATGCCAATGGCCAGGCCGGCTCGATCTACAAGCAGGCCATTCCGCTGGTGAACGCCTCGCGGGCGCCGGGCCAGTGGCAGGCCTACGACATCATCTGGAAGGCGCCCCGTTTCTCGCAGGGAGGCGGGCTCACTGCACCCGCACGCATCACCGTCTTGCACAACGGCGTGCTGGTGCAGGACGACACCGTCCTGTCGGGCAAGACCGAGTACATCGGCGCCCCTTCGTACGCGCCGCATGCGTGCGCGCCGATCTCCCTGCAGGAGCACGATTCCAAGGTCAGCTACCGCAACATCTGGGTGCGCGAGCTGTAGTGCCGGCGCGCAGCCGGCGCCTGCGCCCTATTGCGCCAGGAAGCTGGCGATGTTGTCGAGATCCTGTTGCGACAGCTGCGGAAAGGGCGGCATCAATCCGCCGCCCTTGCTGATCTTGTCCTTGATCTGCGCGGAGTCCAGTCGCTTGCCCACGTCGGTGAGCGCGGGGAATGCGCCTGGGATGCCCGCGCGATTCGCGCCGTGGCAGGCCGTGCAGTTCGTGGCGTAGAGCTGCGCACCGGCCGCAGGGTCGTCCTTGGACCACGCCGTGGTCGCAAGCGTCGCCCCCAGCAGAGCCACGGCCACTGTCAAAATCGTTTTCAAGCGGGGCTCCTTTGCGTGCTAGCGCTGTGTGCTGGCGGGCAGATGTGCACGCAGGTAGTCGGCACCGGTCTGGACGACCGCGGCCGGATCGCGCGGACGGTCGTGCTCGATGATGTACCAGCGCACGCCGGCACCCGCCGCGGCAGGCAGGATTGCGTTCCAGTCGAGCACGCCCTGGCCCACGGCGGCGAAACCACCCTCGTCCTCGGCCTGGCCTTTCGGTGCGTTGTCCTTGGCGTGTACCGCGAACATGCGGCCCTTGAACTTGCCCAGCATCACCGCCGGGTCGTAGCCCGCGCGCGCGACCCAGGCCAGGTCCAGCTCGGTCTGCAGATCGGGGCCGGCCGCTGCGAACAGCAGTTCCAGGCCGGTCTTGCCATCGAAGTCGACCAGTTCGAAGTCGTGGTTGTGGTAGGCCAGGCGCATGCCCTTGGCCCGCACCCGCTTCGAGAGTTGGCCCAGTTCCTTGCCCAATGCGGTCCAGCCCGCGGCATCGGTCGGCCGATCCTTCTGGTCCAGGTAAGGCACTACCAGCGTGGTGTTGCCGATCGATCGGTTGAAGGCGACTGCGGCGTCCAGGTCCTTGCGCAGATCGGCCAGTTGCACGTGCGACGAGATCGCCTTGATCGAATACTTGTCCAGCAGTTGCTTGAGTTCCACCGCGCTGACGTTCTGCGTGCCGACCGTTTCCACCGCGCCCACGCCCGCGTCGTGGACGATCTTCAGCTGTTGCTCGAGCGAACCGGCGTTGCGCAGCGAGTACATCTGCACCGCGATGGGCGATTGCGGGCCAGCGGCGTCGCGTGCGAAGGCGGGCAGGGCGACGAGCAGCAGCAGTGCGAGGGTCGCGGTCCTGCGTGTAGGTGTGTTCATCAAGAAATCCTCCCGGGATTCAATCGATGGATGTCCAGGCGCGCGTCCTGGCCGATGTGATAACGCGATCGACGATCAGCGCCGAGCGCACCCCGTCTTCGAAGGTGGGCAGGCCTTGCGGCCGCTCGCCTTCGATGGCGCGATAGGTGTCGGCGACAAACGCCTCGAAGCAATCGCCGTAGCCCTGCGCGTGCCCGGCCGGTAACACCGCCAGCCGTCGTTGTTCGGCACTGCCGGCCCCCGGTCCGCGCACGAAGATTTCTTCGCGCTGGTCGGGCAGGCCGATCCACAGCCGTTCGGCGTCCTCCTGGTCGAACGCCACGCTGGCCCTGGCGCCATCGATCTCGAACCAGAGGCGATTGCGGCGTCCGGCCGAGACCTGGCTGACCGTCAACGACGCCAGCGTGCCGGCGCCGGTTCTGAACATCGCTGCGGCCACGTCCTCGCTCGAGACCACCTGCATCGCGCCGCCCGCCGCCGGCGTGGTGAAGCTCTGCCCGGTGAGGGTGCCGCGCTCGGCGATCACGGTCGCGAACGCTGCGCTGACCTCGACGAAACGTTCGCCGCCGACCCATTCCACCAGGTCGCACCAGTGCGAGCCGATGTCGGCGAATACGCGCGAGGCGCCGCCCAGTGCCGGGTCCACGCGCCAGTTGTTGCTGGCGGGGTCCAGCAGCCAGTCCTGCAGATAGCTGCCGTGGATCAGGCGCAGCGGCCCCAGGTCGCCCTGCGCGATGCGTGCGCGCGCCTCGCGCACCACCGGGTGGTAGCGGTAGACGAAGGGTACCGTGGCGATCAGCCCGGTCGAGGCGGCCAATGCCGCCAAGGCCTGGGCGTCCTGCAAGGTCGTGGCCAGCGGCTTCTCGCAGATCACGTGCTTGCCGGCTTGCAGCGCCGCCTGCGCCATGGCGCGGTGCAGATGATTGGGCGTGCACACGTGCACGACCTGCACCTGCGGATCGGCGATCACGTCCTCGATGTCGCGATAGGCGCGCGGCACATTCCAGGACTGCGCCACCTCGCGTGCGCGTTGCGGGGAAGAGGCGGCGACGCCGCGGACCTGCGCACCGGCCAGCAGCGCCGCGCGACGATGCACGGCGCCGATCATGCCGGTGCCGACGATGGCGATTCCGAGCTTACTCATCGGGTGGGCTCTCAATGCGTGGAGGGCGCGGCCGCGACGACCGGCCGGTCGCGGAACAGCAACAGGAAGGCGATCAGCACAACCAGCGCCACGCCGGCCGGGAACAGCCAGATCTGCTGCCAGTCCGGGCCCGCCGCCGTGGTGTAGTGCTCCACGACCGCGCCGGACAGGAACGTGCCGATCAACATGCCCACACCGTACGTGGCCAGGGTGATGAAGCCCTGCGCGCTGCTGCGCGCGGCGGGCCCGGCATGCGCGTCGGTGTAGATCTGGCCGGTGACGAAGAAGAAGTCGTAGCAGATGCCGTGCAACACGATGCCGATCACCAGCAGGGAGAAGCCGCCGCCCGCATCGCCGAAGGCGAACATCGCGTAGCGCAGCACCCACGCGGCCATGCCCACCGCCAGCATGGTCTTGACCCCCAGCCGCACGAACAGGAACGGCATGGCCAGCATCAGCAGCACTTCGGACACCTGGCCCAGCGACTGCAGGCCGGCCGCGCCGCGCACGCCCAGATCGTTGAGATACGGGTTGGTGAAGTTGTAGTAGAACGCCAACGGGATGCAGATGGCGATCGATGCCAGGAAGAACACCAGGTAGGAGCGCGACTTCAGCAGCCTCAGCGAGTCCAGTCCCAGGACCTGCCCCAGCCCGGCGTCGCGCTGTTGCGCCAGCGGCGGCGTGTGCGGCAGGGTGAAGGCATACAGGCCCAGGGCCAGCGACGCCATCGCCGCCATCCGGAACGTCAGCTCGAGTCGGTGCGCCTGTTCCCAGCCCAGCCAGCCGATCAGTACGCCGGCCACGATCCAGCCGACGCTGCCGGCCACCCGCACCGGCGGGAACTGCTTTTCCGGCGATTGCATGTGCCGCATCGCCACGCTGTTGGCCAGCGCCAGCGTCGGCATGAACAGCAGCATGTACCCCATGACGCAGGCGGAGAACATGCCGAAGCTCGTCGCCGTGGACGCCAGCCACATGAGCACCGCGCCGGCGAGGTGCAGCACCGCGAGGATGCGCTGCGCCGCGAAGTAGCGATCGGCGATCAGGCCGACCAGGAACGGCGCCACGATGGCGCCGATGGACTGGCTGAGGAAGGCCGTCGCCACCTGGCTCGCGCTGGCGTGCAGGGGGCCCTGCACCAGGTACGTGCCCAGGGTCACGAACCATGCCCCCCAGATGAAGAACTGCAGAAACATCATCGCGCCCAAGCGCGGCATGGTGTGCGTCATGGCTTCCCCTCCCAGGGCGGTATCGGCTCAGGTCCCCAGCATGCGGCGCAGCGATTCCGGATCGGCGCCGCTGTCGGCAAAGTCGTCGAAGGCGCGTTCGGTCACCCGGATGATGTGCTCGCGGATGAACGCGGCACCCTCGCGTGCGCCGTCTTCCGGATGCTTCAGGCAGCACTCCCACTCCAGCACCGCCCAGCCCGGGAAATCGTATTGCGCGAACTTCGAGAAGATCGCCTTGAAGTCGATCTGGCCATCGCCGAGCGAACGGAACCGTCCCGGACGATCGATCCAGTCCTGGTAGCCGGCATAGACGCCGCTGCGCGCGCTGGCGCGATACTCCGCGTCCTTGACGTGGAAGATGCCGATGCGCGCGTGATACCGGTCGATGAAGCCCAGGTAGTCCATCTGCTGCAGCAGCAGGTGGCTGGGGTCGTACAGGATCTTGGCGCGCGGATGATGGTCGACCACCTCGAGGAAACGCTCGAAGGTCGCGCCATCGTGCAGGTCCTCGCCCGGGTGAATCTCGAAGCACAGGTCCACGCCGCAGGCGTTGAAGGCATCCAGGATGGGGCGCCAGCGGCGGCCGAGTTCGGCGAAGGCTTCCTCCACCAGCCCGGGCGGGCGTTGCGGCCAAGGGTAGAAATAAGGCCAGGCCAGCGCGCCGGAGAACGTGGCATGCGCCGTCAGCCCCAGGCGCTGGCTGGCCTTGGCGGCCAACAGCAATTGCTCCACCGCCCACGCCTGGCGTGCGGCGGGATCGCCGCGCTTGTCCGGCGGCGCGAAGCCGTCGAACAGGTCGTCGTAGGCGGGATGGACAGCGACCAGTTGCCCCTGCAGGTGTGTGGACAGCTCGGTGATCTGCAGGCCGTGCCCAGTCAGCATGCCGGCGACGTCGTCGCAGTACGCCTGGCTCTGCGCGGCCTGGGCCAGATCGAACAGGTGGGGCGCGCTGGTCGGTACTTGTAGGCCAGAATAGCCCAGGCCCGCGGCCCACTCGGCCAGCGTGTCCAAGCGATCGAAGGGAGGTGTGTCGCCGATGAACTGCGCCAGGAACAGCGCCGGACCCTTGAGCGTCTTCAACGTGATTCGCCCTGATGCAATCGATTGCATTATCGTAGCATCGCCTCCCGCAAGACCCGTTGTGCACTGCACAGCAGAAAGAAGAACTGACGTCATGGCCACCATTTACGACATCGCAAAGCACGTCGGCGTCTCCGCCGGCACGGTGTCGCGCGCGCTGTCCCGGCCGGAGAAAGTCCTGCCGGCCACGCGCACGCGCATTGAGCAGGCCGCCGCCGCGCTGGGCTATGTTCCCAACACGGTCGCCAGGACGCTCAAGACCCAGCGCAGCGGCAAGATCCTGGTCACAGTGCCGGACATCGCCAATCCATTCTTCGCGCAGATCCTGCAGGGCGCGGAGGAAGCGGCGCAGGCCGTCGGCTACGCGGTCCTGCTGGGCGATACCCAGCATCAGCCCGACCGCGAGGAGCGCTACGCGCAGATGCTCCGGCGCAACGAAGCGGACGGGCTGATCGTGCTGGGGCACCGCCTCCCGCCGACGGCGCGCGAGATCGTCAAGCAATTGGGCACCGCCGCGCCGGTGGTCAACGGCTGCGAGTTCGACCCGGCGCTGGGCATCCCCAGCGTCCACATCGACAACGCGGCCGCCGCGCGCGCGGTGATGGAACACCTGTACGGACTGGGGCACGAGCGGATCGCCGTGGTGGGCGGCCCGTCCGACAATCCCCTGCACCAGCAGCGACTGGAAGGGGCCCGCGCCGCCGGCAAGGCGCGCGGCCGCCTGCGCAACCTGAGCGTGGTGCCGGGCGATTTCTCCGTGGAATCCGGGCATGCGGCAGCGATGGCGCTCTTGGCCCGCGCGCCGGTGCCGACCGCGATCTTCTGCTTCAGCGACCAGATGGCGCTGGGCGCCCTGGCGGCCTGCCGGGACCTGGGCTTGCGCGTGCCGGACGACCTGTCCATCGTCGGCTTCGACGACCTGGCGTCATCCAGCTACCTCACGCCGCCATTGACGACCATCCGCCAACCCATGCGCGAGATCGGTATCCGCGCAGTCAACCTGCTGCTCGCCATCATCGAAAATGTGGACGTGCCGCTTCAGCAGACGCTGGATTTCCGGTTGATGTTGCGCGGATCGACCGGTGCGCCGAGGGAGTAGATGACGGCAGGGCGCAACGGCGGCTGTTGGCGCAGTCCCCGATAGTACAGTGGCGTGGCATCGCGAAACGCACTCGGTGCGAAGCATCGCGATGGCGCAACACCTCTCTCAGGCGCGCACGCGCTTGCGCGCCGCAGGTTTGCCGGCCGGGCGTGCCGCGGCACTGGTCTTCTGCCGTGGCGCGGCGCCAAGCAGGAACTGCTCGACCGCGCGTTGCGCCATCTTGCGCACCAGCGCTGGCGCCAGCGGCGGCGGATCGCGCTGGTAGATGCGCACGTCCACTTCCGCGGTGAGCAGTGCCAGGAAGTGCAGGGCGGCGATGGTCGGGTCGGTCTGGCGCAGTTCGCCGCGCGCCATCGCCGCTTCCAGCACCGCGGCCACCGCCACCACCGATTCGCTGGGACCGGCCTGGTAGAACAGCTGCCCGACCTCGGAGCGGCCGGCCTCGGCCACCACCATGCGGTAGACCGCGATGGCGACCGCATCGTTGCTCACCACCTGCAGCATGCATTCGCCGAAGCGCAGCAGCATCGCATGCAGGTCGCTCTTGCCGGCCAGCGGCGCCTGCAAGCGCCGGATCGCGTCGGACAGATGCACGGTCGCCGCGGCGCGGACCACCGCGCCGAACAGTTCCTGCTTGGACGCGAAATAGCCGTACAGGGTGGCCTTGGAGCCGCCCATCCGTTTCGCCAGTTCGTTCATCGAGGCGCGTTCGTAGCCCAGTTCCTGGAACAGTTGCGTCGCCGCCTCGACGATGGCCTCGCGTCGGGCCTCGGTCCGAACCTTCATTGCGCCTCCTAAAGTGAACCCAACTGTACATTTTTCTTGGCGGTGGGGAAATGCGCTTCCAGCCTCGAACCACGCAACGATTCGCCGGAACCGGCGGGCGTGCCTGTGACAGTCGGCGCTGCGACCCGCAGCGGTCCACAGTGGACCGAACGACCCCTGTTGCACGCGGTCCTTGCTATGCGCGCGCATGACATCGTGCCTGGGCGGATCCTGGCCGGGCAGGTGTAGCGTTGTGCCCGGCGATTTTCTTGCGATGGTCGGCGCTGGTCCGCTTTCGCGAAGCACGCGCCGTATTACACTTTCGCCCGCAAGCCAAACCACATGGATACAGGGGATCAGGATGAGCGGGAGATTGGGTGCAGTCGCGTTGTGCTGTGTGCTGGGGATGGGCATCGGAATGGGGAGCGCGCAGGCGCAGGTGGACCTGGCGCCGTTCCTGATGAAGGAACAGGTCGGCGAGCTGAAGCTGTCGCCGACCGGCGAGTATTACGCGGCCACCGTGCCGCTGGCGGACCGCACCGCGCTGGCGGTGATGCGCCGCTCCGACAACAAGATCGTCGGCAGTTTCTCGATGGAGAAGAACACCCATGTCTCCGATTTCGAGTGGGTCAACGATACGCGCGTGTTGTTCAATATGGACATCAAGATCGGGGCGATGGACGAGCCGCGTTCCACCGGCGAACTGTTCGCCATCAATGCCGACGGCAGTGCGGCCGAGCTGCTGGTGGGCCAGCGCGTCACCGGCAATGGCCCGGGCACGCTGATCCAGACCAAGAAGGTGGAGGACGTCATCGCGCACATGGTCGGCCGGTTGCCTGGCGACGACCGCAACGTGGTGATCCAGGTGCGTCCGTTCAGCGTCAACAAGGATCCGTACAGCCGCAGCGAGGTGCTGGACGTGTACAGCGGCCGGCGGCGGCCGCTGGTCGGCTCTCCGAAGGTGCGCAGGGCCGATTTCTACAGCGACGAGCAAGGCAAGGTGCGTTTTGCCTCGGGTGCCGATGCAGACAATGCCAGCAAGCTGTTCTACCGCGACGCGCAAGGCGGCGACTGGCGGCTGATCAACGACGAGAACCTCAGCCATCATGCCGAAGCGCCGATCGGCTTTTCCGAAGACGGGCGCACCGCGTATCTGCAGGTCGAGCAGGACAAGGGCAGCGACGCGATCGTGGCCTGGAACGTGGACAGCAACGAGCGCAAGGAGGTGGCACGCGATGCCCTGGCCGACCGGTACCGGGTCATGTATCGCCACGGCACCCGCATTCCGGTGGGAATCCAGGTGCTGGCCGACAAGCCGCGTAGCCTGTTCTTCGACCCGACTTCGCCCGAGGCCAAGACCCAACGCTCGCTGGAGGCCGCGTTCCCGGGGCAGGCGGTCTTTGTGACCTCCAGCACCCGCGATGGCCGGCTCAACCTGGTGCAGGTGCAGTCCGGGCGCAATCCTGGCGAGTTCTACCTGTTCGACACCGTGGCGAAGAAGGCGGACTTCGCATTCGCCAGCCGTGCCGCGTTGCAGCCGCCGAAGCTGGCCGAGGTGCGGCCGATCGCATTGCAGGCGCGCGACGGCCTGCAGCTGCACGGCTTCGTGACCCTGCCTGCGGCGGCTGCGTCCGGCAAGGTGCCGATGGTGGTGATGCCGCATGGCGGCCCGTTCGGCGTGTTCGACGATGGCCTGTTCGATCAGGATGCGCAGATCCTGGCCAGCGCCGGTTATGCGGTACTGCAGGTCAACTATCGCGGTTCGGGCAACTACGGACGCGCTTTTCACCAGGCAGGTGGCGGGAAATGGGGCGGCGCGATGCAGGACGACGTGACCGACGCCACGCGTTGGGCGATCGCCCAGGGCATCGCCGATCCTGCGCGTATTTGCATGTACGGTGCCAGTTACGGCGCCTATGCGTCGCTGATGGGCGTGGCCAAGGAACCATCGCTGTACCGCTGCGCGGCCGGCTACGTCGGCGTCTACGACTTGCCGATGCTGTACGTCAGAGGCGACACCTACCAACGCGACTCCGATCAGACGTTTCTGCGCGAATGGGTGGGATCGAGCGCCGAACTGGCCGCGGTGTCGCCGGTCAATCTCGCCGACAAGATCAAGGTGCCGGTGTTCCTGGCGGCCGGCGGCGAAGACGAGCGTGCACCGATCCAGCATTCGAAGAAGATGGAAGCGGCGCTGAAGAAGGCCGGCGTGCCGGTGGAGACGCTGTACGTGCCGACCGAGGGCCATGGCTTCTACACCGAAGAACACCGCCGCGAGTTCTACACCAGGCTGCTGGCGTTCCTGAGCCGCTCGCTGGGCGGCGCGCAGGCTGCGCCGGCGCCGGCGCGCTAGTCGCTGGGGGGTGTCCTCGGTGCTGATGTGCAGCAAGCGCATCAGCACCTGCAAGCCGCGAAAGCCGATCCGCGGCCCGACGCATGGTCGGGCCGCGACTCGCGCGTAACGACTACGGTGCCGAGGCTCAGCGCACCCCGGGGTGCATCATCCGCCGCAGCAGCGGCGCGGCCAGGAAGGCCAGTACCGCGCAACCCACGCCGATCCACTGCATCAGCCAGAACAGGTGCGCGTACTTGGCGGCGGCGTCGGCGATGTTCAGCGTTTCGCCTTCGGGCACGTCGATCGCGGCGAGCTTGCCGAACAGCGCGGCCAGCGCTTCGGAGAACGCTGTGGCCAGGAACCAGGTGCCCATCATCAGGCTGACCACGCGCGGCACCGCGAGCTGGGTCACCGCCGACAGCCCGACCGGCGACAGGTACATCTCGCTGGCTTCCAGCACCAGGTAGGCCAGCACCAGCCACCACACGTTGGCCATCTGCCCGCTGGCGCCGACCTGTTGCGCGGCCAGCGCCAGCGGCACGAACGACAATCCCTGCCAACAACAGGCCCATGGCCGACTTGGACGGCTCCAAGCCGCTGCATCTGCGCACGCCAGGAAAGCGGCTTCGACGCCGCTGGATGGGATCGTCAGGCAAGCTGCCGAACGAAGCGCTCCAGCCAAAGGAACGAGATCAACGGCGCCGTCAGCGGACGTGCGCGCGTCGCCACCAACTCGTCCAGCAGTTGGAGTACAGCGTCTCGGTCGACCAGGCCCAAGTCGGCAAGGGCGCACTCGCGCAGCTGCATGGCGATCGTCTTGGCGTGATGGGCGATCAATTCAGGGAGAACATGGGCGAAGGTTTCTTTGCAATAGTTGCGTGGAAATATTTCGCCTACGTTGGCCCGTAAATACCGCCACATCGTTTCCCGGTCTTTGCGGCTCTCAAGAGGCAGGCGCCGACAAAAAGAAACCAAATGTGGATCGCTTAACGGATTGACCGGCCAAAGACCTCGCCGGAGCAGATGGGGAGCCTGACACATACTCGAAGCCAGCACCGATGCAGATAACGGGCCGACGGGAGCGTCAAATCCATTGACCGACCGTGATGAACTGAGCGCTCGGGGCGTCAACAACAATTCCGCGCGACGCTTGGCTTCTGCGGCCACAATGCCACTCTGGCTGCCGGTGGGATGGTCCTCATTCCGGTACGTCGGGAACAGCTGGTCTCCGCCAAGGCCGGTGAAAAGCCGTTCGCTGCCTTGCGCTTGCGCGCTGTCCCACAAACTTTCGAACGCTTCGAGATAGAACTCGGCAAGTGGATAGTCCGGTCGGCTCGCGCTTGGCTGTAGATCGAGCGTCGGCGGGAATGAATCGATATTTACGCTCGTATCGCGAAGGCCTAGCTTTTCGACAAGCATGCGGCGGCGTTTGGCCTGGGTTTGACTGTATCCCTCATCGAGCAAGATCCCCAGGCTTGCGATGTTGTCATGCGATCGGGTCAGGGCGCACGCAACGGTCGCCGAGTCCATGCCCCCACTCAACTCGACGGCCATTTGTTTCGACGCGGGTCGAATCGAAACTGCACGATGCAACAGTTGCTCGAATTGCTCTATGCCGTGGTCGATCAATGCTTCTTCGGAAGGCGATACGGTTTCAGCAGGCGAAGGATAGACGTAACGTACCTTGCCTGGCTCCGCGTAAAGCGTGGCGCGTTCTGTCAGCATGAGAACGCCAGAACATAATTGCCTCGCGGAATAATCTGCGCCGAGCGCGAGGCGCCGACTGGCCATCTCCAGATCAATGGTGGTGGGCCGGGAAAAAAAGTCGGCCAGATCATAGGAGATTTCTGCTGTGTCATCGGTGAGCCGGCAATAGACTGGCGCCGATCCGAGAAGACCTGCGCGCAACTTCAGTCGGCATCCGGCCTGAGCCACTTCGATCATCAGATAATCAAGCGGCCATAGAAGGGCCTCTTTGTATAGTTGGTTGAATCGATCGGCATCGACCAATGCACCCGTCGCGTTTTTTTCCCATTCGACATCCCTGCAACGCTCGCGCACCGTGGCGAACCACTGTCCCTGGGTGCGGACCACGACGGTTTCCACAGCGGAGTGACAGTACGGCGCAATCTGGCTGTTCCCGAGACACAGGGTGTTGTTCTGCCACGCCGGCGGTTGCGCCAGGTCGGAAAAAGCAATGTTGGCCTTGATCATGGCTACTCGGCTGCCTGCGATCGGTGTCGTGCGGTCATCGCGTTTTCGAACAAAAGAACGCCGCCTGATGGCGGCGTTCTTTGTCGCGACGTCTTGATGGAAGCGCCGTCGTTTCAGCCGCCTGGCTGTACCGAGTACCAGCGGGAATCTTCGCCAAGATATGGCTTCATCTCGCAGACGCCCGGCGCCGCGATATTTTGCATGGGCTCGTCGAGCTGAATGGCGAACGGGTTGGATTGGGAATCTTGTTTCTCAAGTTTGGCATCTTGAATTTTCATCACGAAGCTCCTCTTCCTGAATATCGCCATGCGGCGACGGACAGAACCTAGCACTGTGTCCATGGCATGACAAGTTTGGACGGCCGGGCCACAGTCTCGTCTAAAAATATGGAATCAAGCGCGTCAATTGCCGATCTGCATCTGAAGATGCAACGCCGCGAGTTCTACACCCGCCTGCTGGGGTTCCTGGGCACGTCACTGGGCGGTGCGCAGGCAAAGCCTGCGCACCGCCGTAAGCGGCAATCGACCGAGCGACGGACGGCCGGATTGCCCGTGTGGCGATCCGGCCCGACTTGAATATCGTCGCAACACGCGGGATGACCTTTCCTGCCGATCCTTGCCATCGAAGGCATCGCGCATGCCGTCGCCGCGCCTGCCGATGGGTGCCGCACGCACCCGCTCAGCGCACCCCGTGCATCATGCGCCGCAACAGGGGAGCGGCGAGGAACGCCAGGACCGCGCAGCCCACGCCGATCCACAGCATCAGCCAGAACAGGTGCGCGTACTTGGCGGCGGCGTCGGCGATGTTCAGCGTTTCGCCTTCGGGCACGTCGATCGCGGCGAGCTTGCCGAACAGCGCGGCCAGCGCTTCGGAGAACGCCGTGGCCAGGAACCAGGTGCCCATCATCAGGCTGACCACGCGCGGCACCGCGAGCTGGGTCACCGCCGACAGACCGACCGGCGACAGGCACATCTCGCCGGCTTCCAGCACCAGGTAGGCCAGCACCAGCCACCACACGCTGGCCATCTGCCCGCTGACGCCGACCTGCTGCGCGGCCAGCGCCAGCGGCACGAACGACAATCCCGCCAACAACAGGCCCATGGCCGATTTGGACGGCTTGGATGGTTCCAGGCCGCGCCGTTCCAGCCACGCCCACAGCGCCGCGAACAGCGGCGCCAGAAGCACCAGGAACAACGCGCCCAGGTAGGTCAGCGAACCGGCGGTCTGCGGCAGTACCAGGCAGTCGCGCACCAGGAGCAGCAGCATCAGCACGCTGACCGCGATGAACAGCAGGCGCGGCGCGGCCGACGCCGGATTGCGGTCGGACAGCGACGCCGCGGCGACGAAGCCCAATGGCGCCAGCAGCAACGAGGCGATCGACCACGGCAGCGGAGTGCCGCCGCGGATTACCAGCGACGGCACGATGTCTTTGGTCATCAGCCGGTCGGTGAAGGTGACCCAGGAACCGTAGGTCTGCTCGTACAGGGTGAAGTACACCAGCGCCATCGCGATCAGCACCATCAGCGCGATCATCTGCTGGCGCTGCACCGGCGTGCACTGGGTGCCGGTGAACCAGGCGAACCACAGCAGCACGGCGCCGAGCACCACCAGCATCAGCAGCAAGGCCAGCGAGATCTCGCCGCCCAGGCTGAAGGCGCCGTTGGCCGCGGCCCACATCAGCCAGGCCACCGGCAGCACGCCGAGCACCGCCACCAGATAGATCGCCCATTCGCGCGGCAGCCCGGCCACGCGCTGGCGCAGCAGCGCCGGTTGTGCCGGCTCGGCATGGCCGTGTAGGTATTTCTGGCCCCACAGGAACATGCCCAGGCCGAGCAGCATGCCGATCCCGGCGGCGCCGAAACCGTAGCGCCAGCCGTAGGCTTCGCCGAGGAAGCCGCACACCAGCGAGGCGAACAGCGCGCCGAGGTTGATGCCGGCGTAGAACAGCGAGAAGCCGGAATCGCGGCGCGGATCGTCCTGCGCATACAGCTTGCCGACGATGGTGGAGATGTTCGGCTTGAGGAAGCCCACGCCCATGATGATCAGCGCCAGCGACAGGTAGGTCACGCCCAGCGACGCGGTGTCGCGCACCACCACGCCGGCGACCCGGGTGGCGGCGTGGCCCTCGAAGGCCATGCCGACGTGGCCGAGCACCAGCAGGATGCCGCCGAACACCACCGCCTTGCGCATGCCCAGCCAGCGGTCGGCGAGCAGGCCGCCGATCACCGGCACGCAATACACCAGGCCGCCGTAGGCGCCGAGCAGGTCGAGCCCGGCCTTGTCGCCGAACAGGTGGTACTTGGTCAGGTACAACAGCAGCAGCGCCTTCATCCCGTAGAAGGAGAAGCGCTCCCACATCTCGGTGAAGAAACAGACGTAGACGCCCTTGGGATGGCCGAGGAAATCGTCGCGCGCGTCGCGGGCGGGGAGGGCGGTGGCGGACACGGCTGGCCTGGGGCGGGAAGGGCAGCGGCGGAGTATAGGCGTGCTGGTGGGGATTGGTTGAGTCTGGGTAGCAGTTCCTTCTCCCATCGGGACCATGGCCCCCTTTTCGGGGGAAGGTGCCCCGCAGGGGCGGATGAGGGTACGGGCGCAGCCTCATGGGATCGACACAGCGCGAGGCTTCGCCCCGTACCCTCACCCCAACCCCTCTCCCGGCGGGAGAGGGGCTAGCGCGGTTCCTTCTCCCCTCGGGAGAAGGTGCCCCGCAGGGGCGGATGAGGGTACGGGCGCAGCCTCATGGGATCGACACAGCGCGAGGCTTCGCTCCGTACCCCACCCCAACCCCTCTCCCGGTGGGAGAGGGGCTATCGCGGTTCATTCTTCCCTCGGGACCATGGCCCCCTTTTTCGGGGGAAGGTGCCCCGAAGGGGCGGATGAGGGTACGCGCGCAGCCTCATGGGATCGACACAGTGCGAGGCTCCGCCCCGGACCCTCACCCCAACCCCTCTCCCGATGGGAGAGGGGCTGACACCATCGGCCGCAGGGACGCCGCTGCATTTGCGAATCCCGAATCCCCGATCCCGAATCCCGAATCCCGAATCCCGAATCCCGAATCCCCGCCCCCCAGGCATGTGCCACAAGCTGGGCGGCAGGATGCTGGACTTGCCCAGCCCCAGACGCTAGCGTGGAAAACGTTTTTGTCGTTTCAGGGGTAACCATGAACAACGCTGCTGCGCCGCGTCAGCTCACTTTCCGCGCGGTCGTGCTGGCGATCGTGCTGGCCGTCGTGCTGTCGGCCGCCAACGCCTACCTGGGGCTGTTCGCCGGCCTGACCATCGCCACCGCGATTCCGGCGGCGGTGGTGTCGATGGGCGTGCTGCGCCTGCTCGGCGGCGGCACCATCCTCGAGAACAACATCGTGCAGACCGGCGCCTCGGCCGGTTCGTCGATCGCGGCGGGGGTGATCTTCACCATCCCGGCGCTGGTGATCATGGGCTACTGGCCGGACTTCAAGTACTGGTGGGTGCTCGGCATCGCCGGCATGGGCGGCCTGCTCGGGGTGCTGTTCTCGGTGCCGCTGCGGCGCTCGATGATCGTCGAGGATCCGCTGCCGTTCCCTGAGGGCAAGGCCGCGGCCGAAGTGCTCAAGGCCGGCGAGAATCCCGGGCCGGGACTGAAGATCCTGGCGCTGTCGGCGACCATCGGCGGGCTGGTCAAGCTGGCCGCGGCCAGCGGCCTGAAAGTGATTCCCGACACCTGGGCGCAGGCCACCTACCTGGGCAGCAGCAAGCTGGTCGGCTACGTCGGCACCAACCTGTCGCCGGCGCTGCTCGGCGTCGGCTACATCGTCGGGCTCAACGTCGGCATCGTGGTGCTGTCCGGCTCGATCCTGTCCTGGCACATCGCCATTCCGCTGTACCAGCAGTTCTTCATGAACTCCGATCCGGCGCTGGCGCAGAGCCTGGCCACCGCGCCGGCGGCCGAGGCCGCGTTCGGCATCTGGGCGGCCAAGGTGCGCTACCTGGGCGTGGGCGCGATGCTGATCGGCGGCGTGTGGACGCTGTTCTCGCTGCGCAAGTCGCTGCTGTCCGGGGTCAAGAGCGGCTTCGCCGCCGCGCGCAAGAGCACCGCCGGCACCGTCGTGGCCGAGACCGATCGCGACCTGCCGATGAAGTGGATGCTGGTGGCGCTGCTGCTGTGCACGCTGCCGCTGCTGGGCCTGTATCAGGCGATCGTCGGCCAGTGGCACGTCAGCATCCCGATGACCTTGATCATGATCGTCGCCGGCTTCCTGTTCGTGTCGGTGTCCGGCTACCTGGCCGGCCTGATCGGTTCGTCGAACAATCCGGTCTCGGGCATCACCATCTCCACCATCCTGTTCGCCTCGGCGGTGCTGGTGCTGCTGCTCGGGCGCGACTCGCCGATCGGCGCGGTCGCCGCGATCATGATCGGCGCCGTGGTGTGCTGCGCTGCAGCGGTGGGCGGCGACAATCTGCAGGATCTGAAGGCCGGCTACCTGGTCGGCGCCACGCCGTGGAAGCAGCAGCTGATGCTGGCCATCGGCGCGTTCTCCTGCGCCTTGATCATGGCCCCGGTGCTGAACCTGCTGGCGCAGGCCTACGGCATCGGCGCGGCGACGCCGGAGCATCCGAACTCGCTGGCCGCGCCGCAGGCGACGCTGATGGCTTCGGTGGCCAAAGGCCTGTTCGGCGGCGAACTGCCGTGGACGATGATCGCCATCGGCGCTGGCGTCGGCGCAGCGATCATCGCCCTGGACGAGTGGCTCAAGCGCACCGGCAAGCGCTTCCGCGTGCCGGTGCTGGCCGCGGCGATCGGCATCTACCTGCCGCTGGAACTGATGGTGCCGATCTTCCTCGGCGGCCTGATCACCTACCTGGTCGAGCGCTTCCACAAGATCCGCGCCGACGACGAGGAAGGCCGCGACCGCGTGCACCGTCCGGGCACGCTGTTCGCCGCCGGCCTGATCACCGGCGAGGCGCTGATGGGCATCGCCATCGCCGTGCCGATCGTGGTCTCCGGCCACGCCGACGTGCTGGCGCTGCCCGCGGCGTTCCATCTGAACCAGTGGTACGGCCTGGTCCTGCTCGCCTTCGTCGGCTGGCTGCTGTACCGCACCGGCAAGAAGGGCGAACCCACTGCAACGCTGCCGCCGTCGGCGTAAGCGCAGTCACCCGCCAAGCACTACAAGAAGCCCGGCCCTGCGCCGGGTTTCTTGTTTTTGGTCGATCGCCCATAAGCGCAATACGCACTTCGCTCTTGCGAATCCCCAATCCCGAATCCCCAATCCCGGCCTCTCCATGACTTCATGCCTTTGCGCCACGCCCACCCGCGCGCCTACCATCGACGTTTTGCCGTATTCCGGAGACGCCCGATGACCTTGCGCTACGCCTTGCTGCCCCTGTGCCTGCTGACCGCGCTGCCTGCGCTGGCGGCGACCCGCGGTTTCGACGTCCGCGACATGGTGGCGCTGGACCGGGTGTCCTCGCCGCTGCTGACGCCCGATGGCGGCACGGTGATCTTCGCCAAGCGGCAGGTGGACAAGGCCAGCGACAAGGCCAGCACCGGGCTATGGCTGCGCAACCTGCGCACCCGCGATGCGGCGCCGCCGAAGCGGCTGACCCCGGACGGCTGGAACGTCAATTCGCCGGAGCTGTCGGCCGACGGCAAGACCGTGTACTTCCTCAGCGCCAAGTCCGGCCGCCAGCAGCTGTACGCGCTGCCGCTGGCCGGCGGCGCGCCGCGCCAGCTCACCGACTTCGCGCTGGACGTGGACAGCTACCGCGTCGCGCCGCAGGGCGACCGCGTCGCCTTCAGCGCCGGCGTGTTCCAGGACTGCGGCTCGGACCTGGGCTGCACGCAGAAGCGGCTGGACGCGAAGAAGAACGCCAAGGCCAGCGGCGTGGTGTTCGACCAGTTGTTCGTGCGCCACTGGGACACCTGGAACGATGGCCGCCGCAACAGCCTGTTCGTGGCGCCGCTGCCCGGCGACGCCAAGGCCAAGCCGGTGGTCGGCGCCTCGGCGATCAGCGCGACCCTGGCCGGCGACATTCCGTCCAAGCCGTTCGGCGGTAGCGAGGACTACACCTGGGCGCCGGACGGGCAGTCGCTGGTCGCCAGCGTGCGCGTGGCCGGGCGCGAGGAGCCGTGGTCGACCAACTTCGACCTGTACCGGCTGGACGCGGCGGGCAAGGCCGCGCCGGTCAACCTGACCGCGGCCAACCCGGCCTGGGACGCCGGCCCGGTGTTCTCCGCCGACGGCAAGACCCTGTACTACCGCGCGATGAAGCGCCCGGGCTTCGAAGCCGACCGCTTCGGCCTGATGGCGATGGACGTGGCCAGCGGCAAGACCCGCGAGATCGCGCCGCAGTGGGACCGCTCGGCCGGCGAGATCGTGCCCTCGGCCGACGGCGCCACCGTGTACACCACCGCCGACGACCTCGGCCAGCATCCGCTGTTCGCGGTGGATACCGCCAGCGGCAAGGTCCGCAGCGTGGCCGATGGCGGCAGCGTCGGCGCGCCGGTACTGGCCGGCACCACGCTGGCCTTCACCCGCAACAGCCTCAAGAGCGGCGACCAGGTGTTCGTCGCCGACGCCGACGGCCAGCATCCGCGCGCGATCACCGCCAGCGCCGGCGAACAGTTGCCGGACGTGGCCTTCGGCGATTACGAGCAGTTCCAGTTCAAGGGCTGGAACGGCGAGACCGTGCACGGCTACGTGGTCAAGCCGTACAACTACCAGCCCGGCAAGACCTACCCGGTCGCGTTCCTGATCCACGGCGGCCCGCAGGGCAGCTTCGGCAACGGCTGGAGCAACCGCTGGAATCCGCAGACCTATGCCGGCCAGGGCTACGCGGTGGTGATGATCGATTTCCACGGCTCCACCGGCTACGGCCAGGCGTTCACCGATGCGATCAGCCAGCACTGGGGCGACCGCCCGCTTGAGGACCTGCAGAAGGGCTGGGCCGCGGCGCAGCAGCAGTACAAATTCCTCGACGGCGACAAGGCCTGCGCGCTCGGCGCCAGCTACGGCGGCTACATGGTGTACTGGATGGCCGGCAACTGGAACCAGCCGTGGAAGTGCCTGGTCGACCACGACGGCGTCTTCGACAACCGCACGATGGGCTACGCCACCGAGGAACTGTGGTTCAGCGAGTGGGAGAACGGCGGCACGCCGTGGCAGAACCCGGCCGGCTACGAGAAGTTCAACCCGGTGCTGCACGTGGACAAGTGGAAGGTGCCGATGCTGGTGATCCACGGCCAGCAGGATTTCCGCATTCCGGTGGAGCAGGGCCTGGCCGCGTTCAGTGCGCTGCAGCGCAAGGGCATCGAGTCGAAATTCCTGTACTTCCCGGACGAGAACCACTGGGTGCTGAAGCCGCAGAACAGCATCCTGTGGCACGACACGGTCAATGGTTGGTTGAAGCAGCATATCGGGGAATGAAATCGGGACTCGGGACTCGGGACTCGGGACTCGGGACTCGGGACTCGGGACTCGGGACGGGTCTCAAGTATGAGTGAGCCATTCCATCCGCGATGTCGATCGATTGCGCGGCGCTCGAGTTCGCGCCGTTCGGCTTTGCTTCTACGAGTCCCGAGTCCCCCGTCCCGAGTCCCGGCTTCCCAATGATCCACAACGACATCGTCATCTTCGGCCTGATCGCGGCCACGCTCGGCGCGGTGTTCTGGACCGCGGCGCGGCCGCGCGGATTCTGGAAGCGCTTCTACAGCGTGGTGCCGGCGCTGCTGCTGTGCTACCTGATTCCCGGCATCTACAACACGGTCGGGCTGATCGACGGGCAGCACAACCGCCTGTACGACCCGGTCGCGCGCGACGTGTTGCTGCCGGCGGCGTTGGTGCTGCTGACGCTCACCGTCGACCTGAAAGGCATCCTGCGCCTGGGGCCGAAGCTGGTGGCGATATACCTGGGCGCGTCCTTCAGCATCATGCTCGGCGCGGTGGTCGCGTTCCAGCTGATGAAATGGCTGCATCCGGCCACGGTGGCCGGCGATACCTGGGCCGGCATGGCCGCACTGGCCGGCAGCTGGATCGGCGGCGGCGCCAACATGCTGGCGATGCGCGAAGTGTTCAACGTCGATGCCACCACCTTCGGCCAGTTCGCGGTGGTCGATGTCGGCGTCGGTTACGTGTGGATGGCCTTGCTGATCTTCCTGGCCCCGCGCGCGGCGGCGATCGATGCGCGCAGCGGCGCCGACACCCGCGGCATCGACGATCTCAAACAGCGCATCGCGCAGTTCCAGGCGCAGCACGAACGCGTCGCCAGCCTGACCGACCTGATGCTGATCGTCGGCCTCGCGTTCGGGGCGGTGGGGCTGGCCCACGCGATCGCGATGCCGACCGCGGCCTGGTTCGCGGCCAACGTCGCCTGGGCCAAGCAGTTCAGCCTCGGCTCGCCGTTCGTGTGGGTGGTGGTGCTGTCGACCACGATCGGCCTGCTGCTCAGCTTCACCCGCGCACGCACGCTCGAAGGCGCCGGCGCTTCGCGCATCGGCTCGCTGTTGCTGTATTTCCTGATCGCCTGCATCGGCATGCAGATGGACCTGCTGGCGCTGTTCGACCGCCCGTGGATCTTCCTGCTCGGGCTGATCTGGCTGTGCGTGCACATCCTGCTGTTGCTGGCGCTGGGCAAATTGCTGCGGGTGCCGTTCTTCTATTTCGCGATCGGCTCGCAGAGCAACGTCGGCGGCCCGGCCTCGGCACCAGTGGTGGCCGCGGCGTTCCATCCGGCGCTGGCGCCGGTCGGCGTGCTGCTGGGCACGATGGGCTATGCCACCGGCACCTATCTGGCGTATCTGGTCGGGATCACCTTGCGCGCGATGGCGGGCGCGCCGTAGTGCACCCCATGACCCTGTAGGAGCGGCTTCAGCCGCGACGGGCTTTACCGACAGATCCTGTCGCGGCTGAAGCCGCTCCTACAGGGGATTGCGTGCGGCCTACTGCTGCAGCGCGACCCGCCGCTGTTGCTCTTCCTGCTGCGGTACGTTCGCCTGCAGGTTGTTCTGCTGCTGCAGCTGGCCGACATTGGCCTGCGCAGGTTCGCTGGCCGCGGCCGCGGTCTGTACCTGGCTGCGCAGGTGCGCCGGATCGTCGGCGCGGCCCTGCACCGCGAACAGGCGGTCGCCGTCGCGGCTCGGTACCAACTGGTCGATCTGTTTCAGGCCATCGTGGCTTGCGTGCGCGGCGACGCTGGCGGCGGTGTTGAGGAAAGCCGCGTCGTCGCGCAGGCCGAGCCGCTCGCGTTGTCCATCCAACTGCACCACCGCGTCGTTGAACAAGCGGCTACCGGTCGGCAGTGCGCGTTCCTGGGTCTGCGCGTGGCTCTGCGATTCCAGTTCCTGCGCCTTGATCACCGAATCGATGCCGTGCAGGTCCAGCCGATGCTTGAGCATCATCCCCGGCACCAGGCGCTGGCCGAACGACAGCGGATCGGGGTCCGGCAGCTGGATCTGGTGGCCGGCGGCATCGGGCATCGCCCATTTCAGCGGGATGCTGTCTTCCTGCAGGTGGGTCAGCAGTTCGTTCTTGACGTGGTAGCCGCGGATCAAGCCGTCGGCGGCATAGGCCTTGGCCGCGGATGCGTCCAGGCCTTCGCGTTCCAGCGTGCGGTCGTTGACCCCTGCGGCGTTGTAGGTGACCGCCGGCACGTCGTTGACCATCGCCGAGGCCGCGGCCAGGCCGCCGCCGAGCGAATGCCCGGAGATCATCAGGTCCTGGCCGAACGCCTGCTTGGCCTGGCTGCCGAGCTGGATCGCCGAGGCGTACTGCGCGTCGGCAAAGCCCAGGCCCTGGCCGATGTTGTGCTTCCAGTCCTTGCCTTCGTCGGTGCCGCAGAACGCCAGCACCACGTTGCCCTGTTCGTTGCGGTAGAACGCAGCGTCGAAGCCGCTCTTGGCGTCGTGCAGCATGCTCGGATCGATGCCGGCGCGCTGTACCGCGCCGTCGTCCAGGCGGGTCCAGCCATCGGGCAGCGCCGCGAAGCTTTCAGCGCCGCCGGCGCGGCGCTGGTCGGCCGTGGTGTACAGGTCCTGCAGCAGGGTGGGAAGTTGCGTGTCCACCGCCTGCGGCTGCTGGCCGCGAACGGCCTCGGCGAAGGGGGCGGACGCGGCGTTGTCGGGGAGATCGTTCTGGCTCATGCGCGGCTCCTTGCGTGTGTGCGAACAGCCGCCTCAGCGGGCCGCTTCCAGGGGGATGTCGTGGGCGCTCAACCACTCGCGTACCGCTGCGCGGGTCTGCTGCGCGGTACTGTTGAGCAGGCGCTCGGGCGTAGTGAAGAAGTACGCCTGGAAGGTCTTCTGCTGCGCGTTGCGCAGGCCCGGATCGACCCCGGCCTGCAGCAGTTTCAGTACCCACGGATTGCCGGCGCTGCTCTGCGCGGCCAGGTGCAGCAGCGAGTTGCCGCTGGCATCGACCCGGTGCGGATCGGCACCGGCCTGCAGCAGCAGCTGGATCTGCTCGTCGCGCTTGCTCTGCAGCGCGCGGAACAGCGGCGTCCAGTTGCCGCGCGCGCTGACCGGGTCTACCGGCGCGCCATGCTGCAGCAGGATCTTCAGGTATTGCGGATCCTTGGCCATCGCCGCCATGTGCACCACGGTTTCCTGGTCCATGCCCGGTTCGGCCGGATTGGCGCCGGCGTCCAGCAAGGCGCCGAGCGCGCGCGGCTGTTCGTTCCAGATCGCATATTCGAGCAGGGTGACGTTCTGATCGCCGTGCGCGGACAGGTCCACGCCGGGCGCGAGCGCGGCGATGCGGGCGGCATCGCCGCGCGCGACGGCGGCGGCGATGTCGGCGAGATGGGGATCGCGGAATGCGACCGAGTGATCCTGCAGCGTGGCTGACATGGCAGATTGCTCCTTGGCGCCGGGCGGGGCGGCGCATGAGACCGAGAAGAACATCGAGGTCGCAAGCGCGATCAGGGCGGGGAACTGCTTGCGCATGGAGGGCTCCTTTTCCTGTTCGCGTTCCTGTTGCCGGTGGCGACATTCCTTGCCACCTTCGCCGATGCTAGCAGCTGTCCGGCGTCGGTTCGGTAAGGTTTTGTTACAGGGCTGGCGCGATCCGCGTGGCGTGCCATGCGCAGTGGAACGTCGATTAACGCGAAACGAATGGTTGCGCCGAAAGCGGGGAGTGGCTCGATTGCGGCGAAGCGCACGCGTCAGCGCTGCCGCACGCAGGCGGCATACATGCGCAACTTGGCATAATGCCGGTTTCCGCCGAGGCCCTTGCGATGACCGCGACCCCTTTCGACCTGCTGATCAGCGACTGCGACGGCGTGCTTGTCGACAGCGAGGTGCTGGCCGACCGGGTCATGTTCGACGCGCTGGGCGCCTACGTGCCGCGGGCGGAGCTGGAGGCCTACCTCGCCGGCAGTTTCGGCCAGACCGCGCACGAGATCGTGGAGCGGGTGCAGCGGCATTTCGCGGTGACCCTGCCGCCGGGCCTGTTCGAGGACATCCGCGAGCGTTCGGAAGCGTTGATCGCCGCCGAGGTACAGCCGATCGATGGCGTCCGCGAAGCGCTGCTGGCGTTGCCGCTGCCGCTGGCGGTCGCTTCCAACAGCCTGCGCCACAGCGTGGTGGCGTCGGTGGCGCGCGCTGGGCTGAGCGAACGGGTGAACGGCCACATCTTCGGCGCCGACATGGTGGCGCGGCCGAAGCCGGCGCCGGACGTCTACCTGCTGGCCGCACACACGCTGGGTGCGGCGCCAGCGCGTTGCCTGGTGATCGAGGACAGCGTCACCGGCGCCAGTGCGGCGCTGGCTGCGGGCATGACCGTGATCGGTTTCACCGGCGCGGCGCATATCCCGCCGGGCCATGCCGACACCCTGCGCCACCTCGGCGTGGCGGCGGTGATGGAGCATATGCGGCAGTTGCCGCAGGTCTATGCGGAACTGGTGCGCGCGGCGGCGGCGTAGTTTCGATCGGGAGGTCGCGCTGCCGGGTGGCGGCGACGCAAAAGCGCACAGCCGGGGCTGTCCGCTCGCTGGAGCCTTCGCGTAGCGTCGCGGACGGCGAGAGTCGCTCCGGACAGCGTCTCGCCATTCGTGGTGCGTGTCTTCTTCGTGCTGCCTGTCGCGGCTGAAGCCGCTCCTACATGGGGTGGCGCGTGTTCAAAGCATGTCGGAGTGCGCGCTCACGCACCGGAGCGTCATGGCGTGCCTTCCGCAGCCGCGATGCCCTCGGGCACCGCGCTGCCGCCTTTGCCAATCCCAAATCCCCAATCCCGGCTTTCCACAGCCGAATGGCTGGTCATCCCGGCCTTTCAACAACAACGAAACCCACTCTTGCCGCCATACCGCGCTTCCTGGCGCTCGCGGAAGAAGGTCTTGTAGTCCATCGGTTGCCGGTCGGGGTGTTTCTCCAGCACATGGCGCACGTAGTTGTCGTAGTCGGGAATGCCGCAGCACAGCCGCGCGGTCTGCACCAGGCGCCGCCACAGCCGGCGGTGCGCCTGGTATTGCCCGACCGGAACCAGATCGTTGCTCATCACACGTCCGCCATCTGGTGCGGCTGCAGCGCCACGTACGCGGTTTCCTTGTCGCTGCGCTGCGGGTTGCGGCGCGCGGCGAGGATGGTCTTGACCGAGTAGATCAGGATCGAGAGCACCACGAACAGGAACAGCGCGGTCAGCCCGGTGTTGACGTAGGCGTTGGTGACGATCTGCTGCATCTGCGGCAGGGTCTTGGCCGGCGCGGTGATGGTGCCGCTGGCGATCGCGTCCTGGAACTTGTGCGCCTGCGCCAGGAAGCCCTGCGCCGGATTCGGGTCGAAGATCTTGATCAACCCGGCGTAGGTGGTGCAGATCAGCAACCACAGCGCCGGCACGATGGTGACCCAGGCGTAGCGGTCGCGCTTCATCTTGAACAGCACCACCGTGCCCAGCATCAGCGCGATGCCGGCGAGCATCTGGTTGGAGATGCCGAACAGCGGCCACAGCGTGCGGATGCCGCCGTACGGATCCTTGACTCCGGTGTACAGCAGGTAGCCCCACAGCGCCACGCAGCCGCCGGTGGCGACGATGTTGGCGGCCCACGACTCGGTCCGCTTCAGCGCCGGCACGAAGTTGCCGAGCAGGTCCTGCAGCATGAAGCGCCCGGCGCGGGTGCCGGCATCGACCGCGGTGAGGATGAACAGCGCCTCGAACAGGATCGCGAAGTGGTACCAGAACGCCATCATGTCCTCGCCCGGCAGCAACTGGTGCAGGATCTGCGCGATGCCCACCGCCAGGGTGGGGGCGCCGCCGGCGCGGGCCAGGATGGTGGTCTCGCCGATGTCGCGGGCAGTGGCCTCGAGCACCTCGGGGGTGATCGCGAAGCCCCATTCGCTGACCTTGGCCGCGACCGCGACCACGTCGCTGCCGACCATCGAGGCCGGCGCGTTCATCGCGAAATACACGCCCGGTTCGATGATCGAGGCGGCGACCAGCGCCATCACCGCGACGAACGACTCCATCAGCATGCCGCCGTAGCCGATGTAGCGCATGTGGCCTTCGTTGGCGAGCAGCTTGGGGGTGGTGCCGGAGGAGATCAGCGCATGGAAACCGGACACCGCGCCGCAGGCGATGGTGATGAACAGGAACGGGAAGATGCCGCCGGTCCACACCGGGCCCATGCCGTTGTGCGCGTACTGGGTCAGCGCCGGCATCTTCAGGTCGGGCATGACCACCAGGATGCCGATGGCCAGGGCGATGATGGTGCCGATCTTGAGGAAGGTGGACAGGTAGTCGCGCGGTGCCAGCAGCAGCCACACCGGCAGCACCGAGGCGACGAAGCCGTAGCCGATCAGCATCCAGGTGATCTGCACGTCGGTGAAGGTGAAGGCCGGGCCCCAGGTCGGATCGGCGGCGACCTTGCCTCCGAACCAGATCGCGGCCAGCAGCAGGATCAGCCCGACCACCGAGATCTCGCCGATCTTGCCGGGGCGGATGTAGCGCATGTACACGCCCATCATGATCGCGATCGGCATCGTCGCGATCACCGTGAACATGCCCCACGGACTCTCCGCCAGCGCCTTGACCACCACCATCGCCAGCACCGCCAGGATGATGATCATGATCAGGAACGCGCCGAACAGGGCGATGGTGCCAGGGATCTGGCCCATCTCCTCGCGCACCAGGTCGCCGAGCGAGCGGCCGTTGCGGCGGCTGGACAGGAACAGCACCACGAAGTCCTGCACCGCGCCGGCGAACACCACGCCGACCACCAGCCACAGCAGCCCGGGCAGGTAGCCCATCTGCGCGGCGAGCACCGGGCCGACCAGCGGTCCGGCGCCGGCGATGGCGGCGAAGTGGTGGCCGAACAGCACGTGCTTGTTGGTCGGCACGTAGTCCAGGCCATCGTTGTTGAGCACGGCGGGCGTGGCCCGGGTGGTGTCCAGCTGCATCACCTTGGTGGCGATGAACAGGCTGTAGAAGCGATACGCGATCAGGTAGATCGAGACCGCGGCGACCACGATCCACAGTGCGTTGATGTGTTCGCCGCGGCGCAGGGCGATGGTGCCCAGGCAGAACGCCGCCAGCACCGCGAGCGCGGCCCAGGCCAGTTTGGAAAACCCTTTCATGCAGATCGCTCCCCCACAAGATTCCCGCAAGGGTCGCCCCGATGGCCTGGGGGGTCAATGCCGGGACAGGCAATGGCCCTAGTACTTTGGTCGTAGTCAATTACCCCTCTCCCACCGGGAGAGGGGTTGGGGTGAGGGTACGAGGCGAAGCCCTCGCAAAACCAGCTTGCGCTAATGGACGCTGCACGAGGCTGCGCCCGACCCTCATCTGCGGGGCACCTTCCCCCGAAAAGGGGGCCATGGTCCCGGTGGGAGAAGGAACAGCCGTAGCCCCTCTCCCATCGGGAGAGGGGTTGGGGTGAGGGTATGGTGCGAAGCGTCTCGTGGAGTTTGGGTGCACGAGGCTGCGCCCGGACCCTCATCCGCCCCTGTGGGGCACCTTCCCCCGAGGGGAGAAGGGAGCAGCGGGCGGCGCCTCGCGATGGAACGATGGGTTGCGCGCATCGCGATTGGCCGCCGGCAGCGGCACGCCCATATTCGGTGCTTCACCAGGAGATCGCCTGCATGACCGACACCCTCACCGCCGCCCCCGCGCGCATCGCGCGCACCATCCGTGGCCGCGCCACCGCCGACGGCGACGGGGTCCGGCTGACCCGCGTCATCGGCGGCGCCGAGCTGCCCGAGCTGGACCCGTTCCTGCTGCTCGACGAATTCGGTACCGATCGCGCCGAGGACTACATCGGCGGTTTCCCCAGCCATCCGCACCGCGGTTTCGAGACCGTCACCTACATGCTCGACGGGCGCATGCGGCACAAGGACAACCATGGCAACGAAGGCCTGCTGACCCCGGGCAGCGTGCAGTGGATGACCGCCGGTCGCGGCCTGGTGCATTCGGAGATGCCGGAACAGGAGTCCGGGCGCATGCGCGGCTTCCAGCTGTGGGTGAACCTGCCGGCGCGCGACAAGATGACCGCGCCGCGCTACCAGGAGTTCGCGCCCGAGCGCATCCCGCTGGCGCATCCGGCGCCTGGGGTGACGGTCAAGGTGATCGCCGGCCAGGTCGGCGACGTGCATGGGCCGATCGTCCAGCCGGCCACCGATCCGCTGTACCTGGACATCGCGCTGGATGCGGACGCGCGCTGGGACTGCCTGCTGCCGGCCGGGCACAACGCGTTCGCCTACGCCTACGAAGGCGCCGCGACGCTGGGCGAGGGCGAGGCCGCGCGCGAGCTGCCGGCGCAGACCCTGGCCGTGCTCGGCGGCGGCGACCTGCTGCAGTTGCAGGCCGGAACGGCGGGCGCGCGGCTGATCCTGGTCGCCGGCCGCCCGCTGCGCGAGCCGGTGGCGCGACACGGGCCGTTCGTGATGAACACGCGCGAAGAACTGATGCAGGCCTTCGTGGATTTCCAGGAAGGGCGGTTCTAGCGGCCTGGGGTGGCGATAGCCACTCCCATGAAACCCTGTAGGAGCTGCTCTACGCCGCGACAGGCTCTACGGATAGAACCTGTCGCGGCTGAAGCCGTTCCTACAAAAGCGTCGCCAGACTCAGCGATCCAGCGCCACGCTGGTCGGGCGCATGTCCAGTCCCTGCACCAGCGATTGCAGCGATTGCAGTTCCTGCACGTCGCCGGCATCGATCCAGACCTGGGCGTAGTGGTCCTTGCCCAGCTCGACCACGGTGACCCGGCGCGAGGCCAGGCCCGGCGCGTCGACTCCACCCAGATCCGGCCGGTACCAATGCATGCTTTCGCCGGCGATGCTGCCTTTCTCTTCGCGCAGGTTGCGCGCCAGCGGGATGTTCGGGTCGCGCGAGGTCAGCATCATGCCGAGTACCTGGCGGCCGTCGGCGGCCGTCGCGCGGCACACGATGAAGCCCTTGTCGCTGCGCTCGCTCCACTGCAGCTTGGACTGCGGCGGCAGTTGCGGACAGTTTTGCGCCTGTTGCGCCATGGCCGTGGCCGCCGCCAGTACGGCAGGCAGGACCGACAGGCCGGTGAGCCAGTTTGCAACCCTCATTTGCGATGTCCCCATGCACCGTCGCGCCGCGACGGTATCGATCTTCAGCGCACGCCGACGCAGGCCGCACGGCACGTCACCCTCATTCCTTTGCGGGATCCGCGTGCAGTGCATACCCCTACGCAATGCGTGTCCCGGTGTGCGGCCGCAATGTCCCCGCCGCTGCCCGAACCATAGCCCAGCGAGCGGCACTTGACAATTGGAGTGCGGGTCGGAAGCACGCGATCCGGCGCTGTCGCGGGAGGCGCTCGCCTGAACGCAGTCAGCGGCCGCTCGCCGCTGCGGCGCCCGTGCCGCGTCGAAGCAGGGGATGCCGCAGCGCCACGCGACGCTGCAGCCGAATCAAGCCCGATCGCGCCGGCAGGCGTTACTTGCCCGGCTCGGGCAGCGGGATGAATTCCTGGTCGTCGCCGGGGATCAGGCCGAAGCGGCCCTCTTGCCAGTCGCGCTTGGCCTGCTCGATGCGTTCGGTGGAGCTGGACACGAAGTTCCACCACAGGTGGCGCGGCCCGTCCAGCGGCTCGCCGCCCATCAGCATCGCCTTAAGCGGAGTCTTGGCGCGCAGCCGCCCGCGTGCGCCGGCTTCGGGCAGCACCAGGTAGCGCGCGGGGATGTCCACGCCGTCCAGTTGCGCTTCGCCTTCCAGCACGTACAGCGAGCGCTGCACGTGGCCCGTGTCCAGGTCGATCTCCGCGTCCGCGTCCAGGTCCAGCGCCACGTTCAGCGTGTCCGCGAACACCTTGACCGGCGATTCCTCGCCGTAGGCGCGGCCGGCGATCACCCGCAGCCACACCCCGTCGCGGCGCTGCTGCGGCAGGCTGGCGGCGGCGTGGTGGTAGAACGCCGGTGCGGTTTCCTCGGCCGACTTCGGCAGCGCCACCCAGGTCTGCATGCCGTGCAGCGGATGCGGCTGCGCGCGCAGCGGCGTGGGCGTGCGCTCGGAATGGGCGATGCCGCGGCCGGCGGTCATCCAGTTGACGTCGCCGGCGCGGATCACCTGGTCCGAACCGAGCGTGTCGCGGTGGCCGATTTCGCCGGACCACAGGAAGGTCACCGTGGCCAGGCCGATATGCGGATGCGGGCGCACGTCCACGCCGCGGCCGGGTTCGAAGATCGCCGGGCCCATGTGGTCGATGAACACGAACGGGCCGACGCTGCGCGCCTGCAGGCTGGGCACCGCGCGGCGCACTTCGAAGCCGCCGATGTCGTGGACGCGGGGAGCGATCAGGGTGGGCATGCGCGGCCTCGCGGAGCTGGGAACAGGGGCACGAGCTTCGCATGCGCGATGGCCGAAGTGGGAGCGTTGCAGCAAGACGGACTGTCCCGGACCGGAGTGTTTACTGCGCCGCGTGGGGGCGATGCCGCACAGGGCTGCGCCGGCGCCGCACCGCTACTGGCATGCGTAGTGGGTATGCCAGACAAGCGAAATCGCATAGTGCGAGAGGGCGCGCGTTTTTTGTCTGCAAATTTGTAACTTGCGGTGAAATTATCAACAGCGAATCGGAATAATCGGGCGCTGCCGGTCGGGGCCGTCCTGGCCGCAGCGTTGCAGCGCGCTCGCTGCATCCGTCCCCCAACAAGCGAGAACAAGCTGATGATCCGTTCGTCGAAATCCAGTAACACCGTCACCGCCGTGCTGTCGATGGCGATGGCGATAGCGGCGTTTTCCGCCATGCCGACACAGGCGCAAAGCGCCGACATCAATGTCCCCACCGTGATCATCAACTCACTGTGGAGCGCCAAGGCGTTGATGGTGGTGGGCGGGCAGGGCAGCGGATGTTATGCGGTCAACAACGGCGGCCGCATCGCCGGCCCGACGCTGCGTACCAATATTAGTTACACCGTGATCGGCATGAGCTCGGCCGATTGCGCCGGCGGAACCGGCCTGGCCGGCGTCAACCGCCAATTCCTGGCGCGCGCACGCCCGGCCGGCATGTACATCCAGATCGTCAACGGCGGGATCAACGTCGGCAACCGCTAGCCGCCAGCGATGCCTGTCGCCGGCCACGCGCGATCGCCGCGTGGCCGGCGGCAGATCGCATCGTGCTGCTGCAGGCGGTGCTTGCCGCCGCCGCGCGTCGTGTAGAGGCGGCGCCCAACGCATCGATGCGTAGCGGCTCGATTCAGAACAACTGCCCGCTCTCGGCTGCCTGCACCGCGACCTCGCCGCGTCGCGAGGCCAGCCGGTCGGCCAGGCGGGTCGGTTCCGGCAGCCGGTAGCCGCGCAGGTAGCGCAGGGTCCAGTCCAGCGCGCTGTCCACCGCGACGCGGTGGCCGGGCGAGACGATCAATGGATTGCAGCGCGACTTGCTGCGCAGCGCCCAGCCGACAGTGTCGCCGCGGTGCACGATGGGGCTGCGGTCGCCGGCCTGCGGCCCGGGTTCGTCGTAGCGTCCGGCCAGCAGCTTCTTGGCCACGCCGATGCTGGGCAGGCCGCTGATCACGCCGAAGTGCGCGGCGATGCCGAGCCGGCGCGGATGGGCGATGCCCTGGCCATCGACGAACACCAGGTCCGGACGCTGCCGCAGCAGGGCCAGCGCGGCCAGCAGCGCCGGCAGTTCGCGAAAGCTCAGCAAGCCCGGCACGTAGGGCATCGAGGTCGGCACGCGGGCGATCTCGGCCTGTTGCGGTTGCAGGGTGTCGGCATCGATCAGAACGGCGGCGGCGCGGGTGATGCGGCCTTCGTCCTCGAAACCGACGTCGAACCCGGCCAGCCAGCGCGGCGGGTCCGGCACCTCGTCGTGCAGCCGCACCTGCTTGGCCAGCGTGGCCTGCAGCGCCCGCGCCTGCACGATGCTGCCGTCCCAGTCGCCGAAGACATTGTGCGAAGGAGTGTCCATGCGGCGATGATCGCGCGGTGGTCGTGGCTGTGGCGTGGAGGAGCTGGGAATGGGGAAACGGGAATGGGGAATCGTTGAAGCAGGTTCCTGATGCCTGGCGACGAGAGGTCGCGGTCTCGACAAGAGGGTGACGGTGGTCAGCGCCGATCCGCTTGCGTTCCGGCGTAGCGCCAGCCCGGCGCGCCTTGTAGGAGCGGCTTCAGCCGCGACAGATCGCCAGACGGCAAGGCGCGCTGGAACGCCAGGCCGTTTCCCATTCCCCCATTCCCATTTCCCCATTCCCAGCCGTCACATCCCGCTACAATCCAGGGCCGCACGACCCACGCATCCCCCAACGGAGACCGTCGCAGTGACCCGCAAACTCGTATTGTTGCGCCATGGCCAGAGCCAGTGGAACCTGGATAACCGCTTCACCGGCTGGGTGGATGTGGAACTCACCGAGCAAGGCCGCCAGGAAGCCGCCGCCGCCGGGCGCCTGCTGCGCGAGGAGGGGCTGCAGTTCGACGTGGCGCATACCTCGGTGCTCAAGCGCGCCATCCACACTCTGCAGGGCGCGCTGAAGGAACTGGATCAGGACTGGCTGCCGGTGCACAAGAGCTGGCGCCTCAACGAACGCCACTACGGCGGCCTGCAGGGCCTGGACAAGGCCGAGACCGCGGCCAAGCACGGCGAGGAGCAGGTCAAGATCTGGCGCCGTTCCTACGACATCCCGCCGCCGCCGATGGACGCCGACGATCCGGGTCATCCGCTGCACGACCGCCGCTACGCCACGCTCGACCGCAATGCGTTGCCGGCCACCGAGTCGCTGGCGACCACGCTCGAGCGCGTGCTGCCGTACTGGCACGACGCGATCGCGCCGCAGCTGAAGGCCGGGCAGACCGTGCTGGTCACCGCGCACGGCAACTCGCTGCGCGCGCTGTACAAGTATTTGAACGGCGTCTCGCGTGAGGAAATCCTGGAACTCAATATCCCCACCGGCATCCCGCTGCTGTTCGAGTTGGACGACGAATTGAAGGTGCAGTCCTACCGCTATCTCGGCGATCAGGAAGCGGCGAAGAAGGCGGCCGAAGCGGTGGCCAACCAGGGCAAGGCCAAGTAACACGCTGGCGCTACCTGCCGCATCAAGGAGGATGGGATGTTCGGTTTCAGCATCTGGCACTTCGTGATCATGTCGGTTCTGCTGGCGCTGCCGGTGCTGGTGTTCGCGGCGGTATGGCTGGCGATGCGCGCCGACCGGCGTGCGCAAGCGTCGCGTCGCGCCGCTGCGCCACCACCGCTGCCGCCCGCGGCATCGGTGGAAACGCGGTTGCGCGCGCTCGAGGCGTTACGCGCGCAGGGCCTGGTCGACCAGGCGGAGTACGAACGCCGGCGCCAGCAGATCCTCGCCGATCTGTAACGCGCGGCGCGGCGTCGCGCGGCTTCAGTCGTTGCCGCTCGCGTCCACCCACACTCGCATCTCGCCTTCGCCGCGGTTGGCCCAGGCGAAGTAGGGCACGAAGGTCAGGGTCTGCGCCTGCCGCGACGGCGGCGGCGCGTCGTAGCGGTACAGCGGCGAGGCGTCGGCCTGTGCGTCGTCGTGGCCGTGCAGGCGTTCGCCTTCGGCCTGCAGCAGCACCTGGCCGGCCAGCGTGCCGCTGCCGGGTTCGCTGCGGATCGCCGCGTCGGCGGGCAGGCGCAGCTGGTGCAGTTGCGTGCCGTTGTCGGCCTGCTCCAGGCAATACACCAATGGCCCGCGCTGCAGCGCGACCTTGCCGGCCAGATGGCGAACGCGCGGATGGCCGCTGACTCGCATCACCGGCATCGGCAAGTCCAGGTGCAGGGTGTCGCCGCGTTGCCAGCGCCGGCGCAGCACGCAATAGCCGTGCTGCAGATGCGCCTCGATCGCCACCGCTTCGCCGTTGAGCCGCAGTTGCGGCGCGCGGCACCAGTCCGGCAGGCGCAGCGCCAGGGCGGCCTCGATCGGCGCCTCGCAATCCACGCTCAGTTCGACTTGCTCCTGCCACGGGTATTCGCCGCGCTGGCGCAGGGTCAGGGTCTGTCCGTCCACGTCGAACGCCGCATCGCTGCCGACATACAGGTTCACGTAGAGCGTGTCGTCGCGCCGAGTGTAGATGTAGTGGCCGAGCGAGGTCAGCACGCGGGCGATGTTCGGCGGGCAGCAGGCGCAGCCGAACCAGCGCTGGCGCACCGGCTTGACGTGGTCGAAGCCGTGGTTGCCGTGCACCGTGGGCGGATGCACTTCCAGCGGGTTGACGTAGAAGAAGTGGCGCCCGTCCAGGGCCATGCCGGCCAGCACGGTGTTGTACAGCGCACGCTCCATCACGTCGGCGTAGCGGCTGTCCGGCGCCAGCTGCAGCATGCGGTTGGCGAACATCATCAGCCCGATCGAGGCGCAGCTCTCGTTGTAGGCGGTGTCGTTGGGCAGGTCGTAGTCGACGCTGAAGGCTTCGCCGTAGCTCTGCGCGCCGATCGCGCCGGTGAGGTACAGCTGCCGCTGGGTGGTGTTCTCCCACAGCCGTTCGCAGGTCGCGCGCAGGTCGGCGTCGCCGCTGTGCCGCGCCAGGTGCGCCACGCCGGCGTACAGGTAGACGAAGCGCACCGCGTGGCCGACCGCGGTGGTCTGCAGCGCGACCGGCACATGCGCCTGGCTGTAGGCCTTGTCCTCGATCATCCACGCCGGCCCATGCCCGCCCCAGAAGAAGCTGCGCCCGCGCTTTTCGTATTCCTCGTCGTAGTAGTGCGGCGCGGTGCCGCGCTGCTCGACGAAGTAGCGGGTCAGCGCCAGGTAGCGCGGCTCGCCGGTGGCCTCGTACAGGCGCATCAGCGCCAGTTCGATCTCCGGATGTCCGGGGTAGCCGTGCAGCTGGTCCGGGCCTGGGCCGAAGGTGGCGTCGATGTGGTCGGCGAGCCGGCACACGATGTCCAGCAGCGCGCGCTTGCCGGTGGCCTGGTGGTAGGCGACGCCGGCCTCGATCATGTGCCCGGCGCAGTACAGCTCGTGGCATTCGGCCAGGTTGGTCCAGCGCTGTTCCGGCGCCTTCACCGTGAAATAGGTGTTGAGGTAGCCGTCGGCCTGCTGCGCGGCACCGATCAGTTCGATGGTGGCGTCGGCATCGCGCTCCAGCGCCGGATCGGGATGCTGCGCGAGCAGGTAGGCCACCGCTTCCAGCCACTTGGCCACGTCGCTGTCCTGGAACACCATGCCGTAGAACGCGCCGTCGCTGCGCCCGGCGGCGATGCGGAAGTTCTCGATCGCGTGGCTGGGTTCGGCATCGGCGACGTTGTCGTTGAGCGCATCCCACTGGTACGGCAGCACCACCTCCTGCACCAGGCGCTGGTAGCGCTGCCAGAACGGGTCGGCGATGCGCAGGCGGTCGAGCGGGAGTTCGGGCGGCGGGGCGAGCGAAAGCGGCATGGAGGAGTCGATCCTGGGGAGGGAGAGAGGGAAGGGCGTCAGTGCACCGGTCGCGCGGCCAGATCGGCGCCGATCTCGGCCAGCAGCGGCCGGCGCAGGCGGCAGCGGTAGATCACCGCGGCCAGCAGCAGGTGGATGCCCGCCGGAATCAGCGTTTCCAGCAGGGTGATCGCCTGCAGCGAGGCGGCGGTCTGGTGCTCGGCGCCGGCACGGTAGCCCACGCGCACGAACAGGTAGCTGATCACCACCGCGCTCGAGGCCCAGGCCAGCTTGATGCAGAACAGGTTGAAGGCGAAGTTGATGCCGGAGGAACGGATGCGGTTCTTCCACGCGCCGTAGTCGTCGGCAAAGGCCATGATCGAGAAGTGCAACGGCAGCGCGAAGCCGAGCACCAGGCAGTTGACGAAGATCAGCCCCAGCCACAGCGTCTGCTGCGCCGGCCCGGTGGGCATGCACCACTGCAGCACGCCCAGCGCGGCCAGCGCCAGGTTGGTGTGCAGGTACAGCGCCAGCGGATCGAAACGGCGGCACAGCGCGTTGACCACGATCGCGCCGAGCACCGTGGCCAGCGCCACCATCGCGAAGAACAGCGAGGTGTAGCCGGCGCCGCCGCCGAGCACGTAGCTGATGAAGTACAGATAGCCGCCGCCGCGGATGTTGAACACGTTGATCAGCAGGAACGACATCAGCAGCACCAGCCGCATCTGGTCGTTGCGCAACAGCCCGCGCAGGTGCTCGCCGATGCCGGCCTCGCCCAGCAGGCTGACCGGCACGCGCTCGCGCACGGCGAAGAAGCAACACAGGAACATCGCCACCGCCAGCAGGCTGAGCAGGCCCACGCCGAGCTGGTAGCCGTGCGCGGTATCGCCATTGCCGAGCACTCGCACCAGCCACGGCAGCCCGACCGAGACCAGGAAGCCGGCGATGCCGCACAGCACGAAGCGCCACGACTGCGCCGACACCACTTCGCGGTGGTCGCTGGTCATGCTGTTGATCAGCGCGCAATACGGCACGTTGATCGCGGTGTAGCACAGCGACAGCAGGAAATAGCTGGCAAAGGCGTAGGCGACCTTGGCCGCGTAGCTCAGTTGCGGGGTGCTGAAGGTCAGCACGCAGGCGATGCCGATCGGCAAGGCGATCCACAGCTGCCAGCCACGGAAGCGGCCCCAGCGGCTGCGGGTGCGGTCGGCGAGCAGGCCCATCAGCGGATCGGACACCGCGTCGGCGATGCGCAGCACGGTGAACAGCGTGCCCACCAGCGCCGGGGTCAGGCCGAACACATCGGTGTAGAAGAACGTGAGGAAGTTGGCGATCAGGCAGGTGACGATGGTGCCGCCGGCATCGCCCAGGCCGTAGCCGAACTTTTCCAGGCGCGAGAGGCGGTGCGTGGCGGCCTGTTCGGCGCCTGCGGCAACGGGGCCAACGGCGGTCGCATTCAACGGGACGGTTCCTGGCGGGCGCGGGATGCGGCGCCACCGCAAAGTCGCATGCCGGCGGCATCGGAACAAGAGCCGGTGCGGTATAAAAACGGTACGATTCCGACCTGCGCGGCTACGGCGGCGTGCGCGGCGATGCCGCGCTTTGTTTGCTGCAGTGCAGCGTGCCATTCTCGCGGGGAGACGCTTCCGACATGCTCGAACTCGCAGTCGCCTATCCGATCCGGGTGCAGAACGGCGGACTGTTCATTTCCCGCGGGGTCGGTGCGCACCCGACGCGGGTGATCCAGTCCTACGAACTGATCTTCGTCGAGCGCGGCACCTTGTCGATCCGTGAACAGGACGACGACTTCCACATCGGCCCCGGCGAGACGCTGATCCTGTGGCCGGGGCGCGAACACGCCGGCCTGGGCCGCTTCTCCGACGAGCTGCGGTTCTACTGGGTGCATTTCGAACTGGCACCGACCGCCGTCGCCGCGGACGAGGCGACGCTGCTGTCGATGCCGCAACGCACCGCGATCCGCGATCCGGAGCGTTTCGTTGGCCTGTTCCGCTGGTTCCTCGCCGAGCAGGAAGAACGGCGCACGCTGCCGATGCTGGAGCCGATCGTGCTGTCGATGCTGCAATGCGTGGCCGGCGCCTGGCCCGATCCGCACGACTCCGATCGCGCCGGCGTGGCGCTGGCGTACCGCGCCAAGCAGCTGATCGGCACCCAGTTCCATACCGCGCTGACCGCGTCCACGCTGGCCGCGCAGCTGCATTGCAATCCGGACTACCTGGGCCGCATCTACCGCCGCGCGTTCGGCACCACGCTGACCGAGGCGATCCATCGCCAGCGCATCGCCTTTGCCGAGAAACTGCTGCTGGTGAACACCTGCACCGTCGACGAAGTCGCGCAGCGCGCCGGTTTCAGCGATTGCGGCTATTTCCGCCGCATCTTCCGCCAACGCCTGGGCATGACCCCAACCGCGTATCGGCGCTTGTACTGCAAGGAGCACATCAACTCGGGGTGAGCGCGTTCGCGCAGCGGCCTACACAGGGCATTGCCTACACTGCGCCGATGTCATGGGGAGTCCGCAAGATGAAGAAGGCGCTGAAATGGAGCGGCATCGCCCTGGCCGCGTTGGTGCTGGCCTCGCTGGCGGCGCTGTACGGCTACGGCCGCTTCGCCGACCGCGCGCAGGGGCCGGCCAGCCACGCCTTGCCGGCGACCGCGCTGCACACCCCGATCGACCGGGTGGTGGCGCCGCTGACCGCCGCGCATCCCGGGCACAGCGGCATGGTGATCCTGCCCGACAACGTCGAGGCGTTCGCGGTGCGCGCGGCGGCCGCGCGCGCGGCCGGGCGCAGCCTGGACCTGCAGTACTACATCTGGCATGCGGATTTCACCGGCAACCTGCTCTACAACGAATTGTTGCGCGCCGCCGACCGCGGCGTGCGCGTGCGCCTGCTGCTGGACGACATGAACGTGCACGGCAGCAATTCGGTGCTGGCCGCGCTGGACAGTCATCCGCTGATCGAGGTGCGGCTGTTCAACCCGACCCGCGCCCGCGAAGGCACGCTGATGCGCGGGGTGGAACTGGTGCTGCGCTTCTTCAGCGTCAACCGGCGCATGCACAACAAGGCCTGGATCGCCGATGGGCGCATGGCGGTGGTGGGCGGGCGCAACGTCGGCGACGAATACTTCGATGCGGCGCGCGACACCAATTTCATGGACACCGATGTGGCGGTGGTGGGGCCGGCGGTGGCGCAGGCCGCGCAGATCTTCGACGCCTACTGGAACAGCCGCACCGCGGTGCCGCTCGGCGCGCTGGTACAGGCCGAGCCGGAGGCGCTGCCCAGGCTGCGCGCCAGCATTGATGCCGGCCTGGGTTCGGCGCGGGCGCATCCCTACGTGCAGCGCCTGCGGCAGGCGCCCAGCGTGCGCAACCTGGTCGAGGGCGAGCGCCCGATCCACTGGAGCGCCGAGGCGTCGATCGTGTCCGACCCGCCGGAGAAGGCCGAAGGCGCGCCGCCGCGCGCGGACTGGATGACGCCGCGGCTGGTCGGCGAAATGGCGCGCGCGCAGCGCGAACTGGCGCTGATCTCGCCGTACTTCGTGCCTGGCGCGGAGGGCATGCGCTGGATCGGCCAGCTGCGCCAGCGCGGCGTCGCGGTCGGTGTGCTGACCAATTCGCTGGCGGCCAACGACGTGGTCGCGGTGCATGGCGGCTATGCCGGCTACCGGGTGCCGCTGCTGCGCCAGGGCGTGGCGCTGTTCGAACTCAAGCCGCAGGGCGATCCGGGCGGCAGCCTGTTCGGCTCCAGCGGCGCCAGCCTGCACACCAAGGCGTTCGTGGTCGATGGGCGCGAAGGCTTCATCGGCTCGTTCAATCTCGACCCGCGCTCGATGAATCTCAATACCGAGATGGGCCTGCTGTTCCGCGATCGCGCGGCGGCGGCCGAACTCGAGCGGCTGTACCGGACGAAGGTGTCGGCGCCGGTCAGCTACCGGCTGGCGCTGCAGGATGGGGCGGTGCGCTGGCACGACGCGGCGGCGCGGCCGCCAACGACCTGGGAGCGCGAGCCGGAGGCAGGGATCTGGCGGCGTGCCGCGGCGCGTGTGATCGGCTGGTTGCCGGTGGAGTCGCAGCTGTAGCGGCACGGACCGTAGCGAAATTGTAGGAGCGGCTTCAGCCGCGACAGGTTCTATTGGTAATGCCTGTCGCGGCTGAAGCCGCTCCTACAGGGACGGCATTTCGGCGGCGGCGAGCCGCGCTAGGTCAGCTGCTGCACGATCTCGCGCGCCATCGAGCCCAGCGGCAGGATCTTCTCCGCGCCGCCGCGCTTGATCGCTTCCTTGGGCATGCCGAACACGATGCTGCTCTGTTCGTCCTGGGCCACGGTGCGCGCGCCGGCCTGGCGCATCTCCAGCAGGCCGACCGCGCCGTCGTCGCCCATGCCGGTCATGATGATGCCCAGCGCATTGGCGCCGGCGGCGCGCGCGGCGGAGCGGAACAGCACGTCCACCGACGGCCGGTGCCGGTTCACCGGCGGCCCGTCCACCACCTCGACGAAATACTGCGCGCCGCTGCGGCGCAGCAGCATGTGCTTGCCGCCGGGCGCGATCAGCGCGCGGCCCGGGACCACGCGGTCGTTGTTGGCCGCTTCCTTCACCGCGATCTGGCACAGGCTGTCCAGCCGCGCGGCGAACGCGGCGGTGAACTTCTCCGGCATGTGCTGCACGATGACGATGCCGGGGCTGACCCGCGGCAGCGCGGTCAGCACTTCCTCCAGCGCCTGGGTACCGCCGGTGGAGGTGCCGATCGCGATCACCCGTTCGGTGGTCTGCGCCAACGGGCGCCCGCCCTGCGCCGGCAGGATCACGTCGGCGGTGTGCTTGACCTCCGCTTCCACCGGCGGCGCGGCACTGCGCGCGGCCAGGCGCTTGACGTTGGCGCGCGCGGCGGTGCGCACCGTGGCGACGAGTTCCTCGGCCGAGTCGGTAAGGAATTGCTTCAGCCCGAGCTTGGGCTTGGTCACCACCGCCACCGCGCCGGCGGCCAGCGCGTCCATGGTCACCCGCGCGCCTTTTTCGGTGAGGGTGGAACAGATCACCACCGGGGTGGGGCGCTCGCTCATGATCTTGCGCAAGAAGGTGATGCCGTCCATCTTCGGCATTTCCACGTCCAGCACGATCACGTCCGGCCATTGTTGGCGCATCTTCTCGATCGCCAGCAGCGGGTCGGCGGCCGCGGCGATCACTTCGATCCCGGGCGCGTCGTTGAGCACCGCCACCAGCACCTGGCGCACCACCGCCGAATCGTCGACCACCATGGCCTTGATCGTCGTCGTCATCGGTCGTTCCTTGTAGATGCAGCAGGGGCGCTCATGGCTTGCGGTAGACCGACGGCGCCACCTGCACGACTTCGTTGTTGACGTCGTTGAGGCTTTCCGAATGGCCGATGCAGAAGATGCCGCCGCGCTTGAGCGTGGACAGCACCCGCGCGACCACTTCGCGCTTGGTCTGGCCGTTGAAGTAGATCATCACGTTGCGCAGGAAGATCACATCGAACTGGCCGAGGTTGGGCAGCGACGCATTGAGGTTGGCGTGCAGGAAGCGCACGTTGTCGCGCAGCTTGCGGTCGATCAGCAGGCTACCTTCGTATTCGCCGCGGCCTTTCAGGCAGTAGCGCTTGAGCAGGGCGGGCGGCATGTGCTCGATGCGCTGCAGCGGATAGTGGCCGGTGCGCGCCTTGGCCAGCACGCGGGTGCTGATGTCGGTGCCGACCACTTCGTAGGCGCGACCTTGCAGCGTGTCGTCCAGCACCATCGCCATGCTGTAGGCCTCCTCGCCGGTGGAACTGGCCGCGCTCCAGATGCGGAACGGCGCGTTGCCCTTGTGCTCGCTGGCCAGCTTGCGCAGCAGGTCGAAGTGCTTGGGTTCGCGGAAGAAGTAGGTTTCGTTGGTGGTCAGCAGGTCGATCGCGGTCTGCACCTCGCCGCTGCCTTCGCGGCTTTCCAGCAGCTTCATGTACTGGGTGTAGGTCTGCAGCGAATGCGCCTTCAGGCGCTTGCCCAGGCGCCCGCACAGCATCGCCTTCTTGGCCGGGGAAATGGTGATGCCGGCGGCGTCGAAGATGAAGCGCTGGAACCTGCCGAATTCCTGCTCGGTGATGGTGTCGGTGCTGGTCATGGTGGTCCGGGAGTCAGTGGTGCGGCGCTTGCGCCGAGGTGGGGCCGTGTTCCTGCAGCCGGGTCTGGTGCTCGAGCAGCCAGGTAGTCAGCGCGCCGCCGCCCATCGGCCGCGCCAGCAGATAGCCCTGGCCCAGGTCGCAACCCAGTTCCTGCAGCAGTTGCCAGTCCTCGACCGTTTCGATGCCTTCGGCGACGGTGCTCAGGCCCAGCCGTTGGGCCATGCCCAGCGCCGATTCGAGCACGGTGCGCAGATTGCGGCTGCGGTGCGCGTCGTGCACGAAGATGCGGTCGATCTTCAGTTCGGTGAAGGGGATGCGGGTCAGCTGTTGCAGCGAGGAGAAGCCGGTGCCGTAGTCGTCCAGCGACAGGCCGAAGCCCTGCAGCCGCAGCCGTGCCAGCATGCCCAGCGCGCTGGCCTCGACCAGCGAGCTTTCGGTGATCTCCAGGATCACGTCGGCCGGCACCAGTCCGTGGCGGCGCAGTTGCGTTTGCAGTTCGTCGAGCAGCCCGGGGTCCTGCAGCAGGCACGGCGACACGTTGATCGCCAGGGTCAGGCGGAAGCCGGACTGCTTCCAGGTCGCCAGCCGCGCCATCGCCTGGTCGGCGACGCTGGCGGTCAGCGCATGGATCAGGCCTTCGCGTTCGGCCAGGGCGATGAAGCGGTCCGGCGCGATCTGCCCGTTCTGCGGATGCCGCCAGCGCGCCAGCGCTTCCACGCCGCTGACCTGGCCGCTGCGCATGTCCACCTTGGGCTGGTACGCCACTTCGATGTCGCCGCGGCGCAGCGCCTCGTGCAGCATCGCCGCGTCGGTCGGATCGCCGGCGCCGGCGTCGTTGCGCGCGGCCGGCAGCGGCTGCGGGTGCGCCTGCAACGCCGCATCGAGTTCGGCCGCGCGCAGCGGCTTTTCCAGGCCGGCCAGCACCTGCAGGCCGCTGGCGCGGCCGACCTGCAGCACCGAGTCGATCAGCGCCGAGCCGCGTTGCGAGGCGACCACGATCGGCACGCGCACGTTGCAGCGGGCCAGCGCATCGAGCAGCTGCACGCCGTCCATGCCGGGCATTTCCAGATCCACGATCAACAGCCCCGGCGCCGGCCCCTGGCTCACCCGCGCCAGCGCCGCATGGCCGTCCGGCACGCCCTCCACCGCCACCGCGCCCAGCCGCAGGCACAGCGCCAGCGCATGCTCGCGCTGGACATGGCTGTCGTCGACGACCAGGACCGTACCGAATTGGCTGAGCGTGGCGATTTCGGGGGCGAGCGACATGCGGATTCCGTCGGTGGGCAAGGTGGACGCGGCGCGAGGCGCCACGCCGCGCGGGAAACTCAGGCGGCCAGGCCTTCCTCGGCAGCCGACTCGACGCCGGCCATGGCGACGAACTCCTGGGTGGACAGCGCCGCATCGGCATCGAGCAGGATCACGAAACGTTCGCCGACCTTGCCCATGCCGTGGATGAAATCGCGGCGGATGCCGGCGCCGAACGCAGGGGCCGGGGCGATGTCGGCGGCGGCGATCTCCAGCACTTCGCTGACCGCGTCCACCAGCAGCCCCAGCACCTGGCGCTCGTTGCCGTTGGCGACTTCGACGATGACGATGCAGGTGCGCTTGGTGACCTCGCTGGCGGAGCGGCCGAAGCGTTGCTGCAGGTCCACCACCGGCACCACCGCGCCGCGCAGGTTGATCACCCCGCGCAAGGCCGGCGGCATCATCGGCACGTCGGTCGGCGTGCGGTATTCGATGATTTCCTTGATGCCGAGGATGCCGACGCCGAACATCTCCTTGCCGAGCAGGAAGGTCAGGAACTGGTCGGGAGCGAGATCGGTGCCGCCGAACGGGACGGTGGATGCGTGAGCGTTCATGGCTGGTCCTCAGAAACTGTCGAAATTGGCTTCGTCCGGCGCAGCGCCGGCCAGCGCGAGCTGGCTGTCGGCGAAACGCACGAACGGCTTGCGCGCTGCGGCGCGGGCGGGCTGCGCCGGCTTGCGCGCGGCTGCGGTCGCGGTCGCCGCGCGGCGCGGCGGCGCCACGCCGGCGAGCTTGAAGAAGCTCATCAACTGCTGCAGTTGCTCGGCCTGGCCGCTCATTTCCTCGGCGGTGGCGGCCAGCTCCTCGGAGTTGGACGCGGCCTGCTGGGTGGTCTGGTTGAGCTGGCCGACCGCGGTATTGATCTGGCTCACGCCCGAGGCCTGTTCCTCGGACGCGGCGGTGATTTCCTGCACCAGGTCGGAGGTGCGCTTGATCGACGGCACCATCTGCTCGAGCAGCTTGCCGGCGTTCTCGGCCAGTTCGACGCTGGAGCCGGCGACGTCGCCGATCTCCTGCGCGGCGACCTGGCTGCGCTCGGCCAGCTTGCGCACTTCCGCGGCGACCACGGCGAAGCCCTTGCCGTGCTCGCCGGCGCGCGCCGCTTCGATCGCCGCGTTCAGCGCGAGCAGGTTGGTCTGGTAGGCGATGTCGTCGATGATGCCGATCTTCTGCGCGATCTGCTTCATCGCCTGCACCGTGGCGCGGACCGATTCGCCGCCGTCCAGCGCCTGGCTGGAGGCCTTGCTGGCCATGCCGTCGGTGACCTTGGCGTTCTCGGTGTTCTGCGCGATCGAGGCGGTCATCTGCTCGATCGCGGCGCTGGTCTCCTCGACTCCGGCCGCCTGCTCGCTGGCCGCCTGGCTCAGCGACTGCGCGGTGGCGCTGACTTCCTCCGAGGCGCTGGCCAGCGCCTCGGCGCTGCCGTTGACCTCGCTGACCACCTGCGACAGGCGCGCGATGGTGTCGTTGACGTAGTTCTTCATCTCCGCGTAGGCGCCGTCGTAGCTCTTGTCGATGCTCTGGGTCAGGTCGCCATCGGACAGCGCGCTCATCACCCGCACCACGTCCTGGATGCTGTTGCCGGTGGTGCCGACCAGATCGTTCAGGCCCTGGCCCATCTCGCGCTGGAAACCGGCCAGGCCGTCCAGCGCGACCTGCTCGGAGAAGTCGCCGCGGTTGGCGGCCTGGATCACGCGGCGCTGGCCGTCGATGACCAGCTTCAGCCGCTCGACCATGCTGCGCATCGCATACAGCGCGCTGCCGTTGTCGTTGGCGCGTGTCCTGACGTCCAGGGCCAGATCGCCCTGCGCCACCTTGTTGGCGATCTCGGCCACGTAGGCCGGCTCGCCGCCAAGCAGACGCATCAGTCCGCGCACGATGAACACCGAGATGCCGGCGCCGAGCAGCACGCATACCGCGATCACCGCGACGATCCAGCTACGCGCGCTGGCGTACAGCGCATCGCCCTGCGCACTGGCGGCTTCGCCGCCCTTGACGTTGATCTCGACCAGCTTGTCCAGGGTCGCCGAGGAATCGTCGAACAGGGTCTGCTGGCGGCCGTTGAGCAGGGCCATCGCCTCGCTGGTCTTGAGCTCGCGCGACAGCTGCAGCACCTGCTTGTGCAGCGCCAGGTATTCGTCGAACTTGTGCGCGAAATCGTCGTAGTCGGCCTTTTCCTCGGGCGAGGAGATCAGCTTGACGTAATGGTCGCGGTTGCTCGCGTAGTCGGCCAGGATCTTGTCCATGACCTGATCCAACTTGGCCATTTCCTCCGGGCGCTCGCTGACCACGTGCTGCAGCTCGGCCACGCGCAGGTCGGAGGTGTTGGTGTTCATCTGCTGGATGTAGCGGATGCTGGGCATCCAGTTCTCGGCCATGTCGGTCGAGGACTGGTTGACCTGGGCCAGCTTGTCGGTGGCGAACAGGCCCATGCCGAGCATCAACAGCAGCACCGAGGCGAAACCCAGGCCGATTCTTGTACCGATTTTCATGTTGGCAAACACGCGCGTGATCTCTTGAAGATGGAATGTGCGAGCGGTCCGGGTCCGCGCCGCGCGCCAGCTGTGCGGACGCAAGGCCGGACGCCGGGTTGGTTCAGAAGCTGTCGAAATGCAGTTCGTCCGGTGCCGTCACCAGCGCCAGCCCGGCCTCGCCGTAGCTGCGTGCCCGCGCAGGTGCCGCCGGCTTCCTGCCGGCGCGCGGCACCGCGACCGGGCGCCGCGGCGTCGCCGCCGCCTGGTTGGTGCGGAAGAAGCTCATCAGCTGCTGCAGTTGCTCGGCCTGGCCGCTCATCTCCTCGGCGGTGGCGGCCAGTTCCTCGGAATTGGACGCGGCCTGCTGCGTGGTCTGGTTGAGCTGGCCGACCGCGGCATTGATCTGGCCGACGCCGGAGGTCTGTTCCTCGGAGGCGGCGGTGATCTCCTGCACCAGGTCGGAAGTGCGCTTGATCGACGGCACCATCTGCTCGAGCAGCTTGCCGGCGTTCTCGGCCAGCTCGACGCTGGAGGTGGCGACGTCGCCGATCTCCTGCGCGGCGATCTGGCTGCGCTCGGCCAGCTTGCGCACTTCCGCGGCGACCACGGCGAAGCCCTTGCCGTGCTCGCCGGCGCGCGCCGCTTCGATCGCCGCGTTCAGCGCCAGCAGATTGGTCTGGTAGGCGATGTCGTCGATGATGCCGATCTTGTGCGCGATCTGCTTCATCGCCGCCACCGTGGAGCGCACCGCTTCGCCGCCTTCGATGGCTTCGCGCGCGGCCTTGGCGGCCATGCCGTCGGTGACCTTGGCGTTCTCGGTGTTCTGCGCGATCGAGGCGGTCATCTGCTCCAGCGAGGCGCTGGTTTCCTCCACGCCCGCGGCCTGCTCGCTGGCCGCCTGGCTCAGCGACTGCGCGGTGGCGCTGACTTCTTCCGAGGCGCTGGCCAGCGCCTCGGCGTTGATGTTGACCTCGCCGACCACCTGCGCCAGGCGCGCCACGGTGCCGTTGATGCTGTCGCACAGTTCCTTAAGCTGGCCGTGGCAGGCGACGTTGGCGGTGCGGGTCAGGTCGCCGTCCTCGATCGCCTTGAGCACCTGGCGCGCTTCGGTCAGCGGCCCGATCACCGTGTCCAGGGTCTGGTTGACGCCGTCGACGATGCGGCGGAAATCGCCCTGGTGCAGGCCGGCGTCGGCGCGCACGTCCAGGCGTCCGGCACCGGCGGCTTCGACCAGCAGGTTGGTATCGCGGATCAGCGCGCGCAGGTTGCTGCGCACCTGCTCGATGATGTCGTTGATGAACGCCTTCTTGCCGGGCAGCTGCGCCAGCGGCGCGTCGAAGTTGCCGCGGCCGAATTCGGCGACCACGCCCATCGCCAGCTTCTTGACCGCGATGTGGCCCACGACCATGCGGTTGATGCCGTCGGCCATGCTGCGGAAATCGCCTTCGAAGCGCTGGCTGTCGATGGTCACGTCGATGTCGCCGGCGTCGTGTTCGGCCGACATGTGGTTCATCTGCGCGATCAGCCCCAGCAGGTTGCGGCGCACCTGTTCGATGGTGTCGTTGATGAACGCCTTCTTGCCCGGGAAGGTCTCCAGCGGCGCCTGGAAGTTGCCGCGGCCGAACTCGGCGACGCAGGCCATGGCCTTCCTCTTGCCCGCGATATGGCTGGCGACCATGCGGTTGATGCCCTCGGCGATGCTGCGGAAATCGCCTTCGAAGCGCTGGCTGTCGATGATCACGTCGATGTCGCCGGCATCGTGCTCGCGCGACATGCGCCCGATCTCGTCGCCGATCTGGCGCACGCCGAACTGCACCTCGCGCAGCGCCAACAGGATCTCGCAGGCCTGGTCGTTGCGCACCGTCGGCATCACCACCTCGAAATTGCCGCGGGCGAAGCGGGTCAGGGCGGCGGTGGCGATGCCCAGCGAGCGCGAGATCGCGTGCGCCACGTAGGCAAGCACCGCGCCGCCCAGCACCGCTGCGGCGATGGCCAGCGCCAGCACCTGGCCTGGCGGCAGCGCCAGCGCGAAGCCGGCCGCGCTGGCTGCCAACGGCAGCAGCACGGCGATGCAGCAGCCAGTCCATAGCTTGGAAGAGAGTGAGATGGCGTTGGACATCGCTGTGTACCTATCGGTGATGGGGTGGCGGGTCCCGGCCGTGTCGCGGCCGGTTCCGGGTGGGCTGGTGCGGGGATCAGAAGGTTTCGAACGCGGTTTCGTCGAGCCGTGCCGCCGCAGGTGCGGCGCCGGCGAAGGCGCGCAGGCGCGGCGCCCGCACCGGCGGTACCGGGACGCGCCGCGGCAGCGGGGTAGGGGCGGACGCCGCGTTGGCGGGGCCGGTCCTGAAGAAGTTCATGAGCACCTGCAGTTGTTCGGCCTGGCTGCTTACTTCTTCGGCCGTGGCCGCCAGTTCTTCAGCGTTGGCTGCCGATTGCTGGGTGGTCTGGTTGAGCTGGACCACGGCCGTATTGATCTGCCCGACCCCGGAGGTCTGTTCCTCGGAGGCAGCGCTGATCTCCTGCACCAGGTCGGAGGTGCGGCGGATCGACGGCACCATCCCGTCGAGCAGGCGCCCGGCGCTTTCCGCCAGCTCCACGCTGGAACCGGCCACGTCGCCGATCTCGTGCGCGGCGACCTGGCTGCGCTCGGCCAGCTTGCGTACTTCCGCGGCGACCACGGCGAAGCCCTTGCCGTGCTCGCCGGCGCGCGCGGCCTCGATCGCCGCGTTCAGCGCCAGCAGATTGGTCTGGTAGGCGATGTCGTCGATGATGCTGATCTTCCTGGCGATCTCCTTCATCGCGTTGACCGTGGCGCGCACGGCTTCGCCGCTCTCGGCGGCTTCGCGTGCGGCCTTGGCGGCCATGCCGTCGGTGACCTTGGCGTTTTCGGCGTTCTGCGAGATCGAGGCGGTCATCTGCTCCAGCGACGCGCTGGTCTCCTCCACGCCGGCCGCCTGTTCGCTGGCCGCCTGGCTCAGCGATTGCGCCGTGGCCGAGAGTTCCTCCGAGGCGCTGGCGAGCGTGACCGCATTGCTGTTGACTTCGTTGACGATGCCGGTGAGCTTGTCGATGGTGGCGTTGACGTAGCGTTGCATGTCGGCGAACGCGCCCTCGTAGCGGCCCTGCACCTTGCAGCTGAGGTCGCCGTCGGCGACCGCACCCATCACCTTGATCACGTCGCCGACGCTGCGCAGATTGCCGCGCGCCTGCTCGATGGTGTCGTTGATGAAGGCCTTCTTGCCGGGCAGTTGCGCCAGCGGCGCGTCGAAATTGCCGCGGCCGAACTCGGCGACCACGCCCATCGCCAGTTTCTTGACCGCGATATGCGCGGCGACCATCTGGTTGATGCCGTTGCCCATCGCGCCGAAGTCGCCCTCGAACTTGGCGGTGTCGATGGCCGCGTCGATCTCGCCCTTGTCGTGCTCGGCGGACATGCGGTTGATCTCGGCGATCAGGTGCTTGAAGTTGCCGCGCACGTGTTCGATGGTATCGTTGATGAAGGCCTTCTTGCCGGGCAGCTGCGCCAGCGGCGCGTCGAAGTTGCCGCGGCCGAATTCGGCGACGACGCCCAGCGCCAGCTTCTTGACCGCGATGTGCGCGGCCACCATCTGGTTGATACCGTCGCCCATCGTGGCGAAGTCGCCCTCGCACCTGGCGGTGTCGATGACCACGTCGATCTCGCCCTTGTCGTGCTCGGCGGACATGCGGTTGATCTCGGCGATCAGCTGCTTGAAGTTGCCGCGCACGTGCTCGATGGTGTCGTTGATGAAGGCCTTCTTGCCGGGCAGCTGCGCCAGCGGCGCGTCGAAGTTGCCGCGGCCGAATTCGGCGACCACGCCCAGCGCCAGCTTCTTGACCGCGATGTGCCCGCCGACCATGCGGTTGATGCCGTCGGCCATGCCGCGGAAATCGCCCTGGAACTGCGCGCTGTCGATGACCGCGTCGATCTCGCCGGCCTCGTGCTGGTCGGACATGCGCCGCATTTCCGCGATCAGCCCGGTCAGGTTGCGGCGCACCTGCTCGATGGTGTCGTTGATGAAGGCTTTCTTGCCCGGGAACGCGGCCAGCGGCGCGGCGAAGTTGCCGCGGCCGAATTCGGCCACGCAATCGATCGCCTGCTTGTTCACGCCGATGTGCCCGGCGACCATCGCGTTGATGCTCTGGGCCAGATCACGGTGGGTGCCGGGCCAGCGCGCCGGATCCATCGCCACCTCGCACTCGCCGGCGGCATGCGCGCTGGCCATGTGGCCGACGTCGGCGTGGAACTGGCGCAGGTCGGCCTGCGCGGTGCGCAGCAGCTGCGTCACTTCGTTGTCGGCGGCGCCGGCTGCCGGCACGATCCGTTCCAGGTCGCCGCGCACCAGCGCGTCCAGCCCGGCGGTGGCCAGGTTCAACGTGCGCGCCGCGGCGAGCGCGGCCCAGCCCAGCACGCCGGCGCAGGCCAGCGTCGCGGCCGCGACCAGGGCCAGCGCGGCGCCCTGCGCGAGCGGCAGCAGCAGCGCCGTGGCGGCGGCAGCGGCGGGCAGGGCGACGGCGATGGCCGTCGTGATCAATAACGTGGTCGCGATCCGTGAGCGATAAGACATGGCAGCGGTTCCTGGCTAGCGTCTATGAATGGTGTGGGTGCGCGGCGGCACCCGCGGGGCGGCGTCAGGCCGCCAGCGAAGCGGTGGAAGGTTCGACTTGCGACAGCAGCGAGGGCACGTCCAGGATCAGGGCGACGCCGCCGCTGCCGAGGATGCTCGACCCGCTGATGCCCTTGACCCCGGCGAACACCTTGGCCAGCGGCTTGATCACGGTCTGCCATTCGCCCAGCAGCGTGTCCACGACCAGGCCGAAGCGCTGCGCGCCCTGGCGGATCACCACGATGCTCTCGCGCGCCGGCGGCGCGCCGGCGATGCCGAACAGCGAGCGCAGGCGCACGTACGGCAGCACCCCGCCGCGCAGGTCGATGTAGTCGCTCTGGTAGTTCGGCGCGAACTCCACGCATTCCTCGACCACGTCCAGCGGCACCACGAACACCGACTTGCCGACGCCGACCTGGAAACCGTTGATGATCGCCAGGGTCAGCGGCAGCCGCACCGAGATGGTGGTGCCCACGTCCTGCTGGCTGCTGATGTCCACGCTGCCGCGCAGCGCGGTGATGTTGCGCTTGACCACGTCCATGCCGACGCCGCGGCCGGACAGGTTGGTGACCTTCTCGGCGGTGGAGAAGCCCGGCTCGAAGATCAGCGCGAACACCTCGCGATCGGACAGGCTGCGGCCGGGCTCGATCAAGCCGCGCTCCAGCGCCTTGGCCAGGATCCGCTCGCGATTCAAGCCGCCGCCGTCGTCGCTGATCTGGATGACCACGCTGCCCGAATCGTGGAACGCGTTGAGCCGCACCGTGCCGCGCACCGGCTTGCCGCGCGCCTGGCGCAGCTCGGCCGGCTCGATGCCGTGGTCCATCGCGTTGCGCACCAGGTGGGTCAGCGGATCGGCGATCTTCTCCACCACCGACTTGTCCAGCTCGGTGTCCTCGCCGTTGACCACCAGGACGATGTCCTTGCCCAGTTCGCGCGCCACGTCGTGGACCACGCGGTGGAAGCGGCTGAAGGTGCCGCCGATCTTGACCATGCGCAGCTGCAGCGCGCTCTCGCGCACGTCCTCGACCAGCCCGGCCAGGATCGAGGTGGATTCGAGCAATTGCGCGTCGCCGGTGCGCTGCGCGTTGGCGCCGGTGCTGGCGACGGCGATGATCAGTTCGCCGACCAGGTCGATCATGCGGTCGAGCTTGTCGGCATCGACGCGGATCGAGCCGCCCTCGCTGCGCGCGGCGGCGGGTGCCGCTGCGGCCTTGGCCGGCGCCGCCGGCAGGGCGGAGGCGGGTGCAGAGGGTGCCGCTGGCGCGGGCGCGGCCAGCACCGCCGCCGGCTCTGGACTGCCGAAGTTGGCGAAGTCGTCGGCGTGGCCGTGGCCGCCGGCTTCGGCCACCAGCAGCGGCAACTCCAGATTGGCGGCATCGCCGTGCGGATCCACCGCCACGACTTGCAACTCGCAGTCGTCGCGGACGAATTCGAAAATGTCCTCGATCGCGGCCTGCTGCGCGTCGGAGCGCAGCAGGATGTCGAAGCCCAGGTAGCAGGCTTCCGGGTCCAGTTCCGGCAGCGCCGGCACGCGCTCGTGGCGGGTGCGCACCGCTTCCAGCGTGCCCAGGCTGCGCAGGCAGCGGATCAGGTGCAGCGGCGAGTTGCCGAAGCGCAGCGCGTCGCTGAACAGCTGCAGCGAGATCCGCCAGTAGCCTGTCTGCGCCGCGGCGGTGGCCGCGACCGTGGTGGCGGCAGCCGCCGGCGCGGCGGCCGGTTGCAGATAGGTTTGCAGGCGCACCAGCAGCGGCTCGCCCTCGGCGGCAAGCACCGCTTCGTCGGCCTCGGCGCCGGCCGCCGCTTCCACCAGCGCGCGGATGTGGTCGCAGCAGGCCAGCATCAGCTGGATCAGCTCCGAATCCAGCGCCACCGCGTGCTCGCGCACCAGGTCCAGCACGCTCTCCACCACGTGGGTGAAGCCCACCAGTTGCGCCAGGTCGAACAGCCCGCCGGAGCCCTTGATGGTGTGCGCGGCGCGGAAGATGGCATTGACCGCGTCCGGGCCGGCTTCGCCGCGTTCGGCTTCCAGCAGGTTGCGTTCCATGTCCTCGAGCAGGTCGCGGCTCTCGGCGATGAAGGTCTGCAGCAGTTGAGCGAAATTCATGAGCTGGCGCCGATCAGTGGAAGGTGTCGCTGGCGCCGGGCGCGAGCGTGTCGCGCAGGCCGAGCAGGTCAAGCGCGTCGGTGACCGGCGCGCTGCAGCCGTCGAGCTGGAACGGCCGGCCCAGCGCGCGCAGCGCGGCCTGGGTGGCGAGCAGCAGCTGGATGCCGGTGGCATCGATTTCGGTGACCGCCTGCAACTGCAGCTGCAGGCCGCCGGGGTGTTCCAGCGCCGGCAACAGCAGCGGCTTGAGTTCGCCGGCGCGGCGGATGGTCATGTCGCCATCCAGGCTCAGTTGCAGCGGCGGGGGCAGGGAGTCCGGGAGTTTCGAGCGCATGGGATGTCTCCGATTCGAGCAGGGGGAACGTCGAAATCCCGGCCGCGGCGCGGGTGCGAAACAAGCCGGTCGGGCTTGCTGTAAGCAGATATCGGCGCCTTTTCGGAATATTTAGGCCGAAAGACGCATTTGTCTCGCAAATCCTTGACAAGGATGAGCGGTTCAGTCTAGTGAGCGGCACCCCATTCCAGTTATGGGCAAGTGCCGTCCGCCACCACGAAATGGATGCATGCGCCGTGCCAGTACTGGGGTAGCGCTACCACAACAGAAAACGGCCGGGGAGGCCGGCCGTTTTTCGGAACGTTCGCGTTGTGCGCACCCGCGGTGCGCGACCGTCTGGATGGCGTGCCGCTGTGCGCAGGGGTCTTCTGCGCGCAGCTCAGGGCCTGGCGGTCACCGCGGCGACAGTGCCGCCAGCAGGCCGCGCGCGGCGTTGAAGCGGTCCGCCGCTTCCGGCAGCGGCAGCTTCACCTTCAGCTTGTCCGGGCCGTCCATCGCGTACAGCTTGGGCTGCTTCTGGATCATCTGGATGATGGTCATCGGATCGATATTGGGCTTGGACTCGAACACGATGCGGCCGCCGTTCTCGCCAAGTTCCAGTTTGCGGATGCCCAGCGTGTTGGCCTGCAGCTTCAGCTCGGCGACCGCGAACAGGTGCTTCACCGCATCCGGCAGCAGGCCGAAGCGGTCGATCATCTCCACCTGCAGTTCGCGCAGCTGCTCGCTGTCGCGCGCGCTGGAGATGCGCTTGTACAGGGTCAGGCGGGTGTGCACGTCGGGCAGGTAGTCGTCCGGGATCAGCGCCGGCACATGCAGTTCCACTTCGGCGCCGCGCGCTTCCTCGCCGGCGTCCAGGTCCGGCAGCTTGCCCTGGCGGATGCTGCGCACCGCGCGTTCCAGCAGCTCGGTGTACAGGCTGAAGCCAACCTCGGCCATCTGCCCGCTCTGGTCCTCGCCGAGCAGTTCGCCGGCGCCGCGGATTTCCAGGTCGTGGGTGGCCAGGGTGAAGCCAGCGCCGAGTTCGTCCATCGAGGCGATCGCGTCCAGCCGCTTCTGCGCATCGCCGGTGATGCTGCGCCGGTCCGGGACCAGCAGGTAGGCGTAGGCGCGATGGTGCGAACGGCCGACGCGGCCGCGCAGCTGGTGCAGCTGGGCCAGGCCGAAGCGGTCGGCGCGGTTGATGACGATGGTGTTGGCGTTGGGAATGTCGATGCCCGATTCGATGATCGTGGTCGACAGCAGCACGTTGAAGCGCTGCTTCTGGAAATCCAGCATCACCCGTTCCAGCTCGCGCTCGGGCATCTGCCCGTGGGCGATGCCGATGCGCGCCTCGGGCACCAGCTCGCTGAGCTCGCGCTGCATGCGGCCGATGCTTTCCACGTCGTTGTGCAGGAAGTACAGCTGGCCGCCGCGCGCCAGCTCGCGCTGGAACGCCTCGCGCAGCAGCGCGTTGTCCCAGGCGGTGACGAAGGTCTGCACCGCCAGCCGGTTCGGCGGCGGGGTGGCGATGATCGACAGGTCGCGCAACCCGGCCATGGCCATGTTCAGCGTGCGCGGGATCGGCGTGGCGGTGAGGGTGAGCAGGTGCACGTTGGCGCGCAGCGCCTTCAGCGCTTCCTTCTGGCGCACGCCGAAACGCTGTTCCTCGTCGACCACGACCAGGCCCAGGTCCTTGAACTTCACGTCCGGCTGCAGCAGGCGGTGGGTGCCGATGATCACGTCGATGCCGCCGTCGGCGACCTTCTCCAGCTCGGCCTTGATCTCCTTGGCGCTCTTGAAGCGCGACAGCACTTCCACCCGCAGCGGCCAGTCGGCGAAGCGGTCGCGGAAGTTGCGGTAGTGCTGTTCGGCCAGCAGCGTGGTCGGCACCAGCACCGCCACCTGCTTGCCGGCGCTGGCCGCGGCGAACGCGGCGCGCACCGCGACCTCGGTCTTGCCGAAGCCGACGTCGCCGCAGACCACGCGGTCCATCGGCTGGCTGCTGCCCAGGTCGCGCAGGGTGGCCTCGATCGCGGCCAGCTGGTCGGTGGTCTCCTCGAACGGGAAGCCGGCCGCGAACGGTTCGTACATGGCCCGGTCCACCTGCAAGGCCAGACCGGCGCGGGCGCGGCGCCGCGCCTGGATCTCCAGCAGTTCGGCGGCCACGTCGCGCACCTTCTCGGCGGCGCGGCGCTTGGCCTTGGTCCACTGCTCGCCGCCCAGCGAATGCAGCGGCGCGGTCTCGGCCGAGGCGCCGGAGTAGCGGCTGATCAGGTGCAGCTGCGCGACCGGCACGTACAGGCGGTCGCCCTTGGCGTATTCGATCTCCAGGAATTCGCCGGGCATGCCGCCGGCATCGAGCACGATCAGCCCGCGGTAGCGGCCGACGCCGTGGTCCTCGTGCACGATCGGCGCGCCTTCGGTCAGCTCGCCGAGGTCGCGGATGATCGCTTCCGGCTCGCGCCCGGCGCGGCGCGTGCGCCGCGGCTGGCCGGCGCGCTCGGGGAACAGCTGGCGCTCGGTGAGCACCGCGATGTGCGGATCGTCGAGGGCGAAGCCGTCGTCCAGCGGTGCGACCGCGATGGCGAAGCGTGCAGGCGCTACATCGGAGTCGAGCCCCTCTCCCGCCGGGAGAGGGGTTGGGGTGAGGGTACGGCCGCTAGTGACCTGCTTCTGCGCAGCTGTGGAGGATGCAGACGAAGCAGAAGCAGAAGCAGCAGCAGCCTTCTTCGACAAGGATGGCGCGAGCGCCGCACCCTCATCCGGCGCTTCGCGCCACCTTCTCCCGGGGGGAGAAGGGAGGAATGCTGCGAAGTTTGGGATCACCTCGGGCTTCAGCCCCGCCGCGGCCAGCACTTCCAGCAGCGCTTCGCGGCGGCCCGGCGAGTCGGCGGCGATCAGCACGCGGCCCGGGTAGCTGCCGAGGAAGCTCTTCAGCGCTTCGGCCGGAGCGGCGTCCTTGGCCGCCACCGGCAGCGGCGGCAGCGGCTGGTCGCCCAGCGCCTGCGCCTCGTCGATGCGCGCGTGGTCGGCGGCCCACACCTCGATGCGCGGCAGGCCGTTGAGCTTTTCGCGCAGCGTGTCCGGCGCCTGGTACAGCTCTTCGGGCGCCAGCAGCGGGCGCTCCACGTCGTGGCGGCGCTGCTCGTAGCGGTTCTGGGTCTGCGCCCAGAACGCATCGGCGGCGGCGCCCACGCCCGGCGCGAGCAGCGGCAGCACCGACTCGCCCAGATAGTCGAACAAGGTGGCGGTGGCATCGCGCGCCGCGGCGCCGGCGCCGCGCGTCTCCTGGAAGAACAGCGGCAGGTAGTATTCGATGCCCGACGGCGCCAGCCGCGCCTTCAGGTCCTGGTACAGCGCGCTGCGCCGGGTGTCCACGTCGAAGCGTTCGCGCAGCGTGGCCAGCACCCGCTCCACGCTGGCATCGTCCATCGGCACTTCGCGGCCGGGCAGCATCTTCACCGCCTGCACGTGGTCCAGCGAGCGCTGCGATTCCGGGTCGAAGGCGCGGATCGAGTCGATGTCATCGTCCAGCAGCTCGATCCGCAACGGCGTGTCCGAACCCATCGGATACACGTCGAGCAGGCCGCCGCGCACCGCGAAATCGCCCGGGTCCATCACCTGCGGCACGTTGCGGTAGCCGGCGCTCTCCAGGCGGCGTTTTTCCGCCTCCAGGTCCAGGCGCTGGCCCACGTGCAGGTCGAAACTGCCGCCGACGATGTAGCGCAACGGCGCCACGCGCTGCATCAGCGTCTGCACCGGCACCACCACGATGCCCTGTTTCAGCGTCGGCAGCCGGTGCAGCGCCGACAGGCGCTGGCTGACGATGTCCGGGTGCGGGCTGAACTGGTCGTAGGGCAGGGTCTCCCAGTCCGGGAACGGCACCACCGGCAGGCTGCCGTCGCCGGCCAGCAGCGTGTGCAGGTCGGCCTCGATCTGGTGCGCGCTCTGGTTGTCGCGCGCGACCACCAGCAGCGGCCCGCGATGCGCCGCGGCGGCGCAGGCGATGTGCCAGGCCAGCGCGGTCGAGGACGCAGGGGCGCGCCAGAAGGCGCGGAGCTGGCCGGATTTGGGCAGCGGCGGAACGGGGAAGGAAAGAGGCGCCATTGACCGCTTAGTTTAGCAAGCTGGGATTGGGGAGTCGGGATTGGGGATTGGCCGCAAGCGTGCGCGGGGTGCGGCGCGGTCGCCTGGTCGGGCACAGCGGAGGCGGGCGGCGCAGGCGGTGGCCGCGTCCGCAGCACTGCGGGTGAGCCGCTGGGGCTCGCGAACCCATGCGTGGTTCGCGGTCTGCAGGTGGGTTACGCACCTGGCGGCAGCCCGAGCAGGGCCGCCCTCGCTCAGTTGCCCAGTTCCAGCACCACGCGCACCAGCCCCGGGGTGTCCGGATGCGGCATCGGCTGGAAGCCCAGCGATTCGGCCAGTTGCAGCATCGGCAGATTGCTTTCCAGCACATCGCCGTAGAGCCGGTCCAGGTACTTGCGCCGCGCCCACTTGACCAGCTTGCGCATCAGCTGCCGGCCCAGGCCCTGGCCGGCGACGAAGCTGCTGACCAGGATCGCGTATTCGGCCTCGCGGGTGCCGGGCGTGATCGCCGCGCGCGCCACCGCGCCGACCACCGCTTCGCCCGGCGGCAGCGGTTCGGCCGCGACCAGGGTCAGTTCGGTCTTCGGATTGGGATGGGTCAGGCGCTGCGCCATGTCCTCGGTCAGTTCCTGCACCGAATGCAGGAACCGCTCGCGGATCTCGGTCGGCCCGAGCAGGCTGAAGGCGCCTTGCAGCGGCGCGCTGTCTTCCGGCCGGATCGGCCGGATCAGCAGCTCGCGGCCGCTGGGCAAGGTGAAGTTTTCATGCCACGGAGGCATGCGGTTGCGGGTAGCCATTGCCGGATGATCCTCGACGAAGCCTGGATTCTCGCATTACCCGGGGCGGATGCCGTGAACGCAGCGCTCACCGCGTTTGCCTACCCTGTGCGGGGATTTTCTAGAAGGATAGGCCATGTCCGGCAGCGGCGATTCGCGGCGCGCCATCTTCTTCGCGCTCGGCGCCAACCTGGCCATCGCCCTGGCCAAGGGCGCGGCGGCGCTGGCCACCGGCTCGGGCGCGATGCTGGCCGAGACCGTGCATTCGCTGGCCGACTGCGGCAACCAACTGCTGTTGCTGCTGGGCATGCGCCAGGCCAAACGCCCGGCCAGCGCCGAGTATCCACTGGGCTACGGCCGCGCGATCTACTTCTGGTCGTTCCTGGTGGCGGTGATGCTGTTCTGCATCGGCGGCATGTTTTCGGTGTACGAGGGCGTGCACAAGCTGCTGCAGCCCGAGCCGTTGAGCAGTTGGGGCTGGGCGGTGGGCGTGCTGGGCTTTGCGCTCGTCGCCGAGGGCGTGTCGCTGCGCACCTGCCTGCAGGAGATCGCCAAGGTGCGTGGCGAGCGTTCGCTGTGGACCTGGTTCCGCGAAAGCCGCCAGGCCGAGCTGATCGTGATCTTCGGCGAGGACCTGGCGGCGCTGCTCGGCCTGGCGCTGGCCCTGGCCGCGGTGCTGCTGACGGTGCTGACCGGCAATCCGCTGTGGGACGCGCTGGGCACCATCGCCATCGGTGCGCTGCTGATCGTGGTCGCGGTGCTGGTGGCGATCGAGATCAAGGCGATGCTGATCGGGCAGAGCGTGGACCCGGCAATGCAGCGGCAATTGCATGCGTTCTTCCAGGCGCAACCGGAGATCGAGCGGGTGATCCACCTGATCGCGATGCAACTGGGCGAGGACGTGATGGTGTCGGTGCAGGCCACGCTGCGGCAGAAGCACGATGCGGCGGCGCTGCTGGCCGACATCACCCGCATCGAGCGCGGCCTGAAGCAGCAGTTCCCGGCGGTGCGCTGGAGCTTCTTCGAGCCGGAGCCGGGCGCCGCCGAAGTCGCTTCCGGCAGCTGAGCGGCATTGCTACAGTGGCGCCCGGTCCATCGCGGGCGACAACGGAATGAAGACCTCGAACGCTGTGCTGCTGTCCACCGTGATCACCCTGGCGCTGGTCGCGGTGCTGGGTGGGCTGATGCTGGGCGGCTTCTGGTGGCTCAAGCGCACGATGCAGGCGCCGCCGACGGTGGCGCCATCGTCCAGCGCCGCGCCCGCGGCGAAGGTGCCGGCCGATGCGGTGCTGGCACCGTACCGGCAACGTCTGGATGCCACGCGCAAGCCGGTGGCGCAGCTGCGCCTGCAGCCGATGGCGCAGGACGATCGCCTGGCCAGCAAGGTCGGCGGCCGCCCGTACTGGACCGCGGAAAAGGCCTACCCTCACGACGCCCATGGCCAGCCGCTGGCGCTGCTGGCGCAGGTGGACCTGGCGAAGATGCCGCCGCTGCGCGGCTATCCCACCCACGGCATGCTGCAGTTCTTCATCGGCAGCGACGATTTCTATGGCGCCAATCTCGACGGCGCCACCGACCTGGCCGCATTGAGCGCGCAACGCAATTTCCGCGTGGTGTATTGGCCGCGGCCCGATGCGTCGGCGCGGCAGGCCGAGGTGCCGTTGCCGGCCGCCGACGCGCTGCCGTTCGATCCGGCGCATCCGCGGGCGATGCATTTCGCTGTCGGCGAGGAAAGCATCGGCAGCAGCGACGTGCACTTCGAGCAGGCGCTGGGCCGGCCGCTGGACGAAGTCGCCGCCGCCTACGCCGGCCGCCATGCGCTGCCGCAGGACGACGTGGACGAGGCGCTGTACGACGCATTGAATCGCAGCGGGCACAAGCTCGGCGGCTATCCGGAGTTCACCCAGGAGGATCCGCGCACGCCGCAGGACGCGCAGGTCCTGCTGCTGCAGCTGGACAGCGACGACGCCATGATGTGGGGCGACAGCGGCATCGCCAACTTCTTCATCGATCCGGCCGACCTGCAGCGCGGCGATTTCAGCCGGGTCGCCTACAACTGGGATTGCTATTGACCCAGTGCCGTGCGTGACACGCGCGCGGCTGCGGCGTGGCGGGACGTCCCGCGCGCCGGCTCACTCCTCGCGCTTGAGCCACTCCAGGCGGCTGGAGGCGCCGGCCTCGCCCAGATGCTGCTTCAGCGCCGGCAGCGCGCTGGCCAGCGCCTGCTCGAACTGCCACGGCGGATTGAGCAGCAGCATGCCGCTGCCGTTGAGCCGCAGCGGCGAATCGTCGGGGCGCACCTGCAGTTCGGCCAGCAGCACCGACTTGGCCGGCATCGCCGCGGCCTTGCGGAAGAACGGCTGCAGGCTGCGGCGCTGCTTGATCGGATACCACACCGCGCACATCGCCTGCGGCCAGCGGGTCAGGGTCTCGCGCAGCGCCGCGGCGATCAGCGGGTATTCGGCGTCCTGCGATTCGTAGGGCGGATCGATCAGCACCAGGCCGCGGCCGATCTTGGCCGCGCCGGCCTTCGGCGGCACGAACGCCTTGATCGCCGCATAGCCGTCGCCGGCATGCACCTGCACGCGGCGGTCGTTGCCGAACAGCGCCTTCAGTTCGGCCGCTTCCTCGGGCTGCAGTTCGCAGGCGGCGAGCCGGTCCTGTTCGCGCATGGCCTGGGCGACCAGCAGCGGCGAGCCGGGATAGGCGAGCAGGGCGCCCACCGGGTTGTCGGCCTGCACTGCGCGCAGGTAGCGCTCCAGCACCTCGGGCAAGGTGGGCTGGCCCATCAGCTTCAGCACCCCGGCCGCGGCCTCGCCGGTCTTGCGGCTCTCGCTGCCGGCGAACAGGTAGCGGCCGCGCCCGGCATGGGTGTCGAGCACGAAGAACGGGCTGTCCTTGCGCTTGAGCGCGTCGATCAGCGCGAGCAGCACGGTGTGCTTGAGCGCGTCGGCATGGTTGCCGGCGTGGTAGGCGTGGCGATAGTTCATCGGCGCAGTGTACGGGTCGCACCGGCGCGGAGCCATGCCGGCACGCGACGAGCGCTGCGGCGGTCGAGCGGGCAGGGCGGGTGTCGGTCCGCCTGCGCGGGGCCTCGCGGCGGCGCCACCGCGCATCGCGTATGGTCGCGACCATCAGATTCCCTTAAGCCCGGCCCGCTATTTTTCCCCGATGCGCATCCTCCTGGTAGAAGACGATCTTTCGCTCGGCGACACCCTGCGCGGGTGGCTGAAGCTGGACGGCTACACCGTGGACTGGCTGACCCGTGGCGACGAGGCGCGCACCGCGCTGCAGGCGCAGCCCTACCAGTGCGTGCTGCTCGACCGCGGCCTGCCCGGACTCGACGGCGACGCCTTGCTGCGCACGCTGCGCGCGGCGCGGGTGACCACGCCGGTGCTGATGATCACCGCGCGCGATGCGCTGGAAGACCGGGTACAGGGCCTGGACCTGGGCGCCGACGACTATCTGGTCAAGCCGTTCGACCTGGAAGAGCTGTCGGCGCGCATCCGCGCCGCGTTGCGCCGTGGCGGCGGCGATCCCGCGGTGCTGCTGTCGCACGGCGAGGTGACCCTGGACCCGGTGGCCAAGCGCGTCACCCGCAACGGCGAGCCGGTGGCGTTGACCGCGCGCGAGTACGCGGTGCTGCATGCGCTGCTGGCGCGCAAGGGCCATATCGTCGGCCGCGACCAGCTCGAGGACGCGCTGTACGGCTGGGGCGAGGAAGTGGAGAGCAACGCGATCGAAGTGCACATCTCGCACCTGCGCAAGAAGCTGGGCAGCGCACTGATCGTCACGATCCGGCGCCAGGGCTACTGCCTGGGAGCGCCGCGATGAGGTGGCCGCGCTGGCGGCGCGCCGCGGCGGCCGTGCCGCCGCCGGCGGATGCGCGCTATTCGCTGCGCCGGCGGCTGATCGCCACCACGCTGGGATCGAGCATCGCCTGCTGGCTGGTCAGCCTGGCGGTCATCGTCGGCGTGGCCTGGACCGAAACCAGCGACGTGTTCGACGATGCGCTGGAAGAAAGCGCGCGCCTGGTCGCGACCTTCGGTCCCGGCCTGTTGCACGGCGCCGCGCCATCGGAGGACGGCGACGCGGCGGCGGACGCCGACGGCGGCGTGCGCCTGTACTACCAGATCGTCGATCGCCACGGCACGGTGCTGCGCCGCTCGGCGGACGTGCCGCGGCAGCCGTTCGTGCCGCCGCGGCAGGTGCATGGCGACGATGCCACGACCACCGTGCTGCACGCGCAACGGCTGTGGCGCGTGCACGTGCTGCACGCCCGCGCGCAGGATCTCTACGTGCAGGTCGCGCAGCCGCTGCAAGAGCGCACCGAACTGCTCGAGGACATGGCCGAGAACCTGGTATGGCCGGCGCTGGCGCTGCTGGTATTGCTGGCCGCGCTCAACTGGTGGGTGATCCGCCGCCAGCTGCGGCCGCTGGAGCGCCTGGCCGAGGACATCGGCCGGCAATCGCCGCAGGCGTTGACCGCGGTCTCCGCGGCCGGCCAGGCCGACGAGCTGCGTCCGATCGTGCAGGCGCTCAACGGCGTGCTCGCGCGGCTGGGCGAGGCGCTGCAGTCCGAGCGCCGCTTCACCGCCGATGCGGCGCACGAACTGCGCACGCCGCTGGCCGGGCTGCGCATGAAGATCCAGCTGATGCAGCGCAGTCACGCCGCGACCCTGGACCCGGCGCAGCGCCAGGACCTGGCGACGCTGCGCGCCGATGTGGACCGCGCCACGGCGTTGGTGGACAACCTGCTGATGCTGGCGCGGCTGGATCCGCAGCAACCCGGCAGCCTGGCCTGCACGGCCGTGGCGTTGCCGGCGCTGGTCGATGCGGTGCTGGCCGACATCGCGCCCGCGGCGGCGGCCAAGCGCATCGGCGTGCACGTGGACATCGGCGTGGACACGGTCTGGGCGCATGGCGACTTGCTGCGCAGCGCGCTGCGCAACCTGCTCGACAACGCGGTGCGCTACGGCAGGGATGAAGGCGAGGTGCGCATCGACGCCACCGTGGTGCGCGGCGCCACGGGCGCGCCATCGGTGGTGCGCATCGTCGTGTGCGACGACGGCCCCGGCGTGGCCTCGGGCGATCTGGCCCGGCTTACCCAGCGCTTCTTCCGCGTGCTCGGCAATGCCGGGCAGGGCAGCGGGCTGGGCCTGTCGCTGGTGGAGCGCATCGTCGCCCTGCACGGCGGGCAGCTGCGCCTGGACTCCGGTGGCGAGGGCATGGGCCTGGCGGTGCGCATCGAATTGCCGCAGCGCGAGTCGGTGGCGGCCGGCTAGAACGCGGCTTGTCGCCATAAGCAGCACCGATTGCGGCACGCGTCGCGTGCGTGCTCGCGCTGGGCGATGGACAGCGGCGGCATGTGCGATGCGCAACGCGAACCCGCCAACCCAGGCGGCGCGTCGATTTGTGCGACATGCAAAGCCCTGGAGCGCGACATGCGCTGCGTACGTGCGGCTCCCGAGAACCGCCACATGCCATGCGTGCTGTCGACGCTGCACCACCAGCATGCCGATCGACGCCGCTTCAATCAGGCGGTGCACCTAAATCGCAGCACGGGACATCAGATCCACTTCAGGTTCGCGCGTTCCAATGGCGTCCATGGCGATCGGCCATGACATCGACCCCAAGGAGCACTCCATGCGCAAGATCCTTCTTTCCACGTTTGCCGCCGCCATAGCCGTCCTCGCCAGTGGCCAGGCCGCCGCGCAATACACCGGCCCCAGCAGCGTGCCGGTGACCACGGTCAAGCAGTTGCTGGAGCAGGGCAAGGACGAGCAGCAGGTGGTGTTGCGCGGGAACATCGTGTCCCACGATGGCGGCGACCGCTATACCTTCCGCGACGCGACCGGCAGCGTGAAGGTCGAGATCGATGCGCACCGGCTGCCGGCCGGGCGGGCGTTCGACGACAAGGCGCAGGTCGAGCTGCTGGGCGAATTCGACAAGGACTTCCGTTCAGCCGAAGTCGAAGTGGACGAGGTGCGCTTCCTGCGCTGAGCCGGCGCAGCGTCGCGGCGCAGTGTCGGCCGCTGCGCCGCGCTGCGGCCGGCCATGGCTGCGCGCGTGTCGGCGGCCGATGCCTGACCCGGATCGCCTGCGGCGCCGCGTTGCGGCGCGGCGGCCGCTGCACGCCGCGCCCCGCTGCGGCTATGCTGCGCGCCATGTCCGCGTCCGCCGCCCCGTGTGTCCTCGTCGTCGAGGACGAATCCGCCATCGCCGATACCGTGCTGTACGCCTTGCGCAGCGAGGGCTACCAGGTGCGGCACTGCCTGCTCGGGCGCGAGGCGCTGGCGCAGGCGCGCGCCGGCGGCATCGACGTGGTGGTGCTGGATGTCGGCCTGCCCGACCTGGGCGGCTTCGAGGTGTGCCGCGAACTGCGCAGCTTCAGCCAGGTGCCGGTGATCTTCCTGACCGCGCGCAACGACGAGATCGACCGCGTGCTCGGCCTGGAGCTGGGCGCCGACGACTACATGGCAAAACCATTCTCGCCACGCGAACTGGTGGCGCGGGTCCGCGCGCGGCTGCGGCGGCCGGCGCCTGCGGCGAGCGCGGAAGCGGAGCAGGGCTGGCAGCGGCACGGCGCGTTCGCGATCGACCGCGACGGCCGCCGCATCCACTACGGCGACGCCGCCCTGGACCTGACCCGCTACGAATACGCGCTGCTGGCCGCGCTGCTGCAGCGCCCCGGGGCCATCCTCAGCCGCGCGCAACTGATGGACCGCGGCTGGGACAGCAGCGCAGACAGCGCCGACCGCACCGTGGATACCCACATCAAGACGCTGCGCGCCAAGCTGCGCGCGGCCGGCGCCGCGCACGACCCGATCCGCACCCATCGCGGCATCGGTTACGCGCTGGAGTCGTGAGATGCGGCTGGGGCTGAGGCTGTTCCTGGGCTTCTTCCTGATCGTCGGCGTGGCCGCGTTCTTCGTGATGCGGGTGTTCGTCAACGAGGTCAAGCCGGGCGTGCGCCAGGCGATGGAATCGACCCTGGTGGACGCGGCCAACGTGCTGGCGCAGATGGCCTCCACCGACCTCAAGGCCGGGCGCATCGACAGCGGCGCCTTCGCCCGCGACCTCGGCGCGGCGCAGCGGCGCAATCCGCGCGCGATGGTGTGGCGCTTTCCCAAGCGCAGCGTCGATTACCGGGTCACCATCACCGACGCGGCCGGCGTGGTGGTGTTCGATTCGCGCGGCCAGGACCTGGGCCGCGACAACTCGCGCTGGAACGACGTCTACCGCACCTTGCGCGGCGAATACGGCGCACGCTCCAGCGCCGAGGGCGACGGCGACCCCAACCACACGGTGATGCACGTGGCCGCGCCGATCTACGACCCGGACGACGCCCGGCGCCTGATCGGCGTGCTGACCCTGTCGCAGCCCAACCGCAGCATCGAGCCGTTCATCGTCGCCAGCCAGCGCAATATTTTGTTGCGCGGCGCCTGGCTGATCGGCATCTCCGCGCTGATCGGGCTGCTGATGACCTGGGGCCTGCTGCGCGGCATCGGCCGTCTCAACCGCTACGCGCAGGCGGTCAGCGCCGGCGAGCCGGTGCCGCCGCCGCCGCCGCGCCGCGACGAGATCGGCGATCTGGGCCGTGCGCTGGAGACGATGCGGCGCAAGCTCGAGGGCAAGGCCTATGTCGAGCAGTACGTGCAGTCGCTGACCCACGAGATGAAGAGTCCGCTGGCGGCGATCCGCGGCGCCGCCGAACTGCTGCAGGAACCGCTGCCGGACGCGGAGCGGCAACGTTTCGTGCGCAACATCGCCGAGCAGCAGCAGCGCCTCACCGAAACCATCGACAAGCTGCTGGCGCTGGCCGAGGTGGAACAGCACGGTTGGTTGCAGCGGCGCGAGCGCATCGCGCTGGCGCCGCTGTTCGCGCAACTGGCCGAGGCGCTGGCGCCGCAGCTGCGCGCCAGCGGCGTGCAGTTGCAGGTGCAGGCACCGGAGGCGGAACTGGCGCTGGCCGGGGATCCGTATCTGCTGCGCCAAGCCCTGCACAATCTGCTCGACAACGCGATCGCGTTCTCGCCGGACGGCGGGGTCGTGGTGCTGCGCGCCGAGCGCGCCGCGGACGCGCGCATCGCGCTGCTGGTGGAGGATGCGGGCCCCGGGGTTCCCGATTACGCGCTGGAGCGGGTGTTCGAGCGCTTCTATTCGCTGGCGCGGCCGGCCACCGGACAGCGCAGTTCCGGCCTTGGCCTGCCGTTCGTGCGCGAAGTGGCGCGGCTGCACGGTGGCGAGGCGAGCCTGCGCAACCGCGAGGGCGGCGGCGCCGTGGCGCGGCTGTCGCTGCCGGCGGCCTGAGCGGCGCCTGCATTCACTGCGGGATCGGTTCCGGGGTGACCGCAGGCCATCGGTTCCTGCGGCGTCCCTGACCGCGAAGGCTGGAGGCTTCGCTCGTCGCGACTGAAGTCGCTCCCACAAGGGACTCGCGCCCAACTCGCTGGGTGCAGAGGGGCTTCAGCCCCGACAGACAGCCGGCAACATTGGGATGCCTGGCTTCGCTTGTCGCGGCTGAAGCCGCTCCTACAGGGGGCTTGCGGCTAGCTTGCTGAGTGCACTGTAGGAGGGGCTTCAGCCCCGACAGACAGCTGGCAGCATTGGGATGCCTGGCTTCGTTCGTCGCGGCTGAAGCCGCTCCTACAGGGGGACTTGCGGCTAACTTGCTGGGTGCACTGTGGGAGGGGCTTCAGCCCCGACAGACAGCCGGCAGCATTGGGATGCCTGACTTCGCTCGTCGCGGCTGAAGCCGCTCCTACAGGGGGGGGGCTTGCGGCCAACTTGCTGGGCGCACTGTGGAAGGGGCTTCAGCCCCGACGCTGTGCGCCGCCAATGCTGGTCCCGACATCGCTCGCAAAGCGAGCGCCTTACGCGAAGGCTTTTGCGGTCCCGCCTCACGCACGCCCACGCACTTCACACTCGCTTCAAATTCGCCTCAAACCCCGCACACGCAGGCGCGGCACCCTGGCGTCCTCCATCACCGAGGACCGTCGATGAAATCCCTCAAGCTCGTTCTGCGATTCGCCACCATCGGCGGGTTGATCCTGTTGTTGCTGATCCCGCTGCTGATGATCCGCGGCACCGTGCAAGACCGCCAGCGCTACCGCGACGAGGCGGTGGAACGCGTGTCGCAAAGCAAGGCCGGCGAACAGCGCCTGCTCGGCCCGTTGCGGGTGGTGCCGTGGACGCAGGTGCGCGATGTCGCGGTGGTCGATGCCGACGGCAAGCGCAGCGTCAAGCGCGAAACCGAAAACGGCTACGACGTGCAGACGCCTAGGCATCTGGCGATCAGCGGCGAGCTGAAGCCGTCGCAGCGCAGCATCGGCCTGTTCAAGGTGCAGGTGTACAGCTGGCACGCGCGGCTCAAGGCGCAGTTCGACGATCTCGACTACGAAGCGGTCGAAGGCCGCAGCTATGGCCAGCCGTATCTGGTGGTCGGCATCCAAGACGTGCGCGGTCTGGTCGGTACGCCCAATCTGCGCACCGACGGCAAGGCGCTGGCGCTGCAGCCGGGTTCGCTGGCGCTGGCCGGCCAATCCAAGGGCGTGCATGCGCTGCTGCCGGCGCTGGCCGATGCGCGCCAGGGCAAGCTCACCGACCTGCACAGCGTGGAAATGGAATTCGTGCTCGACGGCACCCAGGGCCTGTCGATCGTGCCGGTCGGCGACGACAACCAGATCGCGCTGACCTCGCCATGGCCGCATCCGCTGTTCGGCGGCCGCTTCCTGCCCAACGAGCGCCGCATCACCGAGCAGGGCTTCCAGGCCAGCTGGGCGCTGTCGTCGCTGGCCACCGGCGCGCAGGCGCAACTGTTCTCGGGCGGCGAGATCGATGCGCTGCGCGTGGACCTGGTCGACCCGGTCGACGTCTATACCCAGGCCGATCGCGCCAGCAAGTACGGCATCCTGTTCGTGGTGCTGACCTTCGTCGCCTTCGCCCTGTTCGAACTGATCAAGCGCCTGCCGATCCATCCGCTGCAATACCTGCTGGTCGGCCTGGCGCTGGCGATCTTCTTCCTGCTGCTGCTCAGCCTGTCCGAGCACATCCCGTTCTGGCAGGCGTACCTGGTCTCGGCAGTGGCCTGCATCGGCCTGCAGTTCTTCTACCTGTCCGGGGTGTTGCGCAGCCGCGGCCGCGCCGCCGGCTTCGCCAGCATGCTCACCGTGCTGTACGGCGCGCTGTACGGATTGCTGGCCTCGGAAGACAACGCCTTGCTGATGGGCTCGCTGCTGCTGTTCGGCATCCTCGCCGCGATCATGTGGATCACCCGCAAGATCGACTGGTACGAACTCGGCGCGGCACTGCGCTGAACCGGCACGCGACCAGGACCCCGCCATGTCGGCACACACCCATCTGCATCGTCGCGTCCAGGCCCTGTTGCCGGACGCGTTGGACACCCGCGGCCTGCACCGCGGCAATGCCGGCGCGGCGCTGGCGCGCAGCGCGCAGGCGGCGCTGGTCACCGCCGCCGACCGCGGCGGCGCGCTGTGGCTGCGGTTGAGCGAACGCAGCCGCGAGGCGCTGGCCGCGCACGGTCTCGGGTTCCTGGCGGCGGCGCTGCAGGCGCGCGCCGTCTTGCCCGGCGAGGCCGAACCCTGGCGCTACTGCGCATGGCGTGCCTTGCGCGGGGGTTCGGCCTGGGCACCGGCCGGGCAGGGCGAGCAGCGCGCGCACGGACCCGGCTTCGTGACCTGGGAAGCGCAGGGACGCGCACGGCTGCTGGTGTTGCCGGCGCAGGCAGCGCTGCTGTGCCGCTGGTGGCGCTGAGGCGCGCGCCGGCATTGGCGAGAGAAGCGTTGCGCCCGCTGCCTCCGCCACACCTGCTTGCGCGATAGGCCCGCTGGCGACATGGCGCCGACATGCGGCATCGGCCGACAGGCACGACCGCGCACTGGCATCGCGGCCACGGACGCCGCCGCAGGACGCACTGCCGGGCAGGGATGCCCACCGCCAAGGAAGGCGACATGCGTGGATAGGCGGGACAGGCGCTATCGCGCAACACAACAGTGGCCACGGACGCCGCCGCAGGACGCAATGACCGGGCAGGGACGCCCACCGCCAAGGATGGCGACATGCGTGGATAGGCCGGAACGGCGCCATCGCGCAACGCGACAGCGGTCATGGACGCCGCCACAGGACGCAGCACCGGGCAGGACGCCCACCGCCAGGGACGGCACCAGGAGCAACACCGACCAGGGCATCGCCAAGCCGGCAGCGCCACGGAAACGCCTGCGGTAGAGTTCACGGATGGACTCTCCGCTTCCCATCCAGCGCCTGCGCGGCGCGCAGATCGCCCCGTTCCTGGACGATGTCGCGCGGCTGCGCATCGCCGTGTTCCGCGACTGGCCATATCTGTATGCCGGCGACCTTGACTACGAGCGCGAGTATCTGTCCGCCTATGCCGCCTCGCCCGACAGCGTGTTCGTGCTGGCGCGCGACGGCGAGCGCGTGGTCGGCGCCTCCACCGGGCTGCCGCTCGCCGACGATGCCGAGGCATTCGGCGCGGCGTTCGCCGACAGCGCCATCGCGGTCACGGACGTGTTCTATTTCGGCGAATCGGTGCTGCTGCCCGCGTATCGCGGCCGCGGCGTCGGCCATGCCTTCTTCGATCATCGCCAAGCGCATGCGCGCGCGCTCGGCCGCTTCCGCCTGACCGCGTTCTGCGCGGTGGACCGCGATCCCGACGATCCGCGCCGCCCGCCCGGCTACCGCGGCAACGACGCGTTCTGGCACAAGCGCGGCTATGTGCGGCAGCCGTCGCTGCGGATGCAGCTGGCGTGGGACGAAATCGACCGCGGCGAGATCCTGCATACCCTGAGTTTCTGGACCCGGCCACTGGAGCCTGCCGCATGAAGATCGCTGTCGCCAAATACCCGATCGGCGCGCCGGTCGATTTCGCCGCCTTCGCCGACAAGCAGGCGGCCTTGATCGGCCAGGCCGCGCAGGCCGGCGCGCAGCTGGCGGTGCTGCCGGAATACCTGTCGCTGGAACTGGCCGCGACCTTCGCCAGCGCCGTGTCCGAGGACCTGCCGGCCTCGCTGGCGGCGATCCAGGCACTGCACCCGCAGTACCTGGCGTTGTTCGCGCAGTTGGCGCAGCGGCATCGCCTGCATCTGGTCGCCGGCAGCTTCCTGCTGGCCAGCGGCGAGGGCCGCTACCGCAACCGCGCCTACTGGTTCGCGCCCGACGGCAGCCACGGCTGGCAGGACAAGCTGCAGCTGACCGGCTTCGAGAAGGCCACCGGCCTGATCGACGGCGGCGACGCGCTGAAGGTGTTCGCCGCGGGCGAGAACGTGCGCGCCGGCGTGGCGGTCTGCTACGACAGCGAGTTCCCGCTGCCGGTGCGCGCCCAGTACGAGGCCGGCGCGCGACTGCTGGTGGTGCCCAGCTGCACCGACACCGAGGCCGGCGCCACCCGCGTGCGCATCGGCTGCCTGGCGCGCGCGCTGGAAAACCGGATCTTCGTCGCCCAGTCGGTGACCGCCGGGCTGGCCGAGTGGAGCCCGGCGCTGGACGTGAACACCGGCGAGGCGGCGATCTACGCGCCGATGGACGCCGGCTTCCCGGCCGACGGCATCGTCGCGCAGACCCAGGGCGAGCAGGTCTGGGCGCTGGCCGAGCTGGACTTCGCCGCGTTCGAGGCCAGCCGCGCCCGCGCCCAGGTCGCCAACGACCGCGACTGGCGCGGTCAGCTGGCGCCGGCCATCGTGCGCGCGGAGCTGGGCGGCTTCGAGTAGCCGCCTGGTCGATCCATGCGCAGGCGCTGGGCTCGGCAGGCCGGCACCGCTGCCGCACCGAGGCGCCATTCGCCTGGTGCGGCGCCGCCGCTAGCGTGGCTTTGCGCCCAAAGCAGTCATCGACATGCCGAACGGCGCTAAGCAGTCATCGACATGCCGAACGGCGCTGAGCCAGCGCCCGCGCGCCGAGACCATGGCGAAGACCGCGCCGAACGAACTGCCGTCTCCAGCCTTCACCGCCGCATGCGTTGCGCAACACACGCCATCCGAACGCACGATGCGTTCTGCTGGCGCTTCCGCTCCGCCACCGGTCCATCGCCTCATGCCCAAGACTCTGCTGCCGCACGCCGTGCGCCTGGAATTCGCGCCCGGCGCGCTGGTCCACGCCAATCTGTCCGGCGCCGCCTTCACCGACGACTGGCTGTGGGTGGCCGGCGACGAAGCCTGCGCGGTCGATCGCCTGCACGCGCTGGCGCCGGTCGGCAACGAGGCGCTGCGCTTCGGCGAAGGCCGCAGCTTCGCCCTCGGCGAGTTGCTCGACCTGCCCGGCGACCACGACGAGGAGGCCGACCTGGAAGGCATGGCGCTGTCGCCCGGCTACCTGTGGGTGGTCGGCTCGCACGGCATGAAGCGCAAGAACGCCAAGCCCGACCGCGGCGACGCCGACAACGGCAAGCGCCTGGCCAAGCTCAAGCTCGACGCCAACCGGCGCCTGCTCGCCTGCCTGCCGATCGAGCGCGATGCCGACGGCGCGCCGCAACTGGTCCGCGAGGCGGCCGACGGCCGTCGCGCACTGCGGCTGAAGGGCGACGCCAAGCACAACCAGCTCACGGAACTGCTCGAAGACGATGCGCATTTCGGCGCCTATCTGAAGATTCCCGGCAAGGACAACGGCTTTGATATCGAAGGCATGGCGGTGGACGGCCAGCGCCTGCTGCTGGGCCTGCGCGGCCCGGTGCTGCGCGGCTGGGCCGGACTGCTGGAGATCGCGGTGGAGGCGCATCACGACCATCTGCGGCTGGTGCCGCTGGACGCGGAGGGCACCTTGCTGCGCAAGCATTTCCTGCAACTGGGCGGGCTGGGCGTGCGCGACCTGCATTTCCACGGCCAGGACCTGTACCTGCTGGCCGGCCCGACCATGGTGCTGAACGGCGAGATCCGCCTGTTCCGCTGGCCCGGCGCGCGCGCGGCGCTGACCGCCAACCGCGAGCCGGTGCGGTTCCAGCGCGAGCTGATCAAATCGCTGGCGCTGCCGCACGGCGAGGACAGCGATCGCGCCGAAGCGCTGTGCAACCTGCCGCCGGCGCTGTCCGGCGGCGTGCCGAGCTGGCTGGTGCTGTACGACGCGCCGGGACCGGCGCGCAGCGACGGCGAGTGCGTCGTGCACGGCGATCTGCTGCGCTAGCGCCTGCCCGAATCGTGGCCCCGGGTGAATCGCCAGAGTTCAGGTCTTTTGTAGGAGCGGCTTCAGCCGCGACAGGCACTACCAGTAAGGCGCGTCGCGGCTGAAGCCGCTCCTACAATGGAAAAGCTTAGGCACGGCACCGCTTCCGGGCACCGTCGGGCACGGCGGGGTAAAATCGCCCGATTCCCGTTTGCTCCGAGCGTTCCATGGCCTGCCGCACCCGTTTCGCCCCCAGTCCCACCGGTTACCTGCACATCGGCGGCGCGCGCACCGCGCTGTACTGCTGGCTGGAGGCGCGCCACCGCGGCGGTGAGTTCGTGCTGCGCATCGAGGACACCGACCGCGAGCGCAGCACCCAGGCGGCGATCGACGCCATCCTGGAAGCGATGGACTGGCTCGGCCTGGACTACGACGAAGGCCCGGTCTACCAGACCCAGCGCATCGCCCGCTACCAGGAAGTGGCCGAACAGCTGCTCGCCGCCGGCAAGGCCTACTACGCCTACGAGACCCGCGAGGAACTCGATGCGATGCGCGAGGCGGCCATGGCCAAGCAGGAGAAGCCGCGCTACAACGGCGCCGCGCGCGAGCAGAACCTGGCCTACCGCGACGACCCGAACCGGGTGATCCGCTTCAAGAACCCCGTCGGCGGCAGCGTGGTGTTCGACGACCTGATCAAGGGCCGCATCGAGATCGCCAACAGCGAACTCGACGACATGGTGATCTTCCGTCCCGACGGCTATCCCACCTACAACTTCGCGGTGGTGGTGGACGACTGGGACATGGGCATCACCGAAGTGATCCGCGGCGACGACCACATCAACAACACCCCGCGCCAGATCAACATCTACGAAGCGCTGGGCGCGCTGGTGCCGAAGTTCGCGCACATGCCGATGATCCTGGACGAGCAGGGCGCCAAGCTGTCCAAGCGCACCGGCGCGGCCGACGTGATGCAGTACAAGGACGCCGGCTACCTGCCGCACGCGCTGATCAACTACCTGGCGCGGCTGGGCTGGTCGCACGGCGACCAGGAACTGTTTGGCCGCCAGGAATTGATCGACCTGTTCGACGTCAAGGACGTCAACTCCAAGGCCGCGCGGCTGGATATGGCCAAGCTCGGCTGGGTCAACCAGCATTATCTGAAGACCGACGACCCGGCCACGATCGCGCCGCAGCTGGACTACCAGCTGGCCAAGCTCGGCATCGACCCCGCCGCCGGCCCGGCCGCCGCCGACGTGGTGTTGGCGCTGCGCGAGCGCGTGCAGACGCTGAAGGAAATGGCCGAGAAGGCGGTGGTCTGGTACCGGCCGCTGGAGACCTATGACGAAGCGGCGGTGGCCAAGCACCTGAAGCCGGGCGCCGAACTGGCGCTGGGCAAGGCGCGCGAGCTGCTGGCCGCGCTGGGCGAGTGGAGCGTGGACGGCGTGTCCGCCGCGCTGCACGACGCCGCCGCGGCGCTGGAGATCGGCATGGGCAAGGTGGCGCAGCCGCTGCGCGTGGCCATCACCGGCACCCAGGTCAGCCCCGATATCTCGCACACGGTCTACCTGGCCGGGCGCGAGCAGGCCTTGAAACGCATCGATGCCGCGCTCATCAAGATCCCAGCGGGAAGCTGATTCCCCGGAGAAGCCCATGTCCAGCAAGAAGACCGCCTGCACCGAGCCGCACCACCACGTCCACGACGCCGACGACTTCGTCAAGGTGGTGGAGCGGGTGAGCCGCGAACGCGGGCTGCGGCTGACCCCGATCCGCGCCAACGTGCTGCGCCTGATCGCCGAGGCCGGGCGGCCGGTGAAGGCCTACGACCTGCTGGAATGGGTGCGCGAAGGCAAGAGCGTGGGTGCCGATGCACCGCCCACCGTGTACCGCGCGCTGGATTTCCTGATGGCCAACGGCTTCGTGCACAAGCTCGAGTCGGTCAACGCCTTCGTCGCCTGCCACCATCCCAGCAGCGCCCAGCACTCGGTACCGTTCCTGATCTGCGATCGCTGCCACAGCGCGGTCGAACTGGAGGACCGCGACGTGGTCGCGCAACTGGAACAGCGCGCCAAGGCGCTGGGCTTCCAGCCGCAGGCGCAGACCCTGGAAGTGCACGGGCTGTGCGCGCGCTGCGCGGGGTAGGGCGCTGCGCTTCCGGAAATGTTGTGCGGAGCTGCCCGCGACGCTATGCGTCGGGCCGCCGCGCGCGGGCATACGGCCACGAAGCGCTGCCTGCCGATCGCCTGAGGCCTCGCCGCCGCCGCTGCAGTGGATCGCGGATGGCGTCGGCTGACGCAAGCAAACCGTCAGGGAACGCCGACTTGGCGTAGCGTCGGACGTTGCGATCCGACGCAGATTCGAGCCCTTGCAACGGCGTGCCGAGGATCCGCCGCCCGCCTCAGCCATGCTCCAGCACATCGCCGAAGCGCAGCCGCGTCCACGCTTCGGCCGCCGCCTGTGCGAGCGCAGCCGAAACGCTGCTGCCCTCGGCCAGGGTGGTATCGCCGCGCGGATCGATGACTTCCCATTCCCAGGTCCGCGTCCGCTTGGGCAGCCACGCCGCGAGCAGCAGTGCAGGCAACTCCGCGTTCCCGGTGACGACATCGCAGCGCCAGATCAACAGGTCCGCCAGCGTGTCGCGTTGCCAGCGCGGCCGCGCCGTGTGGTCCGCAGCGGCGTCGCGCGTCGGAGCGGGGCGGGCACGCTGCAGCGGCACGGCGAAGGCGTGCGCCTCGTGCGTGCCGGGAATCGGGTAGGTCGTCTTGTGCATGCTCGCTTCCTCTGTGACAAAGAAGGCGTGCCGGGAGACCTGCGAGAGACCCCATCGGACACACCCGCATCGACCGGCGCTGCCGGTGGCTGGTGTCGCGGGTGCCCGATTGGCTGAGATGTCGCCGCTGGATGCGGCGACGGCCGGGCTACCATCCGGCCTGCTCTCTTTCGACCGCCGCAGCGTACCCATTCCAGGGTGCCGCGACAAGCGCTTTTTGTTGCCGCAAACTATTGTTTTTGCTTGGGATATGTGAGCAATCGGCGCGCTGTCGGCGCGGTCGCTGGCTGCCCGGCGGAGCAGCCGCGGCGGTGCCACCGCGGCCGAACGGCAAATCGCTGCAGGGCCGCCTGCATGAGGCTAGACGGCGGGTGCAGGCGACGTCTTCGCGCCCCACAGTGCGTAGAACAGCACGTACAACTCGCACGCGGCGGTGAGCAGGAAGGCCTGTTGCAGGCCGACGTGGTCGGCCAGCCAGCCCTGCACCACCACCAGCGCGCCGCCGGCGATGGCCATGATCAGCAGGCCGGAGCCTTCCTCGGTGAGCGGACCCAGGCCCTTGATGCCGAGGGTGAAGATGGTCGGGAACATGATCGAGTGGAACAGGCCCACCGCGATCAGCGACCACATCGCGACGTGGCCGGTGGTGAACACGGTCAGCAGCACCACCACGAACGCGCCGATCGAGAACAGCGCCAGCACGGTTTCCGGCGCGATGCGGCGCATCAGCGCGCTGCCGGCGAAGCGCCCCACCATCATCCCGCCCCACAGCAGGAACAGGTAGTGCGAGGCCTGTTCGTGGGTGAGGTTGCCGATGTGCGGCTGCGACACGAAATTGATGAACAGGTTGGACACGCCGATCTCGGCGATCAGGTAGATGAAGATGGCCGGGATGCCGAGCACCAGGTTGCGGTGCCGCCACAGCGAATGGCTGGCGCGCTGCGCGCCGGTGGCACGCTGGGTGGCCTGGCCGAGCGCGGGCAGCTTGAAGCGGGCGATGACCACGGCCAGCAGCACCAGCACCACGGCGACGATGAGGTAGGGCAACTGCACCGATTGCGCGTCGGCCAGGCGTTCGGCCTGGGTCAGCACCGCATCGCCCTTGGCGGTACCCGAGGCCGAGCGGCCCAGGATCAGGTAACCGCCGAACAGCGGCGCCAGCGTGGTGCCGACCGAGTTGAACGCCTGCACCAGGTTGAGTCGCGCCGAGGCGGTGTCCGCGCTGCCGATCACCGCGACATAGGGATTGGCAGCGACCTGCAGCAAGGTGATGCCGCTGGCGATCACGAACAGCGAGCCGAGGGTGATGCCGTACGAGACCAGCCGCGCGGCCGCGATCATGCCCAGCGCGCCCAGCGCCATGATGCCCAGGCCGATCACCAGCGCGCGCTGGTAGCCGATGCGTTCGATCAGCTTGGCCGACGGCAGCGAGGCGAAGAAATAGGCGATGAACCAGACCGACTCGATCAACGTGGCCTGGGTGTAGCTCAGCTCGAACACGCTGCGCAGGTGCGGCAGCAGCGTGTTGTTGATGACGGTGATGAAGCCCCACATGAAGAACAGCGAGGCCAGCAGCGACAGCGCGGCGCGGTAGGACGGCGCGTTGCCGGTGAGCGGTGCGGAGTGGGAAAGCGGAGCCGCCGGCCCCATCGGTCCTGCCATCGTGGGTGTCCTCTACGCTGTTACGGGGTTTGTCGTCGGGCACGCGCGGGCGTGTGCCTGCGCTGCAACAGCGCAGCTGTCGCGCGGGTTGCGGCGTTGTTGCGCAGGGCCGCAAACGATATCGCGGCGCGAGCGCAGGGGCGAGGATAGGCGCCGCGCTTCGCGCACGACCAATGATTTAAATCGCGGCGGTTATACGGTTATTGCAATGCTGCACTGCAGCGGCGCGTCGTTCTGGCGGCTGTGTGGATGCGTCTTCTGCGACTGGTCGGCAGCGACTGGTTCGCCTGCCGCAACAGGCGCCGCGTTGCATTTCGCGGCCAACCTATGGGCTGTGGACGCGGTCGCAGGGCATGGGTGCACAGAGGCGCGCGTGGTGTCGCTGTGGTGCATGAGCGAAGAATGCGCGGACGGAGCGACGAGAACATGGCCGGCGAACCGCGGGAGTTATCTGCGACGATAGTCGTGGACGCCGAAGCAGGGCTTGCCATTCATGCGCGGCGGTCATGTGTATCGCGCGGCTTTGCTGCAACGCCGCCGGACGATTGATGAGCGGCGCTTATGGCGGCATGTACGCGTCATGGGCTAGTGCCGCCAGCGCTGCGCGCCTACAGTCGCTGCAGACGTCCATGCAAGGAGAATCTGATGAGCCTGTTCGCCACTGCCATGTCGCTGTCGATGATGGCCGCTGCGGTTCCCGACGATGACGCCAAGCCGATCAGGATCGCCCGTGCCGGCAGCACCGCGTCGGCGGTCGGTCCGGCGGCGTATTTCACCGGCACGGTGCGCATCGATGCGCCGTTCCAGGGCGAGGCGCCGGCGCGCGTCGGCGGCGCCACGGTCAGTTTCGAACCGGGCGCGCGCACGGCCTGGCACACCCATCCCTTGGGGCAGACCCTGATCGTCACCGCCGGCGTCGGCCATGTGCAGGAATGGGGCAAGCCGGCGCAGGAGATCCGCCCCGGCGACATCGTGTGGATTCCGCCGGGGGTCAAGCATTGGCACGGCGCCAGCGCGCAGGTGGCGATGACCCACATCGCCATCGCCGAAGCGGTGGACGGCTCGCCGGTGACCTGGCTGGAGCCGGTGTCGGACAGTCAGTACCGCGGGGAGTGAGCGATGCACATTGCGCGGGCGTGTGTGCGATTGCGATTGACCTGTAGGAGCGGCTTCAGCCGCGACAGGCTCTATCGGTAATGCCTGTCGCGGCTGAAGCCGCTCCTACAGAGGCGCCTGTTGGCGCTCTCGCTATGCCCCATAACCGCCGAAGAACACCTGCAGCGCGCGCCGCGTCGCGTCGCGCAGGTATTCCGGCGACGGGTTCTTCAGTGCGCCGAACAGGCACGGCATCAGCGTTTCCGCTTCCAGCAGCCCGGCCAGGTGGCGGGCGGCGGTGGTCGGGTCGGCGCGGCGCAAGCGGCCCTGGTCCATCTGTGCCTGCAGGAACGTGCCGAGGCGGTGCATGCCCTGGTCGGGCCCGCTCTGGAAGAACAGCAGGCCGATGTCCGAGCGGCCGGAGACGCCGATGATGGTCTGCCACACCTGCAACGACTGCGCCGAGCACAGGAACGCCAGGGCGTCTTCGCCCAGGCGCTGCAACGCGGTCGGCAGATCGTCCTTGGACTGTTCCAGCGTGGCCAGGATCGGATCCATGAACTGTTCCGCGACGCTGTGCGCCACCGCCACGAACAATTCCTCCTTGGACGGGAAATAGCCGTACAGGGTGCGTTTGGAGCTTCCGGCGCGGGTGGCGATCTGGGTCATCGAGGCGCCCTCGAAACCGGCCTCCAGGAACACCGCGGCCGCCGCTTCGACGATCGCCTCGCGTTTGGCTTCGGTCCTGACGCGCATCGCTGTGCCATGGGGAAGGGCGCTTAAGTATACCGAGAGGGCAGAAATGATTGACGGCGCCGAATTGCACGAATAGTATACCGAACCGTACCGTTTAGATTCTTTCAGCCTCCCTGCGTTCCCACCCGGAGATTCCCCGTGCGTCCTGTCCTTTCCTCTCGTCTATCGCTGGCCCTGGCCGTGGCGGCCACCTCGCTGCTGAGCGCGTGCGGTTCGCCCCCGGGCGGTCCGCCGCCGCAGGAGGGCACGCCGGAGATGGGCGTGGTCACCGTCGCCACGCGGCCGGTCACCCTGACCACCGAGTTGCCGGGGCGCACGCTGCCGTACCTGATCGCCGACGTGCGGCCGCAGGTGAACGGCATCATCCAGGTGCGCAAGTTCCGCGAAGGCGGCGAGGTCAAGGCCGGCGAGACGCTGTACCAGATCGATCCGTCCAGCTACCGCGCCACCTACGACAGCTACGTGGCGGCGCTGGGCAAGGCCCAGGCCACGCTGCGCACTGCGCGGCTGAAGGCCGAGCGCTACCGCGAACTGGTCAAGGTGTCGGCGATCAGCAAGCAGGACAACGACGATGCCGACGCCGCGTTGGGCCAGGCCGAGGCGGATGTCGCCGCGGCCAAGGCCAACGTGGAGAGCGCGCGCATCAACCTGGCCTATGCGCGGGTGGATGCGCCGATTTCCGGGCGCATCGGCAAGTCCAGCGTGACCGCCGGCGCGCTGGTCACCGCCAGCCAGTCGACCGCGCTGGCCACGATCCAGCAGTTGGACCCGATCTACGTCGATGTCACCCAGCCCAGCGCTTCGCTGCTGCGGCTCAGGCAGGCGCTGGCCAGCGGCGAGCTGGAAAAGGCCGACGCCACCGCGGCCAAGGTGAATCTGCTGCTGGAAGACGGCAGCGCGTATCCGCTGCAGGGACGGCTGGAATTCTCCGATGTCACCGTCGACCAGAACACCGGCTCGATCACCTTGCGCGCTGTGTTCCCGAATCCGAACGCGGACCTGCTGCCCGGCATGTACGTGCGCGCGGTGCTGCAGGAAGGGGTGAAGGACGACGGCCTGCTGGTGCCGCAGCGCGCGGTGTCGCGCAACGGCGCCGGCAAGCCGACCGCGTACGTGGTCGGTAGCGATCACAAGCTGCAGTTGCGCGTGCTGGAGACCGACCGTGCGGTCGGCGACCAATGGCTGGTGCGCAGCGGGCTCAAGCCCGGCGAGCAACTGGTGGTCGAAGGCCAGTCGCGGGCGCAGCCCGGGACGACGGTCAAGACCGTGCCGTGGCAGCCGAAGCCGGCGGCCACGGGCGCGCCTGCCGCCGCCGCACCCGCCGCGGCCACGCCGCGCGCGGCCAACTGAGGCGCTAGACCGTCATGGCACGCTTCTTCATCGATCGTCCGATCTTCGCCTGGGTGCTGGCCATCATCGTGATGCTGGCCGGCATCCTTTCCGTCGCCACCTTGCCCATCGCGCAATACCCGAGCATTGCGCCGCCCGCCGTGGCGATCACCGCCAACTATCCCGGCGCTTCGGCCAAGACCCTCGAGGACACCGTCACCCAGGTCATCGAGCAGAAGATGAAGGGCCTGGATCATCTGAGCTACATGGCCTCCACCAGCGAGTCCAGCGGCCAGGTCACCATCACCCTGACCTTCGACAACGGCACCGACCCGGACACCGCGCAGGTGCAGGTGCAGAACAAGCTGTCGCTGGCCACGCCGTTGCTGCCGCAGGAAGTGCAGCAGCAGGGCGTGACCGTGACCAAGTCGGCGACCAACTTCCTCAACGTGCTGGCCTTCACCTCCGAAGACGGCAGCATGAGCGATTCGGACCTGTCCGATTACGTGGCCGCCAACGTGCAGGAAGCGATCAGCCGCGTCGAAGGCGTCGGCGACACCACCCTGTTCGGTTCGCAGTATTCGATGCGGATCTGGCTGGACCCGAACAAGCTGAGCAACTTCAGCCTGACCCCGCTGGACGTGAAGACCGCGGTCCAGGCGCAGAACGCGCAGGTCTCGGCCGGCCAGCTCGGCGCGCTGCCGGCGGCCGCCAACCAGCAGCTCAACGCGACCATCACCGCACAGACGCGGCTGAAGACCGCCGCGGAGTTCGAGGACATCCTGCTGCGCACGCAATCCGACGGTTCGCAGGTGCGCCTGCGCGACGTGGCCCGGATCGAGCTGGGCAGCGAGAGCTACAACACCGTCGGCCGCTACAACGGCAAGCCCGCCGCCGGCCTGGCGATCAAGCTGGCCACCGGCGCCAACGCGCTGGACACGGTCAAGGCGATCGACGCCAGCATGGCCGAGCAGGAGAAGTTCTTCCCGCCGGGCATGAAGGTGCAGAAGCCGTACGACACCACGCCGTTCGTGCGCATCTCGATCGAAGAGGTGGTACGCACCCTGATCGAGGCGGTGGTGCTGGTATTCCTGGTGATGTACCTGTTCCTGCAGAACTTCCGCGCCACGCTGATCCCGACCATCGCCGTGCCGGTGGTGCTGCTGGGCACCTTCGGCGTGCTGGCCGTGTTCGGCTACACCATCAACACGCTGACCATGTTCGCGATGGTGCTGGCGATCGGCCTGCTGGTGGACGACGCGATCGTGGTGGTGGAGAACGTCGAGCGGGTGATGAACGAGGAGCAGTTGCCGCCTAAGGAAGCCACGCGCAAGTCGATGGGGCAGATCACCGGCGCGCTGGTCGGCGTGGCCCTGGTGCTGGCGGCGGTGTTCGTGCCGATGGCGTTCTTCGGCGGCTCCACCGGCGTCATCTACCGCCAGTTCTCGATCACCATCGTCGCGGCGATGACGCTGTCGGTGCTGGTGGCGATGGTGCTGACCCCGGCGCTGTGCGCGACCCTGCTCAAGCCGGCCAAGCAGCACGGCATGGCCACCACCGGCTTCTTCGGCTGGTTCAACCGCGTGTTCGACCGCGGCAACGGCCGCTATCAGGGCGCGGTGCGGCACATGCTGGGCAAGGGCTGGCGCTACATGATCGCCTACGCGGTGGTGCTGGCGCTGGTGATGGTCGGCTTCATGAAGCTGCCGGTCGGGTTTCTGCCGGACGAGGACCAGGGCACGCTGTTCGTGCTGGTGCAGCTGCCGCCCGGCGCCACCGCCGCGCGCACCGATGCGGTGATCCGCCAGGTCGAGCAGCATTTCCTGGTCGAGCAGAAGGACTCGGTCGCCGGCGTGTTCGCCGTGTCCGGTTTCAGTTTCGCCGGCAGCGGGCAGAACGTCGGCTTCGCCTTCGTCAAGCTGCGGCCGTGGGACGAGCGCACCGGCAAGGGCCAGAGCGTGACCGATGTGGCGGCCAAGGCCGGCAAGTTCTTCGCCGGCATCCGCGACGCCAGGGTGTTCGCGTTCGCGCCGCCGGCGGTGTCGGAACTGGGCAATGCCACCGGCTTCGACCTGATGCTGCAGGACCGCGCCAATCTCGGCCACGACGCACTGATGCAGGCGCGCAACCAGTTGCTGGCCGAGCTGTCGCAGGACAAGCGGCTGGTCGCGGTGCGCCCGAACGGGCAGGAGGACACGCCCGAGTTCAGGCTGGACATCGATCCGCACAAGGCCGAAACGCTGGGCCTGTCGATTTCCGATATCAACAACACCTTCTCCAGCGCCTGGGGCAGTACCTACGTCAACGACTTCATCGACAAGGGCCGGGTCAAGAAGGTGATGCTGCAGGCCGATGCGCCGTACCGCATGCTGCCGGAGGACATCGACCGCTGGTACGTGCGCAACAGCGCCGGCACCATGGTCGCGTTCAATTCCTTCGCCAAGGCCAGCTGGAGCATGGGTTCGCCGCGGCTGGAGCGCTACAACAGCGTGCCGTCGGTGGAGATCCTGGGCATGGCGTTGCCGGGCGCGGCGTCCAGCGGCGAGGCGCTGGCCATCGTCGAGGCCGCGGCGGCCAAACTGCCGCCGGGCATCGGCTTCGAGTGGACCGGGCTGTCGCGGCAGGAGAAGGCGTCCAGCGGCCAGACCGGCATGCTGTACGGGCTGTCGATCCTGATCGTGTTCCTGTGCCTTGCCGCGCTGTACGAAAGCTGGGCGATTCCGTTCGCGGTGATCCTGGTGGTGCCGCTGGGCGTGTTCGGCGCGCTGCTCGGCGCGGTGCTGACATGGAAAATGAACGACGTGTACTTCCAGGTCGGGCTGCTGACCACGATCGGCCTGGCCTGCAAGAACGCGATCCTGATCGTGGAGTTCGCCCGCGAACTGCACGAGGGCGGCAAGAGCCTGCTGGAGGCGGCGCTGGAAGCGGCGCGCATGCGCCTGCGGCCGATCCTGATGACCTCGATGGCGTTCATCCTCGGCGTGGTGCCGATGGTGCTGGGCAGCGGCGCCGGTGCCGGCGCGCAGCATGCGCTGGGCACCGCGGTGATCGGCGGCATGTTGTCGGGCACGGTGCTGGCGATCTTCTTCGTGCCGCTGTTCTTCGTGCTGGTGTGCGGCCTGTTCAAGCGCCGCGCCGGCAACCCCGACGACCCGTCCGCCGCGCGCGTCGCGGAAGGAGCCTGACATGTCCCGTTCGATCCTGACCCCGCTGGCGCTGGCGGTGTCCACCTTGCTTGCCGGCTGCAGCCTGATGCCGGCCTACGAACGCCCGGCGGCGCCGGTGCCGGCGCAGTTCGACGGCGCCGCCGCCGACAGCGGCGCGCAGACCGTCGCCGTTCCCGTCGCCGACATCGGCTGGCGCGCGGTGTTCACCGATCCCAAGCTGCAGCAGGTGATCGAGCTGGCGCTGGACAACAACCGCGACCTGCGCGTGGCCGCGCTCAACATCGACCAGGCCTGGGCGCAGTACCGGGTGCAGCGCGCCGACCTGGCGCCGGGCGTGGACCTGGGCGGCAGCGGCAACGGCTCGCGCACCCCGGGCGACCTGTCCGGCACCGGGCAACCGCTGGTGGCGCACAGCTACAGCGCCACGCTCGGCATCAGCGCCTACGAGCTGGATCTGTTCGGCCGCGTGCGCAGCCTCAAGGAACAGGCGCTGCAGCAGTTCCTGTCCACCACCGAGGCGCAGCGCAGCACCCACATCAGCCTGATCGCGCAGGTCGCCACGGCCTATCTGACCCTGGCCGCCGACCAGGATCTGCTGCGCCTGGCGCAGGACACGCTGAGCAGCCAGGGCGAGAGCTACCGGCTGCAGCAACGCAGTTTCGAACTCGGCGCGGCCTCGGCGCTGACCCTGCGGCAGGCGCAGACCACGGTGGAAAGCGCGCGGGTGGACGTGGAGCGCTACACCGCGCAGGTGGCGCAAGATCGCAATGCGCTACGCCTGCTGGCGGGCACGGAAGTGCCGAGCGAGCTGCTGCCGACCGCGCTGCCGGACAGCGCTAGCGCCGACGCCAACGTGTTGGCCAGCATTCCGGCGGGGCTGCCGTCGGAGCTGCTGCAGCGCCGTCCGGACATCCTGCAGGCCGAGCGCACCCTGCAGGCCGCCAACGCCAACATCGGTGCGGCGCGTGCCGCGTTCTATCCGAGCATCAGCCTGACCGCCTCGGCCGGCAGCGCCAGCGCCGGCCTGTCCGGCCTGTTCAAGGGCGGCTCGGGCAGCTGGAGCTTCGCGCCCAGCCTCTCGTTGCCGATCTTCGACGGCGGCCGCAACCGCGCCAATCTCGATGTCGCCAAGGTGCAGCGCGACATCGACGTGGCCAACTACGAGAAGGCGATCCAGACCGCGTTCCGCGAGGTCTCCGATGCGCTGGCCGAGCGCAGCACGCTGGGCCGCCAGCTGCAGGCGCAACAGGCGCTGGTGGATGCGTCCGCCGACAGCTACCGGCTGTCGCAGGCGCGCTTCGAGCGCGGCGTGGACAGCTATCTCGGCGCACTGGATGCGCAGCGCACGCTGTACGCCGCCGAGCAGACCCTGATCGACACGCGGCTGTCGCGCTTCACCAACCTGGTGACCTTCTACAAGGCGCTGGGCGGCGGCTGGGTGGAGATGGCCGCGTCCACGGACGCGACGGCCTCGACGGGGCGCTAGCGGTGCCGCGCCAGGTGTCCGCGCCGGCACGGGCGCGGCGGCGTGGCGAGCGGAGCGCGACGCGCGAAAAGCACGCCGCGATCCTCGACGCGGCGCGGCGGCTGTTCTCCCGCAACGGCTTCGACCACACCAACATGGATGCCATCGCCGCCTGCGCGGACGTGTCCAAGGCCACCGTCTATGCGCATTTCGCCAGCAAGGATGCGCTGTTCCAGGCCACGGTGGACGCGATGGCGAGCGAGATGCCGGATCGCTGGGATGCGCTGCTCGCCATCGGCGGGCCGCTGCCGCTGCGGCTGACGGCGGTGGCGCACGACCTGATGGCGATGACCGCCGCGCCGATGCTGCAGGCCATCCAGCGCATGCTCGCGCTGTCCACGCAGGTGTCGCTGCAGCGCGCCGAGACGTACTGGGACCTGTGTTTCGCGCGCTACGATCGCGCCATGCAGCGGTTGCTGCGCGCCGAGATCCGGCAGGGCACGCTGGCGATCGCCGACGTGGCGCAGGCGTCCGCGCAGTTCTTCGCGTTGATCGCCAGCGCGTCGGCGTTGCGCGGCTTGCTGACCGGCGAGCCGGGCGCGCCGCAGCGGCCGGGCGCACGTTGCGTGGAAAGCGCGGTGGCGTTGTTCGTGCGCGGCTACCGCGCGGAGGCGAATCCTGCGCCGGCAATGCGCCGGCGCGTCGCCGCCAGGCCCTAGGCGGGCTGTGCGGCCGCCAGCGGACGCTGTTCGCGGATCGGCAGATTGACCAGCGCCGCGGCCGCGGCCAGTGCCATGTCGGCGTACCACATCCACTGGTAGTTGCCGAAACGCTCCAGCGCCACGCCGCCGAGCCAGGCGCCGAAGAAACCGCCGATCTGGTGCGACAGCAGGGTCAGGCCGAACAGCGTGCCCAGGTAGCGCGGCCCGAACAGTTTGCCGATCAGGCCGGCGGTCGGCGGGACCGTCGCCAGCCAGGTGAAACCGAGCGCGGCGGCGAACAGGTAGAAGGTCAGCGGCGTCGGCGGCGCGACCAGGTACAGCGCGATCAGTACCGCGCGGCTGGCGTACATCGCCAGCAGCAGCCACTTCATGCGCACGCGTTCGCCGAGCTTGCCGGCAATCAGGCTGCCGGCGACGTTGAACAGGCCGATCAGCGCGATGGCGATGGCCGACACGCTGGGCGCCAGCCCGCACAACGCGATTTCCCCGGGCAGGTGGGTCACCAGGAACGCGATGTGCACGCCGCAGGTGAAGAAGCCCAGGTGCAGGCACCAATAGCTGCGATCGCGCAGGGCGATGCGCAATTGCGCGCGCAGGCCGCCGTCCGGCGCGGCCGCCGTCGCCACCTGCGTCTGGCCCTTGCGGCGCAGCGGCCAGGCCAGTGGCAGGGTCAGCAGCGACAACGCGGCCATGCCGGTCATCGCCATCGCCCAACCTGCGGCGCCGATCATCCATTGCACCAGCGGCGCGAACAGGAACTGGCCGAGCGAGCCGCCGGCGTTGATCAGCCCGGCGGCGAACGAGCGCCGTTCCGGCGCGATGCGATGCGCGGTGGCGCCGATCAGCACCGAGAAGCTGCCGGCACCGGCGCCGGCCGCGGCGAGCAGGCCCAGGCTGACGATCAGGCCCCATTCGCTCGGCAACCAGGGCGCCAGGCCCAGGCCCAGCGCCAGCAACACCCCGCCCAGCCACAGCACCGGCAGCGGGCCGCGCTGGTCGGCGATGGCGCCGAAGACAGGCTGCACCGCGCCCCACACGAACTGGCCGACCGCCAGCGCGAAGCTGATCGCGGCGATGCCGACGCCGCTGCTGCGGTGGATCGGCTCGACGAACAGGCCGGTGGTCTGGCGCGCGCCCATGGTCAGCATCAGCGTCGCCGAGGCGATGATCAGCAGGCCCCAGTGACGGCTGGCCTGCGCGTGCGGCGCCGCGGCGCTCATGCGGCGGCGTCCTCACGCTCGGCGCACAGCGCGCGTTCCAGCTGCCGCAGTTGGCGGTGCAGGGCGTCGATGGCCGCATCGCCGGCCAGCGCGTCGATCCGTGCCTGCGCGCGTTCCCAGTGCGGCAGCGCGCGCTTGAGCAGGCGCCGGCCGGCGGCGCTGACCACCACCAGCTTCTGCCGCGCATCGTCGCCGCGGCGTTGCTCGATCCAGCCGGCCGCCTGCATCGGCTTGAGATTGCGCGACAGCGTGCTGCGGTCCATGCCCAGGCGCTCGGCCAGCGCGCCGAGCTGCTGCGCGGTGCCGGCGCGGCGCAGGATCGAATACTCGTTCAGGCTCAGCCCCACCGCGCTCAGCTCGCGGTCGTAGACCTGCGAGGTACGCCGCGCGGCGCGGCGCAGCAGGAAACAGGTGCAGCGGCAGGGTGCGGTGTCTTCCATGTTTCGCAAAGTACGTGCATATGCATGCAATTGGCAAGCGCCCGGATGAGCGGGGAGGACGACGTGTCGCCGCCGTCTGCGGGCGACGTGGGCGGGGCATGCCCTGGTCGGTCGACGGCATGCGGACGGATGGTGCGGCTCGCGTGCAGCTGCGGCAGCGCCACGCTTCGTCCAGGCGCAGCGAACGCACGCAGACGCTTGCGCGCGCTCGCGGATCGCCGGCATTGCTATGCTCTGCGGCGCCTTGCGCTTGCCGGAGTGCCATCCCGATGCCGAACACACGCACCGCCTCTGTGCCGATCGCCGCCGCGCGGGCGCGTGCGCTGTGGCTGGATGCGCAGCGGCTGACCACCCCGGCGCCGTTCGGCGCGGGCGCCGAGGCGGTGCGGCAGGCCACGGCGCACCTGGGCTACGTGCAGATCGACACCATCCACGTGATCGAACGCAGCCACCACCACGTGCTGTACAGCCGCATTCCCGCCTATCGCAAGCAGGATCTGGAACAGGCGCAGGCGCAGGACAAGTCGGTGTTCGAATACTGGACGCATGCGCTGGCCTATGTGCCGATCGCCGACTACCGCATGTACGTGGCGCAGATGGCGCGCTACCGTGCCCAGGCGGACGCGGCCGGCAAGATCGATCCGGCCGACTACGCCAGGTTGCTGCGGCGCATCCGCAACGACGGGCCGTTGTCGATCCGCGATATCGACGACGACGTGCTGGTCGAGAAGACCCATCCGTGGGGCAGCCGCAAGCCGTCGCGGGCGGCGTTGCGCTACGGCTTCTTCAGCGGCGACCTGGTGGTCAGCCAGCGCAGCGGCATGCTCAAGACCTACGAGCTGGCCGCGCGCCATTTCGGCTGGAGCCGGCGCCCGCGCCCGGCCAGCGACGTGCAGTACGCGCGCTATCTGCTGGAGCGCGCGCTGCGCGCGCAGGGCCTGGTCGGCGTGGATTCGACCTGCTACGGCGATGCCGGCGCCAAGCCCGCGGTGCGCGCGCTGCTCGCCGCGGCGGTCGCCGCCAAACGCCTGGTCCCGGTGCATCTGCAGGGCCAGGAGCAGGCCGCGCTGTGGGCTGCGCCGGCGCTGCTGGAGCATGCGCCGCCGCTGCCGGACGATTCCCTCGCGCAGCTGCTGTCGCCGTTCGATCCGTTGCTGATCCAGCGCAAGCGGCTGCAGCAGTTCTTCGGCTACGAACATCGCTTCGAGGCCTACGTGCCGGCGCCGCAGCGGGTGCTCGGCTACTTCGCGCTGCCGGTGTTGGTCGGCGACCGCATCGTCGCGGCGCTGGATCTGAAGATGGATCGCCAGGCGGGCAGGCTACTGATCCAGAAATGGACCTGGCTGGTGCCGCAGCGGCCGGCGCTGAAGGCGGCGATCGATACGGCGCTGCAGCGCTTCGAGCGGTTTCATCTGCAATAGCGCAGGCGCTGCGCGCCCTGCCGCGCACGTCGTGGTTCGTGGTGCAGATCATGGAGCCGTGCATCGCGCTGGACTTGCCGCGCTTGCTGCGTGCAGCGCGCAGCGGAACACCATGCTGGCCGCCGTGCAACTGCCGGCGCACACGCGTTGCGTGCGCCGGCGAGCGGATCAAGCCTTGAAGAAGGCCAGCAGATCCTGGTTGATCTCGTCCGGGTGGGTGGTGCACATGCCGTGCGGGTAGCCCTTGTAGACCTTCAGCGTGGCGTGCTTGACCAGCTTGGCCGACAGCAGCGCCGAGTCGGCGATCGGCACGATCTGGTCGTCGTCGCCGTGCAGGATCAGCACCGGCACGTCGATCTGCTTCAGGTCCTCGGTGAAGTCGGTTTCCGAGAACGCCTTGATGCAGTCGTAGTGGGCCTTGGCGCCGCCCATCATGCCCTGCCGCCACCAGTTGTCCATGGCGCCCTGCGAGATCTTGGCGCCGTCGCGGTTGTAGCCGTAGAACGGCACCGGCACCTCCTTGTAGAACTGCGCGCGGTTGGCCGCGAGCTGGGTGCGGAAGCCGTCGAACACGTCCATCGGCAGGCCGCCCGGGTTGTTCGCGGTCTTGAGCATGATCGGCGGCACCGCGCCGATCAGCACCGCCTTGGCCACGCGGCCGGCGCCGTGCTTGGCGACATAGCGCGCCACTTCGCCGCCGCCGGTGGAATGGCCGACGTGGATCGCGTTCTTCAGGTCCAGATGCTTGGCCAGCGCGGCCACGTCGGCGGCGTAGGTGTCCATGTCGTTGCCGTTCGCGGTCTGCGTGGAACGGCCATGGCCGCGACGGTCGTGGGCGATGACGCGGTAGCCCTGGGCGACGAAGAACAGCATCTGCGCGTCCCAGTCGTCGGCGCTGAGCGGCCAGCCGTGATGGAACACGATGGGCTGGCCGGTGCCCCAGTCCTTGTAGAAGATGTCGGTTCCGTCTTGCGTGGTGATGCTGGGCATAGTGGTGTCCTGATGGGCGTGCGGGCTGGCCGCAGGCGTGGGGGAAAGGCCGGTTCGGCCCGGTGCGGCGATGCCTGCCAGGGGCAGGGCGGTCAATGCGGCGGCGCCGAGCAGCAGGCGCCGCCTGACAGGATCGGCGATGCCGGTGTGCGTCGTGTGAGCGTCCATTGCAGTTCCCGCGTCGAAAGCAGCGATGCAGATGATGCGCGGCGCCGCGTAATGCCGATTGCATAATCCTGCTGGTTTGCCGCGCCACGCCGCGAGCATGCGCGGTGGCGCCATCGCGCTTTCGTCGCCGCCAAGTCACCTCGTCACCACAGGCCGCTGCTTAGGCTGTGGGTTCCCCCCAGCCTGCGCCGCCGCATGTCCGCTGCCAGACACTGTTTCCACGATGCCATCGCCGCCTGCCGTGCGCGCGCGCCTGCGGTGCTGGCGGTGGTGATGGCCACCGAAGGCTCCACCTACGCGCATGCCGGTGCGGTGGCGCTGTTCGGCGCCGACGGCGCGCAGCAGGGCTGGCTCAGCGGCGGTTGCCTGGAGCCGGAGATCGCGCGTTGCGCGGCGGCCGCGGCAGTGGCGGGCGAACTGGCCTGGATGGATATCGACACGCGCGACGACGAGGACCTGCTGTCCGGTTCGGCGGTGGGTTGCCGTGGCCGCCTGCATCTGGCCTTGCTGCCGTTGCGCGCCTTGCCCGGGTTCGACCGCCTGGCGCAGGCGTGGCTGCAGCGGCGCGGTGCGTTGCGCCTGGCGCTGGATGCCGACGGCGGCATCGTCGCGGCGGTGGCCGGCGAAACCTTGCAGTGGCGTTTGCGGTGCCAGGCGTGGGCTGGCGCGGCGGCTTGCGGCGGCGAGGTGCAGGTGCCGCCGCCGCCGCGGGTCAGCGTGTTCGGCGCCGGCCCGGAAACCGCGGTGCTGCTGCCGCTGCTGCGGCAACTGGGCTGGATGACCACGCTGGTGGAACAGCGTCCGCGCTGGGCGGCGCAGGCGATGCTGGCCGACCAGGCCTTGGCGTGCACGCCGACCCGTGCGCTGGACGCTTGCGCCGACAGCGACGCGGCCTTGGTGATGCACCATCATTTCGAACTGGACCGCGAGGCGCTGGAGGCGCTGGCGGCGAGCACGATCCCGTTCCTGGGGCTGCTGGGACCGGCGCGCCGGCGCGAGGACCTGTTCCGGCTGTTGCGCCCGCAGCAGCACGCGCAACTGTTGCCGCGGCTGCATTCCCCGATCGGGCTGCGCCTCGGCGGCAGCGGCGCGGAGGCGATCGCGCTGAGCATCGCCGCGCAATTGCAAGGCATCCGCGACGTGCAGCAGGTCAGCACCATTCACGAACCGAATCGTTGCAGCGTGACCCGCCTGCACGGCGGCGATGTCGCATCGGCCGCGCTTGCGCCGTTGCGCGCCGACAGCGTGCGGGGTGCGGCGCGATGAGCGACGCGCATGCCGCGCTGATTCTCGCCGCCGGCGCCAGCCGCCGCCTCGGCCACGCCAAGCAGGCGCTGACACGCAACGGCGAGCCCTTGCTGCGGCGCGCGGCGCGGCTGGCGCTGGCCTCGTCGCCGGCCCGCTGCGTGGTGGTGCTGGGCGCACAGGCCGAGGCGCTGCGCCAGGCGCTGGACGACCTGCCGGTGGAGATCGTGGTCAATCGCGATTGGTCGACCGGCATGGGCGGCAGCCTGGCTTGTCTACGCGAGGCATTGCACGGGGATGCGTCGATCACCCACAGCCTGGTGCTGGGCTGCGATCAGCCGGCGCTGGAGGCGGCGCACTTGCAGGATCTGCTGGCCGCGTCGCGGCGCGCCGCCTCCGGTTGCGCGGTCAGCGCCTACGCCGGCGTGCGCGGCATGCCGGCGGTGGTGGCGCAGGCGTGCTGGCACGCACTGCCGTTGGGCGGCGACCAGGGACTACGCGGGTTGTTCGAGGCGATGGCACCGGACAGCCTCGGCTGCATCGTCGCCCCGGCACTGGCGCTGGACCTGGACACGCCGCAGGACGTGCAGGCCGCGGTGGAACGCGGCTGGTTGGATCCGTAGCGTGGCAGGGCAACCTGCCCCGCCCCTGTAGGAGTGGCTTCAGCCGCGACCCGTTGCCAGATACGTCATGGTTGCCTGATACGTCATGTCGCGGCTGAAGCCGCTCCTACAACAAGGCATGGGAGGGCAATGGCATAAGAGGACGTCGCGAGACCAACCGCGCGACGCCTCGATGGCTGCTCAGCCGATCAACTTGTCCGGCGTGATCGGCAGTTCGCGGATGCGCTTGCCGGTGGCATGGAACACGGCGTTGGCGATCGCGGCGGGAATGCCGACCATGCCCAGTTCGCCCATGCCCTTGACTCCGAGCGGGTTGACGATGGTGTCGTTCTCCTCGACGAACATGGTCTCGATCAGGTGCACGTCGGCATTGACCGGCACGTGGTAGTCGGCCAGCGAGGCGTTGAGCATGCGCCCGTAGCGATGGTCGACCTCGGTGCCTTCGCTGAGCGCCATGCCGATGCCCATCACCACGCCGCCGATCTCCTGGCTGTGCGAGGTCAGCGGATTCATGATCTTGCCGCAGGCGGTGGCCTCGATGACCCGGGTCACCTGCACCATGCCGGTGTCCGGATCGACCTTGACCTCGATGAACTGCGCACCGTGCGCGGCGGTGGCGTACTTCTTGCGCTCGGCCGAGGGCTTGGACTCGTGCACCACTTCCAGTTCCTGCAAACCGTGCTGGCGCATCAGCTTGGCCACCTCCAGACTAGCCTCGGGCTTGCCGGTCGGGCGCAGCTTGCCGTCGGCCAATTCCACCGCATCCACGTCCAGCCCGCTGAACGCGGCTTGCCCGTCCTGCCTGGCCAGTTCCAGCAGCTTGCCGCGGATCTCGCGCGCGGCGCCGTGGATCGCGCTGCCGACACTGGCGGTGGTCCACGAGCCGCCTTGCGACGGCGCCTTCGGCAGGCGCGTGTCGCCGAGTTCGAACTGCACGCGCTTGGCGTCCAGGCCCAGGTATTCGGCGGCGATCAGGGTCATCACCGTGTAGGTGCCGGGGCCGATGTCGGCGGTGGCGCTGCCGACCTGGGCGCTGCCGTCGGCCTTCAACACCACCCGTGCCAGCGCCGGCATCTGCATCGCCGCCCAGGTGCCGGTGGCCATGCCCCAGCCGACCAGCAGTCGGCCGTCGCGCATCGAGCGCGGCTCGGGCGTGCGCTTGCTCCAGCCGAAGGTCTCGGCAGCGAGCGAATAGCATTCGCGCAAGGCCTTGCTCGAGAACGGCTTGCCGCTCTCCGGGTCGGTTTCGGCGTAGTTGGCCAGGCGCAATTGCAATGGATCCATCTTCAGCGCGTAGGCCAGTTCGTCCATCGCGCACTCGATGCCGAACATCTGGCTGATGGTGCCGGGTGCGCGCATCGCCTGCGGCGTCGGCAGGTCGGTCTCCACCACCTCGAAGCGGTCCTCGACGTTGGGGCAGGCGTACAGCGAGCGCGCGTTGCGGAAGAAGGCCTCGTTGAACGCCTCGATGCGCGAGGTGTTGAGCACGTGCCGGTAGCGGATCGCCTGCAGCTTGCCGGCGGCGTCGGCGCCCAGCCCCAGTTCCACCCGGTAGTAGGGCCGGTAGCCGTGGCCGCTGAACATCTGTCGCCGCGTGTAGACGATCTTGACCGGGCGGCCGACCGCCTTGGACACCGCGCCGAGCAGGAAGGTGTAGTAGTTCGGGCGCAGGCACGAGCCGAACGCGCCGCCGACGAACAGCGATACCACGTTGACCCGCTCGATCGGAATGCCGAAGTAGCCGGCCAACTGCTCGCGGTCCTGGTGCACGTTCTGGCTCTTGTTGACCACGGTCAGCGTGTCGCCGATCCAGTAGCCGATGCCGCCATGCGGTTCCATCGGATTGTGGTGCTCGATCGGCATCGTGTACGCGGCTTCCACCTTGACCTTTGCCGCGGCGAACGCGGCGGCCGGGTTGCCGCGCGGCTTCGGCGACTCCTCCGGGGTGGGATCGTGCGCCTGGCCGAGCAGCGCGTCGAAATCGGTGTGCGCGGTTTCGGCGGCGTAGTCCACCTGGATCAGCCGCGAAGCATGCCGCGCCTGCTCGAAGGTGCTGGCGACCACCACCGCGATCGGCTGCGCGCTGAAATGGATGCGGTCGTCGACCAGCGCGCGGAACGACAGGTCTTCGCCTTTCTTCTTGACGGCGTCGGACACCGGCTTGACCGAATTCAGATGGGTCAGCACCTTGATCACCCCCGGCGCGGCCTCGGCGGCGCGCGTGTCGATGCGCACGATGCGGCCCTTGGCGATGGTGCTGGTGAGGATGTAGCCGTGGGCCAGGTGCGGGATCTGGAATTCCGCCGCATAGCGGGCCTTGCCGGTGACCTTGGCGTAGCCGTCGACGCGGCGCATTTCCTTGCCGATGTAGTTCATTGCGGGTTCTCCGGTTCGGTGCTCACGCGGCGTCGCTGCCGCTGGCGCGGTGCAGGGCGCGGATCATCGCGTGCGTGCCCATCGGCACCTTGTAGGCGTTGTGCGCCAGCGGGCGCGCGGCGGCCATCTCCGCCTGCGCGGCGGCGGCGAAGGCGGCTTCGCCGACGCGCTGCCCGACCAGCGCGCGTTCGGCGGCGTGCGCGCGCCACGGCTTGTGCGCCACCCCGCCCATCGCGATGCGCGCCTCGCGGATGCGCCCGTCCGGCTCCAGCGCCAGCGCCGCGGCCACCGAGATCAGCGCGAACGCGTAGCTGGCGCGGTCGCGCACCTTCAGGTAGTGGCTGTGCGCGGCGAAGCGTTGCGCCGGCAGGACGATCGACTCGATCAGTTCGCCGTGCGCCAGCTGGTTGTCCAGGTCGGCACGGGCGTCGGGCAGCAGGTGGAACTCGGCGAAGGGAATCTCGCGGCGGGTGCCTGCCGGCGTGCGCACCTGCACCGTCGCATCCAGCGCAGCCAGGGCCACGCACATGTCCGACGGATGCACCGCCACGCAGTGTTCGCTGTGGCCGAAGATCGCATGGGTGCGATTGAGCCCCTCGCGCGCGCCGCAGCCGCTGCCGGGCTCGCGCTTGTTGCAGGGCAGGGCGGTGTCGTAGAAATAGCCGCAACGGGTGCGCTGCAGCAGGTTGCCGCCGTTGGTCGCCATGTTGCGCAACTGCATCGTCGCCCCGGCCAGGATCGCCTGGCTCAGCAGCGGATAGCGCTGGCGCACCAGCGGATGGTTGGCGGTGTGGGTGTTGTTGGCCAGCGCGCCCAGGCGCAGGCCGCCGTCGGCGGTTTCGGTAATCTCGGCCAGGCCCTTGAGCCGGGTCAGGTCGACGATTTCGTCGGCGCCGGTCACCCCTTCCTTCATCAGGTCGAGCAGGTTGGTGCCGCCGCCGAGGAAGCGCGCGTTCGGATTGGCGGCGACACGGCGTACCGCGTCTTCCGGCGAGCTGGCGCGCCGGTAATCAAACGGCGTCATCGGCCACCTCCTTCGCCAGCTTCAGTGCGGTCAGTTCGGACTGGTCGACGTAGCGCCAGGTCAGCGGGCGTGGCGCGCCGCCGCTGTGCACGTCCTGGATCGCGGCGACGATCTTCGGATAGGCGCCGCAGCGGCAGATATTGCCGCTCATGCGTTCGCGCACTTCGGCGTCGCTGAGCTCGGTGACTGGCTGGCTGACGTCGGCGCTGACATGGCTGGCGTCGCCGCGCTTGATCTCGTTGAGCAGCGCCACCGCCGAGCAGATCTGCCCGGGCGTGCAATAGCCGCACTGGAAACCGTCGTGCTGCACGAACGCGGCCTGCATCGGATGCAGCCGTTCGCCGTCGGCCAGGCCTTCGATGGTGGTGATCTGCGCGTCTTCGGCCTGCGCCGCCAGGGTCAGGCAAGACAGGCGCCGCTCGCCGTCGACGATCACCGTGCAGGCGCCGCACTGGCCGTGGTCGCAGCCCTTCTTGGTGCCGGTCAGCGCCAGGTGTTCGCGCAGTGCGTCCAGCAGCGTGGTGCGCGGGTCCAACTGCAAGGCGTGGCGCTGGCCGTTGACCTGCAGCACCACCGGCATCGCGTTCTGCGGCGGGGCGGCACTGGGGGCCGGTGCGGCGAAAGCGGCGTCGCTGAAGACGATCTGCCCGCCGGCGCTGCCCAGGCCGGCGGCCGACAGCAGGGCGAGGAATTCGCGCCGCGATAGGCCGCTGATCCCGAGCCGGCGCGCGAGCGCGGCCTCGTCGTCGCTCAGCCCGACATCGTGCGGGAGTTCGGTGGCGCCGGGCGCGGCCTGGGATGGGTGGGGATCGTGCTGCATCGGTCTCTCCTGCCTGGGGACCGCCGCATCGCTGCGCGCTGGCGCAACAACGGATGCACGGTTCGACCTGGGTAGCGGTGCCGCCATCGTGGCACCGGCGCACGGGCGCGCTGGCACGCCCAAACCCGAGCATTGCAGCGGCGTCGCGAAGAGATTGCGAAGGGCGGGTGGTGGGGTGGTGATGCGCGGCGTAGCCGCGGGCGGTATTTTGCGTTTCTGTAGGAGCGGCTTCAGCCGCGACAGGCGTTACCGATAGATCCTGTCGCGGCTGAAACCGCCCCTACAACGGCGGGGCGATCGCAAATTTCTGCGCAGGCGCTACCAGCGATACGCCACCGACACCTGATACTGGCGGCCGGCGATCGGGCGGCCCATGAACACGCCGCCGGTGGCCGCGCCGGGCACGCGCACGTTGCCTTCGGTCAGGCCGAGTTCGTCGGTCACGTTGCTGCCGCTGGCGGTGACCTCCCAGTGCTCGCCGGCATGCAGGCTGGCGCCGACGTCGAGCATGTCGTAGGACGGCAGGCGCTGGCTGTTGGCCAGGTCGGCGTAGCGCTCGCCGATGTAGGAGTAGGTGGCGAATACGCGCAGGTCGCCGAACGGCAGCATCCAGTAATAGCTCGGGGTCAGCCGGAACTGGCGCTTGGGCTGGCGCATCACCTGGTTGCCGGTGAACTCGCGGTAGTTGCGGTACTTGGCGTCCAGCCACACCCCGGTGCCGGCCAGTTCGAAGCCGCCGAACGGACGGATCGCGCCTTCCACTTCCAGGCCGTAGGCGCGCGAATCGCCGACCGTGGTGAAGTTGCTGCCGTCGGCCAGGAACGCCTGGAACGGCGAGTTCTTGAAGGTGTTGTAGAACGCAGTCAGGTACAGGTCGTAGGCGGCCGCACCGGACTTCAAGCCCAGTTCGTACTGGTCGATGTCCTGCACCTTGGTCTGCCCGTCGCGCAGGTTGTCGAAGCCCGGGAACTTGACCCCGGAATTGACCCGTGCGAACAGGCTGTTGTACTCATCGAGCTTGAAGTTCAGGCCCGCGGTCCACGACAGCGCGTTGTCGTCCTGGTCGATGCGGCGCGCGCTCGGCAGCGAGATCGAGGTGGCGTTGTCGTACAGCGTGGCCGGATCGCCGTCCAGGTCCACGGTGGCGGTGTCGTGCACGGTGCCGGTGACGCGCTGGCGCTCGTAGCGCGCGCCCAGGTCCAGGCGCAGGCGTTCGTCCAGTTCCCATTCGTCGGCGACGAACACTGCAGTGTTCTCGCCGTCGTAGTGCGCGCGCAGGGCGAAGAAGGCGGTGCTGGTGAAGCCGTCGCGGGTCGGCTGGCGGCCGTCGTCCAGGCTGACGTCGATGCGCCGCGCGTGGTTCTGCGCGGTCAGCAGCATGGTGTTGCCCAGATACCAGGTGTCGTTGGAGGAATACTTGGCGTAGTAGCTGCCCACCGTGAGCGTATTGCCGGCGAACAGTTCGCGGCTCAGACGCAGATCGTTGGTGAAGGAATTCAGGCGCTTGTCCACCGACCACCAGCCGGCTTCCAGCACCTGCTGGTTCGGATCGACCGCGCCGCCGCCGTTGCTGTAGCTGGCGCTGCCGGTGCTGCCGTAGCCGGCGATGAAATCGCCCAGGCGCTGCGGCGCATCGCCGGTGAACAGCGCGTAGGTCGGCGCGGTACCGCCCATCACGCTGAAGCGGTCGGCGAGGGTCCAGTCGCCGAGTTGCCAGTTGAGTTCGCCGCCGAACACGTCGATGTTGACCCCGCGGCCGTCGGCCAGGTCGCGCTGCACGGTCTCGCCGTTCGGGCCGACCGGCAGGCTGACGTTGCGGAAGTCGTTGCTGAGCAGGGTGCCGGTCTGCGCGTTCAGGCCGGGGAAGCTGGACAGGTCGCTGCCGTTGTTGCGCGACAGCAGCGGGATCGCGGTGTAGAAGGCGTTGTTGTCGTCGGTGTGGCGCGCGTAGAAGGTCAGGTCGCCGTTGTCCCAGCGCTTGCTCAGGGTGGCGCTGAACTGGCCGCCCTTGTCGGCGGAGAACTGCGGGTCGCGCACGCCGTCGGTCTCGCGGAAGAAGCCGCCGATGCTGTAGTACCAGCCATTGCCCATCGGCCCGCTGTTGAACAGGTCGATGCGGCGCAGATTGTCGCTGCCGCCGGTCAGGCGCACGCTGCCGGCCGGCTCGTCCTGGCCCTGCTTCTGGATGAAGTTGGCGGTGATGCCGGCCTGGCCGTTGGAGAAGATCGGGCTGGAGCCACCGCGCAGCACTTCCAGGCGCTCGACGGTGTCGTCGGTGCGGAACAGCGTGGAGTTTTCCAGGAACGACAGCGTCGGCGGCGGGAACAGCGGCGAGCCGTCGAGCTGGAAGGTGACGAACGGCGCATCGCCTTCGGAGGGCATGCCGCGTACGAAGATGTTGGCGCCGGTGCCGCCGCCGCTGGGCTCGGCCCACACGCCTGGCACGATCTTCAGCAGGTCGGCGCTGCTCTGCGGCACCGCCTGCTGGATCTGTTCGGGCGTGGCGGTGGTGATCGAGAAACTGGCGTCGCGCTTGCGCAGGCCCTTGAAGCGCGCGGTGCCGCTGACCACCACGGTATCCAGGGTGGTGGCGTCGGATTGCGCGGCGGGTGCGGCGGATTGGACGGCCTCGTCGGGGGCAGCGGCGGTCTGCGCCAACGCGGTCGGCGCGAGCAGGATGGCGGCGATGGACAGCGGCAGCAGGCGGAGCGGCAGGGCGGCTTTCATGAAGAATCTCTCCTTTCTTCATCCGAAAACGATGCGCCGGTACGCATAGCGGCCCACGCGTGCAGTGCGCGTCAAAGCAGGGCCGGCCGGCACAGCGCGATGCAGGGGACAGCGCGCGGCGCTCTTTGTAACGCCGTTGCGCGGGCAGGCCGTTGTGCAGCGCGGAAGATGCGCCGTTTGCGTGACCGGTTGCGCAGGCCGGTCGCCAGCGCTGCGTGTCGTGCGGCGTGCCGTGCGCAGCGTGACGCTGCGTTGTGGGAGCGACGTTAGCTGGCCGTGCGCTCTAGATCACGACGTACTTTCCTTGCCGCTGGCACATGGCAGCCGATCGCTGCACCGCGCAGTGGCTGCATGCTTTCGCTGCAAGCGTGCCTATCGATCGGGTCTTCCTGCGCCGTCAAAAAAAAGGCCGCCCGAAGGCGGCCTCCACTGACGCTCGGGAGGGGAGCCGCGTCAGAAGAACAGGCGCACGCCGAACGAGGCGTTGCGGCCGGGCAGCATCACGTCGTCCTTCAGGAACGAGGTGTGCACGCGCGCGTCCTGGTCGGTCAGGTTGTTGCCGTCCAGGAACACTTCCCAGGCGGTGGCGCCGGCATCGACGTGGTAGGCCAGGTGCGCATCGACCAGCGTGTAGCCGTCGGTCGGGGTCTCGTTGACCGCCACCTTGTCCTGCTTCTGGTAGCGGGTGGCGCCGAGCGAGGCGCGCCAGTTGCTGGCGTCCCAGCGCAGCTGCGCGCCGTAGCGTGCCGGGGCGATGCGCGGCAGGTTGCCGCCGTCCTTCAGCCGCGCGCGCACGGTGTCGCCGAACACGCGCAGGTCCCAGGCGCCGCTGTCGTTGTCGGCCAGGTGGAAGGTGGCTTCGCCCTCGAAACCATGGAAGATCGCGTCGGCCTGGGTCCACTGGCGGATCGGCAGGAAGTCGTTGTCTTCCTCATGGAACCACTGCGCGCCGGTATCGACGATGTAGATGAAATCGTCGTAGCGGTTGTAGTACGCCGCCACCTTGGCATCCACCCAGGTGTTCTTGAAGTTCAGTCCCAGCTCGGCCTGGTTGGCCTTCTCCGGCTTGAGGTCGGCGTCGCCGATCTCGTAGGCGAGGGTGGCGATGTGCGGGCCGTCGGCGAACAGTTCCTCCTCGGCCGGCGCGCGCTCGGCATGGTCGAGGTTGGCGGTCAGGCGCCACTGCTCGTTGAAGCGGAAGCCGCCGCTGAGCGAGAAGCTCTTCGGGGTGAAGTCGCGGTCCACGCCGGTGTCGGTTTCGTACTTGACCTTGTCCACGCGCGCGCCGATCTCGGCGGTGACGCGCTCCCAGTTGTTGCGGGCCACGGCGAACACGCCGATGGCGCGGGTGTCGGTCTTCGGCACGAACGCCTCTTCGCCGATCGCCTGGAAGGTGGAATCGCTGCCCTGCACGCCGAACGCGGTCTGCCAGCCGCCGCCGAAGGTGAAGGACGCTTCGACGCGGCCTTCGTTGGCGCGCTTGTCGAATACCGTGCCCACTTCCTCGCCCTCGAACTCGGTGTGGGTGTAGGCGGTGTGGCCGAAGCTGTAGCGCAGCGCGCTGCCGTCGCCCCAAGGATCGGTCAGCCCGCCCTTGAGCTCGTAGCGGTCCTGGTGCATGCGCAGCGACACGCCGCGCTCGCCGGCGGCCAGATCGCCGGGTTCGCCCGGGTTGCCGTAGTTGTCGCGGAAGCGCGAGGCCGACACGCCGACGAAGCCCCAGTCGCCGGCCAGCGAGGCGCCGACCGAGCCGGTCTTGGTGTCCAGGAAGGAATTGGCTTGGCGGCCCTGCGGCGTGTCGTAGTCCTTCTGGTTGCGGTACACGCCGTCGGCATGGATCGACAGGCCGCTGCCGTTGCCGGCATCGACCCGGAACATGTCGGTGTTGCCGTCCTTGTCGCCGCCGTCGAAGCGCACTTCGGCGCGGCCGTGCACGCCGTCCACCGGGGTTTCGGCGATGCGCCCGTCGACCACGTTGACCACGCCGCCGATCGCGCCGGAACCGTACAGCAGCGTGGACGGACCCTTCAGCACTTCGATCTGGTCGGCCAGGAACGATTCCACGGCCGGCGAGTGGTCCTGGCTGACGGTGGACACGTCCTGGGTGGACAGGCCGTCGCTGAGCACCGCCACGCGCGGGCCGTCCAGGCCGCGGATGATCGGCCGGCCCACGCCGGGGCCGAAGTTGGAACTCTGCACGCCGGGCAGGCTGGCCACGGTCTCGCCGACGCTGGCGCCGCGGTTCTCGTCCAGGCGCTCGCCGGCCAGCACGTCCACCGGTTGGCTCAGGTCGCCGGCGGCATCGCGCAGCGGGCTGGCGGTGACCACCACCGCGTCCATGTCCTTCACGTGGCGGTCCTGCTTGCGGCCGTCGGCATGGCGGCTGTCGCTGGCCGGCGGCGTGGCGTCGGCGGCGGGTGCATCGGCGGCCAGGGCCAGGGCAGGGCTGAACAGGCCGCCCAGCGCCAGGGACAGGGCGGTGCGATGGAGCGAGCGGGAACGCGAGGAGGAGGACATAGACATACCGAATGGGAGGAAAAAAGGCGCCGCCAGGCGAGCGCGGGCGCTCGCGTTTGCCGCGTTGAGGCGGCGACAGGCATGGCATGGGGGGCGTGGCGACCCCCTGGTCGCCGGCCCGGTAATGTTATATTATTCTATAACGCAATCACCACTGTGCTGGAAGTCATGTCGCCTACCTCCGATCTGCGCGCACTGCTCGACCGCCTCGGCGCCACCGGTTCGCTGCTGTGCGCGGTGCATTGCGCGCTGCTGCCGCTGGCGCTGGCCGTGTTGCCCTCGCTGGGCCTGTCGGTGTGGCTGGGCGACGGGGTGGAACGCACGCTGGTGCTGTTCGTGACCTGCCTTGGCCTGTTCAGCCTGGTGCTCGGCTACCGCCGGCATCGCGCCTGGCAGGCGCTGGGCCTGTTGCTGCTGGGCCTGCTGTCGTTGTGGGCCGGCATGCTGGTGCCGGCGCTGCACCATGCGGTGGCGCCGCACGCGGCGATCATGACCTTCGGCGGCACCCTGGTCGGACTCGCGCACCTGCTCAACCTGCGGCTGAACCACGGTCACGTGCACGACGCCAGCTGCGCCCACTGAGCGCACGTGATAGGCTTGCCGCCCTTGCGCGAGGGCGCTGACCGCGTTGGCCTCGCCAAACCCGTGCACCGCGCGGGGATTTTCGCACACACATTCAGGAGTCGATGAGCATGGGTAAGGGTGACCGCAAGACCGCCAAGGGCAAGCGCTACAACGCCAGCTATGGCAATTCGCGCTCGCACAGCGTGAGCAAGGTGGCCGTGGGCGCCGCGTCGCCGGTCGCCAAGAAGTCGGTGGTCAAGACCCCGGCGGCGAAGAAGGCAGTGGCCAAGAAGACGGTCGCCAAGGCCGGCTGAGCCTCGGCTCCAGCGGTACGAAAGAACGCGGCGCTTGCGCCGCGTTTTTTTTGCCTTGAAAAAAACGTCGCAGCCCCGCAGCCCCGCAGGGTGCAGCTTAAGCCCCTCTCCCCCCGGCGACCGAAGGAAGTCCCCGTGGGAGAGAGGGGTTGGGGTGAGGGTCCGGCGCGAAGCGACTCGCGGAGTCGGCGCTCAGCGCGGCGGATCGTCCTCGCCGCTGTCGCCGGCCAGGTCGGCGGCCAGCGAGGTCGGTTCGGGTTCGGGTTCGGGTTCGGCGACGCTAGGCACCGGCAGCAACTGTTCCGCCAGCCCGCGATAGATCGGCGTGCGGCACACCAGCGCCGAGGCGCCGCGCGCGATCAGAACGGTGGCCAGGATCGGCAGCAGCATGTCGCTGCTGTCGGTCAGTTCCAGCGAGATCACCGCCGAGGTCAGCGGCGCCTGAGTGACCCCGGTCAGGTAGGCGCACATGCCGAGCAACACGAAGGTGCGCGGATCCACGTCCGGCATCAGCACCGCCAGGTTGTGGCCGACGCCGGCGCCGACCGCCAGCGCCGGCGAGAACAGGCCGCCGGGGATGCCGGCCACGTACGACACCAGGTTCGCCAGCAGCTTCATCAGCCCGAACTCGTGGCCGACGCTGGCGTGGCCCTGCACCAGGCTGCGCGCCTGCTCGTAGCCGGTGCCGAACGCCCCGTTGCCGAAGATCAGGCCCAGCGCGACCAGGGCCAGGCCGCAGGCCGCGGCCAGCAGCACCGGATGGCGGCCGCGCAGCGCGCCCAGCCAGCGCGGCTTGCCGGCGACAGTGGCCAGCACCATGCGGCTGAACGCGCCGCCGAGCAGGCCGGCGACCACCCCGCACAGCACGATCGCCAGCCACGCCCGGCCCAGCGGCAGCGCCGCGGACACCTTGCCGAAGTAGGTGTAGTTGCCGAGCAGGCCCAGCGAGATCACGCCGCCGACGATCACCGCGGTCAGCAAGGTGCCGGAGAAACGGTGTTCGAAACGGCCGCTGAGTTCCTCGATCGCGAACACCACGCCGGCCAGCGGCGTATTGAACGCCGCGGCGATGCCGGCGGCGCCGCCGGCGAGCAGGAAATGCGAGGCCTGGCGCGGATCGCGGAAACCGAACCAGCGCCCGAGCACGTACATCAGGCTGGCGCCGACGTGCACGGTCGGGCCTTCGCGCCCGACCGAGGCGCCGCCGAGCAAGGCCAGCGTGGTCAGCAGCAGCTTGCCGGCGGACACGCGCAGCGACAGGTTGGTTTGCCGGAACGCGTCGTCCGGCTGCTCCAGCGCGGCGATGACCTGCGGAATGCCGCTGCCGCGGGTGGGCCGCAACACGCCGTTGGTCAGCCAGGCGAGCAGCGCGAACACGCTCGGCGTGAGCAGCAGCGCCCACCACGGCGAGTGCGCGATGATGCGCTGGAACAGATGGAAGGCGGCGTCGCTGGCCTTGGCGAACACGATCGCGACCAGCGCCACCGCGACCGCGCCGCCCCACAGCACCGCGCGCTGTTTCCAGCTCTCGTGCGAGAGCAACGGGCGTAGGCGATGGCGCATGCGCGGCGGCGGCACGGGATCGGGCGACTGCATGCGGGGATTGTCGCATGCGCGCCATCGCGTGGGCTTGTCGCCTCGTCCACACATTCATGCCTGGCGCGGTGTGTGGCGCTGCACAGCTGGGCAGATCGCCGCGCCGAACGCGGGCGGTTGCGACGGGTATCTGCAGTCGGCACCGTGGTCCAGCAGTGACGCGTGCCATCGGTCGCGACACGCTTCACCGGCAGGCGGTGGCATGGCCGCAACGCGATCGCGCCGCCGCGGTACGCGGCGATGCGGCAACCGATGACCAGGCGCTGCAGGCGGGCAAGGCCGCGCCCGGCTAGCGGCGCTTCAAGGCGCGGCGCGACGTGGCGCCGCGGCGCTCAGCGCAATGCCGGCAGCAGCGCCTGCGGATCGCCGTCGTTGGGTGCGGCAGGAATTCCCAGCAGCCGGGTCAGCAGCGGATACACATCGACATTGTCGAACGGCGCAAGCGTGGCGCCCTGGCGGAACGCCGGGCCGCGCGCGATGAACACCGCACGCATCGACGGCAGCGCCGGATCGTAGCCGTGCGAGCCGCGCAGGCCGGTCTGCGGCTTCTCCGCGGCGCGCTCGGCCGGCAGCGCGTCCCAGCCTTCGTGCATCTGGCACACGATCGGCGGGATGCGCGAATTGCTGCCGTAGTGCCAGCGCGCCGGCAGCTCGGCCTTGCGCCAGCAGTCGTACTGCGGATGCGCGCCGAGCAGCTTGGCTTCGACCCTGGCCTCCTGGCCGGGCCGCGGCGCGATGCCGACCGACTGGCCGTAGCTGACCACCTCGGCCTCTTGCATCGACACCATGTCCTCGACGATGACCACCTGCTGCGCCGGCACCGTCGCCATGCCGTGGTCGGAGACCACGATCAGGTTGGTGCGATCCAGTTGCCCGCGCCGGGCCAGCCCGTCGAGCAGGCGGCCGATCGCCGCGTCGACCTGTTCGATCGCGCGCGCGTACTGCGCCGATTGCGGGCCGAAGTCGTGGCCGGCCTCGTCGACCTGCTCGAAATACAGGGTCAGCAGCTGCGGATGCGGCGCGCTGCGATCGTCCAGCCAGCCCAGTACTTGGTCGACCCGCGCGTTCGGCGCGACGTCTTTGTCGAAAGCCTGGCGGCGGCTGGGGCGCACGCCCTGGATCGCCGCTTCGCTGCCCGGCCAGGCCCAGCTCGCCGTGGGCAGGCCGGCCTTCTCGGCGCCGACCCAGATCGGTTCGCCGCCCCACCAGCGGCCGTCGCCGACCGCGTCGCGGTCGCTGACCCGGAACGTGCCCAGCAGCGGGTCGTTCATGCTGTTGTGGACGATGCCGTGGTGGTCCGGACGCAGCCCGGTGACCAGGGTGTAGTGGTTGGGAAAGGTCAGCGACGGATACGACGGGGTCATCCATCGCGCGCGTACGCCCTCGCGCGCCAGCCGGCTCAGGTTCGGCGCGATGCCGCGATCGAGCATGTCCGCGCGCAGCGCGTCGATCGAGATCAGCAGCAGCAACGGTCGCTGCGCCTGACTGGACGCGGCCTGCGGCGCGGTGGCCTTGGCAGTGGGAGAAGAGGGGGCGGAGGCGCAAGCGCCGAGCAGCAGCGCCGCGCAGGCGCTTGCCAGTCGTAGGGCGATGGAAGTCATCGGCGCATGATAAGACGCGTCCGGTGACCTGGCGAAGACATCGTCGTGCCGCGCACGCACGATGGCCGACGCACTCCGGGTACAGCGATGTACAGCGATGCGTTTCGACGATGCCAGCGGCAGCGTGCTGCGAAACGAAAAGCATGCACCCGCGCAGCCGCCAGCCGCAACAGCCCCTCTCCCATCGGGAGAGGGGTTGGGGTGAGGGTACGGCGCGAAGCGACTCGCTGAGTTTGGGTGCACGAGGCTGCGCCCGTACCCTCATCCGCCCCTATGGGGCACCTTCTCCCGATGGGAGAAGGAACAGCCGTAGCCCCTCTCCCACCGGGAGAGGGGTTGGGGTGAGGGTCCGGCGCGAAGCGTCTCGCTGAGTTCGGGTGCAGGAGGCTTCGCCCGTACCCTCATCCGCCCCTTCGGGGCACCTTCTCCCGAGGGGAGAAGGGAGTTGCCGTAGCCCCTCTCCCCCCGGGAGAGGGGTTGGGGTGAGGGTATGGCGCGAAGCGACTCGCTGAGTTTGGGTGCACGAGGCTGCGCTCGTACCCTCATCCGCCCCTTCGGGGCACCTTCTCCCGATGGGAGAAGGGAGCTCTGTCGGGCACCTCACTGCCGTCATTCGCCCGTCGGGGCGCAAGCGCACTGCAACTCAGTCGAACAACGACGCCATCCCGCCGTCCGCCTCGACGGCCCCGCGCCGCTCCAGCGCCAGCAGCGCGGCCTTGGTCGGCAGGCCGCCGCCGAAGCCGGTCAGGGTGCCGTTGGCGCCGATCACGCGATGGCAGGGCAGCACGATCGGCAGCGGATTGCGGCCGTTGGCGGCGCCGACCGCGCGCACCGCACGCGGCTGCTCGATGTGCCGCGCCAGCTGTGCGTAGCTCCAGGTCGCGCCGAATGGAATCTGCGCCAGCGCCTGCCACACGCGGCACTGGAAGGTGGTGCCGCGCGGCGCGAGCGGCAGGTCGAAGCGGGTGCGTTCGCCAGCGAAATAAGCCAGCAACTGCTCGCGCGCCTCGCGTACCGGCGCCGCGTCGCGGATCCAGTCGGCGCGGCCGCGCGCGTCGTAGCGGTTCTCCGGGAACAGGATGTGACGCACGCCGTCGTCGCCGACGGCCACGGTCAGTTCGCCGATCGGGGTGGCGAAGGCGTCGTAGTACAGGCGTTGCTCAGTCATGGGGAGTCTCCTCGGATGGGTCGCCGGCCAGATGCCACAGGTGCAGCACGGCATAGGCGCGCCATGGCCGCCAGGCCTGCGCGCGGGCGTCGGTGGCGCGTTCGCTCATGCGCGCGCCGTCGGCGCCGAGCATGCGTTGCAGGACCAGGTCGCCGGCCGGGAACGCATCGGGCTGGCCGAGCGCGCGCAGCGCGATGTAGTGCGCGGTCCAGGCACCGATGCCGGGCAGGGCGGTGGCGCGTTCGACGAACTCGGACAGGCGCTGGCCGGCGCGGAACTGCAGGCGTCCGTCCACCACCGCTGCGGCCAGCGCGCGGATCGTGGCGGCGCGCGAGCGCGGCAGGCCGATCGCCTCCAGCGGCGCGTCCAGCAGCTCCTGCGGCGCCGGGAACGCGCGGTCCAGGCCGGGCGGCTGGCCCGATCGATACGCGCCATGATGCTCGACCAGACGCGCGGCCAGGGTCGCCGCGCCGGCCACGCTGACCTGCTGGCCGAGCACCGCGCGCACCGCCACTTCGAAGCCGTCCCAGCCGCCGGGCACGCGCAGTCCCGGGCGCCGCGCGATCGCGCGCGCCAGCAGCGGCTCGGCGCCGAGCGTGGCGTGCACCGCGCGCAGGTCGGCATCCAGGTCGAAGATGCGGCGCACCCGCCGCACGATGTCGGGGATCGCGCGCGGATCGGCCGCGGCGATCCGCAGGCGCAATTCGTGGCGCTGCGGATCGGCCTCGACGCGGATCCTGGTGGAGGCGTCGAGCGGACCGAGCACGCGCTCGTAGCTGGCCTCGCCGATGCGCTCGATGCCGGGGATCGCGCGCTTGCGCAGGAACGCCAGCATCGCCGCGAAATCCAGCGGCGGGCGGTAGCCCAGGCGCAGCAGCAGGTCGCCGCCGGGCACCTCGGCGCGCTGTTTGCGGATCGCCGACGGCGGCATGCCGCAGCCTTCAAGGAATGCGGTGTTGAAGCGGCGCAGGCTGTTGAAACCGGCCGCCAACGCCACCTGGGTGATCGGCAGCGCGGTCTCGGTCAGCAATTGCTTGGCCAGCAGCAGGCGCCGCGTCGCATGCACCGCCGCCGGGGTGGCGCCGAGCTGGGCCACGAACACGCGCTGCAACTGGCGCGCACTGAGTCCGACCTCGGCGGCGAGCCGTTCGACGCTGGCGTCCTGCAGCGCGCCCTCGGCGATCAGCGCCAGCGCGCGCTGCACCGACTCCTCGCCCAGGTGCTGTTGCGCTTCCGGCGACAGTTCCGGCCGGCAGCGCAGGCACGGGCGGTAGCCGGCCGCGGCCGCGGCGGCGGCGCTGGGGTAGTAGCGCACGTTGCTGCGCTTGGGCGGCGGCGCCGGGCACACCGGCCGGCAGTAGATGCCGGTGCTGCGCACGGCAGTGAAGAACACCCCGTCGAAGCGCGCATCGCGGGACTGGCGGGCGCGGTCGTAGAGGTCGTGGTCGTCGAGCGTGATGTGCGGCATGGGGCCAGTCTAGTCCGCGCCGCCGCGCCCGACTCGCCGTTTTCGGACATGGATGCAGCGGCCCCGGCGTGGTCCACGAGACGTCCTTGTGGTGGGATGCCGGCGGTTTAGGCGCAGTTGGGAACCGAATGCGTATCGGCACTAGACTAGCGACGCGCATTTCGAAAGCGCCGTCTCTTCCTTCGCGGATGTCCTGCTTGCCTCTTCCGTCAAAAATCTGGTGGCTGTCGTTGTGCTGCGTCGGCCTGTTGTCGTGCCAGCAGGGCGCGCCATCCGCCGGCAGGACCGTGGCCGACAGCCCGCCCGGCGACGGCGAGCACATGGTGTCGGTCGGGACGCCGCCGCCCGCGCCGACGCCGGCGCCGCGGCCTGCCACCACGCCCAAACCCGATGCCGACGTCTGGGAGCAGGCGGCGCTGGAGAACGGCGAGGCCTTCGTCAGCTGCGACACCGACTACGCGGCCGACGCCGGCGACGGCGAGGCGCTGGCCGGGCTGGATCGGCCGACCATCGAGGCGGCGCTGGCGCCATGCCGCGAGCGCGGCCTGCTGCGGGTGCGCTACGAAGGCAAGATCAACGCCGGTTTCGCCGAGATGGTGCGGCGCCTGGCCGAGGTCGCCGCGCACGCCGGCATCGGCAAGCGCGTGCTGGACCTGGATTCCAGCGGCGGCCAGGTCGAGGCGGCGATCCGCGCCGGCGATGCGATCGGCGAGTCCGGCTGGACCATCTGGGTGCGCGAGGGCTCGATCTGCCACAGCGCCTGCGTGTTCGTGCTCGCCGCTGGCGACAACCGGCTGATCTCCGGCAAGGTCGGCATCCACCGCATGATGCGGATCAGTTCCACCGCGACCTCGCGCGCCGAGCTCAATCGCGAACTGCAGGAGGTCTACGGCAACGTCAAGGACTACCTGGAGCGCAACGGCGTGGCGGTGGCGGTGGCCGACCTGATGATGACCGTGCCCAATCGCAGCCTGCGCCTGCTCAGCAACGACGAACTCAAGCAGTACGGGCTGGACGGGACCAACGCGGTGCAGGACGATCTGGAGCGGATCAAGCAGTTGCGCAAGTGCGGCGACGATTTCGTGCGGCGCAAGGACGCGTTCCTGATCGCGTTCGACCACGAGTGCAAGGCCAAGGGCGTGGACCTGGAGTCGCTGACCGCCTGCGGGCAGGCGCTGAAGCAGCGCTTCGGCTTTCCCGACCAGGCCTGCCCGGCGGAGAGCCCGCTGTCGGAAATCGACGTGGCCACGCTGCCGCTGGCCTCGCCGGGCGCCTAGCTGCGATCGCTCGGCAGCTTGTTCAGCCAGGGCATGCCTGGACGGGCGTGCGGTGCGGAGCCTATCCCGCCTGCGCGTGGAAGCGGCGGCGGATCCAATCGGCGTGCGCGTCCTGACGGCCTGCACGTGGCGGTAGTGGTAGGCCGAAGATGCATGCCGCGGTCGGCATGGAATCGCGCCAGGTGCTGCCGTAGCTCCGCTCGTCCGGTTCAAGCCTGCCGCTTACGCAACAGCCTTCGGCCCGTGAGCCGCATGCACCAGCGCACACACCCCGAGCAGATAGGGCATCAGCCAGGGGATCGCGGGGATGCCGACGATCATGCCGGGCATGGTGAACCAACCGTCGGACAAGTCGGGATACTGGAGGCCGCGCACCATCAGCGCAACGACGGCGAGAGCGGCCACCGACGCGATGATTCCCGCCCATGCGGGCCGAAGCCAGCCCTGCCGTGCGAACGACAGTGCATAGAGCGCAGTGGAAACATACGTCATCAATCCTGCGAAGAAGAGCAGGACGTCCGCGGCATTGCCGAGCGGCGTGCCGTACAGCGGCAGATAGGCTGCGGGTTTATGCGCTTCGGACATTGTCCAGCCGATCATCAGCGCAGCCCAGACGAGTTGAATGAGTGCGGCAAACAGGCCGCTTGCCTGTCCCAGCGGCGCAAGCAGGCGATCGCCTGCAGCGTCGGCCAACGGCTCTTTGAGCAGGAACAGACCCGCACCAAGAACCGCAGCCGAGACAAAAAGAATGACGAACCGGACATGGTTCATTGCGAGATTCGAAGCGAACGGCGGACCGTAGCCCGGCATCAGCGTCAGTAGAGCCCAGGGCAGTATCAACAAGGTGCCGACAAGCGCGATCCGACGCCTGTGTTCATCCCCAGAGCGCCACGTCCGCAACAGCAGCGGCGCTGCCGCGATGGCCATTACCAGGAGTTGGATGGCCGAAAGCGCAAGGGAGACCGGAATCGAATAGCGCGCGGGTTTTCCGAAAATGACGATAGCGGCGCACAGCGCCACAACCAGCACCGGGCCGCTCCAGCCGTTGCGTTTCGTCGTGATGGACATCGGCAATCCTCTACTGGCAACGCGGCACGCGGCACGCGGCACGCGGCACGCGGCGATCGCCGCCATGCTGCATTTTGGAAATGTCGGCTTTCTCCCAGATCACCCCTGAGCGCTGTCGGACCGCTTGCCACTGCGGCCCGGCCATTCCCATGTATGGGTTCACGGCCTCGCGCCACTCTGGCACAAATGGGTTGGCGCGGGTATCCACGGCGCATCCACGCCGTGGATAGTGGCGGGGGCGGGCGGCATGGCGTGCCGAGGAGCGCCTGGCGGATCACCGGCAGGCTGGATTGCGGGGCGGCCCCGGGTTTCGGCTCGCCCGGGCCAGCCTTCCGTTGCGCCGGCCGGGCTTTCACGTCGCCGGCACCGCGCTGACGCTAGCGTCCGGGCCAATTCCCTGGAGGCGCCTGGCATGTCGGTCGGATCGAAGATGATGATGCGGCTGTACCTGCCCCCGGCCTTGCTGGTGGTGGGCGGTTTCCTGGCGGCGGAGCTGCTGCTGCATTTCGCCAGCGGCAGGTATGCGCAGGTGCTGGCGCGCACCGCTTCGCTGCTGAGCCTGGCGGCCTTGCTCGGGGGCACGGTGTGGGCGCTGTGGGCGAGCTGGCGCGCCTGGCATCGGCAGCGCTATGCGGTGCCGGTGAGCGCGGCCGCGCCGGGCGAGGAGCCGTGAGCGTCGCTGCGCAGGCGCACGTGGCCGGCGTAGACTGCGGCCCCCGCCGTCACCGCGCTGCCTGAGCGATGCCCATGCCGTTGTCACTTCGTCTGTTCCCCGCGCTGCTGGGCGCTGCCGTGTTCGCCGCAGCGGCGCAGACCGCACCGACGCAGAGCGTCCCTGCGCAATCCGCGCCGGCCCAGCCCGCGGCGCAGCCAGCGACGCCCAAGCCCGCCGCCGCCAGACCCGCCGCGGCCAAGCATGCCGATCCTGCCGCGCCGGGCCCGCTGTCCAAGCAGGACGCGCAGATGGCGCAGGCCGGCCTGCGCGCCGCGCAGCTGGTCGATGCCGGACGCAGCGGCGAGCTGTGGGACGGCGCATCCGCGGTGGCCAAGAAGGCCGTCGCGCGCGATACGTTCGTGCGCCAGGTCGATGCCGGCCGCGCACGGCTCGGCGCGCTGCTCGGTCGCGGCGTGGCCAGCGTGGCACGGGTGCAGTACGCGGCGGGTTCGCAGGTGCCGCCGGGGGTCTACGTCAACGTCAGTTTCCCCAGCCGGTTCGCCAACGCGCCGCAGCCGGTGCGCGAGCTGGTTTCGCTGCGCCTGGACGAGGACAAGACCTGGCGCCTGGTCGGTTATCACGTCGGACCGCCGAACTGACGCGCATGCGCGCGTCGCTCCCTAGTTTTCGCAACCGACCGAGGTGTCGATGAGTATCGAAATCCGCATGCTGGCCTGGGCGATCCTGCTCGGGATCGTGCAACTGCTGCTGGCCGCAGCGTTCGTCACCGCACAGCGCGGCCTGAAGTGGAATGCTGGCGCGCGCGACGCGCAGCTGCCGCCGCCCGCCGGCGTGGCCGGGCGCCTGGACCGCGCGCTGCGCAATTTCCTGGAGACCTTTCCGTTCTTTGCCGCCGCGGCGCTGGCGGTGGTGGCGATGGGCAAGGGCAGTGCGCATACCGCGCTGGCGGCGCAGCTGTATTTCTGGGCGCGGCTGGCCTATGTGCCGTTGTACGCGGCGGGCGTGCCTTACTTGCGCAGCCTGGTCTGGGCGGTGTCGCTGTGGTCGATCCTGCAACTGGTGTGGGCGCTGTTCTGAGGCTGCGCGCGTGGCGTTCGAAGCACGACGCTGCGACCGTTTGCCGCAGCGCTGATCCAGATCAATGCCGCGCGCCGCGGCGGGTTTATGCTGGCTGCGTCTGAGACAGGAAACGCAGCAATGCACGTGGATATCGCCATTGTCGGTGCCGGCCCCGCGGGCCTGTGTTTCGCCCGGTCGCTGGCCGGTAGCGGCCTGTCGCTGGCGCTGATCGAACCGCAGCCGCGCACCGCGCTGGCCGAGGCCGCGTTCGACGGCCGCGAGATCGCGCTGACCCACGCCTCGCGCACGCTGCTGGAGCAGCTGGACCTGTGGTCGCGGATCGATCCGGCCGCGATCGCGCCGCTGCGCGATGCGCGGGTAATGAACGGCTCCTCGCCGTTCGCGCTGACCTTTGCCGCCAGCCAGGACCGCCGCGGCGACCTGGGCTGGCTGGTGCCCAACCACCTGATCCGCCGTGCCGCGTTCGCCGCGGTGCAGGCGCAGCCGGGCCTGACTCTTCTCGACGGCGTCTCGGTGCAGGCGCTGCGCAGCGACGACAGCCAGGCGCAGCTGAGCCTGTCCAATGGCCAGGCGCTGACTGCGCGCCTGGTGGTGGCGGCCGACAGCCGTTTCTCGACCACCCGGCGCATGCTCGGCATCGGCGCGCAGATGCGCGATTTCGGCCGCAGCATGCTGGTGTGCCGGGTCAGCCACGAGCGCCCACACCACCAAACAGCCTGGGAGTGGTTCGGCTACGGCCAGACCCTGGCGCTGCTGCCGCTGCACGGTAACCAGGCCTCGGCGGTGCTGACCCTGCCGCCGGATCGCGCGCAGGCGCTGCTGGACATGGACGAGGCGGCACTCGGCGCGGAGATCAGCGCCCGCTTCGAGCACCGGCTCGGCGCGATGACGCCGATCGTGCGGCCGCAGGCGTATCCGCTGGTTGCGGTGTACGCGCAACGCTTCGTCGGCAAGCGCTATGCGCTGATCGGCGACGCGGCGGTGGGCATGCATCCGGTGACCGCGCACGGCTTCAATTTCGGCCTGCAGAGCCAGGCGCGGTTGGCGCGCGCGCTGCACGCGGCCGCGGCGCAGGGCCGCGACATCGCCGCGCCTGGCTTGCTGGCCGGCTACGAGCGCGGCCACCGCCTGGCCACGCGCCCGCTGTACGAGGCGACCAACGCGATCGCCGCGCTGTACACCGACGACCGATTGCCGGCGCGCGCGCTGCGCAACGCGGCCTTGCGCGTGGCCGACAAGGTGGCGCCGTTCAAGCGCGCGATCGCCGCGCACCTGACCCAGCGTGCTGCGGTGGGTGCGCGCTGAGGCGTGGATGCGCGCGGGATGCTGGGAGACATAGCCGTTGCTCGGCGAGCTACGGCGACAGCCGCGCCGCCAAGCCAGTGCCACCGCGCAACGCTTCTTTCGCCTGCCTGCATGCACCCTGTAGGAGCGGCTTCAGCCGCGACAGGGCGTTACCAGAAAGTTCCGGTCGCGGCTGAAGCCGCTCCTACAAAAAGCTGGCGCCAGCTGTAGTGATGACATGGCCTATGGATCGGCACGCGGATGCTGGCTGCCCTATTCGCTTGGCGAAGTAATTGTGGGAGCGACTTCAGTCGCGACGGGCTCTACCGGGAAGACCCGTCGCGACTGAAGTCGCTCCCACAAAATGCAATCGCCCGAATGAAGGCAAGAAAAAAACCGCGCTAGCGCCGCGGCGTGCGGGCGAGGCGGCGAGCGTCCGCCTCGGCGATGAGGTGGGCGAGGGCGGCTTGCGTGTCGCCGCCGCGCTGCGCCGCTTCGATCGGTGCGATGGCCCAGGCGCAGTCGGCGTGGCGCAGGTGCAGGCGCCAGTCGCCGGCCCAGGCATCCAGCTCGTCCAGCCCCAGGAAGATCGCGCCGCCACGGTCGGCATGCCCGCCATGGATGGATTGCGCCAGGCACAGCGGCCGCGCTGCGGCCGGATCGATCAGCACTTCGTACACGTCATGCAGCGGATCGTCCGCCGACGGCGCGATGTTGCGCATGCCGATGCTGGTCAGCATGGCGCGGCTGCCGCGTCGTACCGCCGGGGAAGCGACGCGCAGGGCGCGCCGGCCACGCTCATGCCTTGCCGATCACCCGGATCTGCACGTCGTCCAGTTCGACCACCTGGCCCGCGCGGACCTTGCAGGCCTTGCGCACTTCCACTTCGCCGTCCACGCGCACCTGGCCTTCGCTGATCACGGTCTTGGCCGCGCCGCCGCTGTCGCACACGCCGGTCAGTTTCAGCAGGTGCTTGAGTTCGACATAGTCGCTTTCTAACTGGAGATCGATGGTCTGCATTGGGGGACGCTGTTCGGAAATCGGCGCCCATTGTCGGTCATTCGCGAAGGAAACGCTCGGACTTCGCGCTGCGCACGCCGTGCCGTACATCTTCGCGTGCATCGCAACGCAGCGGCTGCGCACTCAGTCGTGCCGAAAACGCTCCACCTCGTCGAGCAGGCCGCTGGCCCTGCGCAGGCTCGCTCCGCCCAGGCCGTCGTCGACGATGCGCCGCAGCCGCGGCTGCCCGGGATCGCGCGAACGGCGATACAGCCATGCGCTGCCGGCAAGCCCCGCCAGCCCGGCGCCGAGCCCGATCCATACCACGGCCTGCGCCCGTGCCAGCAGGTCGATGCCGGCGAGCGCGGCCAGCACCATCAGCACCGGCACCCACAGCAGCCACCACGACAGCCCGCAGACCACGCCGCTGCCGACGTACCAGCGCCGGGTGCGCGCGATCCGCTGCTGGATCTCCAGCACCGGTGCGCTGTAGTCGACCTGCAGCAGCCGGCCCAGGACGATGCCGGCCAGCGCCACGGTGGCCACGCCATAGGCATGCACCGCCACGCCGGCGGCGATCAGGTACGCCGGCAGCGCGCCGCCGCGGCTCCACAGCAGGCCGGCCAGGGCGATGCAGCACAGGCCGAACGGCAACTGCAGCAGCTGGCCCCACAGCAGCGGGCGCAGGCTGCGCTGCACGCGCTGCAGGTTGTGCTGCAGCAGCTGCTGCGCGTGCAGGCGGTCGTGGCGTTGCAGGCGCTGGTCCAGCGCCTGCCAGGCGTGTTTCAGTTCGTCGGGATGCATGTCGAATGTCCTGTGTGGGAGTTTCAGAGTTCGTCGCGGAGGCGTTGCTTGAGGCGGCCGATCTTGGTGGAGACATTGCTTTCGCCGATGCCCAGGATCTCGGCGATCTCGCGCTGCGGGCGGTCGTCCAGGTACAGCAGTGCCAGCGCCCGTTCCAGCGCCGGCAACTGCGCGATGAAGCGGTAAAGGGCCTGTACCTGGCGCTCGCGCTCCGGGTCGGCGGCGTGCGGATCGGCTAGGTCCAGGTCCTCCAGCGGCAGGGTCTGCCGATGCGCCCGGCTGCGCCCGCGCAGGTCGCCGATCGCCACATTCAGCGCGATCCGGTACAGCCAGGTGGAGAACGGCCGCTGCCGGTCGTAGCGGGGGAAGGCCCGCCAGGCCTGCGCGGCGATCTCCTGGATCAGGTCGGCACGGTCGTCCGTATCCCGGCAATAGCTGCCGGCCACTTTCGCGGCGATGCCGCGGTGCGCCTGGAACAGCGTGGCGAAGTCGGTTGGGGCCGGTGCGGCAGGGGTGGGGGTGTCGGGCATTGGGCGGGTCGCGGAAGGGTCTGCAAGGTGGTTCGCGGCAGGCAGGGGTTTCTCACGCCTGAACGGCATCGTTCACCCGGTTTAGACATGCGGCCCGGCAAGGCGCACAATGCACTTCTTTGCGCCTGCCGGTTCTCTGCGGCGCCTCCGGAGTCTCCCATGTCCCAAGATATCCCCGCGCCGCTGCTGTTCGCAGATCTCGGCCTCTCGCCTGCTGTGATGAAAGCCGTCGCCGATGTCGGCTACGAGTCGCCGTCGCCGATCCAGGCCGCCACCATTCCCGCGCTGCTGACCGGCCGCGACCTGCTCGGCCAGGCCCAGACCGGCACCGGCAAGACCGCCGCGTTCGCGCTGCCGATCCTGTCGCGGCTGGACTTCAACCAGCGCAAGCCGCAGGCGCTGGTGCTGGCGCCGACCCGCGAGCTGGCGATCCAGGTCGCCGAGGCGTTCCATCGCTACGCCGGCGCGATCCCCGGCTTCCAGGTGCTGCCGGTGTACGGCGGCCAGCCCTACGTGCAGCAGCTGTCGGCGCTCAAGCGCGGCGTGCACGTGGTGGTGGGCACCCCGGGGCGGGTCATCGACCACCTGGAGCGCGGCACCCTGGATCTGTCGGAGCTGAAGACGCTGGTGCTCGACGAGGCCGACGAGATGCTGCGCATGGGCTTCATCGACGACGTCGAGGCGGTGCTGAAGAAGCTGCCGGCCTCGCGCCAGGTGGCGCTGTTCTCGGCGACCATGCCGACCGCGATCAAGCGCATCGCGCAGACCTATCTGAACGATCCGGCCGAAGTCATCATCGCCTCCAAGACCACCACGTCGGCGAATGTCCGCCAGCGTTACTGGGCGGTCAGCGGCTTGCACAAGCTCGATGCGCTGACCCGCATCCTGGAAGTGGAGCCGTTCGACGCGATGATCGTGTTCGCGCGCACCAAGGCCGCCACCGACGAGCTGGCGCAGAAGCTGCAGGCGCGCGGCCTGGCCGCCGCGGCGATCAACGGCGACATCCAGCAGTCGCAGCGCGAGCGGGTGATCCAGCAGCTCAAGGACGGCAAGCTCGACATCCTGGTCGCCACCGACGTGGCCGCGCGCGGCCTGGACGTGGAGCGGATCAGCCACGTGCTGAACTACGACATCCCGTACGACACCGAAAGCTACGTGCACCGCATCGGCCGCACCGGCCGCGCCGGCCGCAGCGGCGAGGCGATCCTGTTCGTCAGCCCGCGCGAGAAGGGCATGCTGCGCGCGATCGAGCGCGCCACCCGGCAGCCGATCGAAGAGATGCAGTTGCCGAGCGTGGACGCGGTCAACGACCAGCGCGTGACCCGCTTCATGGAAAAGATCAGCGAGACCATCGCCAGCGGCGGCATCGACACCTACCGCGACCTGCTGCAGCGTTTCGAGACCGAGAAGAACGTGCCGATGGTCGAAGTGGCCGCGGCGCTGGCGCGCCTGCTGCAGGGCGACACGCCGCTGCTGCTGGCGCCGGAGCGCGCGCGTCCGCCGCAGGGCGAGCGCTTCGAGCGGCCCACTGCCGAGCGCCGCGAGCGCGCCGACCGCGGCGAGCGCACGGAACGTCCCAAGTTCGAGCCCAAGTTCGACCGCGAAGCGCGCCCGCCGCGCCGCGACGAGGGCGAGCGCGCGCCGCCGCGTGCGCCGCGTCCCGCGCCGGCCGGGCACGGTCCCGACTACGACTACCAGCGCGACGTCGGCAGCTTCGAGGCCCCGCGCCGCGACAAGGCGCCCAAGGCGCCGCGCGGCGAGCCGGAAGTGGGCATGGAGACCTACCGCATCGAGGTCGGCCACCAGCACGGGGTCAAGCCGGCCAACATCGTCGGCGCGATCGCCAACGAGGCCGGCCTGGAGAGCAAGTACATCGGCCGCATCGACATCCACGACGACCATTCGGTGCTGGACCTGCCGGCGGACATGCCGCGCGAGCTGCTGACCCACCTGAAGAAGGTCTGGGTCTCGGGTCAGCAACTGCAGATGCGCAAGCTCGACGGCGACGCCGCCGCCGGCGCCAGCGCGCCGTTCAAGCCGAAGTTCGCGCGCGCCGCCGGCAAGCCCGGCGGCCGCCCGAACGCGGCCGGCCCGCGCCCGGCCGGCGCCGCCACCCGCATGGCCGACAAGGCCGGCGATCGCCCGCCGCGCAAGGGTCCGCCGAAGCGCTGAGGGGCCGGGATTGGGGATTCGGGAGTGGGGATTCGTCCCTGCTCCCGTGTCCCTGACTTCCTCGCTGCCGCCGCAGATGGCGGTAGCCCGCTTTTGCGAATCCCCAATCCCGACTCCCGAATCCCCGCTCAATGTCCATCCGCCTCAACAAGCACATCGCCGAAACCGGCTACTGTTCGCGCCGCGAGGCCGACCGGCTGATCGCCGCGCGCCGCGTGACCGTCAACGGCCGGCCCGGCGGGGTCGGTGCGGTGGTGGGCGAGGGCGACGAGGTGCAGGTCGACGGCCAGCCGCTGCGCGCGCGCGCCAAGCAGAAATCCGGCCGCCGCCACGTCTACATCGCGCTGAACAAGCCGGTCGGGGTGACCTGCACCACCGAGAGCGAGGTCAAGGGCAACATCGTCGATTTCGTCGGCCACGAGCAGCGCATCTTCCCGATCGGGCGCCTGGACAAGGAGTCCGAGGGCCTGATCCTGATGACCAGCAACGGCGACATCGTCAACGAGATCCTGCGTGCCGAGAACCGCCACCAGAAGGAATACCTGGTGGCGGTGAACAAGCCGGTCAGCGACGAATTCCTGCGCGGCATGGCGCGCGGGGTGCGCGTGCACAACGAGACCACGCTGCCGTGCCGCACCGCGCGGATCGCCAAGTTCGGCTTCCGCATCGTGCTCGAGCAGGGCCTGAACCGGCAGATCCGGTTGATGGCCGCCGCGTTCGACTACCGCGTCACCCAACTGCGCCGCGTGCGCATCGACAACATCAAGCTCGGCGCGCTGAAGCCGGGCCAGTGGCGCAACCTCACCGAGCAGGAACTGCGCGGCCTGCTGCCGCAGCGCCAGGACTGGTAATCCCGGGCCGCATGGCCTTCACTGGCATCGGCGGCGATTTTGGCCATACTCGCCAGGCAATCCGCCGCCGGCCGCCCGTTCCCGTGATCAAGCCACGCAAGCCCGACAACGAAGCCGACCGCCTGCGCGCGCTGCATGCGCTGCAGATCCTGGATACCGAGCCGGAAGCGTCCTACGACGACCTGGTCGGCATCGCCGCCAGCCTGTGCGACACGCCGTCGGCGCTGATCTCGCTGGTCGACGACGAGCGCCAGTGGCTGAAATCGCAGCGCAACGTCACCCTGCTCAGCGCCACCCGCGACGACTCGTTCTGCGGCCACACCATCCTGACCCCGCAACAGGTGATGGTGGTCAACGACGCCGCGGTGGATCCGCGCTTCGCGTTCAATCCGTTGGTCACCGAGGTCGGGGTGCGCTTCTACGCGGGCTCGCCGCTGGTGAACAGCGACGGGCTGGCGGTGGGCGCGCTGTGCGTGCTCGACCGCCGCCCGCGCACGCTCGAGCCGGAGCAGGTGGTGGCGCTGCAGGCGCTGTCGCGGCAGGTGATGCAGCTGATCGAGCTGCGCCGCACCAGCCATGCGCTGGCGCTGCAGTTGCACGCGCGCGACGGCTACGAGCAGCAGCTGGCGCAGTATCAGTCCACGCTGGAAACGCTTAACGCCGAACTGCTCCAACAGTCGCGCACCGATCCGTTGACCGGGCTGCTCAACCGGCGCGCGTTCGCCACCGCGCTGTTGGTCAACGCGGAGGCGGCGCGGTTCAGTCCCGCGCCGCTCAGCGTGGCCTTGCTGGACCTGGACTACTTCAAGCACATCAACGACCTGCATGGCCACGACAAGGGCGACGCGGTGCTGCTGGCGCTGGCGGACATGCTGCGCGCGCGGGCGCCGGCAGGCAGCCTGGTGGCGCGTTATGGCGGCGAAGAGTTCGCGGTGCTGATGCCGGGCCTGGATGCGGCCGAGGCCATGCACGAATGCGAGACCTTGCGCCAGGAGACCAGCCTGCTGCAGACCGGGGTGCCGTTGACCGCCAGTTTCGGCGTCGCCACCTATCAGCCGGACGAGAGCGCCGAGCAGTTGCTCAAGCGCGCCGACCAGGCCCTGTACCGGGCCAAGCGCGCCGGCCGCGATTGCGTCTCGCTGGCGGAGTGAACCGCGCCGGCGGCGGCTTCACTCCAGCGCGTTCTTCGCTTCGGAGGTCGCCAGCAGTTCCGGGTGCCGCACTGGCTTGCCGCGGGTCAGCAGCGGATGCAGGAACACCGCGCCCAGGATCACCGCCACGCCCAGGTAGAACAGCGCGGTGAGTTCCTTCTGCTCGTCCAGCAGCAGGATCGCGAACACGATCGCGTAGACCGGCTCCAGGTTGGTCACCAGTTGTACCGCGTAGGCGCTGAGCCGACGCAGTGCGACCAGCGCCAGGGCGAACGGCAACAGCGTGCACAGTAGCGCCAGGGCGAGCAGCAGCAGGGTGTCGTGCAGGCTCGGCAGCACCAGCAACGGGCCGCTCAGCGCCGGCAGCACGAACGGCAGCAGCGGCGCCAGCAGCGTGAGGGTCAGGGTGCCGGCGCCCAGTTCCAGCGCGGTCACGGTCAGCGGGTCGGCATGATCGACCAGGCGCTTGTTGAGCGAGCCGAACGCGGCGACGAACAGCGCCGAGACCGCACCGACCACGACGCCGGCGCGCATCCCGTCGGGCACGCCGCCGACCACCAGCGCCACCCCCGGCAGCACCGCCAGGCCGAACACCAATTCGCTGGGACGGAACGGGCGCTTGGCCACCCACGGTTCGATCACCGCGGTGAACACCGGCGCCAGCGCGATGCAGGTCGCCGCCACCGAGGCGTTGGCCAGCTTGATCGCACCGTAGAAGGTCAACCAGTGCAGGCCGACCAGCGCGCCGACCACGGCGTAGCCGAGCGCCAGCTTCGGGGTCAGCGCGGCCAGCCCGCGCCACACCCGCGGCAGCAGCGCCAGCGCCGCCACCACCATCAGCATCCGCCACCACACCAGCGGCAGCGCCGGCAGGGTGATCAGCTTGCCGAGGATCGCGGTGATCCCCCACAGCAGCACGCAGAAGTGGATTTGCAGTTGGGCTTTGGTCGTGGGGTGTAGGGGCATGGCGCCTATTGTCGCGTAAACCGGCGGCGCGGCGGACGGCGTTGTCGCGGCAGATCCTGCAATCGCCTCGCCGGTGCCGCGTCAGTTGCCGGGCGGCGCGCGCTTGGCCTGCGCACGCGCGTGCAGCGCGGTCAGCAGCGGCACCAGCAGTGAGGTCACGATCACCGAGGTCGCCACCAGCGCGGTGGCGGCCGGGGCCGCCGCACGGAACTGCGGCGCCATCGCCGCGATCAGCGCCGGCGTCGCCACCGCGGCGCCGGCGGTGCTGGAGGCGGCGATGCCGGCGCTGCCGCTGCCGCCGCCGAGTAGCCGATCGGCGAGCAGCAACGGGATCCCGGTGACGACGACGACCAGCACCCCGAGCAGCACGCCGGGCACGCCGGCGCTGGCGATCACGTGCAGATCCAATGTATTGCCCAGCGCGAAGGCGAAGAACGGGATCAGCGCGGGCACCGCCGCGGCGAACAACGCGCGCAGCTGCGGATCCAGGTTGCCGAGCGCGAACCCCACCAGCAGCGGCAACACCGCGCCAAGGAACAGGCGCGGCTCGAACACCGCGATGCCGGCGCTGCCGAGGATCAGCATGGTCATCAACGGGCCCGATTCCAGCGACATCAGCACCACCGCACCGGCTTCGCCGGGCTTGCCGTACTGCTGCATGAGCGAGGCGAACAGCCCGCCGTTGGTCATGTCCATCGCCGCGACCAGGGCCAGCACCGAGACCCCTTGCCAGCAGCCCTGCGCGATTCCCGCCGGCGGCAGCACCCGCGCCGCGAGCACCGCCACCAGCCAGGCCACGCCGAGCTTGGTCAGCAGCAGTACGCCCGACTGGCGCAGGATGCGGCCGCTGGCGCGCAGCTGGATCGAGGCGCCCATGCACAGGAACCACACCGCCAGGATCGGCACCACGCCGCCGATCAGGCCCTGGCTGAACGAGCCGAGGAAGGCGCCGGCCTGCGGCCATGCGCTATGGCACGCGGCGCCGAGCAGCAGCGGCACCAGCATCATGCCGCCTGGAATGCGTTCGAGCGTGTGCTTGATCTGCATCGGGATTGGAATGTCCACTCGGGAAAAAGGCGCATCCGGCGCCGGCCTGCGCCGGTGTCGTTCTGCGCTCCCGCTTGTACTGCAACTGCATTGCGCGAAGAGTGTCGCGGCGCAGTGCCGTCTGTGCTGGGTTCAGTCGCGCGTCGCAGCCGCACCGTGCGCTCGGTCGCCTGTGCCGGTGGTCGCTCGCGCCGCTGCCGTTGCTCAGCGCTTGCCGAGTTCGGCCAGCAGTGCCATCGCCGCGGCCGGATTGCGTTCCTTGGCCGCGCTGATGAAATAGACGAACACTTCGCGCGGCTTGGCCTCGGCGGTCGGCGCGTCGGCATGCGGCAGCGCGTCCGGATCTTCGCCGCGGCGCCAGGCCTGCGCCTGCGCCGCCCAGGCGCGCAATTCCTTGGGCGGATAGCCGTGCGCCAGCTCGGCGCGGCTGCGCATCAGCCGCGCGTAGACGAAGTCGGCGCTGAGATCGGCGAAGGAGGGGAAGTCGGGCGAATCGGTGAACACCGTGGCTACGCCGTGGCGGCGCACCAGCTCCAGCAGGCGTGGGCCGACGCAGGCCGGGTCGCGCACTTCCAGCACATGCCGCAGGCGGCGGCCATCGGCCTGCTGCGGCAGCAGTTCAAGGAACGCGGCCAGTTCGTCGAGGTCGAGCGTGCGGCCGTGCTCGAACTGCCAGACCAGCGGGCCGAGCTTGTCGCCGAGCGTGGCGATGCCGCCGATGAAGTCCTCGATCTGCGCGCCGGCCGCGGCCAGCTTGCGCATGCCGGTGATGCGCTTGGGCGCCTTGGCCGAGAACAGGAAATCGGCCGGTGCCTCGTCGCGCCAGCGCGCATAGGTATCCGGCTTCTGCGTGCCGTAGTAGGTGCCGTTGATCTCGATGCTGGTGACGTGGCGGCTGGCGTATTCCAGCTCGCGGCGCTGCACCAGTCCCTGCGGGTAGAACATGCCGCCGCGCCACGGCGCATAGGTCCAGCCGCCGATGCCGACGCGGATGCCGTCCGGCGCGGCCGGGGCGGAGTCGAAGAGATCGTTCATGGCAGTGCACGCCGGCGCGGACAGGGAGGCGAATTGTGCCGCAGGCCGCGCCTGCGTCGCGTGCATGGCCGCTGCGGCTGCCGCCGCGTTGGCGTCGCGCTACCATCCAGGCGCCGCCTACTGCCCGGACCGACCATGACCTGGACCACGCCCGATCTGTGCGACGACCATCCCGAGGTGCAGGTCGCCGAACCGCTGTTCCGCAGCTACGGCGGCCACGCCGCGTTCTGCGGGCAGATCGTCACCGTGCGCTGCTTCGAGGACAACTCGCGGGTGCGCGAACTGGCGGCCACGCCCGGTGCCGGCCGCGTCATCGTTGTCGATGGGCAGGGCTCGCTGCGCTGCGCGTTGCTCGGCGACCAGATCGCCGAGAACGCGGTACGCAACGGGTGGGCCGGGCTGTTGATCCACGGCGGCGTACGCGACGTGGAGGCGCTGGCGGCGCTGCCGCTGGGCGTGCAGGCGCTGGCCGCATGCCCGCGCAAGACCGAAAAACGCGGCCTCGGCGAGGTCGGTGTGCCGCTGCAGTTCGCCGGTGTGGCGTTCGTGCCCGGGCACTGGCTGTACGCCGATCGCAACGGCGTGCTGGTCGCCGCGCAGGCGCTGCGCGTGGCGTGAGCGTGTCTGCTCGGCAGGGCTAAGCACTGCCGAGCGGCTGCGTCACGCGCGCGGCACCCGCGCCGCTGCGGTACTCCCCGGCAGCCCGCGCCTGGCGGACGCGGCGCGGCTATGCAACGGAGATCCGGCTCGCGGCGGTCGCGCCGACCCGCGCGCGTTCGGCGTCCATGTCGGCCAGCGGCCGCACCTCGATGCTGCCGAAGCGCGACCACGGGAAGTGCTTGGCGATGCGTACCGCCTCGTCGTGGTCGCGCGCATTGATCAGGTTGAAGCCGGCGAGCAGTTCGCGGGTCTCGGCGAACGGGCCGTCGGTGATGCGTAGCTGGCCCTGGCGCGAGCGCAGGGTGCGGGCGCTGGCCACCGGCTGCAGTTGCTGCGCCAGCACCAGGGTGCCGTCGGCCTGCAGCGCATCGGCGTGCTGCAGGCAATCGCGCATCAGGCTGTCGTATTCCTCCGCGGGCAGGGCCTGCAGCAAGGACTCGTCGATGTAGATCAGCAGCAGGAATTGCATGGTGCGAGCGGCCAGCGGCGACAGGAGGCCCATGATCGCTCAGCGCGGCGCGGCCGCGTGTTGCGGCGCCGCATCCGATCGCCTCGAAATTTTTTGCGCAGGCCTGTCGATTTCCGTCTTCCCCGGGCGTCGTACCCAATGCACGGCCCGCCAGCGGCCGCACCCAGGGAGAACGCGATGAAAGTGATGGTATTGGTCAAGGCCACTGCCGACTCCGAGACCGGGCGCTTGCCCAGCGAAGACGAGTGGCGGGCGATGGGCGCCTACAACGACCAGTTGGCCGAGGCCGGGATCCTGCTCGCCGCCGAAGGCCTGCAGCCCAGTTCGCGCGGCCGCCGCGTGCGTTTCGAGCCGCAGCGGCGGCAGGCGCTCGACGGTCCCTTCGCCGCCACGGGCGACTTGGTAGCCGGGTTCTGGCTATGGCAGGTGCGCTCGCTGGACGAGGCCACCGAGTGGCTCAAGCGCGCCCCGTTCGAGGCCGGCACCGAGGTCGAACTGCGCCCGCTGCTGGACCTGCAGGAACTGGGCGACACCCTCCCTCCCGATCTGCTGCAGGCCCGACAGCGCCGCCTGCGCGCGTGCAATCCCGACTGAGCCACCACGACCACCACCGCAAGGAGAAACCCCGATGAAACTGATTCCGTTCCTGAGCTTCGACGGCAGCACCCACGAGGCGATGGCGTTCTACGCGCAGGCCCTGGGCGGCAGTGTCGTGTCGGAAATGACCTATCGCGACATGCCGCCCAGCGACAGCATGGACGGCTGCGGCGAGATGCCGCCGGACACGCTGGACCAGGTCGCGCACAGCCAGCTCGAAGCCGGTGGCGCGGTGCTGATGGCCGCCGACAGCCACGCCGCACAGGGCGCCGGCACCACCACCATCAACGTCGAGGTGGATTCGGTGGAGGAGGCCGAACGGGTGTTCGCCGCGCTGAGCGCCGGCGGTCAGGTCGGCATGCCGCTGGCCGAGACGTTCTGGGCGCGGCGCTGGGGCATGCTGGTCGATCGTTACGGCAAGCCGTGGATGGTCAACTGCATGAAACAGCCGTGATTCCCGCGCCTTCCTGCCTCCCTTCGTCCGAGAAACGCCGCCATGTCCGATGCGCCGCAGATGATCTTCGTCAACCTCCCGGTCCGCGATCTGGAGGCCTCCAAGGCCTTCTTCGCGGCGCTGGGCTACGCCTTCAATCCGACCTTCACCGACCAGAACGCGGCCTGCATGATCGTCAGCGACAGCATCTTCGTGATGCTGCTGACCGAGCCGTTCTTCGCCGGTTTCACCAGCAAGCCGATCAGCGATGCGCGTGTGCGCACCGAGGTCATCACCGCGTTGTCGGCCACCAGCCGCGCCGCGGTCGACGCGCTGCTGGAGAAAGCGCTGGCGGCCGGCGCGCGCGAGCCGCAACCGCCGCGCGACTACGGTTTCATGTACCAGCGCGGCTTCGAGGATCCCGATGGCCATCTGTGGGAGATCGCGCACATGAGCGGCACGCCGGGCTGAGCGCGGTTGCCGCCGCGGCTTGTGCCACGGCGCATCCGGTGCTCTGATTCCGCGCATGGAGACCACGTTCGCGCAACGCCTGGAGACGGTCTGGCGCATGGAGGCGCCGGGCCTGATCGCGCGCCTGTCGCGGCTGCTCGGCGGCGACGTCGGCCGTGCCGAGGAATTGGTCCAGGACACCTGGCTGGCCGCGCTGGAGCGCTGGCCCGCGCAGGGCATTCCCGACAACCCCGGAGCGTGGCTGATGACCACCGCGCGCAATCGCGCCATCGACGTGCTGCGCCAGCACCAGCGCATCGCCGGCCAGCACGCGCAGTGGGGCGAGGCGCTGCAGCCGCAGGCGTTGCCCGCGCCGGACGACAGCGACGCGCTGCAGGACGACATCGGCGACGACCTGCTGCGGCTGATGTTCGTGGCCTGCCATCCGCTGCTGCCGGCCGACGCGCGGGTGGCGCTGACCCTGCGCCTGCTCGGCGGCTTGACCACCGAGGAGATCGCGCGCGCGTTCCTGCTGCCGGAGCCGACCATCGCCCAGCGCATCGTCCGCGCCAAGCGCACCCTGGCGCAGAAGCAGGTGCCGTTCGAAGTGCCGCGGCAGGCGGCGCTGCCGCAGCGCCTGGCCTCGGTGCTGGAGGTTATCTATCTGGTGTTCAACGAAGGCTACGCGGCCAGCGCCGGCGACGACTGGATGCGTCCGGCGCTGTGCGAGGAGGCGCTGCGGCTGGGCCGGGTGCTGGCGCATCGGTTGCCGGCGTGGCCGCAGGTGCATGGGTTGCTGGCGCTGATGGAATTGCAGGCCTCGCGCAGCGCCGCGCGGGTACGCGCCGACGGCAGCCCGGTGCTGTTGCCCGAGCAGGACCGGGCGCGCTGGGACTGGCTGCAGATCGCGCGCGGCCAGGACGCGCTGCGGCGCGCGCAGGCGCTGGGTGGCGATGACGACGCCTACGTGTTGCAGGCGGCCATCGCCGAATGCCATGCCTGCGCGCGGCGTGCCGAGGACACCGATTGGGCGCGGCTGGCGGCGCTGTACGCGCGGCTGGCGCAGCTGCATCCCTCGCCGGTGGTGGAACTCAACCGCGCGGTCGCGGTGGCGCGCGCCGAGGGCGCGGCTGCGGCCTGGGCCTTGCTGCAACCCTTGCGCGAGGATCCGCGGCTGCGCGACTACGCGCCGCTGGCCGCGGCCTGCGGCGATGTGCTGCAGCGTCTGGGCCGCACCGACGAGGCGCGCGCGGCCTTCGCGCAGGCCGCCGCGCTCACCGCCAACGCGCGCGAGCGGCAGGCGCTGCTGGCGCGCGCGGCGGCGCTCTAGCGCGGCACTGCCGCGCATGCCGCCAGCTGTCCTACACTCGGTGCTGCGCTGGCGCGGGGTGGGGCGGTGCATGCGGCAGCGCTGCGGTGCTGACGATGTCTCGCCTCGCTGCCGGATCGCGCTGCGGTTTGACGGCCGGCGTGTTGGCCGATGCCGCATGCGCCGCGCATGTATGCCGCGGTAAGGCGCCGGCTTGGTTCTTTTTCGGTATTTCTGCGAGGAGCGATGGATTTGAAGACGATGTCGATGGGCTGCGGACTGTTGTTGGCGATGACCGCCACCGCGCAGGCGCAGGCGCCCGCCCCAGTGGACGCCGCACTGCCGCCGGCGCTGCAGGACCTGGACGCGCGGGTCGAGCGCGTGCGCAAGCAGTTCGACGTGCCCGGCATCGCCATCGCCATCGTCAAGGACGGGCAGGTGGTGCTGGAGCGCGGCTACGGCGTGCGCGAACTCGGCAAGCCCGAGCCGGTGGACGCGCAGACCCTGTTCGCGATCGCCTCCAACACCAAGGCGTTCACCGCCGCGTCGCTGTCGATCCTGGCCGACGAGGGCAAGCTGAAACTCGACGACCGGGTCATCGAGCACCTGCCGTGGTTCCAGATGGCCGATCCCTACGTGACCCGCGAGATGCGCGTGCGCGACCTGCTCAGCCACCGCAGCGGACTGAGCCTGGGCGCCGGCGACCTGCTGTTCTGGCCGGCGACCAGCTACAGCAACGAGGAAGTGGTGCGGCGCCTGGCGCAGGTGCCGCTGAAGGGCGGCTTCCGCGACCGCTATGCCTACGACAACATCCTCTACGCGGTGGCGCAGAAAGTGATCGAGCAGGTTTCCGGGCAGTCCTACGCCGAGTTCGTGCGCCAGCGCATCTTCGTGCCGGTGGGCATGAGCGGCGCGCGCATCAACAGCGATTACCTGCAACCCGGCGACCGCGCGGCGGTCGGCCATGCCAAGGCCGATTTCCGCGACCTGCGCCCGGTGCCGCCGCTGACCTGGTCGAACAATTCCGGCGCCGGCGGCATCTACGCCAGCGTGCACGACATGGCCAAGTGGATGCAGGTGCAGCTCGACGGCGGTCGCCTGCCGTCGGCCGATGGCCAGGAGCGGCGCCTGTTCAGCGCGCAGCGGCAGCAGGAGATGTGGCAGGTGATCACCCCGATCAGCATCGCCGAGCCGAGCGTGCCGCAACTGCTGCCGGCCAAGCCGAACTTCGCCGGCTACGGCGAGGGCTGGAGCCTGAGCGATTACCGCGGGCACAAGCTGGTCTGGCACACCGGCGGCTGGCCGGGCATGGTGTCGCGGCTGACCCTGCTGCCGGAACAGAAACTGGGCGTGATCGTGCTGACCAACCAGGAAGTGGGTGCGGCGTTCAACGCGCTGACCCTGCAGGTGCTCGACGCCTACCTGGGCGCGCCGGCGACCGACTGGACCGCCGCCTACGCCGCCGCGGTGGCCAAGGCCGATGCGAAGGCCGACGAGGACTGGAGCAAGCACCAGGCTGCGCGCGATGCCAAATCCAAACCGTCGCTGCCGCTGGCCGGTTACGCCGGCAGCTATCGCGATCCGTGGTACGGCGAGGTGGCGATCGTGCAGCGCGGCAAGCAGTTGGAACTGCGCTTCAGCAAGACCGCGCAGCTGGTCGGCACGCTGGAACACTGGCAGCACGACACCTTCATCGTGCGCTGGCGCGACCGCTCGCTCAATGCCGATGCCTTCGTCAACTTCGCGCTGACCCCGGACGGCAAGGTGCGCGAGGTGCGCATGGAAGCGATCTCGCCGCTGACCGATTTCAGCTTCGATTTCCAGGATCTGCTGCTGACCCCGGTGGCCGCCGCATCGTGAGCGCGGCCATGCCGATGCTTTCGCACGTGCATCTGGGGGTGAACGACTTCCCGGCCGCGTTCGCGTTTTACGCGCCGCTGCTGCAGGCGCTAGGGTTGCAGCTGAAATTCCGCGACGACGCGCGCGGCTGGGCCGGCTGGACCGCGGCGGACGCGCCACGGCCGCTGCTGCTGATCGGCCGTGCCTTCGACGGCCAGCCGGCGACCCCGGGCAACGGCCAGATGCTCGCGTTACAGGCGGCGAGCCGGGCGCAGGTGGATCGCTGCCATGCGCTGGCGTTGGAGCAGGGCGCGCGCTGCGAAGGTGCGCCCGGGCTGCGCACGCACTACCACCCGGACTATTACGGCGCTTACTTCCGCGACCTGGACGGCAACAAGCTGTGCGTGTGCTGCCATGGCGCGGAATGAGCGCAGTGGTTGCCGCGATGCTGTCGGCCACTGTCCCGGTTTAGTACGCCACGCAGGAAACAAGCCCCGATCGCAAGGGCATCTGTAGGAGCGGCTTCAGCCGCGACATGGAAGCCGGAAGGCCCCGGCTTCGGCAGCAGTCGGGACTGAAGTCCCTCCCACAAGGATCCTGCTCGGCCGCGCGGATGTCCTTCGACACACGCTGCTTTTGTAGGAGCGGCTTCAGCCGCGACCCCGAAGCCGGAAGGCACCCGCCTTCGGCAACAGTCGGGACTGAAGTCCCTCCCACAAGGATCCTGCTCGGCCTCGCGGATGCCCTTCGACATACGCTGTTTTTTGTAGGAGCGGCTTCAGCCGCGACATGGAAGCCGGAAAGCATCCGGCTTTGGCAACAGTCGGGACTGAAGTCCCTCCTACAAAGATCCTGATGGGCCGTGCGGATGGCCTTCGACGCACGCAGTTTTTTGTGGGAGCGACTTCATTCGCGACATCCAAGCCGGAAAGTATCCGTCTTCGGCAGCAGTCGGGACTGAAGTCCCTACAAAAAGCCATATCGCGGCAGCGCCGTTCCCACGGTTACTCGCGCAGCGGCAAGCAGCCGCGACCGATCATCCGATGTCGGCACCGGCACCGCTATCACCGCGCACCAGCGCAAAACCCTCGTCCAGCCAACCGGTGACGCCGCCGATCATCAGCTTCACCGGGCGCTGCAGCGCCGCCAGGCGCAGCGCCGCCTTGTCGGCGCCGTTGCAATGCGGGCCGGCGCAATACACCACGAACAGGGTGTCGGCCGGATAGGCGGACAGCTTGCCCTGCACGAGCTTGGCGTGCGGCAGGTTGATCGCGCCGGGCAGGTGGCCTTGCGCATACAGCGCCGGGGAACGGACGTCGAGCAGGACGAAGCCGGCATCGGCGCCGGACAGCGCGGCGTGCACGTCCCAGCAATCGGTTTCCAGCGAGCGCTTGGCGGCGAAATGGCGCAGCGCGTCGGCGCTGGAAGCGGCAGGTGTCTGTAGCACGGGATTCTGCATAGGGGTGCCCTCGGCATGGGAATGGCCAGTGTGCCGCCGGCGCCGCGACGACTACACTGGCAGGATGGACGAACACCGGTCATTTCCTGCCAAGGCGAAAGCGCCACCCTACGTGGTCGCACTGGCCTATCCGAACCTGTGCCTGTTCGAGTTCGGCATCGCCGCCGAGCTGTTCGGGCTGCAGCGGCCGGAACTGGACATGCCGTGGTACCGCTTCGGCGTGGCGATGACCGCGCGCAAGGTGCACAGCGGTATCGGCGGGCTGCGGGTCGCCGCCGACGGCGGACTGGAACTGCTGCGCAAGGCGCATACGATCGTGGTGCCGGGCTGGAGCGGGCCGGCGGTGTTACCCGGCGCCGCCCTGAAGGCGGCCCTGTGCGCCGCGCATGCCCGCGGCGCGCGGATGCTGTCGATCTGCTCGGGCGCGTTCCTGCTCGGCCATTGCGGGCTGCTCGACGGGCGCAGGGCGACCACGCATTGGCGTTACGCGCAGCAGTTCCGGGACTGCTTTCCCGCCAGCACCCTGGTCTGCGATGCGCTGTACGTGGAAGACGGCCGCATCGTGACCTCGGCCGGCAGCGCCGCCGGCATCGATGCCGGCCTGCATCTGATCCGCAGCGACTTCGGCACCGCCGTGGCCAACCGCGTGGCGCAGCGCCTGGTGATGCTGCCGCACCGCGAGGGCGGGCAACGCCAGTTCGTCGCCAGTCCGGTCGCCGCGCCGCGCCGCCATCCGTTCGACGGCGTGTTCGACTGGGCGCGCCAGCAACTGCACACCGGCATCGGCGCCGCGGACCTGGCCCGGGCGGCGGCGATGAGCGAGCGCAATTTCTACCGACGGTTCAAGGCGGCGATCGGCACCACCCCGGCGCATTGGCTGCAGCAGGAGCGGGTGCGCGCGGCGAAGGCCCTGCTGGAGGACGGGCGGCTGGATCTGGAGCGGGTGGCCGCGGCCTGCGGCTTCGAGACGCTGGAGGCGTTCCGCGCCGCGTTCCGGCGCCATGTGGGCGTGGCGCCTTCGGTGTATCGCAGCGGCTTCGGGCGGTTCGCCTGAGGCCTGGACGCCTGCGCGATCCGCGCCGCCCGGCGCGAACGCACACGGCGAGGACACCGGCATCGGCTACGCTGCGCGTCTTGCAAGAGGATGGTCCGCAATGTTCCGCTGGTTCGAGTCGCTGATTCCCGTATTCCCCGAGATCGATCCGCGCACGCCGCCGCGCGGCGTGTGGCGCTTCTACGCGTTCTACCTGCGTCCGGTATGGCCGGTGTTCGCCGCCACGCTGGTGGCCGGGCTGCTGCTGGCGCTGGTCGAAGTGGCGATGTTCGATTTCCTCGCCCGCATCGTCGATCTGGTCGCGGAGGCGCCGGGGCCGGATTTCTTCGCGCGCCACCGCGACGAACTGCTGTGGATGGCCGCCATCACCCTGGTCGCGCGGCCGCTGCTGACCGGGCTGCACAACCTGCTGGTCAACCAGGCGATCATGCCCGGGCTGAGCAACCGCACGCGCTGGCTGATGCACAACTACGTGGTGCGGCAGAGCCTGAATTTCTTCCAGAACGATTTCGCCGGACGCATCGCCAACCGGGTCATGCAGACCGGCACTTCGCTGCGCGAATCGGCGGTGCAGATGGTCGATGCGCTGTGGTACATCCTGGTCTACACCGGCACCGCGCTGTACCTGTTCGCGCAGGCCGACGTGCGGCTGATGGTGCCGTTGCTGGCCTGGCTGGTCGCGTACACGGCGCTGATGGCGTACTTCGTGCCGCGCATGCAGCAGCGCGCGTGGATCGCCTCGGAGGCGCGTTCCAAGGCGATGGGCCGCATCGTCGATGGCTACACCAATATCGCCACGCTGAAGCTGTTCGCGCATGCCAAGCGCGAGGAGGCCTATGTGCGCGAGTCGATCCAGGAGCTGGCGGTCAAGCACCGCGTGCAGACCCGGATGACCACCGCCATGGATTTCTCAATCGCGGCGTTGAACGGCTTCCTGATCGTCGGCACCTGCGCATTGGCGATGTGGCTGTGGAGCCAGGGCCGGATCAGCGTCGGCGCGATCACCCTGGCCACCGGGCTGGTGATCCGCATCCACAACATGTCCGGCTGGATCATGTGGGTGGTCAACGGCATCTTCGAGGACATCGGCACCGTGCAGGACGGCATGGAGAGCGTGGCCCAGCCGATCCAGGTGCAGGACCGCGCCGATGCGCAGGCGCTGCAGGTCAGCCGCGGCGAAGTGCGTTTCGAGCACATCCATTTCCACTACGGCAAGCGCGGCGGGGTCATCGCCGGGCTCGACCTGCAGGTGCGCCCGGGCGAGAAGATCGGCCTGGTGGGGCCGTCGGGCGCCGGCAAATCGACCCTGGTCAATGTGCTGCTGCGGCTGTACGACCTGGAGAGCGGACGCATCCTGATCGATGGTCAGGACATCGCCACGGTGACCCAGGAAAGCCTGCGCGGGCAGATCGGCCTGGTGACCCAGGACACCTCGCTGTTGCACCGCTCGATCCGCGACAACCTGCTGTACGGCCGTCCCGACGCCAGCGAGGCGCAACTGCTGGCGGCGGTGCGCAAGGCGCGCGCCGACGGCTTCATCGACGCGCTGCGCGACGGCGAAGGCCGCAGCGGCTACGAGGCGCATGTCGGCGAACGCGGGGTCAAGCTGTCCGGCGGCCAGCGCCAGCGCATCGCCATCGCCCGCGTGCTGCTGAAGGACGCGCCGATCCTGGTGCTGGACGAAGCCACCTCGGCGCTGGACTCGGAAGTGGAGGCGGCGATCCAGGACAGCCTGGACGAACTGATGGCGGGCAAGACGGTGATCGCGATCGCGCACCGGCTGTCGACCATCGCGCGCATGGACCGGCTGGTGGTCATGGACCAGGGCGCGATCGTCGAGACCGGCACCCACGCCGAACTGGTCGCACGCGGCGGCCTGTACGCCCGACTGTGGGCGCGGCAGACCGGCGGATTCGTCGGAGCGCGCTAGCGCATTCGCGCTAACGCCCCACAGTTTGCTACGCAAACCGTGGGCCCCGGCTCACCATCTTCCAGATCCCCCGCGCCTGTCGGCGCGCCCCCCTTGACTCAAGGGGGGCTTTTCTCCAGTTGGGTCGCGTGAGGTCATCGAGCGCGGTGGACCGCTTCTACGAATCCCGACTCCCGAATCCCCAATCCCGGCCCCTCACTGGATCGGTTCGTCCAGCATCAGCTCACGCACGAAGCGCACGGGCGGCGCGCCGTAGGACAGCACCTGGTCGTGGTAGGCCTTCAGGTCGAAGGTGTCGCCGAGCTTGGCCTGCATCGCCTTGCGCAGGTCCAGGTGTTCCTGCACGCCGACGAAGTAGGTCGGCAGCTGCGCCGAGGTCAGTTGCGCGCGCACCCACTTGCCTTCGGCTTCGCTCTGCTGCTGGAAGGTGTCGTGCACCATCAGTTGCATGGCCTGTTCCTTGCTCCAGTTGTCCACGTGCACGCCCTGGTCCAGCAGCGCGTTGGCCAGGGTGCGCAGGTAGAACTTCAGCTGGACTAGGTGGAACAGCGGATCGTTGTCCAGGTAGCCCTGCTCCTGCATCATCCGCTCGGTGTACACCGCCCAGCCCTCGGCGAAGGTGCCGGAACGCAGCACGCCGCGCAGGGTCGAGGGGAACTTGGCCGAGTGCCAGCCTTCCACGTAATGGCCGGGCACGCCTTCGTGGATGCTCAGCAGGTGGATCATGCGGCCGTTGTATTCGCGCAGGAACGACTCGGCCTGCTGCGCGCTCCAGTCGTCGGGAATCGGCGACACCGCATAGAAGGTCTTCAGGTTCTTGTCCAACGGGCCGGGCGAATCGCAGTACGCCACCGCCACGCCGCGCTGGAACTCCGGCATCAGGATGATGTCCACCGGCGCGTCGGGCAGGGTCAGCAGGTCCTTGGCGCGGACGAATTCGGTGGAGGAGGCCAGCGACGCCTTGGCGTCCTCGACCACCTTATCGCGCGCCGGGTGCTGCGCGTAGGCCAGCTCCAGCGCCGCCTCGATCGCGGCCTGCTGCTGCGCGTCGCTCGGCGCATCGACCAGCGCCGGCGCATTCGGGCGGTCCTTCAGCACGGTGCGGGCGATGCCGTACATCTCCTCGCGCACGCGCTTGAGCTCGGCCTCGGCGCGCTGTTTGATCTCGGCGCGCGACAGCGAGGAGTTGAGCGCGAATTTCAGCTTCTGGTCGTATTTCTCCGCGCCGATGCGGAAATCGCCCTTGGCGTTGGGCACCAGGGTCTTGTCCAGCCAGGTCTGCTGTTCGGCCACCGCCTTCTTCAGCCCATCGATCGCCGCCTGCAGGCGCTGCGCGTCGGCGTCCGGCAGTTCCTTGACGTGCGGCGCGATGAAGGTATCGACGATGCTGAGGATGCCCTGGTTCTGCTTGGCCACGGTCTGCGCGTTGATCTGCGGCACTCGCGCCGGGTCCAGGTTCGCGCGTGCCTGCGCAAACAGCGCCGGGATCTTCTCCATGCGTGCGGTGGCGGACTTCAGCCGCTCCGGCAGTGGCGCGAATTCGCGCGCCATCAGCCCGTAGATCGCGCCGCCGGCCAGGCCGTTGTAGACCTGCGGATCCCAGGCCCAGCTCTGCGACACGTCGCTGTTCCAGATGTCCGATTGCAACTGGTTGCGCAGGATCGCCGCATCCACCTGGTTCTCACGCGAGAGCTTGGCCACCTGCAGCTTGTCCAGCTCGGCCAGCAGTTGCTTGCTCGCGTCCAGGCTCTTCTGCCGGCCGGCGGCGCTGAGATCGTCCAACTCGCTGTCGTAGCGGTGATCGCCGGTCTGGGTGGCGCCGACCGGGGACAGCTGCATCCAGGTGTCCACCGCGCGCTTGGACAGCGCGGCGAAGGCGGCGTCGGCGGCCGGGTCGGCGGCATCGGCGGCCGCGCCGGGCGTGGCGGTGGATGGCGCACTCGGCGCGTCGGCGGGTTTCTGGCAGCCGGCGAGGGCGGCGAGCAGGGCGGCAGCGAGCAGGTGCTTGCGCATCGGGTTTCCTGTGGTGGGTCGATTCCCAAGCATAGGCGGCCGCGGCGGCGCGCGCACCTGCCGTTGGATTATTCTGGCGCTTGTTCTTGGACGGGAGCGCAGGGATGAACTACACGGGCAGTTGCCATTGCGGGCGCATTGCATTCGAACTGGAAACCGAGGCGCCGATCGCCGAGGTCTACGACTGCAACTGCTCCATGTGCCGCCGTCGCGGCGGGCTGCTGTGGTTTGGCGCGCGCACGTCGTTTTCGCTGCGCAGCGCGCCGCAGGTCTTGGGCACGTATCGGTTCAATCGCCAGCACATCGACCATCACCATTGCCCGGACTGCGGCATCGCGCCGTTCAGCGAAGGCACCCATCCCAAGACCGGCGAGGCGACGGTGGCGGTCAACGTGCGCTGCCTGCCCGAGCTGGACCTGCGCGCGCTGCAGGTGCACAGCGTCGACGGAGCGAGCCTGTGAGGGCGCGCTCGCGGTACTGGTGGCTAGCTACCATGTTGTGGGAGCGACTTCAGTCGCGACGGGCTGTACCGGGAAGGCCTGGCGCGACTGATGGCCTGAAGCCACCCGGAGTCGCTCCCGCAAGAAGCAGCATCGGCATCGTCTGTGCGCCCTTGGTGCTGATGCTGGCACTCGCCGCGTGTTCCAAACACAGTGCCGAAAGCGCGGCCGAGGCGTCCGCTGCCGTGCCGGCCGCAGCGCCGACCGTGGATGGACGCGCGGCGATGCTGGCGTACGAACACGAGGTGAGCGTGCAATTGCCGGCGGTGCAGATCGAGGCGCGGCTGAAGCAGGCGCAGGACAGCTGCCTGAGCGGGCGCTTCGGCGCCTGCAACGTGCTGTCGATGGAGCAGCGCGGCGGCGAGTATCCGCAGGCCACGCTGAGCGTGCGCATCGTGCCGGCGGGGGTGGAGCCGCTGATCGCGCAGGCCGGCAACGGCGGCGAGATCGGCAGCCGCAGCACCCATGCCGAGGACCTGGCGCAGGCGGTGCAGGACAACGCCGCGCTGCAGCAGCGCCTGCAGGCCGAGCAGCGCCGTCTGCAGGAATTCCAGCAGCGCCGCGACCTCAGCGTCGCCGACATGATCAGCCTGTCGGAGAAGATGGCCGAACTCGACACGCAACTGCTGTCGGTCAGCCAGGAAGCGGCACAGCATCGCCGGCGCATCGAGACGCAACAGCTGACCCTGCAGTTCGCCACGCCCGACGGCGAACGCAGCCGCAGCGAGATCGGCGAAGCCTTCGCCGACACCGGCTCGATCTTCGCCTCCGCCACCGCCTGGGCGATCCGTGCGATCGCGGCGCTTACGCCGTTCGTGCTGCTCGGCGCGGTGCTCTGGTGGCTGATCGCCTGGCTGCGCCGGCGACGCAGGCGCGTCTAGGAAGCGGGCGCTCGCTAGGGTGCCGCTTGTAGGAGCGGCTTCAGCCGCGACAGGCTTTATCAGTAAGGCCCGTCGCGGCTGAAGCCGCTCCTACAGTGTTTCGGCAGGCGCTAGCCTTCGTCCTGCTCGAACTCCACAATCACTTCCAGGTCGAAGGCCAGCGCCTCCACCGCTTCGCGCACCTTCTGCGCGGTGGCGAGGTTGCCGGCCTCGATCTCGACCTCGTGGGTGCCTGGACCCTGGTCGTCGGGCAGTCCGGCCGAGCTGGAATCGTCGTCGTCCATGTGGCTCATCAGATCGTCGATTTCCTCGACGTGCTCGATGCCTTCCAGGCTGCCGAGCAGGTTGATGATGGCGCGGGCATCGTCTTCGCTGCCGGTGATGCGGATACGGAGCTGGGGCATGCGTCTTCCTCTGGGTAGGGGAAGGCAAGGCTAGGCAGGCGCTGGCTAAGACGAAGTGATGACGGCTCAGCGCGGCTGCGACGCTGCGCTGCCGAGCACGGCCTGGTCCACGGTGCTCTCGTCGAACACCGGTGCCAACAGCGCCTCGGCCGCGGCGCGCAGCATCGCCGGGGCGATGTAGTGGCGATGGCCGCGCGCGATCAGCGCCATGTACAGGCGGCCGAACCAGTTGCGGCAGGCCACGCGTGTGTCCAGGCTCAGTTCCACGCTGCCGTCCTCGGCGACGTCCACGCCCACGCAGCTGCGGAACACCAGGTGCCGGTCGTCGGCGCCGAGCAGCACCTGCGCGCGTCGGTCGTGCGCGGCGTGCGCCTGGTCCAGCACCGGGAAGCGGCCGGCGAACAGGCGCTCGCGCTGCGGCGACAACAGCGAGGACACCGGACACCCCAGCGGCGAGGTGCGCAGCCGCAGCGGCGCGACCAGCGCGTTGCGGATCCGCATCAGCCAGGTCACGCCGAGCGGCCGACGCTGCATGAAGCCTTCCAGCAGCGTCGCCATCAACGCGTGCGCGCCGCGCTGGCGCAGCTGATGCGGCTGCAGGCGCAGGCGCACGCTGTCCTGGTGGTCGTGCGCCTGCAGTGCGTCCCACAGCAGCGAGCCGGGCACCGGCTGCGGTAGCGAGCGCACGGCCGCCAGGCGCGGCGCCAACGCGACGAAGCCGGGCGGATGCCGCCATGCGCCCAGCGCCTGGCGCAGGCGCCCGCTGCGCGCGCGCAGGTCCGCGCACCAGGCCAGCCGCCGGCTGCCGGGCGAAGCGGACAGCGACAGGCGCACGGTCGGCACCTGCATCGCCTGCGCCTGCGGCGACGCCAGCAGCGCGCTCACCGCGGGCGGCAGCACCTCGGTCAGCGTGGCGATGTCGGCGGTGCCGGCCATGACCCGTTCGCGCACTTCCGCGCTCAGTTCGCCGCCAGCCTCGTCGCTGTGGCAGGACAGCGCGAAGAACGCCGGATGCGCCGCGTGCGCGCGCAGCGGCGCGAACTGGTGCCAGGTGCCGCCGCCGAAGCGCACGGTGAACAGGCAGTCGGCCGGCAGGTCGACGTGGCGCAACGCGGCCAGGAAATGCTGCGGATCCTGTTCGAGTTGCGCCATCGATGCGGTGCAGAAGCGCAGCTGCGCGCCGCCGCTGCCGGTGATCGCGGTGAACATGCGATGCCCGGCGTGGCGATGGAAGGGATGTCCGTTCGCGCCGACCGCGAAGGAGAACAGCGACGTCGATTCGCCATTGGCGAAATCGGTGTCGGCCAGCCGTGCCGACGGTTCGTCCAGCGCATCGTGGAAGCTCGGGTGCGCGCGCTGGCGCACGCAGGCCTGGGCGATCAACGGATCGCCGGCGCCGGCGCCGAGCTGCGCGATCAGGGTCACTTCCACCGGCAGCCCGCCGCTGTACGAGGCCAGACGCACGGAGGGAAAACCTGCCTGTGCGGCAGCGGTTTCGCGGAGCGGAGCGGTGGACATCGGCGGATTCCTTTTGGCCGGGGCGGGACGGGTCAGGCGTTCTTCTTCGCCAGCTTGCGCGCTTCGCGCTTGAGCGGGCCGGCAGTGGGGCAGACCTCGAAGGCGAAGCCGCTGAGCGTGTTGACCAGGTTGTCGGGGGTCAGCCGGTACACCACGAACTGGCCGCGGCGCTCGCTCGACACCAGCCCGGCCGCTTCCAGCACCGACAGGTGCCGCGAGATCGCCGGCGCGCTCATCGCGAAGCGCTGCCCGATCTGCCCGGCGGTGAGTTCCTGCGCCGACAGGTAGGCCAGGATCTCGCGGCGCGGGCGGGAGGCGAGGGCTTCGAAGACGCGGTCGATGGACATCAGGGATTAGATAATTAACGAATTAGCTAATTAATGACGTATCGATGGCGGGGTGTCAAGCGTCCTGTGGGAGCAGTCGTCCCGATTCTCGGGCAATGGCATTTTTGTAGGAGCGGCTTCAGTCGCGACAGGATCTATCGGTAACGCCTGTCGCGGCTGAAGCCGCTCCTACAAGAGCGTGCGGTCAAGAGCGGGCGGCTAGACGCGAACGGCTAGCTCGCCCTCGGCGGCAATCCGAGCAGTTCCGCCGGCAGCGCCGGCATCGGGGTGCGTTCGTCCAGCGCCTCACGCTTGAGCCAGTCGATGAACTGGCTGGCCGCCGGGCTGGGCAGGCGGTGGCTGGGGTGCACGATGTAGTAGGAATAGCGCGCTTTCAGCGCCGGGCCGGGCAGGCGCACCAGTTCGTAGCGTTGCAGGTACGGCTGGGCGATGTGCTTGCGCGCCAGCACCGCGCCGACGCCATACACCGCCGCGCGCATCGCATCGGTGCTGTCGTTGAAGGTGTGCATCGGCGGCAGTTCCACGCCGCGCACCGCGGCGGCGCGGAACCAGTCGCGCCAGCCCTGCGGCGACATGTCGGTGAGCAGCGGCAGCTGCGCGATCTGCTCGGGGCGGCGCAGCGTGGCCAACTGCGGCAGCGCCGGCGAGGCCACCGGGAACAGTTCGTCGTCCATCAGATGATGCGAGGTCAGCCCGGGCCACGCGCCCTGGCCGTAGCGGATGCCCAGATCCGGTCCGCCGTCCTCGAAGCGCGAGAACGCCGCGTCGGTCTGGATGTCCAGGCGCACGTGCGGATGCGCCTGGCAGAAGCGCGGCAGCCGCGGCAGCAGCCAACAGTAGGACAGCGAGCGCAAGGTGGTGATGCGCAGCGGCGCGGTGTCGGCTTGCGGGTGCAGGTTGCCGGCAACCGCGGCGATGTCGGCCAGCGCTGCGCTGGCCGCATCGGCCAGTTGCCGGCCCTCGGCGGTCAGTTTGACCCCGCGCGCATGGCGCTGGAACAGGGCCGCGCCGAGCAGCGCTTCCAGCTTGCGCACATGGTGGCTGACCGCGCTGGCGGTGAGGTGCAGTTCCTCCGCCGCATGGGCGAAGTTCTGGTGGCGCGCGGCGACGGCGAAGACGCCGAGCGCAGGCAGCAGGGCAGGACGCAGTTGCATGGCGGGACACGTGGCAGATTTGTGGCTCGCGACGATACTACGCGCTTGTGGGCGTTGCGACGGCGCGCGATCCTCGCAGCCATGCGCAAGATGCGGGGCCGGTGCGGCCCAGGTCGGTGCGCGGCCCGCTTCTGCCGCTGTTCGCGCGTTGCCTGTTGCCCGGCGGCAGGCGGCAGCTGCGTCCGCGGCGGCAGCAAGATCGATGGCAGCGGACACGAGATGAATCCAGGAGACAACACAGTGAATGCAGCCAACCCCGCGTCCGGCGATCCAGCCGACGCCGTTCCGGCACCCGCGGTGCGCGACTGGCGCACGCCGCTGGAACTGCTGTTCCTGGGCATCGTCTGGGGCTGCTCGTTCCTGTTCATGCGCGTGGCGGCGCCGCAATTCGGCGCCTATGCGCTGGTGGAACTGCGCCTGGCGCTGGGCGCGACGGTGCTGTTGCCGTTCCTGTGGATGGCGCGCGCGCGCTTTCCGCTGCGGCGCTGGCCGACGCTGGCGGCGATCGGGTTGCTCAATTCCGCGCTGCCGTTCCTGCTGTTCGCCTGGGGCGCGCAGCATGCGCCGGCGGCGATCGGCGCGATCTGCAACGCGATGACGGTGCTGTTCACCGCGTTGATCGCGTTCCTGTTCTTCGGCGAGAAGATCGGTGCGCGCCGTGCGATGGCGCTGCTGATCGGCTTCGTCGGCATCGTGGTCCTGGCCACCGGCAAGTCGGCCGGGTTGAGCGTGGGGCCGGCGGCATTCGCCGGCGCCACCGCATCGCTGCTGTACGGCATCGGCTACAGCCTGGTGAAGCGCTATATGAGCGACCTGCCGCCGGCCGCGTCGGCCGCCTCCACCCTGGGCTGCAGCGCAGTGCTGCTGGCGCCGCTGGCCTGGACGCATTGGCCGGCCGCGCCGGTGCCGGCGGTGGCCTGGGCCTGCGCCGGCGCGCTGGGCGTGGTCTGCACCGGCCTGGCGTTCCTGATGTATTACCGGTTGATCCAGCGCATCGGCCCGGCGCGCGCGTCCACGGTGACCTATCTGGTCCCGGTGTTCGGCGCGCTGCTGTCCTGGTCGATCCTCGGCGAGCCGCTGACCTGGAGCATGCTGCTGGCCGGCGCGCTGATCCTGGGCAGCGTCGCCTTCAGCCAGCGCGCGCGTTGAAGGAGCTGCCGATGACCGCTTCCCTGCTCGTATCGCAATTCGCCTACAAGGCCTGGGCCAACGCCGAACTGCTGCAGGCGCTGGCGCAGATCGACGCGGTCGCGTATCCGGCGCAACGGCAGCGTGCGATCCGGCTGTTGAACCACACCTACGTGGTGGACCGGATCTTTGCCGCGCACCTGGACGGTGGCACGCATGCGTTCACGGACAGCAACACGCCGGAGACGCCGGCGCTGGACGTATTGCACGCGGCCGTCGCCGAATCCGACCTCTGGTATGCCGGCTACGTCGCCCAGCTCGATGCGGTCGCATTGCAGCAGTTTCTCGTATTCCGCTTCACCGACGGCGATGCCGGCCGCATGACCCGCGAGGAAATGCTGTTCCATGTGCTGGCGCACGGCGCCTATCACCGCGGCAACATCGCCATGTTGCTGAGCGACTGCGGGCTGGAGCAGCCGCGCGAACTGTTCACCCGCTTCCTGCACGCAGTCGAGCCCGAGCGGCGCGGCGCGGCGCCAATGGCCTGAGCGCCGGCGGAAAGCCAATGCAGGGCAGTCCGCTGGCGAGCGCGAGCGCCGGGGCGAATTACTGCGGCGGCGTGCGCACCGGCAACGGTACGTTGCACAGGTCGATGTGCCCGGCTGGGCGCTTGTAGAAATCGTCCCTGCGGTTGCGCCGTGCTTCGGCCACGTCGCGGAAGGTCTGGGTGTCGGTGCGCAGCAACTGCAGCGGGGTGCGTTCGGCCTCGGGCAGGTCGCTGGCGAGCTTGATCGCGCGGATCGGCGTGCGCTGTTCGGGCTTGGCGTAGAAGCCCATCGGGTCCGGTCCGCGCGGAATCACGCTGAGCAGTTCCATGCCCTTGACCACGCGCCCGACCACGGTGATGTTGCGGTCCAACTGCCGCGGCGATTGCCCGGTGACCACATACAGTTCGGCACCGATGCTGCTGTCCTCGTCGTTGTTGCGGCCGGCGCCTAGGGTGCCGTAGCAGTGCGCCAGCCACGTCTTGCCGTCCTTGGGGTCGCGCGCGGCCGGGAAGCCGTCGACGAAGCCCACTTGCGGCGCCCAGCCGTCACGGTCCGGCAGCGCCTGGAACGCGAGGCCCTTGGCGTCGCGCTGGAACTCGGCGGGCAGGTGGCGCTTGGCCGACCCCAGCGGCTTGGCCTTGTCCGCCTCCTCGCCGTCGGGATCGCCGAACTGCACCACGAAATTGTCCTGCGAGCGGTAGATGCTCAGGCCGTCCCAGAAGTGCTCGTGGGCCAGGGTGCGGATATTGCCGACATGCTGCGGTGCGAATGCCGGCGCCAGTTCGATGACGACGCGGCCGGTATCCAGGTCCAGATACAGGGTGTTGGCCGGGTCGAGCGTGCGCCAGTCACCAGGCTTGGACGCGTCCAGGATCTGCTGCGGACTGCGGTATGGCACTGCCGGCGCGGCCGCCAGTGCGCAGGCGGCGGACGACAGCAGTGCGAGGGCGAGCAGGGTGGGACGCAAGGGCATGGCGGCAGCCTGGAGGACGGTAGCCCGATTCTTACCCAGCCACCGTCGCCGCGCCAATGCCGCCGTTGCGTTGCCTGCCTTTATCTCAGCGCGCCGGTGCGCGTTGCGGGGCGTCCTGGGTCTCCTGCGCGGCAGCCATCGCGGGCTGCGCAGTCGCATTCAAGGCGTTGAGCTGGCGCAGGCTGTCCTGTAGCGGTGTGGCCGTGGCGACCTGCGCGTCCACGTAGGCGGTGCGCTTGTCGGCTCCCAGCGGGTCGCCCTGCACCGCGAACACGCGGCCGGCGTCGTTGCGCAGCACATGGTCGACCTGGGTCAGGCCTTCGCGCTTGGCCGCCAGCAGCAGATGGGTCGCCAGTTGCGGATCGGCCGGCGTCAACCGGGCGTCGATCATGCGCTGCATCGCGTGGTCCGGATGCGCCGGATCGCGGGGATCGGCTGGCGCGCTCGCGGCTGTTGCCGGCGTTGCGGCCGCGGTCTTCGGAGCGTGGCGCTCGATTTCGGCGTCGATCCGGGTCAGCGCGCCGCTGAGCGCGCCATCGGCATCGGCGGCGATGTGGAACAGGCGTTCGCTCAGGCCGTACGGGGAATTGCCGAGATTGCGCGCCAGGCCGATCGCGAATTCCTCGTTGCTCATGCGGGCGTAGTCGCCGGCCCGCTCGCGATCGAACGGGCGCGCCTGCGCGGCCTGTGCGTACTGCTGGCGCAGCGCGCCCATCTGCGCCTCGGAGAAGTTCAGGGTCACGTCCTGGCCGGCGGCGATGGCGTCGGCCGCGGTGTCCTTCCTGGCCAGCGCGGCATTGAGCAGTTGCGCCTGATTGGCGTCGACCTTGCCGAAGCCGAGCTGGTAGCGCCGCGCATCGAGGTGTTCGCTGCCGGCGGCATCGAACTGGCGGGTCAGGGTGAGCGGCACGTTGTCGGCGTACTGCAGCTTGCTGGCGACGGTGCTGCTGCCGTCGGCCTGGGTGGCGCGCACGTTCTCGCCGCTGTTGCGCTGCCCGCCCAGATCCACGCTCACCGGCCCCAGCCCGAGTTTGGCGCGGGTCTGCGAACTCATGCTCAGGGTGTCGATCCGCTGCACGTCGCTGACCCCGGGCGCCTGTGCCGGCAGCTGGCCGCTGCCGAGGAAATCGCGGTAGGCGGCCTGCGCCTGCGGCTCGCGCAGATCGAAGGTGGCGGTGTGCATGCTGGCCTGGCCCAGCGCGTCCTGGCGGCCGAGCATGGCCTGCGCCACGGACGTCTTCAGCCCGAGCATCTCGGCGTGTTCGATCGCCGCGGTCGGTCCTATGGCCACGCGCACGTGGTAGGGGTCCAGGCGCTCCGCGGCGTAGCTGATACCCGCCGCGTCGGTGTGTTCGCTGCTGCTGGCGAAGCTGCGGAACCAGGCCTCCAGCGAGGTGCGGACGAAGGCCTGGCCGTCGAGTTTGACGCTGCCGTCGACCGGGATGCTCAGTGGATCGAATGGATTGACCCCGCGCGCGGCCTCGGCGGTGGCGTCGCCGGGCAGCTTGACGCTGTAGCGCGCTCGCTCGCCGAGCTGGGTCGTGCTGCTGACGCTCGCTGCGTTGCGGCCGGTGGTGGCGGCGTCGAGCTGGTGGCCCTGGCGAAATTCCATCTCCAGGCCGAACTCGGTTTTGCCGTCGGCAGTGCGCCGGCTGGCGCCCACGCTCTGGGTGGCGACAAGCCGGTGCTCGATCGGCCCGGTGCGCCCCAGTACGCGCGATTCGGTGTGCTCCGCGCTGACGCTGCCGTCGGCTGGATTCCACTTCAATGGACCGGCACTGCGACTGCTGCCGGCGCTGGCGAAGGTGGGATCCGTAGCCTGGGCGGGGGGCGTCGTTGAATTCATGCATTCCTCCTGGATAGCGCCTGACGGCGCAAGCGGCGCGGAGGATAGACGGGCCGATGTTGCCGATGCGTCAGGCGTTCGTTATGCCTGCCATGACTACCGGCACATTCGCTATACCCAACTCAACACTAGTATGCATTCCAACCTAGTGGGGGAGCGGTCATGGTCGAGCCGGATGCGCAGCTGAAGAAGTTCCAGAAGGAGCTGAGTGCGGGCACCGTGTCGCTCGCGCTGCTGGCGGTGCTGGCCGAGGCCAAGGAACCCCTGTACGGCTACCTGATCGCCAAGCGCCTGGAAAAAGTGGGCGAGGGCGTGCTCAGCGGCAAGCAGAGCGCGCTGTATCCGGTGCTGCGCAACCTGGAAGCGGCCGGGCTGCTGTCCAGCCATGTCGAACCGTCGGTGGCCGGGCCGCCGCGGCGCTACTACCGCATCACCGAACCCGGCCACGCCACCTTGCAGCAGTGGGCCGCGGCGTGGCGCGCCACTCGCGATTCCGTCGATTCCGTCCTGAAGGGGATTTCAGAATGAGCAGCGAACAACTCCAGGCGCGGCCGTTGCCGGCCACCATTCCCGACTACCTGGCGCAACTGCGCGCGGCGCTGGCCGGCGCCGATCCGGCGCTGGTCCAAGACGCGTTGTACGACGCGGAGGAATACCTGCGCGCCGAGCTGGCCGAGCAGGCCGGCAAGAGCGAGGCCGAGGTCATCGCCGAGGTGGCCGGCAGCTACGGCGCGCCGGAGGAGGTGGCTGCGATCTACCGCGACACCGAGGTCACGGTGAACCGCGCGCTGAAGCCGCCGGCGCCGCCCAAGCGCAAGTCGCTGCTCGGCCGCTTCTTCGGCGTGGCCGCCGATCCGCGCGCCTACGGCGCGTTCTTCTACATGCTGCTGTCGCTGGTCACCGGCATCTTCTACTTCACCTGGGTGGTCACCGGGGTCAGCGTCTCGCTGGGCATGCTGCTGCTGATCATCGGCGTGCCGTTGCTGGTGCTGTTCTTCGGTTCGGTGCGGCTGCTGTCGCTGGTGGAAGGGCGCATCGTCGAGGTGTTGCTGGGCGAGCGCATGCCGCGGCGGCCGCTGTACAGCGCGCCCGAGCAACCGTGGCTGCGGCGCATCGGACAGATGTTCACCGATGCGCGGACCTGGACCACGATGCTGTATTTCGTGCTGATGCTGCCGCTGGGGATCTTCTACTTCACCGTGTTCATCACGCTGCTGAGCACGGGATTGGCGCTCGCGGCGGCACCGCTGGGATTTTTCCTGCCGCAGCAGTTCAACGTCATGTTCGTCGACTGGAACGTCACCGAAAGCGCGCCGTGGCTGCTGCCGCTGTGGAGTGCGATGGGCATCGTGCTGCTGTTCGCCACGCTGCACCTAGCGCGTGGCATCGGCAAGTTGCACGGCATGCTGGCCAAGCACCTGCTGGTGCACAGCTCGGCGCAATGACATTGACATTGACGCTGCGCGGCCGGCAGGCGCCGGCCGCGAGCGGTACGCCGCTCAGCCCGCCTTGCGGCTGCCGCGGCGCTTGAGCGGGGTGACGTTGCCGCTCGGCGCCTGCGCCGTGGCGGACGCGTTGGCGGCGATGAACGCACGCACCTGCGGATACACGATGTCGCGCCAGCGGCGGCCGCTGAAGATGCCGTAATGGCCGGCGCCTTCCACTTCCAGATGCTGGCGGCGGTGCGCGGCGATGCCGGTGCACAGGTCCTGTGCGGCGGCGGTCTGGCCCAGGCCGGAGATATCGTCCAGTTCGCCTTCGATGCTGAGCAGCGCGGTGTCGCGAATCGCCGCCGGATCCACGCGCTCGCCGCCGATCACCCATTCCCCGCGCGGCAGCAGGAATTCCTGGAACACCACCCGGATCGTGTCCAGGTAGTAGGTCGCCGGCATGTCCAGCACCGCGTTGTATTCGTCGTAGAAGCGGCGGTGCGCCTCGGCGTCCTGCAGGTCGCCCTTGACCAGGTCGGCGTAGAAATCCCAGTGCGACATGAAGTGCCGGCTGGGGTTCATCGCCAGGAACCCGGTGTGCTGCAGGAAGCCCGGATACACCGCGCGGCCATGCCCCGGATACGCCTGCGGCACGGTGTGGATGACGTTGTGCTCGAACCACGACAGCGGATTGCGCGTGGCCAGATTGTTGACCTGGGTCGGGCTGCGGCGCGCGTCGATCGGCCCGCCCATCATCACCAGCGAGCGCGGCGTGGCTTCGCCGCGTCCGGCCATCAGCGACACCGCGGCCAGCACCGGCACGGTCGGCTGGCACACGCTGATCACGTGCAGCTTGTCGGCGCCGATGTGGCGGATGAAGTCCTGCACGTAGTTGACGTAGTCGTCCAGGCCGAAGTCGCCGTCGCTCTGCGGCACCATGCGCGCGTCGATCCAGTCGGTGACGTAGACCTTGTGGTCGCGCAGCAGGGTGCGCACGGTATCGCGCAGCAACGTGGCGTGGTGCCCGGACAGCGGCGCCACCACCAGCACGGCGGGCTGCTGCTTGAGCCCGGCCACGACCTTGGCGTCGTCGCTGAAGCGCTTGAAGCGCAGCAGGCGGCAGAACGGCTTGCGCAGCACTTCCTGCTCGACGATCGGCAGCGGGTGGCCGTCGACCTCGACGTGGTCCAGCGCCCAGGCCGGCTTCTCGTAGTCCTTGCCGAGCCGGTGCAGCAGTTCGTTGGTGGCGGCCAGACGCTCGGCGCCCGGGAGCGTGGCCCACAGGCTATTGGCGTCGGAGAAGATCTTGGCGTTGGCCGCTGCCTGGTGGACCCAGGGGGCGAGCAGGTTGCGGGTCAGTTCGTGCCACTGGTAGAGCATGCCGGTGTTTCCATCCTGAGCGTATGCTGCCGTGCAGCATATCCTATCCGGGGTGGTTGCACCTTAATGGGGCACCAGACCAATTGTTTCCAGCGCCGCTGCATCCCCCGCCAGCGCTGGCGATAGCCAGCAATGACTGCCGACCGGGCGCAGCCCGAGCGCACCAAACTGGCGCCGGTACCAGCGCGCCGGACGCGGCTGGAAGCCGGCATGGTCGCCGTCGAAGTCGTCCTCCATGGCGAAGGTCTCCAGGAACGCGACCCCGCCGCACAGTTCGGCCAGGCCCGGCAGGCCCTGGCGCAGTTCGCGGTTGGGCACGTAGTGCAGCACGTCCGAACACACCAGCAGGTCCACCGGCGCGCACGGCCGCAGCCAGGCGAAATCGCCGAACCGCGCCGGGCGCAGGTCGCGATGGCGGCCGTAGCGCGCGATCGCGTACTCGCTGCTGTCGAAGCCCAAATAGCGCAGTTTCGGCCGCAGCTTCAGCAGCGGCGCGCGCCAGGCGCCTTCGCCGCAGCCGATGTCGAGCACGCTGCGGATCGGCCGTTCCAGGTAGTACTCGGCCTGGGCCACGGCGAGCGCGACCTTGCGCGCCAGGCGCGCGTTGCCGCCGATATCGTCGCGGCGATACCAGCGCTGGAAATAGTCGGCGTCGTACTGTTTGTCCATGCGGGGTCGTGGTCCGTGCGGGCGCGATGCGAATCGGCGAAAATGGCGTGACATCCTACGCCAGCGACCCGGAGCCAGCGCATGCAACTCTATCTGTGGATCAAGTCCCTGCACCTGCTGTTCGTGGTCGCATGGATGGCGGCGGTGTTCTACCTGCCGCGGATCCTGGTCAACATCGCCGAGAGCGCGGGGCAGCCGGAGGTGCAGGCGCGGCTGGTGCTGATGGGGCGGCGCCTGTACCGCTTCGGCCACATGATGTTCGGCCTGGCCTTGCTGCTGGGGCTGACGCTGTGGCTGGGCTACAAGGTGTTGCCCGATTTCCCGACCATGGTCGCGCCCGGCCACAGCGGCTGGCTGCACGCCAAGCTGGGCCTGGTGGGGCTGATGCTCGGCTACTACATCTTCAGCGGGCGCTGGCTGAAGGGCGTGGCGCAGGCGCGTGCGCTGCCGTCCTCGCGCGCGCTGCGGCTGTTCAACGAACTGCCGGTGCTGGCGCTGCTGGTGGTGATCTGGTTGGTGTTGGCGAAGCCGTTTTGAGCCGGGATTGGGGATTCGGGATTGGGGATTAGAAAAATCCTGGTGGCCGATCCTTTCCGGGTTTGCGTCAGCAGTTAGGCGTTGCGGCTGTCAAGTTGTTTTAGTTCGCTGCGGGCCAGGTCGATCCATTGGCGTTGGTCGCGCTGGTAGTAGCGCGGGGCCAGGCTGGAGCGCTTCAGTGCTTCGTCGAACACTTCGCGCGCGCGCTGCGGCTGGCCCGCGCGTTGCAGCAGTTGCGCGTAGCGTACGCGCGCTTCTTCGCCGGGATAGTCGTCGGCGAGCGCGGCGTATTCTTCCAGCGCCGCGTCGGTCTGGCCCAGCGCCTCGGTGGCGCGCGCGTAGAGCAGGTGGCCGTCGTGCGAGCGGAACTGCGGGTTGGCGGCGATCAGCCGGTCCAGCGTGGCTTTCACCGCGGCCGGCTGGTCCAGGCCGAACTGCGCCTTGGCCAGGCCCAGCAGCAGCCCCGGATCGTCGCGATGGATGCCGCGCAAGCCGCTCTCGAACACCTCGGCGGCCTGCGCGTAGTCGCCGTTGTCCAGGTGCACCTCGGCCAGTTGCCGGCGGTTGTCCACGGTGTCGGCCAGTTCCAGGCGATTGCCGGCGGTGCGCTTGTCGCGGTTCGGGTCGAGCGTGGCGCCGACCTTGCGCAGGTGGCGGCGCGCGCGCGGATCGTTGCGCCATTCCGGCAGCAGTTCGGCGATCACGTAGATCAGGATCCCCAGATACGAAAAGATCAGCAGGATGAAGATCCAGTACAGCGGGCGGCCGCTGCGCACCACGTGCACGCAGCAGGCCAACTGCAAGGCCAGCGACAGCAGGACGATGGGATTCATGGGCAACGCTTCCTTGTGTCGCGATCAGGCCGCTTCGTACGCCCCGTAGCCGCGCAGGCGCTCGTAGCGCTTCTGCAGCAGTTGCTCGACCGGCAGCTTTTCCAGCGCGTCCAGTTCGTTGAGCAGCACCGCCTTCAGGCGCTTGGCCATCTGCGTGGGGTTGCGGTGCGCGCCGCCGATCGGCTCGCGCACCACCTTGTCGACCAGGCCGAGTGCGGACAGGCGCTTGGCGGTCAGGCCCAGTTGCTCGGCGGCGTCCTTGGCCTTGCCGGCGTCCTTCCACAGGATCGAGGCGCAGCCTTCCGGCGAGATCACCGAATAGGTGCCGTACTCCAGCATCAGCGTGCGGTCGCCGACGCCGATCGCCAGCGCGCCGCCGGAGCCGCCTTCGCCGATCACGGTGCAGATCACCGGCACTTTCAGTTCGGCCATCTCCAGCAGATTGCGCGCGATCGCCTCGCTCTGCCCGCGTTCTTCCGCGCCGATGCCCGGATAGGCGCCTGGGGTGTCGATGAAGGTCAGCAGCGGCAGCTTGAAGCGCTCGGCCAGCTTCATCAGCCGCAGCGCCTTGCGGTAGCCCTCCGGACGCGGCATGCCGAAGTTGCGCGCGACCTTGGTCTTGGTGTCGCGGCCCTTCTGGTGGCCGATGATGACCACCGGGCGCCCGTCGATGCGGCCCAGGCCGCCGACGATCGCCTTGTCGTCGGCGAACGCGCGGTCGCCGGCCAGTTCCTGGAATTCGTCGCAGAACACGTTGATGTAGTCCAGCGTGTACGGCCGCTGCGGATGCCGCGCCAGCTGCGAGATCTGCCACGACGACAGGTCGCGGAAGATCTGCGCGGTGCGCACCCGCAGCTTGTCCTGCAGCGCGCGCACTTCGGTCTCGACGTTGACCGCCGGGCCGGTGCTGGCGTTGCGCAGTTCCTGGATCTTGGCTTCCAGATCGGCGATGGGTTGCTCGAAGTCGAGGTAGTTCGGATTCATTGGAGGCCGTCGTGAACGTAAGGGGCGCAGTTTAGCCGAACCGCTGTCCGTCACCCGTACGGGGCCGTGCGGTTTGGGGGCCGGGATTCGGGATTGGGGATTGGGGATTCGAAAAAGCCGGGCGGCTCCTGCCGCTGCGGACAGCGCGGATCCCGCTCCTACGAATCCCCAATCCCGAATCCCGAATTCCGGCCGTTCAAGCCCACGGCGGGCTGTACTTCACCTTCACCGCGCGCACGCCCGGATCGGCGCGCAGGGTGTCCAGCAGTTGCGGGTCCACGCGCACCGCGTGGCTGCCGTTGAGGTCGAGCATGCCGGCCACCGGGCCTTGCTCGGATTGCAGCAGCAGGTCCAGGCGCAGCGGCGTCTTGCCGGGGCGGTGGCGCGCCAGCAAGGCGTCGATGCGCTGCCAGGTGCTGCGCTGGCGCAGGTCCAGGCGCAGCGACAGGCGCTGCGCGTGGTGGGTGCAGATCTGTTCGTAGTCCCAGCATTGGCGGATGCGCATCGCATAGCCGCCGTTGAACTCGTCCTCGCGCACGCCGCCCTTGACGATCAGGATGCGGTCGCGGGTGAGCAGGTGGCCGAACTCGGCGATGGCGTCGGTGAACGCGCTGCACTCGACCCGGCCGCGGCCGTCCTCGAGTTGCACGAACACCTGGCTGTCGCCCTTGCGCCGCACGCCGACCACCTGGCCGGCGAGGATCGCGCTGGTTTCCGGGCGCCAGGCGCGTTTTTCGCCGTCGCCGCCACCGCCGCGCCCGCCGCCGGATTGCGCGCAGATCTTTTCCAGCGCGCTCAGGTCGCAGCCGACCAGCTCGCGCACTTCCTCGCGGTAGGGATCGAACGGATGGCCGCTGAGGTAGAAGCCCAGCGTCTCGCGCTCGCCGGTCAGCAACTGGCCGAGCGGCCATTCCTTGCTTTCCGACAGATCCAGGTGCAGGGCCGGGGCGCTGGTGTCGGCGCCGCCGAACAGCGAGTTCTGCCCGGAGGCGCGCTCGCGCGCCATCTGCTCGGTGGCCTTCATCACCTCCGGCAGCTGCAGCATCAGCGTGGCGCGGTTGCTGCCCAGCCCGTCCATCGCACCGGCGTTGATCAGCGCTTCCAGGGTGCGCTTGTTGAGCTTGGCCGATTCCACGCGGGTGCAGAAATCCAGCAGCGAGGCGTATTCGCCGCCGCGCTCGCGCTCGGCCACGATCGCTTCGCAGGCGCCGCGGCCCACGCCCTTGATCGCGCCCAGGCCGTACTGGATGGTGTCCGGCGTGGCCGCTTCGAACATGTAGGCCGAGGCGTTGAGCCGCGGCGGCAGCACGGTCAGGCCGAGGTTGCGCACCTCGTCGAGGAAGCCGACCACCTTGTCGGTGTTGTCCATGTCCGAAGACAGCGTCGCGGCCATGAACTCGGCCGGGTAGTGCCGCTTCAGCCACGCGGTCTGGTAGCTGACCAGGGCGTAGGCGGCGGCGTGCGACTTGTTGAAGCCGTAGCCTGCGAACTTCTCCATCAGGTCGAAGATTTCGTCGGCCTTGGCTTCGCCGACGCCGCCCTTGGCCGCGCCCTCGCGGAAGATCTCGCGGTGCTTGGCCATCTCCGCCGGCACCTTCTTGCCCATCGCGCGGCGCAACAGGTCGGCGCCGCCCAGCGAGTAGGCGCCGACGATCTGCGCCATCTGCATCACCTGCTCCTGGTACACCATGATGCCGTAGGTGTCTTTCAGGATCGCTTCGGTGCGCGGATCGGGGTAGATGATTTCCTGCTGGCCGTGCTTGCGCGCGTTGAAGTCCGGGATCAGGTCCATCGGGCCGGGGCGGTACAGCGACACCAGCGCGATCAGGTCTTCGAAGCGGTCGGGCTTGGCGTCCTTCAGCAGCCGGCGCATGCCCGAGGATTCGAACTGGAACACCGCGCCGGTGTTGCCCGAGGCGAAGATGCCCTTGTAGGTGGGCGCGTCGTCGAGCGGGAGCGCGGTGATGTCCACCGGCGGGATGCCGGCGCGCGCATGGCGCACGTTGATCGCCTTCACCGCCCAGTCGATGATGGTCAGCGTGCGCAGGCCGAGGAAGTCGAACTTGACCAGGCCGACCTGCTCGACGTCGTCCTTGTCGAACTGGGTGACCGGGTTCTTGCCCAGGTTGTCGACGTCGTGTTCGGCGAACAGCGGGCAGAAATCGGACAGCGGCGTCGGCGCGATGACCACGCCGCCGGCGTGCTTGCCGGCGTTGCGGGTCAGGTCCTCCAGCTGCCGCGCCAGATCCATCAGGTCGCGGACGTCGTCCTCGCTCTGGTAGCGCTGGATCAGCTCCGGCGAGGCCATCTCGCTGTCCTTGCCTTCGCCCATCGCGTCCTTCAGCGTGATGCCGAGGATGTTGGGGATCAGCTTGGCCACGCCGTCGACCAGGCCGTACGGGAAGCCGAGCACGCGGCCGCAGTCGCGCACCACCGCCTTGGCCGCCATGGTGCCGTAGGTGATGATCTGGCTGACCCGGTCGCGGCCGTACTTGCGCGCGACGTAGTCGATGACCTCGTCGCGGCGGTCCATGCAGAAGTCGATGTCGAAGTCGGGCATCGACACGCGCTCGGGATTGAGGAAGCGCTCGAACAGCAGGTTGTACGGCAGCGGATCCAGATCGGTGATCTGCAGCGCCCACGCCACCAGCGAGCCGGCGCCGGAGCCGCGGCCCGGGCCGATCGGGATGCCCTGGTTCTTGCCCCACTGGATGAAGTCGGCCACGATCAGGAAGTAGCCGGGGAAGCCCATCTTGATGATCGTGTCCAGCTCGAACTCGAGCCGGTCGACGTAGTCCTGGCGGGTCTTGCCCGGCGCCAGCGGATTCTTCTCCAGGCGCGCGGTCAGGCCGTCGCGCGACTGGCTGCGGATCCAGCTGTCCAGGGTCTCGTTGTCGGGCACCGGATACGCGGGCAGGAAGTAGGTGCCCAACTGCATCTCGATGTTGCAGCGCTGCGCCAGCGCCAGGGTGTTGTCGAGCGCGTCGGGAATGTCGGCGAACAGCGCGGCCATTTCCTCCGACGACTTCAGGTATTGCTGGTCGCTGTAGTCGCGCGGGCGCTTGGGATCGTCGAGCACGCGGCCGGAGGAAATGCACACGCGCGCTTCGTGCGCGGCGAAATCGCTGGCGTACAGGAAGCGCACGTCGTTGCTGGCCACCACCGGCAAGCCGCGGGTGCCGGCGGCGTGCAGCGCGAACTGGTTGAACGCTTCCTCGCCGTCGCGGCCGGTGCGGGTCAGTTCCAGGTGCAGGCCGTCGCCGAAAATGCGTTGCCAGTCGGCCAGTTGCTGCTCGGCCAGGTCGTGGCGGCCTTCGCTGGCCAGGCGCCCGGCCAGGCTGTCGCGCCCGGCCAGCGCGAACAGGTTGTCGCTGCCGGTCTGCAGCCACTCGGGGCGGATCGCCACGCCGCCCTCGTTGCGTTGGCCTTCCAGCCAGGCGCGGGTCAGCAGGCGCGACAGGCTCAGGTAGCCGTCGCGGTTGCGGCACAGCACGGTGAGCCGCCACGGCGTTTCGCCGGCGCTGTCGGCGATCATCAGGTCGGCGCCGGCGATCGGCTTGATGCCCACGCCTTCGGCCGCCTTGTAGAACTTGACCAGCGCGAACAGATTGTTCAGGTCGGTGACCGCGAGCGCGGGCAACTCCAGTTCGACCGCGCGGCTGAGCAGGTTGGCCTGCTTGGCTTTCTTCGGGTCGGCCTGATCCGGTTTCTCGGGCACACGGATGGTCGAATCCGCCAGCGAGAACTCGGTGTGGACGTGCAGATGAGCGAAGCGGGAAATGGACATGCGGAACCAGAACGATGCCCGGGCAGGTTAGCGGCGGGGGCGGGGACGGGCAAGGCTTGACAGCCGGGATTCGGGAGTCGGGATTGGGGATTCGTCGCGGTCTCAGGCAGTGCTGCGCCGCGTACCGTCGCTGCAGATCCAGCTTGCACGTCTAAGCGAGTTGCAGTGACTCCATCGAATCCCGAATCTCCACTTCCGACTCCCGGCCCGCCAGCGCCATCCTGACCGGCGCGAAGCTGCGCCGGTGGTGGATGCAGGGGCCGTGCGCGGCCAGCGCGGCCAGGTGCGCCGGGGTGGCGTAGCCCTTGTGCAGGTCGAAGCCGTAGTGCGGATGCTGTTCGTGCAGGCGCTGCATGATGCGGTCGCGGGTGACCTTGGCCACGATCGATGCGGCCATGATCGCGCGGTCCAGGCCGTCGCCGCCGATCAGCGCCTCGGCGGCGCAGGGCAGGCCCTTGGGCACCCGGTTGCCGTCGATGCGCGCGAAACCGGCCACGTGCGCCACGCCTTCGACCGCACGGCGCATGCCCAGCATGGTGGCCTGGTAGATGTTCAGCCGGTCGATCTCCTCGGCCTCGATCAGCACTACCTGCCAGGCCAGCGCACGCTCGACGATGCGCGCGTACAGCGTCTCGCGGCGTGCGGCAGTCAGCTGCTTGGAGTCGTCCAGGCCATTGATGCGGGTGCGCGCAGGATCGAACACCACCGCGGCCACCGCCACCGGCCCGGCCAGCGGCCCGCGCCCGGCTTCGTCGACGCCGGCGTAGAACAGCCGGGATTCGGCATTCGGGATTGGGGATTCGCAGAGCAGTTCCCGCTGCGGCGATGGGGGATCGGAGCGCTTCATGCCGTTGCTTCTCCCGAATCCCGAATCCCCACTCCCGAATCCCGGCCTTCCAGCAACTCGAGCACCGCATCGGCCGCACGCGCCGAGGCGTCCTGGCGCAGCAGCTGGTGCAGGCGCGCGTACTCGGGCTGCAGCGCGGCCACCGCCTGCGGGTCGCGCAGCCAGTGCAGCAGCGCGGCGGCGAGCGCGTCCGGGGTGCAGGCGTCCTGCATCAGTTCCGGCGCCAGGTCGCGGCCGGCGAGGATGTTGGGCAGCGCGTAGCGATCGACCTTGAGCAGGCCCAGCGCCTTGACGATGCGGTAGGTCAGCGGCGCGACCTTGTAGCCGACCACCATCGGCCGCTTCACCAGCATTGCCTCCAGCGTCGCGGTGCCGGACGCCAGCAGCACCACGTCGGCGGCGAGCAGGGCGGCGCGGGCCTGACCGTCGAGCAGGTGCGAATACACCACCGGCAACGCCGAGCGCGACAGCTGCTCGGCCAGCAAGGCCTTGCACGCGGGATTGGCCGCCGGCACCACCACGTGCGCGCCCGGCGTCTGCTGCAGTACCTGCCAAGCGGCGGCGAAGAAGGTATCGCCGAGCCGGCCGATCTCGCCCAGGCGGCTGCCCGGCAGCACCGCCAGCACGGTCGCGGCGGCCGGCAGGCCGAGTTCGGCGCGCGCCGCATCGCGATCCTCGTCCAGCGCGATCGCGTCGGCCATCGGGTGGCCGACGAAGCGCGCATCCACGCCATGCCTGGCGTAGATCGGCGGTTCCATCGGGAACAGGCACAGCACCCGGTCGGCGCTGGCGCCGATCTTGGCCGCGCGCCGCTCGCGCCAGGCCCATACCGAGGGGCTCACGTAATGCACGGTGCGGATGCCGCGCTGCTTGAGCCAGCGCTCCACGCCGAGGTTGAAGTCGGGCGCATCGATGCCGACGAACACGTCCGGGCGCCAGTCCAGCAGGCGCTGGCGCAGCTCGCGGCGCAGTTTCAGCAGCCGCGGCAGATGCCGCAGCACCTCCATCAGGCCCATCACCGCCAGTTCGCTGGCATCGAACCAGGTCTGGCAACCGGCGTTGCGCATCGCATCGCCGCCGATGCCGGCGAATTCGGCATCCGGATAGCGCGCGCGCAACGCCTCGATCAGCCCGGCGCCGAGCTGATCGCCGGAGGCTTCGCCGGCGACCAGGGCGATGCGCAGCTTGGCTGCTGCGCCGGGAATCGGGAATGGGGAATGGGGAATGGGTGAGGCAAGAGCGGGACCGTGGCCGGGCGGGCTACCGCTCTTCCCATTCCCCATTCCCGATTCCCCATTCCCGGCACTCATCGCAACAACGGCCGCTCGCTGGCTTCGATGAATTCCAGCATCGCGCGCACGTCCTCGCTGCTTTCGGCCAGCACCGCCAGCTGCTGCTTGGCTTCGGCCAGCGGCAGGCCGGCCACGTACAGCGCGCGGTAGGCGCGCTTGATCGCGGCCAGGCGCTCGGTGTCGAAACCGCGGCGCTTGAGGCCTTCGCTGTTGATGCCGCGCGGGCGGCCCAGCGAGTTGCCGCCGACCATGGTGAACGGCGGCACGTCGCCATTGACCAGCGCGCCCATGGCGAGGAAGGCGTGATCGCCGATGCGGCAGAACTGGTGCGCGCCGGCGAAGCCGCTGATGATCACGTAGTCGCCGATTTCGACATGCCCGGCCAGGGTGGCGTTGTTGGAAAACACGCAATGGTCGCCGACCACGCAGTCGTGGGCGATGTGGGTGTAGGCCAGGAACCAGTTGTCGCTGCCGACGCGGGTGATGCCGCCGCCGTGGCCGGTGCCGCGGTTGACGGTGACGAACTCGCGGATCACGTTGCGGTCGCCGACCACCAGTTCGGTGCGTTCGCCGGCGAACTTCTTGTCCTGCGGATCGCCGCCCAGCGCGACGTGGCCGACCAGGTGGTTGCCGCGGCCGATCCGGGTCGGACCGGCGATGCTGCAGTGCGGGCCGATCACGCTGCCTTCGCCGATCTCGACCTCGGCGCCGATCAGGGTGAAGGCGCCGACGCGCACGTCCGCCGCCAGCGTCGCCGACGGGTCGATCACCGCGGTGGGATGGATGAGAGGGGCGTTGTCGCTCATTGCAGGTCTCCTGCCTGGCTCATTCGCGGGTGCCGGCGCACAGCACCTCGGCGCAGGCGACGACCTTGCCGTCCACCTTGGCTTCGCCGTAGTACACGGCCATGTTGCGGATCACCCGCTTGATCTGCACGTGCAGCTCCAGCACATCGCCGGGCACCACCTGGCTGCTGAAGCGGGCGTTGTCGACCTTGACCATGTAGAACAGCTTGGACTGCGCATCGCGGCCCAGCGCGAGCTGGGTCAGTATCCCGCCGGCCTGGGCCAGCGCCTCGATGATCAGCACGCCGGGCATGATCGGCTGGCCGGGGAAATGGCCCTGGAAGAACGGCTCGTTCACGCTGACGTTCTTGTGCGCGACGATCTTGCGGTTCTCGAAGTCGAGCGACACCACCTTGTCCACCAGCAGGAACGGGTAGCGGTGCGGGATCAGCTTCTGGATCTGCAGGATGTCCGGCAGGGTCTGGTCGTGGCTCATTGCTTCTCCTTGCTTACAGACAGGATGCGACGGGCCAGGGCATCGAGCTGCTTGAAGCGCGCGGCGTTCTTGCGCCACGTGCGGTTGTCGGTCAACGGGGTGCCGGAGGAATACTCGCCCGGCTCATGGATGGAATTGCGCACCACCGACTTGCCGGTGATCACCACCTTGTCGCAGATTTCCAGGTGGCCGACCACGCCGACCGCGCCGCCGAGCATGCAGTAGCGGCCGATCTTGGCGCTGCCGGCGATGCCGGTACAGCCGGCGATCGCGCTGTGCGCGCCGATGTGCACGTTGTGCGCGACCTGCACCAGATTGTCCAGGCGCACGTCTTCCTCGAGCGTGGTGTCTTCTAGCGCGCCGCGATCGACGCAGGCGTTGGCGCCGATCTCGCAATCGTCGCCGATCGACACGCCGCCGAGCTGCGGCACCTTGATCCAGTGGCCGGCGTCCATCGCCAGGCCGAAGCCATCGGCGCCGAGCACCGCGCCGGGATGGATGCGCACGCGCTTGCCCAGCCGCACCCGGGTGACCAGGGTGACGCGGGCGATCAGTTCGCAGCCGTCGCCGACCTGGCAGTCGTCGCCGATCACGCAGCCCGGACCGATCACGCAGCCGTCGCCGATCACGCTGCGCGCGCCGATGCTGACGAAGGCGCCGATATGCGCGCCGGCGGCGATCTGCGCGCTGGGGTCGATGCTGGCGCTGGCATGGATGCCGGGCGGACGCGCCGGCGTCACGTCGAACAGCGCGGCGATCTTGGCGAAGGCGACGTACGGATCGCGCGCGATCAGCGCGGTACCGGGCGCCGCTTCGGCGTCGTCGGCGCGCAGCACCACCACCGCCGCGGCGCTGTCGGCTAGCTGCGCGCGATAGCGCGGATTGGCGAGGAAACTGAGCTGGCCGGGACCGGCATGCGCCAGCGTGGCGACGCCATGCACGGCGACCGCGCCGTCGCCATGCACCTGCAGGCCGAAGCGCTCGGCGATCTCGTGTGCGGTATGGGAAGGAGTATTCACGCGGGGATTCTACCGTGTGCCATCGGCACGGTCATGCTGCCCCTGCGCAGCGGGCAGCGCGGCCCGATCAGCCGCCGCCCGCCGATTGCAGAAAAGACCTGCTCATGCCCAGGCCAAGATCGCAGCCAATTGAGCGCAGACAAGCCCCCTTTAGTAAAGGGGGCGCGCCGACAGGCGCGGGGATTTGGGAGAAGACGAGCCGGGGCCCGCGATTCGCGCAGCGAATCGTGGGGCGTCAGCGCGAATGCGTTGACGCGCTCCCCCCTTTAGTAAAGGGGGCGCGCCGACAGGCGCGGGGATTTGGGAGAAGACGAGCCGGGGCCCGCGATTCGCGCAGCGAATCGTGGGGCGTCAGCGCGAACGCGATGACGCGCTCCCCCCTTTAGTAAAGGGGGCGCGCCGACAGGCGCGGGGATTTGGTTGCCAAGCCCCGAGCTCCAGGCTCCCGCGAAGCGGGAATCTGGAGCGGGCAGTTCGTCAGAACTGCCCACCAAACGTGAACTGCAGACGCTCGATCTCGTCGTTGTCTTCCTTCTTCAGCGGCAGCGCGTAGCTGATCGAGATCGGGCCGACCGGTGCGCGCCACAGCAACGCCACGCCGGTGGAGGCGCGCAGTTCGTTGGTCTTGTAGTTGTCCACGCCGTTGAACACGTTGCCGACGTCGACGAACGCGGAGACGCGCGCCGAAGGGCTGTCGAACAGCTTCGGGAAGTACAGTTCCGCCGAGCCCACGGTCTTGAACGAGCCACCCAGCGGCTGCCCGCGGCTGTACGAGGCGGTGGCTTCCGAACGCGGGCCGAGCGTGTTGTCCTCGAAACCGCGCACCGAGTTGGTGCCGCCGGCGTAGAAGTTCTCGTAGAACGGCAGGCCCGACGCGGTGACCGTGCGGGTGGTGCCGTCGGCGTTGGTGATGGTGCGGCTGACGTCGCTGCCGTAGCTGTCGCCGTAGCCGAACTCTGCGCGCGTATTGAGCACGATCGAAGGAATGATCGGCCAGTACTTGGAGATCTGGTAGTTCAGCTTCCAGTACTCGACGGTGGAGCCGGGCAGGGTGGCTTCCAGGCCCACACGCTGATACATACCGCGGGTCGGCATGAAGTAGTCGTTGCGGGTGTCGCGCGCCCAGCCAAGTTCGCTGCGCCAGGCGTGGAAGGTCTTCTGCCCGATCGCGTCGATGTAGTTGATGATCGCCTGCGGCGTGTAGCCGGGATAGGTGGTGATCTGGTTGCTGTCGATGCCGAACATCAGCGAGACGGTGTCGTTCTCGGTGATCGGCACGCCGAAGATCATCTGCGCCGCGCCGTTCTTGCTGTTGTACTGGGCGGTACCGAAGTCAGAGTAGTCCAGCTTGCGGTAGGAGATGTTGTAGCCCAGCGACACGCCGTCGTCGGTGAAGAACGGATTGGTGTAGGAGAACGCGTAGCGCTCCTGGTAGCTGCTGCGCGAGGCGTCCACCGAGACGCGGTTGCCGCCGCCCAGGAAGTTGTTCTGCGACAGCTGGATCGAGGTGGTGACGCCGTAGGTCTGCGAATAGCCCAGGCCGAAGGTGAAGCTGCCCGAGGTGGTTTCCTTGACGCTGTAGACCACGTCGACCTTGTCGTTGCTGCCCGGCACCGGCGGCGTTTCCACGTCCACCGCCTCGAAGTAGCCCAGGCGCTGCAGGCGGACCTTGGAACGGTCGATCGCGGCCTGCGAGTACCAACTGTTCTCGAACTGGCGCATCTCGCGGCGCAGCACTTCGTCGGAGGTGCGGGTGTTGCCCTTGAACACGATTCGGCGGACCGACACGCGCGGGCCCGGCACCACCTGCAGGTTGATCGCGACGGTGCGCTTCTCGCGGTCGGTGGTGGGGACCGGGTTGACCTTGGCGAAGGCGTAGCCGATGTTGCTCAAGGTGTTGGTGATCGCGTCGGAGCTGAATTCCAGCAGCGCGCGCGAGAAGGTGTCGCCCGGCTTCGGGATCACCAGCTTCTCGACCTCTTCCTGCGGCAGCACCGTGTCGCCGGTGACCTTGATGTCGGAGATCTTGTACTGCTCGCCCTCGGTGATGCCGGCGGTCAGGTACATGTCGCGCTTGTCGGGGCTGATCGCCACCTGGGTGGAATCGACGCTGAAATCGACGTAGCCGCGGTCCAGGTACCAGGAGTTGAGCTTCTCCAGGTCGCCGGACAGCTTTTCCTTGGAGTACTGGTCGTCGCGGCGGTACCACGACAGCCAGTTGTGCTCGCGCGACTCCCAGTTCTCCAGGATGTCGTCGGTGGCGAACTTCTCGGTGCCGATCAGGTTGACGTGCTGGATCTTGGCGGCCTTGCCTTCCTTGATCGCGATCGCCACGTCGACCCGGTTGCGGTCCAGCGGGCTCACCGTCGGGGTGATCTCGACGTTGTACTTGCCGCGGTTGTTGTACTGGCGGGTCAGTTCCTGGGTCACCCGGTCCAGGCTCAGCCGGTCGAAGGTGCCGCCCTCGGTCAGGCCGATGTCGGACAGGCCCTTGAGCAGCTCTTCGCTCTTGATGTCCTTGTTGCCGGTGACGGTCAGCTTGTTGATCGCCGGACGTTCCTTGACCGTGACCACCAGGATGTTGCCCTGGCGATCGACCTGCACGTCCTCGAAGAAGCCGGTGCGGTACAGCGCGCGGATCGCTTCGCCGACCTTGGCGTCGTCGACCGTGTCGCCGCGTTCCACCGGAAGATAGGTGAACACGGTGCCGGAGGAGATGCGTTGCAACCCGTCGACGCGGATGTCGCTGGCGGTGAAGGGCTCCGTCGCCTGGGCCAGAACCGGCAAGCTGAGGCTGGCGGCAAGGGCGAGGGCTAGCAGGCGGCGAGTGGGAAATCTCGTCATGTCACGTCCGGTAGAGGTCGATATCGTTGTTGCATGGGCGCCGGCGTAAGACGACGACAGCGGGGTCGAGTGGATCAGCATCGGGTTCATCGCAGGACCTGGCCGAAGATGTCGTTGTAAAACGCCAACCCCATCAGCCCGGCCAGCATCGTCAGACCGACGAACTGCCCCGCAGCCATGGCACGCTCGCTCAGCGGGCTGCCCTTGACCAACTCAATAAGGTAATACAGCAAGTGCCCGCCGTCCAAGATTGGAATCGGCAGCAGGTTCATGATCGCCAGGCTCAGCGACAGCAGCGCCAGGAAATACAGGAACCAGTCCGGCCCCTGCTGGGCCGAGACGTTGGCCACCTTGGCGATGGTGATCGGCCCGGACACGTTCTTGATCGAGGCCTGGCCGGTCAGCATGCGCCGGATCAGCCCCAGGGTATCCCCGGCCAGCTTGCCGGTTTCGCGGAACGCGACCGGGATCGCCGCCAGCGGGCCGTACTGCAGCTTGGCGTCGAACGCCGGCGGCGGGCGGTCCTCCTGGCCAAGGTCCACGCCCAGCGACAGGCCCTTCAGGCGCGGGTCCTTGCTGGGGGTGAGATGCACCTCCAGCGCCAGCCGTTCGCCGTTGCGCTCGACCTCGACCAGGCCGCTGCCGCCGTTCTTGGCCAGCGCCCGGATCTGCGGCGCAACCTGGTCGGCGCCGGCGACCGAGGCGCCATCCACCGCCAGGATCAGGTCGCCGGGGCGCAGCACGCCGTCGGCAGCCGAACCCGGGGTCACCTTGGCGACGATCGCCGGCTGCAGGCTGAACCGCCAGGTGAGGCCGGCCAGGCGCGGCACCTGCTGTTCGTCGAAGCCGGCAGGCAGCTGCGACAGGCGCAGCGTATGCACGCGGCTGGCGCCGTCGCGCGTGTCCTCGGTCTGGATGCGCACGTCGGCGGCGTCCATCGCCGCCACGGTCAGCTGCATGCTGGCATCGCTCCAGCTGGAGACCTCGAGCTTGCCGATGCGCACGATGCGCTCGCCAGGCTGCAGCCCGGCCTGCAGCGCCAGGCCCTCGGCGCGGCCGACCACCGCCGCGTAATCCTGCTTGCCGATCACGAACATCGCCCACAGCAGCGCCACGCACAGCACCAGATTGGCGATCGGGCCGGCGGCGACGATGGCGATGCGCTGCCACACGCTCTTGCTGTTGAAGGCCTGGTCGCGCTCGGCCGGGGCGACCTCGCCCTCGCGTTCGTCGAGCATCTTTACGTAGCCGCCCAGCGGAATCGCGGCGATCGCGAACTCCGTGCCGTGGCGGTCGTAGTACGACCACAGTGGCTTGCCGAAGCCCACCGAAAAGCGCAGCACCTTGACCCCGCAGCGGCGGGCGACCCAGAAGTGGCCGAACTCGTGGAAGGTCACCAGGATGCCCAGGCTGACGATCATCCACCAGACGGACCCGATGAAGTCACCCATGCGCGTGGCTCATAGGGGCGTGCGTGTCAGACATGGGCAGGCTGGCGGGCAATGGCGAGTTCGGTGATCTTGCGCGATTGCGCGTCCGCCGCCAGCAGCGCGTCCAGGGAGTCGGCCGCGCCCGCAGGCAGCACGGTCAGGGCGTTCTCGACCAGCGCAGGAATCGATAGGAAACCGATACGGCCCTGAAGAAAAGCTGAAACAGCCACTTCGTTGGCCGCATTCAGGATCGCCGGCGCGCTGCCGCCGACCTGCATCGCGCGCCAGGCCAGGCCCAGGCAGGGGAAGGCCTCCAGGTCCGCGGGTTCGAAGTCCAGGCGGCCATGGGCCAGTAGGTCCAGTCCGGCGACCCCGGATTCGATCCGCTGCGGCCAGCCCAAACCCACCGCCAGGGTGGTGCGCATGTCCGGCAAACCCATCTGCGCCAAGGTGGAACCGTCGATGAACTCCACCAGCGAGTGCACCAGGCTCTGCGGGTGCACCAGCACCTCGATGCGCGAAGGCGGCAGCGCGAACAGGTGGTGCGCCTCGATCACTTCCAGGCCCTTGTTCATCAGGGTGGCCGAGTCGACCGAGATCTTCGGGCCCATCGACCACTTCGGATGCGCCACCGCCTGCGCCGGGGTCACGCCCTGCAGCCGGCTGCGGTCCCAGCCGCGGAATGGGCCGCCGGAAGCGGTCAGCAGTACCCGCCGCACCTCGGCGCCGGTCTGGCGCGAGCGCAGGCACTGGAAGATCGCGCTGTGTTCGCTGTCGATCGGGATGATTTCGGCGCCGGCCGCGGCGGCCGTGGCGGTGACCAGTTCGCCGGCCAGCACCAGCGATTCCTTGTTGGCCAGCAGCAGGCGCTTGCCGGCGCGGGCCGCGGCCAGGGTCGAGGCCAGGCCGGCGGCGCCGACGATGGCGGCGACCACGCTGTCGCAGGCGTCGCTGGCCACCAGTTGTTCCAGCGCGGCGGCGCCGGCATGCGCTTCGGTGCGCAACCCGGCGTCGCGCAGGCCGTCGCGCAGCGCCGGGTACAGGGCCGGGTCGGCGATCACCGCGTGCGCCGGCCGGTGCGCGGCGCACAGCGCCAGCAGCCCGGCGACGTTGCCGCCGGCGGCCAGCACGCTGGCGCGCAGCCGCTGCGGGTGGCGCGCGATCACGTCCAGCGCGGAGGCGCCGATCGAGCCGGTGGCGCCGAGCACGGCGATGGAGCGGACGGCGTCGGCCATGTTCAGAATCCGAAGATCTCTTTACCCAGCGCAAAGATCGGCAGTGCCGCCAGCACGCCGTCGACGCGGTCCAGCACGCCGCCATGGCCGGGGATCACGTTGCCCGAGTCCTTGGCGCCGACGTGGCGCTTGAGCAGGCTCTCGAACAGGTCGCCGACCACCGAGGCCAGCACGCTGACCGCGGCCACGATCAGCAGGCCGGGCAGCTGCGGCAGGGTGACCCCGGCCAGCCAGCCGAAGCCGGCGGCGCAGATCAGGCCGGCCAGCAGTCCGCCGATCAGCCCTTCGACGGTCTTGTTGGGGCTGATCCGCGGCGCCAGCTTGTGCTTGCCGAACTGGCGCCCGGCGAAATAGGCGCCGGAATCGGCGGCCCACACCGTGACCAGCGCGGTCAGCAGCCAGCGGTGCCCGTTCGGCTCGCTGGCATGGATCAGGCCCAGCGCGGCCCAGGCCGGGACGATCGCCAGGGTGCCGGCGGCGAGCTTGAACACCCGCGCGTAGGTGGCGTGGTCGGAGCCGAACTGGAAGAAGCGCAGCCACAGCAGCGCCACGCACCACCAGCCGACGCCGACCAGGGTAGTCAGCTGGAACAGCACCAGCGAGCCGGCCGAGGCCCACACCAGCAGCACCATCAGCAGCAGGTTCAGCACCAGCAGGATGGTGCGCGGCAAGGTGTCGTCGACCTCCGCCAGCTTCAGCCACTCCCACAGGCCGATCAGGAAGATCAGCGCGGCCAGGGCCGCCAGCCATTGCGTCGGCAGCAGCAGGATGGCGCAAATGGCCAGCGGGGCCATGATCAGCGCGGCGATGACACGGGTACGGGTCATGCGGATGTGTTCTCCGTCGCCGGGGCGACTTGCGCGCTGGTCAGGCCGAAACGCCGCTCGCGGCTGGCGTAGTCGTCCAGGGCTTGTTGCAGCACCTCGGCGCCGAACTCGGGCCAGAGGGTCTCGGTGAACCACAGTTCGGTGTAGGCCAGCTGCCACAGCAGGAAATTGCTGATGCGCACGTCGCCGCCGGTGCGGATGAACAGGTCCGGCGGCGGCAGGTCGGCCAGCGCCATGTGCGCCGACAGCATGTTCTCGTCGATCTGCTCGGGGCGCAGGCGTCCGGCCGCGACCTCTTCGGCCAGCGCCCGCGCGGCCTGCGCGATGTCCTGGCGGCCGCCATAGCTGGCCGCAATCGACAGGTGCAGGGCCTGGTTGTGCTCGGTGCCGGCTTCGGCCTGGGCCATGCGCTGGCGCAGCGACGGCGCGAAGCGCGAACGGTCGCCGATGAAGCGCACGCGCACGCCGCGCCGCTGCAGTTCCTCGACCTCGCGATCCAGCGCGTGCAGGAACAGCTTCATCAGCGCGTCCACTTCTTCCTGCGGCCGACCCCAGTTCTCGCTGGAGAAGGCGAACAGGGTCAGCGCGGGGATGCCGCGCTCCAGGCAGAAGTCGATGGTGCGGTTGACCGCGCGCGCGCCGGCGCGGTGGCCGATCACGCGCGGCCGGCGGCGGCGCTGCGCCCAGCGGCCGTTGCCATCCATGATGATGGCGATGTGGCGGGGCAGGGACATGGAAGAGGGGTCCGAAGGCATGGCCGCGAGGCGCAGGCTCAGACCGCCATCAGTTCCTGTTCCTTGCCCTTGACCACGTCGTCGACGTCCTTGATCGCCTTGTCGGTCAGCTTCTGGATGTCGTCCTCGGCGGCGCGGGCCTCGTCCTCGGTGACACTCTTGTCCTTCAGCAGATCCTTGATCTGCTGGTTGGCGTCGCGGCGGATGTTGCGGATCGCGACCTTGCTGTCCTCGCCTTCGCTGTGCACGACCTTGGACAGCTCGCGGCGGCGCTCTTCGGTCAGCGCGGGCAGGTTGAGGCGGATGGTGGTGCCGGAGGTGTTCGGGGTCAGGCCCAGGTCCGAGGCCAGGATCGCCTTCTCGACCGCGCTGACCATCTGCTTTTCCCACGGGCTGATGGTCAGCGAGCGGGCATCGGCCACGGCCACGCTGGCGACCTGGCTCAGCGGCATTTCCGAACCGTAGTAATTGACTTTCAGGTGTTCGACCAGAGCGGTCGAGGCGCGGCCGGTACGCACCTTGATGAGCGTATGGCGCAGCGCATCGATGCTCTTGGCCATGCGGGTCTGTGCGTCTTGTTTGATTTCGTTGAGCATCGCCGGTGTCCGTGCTGAATCTGAATCGGACGATTATAGCCGGGAACAGCGTGGTGCCGGGATTGGGGATTGGGGATTCGCTAAAGCGTTGCGCACTGCAGCAGCTTGTCTGCCGCGAGCGCCTCGCAACGGCGCATGCTAGCGGCTGTCGCGTTTGCGAATCCCGAATCCCCAATCCCGGCCGTTATCAGCTACGTCCCTTGACCAGCGTCCCGATCTCCGCGCCATGCAGGATCTTCAGCAGCTCGCCGGGCTGGCCCATGTTGAAGATGCGCAGCGGCAGGTCGCTGTCGCGGGCCAGCGCGAAGGCGGCGGTGTCCATCACTTCCAGGTTGCGCGCGATCACTTCGTCGTAGGTCAGGCTGTCGAAGCGCACCGCATCGGCGTGCTTCTTCGGGTCCTTGTCGTACACGCCATCGACCTTGGTCGCCTTCAGCAGCAGGTCGGCGCCGATCTCGATCGCGCGCAGCGCCGCGCCGGAGTCGGTGGTGAAGAACGGATTGCCGGTGCCGGCGGCGAAGATCGCGATGCGGCCCTTTTCCAGGTGGCGGATCGCGCGGCGGCGGATGAAGTCCTCGCACACGTCGTTGATCTTGATCGCGCTCATCACCCGCACCTTGGCGCCGAGCTTTTCCAGCGCGTCCTGCATCGCCAGCGCGTTGATGACGGTGGCCAGCATGCCCATGTGGTCGCCGGTGACCCGGTCCATGCCGCCGGCGGCCAGGCCGGCGCCGCGGAAGATGTTGCCGCCGCCGATCACCAGCGCCACTTCCGCGCCGGCCTGTTGCGCCTCGATCACTTCATGCGCCAGGCGGTTGATGACCTTGGGGTCGATGCCGTAATCCCCATCCCCCATCAGCGCTTCGCCGGAAAGTTTCAACAGGATGCGGCGATAGGCGAGCTGGGACATGGTGACCTCGTGGGGGACGGGCAAACCACGAGATTCTAGCCGAAGCGCGGCGCGGAATCTGCCGCGCGCACGCGTGCGTGCAGTGGCCCGGTTCAGGCCAGGGTGTCGCGGAACGAGCGCGCGGTGACGCGGTTGCGGCCGCCGTGCTTGGAGCTGTAGAGCATGTCGTCGGCGGCCTGCAGCAGTTCCTGTGCGGTGCCGAAGCGCTCGCGCCCGCCCTGGGTGGCGACGCCGGCGGAGAAGCTGATGTGCAGCGGCCCGCTCTGCAATTCGACCATCGGCCGCTGCGCGATCTCGATGAGGATGCGCCGGATCACGCTCAGCGCGGCCTCCTCGCTGGTGTTGGGCAGCAGCACCAGGAATTCCTCGCCGCCGAAGCGCGCCACGGTATCGCTGCCGCGCAACAGCGGCTGCAGGGCCTGCGCGAACGCGCGCAGCACCTGGTCGCCGATCAGGTGACCATGGGCGTCGTTGATCTTCTTGAAGTCGTCCAGGTCGATGAAGGCGATCGACAGCGGCCAGTCGTGGCGGCTGGCCAGGTCGAACTGCTGGCTGAGCAGGATGTCCAGCTGGTGCCGGTTGTACACCCCGGTCAGCGCGTCGCGGCTGGCCTGCTCGGCCAGGCGCCGCGCGCGGTGCTCCGATTCGTCGGCCTGGTGCCGGGCGAGGGTGGCTTCCTGGATCTGCCGCAGGTTGCGCAGCACCATCAGTTCGCGGGCATGGCTGATGATCGCGTCGATCCGCTCCGGCTGCGCGATGCGCACGTCGAAGATCGGGCCAATGACCGGCAGCGCTTCGGCCATGCCGGCGATCACCTCGTCGAAGCGGCGGCTGTCCAGCTGCAGTTCGCGATAGGCGCGCTCCATCGCCAGGCCGCGCGCGGCGTCGACGTCGCTGCTCAGCCAGATGTCGGCGACGCTGCCGGACAGCAGCACGCACTTGCCGAAGGTGTCCGGCGCCAGTTCGGTGCCGGCGCTGTGGCCGATGCTGCGCTGCAGGTAACCGGGCAGCTTCCACTTCTGCGCCAGCCAGGCGCCGACCTCGGCGTGGTCGCAGCCGAGCCGCTCGCGCTCCATGGCAATCAGGGTCTCGCTGCCGCTGCCGCCGGCTTCGCGCAGCAGCGGCGCGTAGTCGTCGTGGCAGATGTGCAGCAGGGCCAGCGCGCCCATGTCCTGCAGCAGCCCGGCCAGCATCAGTTCCTCCTGCTTGCGCAGGCCCATGGCCTGGCCGAGCAGGCGGCTGGCCAGCGCCGACAGCACGCTGCGCCGCCAGACCCGTTCCTGCAGGTCGCCGGCACCGGCGCCGTCGCGCAGGCTCTGCACCATCGAGAAGCCCAGCGCCAGGCTCAGCGCGGCGTTGAGCCCGAGCATGGTCAGCGCCTGGCCGAGGTTGTCGATGCGGCGCCGGCTGGCGTACAGCGGCGAATTGGCGATGCGCAGCATGCGCGCGCTCAGCGCCATGTCCATCGCGATGGTGTCGGCGGTGGTGGCCAGATCGACGTCCGGATCCTGGGCCAGGTCGATGATGCGCAGCGCAATCCCGGGCGGCGAGGGCAGGTTTCGGGAGTGAGCCAGGATGGCTTCGAGTTCAGGGCGCATGCGGTTCCGCGGGAAGTGTGATGGGGACAGCGATGGGTCCCTGCCCGCAGAGCGTACCACTGGCGAAAAAAAAGCCGCGACACGCGCGGCTTTTTTTCTCCGGAGGGCCGGACTCAGGCCAGGCCGGCCTGCTTCATCACTTCGGCGGCGTAGTCTTCCACCACCTTCTCGATGCCTTCGCCCACGGCCAGGCGCTGGAAACCGACCACGTCGGCGCCGGCGGCCTTGACCGCCTGCTCCACGCTCTGGTCGGTGTTCAGCACGTAAGGCTGGCCGTACAGGGTGACTTCGTTGACGATCTTGGCGATCTTGCCGCTGATGATCTTCTCCAGGATGTCGGCCGGCTTGGCCTTGTCCTTTTCCGACATCTTGGCCAGCTCGATTTCCTTTTCCTTGGCGACGAAGTCGGCCGGGACGTCGGACGCCTTCACGTGCGGCGGGTTCATCGCCGCGATGTGCATGGCGATGCCGCGGGCCAGCTCGATGTCGCCGCCCTTGATCTCGACCAGCACGCCGATGCGGCCGCCGTGCACGTAGGCGGCGACGTTGTTGGCGCTGTCGATGCGCGCCAGGCGGCGCACCTGCACGTTCTCGCCGACCTTGGCGATGACCGCGGCGCGGGCTTCCTCGACGGTCTCGCCGCCGGGCAGCTTGGCGCTCTTCAGCGCTTCGGCATCAGCAGCGCCGGAGTTCAGCGCAGCCTGGGACACGGCTTCGGTGAAGGCCAGGAAGTTGTTGTCCTTGGCGACGAAGTCGGTCTCGGAGTTGATCTCGACCAGCACGGCCTTGCCGCCGTCCTGGGCCATCGCGATGCGGCCTTCGGCGGCGACGCGGTCGGCCTTCTTGTCGGCCTTGGCCAGGCCCGACTTGCGCAGCCACTCGGCGGCGTTGTCGATATGGCCGGCGTTCTCGGTGAGCGCCTTCTTGCATTCCATCATGCCGGCGCCGGTGCGCTCGCGCAGTTCCTTGACCAGGGAAGCGGTGATTTCCACGGGGTGACCTCACAAAAGGTGGGAAAGGGCCGGTTTGCGGCCGGCCGGGAATTCTGGGAAACGGGCGCTTGCGGCGCCCGCGGACCCGGGCGCGCAGCGCGCGCCGGGTGGCGACTGCGCATGCTCGCGCAATCGCATGGCGCGCCGATTACTCGGCGGCGGGAGCGGCGGCTTCTTCGGCCTTCTTGCCGTTCTTGCGCGGGCCGCGGCCCTTGTCGTCGCCGGCTTCGCTGCTGAACTCTTCCTCGCGCACGCTGGCGGCGTTCGGCGCGGCGGCCTTGCCTTCCAGCACGGCGTCGGCGGCGGCGCGGGCGTACAGCTGCACGGCACGGATGGCGTCGTCGTTGCCCGGGATGGCGTAGTCCACCAGTTCCGGGTTGTAGTTGGTGTCGACCACCGCGATCACCGGGATGCCGAGCTTCTTGGCTTCCTTGATGGCGATGTCTTCATGGCCGATGTCGATGACGAACAGCGCGTCGGGCAGGCGGTTCATTTCCTTGATGCCGCCCAGCGAGGCCAGCAGCTTCTCGCGCTCGCGGCGCAGGGTCAGCACTTCGTGCTTGACCAGCTTGTCGAAGGTGCCGTCGGTTTCCGCCGCTTCCAGTTCCTTCAGGCGCGCCACCGATTGCTTGACGGTGCGGAAGTTGGTCAGCGTGCCGCCCAGCCAGCGCTGGGTCATGAACGGCTGGCCGCAACGCTCGGCTTCTTCCTTCACCGAGTCGCGGGCGCTGCGCTTGGTGCCCAGGAACAGGATGGTGCCGCGCTTCTGCGCGACGCTGGAGATGAAGTTCATCGCGTCGTTGAACAGCGGAACCGTCTTCTCGAGGTTGATGATGTGGATCTTGCCGCGCGCGCCGAAGATGTACGGCGCCATCTTGGGGTTCCAGTAGCGGGTCTGGTGGCCGAAGTGGACGCCGGCTTCCAGCATCTGACGCATGGTGACTTGGGGCATTGCAGTGACTCCTGATGGGGAACCGGCCGTGCGCGGGCAAGTAGGGTGAAGCCGCGCATGGACGTGCAGGCCTGCGACGGCGTGCACGACGATTCCGGGGTTGGGCCTCCCTGCAGCCTCCGTGACCGAACTCCTCGCGGAGCACCCCGGCACGGGCGATGGCAGCAGGTGTGTATTCGCCGGTGCGTCCGGCGTGGACGGTTCGCTGGCCCTGGCGGGCGCAACAAAGCAGCGGAACTATAACGGGCTGCGGCCCTGCGCGCAAATGCGCGCCGGCCGGGTCATTCGGCCAGCAGCGGCTGCAGCTCGGCCTGGTTGTCGAGCCGGGCGGCGAAATGGCCGCCGCGCGCGGTGCCGAACTCGACCGGCAGCGGCCAGCGCTTCTGTTCCCCGGCCAGCACGTAGCCGGCCAGGTTGTGGAACAGGGTCAGCTGGCGCCCGTCGGCGCCGACGTGGCTCAGGTCGCTGAGCCGCGCGTGCGCCTTGCCGCGGTTGCGCACCTGCAGTTCGGGGCCGTAGGCGCCGGCGACCAGGCTGGCACTGAGCGCGGCGGCCGGTGCGGTACCGGGCGGGGACAGGAACACCGGGGTGGAATAGCGCAGCAGCAGGCGCGGATCGGCGGCTACGTCCGCGTCCGGGCGTTCTTCCAGCACCAGGCGGTAGGCGAGCTCGCCGTCGGTCGCGGCCGGCCCGGTACGCACCACCCGCAGCAGCTGCCGCCCCTGCGCGGGGATGTCGATCAGGCGCGGGCTGACCTGGACATCGTCGGTCGCCTGCAATTGCTCCATGCCTTCTGCCTGGTGCCAACGGTACAGCTTGGCCTGCGCCTGCCAGGTCCGGTCCTGGGTATTGCTTAACCAGATCTCGGCGGTCTGGGCGCCGGGCGGGATCTGCACGATGGTCGGGCTGATGCGCACGCCGGCGGCCGCGGCCAGGCTCGGCAGCAGCGCCAGCAGCAGGCCGGCGATCCAACCGCTAGGGCGGCCGCTCACTTAGAACGCGACCGTGGCGTAGCGCGAATCCTGGCGCGGCAATCCTTCGGCCAGACTCAGGCTCAGCGCCAGCGCGTTGGGCGCGGCGATGCCATCGATGTTGACCTGGTAGGGCAGCGGGCGGCTGCAGGCCACCTGCGCGGCGGCCGCGCCCGGCTGGCTGCGGCCGGCGGTGTCGATCTCGCAGCTGCCCATCAGGCGGATGCCGACCCGGAACGCCGTGTTTTCGTTCGCGCCGGGATTCTGCGCCGCCGCGCTCGCGCAGACGGCGCACAGGCCAGCGAGCAGCAGCGATTGCATGAACGGGCTGGCGGTCATGATGGTGGTATTCCCAAGAGGATGCGACAGATAACGGCGTGCCGTGCAGCAACTTTACCGCGTCCGCGCCGACGTTTATCTCTCAGTAGGTCACAGTCACCTTGACCACGTCGCTGTAGCTGCCGGGGGGCGGGGTCTGTGCTGCAGGCACCTGGCCGTACAGGGTCAGCGATTGGGTGCTGCCGGTTCCGGTGCCGGTCTGGGTATCGCTGTTCAGGGTGCTGCCCCAGCGCTGGCTGCGTGCCGCGTCACGGTACAGCTCGTAGCGCAGGTACTGGCCTGCGGCATTGCGCATGCGCCGGAGGTTGCCGCTGGCGTACTGGCCGTTGTCCAGGCTGACCTGCCAGGCGGTGCGCCGGCGGCAGTTCATGCTCAGCGCGGTGGTGTAGTTCAGTGCGCTGTCGACCAGGCCGGACTGGCTGCCGAAGTCCAGGTCGGCGATGCTGGCGATGGTGCACAGCGTGGCCGCGTTGGCCGAACTCACGAACGGGAACTGCGCCGCGGTGGCGCCGCCGGTGCCGCCGGTGGTGCAAGAGGCGGGCATGCTGGCCGGGGTGCCGATCAGCGGTTCGTCGTAGCGGTATTGCAGGTTGGTGAACACCCCGCTGAAGCTGTTCTGGTACAGCCCGGTGGCGATGCCGCTCTGCAGCGGGACGCGTCCATAGATGGTGTAGCTGGCGCTGCCGCTGCCGCCGGTCAGCAGCGACGAATAGGTCAGGTCCACCTGCAGCGGCGTGGAGGCGTTCAGTGCGCTGCCCCAGATCAGGCTGCGGGCGCTGTCGCGGTACAGCTGGAAGCCGAGGCTGTCGCTGAGCGGGTTGAGCATGCGCCGCGCCGCGATGCCCAAGCCGCCGCCCTGCGCGCCCTCGCCGATGTTCAGGCACATGCGCACATAGATCGTGCCCAGGATGCTGAGCGCGCCGGTCTGGCAGGTGACCGTGATCTGCGCGCTGCTGTCGGTGGCGGCGCTGGCGGAGACGTTGCCGAAATCCAGCGCGGTGGTCACCGCCGTGCAGGTGGTGGCGGCGGCTGCCGGCGCTGGCGCCAGCGCCGCGGCCACCGCCAGCAGCGCGCCGCACTGCCATGCGCGACGGATCACGGCGCCGGCCCTGCGCTGCAGCGCAGCGGCCCCAGGCGGGCCGGGCGCCGTTGCGGCGCGTATTCGATCGTGACCCTGCAGCTGCCTGCAGCCATGTCCACCTCCAGTTCGTTGCGGCCGAGCTTCAGCCCTTCCAGGTAGGCCTCGCCGTCGTAGCCGACCACCGCGGCGATGCCCGGGCCGCGCACCCGGCTGCCGACCGGTAGCGGCGCGTGCTGCGCATCGTGCAGTTGCACCAGGACGCCGTCGCTGCTGCGGATCGGGAAGTCCACCACTACGCCGCTGCGGTCGCGCGGCACCACGATCTGGTCGACCCGCTCCGGACGCATCTGCGGCGGCAGCTGCATCGGGTCGATCGATACCTGGTTGTGCTGCCAGCCCATCAGCGGCGTGATCAGCAGGAAGCCGCGTGCGTCGGTGACCCCGATCGGGCGGTTTTCCAGCAGCACCGGCACGTCGGCGATGCCGCCGGTGGAAACCAGGGCGAAGGCCTGGTCGAGATCGCGGCTGGGGAACCAGCCGCCGCCGATCCAGGCCAGGCCGCCGGAAGCTTCGGCATAGCCATAGGCCTGGCCGCCGTAGCTGGCCAGGCCGGCGGCATAGCGTGCGGTGTCGCCCCGCCAGGTGGCCTCGGCCAGGCCGCCGGCGCTGTCCTGGCCGCTGCGCGCCTGCAGCCGCCAGCCGCTGCCGCCGTCGGCGGCGGCCGAGCGGCTGAGATCGGCCGCCATGCTCATGCGCTCGCCGACCCGCTGCAGCGCGACGCTGGCCTGGCGCGCGCCACTGAGCGCGATCGACCAGCCCAGGTACATGCTGCGATCGCTGGCTTGGTCCAGATTCTGGTTGACGCTCAGGTTCAGCGAGGACTGCCATGGCAGCGCCCGGGTCCAGAACAGGCTGGCATAGCGCACATCGCCGCTGTCCGGGTAGGACAGGCGCACATAGCTCATCGACACGTTGCCGACCTGCTCCCAGCTGACCCCGGCCAGCGCGCGTTCGCTGATCCGCGGCGGCGGTGCGCCGTATTGCGAGGCCACGTCGCGATAGCCGCGCTGCGCGCGCTGGGTATCCATCGAGACGTTGAAGCGGCCGTTGTTCCAGCGGTAGCTGAGCGCGTACTGGCGGCCGCTCAGGCCATTGCCCTGGCTGTGCGCCAATGACGCGCCGACCACCCCGGCCCGCGGTAGCAGCCAGATGCCGCCGGCACCGGCGTTGCGGATGCCGGCGCCGGCCTCGGCATGGGCCTCGGCGGTGAAGCCGGCGCTGAGGCCGCGGCGCCAACTGGCGCTGCCGACGGTATCGCCGGCATAGGCAAAGGCGTCGCTGCCATAGCCCTCGCGGACCCGGCCCAGCGCCAGCGACCAGTCGTCCAGGCCATCGGCCAGCAGGTCCTGGGTGGCGTAGAACGGGAACTCGACCGAACGGCTGCGCCCGTAGGCGTCGGTGATGACCAGTTGCGCGTTGCCGGCGCCGTCCACGCCGGGCGCGGCGGACAGCTGGAACGGCCCGGCCGGCAGCTCCGAGCCGTACTGGCGGATGCCGTTGACGTATAGGTCCACGCTCGACGGCACCGTCACTTCGCCGAGGAATTCCGGCAGCGGGGTGGTCACGCGGTACGGCTGCAGGCCGAAATCGCGGCCCACGCGGATCCCGCCCAGACGCAGCGTGCGGCTCCAACTGGTGCTGCTGCTCAGCGTATCGCCGACCACCACGCTGGTCATGCTCTCGGGCAGCGACCACCACCATTGCGTGTCCAGGCGGATCGCCTGGCTGCGCCAGTCGCGCCGCGGCTCGCGGTACAGACGGCCGACGAAGGATTGGCGGAACATGCCGCGGCCGAGCACGCCGTCGCCCAGGCCGAAGGCGCGCAGTTCGCCGCTCGCGGTGAGATTGCTGGCGCTGCCCTGGCGGCTGGCGTACAGGTCGTAGTCCAGCAGCGCGCCGGGCGAACTGGTCGCCGGCAGCGCCGGGCCGCTGCCCTGCGCGTCGATGCGGGTCAGCGGCACGTCGAGCAGCGCCACCGGCGCATCGATCGCCAGTTGCTGCAGGCCGGCGTCGTAGCGGTAGCGCACCCCGTCCAGGTCTTCCAGGGCGATCGCCGCGTCGGCGGGGTCGGCGCCGATACGCAGGCCCAGCTGACGCAGCGTGGCCGCATCGGCGAGCATGCGCGCGCCGTCGCGTTCGAAGCGGAACAGTCCAGGCTTGCGGGTTTCGTTCAGGGTGACCTCCAGGTACAGCGTTTCCTGGTCCGGGGGCGGGCCGCTGGGCTGGGCGGCGGCGAGGTGTGCGGCGCTCGCCCACAGCGCCAGCAGCAGCTCAAGGAGCCTGTGCGTCCAGCGCGAGCGACTGAGCAATGGGCTCACCGTTGATCGTGGCCTTGAACGTGCCGTCGGCACGCACCAGTGCAGGAGGAAGCGGCCAGCGCTTGTGTTGGCCCGGCAGCACGTAGCCGGCCAGACCGTCGGCGATCGCGGCACGGGTGCCGTCGCTGGCGACGAAATGCAGGTCCACCAGCTGCGCGTGTTGGCTGCCCTGGTTGATGACCTCCAGCGCCGGTGCGGCGGCGTCGCGGATCAGCCGTGCCTGCAATGCGGGGGCCGCGGCGGCGGCCGGCTTGACGAAGATCGGCACCGAGTAGCGCAGCACGAACTGCAGGCCGGACGCGTTGGCCGTGGCGTCCGCCGACGGCAGTTCGTCGACCAGGACCCGATAGGTGTCCTCGGTGGTCCTGGGCGCATCGTCCAGGCGGATGATGCGTACCAGTTGTCGCGAGTGCGGCGCCAGTTCCAGCATCGGCGGGCTGATCGCGATCTTGTCGCTGGGGTCGAGCAGGTCCTCGCCGTCCTGCTGGCGCCAGCGGAATACCCGTACCTGGGCCTGCAGCGGCGTGTCGCCGCTGTTGCTCAGCCACAGGCCCTGCGCCGACTGTTCCGCGGTCAACTGCACCGAGGTCGGTGCGACCTGCAGGCTGGCGGCCTGGGCTGCCAGGATCGCCGCCAGCCACAGCGCGGCGGCGATCGGCAAACGAAACACGAAAGGTCGGCGCAAGGGCATGGGAACGCTCCGGTTACCAGGTCACAGTGGCGGTGACGACGTCGCTGTACGAACCGGCAGGGTAGTTGGTGCTGGCGACCTGGCCGTAGACGACGAGCGGTTGCACTGCACCATTGCCGGTACCGGCCTGGGTGTCGTTGCCGATGGTCGAGCCCCAGTTCTGCGTGCGCGCCGAGTTGCGGTACAGGGCGTACGGCACGCGCGAGGTATTGCCGGCGTCGGCGCTGCCCATGGTGCGCGAGGACACCGTCGCCCCGGAGCCGCTGCCGGCGTTGAGCGCGATGTTGTACGGCGTGCCCGAGGTGCAGCGCACGTTCAAGGTGCCGGTGCTGTTGATCGAGGTCTGGGTGGAGTTGACGCTGCCGAAATCGACGTCGGTTGGTGCGGTCTGGATGTCGCAGACGCTGGTGATCACGATCTTGACGTTGAAGGTGCGCGAGTCGGTCTGGGCGGAAGCCACGCCGGTCCCGGCGGCCAGCAACGCGGTGATGGCGAGTGCGCGATGGAGTGCTTGCATGAGGTGAGGCTCTTCGGAATGACGGAGTCCGTCGGTACCGAAGCCAATGCAAAGTGTGGGCCAGTGCACATTTTTTTGGATGTTTATCTAGTTTTCACGTGGGATGCGCATCCCTGTTTTGCGGGTTGACTTTTGTGAAGACGGCGGTCTTATGGACAGGCGACAAAAAATCGGCAGCGCGCATGGACGCGTTCAGGAAAGCCCCGAATGAGCGATAATGGTGGGTATGACCGTCAATCTGAAAACCCCCCAGGACATCGAGAAGATGCGCATCGCCGGCCGCCTGGCCGCCGAGGTGCTGGACATCATCGGGCCGCATGTGAAGCCCGGCGTGACCACCGCCGAGCTGGACCGCATCTGCCACGACCACATCGTCAACGTGCAGCAGGCGGTGCCGGCCAATGTCGGCTATCGCGGCTACCCGAAGACGGTGTGCAGCTCGGTGAACAACGTGATCTGCCACGGCATCCCCAACGAGAGCAAGGTCCTCAAGGACGGCGACATCGTCAATATCGACGTCACCGTGATCAAGGACGGCTGGCATGGCGACACCAGCCGCATGTACTACGTCGGCACGCCGTCGGTGATGGCGCGGCGCCTGGTCGAGGCCACCTACGAGGCGATGTGGCGTGGCATCCGTGCGGTGCGGCCGGGCGCCACGCTCGGCGACGTCGGCCACGCGATCCAGCAGTACGCCGAAGGCGAGCGTTTCAGCGTGGTGCGCGAGTACTGCGGCCACGGCATCGGCAAGGTCTACCACGACGAGCCGCAGGTGCTGCACTACGGCCGCCCCGGCGAAGGCCTGGTGCTGAAGCAGGGCATGACCTTCACCATCGAGCCGATGATCAACGAAGGCTCGCGCTATACCCGCGTGCTGCCGGACGGCTGGACCGTGGTGACCAAGGACCGCAAGCTGTCGGCGCAGTGGGAGCACATGATCGCGGTCACCGAGGACGGCGTGGAAGTGCTGACCTTGTCGCCCGGCGGCCTCGGCGAGCCGTGAGCCTGCTGCCGGCCGGTACCGATGCCGGCATGCCCGACGCGGCCGCCGACGATGCCGATTGGGCCGCGGCGGCCCGGCAACTGCTGCTCCAGGCCGACGCGCGGCTGTGCAAGCGCTTCGACCAGGGCGACGACATCGACCGCCTGCTGGCGCTGCGCGCGCGCGCGCTGGACCAACTGATCAAGCACGCCTGGAACCGCTGCCTGCCGCGCGACGCCGGGCTGGCGCTGTACGCGGTCGGCGGCTACGGCCGCGGCGAGTTGTTCCCGCGCTCGGACATCGACCTGCTGGTGTTCGGCGAACCCGAGCGCCAGCGCGCCCACGAGCAGGCGCTGGCGCGGCTGTTCGCGCTGCTCTGGCATGCCGGCGTGCCGGTCAGCCATGCGGTGCGTTCGGCCACGCAATGCACCACCGCCTGCGCCGACCAGACCGTACTGACCGCGCTGATCGAGGCGCGCCCGCTGCTGGCCGATGGCGCCGCGCGCGCGGCGCTGGCCGCGGCGATCGCGCCGCAGCGGGTGTGGACGCCGCGCGCGTTCTTCCTGGCCAAGCGCGAGGAACTGCAGACCCGCCACCAGCGTTTCGGCGACACCGCCGACAACCTGGAACCGGACATCAAGGATGGCCCGGGCGGCCTGCGCGACCTGCACACGCTGGGCTGGATGGCGCTGCGCGCGTTCGGCGTGCGCGACCTGGAGCCGCTGGTCGGGCTCGGCCACGTCGGCAGCGACGAGGCCGCGGCGCTGCGCCGCGAGCGCCGCGAGCTGGCCCGCTTGCGCTACGGGCTGCACCTGGTCGCCAACCGCCCGGAGGAGCGCCTGCGCTTCGACTACCAGAAGACCCTGGCGCAGCGGCTGGGCTTCTCCGACGACGCCGAGAGCCTGGGCGTGGAGAAGATGATGCAGCGCTTCTACCGCAGCGCCGCGATCGTGCGCCGGCTCAGTGACCGCCTGCTGCAGCGCTTCGAGGAACAGTTCGACGGCGAGGCGCAGCCGCAGCCGCTGGGCGCCGGTTTCTCGCTGCGCCGCGGCTACCTGGCCGCCGATGCCGAGAGCTGGCCGCAGGCCGATCCGGTGCAGGTGTTCGCGCTGTTCGCGATCTGGGCCGCGCATGGCGAGGTGCGCGGCCTGCATTCGCTGACCGCGCGCGCGCTGGCCGAGGCGTTGCCGCAGTTGCCCGCCTACGGCAGCGCCAGCGCGCTGGCGCGCGAGCGTTTCCTTGCCCTGCTGCGCGGCCCGCGCGCGGTGCAGACGCTGACCCGGATGGCGCGGCTGGGCGTGCTCGGGCAATGGATCCCGGCGTTCGCGCAGGTCTCCGGGCGCATGCAGTTCGACCTGTTCCATGTGTACACGGTGGACCAGCACACGCTGATGGTGCTGAAGAACATCGCGGTGTTCGCCACCGCCCGCGCCGACGACCGTTTCTCGATCGCGCACGAGGTGTGGCCGCGGCTGCGCAAGCCGGAACTGCTGCTGCTGGCCGGGCTGTTCCACGACATCGCCAAGGGCCGCGGCGGCGACCATTCCGAACTCGGCGCGGTGGACGCGCGCGCGTTCTGCGCCGGCCACGGGCTCAGCGCGGCCGATACCGACCTGGTGGTGTGGCTGGTCGAGCAGCACCTGCGCATGTCGGTGACCGCGCAAAAGCAGGACATCTCCGATGCGGACGTGATCCACCGCTTCGCCACCCTGGTCGGCGACCGCGAGCGCCTGGACTATCTGTACCTGCTGACCTGCGCCGACATCGCCGGTACCAGCCCCAAGTTGTGGAATGCGTGGAAGGACCGGCTGCTGGCCGACCTGTACTTCGCCGCGCGGCGCGCGCTGCGCGACGGCCTGGAGCATCCGCGCCCGGTCGCCGAGCGGGTGCAGGAGGCGCGCGAGGCCACGCGCGCGTTGATGCACATCCAGGGCCACGACGACGCGGTCATCGACCGCCAGTTCGCCGGCATGCCGGACGAGAGCTTCCTGCGCTTCCGCCCCGAGCAGTTGGCCTGGCAGGCCAGCTCGCTGATGGAAGTGGAACTGGGCGGCACCCTGGTCAAGGTGCGCCCGGTCACGCCCGACGACGACGCGCTGGAAGTATTCGTCTATTCGCCCGACCGCGACGGCCTGTTCGCCGCGATCGTGATGACCCTGGACCGGCGCGGCTACGGCATCCACCGCGCACGCGTGCTCGACGCGCCGCACGAGGCGATCTTCGATACCTTCGAAGTGATGCCGGCCGATGCCTTCGCCAGCCGCGACACCGCGCAGCTGGAAGCGGCGCTGCGCGAGGCGCTGTCCGGCGACCTGACCCGGCTGCGCCCGGCGCGGCGCGTGGTGCCGCGCCAACTGCGGCATTTCCGCTTCGCTCCGCGCATCGAATTCCGCGAGAGCGTGGACGGCCGCCGCACCCGCCTGAGCCTGGTCGCGCCGGACCGGCCCGGGCTGCTGGCGAACGTGGCGCAGGTGCTGCGCCGCCAGCAGCTGCGCGTGCACGACGCGCGCATCGCCACCTTCGGCGAGCGCGCCGAGGACGTGTTCCAGATCACCGACGAGCACAACCTGCCGTTGCCCGACTCCTCCCGCCAGGCGCTGCACGCCGCACTGCAGGCCTGCCTGGACCCCGATACCCCGCCTGGAGAATCCCGCTAATGGCCACCAAGAAGCCTGCCGCCGCCAAGAAGCCTGCTGCCAAGACCGCCGCCGCCAGCAAGACCGCCGCGAACAAGGCGGTTGCCAAGAAGTCTGTCGCCACCCGCGCCGCCGCCAAGCCGGTGGCCGCGCCGAAAGCGCCGGCCAAGCCGGTGCGCGCCAAACCGGCCGCCGCGCCCAGCGCCGACGAACTGAAGTTCACCATCGACAGCGCCTTCGAGCGCCGCGCCGCGCTGACCCTGGACGAGATCGAAGGCTCGACCCGGCCGGTGGTCAACCGCGTCATCGACGGCCTGGAATCGGGCGAGTTCCGCGTCGCCGAGCCCGACGGGCACGGCGGCTGGAAGGTCAACGAGTGGCTGAAGAAAGCGGTGCTGCTGTACTTCCGGGTCAACGAGATGGCGGTGGTCGAGGCGCAGCCGGCGCCGTTCTGGGACAAGGTCGAGTCGCGTTTCGCCGGCTACCACGAGGCCGAGTTCCGCAAGGCCGGCGTGCGCGTGGTGCCGGGCGCGATCGCGCGCCGCGGCAGCTACTTCGGCAAGGACGTGGTGCTGATGCCGAGCTTCACCAACATCGGCGCGCACGTGGGCGAGGGCACCATGGTCGATACCTGGGCCACGGTCGGTTCGTGCGCGCAGATCGGCAAGCACTGCCACCTGTCCGGCGGCGCCGGCATCGGCGGCGTGCTCGAACCGCTGCAGGCCAGCCCGACCATCATCGAGGACCACTGCTTCATCGGCGCGCGCTCGGAAGTGGTGGAAGGCGTGGTGGTCGGCCACCACAGCGTGATTGGCATGGGCGTGTTCATCGGCCAGAGCACGCGCATCTACAACCGCGCCACCGGCGAAGTCTCCTACGGCTACGTGCCGCCGTACAGCGTGGTGGTGTCCGGCCAGCTGCCGTCCAAGGACGGCTCGCACTCGCTGTACTGCGCGGTGATCGTCAAGCAGGTCGATGCCAAGACCCGCAGCAAGACCAGCGTCAACGATTTGCTGCGTGGGCTGGCGGATTGACGTATTTCCTTCCCCCTCCGGGAGAAGGTGCCCCAAAGGGGCGGATGAGGGTACGGGCGAAGCTCCGTGTAGTTGGATCAGCGAGACGCTTTCGCGCCGTACCCTCACCCCAACCCCTCTCCCAGCGGGAGAGGGGCTCTATTCGCTTGATGGGACACTGCGATGACCACGTTGTACGGATTGAAGAACTGCGACACCTGCAAGAAAGCGACGAAGTGGCTGGACCGCTTCGGCGTGGCCTATGCGTTCGTCGATTACCGCGAACACAAGCCGAGCCCGGAGACCCTGGTCGAGTGGGCCGGCAAGGCCGGCGGCTTCGATGCGCTGATCAACAAGTCCTCGACCACCTGGCGGCAGCTGCCGGACAACAAGAAAACGCCGGGGTCCGAAGCCGAATGGAAGCTGCTGCTGCGCGAATACCCGCAACTGATCCGGCGGCCGCTGGTGGTCACCGACGACGGCCAGCTCAGCCAGGGATTCTCGGACAACGGCTTCAAGCAGCGCTTCGGCGTGGGCTGAGCGTCGGTCGCGCGCAGTTGCGCTCCCTGCAGGAGCGGCTTCAGCCGCCACCATGACGTCAGAACCCCATCGGACCTGGATCGTTCGCAATGGATGGCGTGCGTGACACTCTTGCATCTTGTCGCGGCTGAAGCCGCTCCTACAGTGATTCCTCGCCATGACCGACGTCGTTGACCTCACCTGCGACCTGATCGCCCGCCCGTCGGTCACGCCCGACGACGCCGGCTGCCAGGACCTGATCGCGCAGCGGCTGGCGCGTGCCGGCTTCGCCATCGAGCGGCTGCGTTTCGGCCAGGTCGACAACCTGTGGGCCACGCACGGCAGCGGCGCGCCGGTGCTGGCGCTGCTCGGCCATACCGACGTGGTGCCGCCGGGGCCGCGCGCCGCCTGGGCCAGCGATCCGTTCGTGCCGCAGATCCGCGACGGCGTGCTGTACGGACGCGGCGCCGCCGACATGAAGAGCGGGGTGGCCGCGTTCGTGGTCGCCGCCGAACGGTTCGCCGCCGCGCATCCGCACCACCCCGGCACGCTGGCGTTGCTGCTGACCTCCGACGAGGAAGGCGACGCGCTGGATGGCGTGCGCAAGGTCGCCGAGACCTTCCGTGCGCGCGGCGAGCGCATCGACTGGTGCATCACCGGCGAACCGTCCTCCACCGAACGGCTCGGCGACCTGCTGCGCGTCGGCCGCCGCGGCAGCCTGTCCGCCACGCTTGCGGTGCAGGGCGTGCAGGGCCATGTGGCCTATCCGCACAAGGCGCGCAATCCGATTCACCTGGCCGCACCGGCGCTGGCCGAGCTGGTCGCGCGGCATTGGGACGACGGCTACGAGAGCTTCCCGCCGACCAGCCTGCAGATCTCCAACGTGCATGCCGGCACCGGCGCCAACAACGTGATCCCCGGCGAGCTGCAGGTGGCCTTCAACCTGCGCTACAACCCGCACTGGGACGCGCCGCGACTGGAAGCGGAGATCGCCGCGCTGCTCGACCGCCACGGCCTGGACTACACGCTGCGCTGGCATCGCAGCGGCGAGCCGTTCTACACTCCGGAAGGGCGCCTGCGCAGCGTCGCGCGCGAGGTGCTTGGGGAGTTCGCCGGCGCGGCGCCGGAAGAGAGCACCGGCGGCGGCACCTCCGATGCGCGCTTCATCGCGCCGCTGGGCGCGCAATGCATCGAGGTCGGTCCGGTCAACGCCAGCATCCACCAGGTGGACGAGCACGTGCGCGTCGCCGACCTGGAGGCGTTGCCGGCGCTATACCTGCGTCTGATCGAACGGTTGCTGTCGTAACAGTTGCGCCGTTGCGCCGCCCGGGTTACGTTCGCCGCATGACCTCGCTGTCCGCCCTCCGCCCGATCCACGCCAACGGCCGCAATAATGCGCTGGCGAATAATCGTGCGCGGCCGATGCGGGTCTGCGACTAGGCGCTACCGAAACACCACGCCCAGTCTCCAGAAAACCCGCATCGGCCGATGCGGGTTTTTTTATGCGTGCAATCTTTCGCCGCAGCGCGGTGCCGGCCGGCAACCGCTGCAGACCATCGCCGCAACGACCTGTTACCCCCACACACCATCCAGGAGCTTTTCCATGTGTTCGATCTTCGGCATCTTCGGCCTGCAACCGGGCGACGACCTGCAGGCGCTGCGCCGCCAGGCGCTGGATTGCTCGCAGCGGCAGCGCCATCGCGGTCCGGACTGGAGCGGCGTGTATGTCGACGACGGCGCGATCCTGGTGCATGAGCGCCTGGCCATCGTCGATCCGGCCGGCGGCTCGCAGCCGTTGCTGTCCGAAGATGGGCAGCTGGCGCTGGCGGTGAACGGCGAGATCTACAACCACCGCGAATTGAAGACGCAGCTGACCCAGCCGTACGCGTTCCAGACCGGCTCGGACTGCGAGGTGATCAATGCGCTGTACCGCGAGCAGACGCCGGCCGCGCTGCTCAACCGGCTCAACGGCATCTTCGCCTTCGCGCTGTGGGACAAGGCCGCTGGCCGCGTGCTGATCGCGCGCGATCCGATGGGCGTGTGCCCGCTGTACTGGGGCCACGACACCCAGGGCCGCTTGCGCGTGGCCTCGGAGATGAAGTCGCTGGCCGACAGCTGCGCCGACGTCGCCCAGTTCCCGCCCGGCCACTACTACGACAGCGTCAGCGGCGAACTGCAGCAGTACTACCGCAAGCCGTGGCGCGACTACGACGCCGTGCACGGCGTGCAGGTGAGCAAGCAGGAACTGCGCGAGGCGTTCGAGCGCGCCGTGCACCGCCAGCTGATGACCGACGTGCCGTACGGCGTGCTGCTGTCCGGCGGGCTGGATTCGTCGTTGGTCGCGGCGGTGGCGGCGCGTTTCGCGCGCAAGCGCATCGAGGACAACGACCAGGCCGAAGCCTGGTGGCCGCGCCTGCACTCGTTCGCGATCGGCCTGAAGGGCTCGCCCGACCTGGCCGCCGCGGCGATCGCCGGCGAGTCGCTGGGCACCGTGCATCACGGCTTCGAATACACCTTCGAGGAAGGCCTGGACGCGCTGCCGGAAGTGATCCGGCACATCGAGACCTACGACGTCACCACCATCCGCGCGTCCACGCCGATGTTCCTGCTGGCGCGGCGGATCAAGGCGATGGGGGTGAAGATGGTGCTGTCCGGCGAAGGCAGCGACGAGATCTTCGGCGGCTATCTGTACTTCCACAAGGCGCCGAACGCGCGCGAATTCCACGAGGAGCTGATCCGCAAGCTCGACGCGCTGTACAACTACGACTGCCTGCGCGCCAACAAGTCGATGATGGCCTGGGGCGTGGAGCCGCGCGTGCCGTTCCTGGACGTGGAGTTCCTGGACGTGGCGATGCGCATGGACGCGCAGTACAAGATGATCGACAAGACCAGCAGCGGCGCGATCCGCATGGAAAAAGGCGTGCTGCGCGAGGCCTTCGAAGGCTATCTGCCCGATTCGATCCTGTGGCGGCAGAAGGAGCAGTTCAGCGATGGCGTCGGCTACGGCTGGATCGATGGGCTCAAGGCGCATGCGCAGGCGCAGGTCAGCGACCGCGAACTGGCCGCGGCCGACAAGCGCTTCCCGGTCAACCCGCCGCAGACCAAGGAAGCCTATTACTACCGCACCCTGTTCGAGCGCGCGTTCCCCACGCCGGCCGCGGCCGAGACCGTGCCCGGCGGCAAGTCGATCGCCTGTTCATCGCCGGCGGCGATCGCCTGGGATGCGAGTTTCGCCAACGCCGCCGACCCCTCAGGGCGGGCGGTGGCCGGGGTGCACGAGCAGGCACTGGGATGAAGATGGCATGCGGGAGCGCTTCGGCGTTCCCGCACGCCGTTCCGGCGCGTTTTAGCGCATTCGTCGCAGGATCTTTCGTACCTGCCGGATCACGTTATCGCTTTGAGCGTGTTCCGTGCAGACGTGATCAGCACCGCGATCAGCGCCGCATAGATAACCATGATCGCGGCTAGACGGGCTATCGATTTGCGCCAATCCGTGATGACGATTTTTTTGAGTTTGCGCCAGATACGTCCAAGCCGCTTGCCATCGGCAGGTCCGGATTCGTCCGCGGGGTAGGTGCCTGCGCACTCTGCGGGTTCCGCAGCGCCATGCCAGGCGATGTTGTCCATGAACTGCCACATGTTTGACAGCATCGCGACCAACAGGATCGCCAAGAGCAACACGCCGAGTATGGCTGCCAGCCATCCCTTGATGCTGCCTGGATGCGTCGTGTAGATGTCGGCCATGAAAATCGATGCCGACACGAGCAGTACCTGCGGTGTGAGATTGCGCAGGAATTCGAGAAAGGAGTTGCGGCCTTGGATCGGAAGTGCGGGCATGGGGCTTCAGGTGGCATCCATCAGACCCCAAGGTAGATAATTTTCGTCAAGGGCGGGGATTGCGTTGTAGACGCTTTACTCGAAGCGCATGCAGCGCCCGTAGCGCTCCGGCTGGATGTCCACGCCGGAGGCGTCGGCCTGGTTGTTCTTGCGCCACAGGTTCTGGCGGAAGTCCGAGCCGCTGCAGTTGGCGGCGCGGTCCACGCCGATCGTGTAGGTGTAGGGGTTGCCCTGGAAGGTGTTGTTCTCGAAGGTGTTGTCCTGGCTCATGCTGTTGTCCCAGCACAGGATCTCCGGGGTGCGCTGGCGAATCGAGCAGGCCAGGTAGATGCCGGAACCCTTGTTGCCGGTGAACTGGTTGCCGACGAACAGGTTGCGCCGCGCATCGGCCAGGTACACGCCCTGGCTGCCGTTGCGTTCCAGGCGATTGTTGCGGATCTCGCTGTCTTCCAGGTGCTCGGTGGTGATGCCGGCGGCGACGTTGTCGTGGATGTAGTTGTCGATCAGCTTGACCTTGGCGGTGCGGTTGAACGACACGCCGTCCCAGATCGCGCCGGACACGTCGTTGCGCTCGATCAGCAGGTCGCGGCTGTCGTACTCGCTGAGCAGGCAGGCGCTGCGGCACTTGCTCACGCGCAGCCCGGACAGCCGGATGTTCTGGCCGGCGCGCACCACCACCAGGCTGTTGCTCAGGTACGGACGCTCGGGCATGAATTCCTTCTCGGCGCTGCCGCCGACGATCTGCAATTGCTCGACCACGACATCGCGGATCGGCCGCTGCGGGCGTTCGTTCTGGTAGTCGCCGACCACGATGACCGGCTGCTGCACGCCGTCCTGCATGCGCAGCACGGTGGCGTCGCCCTGGCCGCGCAGGCGCAGGCCGTCGCGCTGGATCGACAGCAGCTTGGTGACGTGGAAATCGCCGGCGGTCAGGCACACAGTGGCCGGCTTGCCGTCGTTGGGCACGCGGTCCACCGCGGCCTGCAGGTCGTCGCCCGGCTCGGCGCGCACGCTGCAGTCGGTGGCGGCGGAGGCGGGTGCGGCGGCCGTGGCGCAGCCGCTCGACAGACAGGCGGCGAGCGGCAACAACAGGGCGAGCAGGGGACGGGCATTCATCGGATACAGGCTCCGCTTGGGGGGAGGAGGAGGCGCCAGGACCGCAGGCGCCGCGCGCTGGGCGCGGCGGCAGGTCGGATCGCGTGGAGCGCATTGGCGCGACAAGGGGCTCATTGTCGCGCAGGTGGCCTTAATGTCAGCGTGTAGCGGGCCGGGCCGGGCAGGAACGGCGAGGCGCGGCCTTGCACCCAGTCGTCGTGGCCGGCACCCCAGAACGGCGACAGCGGATGCTCGCTCTGGCCGCCGGGCATGTGCGCGATGCCGTCGGCTTCGTGGCCGGGCGCGACCACCATGCGCTCGGAGGCGCCGAAGTCCGGACGCTGCACCCGCGGCATGTCGTTGTCGCCGGGCAAGGCCTCGGCCGGCATGCACAGCCACCGCCGCAAGAATCCCGGCAGCGAGCGCGCCAGCGGATGGCAGATCGCGGCGGTGTTCTGCTCGCCCCAGCGGCGCTGCGGCAACGGCGCGTCCTGCTCGGGTTGGTCGCGGACCTCGGCGGCGGCGTCCTCCAGCAATGCCTGCCAGCTGGCGTAGCGGCGCGGCAGCAGATGCGGCGGTTGCTGCTGCAGCATCGGCCAGGCCACCGCTTCCAGCTGCGGCAGCGGCGGCATCGCGTAGTCGGCGCCCAGTTCGGCGCGGGCGGGAGCGATCAGGCCGTCGCGGATCCGGGTCAGCAGCGCCAGGCGCCAGGCGCGCACCAGCCGGTAACTCACCGAATCGGTGCTGGCGCGGCCTTCCCAATGCTTGCTGGCCTGGGCCAGCGCATGCAGCGCCGGGGTGGCGGCGCCGCCGTCGCGTTGCTGCAGCAACGTCCACCAGCGTTGCAACAGCAGCGCGCGATCGTCGAGCTGGATCGACAGCAATTGGCGTTCGTCCAACTGCGGATGCAGGCGCAGGTCGTCGCGGATCTGCTGGGCGCGCGCGCCCAGCGCGTAGCCGCCATCGCCGAGCACCGCCAACTCGTCGCCGCCGACGACGCGCGCATTGGCGCTCCACAGTTGCCCGTCGGCAGGATCGATCCGTTGCGGCGATTGCGCCGTGGACACCGGCCACGGCGCGCAGCGCTGCGCTGCCGGCACCGCCGCGCTGACGTCGTGGACCAGGGCATCGCTGGGGCAGTTGGGTCCGCGCAGCGGCAAAGCACCGAGCACGCGCCAGCCGATGTGCCCGGCGCTGTCGGCCAGCAGCATGTTCTGCGCCGGTGTGGCGATGTGCTGCGCGCTGGCGAAGCCGCTGGCCAGGGAATCGGCGCGGGCCAGGTCGGCCAGGCCCAGGTTCAGCGCGCCGGGCAACTGCGCCACCCAGCGTTGCGCCAGCGCGGTGCCGTCCGGCTCGTGCTTCAGGATCGGGCCGTACGCGGTGTCTTCCACGTCCAGCGTCACGTCCAGGCCGCCGGCCACCTCGATCCGTTCGCGGTGGTGGACGACCGCGGTACAGCCGGGTTGCGGCGTGGCCGCGCACGGCGTCAACCGGTACCAGTCGCTGGTGTCGGCGTAGCTGTTGGTGAAGCCCCAGGCGACGTGGCCGTTGCTGCCGACGATCACCGCCGGCAGGCCCGGCAGCGAAAAGCCGGTGACGTCCACGCGGCCGCCCGGCGCCTGCGCGTCGGCGTAGCGCAGGCGCACGCGGAACCACAGGCTGGGTGCGCCAAGCTGCAGATGCATGTCGTTGGCGACGATGGCGCGGCCGTCGGCGCTGCGGCTGCCGGCGATGGCCCAGTTGTTGCTGCCGGGTGCGGCATGGTCCGCGGTGCTGCCATCGCGCGGGGCGTCGGGCAGGGTGCGCAGGTCGACCTGGCTGGCATCGGGCAGCGTGGCGTCGCCGCGCGCCGGGGCGTCCAGGGCCGCGTCCCAACTGCTGCCGTCGTGGCGCAGCAGTGCGAACAGCGGCGCCGGCAAGTGCTGTTGCAGGCGGTACAGCGACAGTTCGCGCTCGAGCTGGCGGCCTTGCAGATCGAAGTACATCGCGTCGCCGGCCAGCACCGAGTCCACCGGTTGCCAGTCGCGCGGCGCCTTGACCAGCAGCAGGTAGGGCCACGGCCGCACCCGCAGCGCGTGCAGGCCGCGATTGACTCCGGCGCTGTAGGCCTGCAGCGCCGCGGCATGGCTGCCGCCGAAGCTGGCCAGTTGCGCGGCGGCGCGCGCGCGCAGGCGATGCATGCGGCGCTGCTTGTCCACCCCGAGCGTGGCGTTGCCGACCAGCTCCGACAGTTCGCCGGCCGCGGCACGGCGCATCAGGTCCATCTGGAAGTAGCGTTCCTGCGCGTGCACGTAGCCGAGCGCACGCATCGCATCGGCCTCGCTGCCGGCGTCGATGGTGACCGTGCCCTGGGCGTCGCGCTGGATACGCACCGGCGCCGCCAGCCCGTCCAGATCGACCTGGCCGTCGAGCGTGGCCAGGCTGCCGTGCAGCAGCAGCCATGTCGCCAGCACCAGTCCGATCGCCAACACCGCCAGCCACAGCAGTCCCCGTTTCCACTTGCTCCGCATCCAAGCATCTCCGCCGGCCAATCCTGGATTCTAGACGCGACTGCGTGTCGTTCCTGCGTACATGCGGCGGGCGTTCGCGAGCGGTTGGGCCGAGGTCATCTTCGCTCGCGCCGCTGCACGCTCCGTGCCGATGGAAAATCGGGATGCTAATGATTCCGATTGGAACGCGGTGCGAGCGGCTCGGGCACTATGGCGGCCTTAGTTGAGACGGAGCCTGCCCCATGAAGGGACATCCTGAAGTTGTGCAATGCCTGATCGAGTTGCTGCGCGGCGAACTCGCCGCACGCGATCAATATTTCATCCACTCGCGGCGCTACGAGGACCAGGGCCTGCAGGCGCTGTATGCGCGGATCAACCACGAGATGGAAGAGGAGACCGAGCACGCCGACGCGCTGCTGCGGCGCATCCTGTTCCTGGAAGGCGACCCGGACATGCGTCCGCATGCGTTCGAACCGGGGCGCACGGTCGAAGAGATGCTGCAGAAGGACCTGAAGGTCGAATACGAAGTGCGCGCGAACCTGGCCGCCGGCATGAAGCTGTGCGAGGAGCACGGCGACTACGTCAGCCGCGACATCCTGCTCAAGCAGCTGCAGGACACCGAAGAAGACCACGCCTGGTGGCTGGAACAGCAGCTGGGCCTGATCAAGCGCCTGGGCATGGCGCTGTACCAGACCTCGAAGATCGGCGACGGCGGCGTGTCCGGCAAGGACGCCTGAACCCAGCGCCCTCCTTACTGGGCGCCCGCGAGGCGTCATGAAAGGAGTCGGTCGAGGCCGGCAGCAAGCGGGATGTCAGCGGGCAAGAAGCGCGCGCAACGCGATGCGCGCGCCGGCCCGACAGGGGCTTAGGACTCGGCGAACTTGCCTTCGTCGAGGTCGGCGATCAGCGTGGGTCCGGTCGGCTTCCAGCCGAGCCTGGCCTGCGTCAACGCGCTCGAGGCCGGCATGTCGAGTTGCATGAACATCGCCATCCAGCCGAAATGCGCGGCCGCTTCGTCCGGCGCGATCGATACCACCGGCAGCTTCAGTGCGCGCCCGAGCGCCTCGGCGATCTCGCGGCTGGGGATGCCTTCCTCGCCGACCGCGTGATAGCGCGCGCCCGGCTGCGCTTTCTCGATCGCCATGCGGTAAAGCCGCACCGCGTCGGACAGATGGCCGGCCGCCCAGCGGTTGCTGCCTTCGCCGACATAGGCAACCACGCCCTTGTCGCGCGCGATCGCCGCCAGTGGCGTGATCAGCCCTTGCCGATACGGGTTGTGGACCTGCGGCAGCCGCATCACCGAGACATTGACGCTGGCCTCGAGCAAAGCGTTGCCGGCCTGCTCGGAGCCGATGCGCGGATTCGGGTGGCTGGTGTTGAAGACATCCTCGCTGGCCGGCTCACCGTGTTCGCCGCTGCCCACCCCGGTACCCGAGGTGATCAGCAGCGGGCGATCGGAGCCCTTCAACGCCGAGCCGAGCGCCGCGATCGCGCGCTTGTCCTTCTCGCAGTTGGCGACGAAGTTGGCGAAATCGTGGTCGAAGGCCGTGTGGATCACGGCATCGGCCTGGGCGGCGCCACGACCCAGGCTGTCCGGATCCTCGAGCGTGCCGTGGTGGACCTCGGCGCCGGCCGCGCGTAGCGCCTGCGCACCTGCCTCCGAACGGGTCATGCCGAGTACGCGATGGCCGGCCTGAATCAGTTCGGGAACCAGGGCCGAGCCGATGAAACCGGTCGCGCCGGTCAGAAAGATACGCATGGTGCACTCCTTCGTGTCGTTGAGAGCGAACTCTCCGGCATCCGGTTATCCCGTTAAAGTAGTGACGTCATCGTAGTAAAGCGACTAACAGGCTTGCCATGAACTCCGGTCCCGCCCGTTCCCTGGGCGACTTCCTGCGCAGCCGGCGTACCCGGCTGGATCCCGCCAGCTTCGGCTTCCTGGGCCGCCGGCGCACGCCGGGGCTGCGCCGCGAGGAAGTCGCGCAGCGCGCCAACATCAGCCCGACCTGGTACACCTGGCTCGAACAGGGGCGCGGCGGTGCGCCGTCGGCGGAGGTGCTGGAACGGATCGCAGGCGCGCTGCTGCTGACCGACGCCGAACGCGAACACCTGTTCATGGTCGGGCTGGGGCGACCGCCCGAGGTCCGTTACCGCTCGGTGGCGGGCGTCAGTTCGCGCCTGCAGCGCGTGCTCGATTCGCTGCAGTCGAGTCCGGCCATCGTCAAGACGCCGACCTGGGACGTGGTGGCCTGGAATCGCGCCGCGGCCGTGGTGCTGACCGACTACAGCCAGCTGCCGGTCGGCGGGCGCAACATCCTGCGCTTCCTGTTCGGCAACCCCGCCATGCGCGCCAAGCAGCACGACTGGGAGGCGGTGGCGCGCTTCGCGGTGGGGGCGTTTCGCGCCGATGTGGCGCGTGCCGGCATCGCGTCGGAGGTGGGAGAGCTGGTGGCCGAGCTGTGCGGGCTCAGCACCGAGTTCGAGGCGCTGTGGCACGAGAACGAGGTGTTGAGCCATGGCGAGGGCGATGGCGTGAAGCGTCTCAAGCATCCGCTGCTGGGCCCGATCGAGCTCGAATACTCGGCCTTCGCGGTGGACGGGCGGCCCGATCTGGGCATGATCGTCTACACGCCCGTCGATGCCGGCGTGGCCGCGCGGATTCACCAACTCGCGACCGCGCATGGCGCGGCCCCGGTCGCGCGCACGGACGCGGCGATGGGACCGGCATGAAACATCGAGTGCAACAAGAGGACGCGGCGCGCGCCCTGTCGCGCATGGCCGAGCCGGTCCCCAGGCCGTTGCCAGCGGGGAGCGCTTACTCCACCGCCAGGTCGTCCACCTTCTGCCAGCCGCGCGGCAGCAGGCCGCCGCGGCTGGCGCGCACGCCGAGGTAGGCGTCCAGGTCCTTGAACGACAGCGACATGGTGCGCTGCCCGCTCTTCACCAGCAGCGTGTTGCCCGGCGCGACCGCGGCGATCGCCACCACCCGCTCGGTGCCGAGCTTGGCCTTGGGGATGTCGATGATCTTGTTGCCCTTGCCCTTGTCCAACTCGGGCAGGTCGGCGATCGGGAACGCCAGCAGGTGGCCGGCACTGGTCACCGCGACGATGCGGTCGGTTTGCAGATTGCTCACCGACGCCGGCGTCAGCACCTTCGCGTTCGGGGTCAGGTTGAGCATCGCCTTGCCGGCCTTGTTGCGGCTGGTCAGGTTCTCGAAGCGGGTGACGAAGCCGTAGCCGTGCGAGGACGCCAGCACCAGCCGGCTGTCGTTCTCGCCGCTGGTCATGGCCTGGAACGAGGCGCCGGACGCGGGAGAGAAGCGCCCGGTCAGCGGCTCGCCGTTGCCGCGTGCCGACGGCAGCGAATGCGCCAGCGTGGAGTAGGCGCGGCCTTCCGAATCCAGGAACGCCACCTGCTGCGTGCTGCGCCCGCGCACCGCGGCCAGCAGGCTGTCGCCGTCGCGGTAGGACAGGCCGGCCGGGTCCACGTCGTGGCCCTTGGCCGCGCGGATCCAACCCTTCTCCGACATCACGATGGTCATCGGCTCGCTCGGCACCAGTTCGGTCTCGTCGATCGCCTGCGCCGCGCCGCGCTGTACCAGCGGCGAACGCCGCGCGTCGCCGAACTTCTTGGCGTCGGCGACCAGCTCGTCCTTGATCATCTTCTTCAGCTTGGTCTTGCTGGCCAGCACCGCCTGCAGCTGTTCGCGCTCCTTGGCCAGCGCGTCCTGCTCGCCGCGGATCTTCATCTCCTCCAGCCGCGCCAGTTGGCGCAGGCGGGTTTCCAGGATGTAGTCGGCCTGTTCCTCGCTGAGCGCGAAACGCGCGATCAGCGCCGGCTTCGGCTCGTCCTCGCTGCGGATGATGCGGATCACTTCGTCCAGGTTGAGGAACGCGACCAGCAGGCCTTCCAACAGGTGCAGGCGGCGCTCGACCTTCTCCAGGCGATGGTTGAGCCGGCGCACCACGGTGTCGCTGCGGAAGCGCAACCATTCTTCCAGCAGGGTCTTGAGGTTCTTGACCTGCGGGCGGCCATCCAGGCCGATCACGTTGAGGTTGACCCGGTAGCTGCGCTCCAGGTCGGTGGTCACGAACAGGTGGTCCATCAACTGCTCGGCGTCGACCCGATTGGAGCGCGGCACCAGCACCACCCGTACCGGATTGGCGTGGTCGGACTCGTCGCGGATGTCTTCCAGCCACGGCAGCTTCTTGGCGCGCATCTGCTGCGCGATCTGCTCGATCACCTTCGACGGCGACACCTGGTAGGGCAGCGCGGTGATCACGATGTTGGCGTGTTCCTTCTGGAACGTGGCGCGCGCACGCACGCTGCCGTGGCCGGTCTCGTAGATCGCGCGCAAGTCGGCGGCCGGGGTGATGATCTCGGCGGTGGTCGGGTAGTCCGGGCCGCGCACGTGTTCGCACAGGTCGGCGACGCTGGCGTCGGGATCGTCGAGCAGGCGGATCAGCGCGCTGACGATCTCGTTGAGGTTGTGCGGCGGCACGTCGGTGGCCATGCCCACGGCGATGCCGGTGGTGCCGTTGAGCAGCAGGTGCGGCAGCCGCGCCGGCATCCAGGTCGGCTCGTCCATGGTGCCGTCGAAGTTCGGCGACCAGTCCACCGTGCCCTGGCCGAGCTCGCCGAGCAGCACTTCGGCGATCGGGGTCAGCTTGGATTCGGTGTAGCGCATCGCCGCGAACGACTTCGGGTCGTCGGTGGAGCCGAAGTTGCCCTGGCCCTCGATCAGCGGGTAGCGGTAGGAGAACGGCTGCGCCATCAGCACCAGCGCCTCGTAGCAGGCGCTGTCGCCATGCGGGTGGTATTTGCCGATCACGTCGCCGACGGTGCGCGCGGATTTCTTCGGCTTGGCCGTGGCGTTCAGGCCCAGCTCGCTCATCGCGTAGATGATGCGCCGCTGCACCGGCTTCAGGCCGTCGCCGAGGAACGGCAGGGCGCGGTCCAGCACCACGTACATGGAGTAGTCGAGGTAGGCGCGTTCGGCGTATTCGCGCAGCGGCAGCTGTTCGAAACCATGGAAGGCGGGGCGGGCGAGATCGGTCATGCGCAGGAAATACCTATAGGGGAACGCGGCGGCGGGCGCCGCAGGTCAGCCGGTCGATTATCCGGATGCGGCCGGCGATGCCAAGCCGCGCGTGCTGCCGGCGCGGCCGGTGCTGGCCAGGTAGCGGGCCGGAGGATGGCCGAAATGGCCGCGGAAGGCGGTGACGAAGGCGCTGGGGCTGCTGTAGCCGAGCCGGTGCGCGGCATCGGCGACGCTGGCGCCGTCGCTGAGCTGGCGCAGCGCTTCGGCCAGCCGCGCCTGCTGCCGCCAGCCGGCGAAGCCGAGCCCGGTCTCGTCGCGGAAATGCCGGCTCAGGCTGCGTGGCGACAATCCGGCCCAGTGCGCCCATTGCGCCAGCGAGCGATCGTCGGCGGGCGTTGCCAGCAGTTGCCCGGCGATGCGCAGCAGGCGCCGGTCGCTGGGCATCGGCAGGTGCAGGCCCTGCAGCGGCGCTTTGCGCAACTCGTCCAGCAGCACTGCGCCGATCCGCTGCTGGTCCGCGTCCAGGGTCTCCGGAAGGTCCCACGAGGCCACCCGCAGCAGCAGTTCGCGCAGCAGGCCGTTGATGCCGATCACGCACGGGCGCTCGGGCAGGTCGGCGCAGACGGACGGCGCCACCAGCAGCACGTAGCCGCGCAACGGCCCGGAGATCTGCACCGTATGCAGCGCCTGCGGTGGCATCCAGCCGGCGCAACCGGGCGGCAGCGACCAGTGGTCGTGCTCGGTGCGGGTGCTCAGCAGGCCTTCTTCCACGCAGATCATCTGGCCGCGGACATGGCGGTGCCAGTCCACCTCGTGCTGCAGCGCGACCGGCTTGTGCGCCAGGAACGCGAGCAGCGACGGGCCGTCGGCGCGCTCGAACCAGGCCTTTGCCCGCGGATCGAGCAGATGGGCCGGCTCGTGGACGGGCGGCGATGGCGACAATGGCGCGATTTCGATATTCATTGTCTCGATTGTAATACTTGGCCATGCCCGTCCTGGACTAGAGTGTGCGCTCGCCGGCGTTGCGTTGTTGCAACGCAGCATTTGTTTGTAGGTGCGATATTTCCTTGACATATATTTCCAAATGAAAATAATTAGCGCCCATGAACTGCGCTCCCTCCCTTCCCGGTCCACCGTCGTTCGGCCTGCTGCTGCGCCAGGTGCGCGACGGTCTGATGCGGCGCCTGGATGAGTCCATGGCCGAGCTCGAACTCGGCCTGGGCTTCAGCCACTACCTCGGCATGAAGGCGCTGGCCTACATGGCGCCGTGCACCGCAAACGAACTGGCCCAGGCCATCGACCAGAACCCCAGCGCGGTCACCCGCCTGCTGGACAAGCTCCAGGACCTGGGCTGGGTGCGCCGCGAAGCGCATGCGCAGGACCGCCGCGCGCTGCAGATCGTGCTCACCGACGAAGGCCGCGCGCTGTGGAAGCAGCTCAAGCGGCGCGGCGACGAGACCATCGCCAGCGCGCTGCGCGACCTCTCCGCCGCCGAGCGCGAGCACCTCACCTCCTTGTTGACCCGCGTCCGCGACTCCCTCAATTCGCCGTGAATCCGCTTATGAACCTCTCCGCTTCGTCCCATCGCCTGCGCCCGTTCGCGGCCGCGGCACTCACCCTGGCGCTGGCCGCCTGCGCCAGCAGCCGTGGCCTGGAGCCGCAGGGCCGCAGGCTCGATGCCGACCAGCATCTGCAGGCCGGCAAGACCCTGGCCGCCGACCAACTGGCGCCGGCCGCCTGGCCGCAGCAGGACTGGTGGAAGGCGCTGGGCGACCCGCAGCTCGATGCGCTGATCGCCGAGGCGCTGCAGGGCACGCCCAACCTGGAAGCGGCCGACGCGCGGCTGCGCCTGGCGCAGGCGCAGGCCGGCGCGGCCAATGCCGATCGCGGCGCCAAGCTGTCGCTGTCGGCCGGCTATACCGGCCTGCAGTTGCCCAAGGGGCTGGCCGGCGACGAGATCGGCGGCAAGTACATCCACAACGAGCAGGCGCTGCTGGACTTCAGCTATGGCTTCGACCTGTGGGGCGGCAAGCGCGCGGCCTGGGAAGCGGCGGTGGACCAGGCGCATGCGGCGCAGGTCGATGCGCAGGCCGCGCGCCTGGACCTGTCGGCCGGCGTGGCCCGCGCCTATGCGCAGCTCGGCTACGCCTGGCGCCTGTACGACCTGGCCGGCGAAGAGCTGGCGCGTTCGGACAACAGCCTGAAGCTGGTGCGGCAGCGCGTCGGTGCCGGCATCGACAGCAACCTGCAGCTGCGCCAGGCCGAGGCGCGGGTGCCGGCCGCGCGCCAGCAGCAGCAGGCGGCGCAGCAGCAGATCGACGAGGCCCGCACCGCGCTGGCGGCGCTGCTCGGCCGCGGCCCGGATCGCGGGCTCGAGATCGAACGCCCGCGCCCGCTCGACCCGGTGGCGGTGCAACTGCCGTCGGTGCTGCCCAGCGACCTGCTCGGGCGCCGCCCGGACGTGGTCGCCGCGCGCTGGCGGGTCGAGGCGGCGTCGCAGAGCATCGGCGCGGCCAAGGCGCAGTTCTATCCGACCATCAACCTGCTCGCGCTCGGCGGCGTCGCCGCGGCCAATCCCGCCGACCTGTTCAAGGGCGACGCACTGCTCGGCGTGTTCGCGCCGAGCGTGAGCCTGCCGCTGTTCGACAGCGGCCGCCTGCGCAGTCAGCTGGCCGAGCGCGATGCGCAATACGACCTGGCGGTGGCCACCTACAACCAGGCGCTGGTGGCGGCGCTGCGCGAGGTCGCCGATCAGGTCAACGCGGCGCGTTCGCTGGCGCAGCAGGCGCAACAGCAGGCGCAGGCGGTGGGCACCGCGCAGGCCGCCTTCGACCTGGCGCAGCAGCGCTACCGCGCCGGCATCGGCAACTACCTGGACGTGCTGAGCGTGCAGCAGCAGTTGCTCGAGGCGCAGCAGCGCCTGGCCTCGCTGCAGTCCAACCAGATCCTGGTCTCGGTGCGCCTGAACCAGGCGCTGGGCGGCGGCTACGAAGCCACCTCCGCCGCCGATGCGCCATTGACCTCCTCCGCTTCCACGCATTCCTGAGACCGCTGCAATGAATCAGACAACGACCCCCGATTCCTCCGCTCCCGCCCCGAGCCGGCGCGGCATGCTGCTGCGCGGCCTGGCCGTGCTGGTGGTGCTGGTGCTGATCGCGCTGGCGATCTGGTACTTCGTCTCCGGCCGCTGGCACGAAGACACCGACGACGCCTATGTGCAGGGCAACCTGGTGCAGATCACGCCGATGGTGGCCGGCACCGTGGTCAGCATCGGTGCCGACGACGGCATGCGCGTGGAGCGCGGCCAGTTGCTGGTCAAGCTCGATCCGGCCGACACCCAGGTCGCGTTGCAGCAGGCCGAGGCCAATCTGGCGCGCACCGTGCGCCAGGTGCGCGGCCTGTTCCGCAGCGTGCAAGGCGCGCAGGCCGAACTGTCGTCGCAGCAGGTGACCCTGCAGCGCGCCCGCGCCGACGTCGCCCGCCGCAGCAGCCTGGTCGCCACCGGCGCGATCTCCGCCGAGGAACTGGCGCATGCGCGCGACCAGCTGGCCGCCGCCGAAGCCGCGGTCAGCGGTTCGCGCGAGACGGTGGAGCGCAACCGCGCGCTGATCGACGACAACGGCGTGGCCCACCAGCCCGACGTGCAGGCCGCCGCCGCGCAGGTGCGCCAGGCGTTCCTCAACAACGCCCGCAGCGCGATCGTCGCGCCGGTGTCCGGCTATGTCGCGCGGCGTTCGGTGCAGGTCGGCCAGCGCGTGCAGCCCGGCACCGCGCTGATGGCGGTGGTGCCGCTGGAGCAGGTGTGGGTGGAAGCCAACTTCAAGGAAACCCAGCTCAAGCACATGCGCCTGGGCCAGCCGGTGGAACTGGAGTCGGATCTGTACGGCGGCGCGGTGCGCTACCAGGGCACGGTGCAGAGCCTGGGCCTGGGTACCGGTAGCGCGTTCTCGCTGCTGCCGGCGCAGAACGCCAGCGGCAACTGGATCAAGATCGTGCAGCGCGTGCCGGTGCGTATCGCCATCGATCCCAAGCAGCTGGCGCAGAACCCGCTGCGCATCGGCCTGTCGATGAAGGTGGACGTGAACCTGCACCAGCAGAACGGCGGCGTGCTGCCGACCAAGTTCGCCACCGGCACGCTGCTGGATACCGACGTCTATGCGCAGCAGTTGGGCCAGGCCGACGAGACCATCGCGCAGATCATCCACGCCAACCTGCCCGACGCCGCCAAGGCGAACTGAGTCCGGCCATGTCCAACCAAGCTGCCACTCCTGCCGCGCCCGGGGCTCCGGGCGCACCGGCCGCCGCGTTCCGCCCGCCCAGCGTGGCGCTGTGCACGGTGGGCCTGGCGATGGCCTCGTTCATGCAGGTGCTCGACACCACCATCGCCAACGTCTCATTGCCGACCATCGCCGGCAACCTCGGCGCCAGTTCGCAGCAGGCGACCTGGGTCATCACCTCGTTCGCGGTCAGCAACGCGATCGCGCTGCCGCTGACCGGCTTTTTGAGCCGGCGCTTCGGCGAGACCAAGCTGTTCGTGTGGGCCACGCTGTCCTTCACCATCGCCTCGCTGCTGTGCGGCCTGGCGCAGAGCATGGGCATGCTGGTGGTGTCGCGCGCGATCCAGGGTTTCGTGTGCGGGCCGATGTACCCGATCACGCAGAGCCTGCTGGTGTCGATCTACCCGCGCGAGAAACGCGGGCAGGCGCTGGCGCTGCTGGCGATGATCACCGTGGTCGCGCCGATCGCCGGCCCGATCCTGGGCGGCTGGATCACCGACAACTACAGCTGGGAATGGATCTTCCTGATCAACGTGCCGCTGGGCATCATCGCCGCGATCGTGGTCGGCTCGCAGCTGCGCGACCGCCCGGAACCGACCGAGCGCCCGCGCATGGACTACGTCGGCCTGATCACCCTGATCATCGGCGTCGGTTGCCTGCAGTTGGTGCTGGACCTGGGCAACGACGAGGACTGGTTCAGCTCGACCAAGATCGTGGTGCTGGCCGCGATCTCGGTGGTGGCGCTGGCGGTGTTCCTGATCTGGGAGCTGACCGACAAGGATCCGATCGTCAACCTGCGCCTGTTTCGGCACCGCAACTTCCGCGCCGGCACCATGGCGCTGATCGTGGCCTACGCCGCGTTCTTCAGCGTGTCGCTGCTGATCCCGCAGTGGCTGCAGCGCGACATGGGCTACACCGCGATCTGGGCCGGCCTGGCCACCGCGCCGATCGGCATCCTGCCGGTGCTGATGACCCCGTTCGTCGGCAAGTACGCCTCGCGCTTCGACCTACGCATGCTCGCCAGCATCGCCTTCATCTTCATGGCGGCGACCAGCTTCATGCGTTCGGACTTCAGCCTGCAGGTCGATTTCGCCCACGTGGCCGGGGTGCAGTTGCTGATGGGCGTGGGCGTGGCGCTGTTCTTCATGCCGGTGCTGCAAATCCTGCTGTCGGACCTGGACGGGCGCGAGATCGCGGCCGGTTCCGGCCTGGCCACGTTCCTGCGCACGCTGGGCGGCAGCTTCGCCGCCTCGCTGACCACCTACCTGTGGGCCAAGCGCACCCAGCTGCACCACGCGCACCTCACCGAGCACATCTCCACGTATACGCCGGGGATGCAGGAGCAGGTGCAGGCGATGGGGCAGGGCGACCTGCAGACCGGTGCCGCCTTCCTCAACAACACGATCAACCACCAGGCCTCGCAGATGGGCTTCAACGACATCTTCTACCTGCTGGGCTGGACGTTCCTGGGCATCATCTTCTTCCTGTGGCTGGCCAAGCCGCCGTTTTCCGGCGGTGGCGGGGCCGCTGCGGCGGGCGGTCACTGAGTCCGGCTTGCCGGCAACGACGAAACCCCGCCACGTGCGGGGTTTCGTTTGTGCGGCGGATGCATGCGCGCTTGCCGCCGCGGCGACTGGCGGACCAGAATGCCGCTTCCTCGCACGTATCGGCAGGTTCGGACATGCAGCGTTTTCTGCGCGCCTTGTGGTCCTGCTCGGATTCTTCGCGGCCGCGTCGCGGCGCTGTACGCGCCTGGCAGGGTGTGGCGTTGCTGCTGTGCCTCGGCGCCCTCGGCGTCGGCAGCGTGCAGGCCGAGCCGAGCGTGGCGGCGATCACTCCGACCGACCGCCTGCACGAAGCCTGGTGGGCGCAACGCCACCAACAGGTGCTGGAGCAGGTGCGCGCGCATCCGGACACGCCGCTGCTGCTGATCGGCGACTCGATCACCCACAACTACGACAAGGCGAACGCGCCAGACGAGGATTTCCAGCCGACCTGGCAGACCTTCTATGGCAGCCGCGGCGCGCTCAACCTGGGTTTCAGCGGCGATGCCACCGAGCACGTGCTGTGGCGGCTGCAGCACGGCGAAGTGGATGGCCTGCAGCCCAAGGTCGCGATGCTGCTGATCGGCACCAACAACACCGGCCACGAGCGGCAGAGTGCCGCCGATACCGTGCTCGGCATCGACGCGGTGGTGGCGACGCTGGAGCAGCGCCTGCCGAAGACGCGGATCCTGCTGATAGGGCTGCTGCCCAGCGCCGGATCGGTGCAGAAGAGCGCGCGCGACGCCGAGGTCAACCGCGCGCTGGCGGTGCGCTACGGCGACAATCCGCGCGTGGCCTATCTCGACATCGGCGCGGTGTTCCGCAAGGACGGCGCGCTCGACCAGGGCGCGCTCGACCAGAGCCTGTTCTACGACCCGCGGCTGCGTCCGCCGGGCGACGCCCTGCATCCGGACACGCGCGGCCAGCGGCGCATGGCCGAGGCGATCGAGCCGACCCTGGCGCGTTTGCTCGGCGAGCCGCCGCGGGTGCCGCTGGCGGCGATGACCGAGATCAATCCGGCGCTGGTGCCGGTGCCGTGGCTGGAGCAGGATTCCTACGATTGGTACGCGCGCCACCACGCGGCGCTGGAGGCGGCGCGCGGGTTGCGTCCCGACGTGGTGATGCTCGGCGACTCGATCACCCACTTCTGGGGCGGGCCGCCGCAGGCCATCCGGGTCGGCGGCGCGCAGGCCTGGCAGCGCACCTTCGGCGCGGCCAAGGTGTTGAACCTGGGCTTCGGCTGGGATCGCACCCAGAACGTGCTGTGGCGGCTGCGGCAGGGCGAAGTGGACGGATTGGCGCCGCGCTGGGTGGTGATCAACATCGGCACCAACAACCTCACCGGTACCGAGAATGCGCGCGCCAGCACGCCGCAGGAAGCGGCCGATGGCGTGGCCGCGGTGGTCGCCGAGGTGCGCCAGCGGCTGCCGCGCAGCAAGATCGTGCTGATGGGCATCCTGCCGCGCGGTTTCGCCGCCGACGCGCCGCTGCGCGCCCCGATCGCGCAGACCAACCGTCTGCTGGCCGCGCGTTTCGGCCACGATCCGGCGGTGCGCTGGCTGGACATCGGCGCGCGCTTCCTGCAGCCCGACGGGCGCCTGCCACAAACGCTGATGCCCGACAGCACCCATCCCAGCGAGGACGGTTACCGGATCTGGGGCGAGGCATTGCGCGAGATCGGCGTCGGCGGTTGAAACCGGCAGGGATTGGCCAAGGTGGTCTTGTAGGAGCGGCTTCAGCCGCGACAGGCGCTATCGGTAACGCGTGTCGCGGCTGAAGCCGCTCCTACAGGGATGCCTTGCCGGGGAATGCGGCGCGCTCAGCCCTTGTCCGGCTTGAGCAGTTCCAGCACCGCTTCGCGGCGCCGCGCCGGCAGGTTGCGGTAGCGGGTCAGCAGCGCCTGCTCGTGCGTGTCGTGCGCCTGCAGCGCGTAATCGGCCGGCAGGTCGTGCAGGCGTGCGCTGCCCTGGCCGCAGATCAGTTCGTCCAGCGAGCGCTTGAGCACGCCGCGCAGGTTCGGCAACAGGCGGAAGCTCGGGGTCTCGCGATTGTTCTCCCACGCCGACACCGACGACTTGGTCACGCCCAGCGCGAAACCCAATTGTTCCTGGGTGAGCCCGGCGGCTTTCCTGGCTTCGCGCAACCGGTCGCCGAAGCTTTTCATCGCGGTGGGCCTTGCAGTTACGGGGCCTACCAAGATATGGAGCATCCGTAACCTTGTCGTACAGCCATGCTTGACTCTAGATGTTCGGAGATTCGATACTTTGGCGGTGCGGGCCACGCTGACGCGTGAGGGCGCGCACAGCGGACACGGACGACCGAGGAGTGCATGGTATTTCGCCTAGTTTCCATTGCCGTTGCAGCGGCGGCGCAATGGCGCCGCGTGGCGTTGTTTCCCCAGGCAGGCAGGGCCGCGGCGCGCGAACGTCGTGCGGCCGCCGCTGCGGCGGAGGGTGGGGCATGGCCACCTACGAAGTGAAGCTGCGGCGCGTGGCGCACCTGGAGCCGGCACTGTACGTGCTGGTCCACGCCGCCAACGCGTATCTGGCCGCGCGCGCCGCCGAGCGCCACAACCCGGGCTATCGGGCGTACATGGTCGCGGTGTGGGTGGACGGCGTGCGCGTGGACATCGGCGCGTTCCGCCCGCCGGATCGCTGAGTGCGCGGGGCTGATTGCGTGTGGGACGCCGCCATGTCGCCGCCAGGGCGTGATCGCGTACGTTGCGGCGATGCGGGCGCGGAATCCTGGTGGGTTGGTTCGCCGCTGCCGAGTGGCGGCATCGCCTGCGCCGCAGGCAACAAAAAACCCGCCGGAGCGGGTTTTTGTTTACAACGCTTGCCGTATCGATGGTGCCCAGGAGAGGACTCGAACCTCCACGAAGTTGCCCCCGCTAGCACCTGAAGCTAGTGCGTCTACCAATTCCGCCACCTGGGCGATACAGGCGCGGAATTCTGCTGGCAGTGCCGGGGACTGTCAAGCAAGTTTTTGCGGGCGCGGCGCGGCGGCCATGCGACAGCGGCTGTTACTCGCCGAATCGCTCACGCCACTGGCCGCGCATGCCGGACCATTGGCGGCATGACGCTTCGGTCGCGACACCGCGAACTGGAGTAGGGAATGCTGGCCGTACCGGCGATCGCGGAGGGACTGTGCGGCATCGACACTTCAGCGGCTGACCCTGATGGAAGGGACTTCAGTCCTGACACGCCATTGCCGGCGAAGCGTTGCGACTACGGCAGAACATCCACGCAGGCCTGCACGGAGGCCGTGCGCTGGCCGCGGCGCTGCACGAAGCATCGCGTCACGGCAGCAAACCGCAGGCAAAAAAAATCCCGCCGGAGCGGGTTTTTCTTTGCTGCTGTATCGAATGGTGCCCAGGAGAGGACTCGAACCTCCACGAAGTTGCCCCCGCTAGCACCTGAAGCTAGTGCGTCTACCAATTCCGCCACCTGGGCGATACAGGCCGAGAATTTTGTCGGTTGCGCGCGCCGCTGTCAAGCGGCGTTTTGCATGCGCGTTTCGGCGGTACGCGTGCCGTGCCTGCGGCGCACGTACCGCCTGCGGCGCATCAGCTGGCGGTGAAGCGCAGGCCCTGGTTGATCGCGCAGCGGTAGCCGAGCGTGGCGCCGTTCTGCTGGTAACCGGGCAGGGCGAACACGGCCATGCTGAAGTCGATGCGGCTGTCCGGGTGCACCTGGTAGCGCAGGAACTGCTGGATCGGCTTGCCGTCGCGGCCCACGGTGAAGTGCTCGTCGGCGAAGGACAGAGTGCCGTCTTCGGTCACCCGGTAGGCGCCGATGCGCAAGCCGCCGCGGGTCTGGGTCGGGGTGGCGCCGCCGGCACTGGGCGTGCACTGGCTCAGGTCGATCGCGACCGCGACCGAGGCGCCGCTATCCAGCGAGCGTTCGATCTCGGCGAGCGAACCGAGCGGCGTGGCGGCGCCGGCAGGGTGGGCGAAGGCGAGCAGCGAGGCGGCGAGCAGCGAGAGGGGCAGGGACTTCATGCGGAACTCCGGAGCGTGGGGGAAGGGGCGGTTCGCCGCACGCACGCTAGCCCTTTGCGCTGCACGGTCAACCGACAAAATCGCGTTCTCCTGGCTGCGTCACAGCGCTTGTTCGAAGCAGGTCCGTTCGCCCTGGCGCCGGTTTCGCGTCGTGTCCGGATCCGCACGAAAGATGCGGTTTTCTGCCGAATGCGCGGTGCTCGCGCATGCCGATGCCGCCACGAGGTTGCCGCGCGCGATCCGCGCCGTGCTGCGTTGCAGGCGCCGCCGTCGCCATCGCATGCCGCAGGCGGATGCGCGTCGCCTGGCCTGGCGATCGGGGATCGCGAAATGCGGGCTGCGTCTGGCGGTGGCGCGCGCCGCCGAACCGCGCAGCGCGCGCCGGCATTGACAAGGGCGCGCGCTGCCCGCAGAATTCGCCGCCTTCAGCGCCCAGATGGCGGAATTGGTAGACGCACTAGCTTCAGGTGCTAGCGGGGGCAACTTCGTGGAGGTTCGAGTCCTCTTCTGGGCACCATATGCAACACGCGGGAGCGCTGAACTCCCGCAACGACCGGCCCGCTGACGCGGGCCTTGTCGTTTCTGGGCCGCTCCGCCGCCGGGTCCGGTCGCCGGTTTGCCTGTGTTGACGACCCAGCGAGTACCATGGGCGGATGACCAATAGAAAAACCAAGTCCGGCAAGCCCGGCAAATCCGCATCCCACGACACGCCCGCCAGCAAGGCCGGCGCCCCGGCGGCTCCGCCTCCGCCGAAGAAATCCAAGATGCCGTCGTGGATGCCCAGCCTCCCCAGTTTCCTGCGGCGCAGCCCCAAACCGCCGTTGCAGCCGCTGCATCCGCCCGAGCCGGTGTCCGCGCCGTCTTCGCGCAAGAAGCCGGCCGCCGCGGTGGCCGATCCGTTCGCCGCCCGCGAGGCCGAGCGCTATGCCGAGCCGATCGCCAGCCGCGAGGCGATTCTGCAGTTGCTGGACCGTTGCGACGGCCCGCAGACGCTCGAGGAACTGGCCGGGCAGCTCGGCCTGACCGAGCCTTCGCGCATGGATGCGTTGAGCAAGCGCCTGGGCGCGATGCTGCGCGAGGCGCAGCTGGTGCAGAACCGCCGCGGCGGCTACGCGCCGGTGCAGCAGACCAACCTGATCCCCGGCGTGGTGATCGCCAATCCCGACGGCTTCGGCTTCCTGCGTCCGGACGAAGGCGGCGATGACCTGTTCCTGCCGCCCTACGAGATGCGCAAGGTGCTGCATGGCGACCGCGCGCTGGCCAACGTCACCGGCATCGACCGCCGCGGCCGCCGCGAAGGCAGCATCGCGCGCGTGCTCGAGCGCGGCCTGAGCCGGCTGATCGGCCGCTTCAGCATGGAGGGCGGCATCGCCTACGTGGTGCCGGACGACAAGCGCATCCAGCGCAACATCCAGATCCCGACCGATGCGATGGGCGAGGCCCGCGACGGCCAGCTGGTGGTGTGCGAACTGACCTCCACCCCGGACGGGCGGCGCCCGCCGATCGGCAAGATCATCGCGGTGCTCGGCGACAAGCTGACCCCGTCGCTGGTGGTGGAAACCGCCATCCACGGCCGCGAGCTGCCCTACGAGTTCCCGCAGGCGGTACTCGACGAAGCCGCGGCGGTGCCGCTGACGGTGGAGCCGGCCGCGATCAAGGGCCGCGTGGACCTGCGGCAGACGCCGCTGGTGACCATCGACGGCGCCGACGCCAAAGACTTCGACGACGCGGTGTTCTGCGAGCCGAACGCCGAAGGCTTCCGCCTGGTGGTCGCCATCGCCGACGTGTCGCATTACGTGCGCCCGGGCACGCCGCTGGACGCGGAAGCGATCCGCCGTGCGACCTCGGTGTACTTCCCCGGCTTCGTGGTGCCGATGCTGCCGGAGACGCTGTCCAACGGCATCTGCTCGCTCAATCCCAAGGTCGACCGCATGTGCTTCGTCTGCGACATGCAGATCGATCGCCAGGGCGAGGTGGCCGGCGCGCGCTTCTACGAGGCGGTGATGAATTCGCATGCGCGGCTCACCTACGACCAGGTGTGGCAGGCGGTGGGCGAGAAAGACGAGCAGGTGCGCAAGGACGTGGCCGCGGTGCTGCCGCAGATCGAGCGCCTGTACCAGCTGTTCCACGTGCTGGCCAAGGCGCGTTCGCGCCGCGGCGCGATCGAGTTCGAGACTTCGGAAGTGCGCTTCGTGCTCGACAACACCGGCGAAGTGACCCAGGCCGGCATGCTGGTGCGCAACGACGCGCACAAGCTGATCGAGGAATGCATGATCGCCGCCAACGTGGCCGCGGCACGGCACCTGCTGGAGGCGCGCATCCCGGCGCCGTACCGCGTGCACGAGCGGCCGCCGGAGTCCAAGTACGCCGACCTGCTGGAGTTCCTCAAGGAATTCAAGCTGAGCCTGCCGCCATGGAGCAAGGTGGTGCCGGGCGACTACACCAAGCTGCTGAAGAAGGTGCGCGAGCGCCCCGATGCGGCCTTGCTGGAGTCGGTGCTGCTGCGCAGCCAGAGCATGGCGGTGTACTCGCCGGACAACGCCGGCCACTTCGGCCTGGCGCTGGAGGCGTACGCGCACTTCACTTCGCCGATCCGCCGCTATCCCGACCTGCTGGTGCACCGCGCGATCAAGTACGCGCTGACCCACGGCGCGCCGGACAAGTACCTGTATTCGCCGCGCGAGATGGCGGCGCTGGCGTTGCAGTGCTCCGAGCGCGAGCGCCGTGCCGACGAGGCCGAGCGCGAGGTCGACGAGCGCTACCGCGCGGCGTGGATGGAAAAGCACGTCGGCGGCCAGTTCGACGGCGTGGTCAGCGGCGTCACCAGCTTCGGCCTGTTCGTGGAGCTGGACCAGTCCAAGGTCAACGGCCTGATCCACGTGACCCAGCTGCCGCAGGACTATTACCAGTTCGACGCGGTGCGCAAGACCCTGTCCGGCGAGCGCCGCGGCATGCAGTTCCGGCTCGGCGACCGGGTCCGCATCCTGGTGCTGAAGGCGAGCATGGAAGAGCGCAAGATCGACTTCCGCCTGGTGGTGGAAGGCGAGCCGCTGACCGACATGCCGCCGCCGCCGGAACGTGGGCAGCAGCAGCCGGCCAAGCGCAAGAAAAAGAAGTACTGACGGCGCAGGGTCGCGGCGGGCCGCCCAGCGGCCGCCGCGATCGCTGGCTCCTTGCGCGACGCGCAGGGGGCGCTTCCTGCGCGATGCGATTCGCAGCGGAGAGCAGATATGGACCACGACGACTACAGCGGCGGTTGCCAGTGCGGTGCGGTGCGCTTCCGGGTGCGCGGCCGGCTCGACGACGCCTCGATCTGCCATTGCCGGATGTGCCAGAAGGCGTTCGGCGCCTATTACGCGCCGCTGGTGTCCACGCGCGGCGCCGAGTTGGCGTGGACGCGTGGCGCGCCGAAGCATTTCCAGTCTTCCAATCTGGTGCGGCGCGGCTTCTGCGCCGACTGCGGCACGCCGCTGACCTACGAGGCGCCGGACGGCGTCGCCGTGGCCGCTGGCGCGTTCGACGATCCGGCGGCGCTGCCGCCGCGGATCCAGTACGGGCTGGAAGGCAAGCTGCCGTTCGTGGACGGCCTGCATCGGCTGCCGTCGATCCGTACCGAGGCCGATCTGGACGCGGCGCCGTTCCTGGCGCAACTGGTGTCTCACCAGCATCCGGACCACGACACCGAGCGTTGGCCGGGCTGAGCGGGCTGTCGCCGAGCCACGCCGGACGCCGATCCAGGCCTGCTCGCCGGGATTTTCGCCGAAGGCTTGTGGGGCACGAGGCAGTGCCGCCGCATAGACGTTCGGACGTGTCGCGGTGGTCGTTGTGGCCGCTGCAGGCAGTTTCTGTTCGTGCCGGGCGAACGGGATCCTCGTGCGTGCCGCCAGCTTGGCACCGCTGCGCGGTCGCTGCTCCATCGGTCCTGTCGCCCTGCTGCACATGACGCGGATGCCCTGGTCGACGCGGTCATGCGCCGCCTGCGATGTGACGTGGGCGCCGGCAACGCCTACCATTCCCGCTTTCCTTCCTCGCAGTCCCCGCCTCATGAGCAAGCAGAACCAGTGGATCGTCGGCGTCAACGCCGTGGCCTCGTCGATCGAGAACGATGCCGACAACGTGCGCGAAGTGCTGATCGAGGCGGGCAGCAAGAACCCGCGGCTGGTGGAGATCGAGGAGAACGCGCGGCGCAAGGGCATCGAGGTGCGGCGGGTGAATACCCAGGCGCTGGACGGCGTCGGCGGCTCGGTGCGGCATCAGGGCGTGGCCGCACGCTATGCCGCGGCGCGTACCTGGGGCGAGAACGAGCTGGAAGGCCTGGTCGCCGCCGCCGAAGGCCGCGCGCTGCTGCTGGTGCTCGACGGCGTGCAGGATCCGCACAATCTCGGCGCCTGCCTGCGCAGTGCGGCCGCGGCTGGCGCGACCGCGGTGGTGATCCCGAAGGACAAGTCGGCGCCGGTCAATGCCACCGTGCGCAAGACCTCGGCCGGCGCCGCCGATCGCATTCCGATCGTGGCGGTGACCAACCTGGCGCGCTGCCTGCGCGACCTGCAGAAGCAGGGCGTGTGGATCTACGGCCTGGTCGGCGAGGCCGAAACCTCGCTGTACGCGCAGGACCTGCGCGGCAATGTGGCGCTGGTGCTGGGCGGCGAATCCGACGGCCTGCGCCGCCTGACCCGCGAGCACTGCGATGGCCTGGTCAAGATTCCGATGCCGGGCGACATCGAGAGCCTCAATGTGTCGGTGGCGACCGGCGTGACCCTGTTCGAAGCGGTGCGGCAGCGCATGGGGTGAGGCGCTGCGCGCTCGCGTCCGAGTCACGGATGGTTTGCTGCGCGAGCAAATGGATGCGCAGGCATGGCGCATTTGTAGGAGGGGCTTCAGCCCCGACCTAGGCCGACATCGTTCGGCTCTCCCACTTCGTTGGTCGCGACTGAAGTCGCTCCTACAGTGGGTGCCGGATGTTGGCTCGGTGTGCCTGGAAGCCTGCGTGCAATGGGCGGCGCCGCTGCGCCGCAGCTGAACGCGGCACGCGCGTCCACCGCGGCGGCGGATTTTTGCCTACCATGTGCGCTCTTCCCGTGTTCCGTTCCGGTAATGAGCCAGCATCGCCCCCGTCTCGCCGATCCTGGCCGGCCGCCGTGCCCCGGGGCATGGCGCCCATTGCCTCCTGGCAGCACCGACCCGCAGAGCCGCGCTGGCATCCGCCCGGCGCGGCGTCATGGCGCGCCGGCGCCCGCCCGCCGGCTCGCTGGTTCAGCCCGCGCACGCGCAAGCCTCGTGCGACCCGCACGGGGATCGATGGCATGCGCTAGCGCACTCCAGGCCGGATCGACCCGGTGAGGGCGGTGGCGTCGGGGCATGCGGCGGCGGTCCGCCGCGCCGCGCATGCGTGGCTGCTGCTGCTGGCGCTGTTCGCGCTGTCGTTCGGAATAGGCCCGGCCGCGGCCGCTGCCGCCGACCCGGCCGCTGCCGGGCCGCCGCCGCTGCGCGACTACGCCGTGGATGCCTGGACCTCGCGCAATGGCCTGCCGCACAACTCGCTGCGCGACCTGGCGCAGACCCCGGACGGACGCCTGTGGTTCGCCACCTGGGAAGGCCTGGTGCGCTACAACGGCCTGGACTTCGCGGTGATCGACCGCAGCACCCGTCCCGGCCTGCCCGACAACGGCGTCGGCGCGCTGTACGTCGGCCGCGACGGCGCGCTGTGGCTCAGCGATTCGCGCGGCAACCTGGGCCGCTACGACCGCGCCGGCAACTGGCGCTTCTGGCGGCAGCCGCCCGGCTGGCCGCGCGCGCTGATCCACGCCATGACCGAAGACCGCCAGGGGCGGCTGTGGCTGCTGTTCGAAGGCAACGGTCTGGGTTGCCTGTGGCCGGACGGCCGCTTCGACTACCAGCCGGCGCCGCCGGACCTGCCGCTGGCCAACAGCTTCCCGCGGATCGCCGTGGACGACCGCGACCGGGTCTGGATCGGCAGTCTCGACGGCCTGCTGTACCGCGACGCGCAGGGCGTGCTGCGGCGCGCGCCGCAGTCGTTCGGGCTGCCGCCCGGCCTGGCCTGGCCGTACCGCGATGCCGGCGGCGCGCTGTGGCTGGTGGCCGGCGAGAACGTGTACCGGCTGCAGGGCGAGCGCGCCGTGCTGGTGCAGCGCCTGCCGGGCTACGGCCACTTCACCGCGATGCTGCGCGACCGCGACGGTGCGCTGTGGCTGGGCACCGAGAACCAGGGCCTGTTGCGCATCGGCCGGCACGGTATCGAGCACATGGCGCCGGGCGAGGTGCTGCCCAACGGACGCGTGGTGAGCCTGCTCGAAGACGCCGAGGGCAGCGTCTGGATCGGCGCCAACGGCGGCCTGTTCCGGCTGCGCGAAACCCTGTTCACCAGCTACACGCGCCGCGACGGACTCAGCGGCGACTACGTGCGCGCGCTGCTGGAAGCGCCCGACGGCGCGCTGTGGATCGGCAGCGCCGCCGGCCTGGACCGGATGGCGGCGGACGGCAACATCGCGCCGTCGGGCCTGCGCAACGCCGACGGCAGCGCCCCGTCGGTGCTGAGCCTGGCGCGCGGCCGCGACGGCGACCTGTGGGTCGGCACGTATGCCGACGGCGTGTACCGGCTGCGCGACGGCCGCGTGCGCCACCACTACGACAAGGGCGACGGCCTGCCCAGCGGCCACGTCCGCGCGATCAGCGTGGACGCCGCCGGCACGGTGTGGATCGGCACCCAGCGCGGCTTGGTGCGCATCGACGGCGAGCAGGCGCGCGTCGCCGACGTGCCGGGTTTGCCGCAGGGGCTGATCACCGCGCTGGCCAGCATCGACGGCGCGTTGTGGATCGGCTCGGTCGAAGGTGCCTCGGTGCTGCGCGACGGCCGCGTGCAGCGGCTGCCGCTGGAACCGCTGGGCGGCGCACGCAGCGTGTTCGGCTTCCAGGCGCTGGGCCGCGACGTGTGGATCTCCACCGACCGCGGCCTGCACCGCTATCGCGACGGCCGCCTGGCGCGGGTAGGGCTGGAGCAGGGCATGCCGGTGGACACGGTGTTCCAGCTGGTCCGCGACCGCCTCGGCAACGTCTGGATCAGCAGCAACCGCGGCGTGTTGCGGACCAGCGCCGACGCGCTGGACGCGGTCGCCGACGGCCGCGCCAGCAGACTGCAGGTGGCCCGCTACAACGAGATCGACGGCATGGCCAATGCCCAGGGCAACGGCAGCTCCGGCCCATCGGAAATCGTGCGCGGCGACGGCAGCGTGTGGCTGGTCACCGCCGGCGGCATCAGCACGGTCGATCCGCGCCGGCTGCTGCGCTTCCGCGAGCGCCTGCCGCCGCCGGCGGCGATCGAGAACGTGCTGCTGGATGGGCAGGCGTTCGATTGGCGGCGCCAGTCGCGCCTGCCCGGCGCCACGCGCATCGCGGTGTCCTACGTCGGTCTCAGCTATCTGCTGCCCGAGCGCATCCGCTACCGCACCCGGCTCGACGGCCTGGACAAGGACTGGGTGGAACGCGGCCAGCAGCGCAGCGTCGAATTCATCGGCCTGCCGCCCGGCGACTACACCTTGCGGGTGGCCGCGGCGCATCCGGATGGCGCCTGGAGCGCGCGCGAGGCGGTCTGGCACTTCAGCGTCGCCCCGCTGTGGTGGCAACGCGGCAGCGTGCAAGCCGCTGCCGCGCTGGCGTTGCTGCTCGCGCTGGTGGCCCTGTACCGCTACCTGATCGCCCGCTACAAGCGGCGCAATCTGCGCCTGGAGCGGCTGGTCAAGCAGCGCACCGGCGCCCTGCAACTGCAGACCGAGCGGCTGCTGCGTGCCGACGCCGACAAGAGCCAGCTGCTGGCCGAACTGCAGGACCAGGCCGATGCATTCGAGCGCCAGGCCCACGAGGACGCGCTGACCGGGCTGCCGAACCGCCGCCATTTCGACGAAGTGCTGCTGCGCGAAATGCGCCGCGCGCAGCGTGGTGGCAGTCCGCTGTGCCTGCTGGTGATCGACATCGACCGCTTCAAGCAGATCAACGACGGCTACTCGCACGCCACCGGCGATGCGGTGCTGCGCGAGGTCGGGCAACTGTTGCTGAGCGCCTGCCGCGGCTCCGACCTGCCGGCGCGGCTGGGCGGCGAGGAATTCGTGGTGCTGCTCGGCGACACCCCGCTGGCCGACGCCGAGCGCATGGCCGCGCGCCTGCGCGACCTGTTCCACGCGCGCCTGCAGTGGGCCGACGCCCCGGCGCTGCGGGTGACCTTCAGCGCCGGCCTGGTCGCGCTGAGCGGAGAGGAAACGCCGAGCCAGCTGCTGCAGCGCGCGGACGTGGCGCTGTATCGGGCGAAGAGTGGGGGGCGGGATCGGGTGTGTGTGGGGTGAGTGCTTGGTGTGTGCGGGGCGCGGGCTTGGCTTGAGAAACTGTCAGCGGCGACTGCCAAAATTCTCGAGTGCCAGATTGGAAAAAACAACGACCAGATAAATCTCCAGTGCCATGATCGCCAGTGAGAACACGATATCCGCCAAAGCGTAGATGCGGCCTTCTGCGGCCCATCGCGCGTGGCGCTTCGCACGGTAGGAAGAGGAAAACAGATACGCCCATCCACGCCACAGCCATGGATCGAGTCCGCCGAGTTCTCCGATGAAATCGAGCATCGATCAATTCTGGTTGGGTCTGAGCGTGACCATGCCCATGGCCGCGCAAAGGCCAGGCATTCGAATCGGCCAGGTCAGAATTGTTTAGGTGATAGGGCCGGGCAGGCTGCCATCGTCTGAGTCGTTATTCCAAGCGATAAAGGGTGGCGGTAATCCTGTCGATTGGAAGTAATCGATGGCCCGCATGACATGCGCCAGTGGGAGTGTCCACGATGCCGGATAGAGATCCAATTGGCCGTTGCCAAGGATGAACTCAATCATCGCATCCTCAGGGCCGGAATAGTCCGGGTTGCGTGAGCTGAATCCAGCGTCTCCGGCTTCGCGCAGGTACATCAAGCAACCGACACCACCGTTTATGAGTGCGCAAAGCGACTGCCCACCTGCGGCCTGGTACCAAAGCTCTTGATGTTGATCCTGAGACATTTTTATCTGACTATCTGCCTGCATCGAGCCGCGAGGCGGCTTTGCCCGAATGCACTCTTCAATTATCCGCCCGCGCGGACTGCGGCAAGCAGGTCTGGGCTGGCGGCCACCCACAAGACGCTGTCATCCGCAAAGACGAGACGGCCATCCTTGTCGCGATTCAGGCTGACGATGAATTGGCCGTTGCGTGGCGGGTCGGAAGGCTGCTCCTGGACGACGGCGAACGTAATCTTGCCTGGTCCGACGCCCTTGAATCCCTCGATGACGGTGGCCGTCACCTCGAACGTTTTGTATCCGACCCGCCCGGTCGTGAGGTCGCGAAATTCCTTGATGGTACGAGTGCCGTCAATGCGGACATGGGCCGTCACGGACGCGTGTTGCAGGAAGTAAAGGACGTTTCGACGCAGGAAATCGTCGGCATGCGCGCTGCCTGCCCAGAGCAGGGCGGCCATAATGATCAGTTGCCGGAACATTCCCATAGCCAGCTGATACCTGAGTTGAGAGCCGCAAGGCGAAGCGGGCTTGGTGAAGCGTCGGCCCTCTGGCCGGCAATGCGGTGCGGCGGCGGTCGGTGCTAGGCCCTCAACCGATCTGCGGCGCCGGCCACGCATTGGCGATCTTGCAGAACAGGCGGGCGGTCTGCTCGGTGTCGTAGACCGCGCTGTGCGCGTCGGCAGCGTTCCAGTCGAAGCCGGCGGCCTGTACGGCGCGGGCCAGCACGGTCTGGCCGTAGGCGATGCCGGCCAGGGTCACGGTGTCGAACACGCTGAAAGGGTGGAACGGGTTGCGCTTGTGGCCGCAGCGGGCCACGGTGGCGTTGAGGAAATTCAGGTCGAAATGGGCGTTGTGGCCGACCAGGATCGCGCGCTGGCAACCGTACTTCTTCACCGCCGCGCGCACCGGCGCGAACACGTGGTCCAGCGCCTCGCGTTCGGGCTTGGCGAAGCGGAACGGGTGGTCGAGGATGATGCCGGTGACTTCCAGCGACTTCGGGTCGATGGCGGTGCCGGGCGCCGGCACCACATGCGCGCTGGCGGTGGCGCCGGGGTACAACTGGCCGGCCTCGTCCATCTCGATCGGGACCACGGCAATCTCCAGCAGCGCATGCCGGTTCCAGTCGAAGCCGCCGGTCTCCACGTCCACCACCACCGGCAGATAGCCGCGGAAACGCCGCGACATAGGGGTGGCGGCGAGGGGCTGGGACGGGCTTTCGACGTGATCGTTCATGCGTGCAGGGTAGCAGAGCGTGGCTAAACCTCCGCCGCGACAGGGCGCGCGCTGGCTTGGCGAAGACGGATCGGGTCAGGCGCGCGCCTTCGACACAGGCGCCGCGGCACGCGGCGAGACGAATTTCTGCAGATCGGTGACGCGACGTCAGATCGAGGGTTCGCTGTCGGCGGAGTGTTGTGGGAGCAACTTCAGTCGCGACGGGCGTTCCCATAGGGCCTGTCGCGGCTGAAGCCGCTCCTACAGTGGCATGGCCGGTGGATCGAAATGCCGCCGTGCTTGGTTATCGCGTTGCGCGCCTCAAGCCGACAGGCGGGTGCCGAGCACGCTGCCCTGCTGGCGCATGCGCTCGAGCAGCGCGGCACCGTCGTGCAGTAGCGCGTCCGGGTCCTGGCCGTGCTCGGCGGCCAGGCGCTGCAGCAGCGCGCGTCCGCTGTGCGCGCCGACGTGCAGCCGCTCCACCAGCGCATACGCCAGCGGCGCCAGTTCGGCGAAGCGCGCCTGGCCGTCGGCGTCGCGCCGTGCCAGCAGGCAGGTTGCCTGCGCCGGCGCTTCACCCGGTTGCCAGGCCGGGCCGATGCGCTGCACCGGCCAGCGATAGCGCAGCAGGCGCAGCCAGGGCGAGAGCTGCGCAATGCCGTCGAGCAGGTCGCCGTGCGGATCGTGCCGCGGCAGTGGCGCAGTGTCGATCTGCACCTCCAGTTCGACCGTTTCGTAGTGCGCCAGTTCCGCCAGCCATGGCCGTTGCGGATCCTCGCCGCGTTGCTGCAGAAAGCGTACGAACTCGCCGCCGATGCGCGGGAACAGCGGCGTGCGTGCGCGATGCTCGGCGCAAAAGGCGCGCAGCAGTGCCTGCCATGCGTCCTCGCCAAGGGTGGCGCGCAGCACCGGGAAGTGCGAGGCGAGCAGTTGCGTGATGTTGTCGAAGAACAGCGCGCGATACACCGCCAGCCGCCGCGGCTCGATGTCCGGCGGCGGGGCGTGCCGCTGCGGATCGCGCAGGTGCAGGGCCAACGCGAACTGCTGCGCGTGCAGGGAGTCAGCCATGCGCCACATGCGCTGCTTGCATCGACATGGCCTGCGCTTGTGCGTCGCGGATGCGCTGCACCTCGTGCAGCAGATCGGACAGCGGCGGGAACTGGCTGTCGCGCTCCAGCAGGGTCGGGCGCACTCCGTGCAGGCGGTAGGCGGCGTCGAGCAGATCCCACACGTCCGCAGCCACCGCTGCGCCGTGGGTGTCGATCTTCAACGCGCTGGCGGCGTCGTCGCGATGCCCGGCGATGTGGTACGAGGCGATGCGCGCGCTCGGCATCGCGGCGAGGAAGGCGAGGGCGTCGTAGCCATGGTTGGCGGCGTTGACGCAGACGTTGTTGACGTCGAGCAGCAGGTCGCAGTCGGCTTCGGCCAGCACCGCCGCAACGAACTCGGCTTCGCTTAACGCCTGGCCGGGCGCGGCGTAGTAGGACACGTTCTCCACCGCGATGCGCCGACCCAGCGCGTCCTGCGCCTGGGCGATGCGCGCGCTGGCATGGCGCACCGCTTCGTCGGTGAACGGCAGCGGCAGCAGTTCGTAGAGCTGGCCGTCGTCGGCGCTGTAGCTCAGGTGTTCGCTGTACAAGGCGACACGGTGCCGATCCAGGAATTGCCGGGTCTGCCGGAGCAGGTCCGCGTCCAGCGGCGCGATGCCGCCGAGCGACAGCGACAGGCCATGGCAGCTCAGCGGGTGGCGCGCGGCCAGCGTGTCCAGCATCGCGCCCAGGCGGCCGCCGACGCCGATCCAGTTGTCCGGCGCGCACTCGAGAAAATCGAATGCGGTTGGCGCTGCCTGCAGCAGCTCCGGCAGCAGGCCGCGGCGCAGGCCGAGTCCGGCGCTGGCCGCGTCCGGCCTGCGCAGGACGGAATCAGCCGCCGCCACCGCACTTGCCTTCGCCGCACTTGCCTTCGGCCATCGCCTTGTCGTCGTGCTGGGCCGGGGCGGTGGCGGACTTGTCCGGCTTGGCCTTGGCGGCTTGCTGCGCATGCGCACCGCAAGTGCCCTCGGCGGCCTTGTCGGTGCCGGCGGCATCCGCGGACTTGGACTTGGAGGTGGGCTGCGCCGGCACGGCGGTCGCTGCCTTATCGGCGCTCGGCGGCGCCGCGGCCTGGGCGCCGAGCGCATAGCCCTGGGCCAGGTCGGTCATCGCCAGGGCGGAGGCGGACAGGCCCAGGCCGCCGAGCAGGACGGCGCCGGCGAGGGCGGTGGACGGACGCGAGGGGATGGACATGCGGACTCTCCTGGCAGACGGACGTGGTGCCGGCGTCGCCACGCTGGCCGTGTCCGCCAAGCGTACCCGCTGGCGCAGTCCGCCGCATGCGGCGCTGCGCCGTGCGCAACGAAAAAGCCCCGCCGAAGCGGGGCCTTCCGATCGCGCCATGCGCCTCAGCCTCAGTGGCTGTTGGCGATGACGCTGCTGATCACGCCGGTGGCGACCTGTCGGGCGGTCGATGGGGAACGGCTCCACGCGTTCCCACACGCTAGGCGCCAGCCGGTGAATAGGCGTTTCCTGGCGATTCCATCATTTGCACGCGTCGCTATGTGTCGCCAAGTATCGATCGCGTCGGAGCCGCTTGAATCCAGACTCAGATGCCCGAGGTGCTGCTGGTTTCGTCGCGCTTGTCGCGCGGCGGCAGCGGCTGGTCGCCATGCACCAGGAACCACACGTTCTCGGCGATGTTGGTGGCGTGGTCGCCGATCCGCTCCAGGTTCTTGGCCATGAACAGCAGATGCGTGCACGGGGTGATGTTGCGCGGATCCTCCATCATGTAGGTCAGCAGTTCGCGGAACAGCGCGGTGTACTGCGCGTCCAGCAGCGCATCGCCCTGGCGGACCCGCAGCGCGGCGTCGGCGTCGTTGCTCCGGTAGGCGAGCAGCGCTTCGCGGACCTGCTGCGCGGCGAGCTTGCCGAGCTGGCGCAGGCCCAGGGTCTGCGGCATCGGCGGCGAGGTGTTCAGCGCGATCGAGCGCTTGGCCACGTTCGCCGCGTAGTCGCCGATGCGTTCGATGTCGGCCGGGATGCGCAGGCCGGCGAGGATCTCGCGCAGGTCGCGCGCCATCGGTCCACGCAGCGCCAGCCGCATCACGTCGCTGCTGATCGCATGCTCGAGCGCGTCGATCGCCTCGTCGTTGACCACGATGCGCAGCGCGGCGTTGTCGTCGCGGCGTTCGACCACGTCCAGGGCCGCTTCCAGCTGCGCCACTGCGGTCTCGCCCATGCGCACGATCTCCGCGGCGATGCGGTGCTGTTCTTCGTCGTAGCTCTTCACGATGTGCTCGTTCGGCTGGGTGTTCATGTCGTAGGTCCGTTGGATTCGTTAGTGTCGCCGCGGCCGTCCTGGCGTCGCGGGGCTGGCGTCGGGCGTCTCAGCCGAAGCGGCCGGTGATGTAGTCTTCGGTCTGCTGCTTGCTGGGCTGCGAGAAGATGATCTCGGTGCGGTCGTGTTCGATCAGGTCGCCCAGGTACATGAAGGCGGTGTAGTCGGACACGCGCGCGGCCTGCTGCATGTTGTGGGTGACGATGACGATGGTGTAGTCGTTCTTCAGCTCTTCGACCAGTTGCTCGATGCGGCTGGTGGAAATCGGGTCCAGCGCCGAGGTCGGCTCGTCGAGCAGCAGCACGTCCGGGCGCAGGGCGACGGCGCGGGCGATGCACAGGCGTTGCTGCTGGCCGCCGGACAGGCCCAGCGCGCTCTGCCCGAGCTTGTCCTTGACCTCGTCCCACAGCGCGCCTTGGCGCAGCGCCTGTTCGACGCGGTCGGTCATGTCCGCCTTGGACAGCTTCTCGTGGTGGCGGATGCCGTAGGCGACGTTCTCGAAGATGGTCATCGGGAACGGCACCGGCTTCTGGAACACCATGCCGACCTTGCTGCGCAGGCGGTTCATCGGGTACTTCGGCGACAGGATGTTCTCGCCGTCCAGCAGCACCTCGCCGCGCGCCTCCAGCTTCGGATACAGCGCATAGATGCGGTTGAAGATGCGCAGCAGGGTCGACTTGCCGCAACCGGACGGGCCGATCAACGCGGTGACGCGCTTTTCCGGCACCTCGATGTTGATGCCCTTCAGCGCGTGGTACTTGTCGTAGTAGAAGTCCAGGCCGCGTGCGGCCACCTTGACCGGCGATGGCGCCAGCGCGGTGTGTCCGGCGGGCATGGCGATGCGGTGCATCGGTGCGGTGTTGTGGTGATCGTTCATGGCCGGTTCCATAGGGGAATCAATCGTTGGAAGTCTTGTAGCGGCGCAGCAGGCCGCGCGCGCCGAGGCTGACCAGCAGCACGAACACGGTGAGCACCAGCGCGCCGGACCAGGCCAGCTGCTGCCAGCTGGGGTAGGGGCTGCCGGCGAAGGAGTTCATCACCACCGGCACGCTCGCCATCGGCTGCATCACGTTGTTGTTCCAGTACTGGTTGCCGAAGGCGGTGAACAGCAGCGGCGCGGTCTCGCCGCTGATCCGCGCCAGCGCCAGCAGCACGCCGGTGACGATGCCGGCCGAGGCGCTGCGGTACAGCACCTGCACCGTCACCTTCCACTGCGGGATACCCAGCGACAGCGCCGCTTCGCGCATCTGCGAAGGCACCAGGCGCAGCATTTCGTCGGTGGTGCGCACCACCACCGGCAGCACGATGAAGGCCAGCGACAGCGCGCCGGCCATCGCCGAGAAGCGCCCGCCGGTCTGCATCACGTACAGCGTGTACACGAACAGGCCGAGCACGATCGACGGCGCCGACAGCAGGATGTCGTTGACGAAGCGCACCACCTGGCCGGTCTTGCGCGCATTGCCGTATTCGGCCAGCCAGGTGCCGGCGGCCACGCCCAGCGGGGTGCCGATCAGCAGCGCCAGGCCGCACATCACCGCGCTGCCGAAGAACGCGTTGGCCAGGCCGCCTTCTTCGCCCGGCGGTGGGGTCATGCGGGTGAACAGGTCGATGTTGATGCCGGCGATGCCCTTGGACAGCAGGGTCCACAGGATCCAGCCCAGGAACGCCAGCCCGAACAGCGCGGTGCAACAGGACAGCAGCAGCGCGAACACGTTGACCACGCGGCGGCGGTTGTACAGGCGGTCGGCGATGTCGGCGGCCATTTAGTTGCCCTCCCGGCGCGACAGTTGCTGCAGCATCAGGCGGGCGATCGCCAGCACCACGAAGGTCACGATGAACAGCACGAAGCCCAGCAGCAGCAGCGCCGAGCGGTAGGTCTCGGTGGCCTCGCCGAAGTCGTTGGCGATCAGTGCGGCGATGGTGGTGCCCGGCTCCAGCAGCGACGGCGACAGCCGCACCGTGTTGCCGACCACGAACGCCACCGCCATGGTCTCGCCGAGCGCGCGGCCCAGGCCCAGGAAGATGCCGCCGATCACCGCCGAGCGGGTGTAGGGCAGCACGATGTCCCAGCTCACTTCCCACTTGGTCGAGCCCAGCGCGTAGGCCGATTCCTTCAGGCGCGTCGGCACGGTCAGGAACACCTCGCGCATCACCGAGGAGATGAACGGGATCACCATGATCGCCAGCACGAAGCCGGCGGTGAGCAGGCCGATGCCCAGCGGCGGGCCCTGGAACATCGGGCCGATCACCGGCAGCGTGCCGATGTGGTCGTTGAGCCACGGCGTGCCGTATTCGGTCATCACCGGTACCAGCACGAACAGGCCCCACATGCCGTAGATGATCGACGGGATGCCGGCCAGCAGCTCGATGGCGGTACCGATCGGGCCGCGCAGCCAGCGCGGCGACACTTCGGTCAGGAAGAAGGCGATGCCGTAGCTCACCGGGACCGCGATCAGCATCGCGATCATGGCGGTGACCAGGGTGCCGTAGATCGGCGCCAGCGCGCCGTACTTGTTCTCGACCGGATTCCATTCGCTGGAGTAGAAGAAGCTCAGGCCCTGCATCTGCAAGGCATGGCGGCCGCCCCACAGCATCGACAGTGCCGCGCTGGCCAGGGCGATGAGGACGAAGACGACGGTGGCGGTGAGCGTCCAGCGGAACAGACGGTCGGCACGGGCGTCGCGCAGGTCGCGTCCGCTGGGCGCCGATATCGCTTCGGGAATGACAGTGGCGTTCATGGGCTCGGTGTTTGCCGGAGCGCGCGGTGGCGCGATCCGATCGTTGCCGCGGCGGCGGTGGCCGCGCGCGGTGGGTGGCTGCGTCGCTCCCGCGCAGGCGGGAACCCGAAAGTCCGGAATACGTCGTACCGATGCGGCGCCCGGCGCTGCCTGCAGCGACGCCGAGCGGGAGTCACGTGCGCGGCGCGTCCTGCCGCCGCGCACCTGCTTCCGCCGGCGAGGGCGGAAGCGGGGTGGCGCTTACTTGAACTCTTTGGCCCAGTACGCCTCGATCTGCTGCACCAGTTCCGGCGGCAGCGGCACGTAGTGCAGGTCGTTGGCCTGCGGCTGGCCCTTCTCGAACGCCCACTTGAAGAACTCCAGGGTCGCCTTGCTGCGCGCCGCATCCTTGGGCTGCTTGTGCATCAGCATGAAGTTGGTGGCGGTGATCGGCCACGCCTGCGCGCCGGCGGCGTTGGTGATGACCAGGTTGAAGTCCTTGGCGTTGGCCCAGTCGGCCGACGCGGCCGCCGCGGCGAAGCTTTCGGCGTTGGGCTGGACCCAGTTGCCGGCCGCATTCTGCAGCGAGGCGTACGGCATCTTGTTCTGCAGCGCGTAGGCCAGTTCGACGTAGCCGATCGAACCCTTGATCTGCTGCACGTACGATGCCACGCCTTCGTTGCCCTTGCCGCCGACGCCGCCCGGCCACTGTACCGAGGTGCCTTCGCCGACCTTGCTCTTCCACTCCGGGCTGACCTTGGACAGGTAGTTGGTAAAGTTGAAGCTGGTGCCCGAGCCGTCGGAGCGGTGCACCAGGTTGATCTTGGTGCTGGGCAGGGTGGTGCCGGGGTTCAGCGCGACGATCGCCGGGTCGTTCCAGGTGGTGACCTTGCCGAGGAAGATGTCGGCCAGCACGCTGCCGGTCAGCTTCAGCTTGCCCGCTTCCATGCCGTCCATGTTGATCACCGGCACGACGCCCCCAATCGCCGACGGGAACTGGCCAAGGCCGGCGGCAGCCAGCTCGGCGCTGTCCAGCGGCTTGTCGGAGGAACCGAAATCGACCGTGCCGGCCTTGATCTGGGCGATGCCGCCGCCGGAGCCGATCGACTGGTAGTTGATCTTGTTGCCGGTGGCGGTGTGGTAGTCGGCCGACCACTTGGACACCAGCGGATAGATGAAGGACGCGCCGGCGCCGGAGATTTCCGCGGCGGTCTTGGCGCCGTCGGCCGGAGCGGCTGCGGGCGCACCACCTGCCGCATCGGCGGCACCCTGCGGCTTGTCGCCATTGCCCGGCTGGCAGGCAGTGACGGCGAAGGCGAGGGCCAGGGACAGGACGGCAAAGCGTGCCGGCTGCAATTTCATGGGGTCACTCCGTAGCGAAGAGGGCCGGAAGGTCCGGCGGATGTTCGCTATGAAATGATGTTTTTGTTACAGCCTCATGACGCGGCTGCCCGTGCGTGAAATTGGTCAAGGAAAACAACCGCTTCGCTTCCATCTCCCGTCGGGAGAGGGGTCGGGGGTGAGGGTACGGGCGAAGCCACGCGCAGATGGGCGGAGTCGCTGCGGCCGTGCTTGCATCGTGTATCCGGCGGCGCCCATACATCCTGCGGCATCCGGGACCGCTTTGTCCTGCTTGCGGTATCAGGCGCTGCTTCGCGTCCCGATCAGGCACAGCCTCGCGCCTACCCTCATCCGCCCTGCGGGCACCTTCTCCCAATGGGAGAAGGGGAGGGGGGCGGCAGGGAGCCGGTGGAAGAAGGAAATAAAAAACGCGGACCCCGTGAGGGGCCCGCGTCGGGTAGCGATCGGCGGAGAGAGAGCCGATCAATACTTCAGGTTGGCGCTCCAGTAAGCGTCGATCTGCTTGACCAGCGCGTCCGGCAGCGGCACGTAGTCCAGCTGCTTGGCCTGGGCGTCGCCATTGGCGTAGACCCACTTGAAGAAGTCCTTGGTGGCCTTGGCGCTGGCCGGGTTCTTCGGCTGCTTGTGGACCAGGATGAAGTTGGTCGCGGTGATCGGCCACGAGGCCTCGCCCGGGGCGTTGGTCATCACCAGGTAGAAGTCCTTGGCGTTGGCCCAATCGGCGCTGGCAGCAGCGGCGGCGAAGCTCTCGTCGCTGGGCTGCACGAACTTGCCGGCGGCGTTCTTCATCGCGGTGTAGGCCATCTTGTTCTGCAGCGCATACGACAGCTCGACGTAGCCGATGCCGCCCTTGATCTGCTTGACGTAAGCGGCGACGCCTTCGTTGCCCTTGCCGCCGATGCCGACCGGCCACTGGACCGCGGTGCCTTCGCCGACCTTGCTCTTCCAGTCCGGGTTGACCTTGGACAGGTAGTTGGTGAAGTTGAAGCTGGTGCCCGAACCGTCGGAGCGGTGCACCACGGTGATCTTGGCGTCGGGCAGCTTCGCGCCCGGGTTCAGGGCGACGATCGCCGGGTCGTTCCAGGTCTTGACCTTGCCCAGGAAGATGTCGGCCAGGGTCTTGCCGTCCAGCTTCAGCGCGCCCGGGGCGATGCCCTGCACGTTGACCACCGGCACCACGCCGCCGATCACCGACGGGAACTGGGCCAGGCCGGACGCGGCCAGGTCGTCGGGCTTCAGCGGCGCATCGGAAGAACCGAAGTCGACCGTCGCCGCCTTGATCTGGGCGATACCGCCGCCGGAACCGATCGACTGGTAGTTGACCTTCTTGCCGGTGGCGGTGTTGTAGTCGGCCGACCACTTGGACATGACCGGATAGATGAACGAGGCGCCCGCGCCGGTGACATCGGCGGCGTTGGCGGCGAACACGAACGACGCGGCGACGGCGGCAGCCGCGACGCGGGATTTGAGCGAGAGGATCACGGAGGAAGCTCCTGAAGGGTGGTATGCGGGGCACCGCATGCGGGCATTACATAACCGTTCGATGACGGTGCCGGGGCTGGTACATGACGGAAACATGACGCTGCATGGAACATGGCGCCGATGCAGCGCACGGCATGCGCCGCGCGCTGCATCGGGCCGCGGCGATTACCAGTAGAACTGCGCGCGCGCTTCGAGGATGTTCGGCTTGTCGCTGACGTTGCCGCGGGTGGTGCTGCTGTACTTGCTGCTGTCCACCATCACGTAGTTCAGCGCCAGCTTGAAGTTGGAACGCCAGTACCAGTTGGCGCCGACCGTCCAGGTGCTCATCTTGCCGCCGAGCACGCCGTCGACCAGCGGTGCGCCGACCGGACGCGCGATCAGGTCGCCGTCGTTCATATCGATGCTGTCGTAGCGCACGCCCAGCTGCCACATGCCGCTGGCCGGCTCGTTCGGCAGCGGGGTGGTCGGCACGCCGGCCTTGTAGCCCCAGGTCTCGCCGGTGATGTTCCACACGCCGCTGAGGTACCAGCCGTCGCTGCTGTAGTTGTCGCTGGAGCCGTAGCGCTCGACCTTGGCGTTGTAGTACTCGGCCTGGGTCTTGAACGGGCCGCTGACCCACATCGCTTCGCCGCCGATCACGCCGATGCGGTCGGTGTTGGTCAGGTTGCCGCTGTCGACCAGGCGCACCGAGGCCAGGTCGGCGTCCGGACGCGCGCGCAGGCGCAGCGTGTCGGCGTCGGTGTCGTAGTTCACGTAGCTCAGGCCGAAGTGCAGGATGTTGCCCGCCTCGTTGATCGGCGCGAAGGTGCCACGCGCGCCGTAGCCGCTGCCGTGCGCCAGGTTGCGGCTCAGCTCGCGGCCGAACACGCTGCCGACCACGCTCCAGTTGTTGTCGCCGTAGCCGACCGCGCCGCCGAGCCGACGCGACACCGCGTAGGTGTTGGTGACCGAGGCCTTGGAGATGAAGTCGTTGTTCTTGGTGCTGGACAGTTCTTCCAGGCTGTTGGGCTGCTTGTACTGGCCGAGCTGCAGGAAGTTGTTGGCGTTGCCGCCGAACTTGTACTTGATGTTGTTGTCCAGGAACTTGCCGGTGCTGCGCACGGTGGTGCCGTTGTTGGCCGACTCGCGCAGGACGCTGGCATCGTAGCCGGCAACCCACTCGAAATTGCCCGGGCCCTTGCCCTTGACTACCAGCTCGGCGCGGCGGATGCCGAACTCGGAGTTCTTGCCGTTGTTGCCGGTGGTGCCGTTGAGGTCCTGGACGTCGTTGTCGTACCAGTTGCCGTCGGCCTGGACCAGGCCTTCGAAGGAGACTTCCGAACCGCCGATCACGTCGATGGCGATTTCGGCGTGCGCGGCAGGCGCGAACACGGCGGTGAGCACGGCTGCCGAGAGGAGGGTGCGAGACAGTTTCATGGGTTGCCTGGGCGGTGGGAAGATGCGCGCAGGCTAATATGTGAAGATTGCGTAAATGTGACAGTTGGCGGACGGCTGCCAAGCACGCCGCTGCACGCCACCGCGTCCTTTGCGCCATTGGACGCGCGCCATGTTGCGGTCCGATGGCGCGCAGATGAAACGCCGCATGCGCGTCGTGGCGCACGACGGACATCACAAAGCGCGGCATCGTCTCGCCAGCGCGCCATCGATTGGCTCTTTTGTGCGCTGCACCACTTGTCGGTCGCGGACCCGCTGGGTAGCGTGGAGACATGAACTCGCATGCCCGCAAACGGATGCCGATGCTCGCCGCACTGTTGCTGATCGCGCTGCTGGCGCTGATGCCGGCGTTGCGCTCGGCGCCGACGGCAGCGCCGCCGACGCCGGCCGCCATCGGCCAGGCCGCTGCGCCGGACATGCAGGCGGCCGATGCGCAGGAAGACGCATCGCGCAGCAGTGCCGATCAACTCGCGTACGACGACACGCCGGTGCTGCCGGCCGCGGCATGGCGGCCGACACGCATCGCGCCGATCTGGCCCGAGCCGGCGGCGTGGCACGGCGCCGGCACCCATCCGCAGCCGCGCCTGCGACCTCCCAGCGGCTGAGCTGGCGGATCCGATCCCGCTCGGCCGCTGGCCTCGGGATCGATCGCCGATCCAACTTCCACCGCCCGCCAGCGCCTGCGGCACTCGCAAAGTGCGCCCGCGCTTTGGCTCTCGCTCGCTGTCCCCCGTTCTGCGGCATCCGCCGCGGCGACGCCTTTCCCTTGTCCCGAGGTTCCCCCCCATGGAAAGTCTGCTCGATGGTTTCCGCCACTTCCGCAAAGAGGTCTATCCGCGCCAGCGCGGCCTGTTCCGGCAACTGGCCGGCGGCCAGACCCCGCATACGCTGTTCATCACCTGCGCCGATTCGCGGGTAATGCCGGAACTGATGTTCGCCGCGCAGCCTGGCGAACTGTTCGTCTACCGCAATATCGGCAACGTGGTGCCGCCGTACTCGCAGCACGTCAGCGGCGTGGTCGCGGCGATCGAATACGCGGTGGCGGTGTTGCAGGTGAAGCACATCGTTGTCTGCGGCCACACCGACTGCGGCGCGATGAAGGCGGTGCTCAATCCCGACTCTCTGCAGGACGTGCCGAACGTGGCCGCCTGGCTCAAGCACACCGACAGCGCGCGCCAGGTCGCCGCGCAGCACGATCACGCCGGGCACCCCGAGGACGCGCTGCACTGCCTGACCGAGGAGAACGTGGTGTTGCAGCTGGACCACCTGCGCACCCAGCCGGTGGTGGCGGCGCGGCTGGCACGCGGCGCGCTGCGGATCCATGGCTGGATCTACGACATCGCCCACGGCGAGATCCGCGCCTTCGACGCCGAGCAGGGCCGCTTCGTGCCGCTGCTGCCGGAAGAGGGCAAGCGTGCGCCCGAAGCCACCCCGCGCCCGCGCCTGGTGCCGGTCCTGCGCAACGTCGCGGTCTGAAGGAGTCGAACATGCGAACCATGACAGAACCCTCCCGCGCCGGCGCATCCGCACTTGCCGGCTACCTGCGCAACGGCGCGTTCGGCCGCGACCTGCTGGCCTCGGTGGTGGTGTTCCTGGTCGCGCTGCCGCTGTGCATGGGCATCGCCATCGCCTCGGGCATGCCGCCGGCGGCCGGCCTGATCACCGGCATCGTCGGCGGCCTGGTGGTCGGCATGATCGCCGGCTCGCCGCTGCAGGTCAGCGGCCCGGCCGCCGGCCTGGCCGTGCTGGTGTTCGAACTGGTCCGCCAGCATGGCGTGGCCGCGTTGGGACCGGTGATCCTGCTGGCCGGCGCGATCCAGTTGATCGCCGGGCTGTGCCGGGCCGGGGTGTGGTTCCGCATGACTTCGCCGGCGGTGGTCGCCGGCATGCTCTCGGGCATCGGCATCCTGATCGTTGCCTCGCAATCGCACGTGCTGATGGATGCGGCACCGAAGGCGCGTGGGCTGCAGAATTTCGCCGCCTTGCCGGCGGTGCTGTGGCAGGCGCTGGAGGCGGGCGTGGGTCGCGCCGCGCTGTTGGTCGGGCTGGGCACCATCACGATCATGCTGGCCTGGGAGCGGCTGCGTCCGCAGCCGCTGCGCTTCGTGCCCGGCGCGTTGCTGGCGGTGGTGGCGATGACCACGCTGGTGCAGCTGCAGGGCATGGACGTGCGCAAGGTCGACGTGCCGGCCAACCTGTTTTCGGCGATCCAGACCCCGACCTTGGCCGAGATGCTCGGCGTGTTCGACGCGACGCTGCTGCTGTCGGCCTTCACCTTCGCCTTCATCGCCAGCGCCGAGACCTTGTTGTCGGCGGCGGCGGTGGACCGCATGCACGACGGCCCGCGCACCCACTACGACCGCGAACTCGCCGCGCAGGGCGTGGGCAACATGCTGTGCGGCTTTCTCGGCGCGTTGCCGATGACCGGGGTGATCGTGCGCAGCGCGGCCAACGTGCAGGCCGGCGCCGCCACGCGCATGTCCACCATCCTGCACGCCGGCTGGCTGCTGGTGTTCGCGCTGCTGCTGCCGTGGCTGCTGCGGATGACCCCGGTGGCATGCCTGGCCGGCATCCTGGTCTACACCGGTCTGAAGATGGTCAAGCTCGGGCAGGTACGCGACCTGGCCGCCTACGGCCGCGGCACCGCGGCGATCTACCTGGCGACCACCTTCGCCATCGTCGCCACCGACCTGCTCACCGGCGTGCTGATCGGTTTCGCGTTGTCGCTGTTGCGGCTGGCGCTGCAGCAGTCGCGGCTGAAGGTCGGCGTGCATGCGCACGAGGATGCCGGCGGTGATGCCGTGGCCGGTGGCGGCAAGCTGCGCCTGTCGCTGGAGGGTTCGGCGACCTTTCTGCGCGTGCCTAAGATGGCGCGGACCCTGGAGCGGCTGCCGCCCAACACCGAACTGCATCTGGATGTGGCGCGGCTGCATCACGTCGACCATGCCTGCCTGGAACTGCTGCGCGACTGGAGCCGCAACGCCGCCGCCCGCGGCTGCGCGCTGGTGGTGGACTGGAAGGAACTGGACCGGCGCGTGGAGGGGCAGCGCGCGGCGTAGCAGCCGCGTCGTTCTGATGCGTGTCCACGGGAATCGTGCAGGAGTGGCTTCGGTCGCGACGCGTGCAGCTGCGGGCATTCGGCTTCGGACATTGTCGCGGCTGAAGCCGCTCCTACAGTGCACCCAGCCGGCTATTCGCAGGCCGTTGTAGGAGCGGCTTCAGCCGCGACGAGCGAAGCGGCGGATGTTCCGAACTGGCATGCAGTCGGGACTGAAGTCCCTCCCACAAAAGGCCTTGCAGCTCGGCTGCGCTTGGGAAGATTTTGTGGGAGCGGCTTCGGCCGCGACGAACGCGGTGATGGGTTCTCCGGCTGCACGAGCTGTCGCGGCTGAAGCCGCTCCTACAGTGCGCCCAGCCGGCTATCCGCAGGCCGTTGTAGGAGCGGCTTCAGCCGCGACGAGCGAAGCGGCGGATGTTCCGAACTGGCATGCAGTCGGGACTGAAGTCCCTCCCACAAAAGGCCTTGCAGCTCGGCTGCGCTTGGGAAGCTTTTGTGGGAGCGGCTTCGGTCGCGACGAACGCGGCGATGGGTTCTCCGGCTGCACGAGCTGTCGCGGCTGAAGCCGCTCCTACAGTGCGCCCAGCCGGCTATCCGCAGGCCGTTGTAGGAGCGGCTTCAGCCGCGACGAGCGAAGCGGTGGATGTTCCGAACTGGCATGCAGTCGGGACTGAAGTCTTTCCCGCAAAGGTCTCGCAACTCGACAGCTCGATTGCGCTGCGGAACCCTTGTGGGAGCGACTTCAGTCGCGACGAGGAACGCGGCGGGTGTTCCGGTTTTGGATGCTGTCGCGGCTGAAGCCGCTCCTACAGGGCAGCTACAGTGCAACCGACCGGCACTACCACGGCTGTCGTTCGAACAGCCTCACGCCGGCGTCTTGTCCTTGAACCGGCACAGGTCGCGGATCACGCAGCGCGGGCAGTCCGGTTTGCGCGCCTTGCACACGTAGCGGCCGTGCAGGATCAGCCAGTGGTGCGCATCGTGCAGGAACTGCGCCGGCACCCGCTTGAGCAGGCCGTCCTCGACCGCGCGCACGTCCTTGCCCGGCGCCAGGCCGGTACGGTTGGCGACGCGGAAGATATGCGTGTCCACGGCGATGGTCGGCTCGCCGAAGGCGGTGTTGAGCACCACGTTGGCGGTCTTGCGGCCGACCCCGGGCAAGGCCTCCAGCGCCGCACGGTCGCGCGGCACTTCGCCGGCGTACTGCTCGACCAGGATGCGGCAGGTGGCGATCACGTTCTTGGCCTTCGCGTTGAACAGGCCGATGGTGGCGATGTAGCGCTTCAGGCCATCCTCGCCCAGCGCCAGGATCGCCGCCGGCGTGTTCGCTACCGGATAAAGCCGACGCGTGGCCTTGTTGACCCCGACATCGGTGGCCTGCGCCGACAGGATCACCGCTATCAGCAGCTCGAACGGCGTGCTGTAGTCCAGTTCGGTGGTCGGCGTGGGATTGAGTTCGGACAGGCGCGAGAACAGTTCGTGGATCTCGGCCTTGCTCAACGTGGACCCACGCCGCGGCGTGGCGACCGCGGCGCTCATTGCGGACCCCACGCGGCGGCCTTGGCCTTGGCCCGCGCCAGGATCGCCGCCGCCGCCGGCGGCAGCGACGGCACCGCGGCGGCGACGCTCGCTGGCGGCGCGCGCCGTGCCTCGCGTGCGGCGGCGCGGCGTGCCAGGCGTGCGTTGCGCGCGCGGTAGCGTTCGCGCGCGGCCCAGGCCTCGCGCAGGCGCCGTTGCGCCGCCAGCAGCTGCGTGCGCAGCTGCGGATGCGCCGGATCGAGCAGCTCGTCGTCGGCGGCACCGACGTACTCCATCAGGCCGCCATCGAGCGCCGCGTCGAGATCGTCGTCGAGCACCCAGCGCAACAATTGCAGCGGCGAGGCGGGTGAGGGCAGGTCGGGCATCGGGGCGCGCGGCTCAGCGATTGCGGAACAGCGGCGGGCGCCGCTCCAGGAACGCGCGCGTGCCCTCGCGCATGTCTTCGCTGGAGAACAGCAGGCCGAACTGCGCGGTCTCGTACTCGAGGCCTTGCTCGATCGCCGATTCGGCGCCGACCTGGATCGCGTCGAGGATGCCGCGCAACGCCAGCGGCGCGGCCGCGGCCAATTGCCGCGCCAGCTGCAGCGTGGCCTCGTGCAGTTCGGCCGCAGGCACCACGCGGTTGACCAGGCCCAACTGCAGCGCGCGCGCCGCATCGATCGGCGTGCCGAGCAGGCACAGTTCCAACGCCGCGGCGCGGCCGGCCAGGCGTACCAGGCGCTGGGTGCCGCCGAAGCCGGGGATCAGCCCGAGGTTGATCTCCGGCTGGCCGAGGCGGGCGCTGTCGGCGGCCACGCGCAGGTGGCAGGCCATGGCCAGTTCCAGCCCGCCGCCGAGCGCGAACCCGTTGACCATCGCCAGCACCGGCTTGGACAGGCGCTCGATGCGGCGCATCAGGCGCTGGCCCAGTTGCGAGAAGTCGCGACCCTGAACCGGTGTGAGTTCGTTCATTTCGGCGATGTCGGCGCCGGCCACGAACGCCTTCTCGCCGGCGCCGGTCAGCACCACGACGCGGATCGCGGCCTCGGCCTCGGCCTCGGCGAAGGCGGCGTCCAGCGCCTGTAATGTTTGGCGATTCAACGCGTTGAGCTTGTCAGCGCGGTTGACGGTGACGATGCGGATCGCATCCTGGGTCGCGGTGACGACCGGCGTGCCGGACATGGCCATTCCTAAAGATGTAAAAAAAGAGTGAAGGGAACTCCGGCGGCGCTTCTTTGTCAGAGTTGCGTCGTCGGTAGCGGTTACGCGCCGCGGCGGCTATCCTAACGCGTCAACTCAGGCGGCACAGGCCGCTCTGTGCCACCACCCTGGAGAATTGTTTGATGAAGTTGCGTTCTATTGCGGTCGCCGTGGCGGCCCTAGCCCTGAGCGGCAATGCGTTCGCCCAGGACACCTCGTCCGAGAAGGGCAAGCTGAGCTATTACTTCGGTTACGACTACGGCAACAACCTTGCCGAACTGTCCGGCCGCGGCGAGCAGCTCGATATCAATGCGGTGGTGAAGGGCTTGCAGGATGCCTACGCCAAGAAGCAGCCGGCGGTCGCCGCCGACCAGCTGAAGCCGGCCGTCGAAGCGTTCCAGAAGCGCGAGCAGGCCCGTGCCCAGCAGGCCAAGGCCGACTACGAGAAGGCCGCTGCCGAGAACAAGACCAAGAGCGACCAGTTCATCGCGCAGAACAAGGCCAAGGCCGGCGTGCAGACGCTGCCCAGCGGCGTGCAGTACCGCGTGATCGAAGCCGGCAAGGGCGCCAAGCCGACCCAGGCCAGCACCGTGCAGCTGGAAGTAGCCGGTCCGTACCCGTTCGGCCAGCGCCCGGCGCAGGCGCGTCCGGCGCAGCAGATCCCGTCGATCAAGGTCAGCGAAGTCGAGATGCAGGCCATGCGCGACACGCTGCTGCAGATGCCGGCCGGTTCCAAGTGGGAAGTGACCCTGCCGCCGGACAAGGCCTATGGCGCCGACCCGCGCACGCCGTTCCCGCCGAACGTGGCGGTGCAGTTCGAGATCAAGCTGATCAGCGTCAAGTAAGCGCACTGTCCAGTGCATGACCATTGCGCCGGCGGCAACGCCGGCGCAATTTTTTTGCGGCACGGAAAGTGCCGCTGCCGGCGAATCGCGCTAGTCTGAGCAGGTGTCGAATCCGATGGATCCCGTCCCCCATGCGTTGCTCACGCCCTGCATCGGTCTGTGCACGCTCGACGCGCAGGGCTACTGCGCGGGCTGCCTGCGCAGCGGCGACGAGATCGCGCGCTGGCGTGGCATGAGCGACGCCGAGCGCCAGCGCTATATGCAGGAGATCTTGCCGGAGCGCGGCTGGTCGCCGACCCCGGGCCAGCGCCTGGCCGAACGCACACGGCTGCTGCGCGCGCTGCATCCGCTGCAGTCGCCACCCGACGGCCCCGGCTGGAACCACCACGAACTGCACGACTTGCTGCCAGACGGCGTACTGGCCGAGGCGGCGGTGCTGGTCGGGCTGCTGCCGCGCGCCGACGGCACCCACGTGCTGCTGACCCGGCGTACCGACAGCCTGCGCCACCATGGCGGCCAGGTCAGTTTTCCCGGTGGCCGCATCGAAGCCGACGACGCCGATGCGGTGGCCGCGGCGATCCGCGAGAGCGAGGAAGAAATCGCGCTGTCCGCGGCGCAGGTGGAACCGCTGGGCTATCTCGATCCGTTCGTGACCATCAGCGGTTTCCGGGTGATGCCGGTGGTGGCTGCGATCGATCCGGCGTTCGTGCCGCAGCCGCATCCCGGCGAAGTGGCGGACGTGTTCGACGTGCCGCTGGCCTACCTGATGGCGCCCGACAACCTGCGCAGCATCGAGACCGATTACCGCGGGCGGCCGCGGGTGGTGCTGGAATACGGCTGGCCGGGGCAGCGGATCTGGGGCGCGACCGCGGCGATCCTGCTCAACCTGCGCCGACGACTGGAGCAAACCGCATGAGCGAACCCATCCCCGAGTGGCAGCATCTGGTCGATGCGCCGGCGCTGGCCGCCGTGCTTGGCCACCCCGACCTGCGCATCGTGGATGCGCGTTTCGCCGCTGCCGCGCTGGCCGATCCGCAGGCCGCGCAGCTCGCGCGCCAGGCCTACGCGCAGTCGCATCTGCCTGGTGCGGTATACGCCGATCTCAATACCGATCTGTCCGACCTCGGCCGCCGCGGCCTGGGCCGGCATCCGTTGCCCGAGGCCGATGCGTTCGCGCAGACGCTCGGCCGCTGGGGCATCGCGCCGCACACCCAGGTGGTGGTCTACGACGCCGGCGACGGCAGCATGGCCGCCGCGCGGCTGTGGTGGATGCTGGGCCTGCTCGGGCATCGCCGCGTCGCCGTGCTCGACGGCGGCCTGGCCGAATGGCGCCGGCTCGGCCTGCCGGAAACCGCTGCTGCCGCGACGCCTGCGCCGCTGCCGCCGTATCCGCAGCGTTTCGACGCGAGCCGCATTGCCGATGCCGAGGAAATCGCCGCGCGCCTGCACGAGGCGCCGGGCTGGTTGCTGGATGCGCGCGCCGCCGAGCGCTTCCGCGGCGAGGTCGAACCGATCGATCCGGTCGCCGGGCACGTGCCCGGCGCGGTCAACCGTCCGCTGGGCCAGAACCTGCGCGATGGGCGCCTGCGCCCGCCGCAGGAACTGCGCGCCGAACTGGAGCCGCTGCTGCACGGGCGCGATCCGCGCGAGGTGGTGCTGATGTGCGGATCGGGCGTGACCGCCTGCCATCTGCTGTTGGCGCTGGAGCATGCCGGCCTGCACGGTGCGCGCGTGTATGCCGGATCGTGGAGCGGCTGGATCGCCGATCCGGCGCGGCCGCGCGCCAGCGGCTAGCCGGCACGGCCAGGCGCCGTGGCGCGTCGGTGTGCGTGGAGGAGACATGCGTGGCAAGTACAATGGCTGAGGCGATGCGCTGGCGTGGGATGTGGATGCTGACGGCGGCGCTGAGTCTGGCCGGCTGCGGCGAGCGGCCGCGCGGCAACGGCGCCGATGCCTCGCCGCGCTCGCAGTCCGACGCGCACTACCGGATGGCGGTGGAACAGCGCCGCGCGCAACGCGTGGCGCGGCTGCGCGCGCCGGGCGGCTGGCTCAGCTATACCGGCTCCGGCCGGCTGCGCAGCGGCGTGCATCAGGTGGGCAGCGCCGCAGACAACGACGTGCAGCTGCCGGCCGGCCCCGCGCACCTGGGCAGCCTGCGCATCGACGCCGATGCCGGCGTGGCGTTCGAAGCCGCCGCAGACGCCGCGCCGACGGTGCGCGGGCAGCCGTTCCGCGCCGGTCGCCTCGGCACCGATGCGGCGCACGGCAGCGAGACGCGGCTGGCGCTGGGCGAGCAGGAGTTCTACGTGGTGCGCACCGGCAAGCTGTTCGGTTGGCGCTTCCGTGATCCGCAGGCGGCCGCGCGCGGCAGTTTCCGCGGGATCGATTATTTCCCGATCGATCCGCGCTGGCGTGTGGTCGCCGATTGGCATCCGGCGCCGGCGCCGCGCGCGATCGTGCTGCTCACCTCGATCGGCACGCCGCAGCCGCTGGCGCTGGCCGGCAGCGCCGAGTTCACCCTCGACGGCCGCCGTTACCGCTTGCAGGCGCTGCGCGACGACGACGGCAAGCGGCTGTTCTTCCCGTTCACCGACCGCACCAGCGGCCGCGAGAGCTATGGCGGCGCGCGCTATCTGTTCGTGGAGCCGTCGCAGGGCGAGCGCATCGTGCTGGACTTCAACCTGGCGCAGAACCCGCCGTGCGCGTTCACCGTGCACGTGGTGTGCCCGCTGGCGCCGGTCGGCAATCGCCTGGAACTGGCGGTGACTGCGGGCGAAAAAAACTATGTCGGTCCGCGTTGAGCCTGCGGTGCTGGGCGAGAAGGTGCGGCGGCGTTGCTGCTGTTTTTGTAGGAGCGGCTTCAGCCGCGACATACGCCATCAGGGTGCCTGTCGCGGCTGAAGCCGCTCCTACAGGAGGGTACAGGGCGCGGTGTCAGCGGTCTGAAAGCCCATCCGCCGAAGGCGCATACGGCGTCAGCGCCACCGCCTCCAGCACCTGCGCCCAAGGAAACATCGGGCCGGGATCGAGCTTGCGCTGCACCTGCAGCGCCGGGTCGTCGCTGGCGCTTTCGCGGCTGCGGTCCAGCGCGTCGTGGCCGGCGATGTGGCGCAGTTGCGGCAACTGCGCCTGCAACTGGCGCAGCAGCGCGATCAGCGCCTGGATCTGCGCCGGCGGATACGCTTCGTCCAGCGTCTGGTGGCGCGAATCCAGCCAATGCGGATAGCGGCCGCGGTTGACCAGTTCGATGCCAAGCGAACGCGGGTTGTAGCCGCGCACGTGGTGCGCCACCCGCTGCAGCGGCACGTAGCGGTGCACGCTGCCGTCGCGGTCGATGTAGAAGTGGCCGCTGTTGCCGGTGCCGGACGGATACAGCACGCGTTCGCCGTAGGCGCGCGCGCTGGCCAGGTCGGGCAGTTCGGTGCAATGGATCACCGCCAGATCGATCGCATCCAGCGTGCGCGCCTGCAGCTGTTCGACGTAGGGCAGGGGAGCATCGTGGATCGGCAACGGCGGGGTCTGCGACATGCGCGGATGCTAGCATTCGCCGATGACTCTGAATCCCGATAGCCCGCTGGCGACGCTGCTCGCCACGTTGCCGCGCGCCGGACGCGTGGACTGGATAGGCCTGCGCCCGGCACGCGACGTGCCGATGCTCGAAGTGGAGCAGGCGGTGGCGCACGCCGAGGGCGGCCTGTTCGGCGACCGCTACGCCGGTCGCAACGGCAAGCGCGGGTTGACCCTGATCCAGGCCGAACACCTGCCGGCGATCGCCGCCTTGGCCGGCCATGCGCAGGTGGCGCCGGCGACGCTGCGGCGCAACCTGGTCGTCTCCGGCATCCCGCTGATCGCGCTGAAAGGCCGCCGTTTCCGCGTCGGCGACGTCGAGCTGGAAGGCATCGCGCCGTGCGATCCGTGCTCGCGCATGGAGCACGCGCTGGGCCCGGGCGGCTACAACGCGATGCGCGGCCATGGCGGCCTGTGCGCACGAATCGTGCACGGCGGCACGCTGCGGCTCGGCGATGCGGTGGTGGCGCTGTGAGCCGCGGCCACTGCATTCTTGCGCACGGGTTCGAGAGCGGTCCGGACGCGATCAAGGTCGCGGCGCTGGCCGAGGTCGCGCAGCGCCTGGGCTGGAGCCACGAGCGTCCGGACTTCACCGACCTGGACGCGCGCCGCGAGGTCAGCCAGCTCGGCGACGTGCCGGCGCGGCTGCAGCGCCTGCTCGCGTTGACGCAGGCCGCCGCGCAGCGCGGGCCGGTGGTGCTGGCAGGATCCAGCCTGGGCGCGTACATCGCCGCGCAGGTGTCGTTGCAGGTGCCGGTGCGCGGACTGTTCCTGATGGTGCCGCCGACGCGCATGGGCTGGATGCCGGCGCTGGACGCGGCGCCGGTGCCGATCTCGATCGTGCACGCCTGGCACGACGAACTGATCCCCGCGGCCGAGGTGATCGCCTGGGCGCAGGCGCGCGCGGCGCGGCTGCTGCTGGTGGACGACATGCATCGGCTCGGCGGCCACGTCGAGACCGCGGCGCGCGCGTTCGCCGAATTGCTGGAAACGCTGTGAGCGGCATGTTCCGCGCAGCAGGCCGCATCGACCGGAGTCACCGATGGAACTGAACATCCGCGCCGAAACCCAAGCCGACCACGCCGCGATCGAGGCGCTGACCCTGGTCGCGTTCTTCCGCGTTGAGCACAGCCGACACGACGAGCAGCAGATCATCGAACGGTTGCGCGCGGACGGCGCGCTGACCCTGTCGCTGGTGGTCGAGCACGACGGCTACATCGTCGGGCATGTGGCGGTGTCGCCAGTGCAGCTCTCCGATGGCAGCCGCGGTTGGTACGCGCTGGGGCCGCTGTCGGTGGGGCCGGGCCACCAGCGCCAGGGACTGGGCACGCGGCTGGTGCGCGAGGCGCTGGCGCAGCTGCAGGCGCTGGGCGCGGCCGGCTGCGTGGTGCTCGGCGAGCCTGCGTTCTACGCGCGTTTCGGCTTCGCGCCGGAACCGGGGCTGGTGTTGCCCGGGGTGCCGGCCGAATACTTCCAGGCGATCGGTTTCGGCGACCGCCTGCCGCCGGTGGCCGAGGCCAACTACCACGACGCGTTCCTGGCCGGCGGCTGAGCGCCGCCGCCGCGTCGCTGCATGGCCGCGCGCATGCGGGTTACCATCGTGGCTCAGTGTAGTTAGCCAGCCGAGGATGCCTCCGATGCGCCATTGATGCCGCCGTCTTCGACGGCCTTGTCCGTTCCTGCCGAATGCGGCGGGCGTGACCGGCATCCCTGGAGTTCCCATGACGCATCCGTGGCTCGCGCTGGATAGCGCGTCGTATGTCCTGCCCGACGGCAGGCCCCTGTTTTCCGCTCTCGATTTCGCGCTCGATGCGCGCCGCACCGGCCTGGTCGGCCGTAACGGCGTCGGCAAGAGCGTGTTCGCGCGCCTGCTCGCCGGCCAGCTGACGCCCAGCGCCGGCCACTGCCGCCGGCATGGCCGCGTGCATTACCTGCCGCAGCAGATCGCGCGCGCCGCTGGCGACACGGTGGCGTCGCTGGCCGGGGTGGGCCCGGCGCTGGAGGCGCTGGCGCGGATCGAGGCCGGCAGCGCCGATCCGGCCGATTTCGATACGCTCGGCGAGCGCTGGGACATCGCCCAGCGCCTGTACGCCGAACTGGAGCTGTGCGGGCTCGGCCATGTGACCGCGCAGTGGCCGGCGGCCGAACTCAGCGGCGGCGAAGCGATGCGCGTCGCGCTGCTCGGCGCCTGGTTGTCCGACGCCGACGTGCTGATCCTGGACGAACCGAGCAACCATCTCGACCTTGAGCAGCGCCAGCAACTGCAGCAGCAACTGCAGCGCTGGCCGCACGGGCTGCTGGTGGTCAGCCACGATCGGGCGCTGCTGCAGCACATGCAGCGCATCGTGGAACTGTCGTCGCTGGGCTTGCGCGACTACGGCGGCGACTACGCGTTCTACGCGCAGTGCAAGGCGCAGCAGCAACAACAGGCGCTGGCCGAGCTGGAACGCCGCAAGCACGAACGCCGGCGTCACGGCGATGCGCTGCGCGAGCAGCAGGCGCGCCAGCAGCGGCGCAGCGCGCACGGCCGCCGCCAGGCGCAGGAGGCCAACCAGGCGCCGATCCTGCTCGGCGCGCAGCAGCAGCGCAGCGAACACAGCGCCGGCAAGCACCGGCAGCAAGCCGCCGACGCGCACGCGCGGCTGTCGGCGCAGGTGCGCGAGGCCGCGCGCGCGGTCGAGACCGCGGCACCGGTCGCCTTGTTCGCGCCGATGCCGGCTGCGGCGGCCGGTCGCCGGGTCGCCGACCTGCGCGGCCTGCGGCTGCCGTACGCGCCGTCCACGCGCGCCGCGCTGGATCTGTGCATCGGTGGCCGCCAGCGGATCGGCGTGGTCGGGCCGAACGGCAGCGGCAAATCGACCCTGCTGCGGGTGCTGGACGGCCAATTGGTGCCGCTGGCCGGGCGCTGCGCGGTGGAGGTGCCCAGCGCCTACCTGGACCAGGCATTGCAGCTGCTGGATCCGGCACAGCCGCCACTGGCGCAGCTGCAGGCGGCCAATGCGGTGGCCGACGTGGCTGCACTGCGCACGCGGCTGGCCTTGCTCGGCCTGGACGCGCAGCGCATCGGCGTGCCCAGCGGCCGGCTCAGCGGCGGCGAGCGCCTGAAGGCGGCGCTGGCCTGCGCGTTCTACCGCGATCCGCCGGCGCACCTGCTGCTGCTCGACGAGCCGGACAACCACCTGGACCTGGACGCGCGCGAGGCGCTGCGACAGGTGCTGCTGCAGTATCCAGGTGCGCTGCTGGTGGTCTCGCACGATGCCGCCTTCCTCGACGGCCTGCGCCTGGACACGCGCCTGCAGGCCGACCCGGACGGCTGGCGGCTGGCGCCGTGGTGAGTGCGCGCCGCGCGCCCTGGGCGGCAACCGCCGGGCGTGGAGCATGGCCCGGGCTGGTAATGGCGGGCGCGATGGCCGACCATTCGCGTCTTCCCGTCCGTTGCTGCCGCCCGCCCGCCGTGGGCCGCGCTGCCGCGATACGCGCGGGGCGGGCCTGGCGCCCGCCCGCGCATCCTTCCTTCTTCGTGTGGTCCGCATTCCCGTGAAATTCTTCGTCTCCTGCGCCAAGGGCCTGGAATACCTGCTCGTCGACGAGCTGCTCGCGCTCGGCGTCGCCAAAGCCACCGCCACCGTGTCCGGGGTCAACAGCGAGGGCGAGCTGCGCGATGCGCAGCGCGCGGTGCTGTGGTCGCGCCTGGCCAGCCGCGTGCTGTGGCCGCTGGACGAATTCGACTGCCCCGACGAGACCGCGCTGTATGCCGGAGTGGCGGCGTTGCCGTGGCGCGAGCACCTGACCTCGCAGCACACCCTGGCGGTGGACGCGCACGTGTCCGGCACCGCGATCACGCATGCGCGCTATGCCGCGCAGCGGGTCAAGGACGCGGTGGTGGACACGCTGCGCGGCGAAGGCCTGGAGCGGCCGTCGGTGGACGTGGAGGATCCGGACCTGCGTCTGAACCTGTCGCTGCGCAAGGGCCGCGCCACGCTGTCGGTGGACCTGGGCGGCGGCTCGCTGCACCGGCGCGGCTGGCGCCAGGTGCAGAACGCCGCGCCGCTGAAGGAGAACCTGGCCGCGGCGGTGCTGCTGCGCGGGCAATGGCCGCAGCTGTATGCGCAGGGCGGCGGCCTGCTGGATCCGATGTGCGGCAGCGGCACGCTGCTGATCGAAGGCGCGCTGATGGCCGCCGACGTGGCCCCGGGGCTGCTGCGCGGCGATCTGGCCGCCGCGCGCCGTGGCGACGCCGGGCCGCTGCAATTCAGCGCCGCGCCGAGCCGTTGGCTGGGCTTCGACCAGGAGGCCTGGCGCACCCTGTTGACCGAGGCGCGGCAGCGCGAGGCGGCCGGCCGCGCCGCGTTGCAGCCGGTGATATACGGCGGCGACATCGATCCGCATGCGATCCGCGCCGCGCGCGAGAACGCACAGGCGGCCGGGGTCGCCGCGGCGATCGTGTTCGAGGTGCGCGATGTCGCCGACCTGCGTACGCCGGCGCAGGCGCTGGGCACGGTGGTGTGCAATCCGCCGTACGACGAACGCCTGGCCGCCGACACCGCGCTGTACCGGCGCCTGGGCGAGGCGCTCAAGCGCGCGGTGCCGCAGTGGCGCGCCAGCCTGCTGTGCGGCAATGCCGACCTGGCCTACGCCACCGGCCTGCGCGCGGCGAAGAAATACCAGATGTTCAATGGCGCGCTGGAATGCCCGTTGATCGTCTGCGACCCGATCGCGGTGGCGCAGCGCGAGCCGGCCGAGGCGCCGCGCGCGCTCAGCGACGGCGCGCAGATGGTCGCCAACCGGCTGCGCAAGAACCTGCGCAAGTTCAAGAACTGGCGCGCGCGCGAACGGGTCGGCTGCTTCCGCGCCTACGACGCCGACCTGCCCGAATACGCGGCGGCGATCGATGTGTACCAGGAAGACGGCGGCCAGGCGCGCACCTATCTGCACGTGCAGGAATACGCCGCGCCGGAGGAGATTCCCGACGCCGACGTGCGCCGCCGCCGCAACGAGCTGCTGGCCGCCGCGCGCGAGGTATTCGAGGTCCCGGCCGAGCGGGTGGCGCTGAAGTCGCGCGAGCGCGGCAAGGGCGGCAGCAAGTACGGCCGTTTCGAGCAGCGCGGCGAGTTCCTGGTGGTGCGCGAACACGACGCGCTGCTGCGGGTGAACCTGTTCGATTACCTGGACACCGGCCTGTTCCTGGACCACCGCCCGCTGCGCGGGGCGATGGCGCAGCAGGCGCGCGGCAAGCGCTTCCTCAACCTGTTCTGCTACACCGGCGTGGCCAGCGTGCAGGCCGCCGTGGCCGGCGCCGATTCCACCACCAGCGTGGATCTGTCCGGCACCTACCTGCAGTGGTGCGCCGACAACCTGGGCTTCAACGGCAAGGGCGGCGCCCAGCACCGGTTGGTGCAGGCCGACGCGCTGACCTGGCTGGAGGCGGAGAAGAATCGCTACGACGTGATCTTCTGCGACCCGCCGACCTTCTCCAACTCCGCGCGCGCCGAGGATTTCGATCTGCAGCGCGAGCACGTGCGGCTGCTGCGCGCGGCGGTGGCGCGGCTGATGCCGGAGGGCGTGCTGTACTTCTCCAACAATTTCCGCCGCTTCAAGCTGGACGAGGACGCGCTGGCCGAATTCGCCTCGTGCGAGGAGATCACCGCGCAGACCATCGCGCCGGATTTCGAGCGCAATCCGCGGATTCACCGTGCCTGGCGGTTGCAGCGGCGCTGAGGGCGGCGCGCGTCGCAGCGTCTTCGTCTTGTGGTTGCTGTTGTATGTTGTAGGAGCGGCTTCAGCCGCGACAGGCTCTACGGATAGAGCCTGTCGCGGCTGAAGCCGCTCCTACATTGGTGCGGGCAGCGCGAGCATTTGTGCGGACAGCGAGCGTGCGGCTCAGCCGTCGCTGTGCTGCACCGAGGCATGCGCGTTGGCGCGGTGCGGCACGTCGTCGCCCGGCTCGCGTTCGCTCCAGTAGTCCTGGATCTGCAGGATCTGCGGCAGGATCTCGGTGAACAGGCTCACCAGCCGCGGCTCGAACTGGGACCCGGCCTGCTGCTGGAACATCGCCATCACCTTCGCCAGCGGCCATGGTTCCTTGTACGGGCGCTGCGTGGTCAGCGCATCGAACACATCGGCCAGGGCTACGATCCGCGCCGACTCGGGAATGCGTTCGCCGGCCAGGCCGGCCGGATAGCCATTGCCGTCCCAGTGCTCGTGGTGGTACAGCGCGACCTCGGCGGCGAGCCGGAACAGCGGCGCGCCGCTGCGGCTGAGGATGTCGTAGCCGATCTGCGGATGCCGCTTCATCACCGTCCATTCGTCCGCATCCAGCGGCCCCGGCTTCTTCAGGATCGCGTCGGGGATGCCGATCTTGCCGGTGTCGTGCATCGGCGCGGCCTGCTCGAGCAGCTTGGCGTCCTCGCCCGACCAGCCGGCGGCCACCGCCAGGGCGCGGGCGTAGGCGGCCATCCGCCAGATATGGGTGCCGGTGTCCGAGTCGCTGTAGTGGCCGGCCATGCCCAGCATCTGGATCGCGTCGCGATGGCTGCTGGCCAGGCTGGCGGCGCTGACCAGCGACAGATGGGTGCGCACCCGCGCGCGCAGGATGCTCGGCGAATACGGCTTGGTGATGTAGTCCACGCCGCCGGCCTCGAAGCCGATGCTCTCGTCGGCGTCCTTGTCCTTGCCGGTGACGAAGATGATCGGGATCGGCGCGGTGCGCGGGTCCTGTTTCAGGGTGCGGGCGATGGTGTAGCCGTCCAGGTCGGGCAGGTCGACGTCGAGCAGGATCAGCGCCGGGCGGTGCTTGACCACCGCGCGCAGCGCCTCGGCGCCGTTCTTGGCGAAGGTCAGCGCGTAGTCCTCGCGCAGGATCTGGCGGATCAGCGCCAGGTTGCTGGCTTCGTCGTCTACGCACAGGATGGGGGGCTGGACCATCGTCGTTCCTTGTCGGGTGCATCCAACGGCAGCCGGATTGGATCGGCGCTGCGGATGCTAGTGGATTGCATCGGCCTGCCAGCGCCTGACTTGAGCTTCGGCCTCGCGGAAGGAAAAACTCTCGACCAACTGCTTCAGCTCCGTGGCCATCGCCGCGGGCAGCGAGGGCGCCAGGTCGTGCAGCACCCGTTCCACGCGGTCCGGGTCGTCGCTGTCCAGGGCCTGCAGCAGCATCTGCAGTTGTTGCTGCAGCGGGACCGCGGCCGCGGCGCCGTCGTCCGCGATGGCGGCGGGGGCGGCAGGCGGCACCGGCGCGGGCAACGCCTCGGCCTCGGCCGCGAAGCGCCGAATCGCCGTGGCGGTGGCGCTCATGGCCGTGCCCAGCGCCGCGATCGCGGCGTCGGCCTGGTCCGGCGCGTCGCCGAGCCGTTCCTCCAGCGCGGCGCTGGCCGCGACCAGCGCCGGCAGCGCCAGCGAGCCGGCCGAGCCGCGCAGCTTGTGCACGTAGGAGATCGCCGCCGCCGGCGCCTGCGCATCCAGCAGGGTCTGCAGCGTCGCCGCCGGATCGGGGTTGTCCTGCAGCAGTTTCAGCAGGTAACGCTGATAGGGCACGCGCTCGTTCCACAGGCGTTGCGCCTGCGCGGCGTCGAGCAGCTGTGGATCGGCCTCGGGCCAGACCTCTGCGGCGGAGGTCGGCAGCGGCTCCAGCGGCAGCGACAGGCGCAGCGGCAGGAACTGGCGGATGATCGCGATCAGTTCCTCGACCTGGAACGGCTTGGCGATGAAGCCGTTCATGCCGCTGGACAGCGCCAGTTCCTGTTGCTGGCGGTAGGCGCCGGCGGTCAGTGCGATCACCGGCAGGCCGGCCAGGCGCGGGTCCTCGCGCAGCAGGCGAGTGGCCTCGTAGCCGTCCAGGGTCGGCATCTGCACGTCCATCAGCACCAGCTGGAAGCGGCTGGGATCGCGCCGCAGCCGCTGCAGCGCCTGCTCGCCGTCGTGGGCCAGTTCCACCAGTGCGCCTTCGCCTTCGAGGATGCGCTGCGCGACCTCGCAATTGATCTCGCTGTCGTCCACCACCAGCAGCCGCGCGCCGGCCAGGCGCGGGGTGCCGTCGCCGCTGAGCAAGGGCGCCGGGCCGTCGCCGCGGCGCCGCGCCAGCAGCGTGGCGATGGTGCGGTACAGCGCCGAGGCGGTGACCGGCTTGGTCATCACCGCGTCCACGTCGCTGGGCGCGTAGTGCTGCTCTTCCAGCAGGCGGCGCTCGTAGGCGGTGACCATGACGATGATCGGCTGCCGGTCCGGCGCCGATTGCGCGCGGATGCGCTGCGCCACGCGCAACCCGTCCAGGTCGGGCATGCGCCAGTCGAGCAGGATCACGTCGAAGCCCTCGCGTTCCGGGCCGGCCGCGGCGATCGCGTCGGTGCCGTTGGCCACCGCTTCCACCTGCCAACCGAAACCGCTGGCGATGCTGCTCAGGTTGCTGCGCACCAGGTCGTGGTCGTCGGCGATCAGCACCCGCCGCGCTTCCGGATGTTCGACCTCGGCGGCCGGCGCCGGCAGCACCGGGAAGCTGATCGCGAAATAGAAATCGCTGCCGCGGCCCGGCGTGCTCTGCACTTCGAGCTGGCCGCCCATCAGCTCCACCAGGCGTCGGCTGATGGTCAGGCCCAGGCCGCTGCCGCCGTAGCGGCGGCTGGTGGAGGTGTCGGCCTGCAGGAACGGCGAGAAGATCAGGCTCTGCTTGTCGCGCGCGATGCCGATGCCGGTGTCGCGTACCGAGAAGAACAGCTTGATCTTGCCCGGTTCGCCGCTGGGGAAGCTGCGCACCGACAGCGCCACTTCGCCTTGCTCGGTGAACTTGATGGCATTGCCGACCAGATTGATCAGCACCTGGTTCAGGCGCAGCGCGTCGCCGCGCAACCAGCGGCAGCCGGCCGGCAACGGTTCGACGATCATCTCCACCGGCTTGGCGCTGATCGCCGAGGTCATCAGCGCGGCGATGTTCTCCAGCAGCTGGTTCAGGTCGAACGGTTCCGATTCCAGGTCGATGCGCCCGGATTCGATCTTGGAGAAGTCGAGGATGTCGTTGATGATCTCCAGCAGCGCGCGCGCCGACGCGTCGCTCTTCTGGATCATGTCCTTGGCCGCCTGCGGCAGTTCGCTGTGCTGCAGCAGGTACAGCATGCCCAGGATCGCGTTCATCGGCGTGCGGATCTCGTGGCTCATGTTGGCCAGGAAATCGCTCTTGGACTGGTTGGCGGTTTCCGCCGCGTCGATCGCCAGGCGCAGTTCGCGCTCGTGGCGCTTCTGCTCGGTCAGGTCCACCGCGATGCCCAGGTAGCCGATCACCTGGTCGTTGTCGTCGCGCAGCGTGCTCAGCGTCAGCAGCACCGGGAACGGGCGGCCGTCCTTGCTGACGTAGGTCCATTCGCGGGTGTCGCTGCGCCCCAGCGTGGACAGCGCGGCCACCGATTCGAACGCCGGCGCCACCGCCATGCCCGACTGCGCGGCCATGCTTTCGGCGCGGCTGGCCAGTTGCTCCGGATCCAGGAACAGGCCGGTGGCCTTGCGCCCGATCATCTCGTGCGCGGGATAGCCGAGCATGGTTTCGGCGGCGGGGTTGAACAGGGTGATGGTGCCGTCCGGGTCGGTGGCCACGATCGCGTAGCCGGCGTTGGCCAGGATCGCGCGCTGCAGCGCCGAATAGGTGACCAGTTCGCTGGTGCGCTGCGCCACCTGCTGTTCCAGGGTGGCGTTGAGCTCCAGCACCCGCGCTTCGGCACGCACCCGTTCGGACACATCGTGCAGCAGGTGCGAGTGGCCGGCCATGTCGCCGTCGTTGTCCAGGATCGGCGAGGCGCTGGCCAGCACGCTGACGCGATGGCCGTCGCGATGGCGCAGTTCCCGCACCTGCGTGCCGTTGCCGGCAGAGTCGCGGATCTGGCTGCCGAGCAGGTCCTGCAACGGCTGGCCGATGGCCTGCGCCGCGGCGTAACCGAAGATGCGCTCGGCGGCCGGATTCCAGTGGGTGATGCGGCCATCCGGGTCCTCGGCCACGATCGCTTCGCTGGAACCGCCGACCAGTGCGGCCAGCTGGCTCTGCTCGCGCAGGATCAGGTCGCGGCGGTGGCGGCCGGTCAGGTACAGGTACAGCAGCGCGGCGAGCAGCACGGAGATGCCGCCGACTAGGCCGCCAGCCAGCAGCGGCGAGGTCTGGTTGAGCGAGCGCACGAAGGCCGGCGTCGCCTGCGTGCTGAGCAGCCAGCGGCGGCCGTACACCGGCATGCTGCGTTCGGCGCGCAGCCCGGTCGCCGACGCCTGGGCGGCGCCGTCGCCGCTATAGAACGGCTGGGCGCTGTTTTCGCTGTCGGCCAGGGTCAACAACAGTTCGTGGGAATGGTTGGGGGAGGCCACCAGCACTTCGGCGATGTTCAGCGGCGCATAGGCCCAGCCGGTGGTGGCCTGCCAGCGTTGCTCGGCGGTCTGCAGCGGCAGGTCTTCGCGGTAGATCGGCAGCAACAGCAGGAAGCCGCTGTTGCCGATTCCCGGCGTCTGTACCAGGCGGATCGGCGCGGTGATGGTCGGCTTGCCGGATCGCACCGCGGCGATCGCCGCCGCGCGCCGCGCCGGCTCGGAGGCGATGTCGAACCCCAGCGCGGGATTGTTGACGCGCCGCGGTTGGATATACAGGATCACGAAGCGATCGCCGTCGTGCGGCGCCAGCTGGTGGATCTGCAGCGATGGCGCGCCGTCGCTGTGTGCCTGTTGCAGGAACGCGGCCTCGTCGGCCGGCGCCACCCGGCGGATATAGCCGAAGCCGCGCACCCCGGGAAATTCGCGCCGGTACTCGCGCGAAGCGCTGTAGCGGTCGAAGCGATCGCGCGAGATATGGTCGCCGCCGGCGGCGATGACCGCGCCGCGCGCGCCGCGCAGACCGTGCTCGTAGACATTCAGGCGTTGCTGCAGCTCGCCGGTGACGTGGGTGGTCAGTTGCTGGAAGCGGTCGCGGGCCTCCTGGCGATTGCGCTCGTGCAGGCTGCGTGCGAGCAGCACCGCGGCCAGCAATCCCAGCAGCAGCACCGCCAGCGCGGCGCCGAGCGCCGACCGTGCAGGGCCGACAGCGGGTGTCCAGCGGTTCTTCGACATGCGCCCCTTTCCTTTGGCGAACGCTGGCGATGCAAAGGCATCGGCGTCCCTCCAGTCCGTACGGGATGGCTTTCACGATTGAAGCGACGGCCCTGCCCCGACCGTGCATCCCACGCTAGCGCGATCGTCTTGGCCGCACCAGCCCCCGCGGCGGATTGCGGGAGCCACCGTCTACGACCTTCATGGAATCAGCGTGACGGCTGCGTGCAGCGCGACCCCGATCAGGCCGCCGACCAGGGTGCCGTTGAAGCGGATGTACTGCAGGTCGCGGCCGACGCTCAATTCCAGTTGCTCCACCAGATGGCGTTCGTCCCAGCCTTTCACGGTCTGCGCGATGTGTTCGGTGACGCCGCTGCGCAGGCGCTGGGTCAGCTTCTCCGCGCCGCCCAGCAGGTGCTGGTTGAGCGCATCGCGCAACGCGCTGTCCTGTGAAAGCGACTCGCCGAGCGCCCCCAGCGAGCGCTGCAAATGCTGCACCAGCACACCGTCGCTGCGCGACAGGTCCTCGCGCAGGCTGGCGTGGATCTGGTCCCACAGGCCTTGCACGTAGTCCTGCACGCCGGGATGCTCGATCAGCCGCTGCTTCATCGCCTGCAGCTTGTCGGCGGTGGCCGGGTCGCTGCGCAGGCGTTGCACGTAGCCGCCGAGCCAGCGCTCGTAGTCCTGGCGCAGCGGGTGCTGCGGTTGCGACAGCACGTCCTGCAGTTCGTCCAGCAGCGCATGCGCCAGGCGCTCGGCCAGGGTGTCGGCGATGCCTTCCACCGGCTTGACCCATTCCACCGTGCCGACCAGCTTGGGCCATTCGCGGCGCGCGTACTTGACGATCATCGCCGACACGCGCTGCTTCACCGTCGCATCGTCCAGGTGCCGGCCGAGCCGGGTCAGCGCTTCGTCGAGCAGGGCCTGGTGGCGGCCATCGGCGGTGAGCAGGCCGAGGATCTCGCCGGCGGTGGCGGCGGCGTTCCATTCGCGCAGGCGCGCCACCACGAAGCCATGGATGCGGCGCCGCACCGCGGCCTCGTCGAGCAGGTCCAGCGCCTGCAGCGCCCAGCCGCGCGCCAGGTCGGCCAGCTTGCCGGCCTGCGCGGGTTCGGCCAGCCACTGGCCCAGCCGCTTGGCCGGATCGAATGCGCTGAGCTTGGCCAGCAGCGCCGCCGGTTCCAGGAAATGGTCGCGCACGAACACCGCCAGGCTGTCGGCGATGCGCGCCTTGCCGTGCGGGATGATCGCGGTGTGCGGGATCGGCAGCCCCAGCGGATGGCGGAACAGCGCCACCACCGCGAACCAGTCGGCCAGCGCGCCGACCGTGGCGGCCTCGCAGAACGCGCCGATCCAGGCCCAGGCGCCGTGCATGCCCATGACGTGGCTGAGCAGGAAGCCGGCCAGCATCGCCAGCAACAACAGCGCGGCCAGCAGTTTCATGCGCCGCAGCTGCGCGCGGCGCGGATCGGGCGGCATCGACGGGTCGGAAGAAACGCTCATGGCGCCCAGTGTACGCAGCGCCGGGTTAGAGGGATTTCATCGTGCGGGCGAGGGTGGCTGCGTGTCGCGTGGCGAGTACGTACGAACGATTGTCATCGATGTGCGTGGCCTCTCCGTGGCAGGCGGGCGGCGTACCTGTGGGAGGGACTTCAGTCCCGACGCGGTATCGCCGGAAAGCCTCGGGACGGAAGTTCCTCCTGCAGGCGCCACGCATCGGAGCGATGCGTGACGGGCCGGTGCCGGATCACTCCTGCAACTGCGCGCGCAACGCCGCGACTTCCTCGCGCAGCGTCCGGTTCTCGGCGTCGAGCTCGGCCACGCGCTGGCGCAGTGCGGCCAGTTCGGTGTCGCCGCGCATGGTGTCGCCATCGCCGTCCTGCTCGGTGGCCGTTGTGTCGCGCGGTTTGCGTTTGGATTCGCGGGCGCGCTTGGCCGCCTGCTTGAGTTCGTCCTTGCCGGCGATCGCCGCAGCGCGCTGTTCGTCCTCGGGCAGGCTGGCCACCGCGGCGGCGGCGTTGATCGAGATCGTGCCGGATTTCACCGCTTCCACCACTTCGGCGGTGGCCTGCTTCTGGATCTTCTCGATCTGCAGCACCTGGCTGTTGCTGAGCCGTGCGGCCCGTGCCAGGTCGGCGCGGCTCAGCGGTGCCGGCATCGCCTCGACGCTCGCGCCGTCCGCGCCGGCCGGCGCATCGGCCCAGGGCGCGGCATCGTCGTGAGCATCGCCCGGTGCGGCATCGGCGCCGTCGGCGGACTCCGCGGGCGGGGCGGCGGCGCGGCTGCGGCGCTCGGCCAGGATCTCGCGCTTGCGCAGCGCCAACACGCCGCGCTGGAAATCGGACACGCTGCGCCGGCCCAGGTGCTGGTCGATCATCCACAGGTGCACGTCCTGCAGCGACTGGAAACGGGTGTTCTGCACGGTCTGGAACGGCAGCCCGTGCTTCTGGCAGATGCCGTAGCGGTTGTGCCCGTCGACCAGGATCTCGCCCCACAGCACCAGCGCATCGCGGCAGCCTTCGGCGAGCAGGCTGCGCTCCAGCGCCGCGTATTCGTCGGCGGTGAGTGGATCGATGTAGGCCTTGAGATCTTCTTTGACGACGATGTTCATCGGGGGCGTGGCACGGTGTTGCGAGGGGGCCGGCATTGTAGAGACTTGCGTGCGGTCGCGCCTGGCAGCATGCGTCGTTGACGCTGTCTCGGAGCGGGCACAGAATCCGCACGGCTTGGCGATCGGGGGATCGCGGCCCGGCCGATGGAGGCGCGACGATGATCTTGTGGGGATGGGGCGAGCGCAACGTCGCCTGCGGCGTGGAAGAACGCGAGTTCTGCAAGAACTGCGACCAGGAGCAGGCGTTCGCGATGCGCCTGCACTACGCGTATGGGCACTTCTACCATCTGTTCGGCTGGGTGCGCGAAAAGCAGTACCAGTTGGTGTGTCCGGTGTGCTGCCACGGCTGGCTGCTGAACCAGGCCAGCGCCGAGAGCAAGCTGCAGGCCGTGCCGATCCCGTTCCACCAGCGCTGGGGATGGCTGGTGATGCTGGTGCTGGCGGTGCTGATCGCCGCGGCGGTGCTGCTGCACGGGAGCGGCGCCTAGCGGCCGCACCAGGCTGCCGTCGTCAACGCCGCGCCAGTTCTGCTGTAATGCGCGGCCCTGCCGCCGACACGTCGCCATGCCCGTTTCCGCAACCGGACGCCGCCGCCTGTGGTTGAGCGCTGCCATCGTGGCGACGATCGCCGCCGGATTGGCGTCGCGGCAGTTCCCATGGTTGCTGCCGTCGTGGCTGGGCAAGTTTCCCGGCGATGCGCTGTGGGCGCTGATGGTCTACCTCGGCCTGGCGTGGCTCGCGCCCAGCGCGCGGCCGCTGCGGGTGGCGACCGTGGCATTGGCTGTGTGCTGGCTGGTGGAAGCGTCGCAGCTGTACCGCACGCCGTGGCTCGACGCGCTGCGCGCCACCACGCTCGGGCACCTGGCCTTGGGTTCCACGTTCGTGTGGCTGGACCTGCTCGCCTACGCGGTGGGCGTGGCCGCCGGCGCGGCGCTGGACCGGTGTTGCGCGCGCCGATGAACGCGGTCCAGGATCCGAGGAAAACCATCACCGACGTCCTGGCCGCCGGCTTCGCGACCCATGGTTCGCGTTGAAGCGCGGCCGTTCGTTCGAGAAAAGCGGTGCAGACGGCCCGCTGTATCGCTGCAACGTCAGCGCCAGGGACGGGGACCGGGAACTGGCGGAGAAATATGCGTATCTGCAGCGGCGCGTCGCGGACCGCAAGGAACTCGCGCTGTTCTGCAAGTGCCTGAACCTCTAAGCGCGATCAGGAAGGCCGCTGCGCCAACGCGAAGCGGCCGCAGCGCTCAGTCGACCACTACTTCGCTGATCTGCATCACCGGGGTCAGGTCGGTGTAGTTCTTGATGTCGCCAAGGATCTCGTCGGCATGCGGGCCGAAGCCGGCCTGGAACGCTTCCACCGAGTCGCTGAAGATGTGGCACATGCCGATATAGGTCGGGTCGCTGCCGGGGGCGCCGCCGGACAGGCCCTTGTCCACGGTGTAGCGCTTGCAGGCCGCGCCCATGCGCGCCTGCAGCAGCGGCATGTGCGTGTCGCGGTAGTAGGCGTGGTCGAAACGGGCGCCTGGCGTATACGGGTACATCACGCTGACCTTGATCATGGAGCGACTCCTGTGGCTGCGGCGGTAGGGTGTGCATGCTGCGTAAGTCGCATCAGGCTACACCCTCGCGCTGCTACGCCCGTGCTGCGCTGCGGCGGCAACGCGCTGCTGGAAGATTTGCCGCCTCGGCAGTGCACCGTTACCGCGCCCTCGCGTGTGGGCGGCTCATGCCCGAATGGATGCCCCGGGACCCCGCTGCCGGGCCACATCGGCGTTGATCAGCAAAGACAGAGTGTCCCCATCACCGGTCCATCTCCGCCTCATGGCCAGGAGTTTCGGCAATGCCCCGGCGCTGCGACCACTTGGTCCTGCGGTCTGCCTCGACCATCGCATGTGTGCCGTGTCGTCTTGCGGCTGCGCGTCGTCGAAGCGAAGAGTCGCGCGAAATTTCGTGCCGGATCGAATCTGGCCAAGACGCAGCGCTGGCCCGAATGGTCAGGTGGTGGCGTAGCCGAACGAACCGATGTGTCTCACCGAGGCGCCAGCGGGATGGTGCGGCTGGTTTGGCGCAAACACGCAGATCGCCGCATCCGCCACGATGCTGCCATCCACTTCGTGCCGCCATTGATCCCAGTACGAAGCGTCGGACAGCAATTCGTTCAATCCTTCCGGACTTCCCGATGCGGCAACGACCGCCTCGATGCAAGCGGGTTCGCAACGGCTCATCAGCCCGATCTCGCGCATGAATGGCGACGCTACGCCGTCGCCATCCTCGGTATAGGTCCGATCGATGTAGCCTCGCAATTCTTCCATGGTGGCGAATCTGCCACTGGATACGAAGACGTGAACGATGGGCATAGGGGCAATTTGCCGTGCGAACGAATCCGACCGTATCACGAGGCGCAGCCATCTGGCAGGGGAACGCGCTCGGTGATTCCGTCATGGCGTTCGTCGATGATTCCGGCACCTTCAACGCGAATAAAAAAGTTCTTCGGCGTGGGGTGCGCTGTTAGCGCATCGTCGGCATCGCGAACTCGGCATCGCGCGCCGCCGCCGGCCAGCGCGCGGTGACGGTCTTGAGCCGGGTGTAGAAGCGCACGCCGTCGGGGCCGTGCACGTGCAGCGGGCCGAACAGCGAGCGTTTCCAGCCGCCGAAGCTGTGGAACGCCATCGGCACCGGGATCGGCACGTTGATGCCGACCATGCCGGCCTGCACGCGCCGGGCGAAGGCGCGCGCAGCGCCGCCATCGCGGGTGAACACCGCCGCGCCGTTGCCGTATTCGTGCGCGTCGATCAACTGCAGCGCGGCTTCCGCGTCGGCCACGCGGACCACGCACAGCACCGGGCCGAAGATCTCTTCGCGATAGATGCGCATGTCGGCGCGGACGTGGTCGAACAGGCTGCCGCCGAGGAAGAAGCCATCTGCCGCCGCCGCTGGCGTTTGTGCGTCGCGCCCATCCACCACCAGCGTGGCGCCGTCGGCCACGCCGCTGTCGATGTAGCCGCGCACGCGCTCGCGGTGCGCGGCGCTGATCAGCGGGCCCATGTCCGGCTCGTCGGTGCCGGCACCGAGGGTCAGCGCGGCCACGCGAGGAGCCAGTTTGGCGACCAGCGTATCGGCGACCGCATCGCCGACGCACACCGCCACCGAGATCGCCATGCAGCGCTCGCCGGCCGAGCCGTAGCCGGCGCCGAGCAGGGCGGACACCACGTCGTCCAGGTCGGCGTCGGGCAGGACCACCAGGTGATTCTTGGCCCCGCCCAGCGCCTGCACGCGCTTGCCCAGCGCGCTGCCGCGCGCGTACAGGTCGGCGGCGACCGGGGTGGAGCCGACGAAGCTCAGCGCCTGCACCTGCGGGTGCGCGAGCAGCGCGTCCACCGCCGGTTTGGCGCCGTGCACCACGTTGAACACGCCGTCCGGCAGGCCGGCCTCGTGCAGCCAGTCGGCCAGCAGCAGCGAGGCGGACGGATCGCGCTCGGACGGCTTGAGCACGAAGCTGTTGCCGCAGGCCAGCGCCACCGGCAGCATCCACAGCGGCACCATCGCCGGGAAATTGAACGGGGTGACGCCGGCGACCACGCCCAGCGGCGCGTACTCGCTCCATGAATCCACGCCGCGGCCGACATCGACCGAATGCTCGCCCTTGAGCAGCTGCGGGATGCCGCAGGCGAATTCCACCACCTCCATGCCGCGAGTGACCTCGCCGCGCGCATCGGACACCACCTTGCCGTGCTCGGCGCTGATGCAGCGGGCCAGGGTATCGGCATGCCGTTCGAGCAGGTCGCGGAAGCGGAACATCACCCGCGCGCGCTGCAGCGGCGGGGTCGCCGCCCAGGCCGGGAACGCCTGCGCGGCGGCGGTCACCGCCATGTCGACCGCATGCGCGTCGCCCAGCGGCACGCGCCGCGCCACCGCGCCGCTGGCCGGGTCGAACACCTCGGCGTAGTCGCCGTTGCGGAAATCGACGCGGCCGCCGCCGATGTAGTGGGACAGTGTTTCGGTCATGGTCGGTGTTCCTCGAAGGAAAAGCTCAGCCCAGCGCATCCAGCGGCCGCACGAAATCCTCGCCCAGCGCGTGCGCCACTGCGCGGTGGGTGAGCTTGCCGGCGTGCACGTTGAGGCCGTTGCGCAGGTCCTGGTCGTCGCGTAGCGCCTGCAGGCCGTGTTCGGCCAGCTGCAGCACGAACGGCAAGGTGGCGTTGGTCAGGGCGAAGGTGGAGGTGCGCGCCACGCCGCCGGGCATGTTGGCCACGCAATAGTGGACGATGCCGTCGACCTCGTAGGTCGGTTGCTGGTGGGTGGTGGCATGGCTGGTCTCGAAGCAGCCGCCCTGGTCGATCGCCACGTCCACCAGCACCGAGCCCGGCCGCAGCAACACCAGCTGCGCGCGCGACACCAGCTTGGGCGCGGCGGCGCCGGGGATCAGCACCGCGCCGATCACCAGGTCGGTGTGCGGCAGGCATTGCTCGATCGCGTCGCGGGTGGAGTACAGCGTGGTCAGCTGGTGGCCGTACAGTTCGTCCAGGTACTTGAGCCGTTCCAGCGAACGGTCCAGCACCGTCACCCGCGCATGCAGGCCCATCGCCATGCGCGCGGCGTTGATGCCGACCACGCCGCCGCCGATCACCAGCACTTCGGCCGGCTTGACCCCGGGCACGCCGCCGAGCAGCACGCCGGAGCCGCCTTGCGCCTTTTCCAGCGCGTGCGCGCCGGCCTGGATCGCCATGCGCCCAGCGACCTCGCTCATCGGCGCCAGCAACGGCAAGCCGCCGTTGCCGTCGGTGACGGTCTCGTAGGCGATCGCGGTGCAGCCGGAGCGCAGCAGCGCGCTGGCCTGGGTCGGGTCCGGCGCCAGGTGCAGATAGGTGAACAGCAATTGCCCCGGGCGCAGCAGCGCGCATTCGTCCGGTTGCGGTTCCTTGACCTTGACGATCATGTCGGCCTGCGCGAACACGCTGGCCGCGTCGTCGGCCAGGCGCGCGCCGGCCCGTTCGTAGTCGGCATCGGTCAGGCCGATGGCCTGGCCGCCGTCGCGCTGCACCAGCACCTGGTGCCCGTGCAGCACCAGTTCGCGGACCCCGGCCGGGGTCAGCCCGATCCGGTATTCGTGGTTCTTGATCTCTTTCGGGACGCCGACCAGCATGAGCGGTTCTCCAGGCATGCGGCGCGCGTGGGGAGCGCGGAGCGGGTTGGGGTGAGGGCGGGGATCAGGGCGTGGTGCGGATCATGTCGGCGAGCACCGCGAAGATGCGGTCGATGTGCTCGCGCTCCACGATCAGCGGCGGCGACAGCGCGATGGTGTCGCCAGTGACGCGGATCAGCAGGCCGGCGTCGTGGAAGCAGCGTTCGAAGATCTCGTAGGCGCGCGCGCCGGGCGCATCCTTGCGCGGCGCCAGTTCGATCGCGCCGATCAGGCCGAAATTGCGGATGTCGATGACGTGCGGCAAGTCTTTCAGCGCGTGGATCGCCTGCTGCCAGTAGCCACCCAGTTCGATCGCCTTGTCGAACAGATGCTCTTCCGCATAGGTGTCCAGCGTCGCCAGCGCGGCGGCGCAGGCCAGCGGATGGCCGGAATAGGTGTAGCCGTGGAACAGGTCGATGGCGCCGGCCGGGCCGTGCGCGAACGCGTCGTGGATGGCGTGCGAGACGAACACCGCGCCCATCGGCACGCAGCCGTTGGTCAGCCCCTTGGCGGTCGTCATCAGGTCCGGGGTGACGCCGAAGCGCTGCGCGGCGAAGGCCTTGCCGACGCGGCCGAAGCCGGTGATCACCTCGTCGAAGATCAGCACGATGCCGTGCTTGTCGCACAGCTGGCGGATGCGCTGCAGGTAGCCGAGCGGCGGCAGCACCACGCCGGCCGAGCCGGAGATCGGTTCGATGATCACCGCGGCGATGGTCGAGGCGTCGTGCAGCGCGACCAGCCGCTCCAGATCCTCGGCCAGCTCCACGCCGTGCTCGGGCAGCCCCTGCGAGAACGCGTTGCGCTCGATGTCCAGGGTATGCCGCAGGTGGTCCACGCCGGCCAGCAGCGGGCCGAACCACTTGCGGTTATTGGGCAGCCCACCGACCGAGATGCCGCCGAAGCCGACTCCGTGATAGCCCTTCTCGCGGCCGAGGAAGCGGGTGCGCTGGCCCTCGCCACGGGCGCGGTGGTAGGCCAGCGCGATCTTCATCGCGGTATCGACCGACTCGGAACCGGAGTTGGTATAGAACACGTGGTCCAGGCCCGGCGGGGCGAGTTCGACCAGCCGTTCGGCGAGCACGAACGGCAGCGGCGAGCCCATCTGGAAGGTCGGCGCGAAATCCAGCGTGGCGATCTGCCTGGACACCGCCTCGACGATGCGCGGCCGTGCGTGTCCGGCGTTGCAGCACCACAGCCCGGCGGTGCCGTCGAGGATCTGGCGCCCGTCCACGTCGCGGTAGTACATGCCCTCGGCCGAGGCCAGCAGCCGCGGCCGCGCCTTGAACTGGCGGTTGGCGGTGAACGGCATCCAGAACGCGTCCATGCCGTCCGGCGCCTGCGTGGCCTGGGCGGCGTAGCGATCGGCCAGCGCCTGGGAGGAGGGGGGCGACTCGGTACTCATCACAGGCTCCACGGGCGAGAGGTGTTGAAAAAACTTTACACCAACCGGGCGCGTGGCGGCGGGCGGGCCTCCGCCGCCGCGGCGCCGGCGCATCCAAGGCCGTGTCGCTGCCCGCTGCACGGCGCACGGCAGCATGAAACGGCGCCACGACAGGCCCGTACAGGCGCGCATGCCGGCAGCCGCGCGCGGCGACCAGCAAATTGACCGCGAGGGCCGGCTGTGTAAAGTATCCGGCAACACCGCCAAGGCCCTCCTGATCACGCGATGGATATCGGCGCCCGCCTGCATCGGGTTCGCACCGCCCACGGACTGAGCCAGCGCGAGCTGGCCAAGCGGGTGGGCGTGACCAACAGCACCATCTCGCTGATAGAACAGAACAAGGTCAGCCCGTCGGTGAGTTCGCTGAAGAAGGTGCTGGACGGCATTCCGATCTCGCTGGCCGATTTCTTCACCCAGGACCTGCAGATCGGGCCGGCCGATGCGCCGTTCTATGCCGCCGACGAACTGCCCGACGTGGGCAGCGACGGCATCCACTACTACCTGGTCGGGCAACACCGCCCGCAGCGGCAGATGTGCATCCTGCGCGAGGTGATGCCGCCGGGCAGCGACACCGGCACCGCGATGCTGGTGCACGAAGGCGAGGAGGGCGGCGTCGTGGTGGCGGGCGAAGTGGAGGTCACCGTCGGCACGCAGGTGCGCGTGCTGCGCGCCGGCGAGGGGTACTATTTCGAGAGCCGGGTGCCGCACCGGTTCCGCAACGTCGGCAGCGAGGCGGTGGTGATCGTCAGCGCCAACACCCCGGCCACGTTCTGAGCGCCGCCTGCGCCGCGGCGCGCACGCCCGCCTCGCCGCGACCGTACCACCCGCAGATCCGTTCCTTCCTCCCGACCCGGAGCTTCCGATGACCGCACCCCGCACCCGCGACGCATGGCAGGCGATGGCCGACGCGCTGCACCTGCGCACCCAGGCTTTCATCGACGGACGCTACGTCGCGGCGGCCAGCGGCAAGACCTTCGACTGCATCAGCCCGATCGACGGCCGCGTGCTCGGCCAGGTCGCCGAGGGCGGTGCCGAGGACATCGACCGCGCGGTCGCCGCGGCGCGGCGCAGCTTCGATGCCGGGCGCTGGTCGCAGGCCAGGCCGGCGCAGCGCAAGAAGACCCTGATCAAGCTGGCGCAGCTGGTCGAACAGCATGCCGACGAGCTGGCGCTGCTGGAGTCGCTGGACATGGGCAAGCCGGTGCGCGACGCGCGCAGCGTGGACGTGGCGGCCACGGTGCGCTGCCTGGCCTGGACCGGCGAGGCGCTGGACAAGCTCTACGGCGAGGTGGCGCCGACCGGGCAGGACGAGCTGGGCCTGATCACCCGCGAACCGCTGGGCGTGGTCGGCGCGATCGTGCCGTGGAATTTCCCGCTGCTGATGGCCGCGTGGAAGATCGCCCCGGCGCTGGCCGCGGGCAATTCGGTGGTGCTCAAGCCTTCGGAGAAATCGCCGCTGAGCGTGCTGCGCCTGGCCGAACTGGTGGCCGAAGCCGGCATCCCCGATGGCGTTTTCAACGTGGTGCCGGGCTTCGGCAAGAGCGCCGGCGAGCCGCTGGCGCTGCACATGGACGTGGACGGACTGGTGTTCACCGGGTCCACCGCGGTCGGCAAGCGCCTGCTGCAATGCGCCGGGCTGTCGAACATGAAACGCGCCTACATGGAATGCGGCGGCAAGAGCCCGAACCTGGTGTTCGCCGACGCGCCGGACCTGGAGCAGGCCGCGCAGGCCGCGGCCGGCGCGATCTTCTACAACCAGGGCGAGGTCTGCACCGCGGCGTCGCGGCTGCTGGTGGAGCGATCGATCAAGGACGACTTCGTCGCCCGCGTGGTCGCCGCCGGGCGCGCGCTGCAGCCGCGGCATCCGTTCGACGACGACGCGGCGATGGGCGCGCTGGTGGACGAGGCGCAGACCCATCGCGTGCTCGACTACATCGCGCGCGGCAACGAGGAAGGCGCGCGGCTGCTGCTCGGCGGCAAGCGCGTGGAGGTGGTCGCCGGCGGCTGCTACGTGGAGCCGACCATCTTCGACGAGGTCGGCCACGAGCATACGATTGCTCGCGAGGAGATCTTCGGCCCGGTGCTGTCGGTGATCGCCTTCGACGACGAAGCGCACGCGTTGCGCATGGCCAACGACAGCGACTACGGCCTGGCCGCGGGCGTGTGGACCCGCGACATCGGCCGCGCGCACCGGGTGGCGCGCAAGCTGCGCGCCGGCAGCGTGTGGGTGAACTACTGGGACGGCGGCGACATGACCGCGCCGTTCGGCGGCTACAAGCAATCGGGCAACGGCCGCGACAAGTCGCTGCATGCGTTCGACAAGTACACGGAGATGAAGGCGACCTGGATCAATCTGGCTGTGTGAGCCGGGATTGGGGATTGGGGATTGGGGATTCGGGAATGGGGATTCGGGAATGGGGATGACCAGCCATTCGGCTGTGGAAAAGCGGGAATTCGCAAGTGCGCCGCACCTGCGCTTTTCTGTAGGAGGGGCTTCAGCCCCGACGCCTTACCGGTAACGCGTCGGGGCTGAAGCCCCTCCTACAGGAAGCGCTTGGCTAGAGCCATAAAAAAGCTTTTTTAGACGTGGCATTTTTCCGCAATCGCTTGACGGCGACTTGCCGCAGGACATCATCCCGAATCCCGAATCCCGAACTCAAACCCGCTCAACCCGGCAGGCGAAACAGCCCTGGCGCGCATTGTGCAGATGCAGGTAGCGCACGCGCGGATCGGCGAAGGCCTGCACGATCGCCGCCGCGACCGTTTCGCCGGGATGCACGTCGGCGGCAAGCAGCATGTCATCGGCAGCGTAGCCGCGCAGCGAGATCAAGCGCCTGCGGATCGCGTCGGGCACGTGGTCCGGTGCCACCGTCGCGGTCTGCACGTGGCGGCGCACGTAGATCGGCCCGGCGGCGCGGTATGGCGTGTCGGCCGGCTGGTGCAGGTAGTGCAGCAGCAACAGTTCCTCGCCGGGTTGCGCGTCTTCCAGGCTGATCCGGCACGGGAAGCCCGGCGCCTGGTCGGCACGGACGCGGCGCGCGCCGTGCGCGTGCAACTGCGCATCGTCGAGTGCGAACAGCGGTGCGAACGGCGCGGCCGGCAGGCCGATGCAGACGAAGCTGGACATGTGCGCTCCAAGAGGCGATGGAGCGTATAGCGTGCCCGCCGTCGCGGCGTCGCGCTGGCCGGATTCGGACGTGACAGCGGCCACCAGCCGGGGCTAAAAGACCCCGTCTGGCGCCGTCGCATGCGAGCGCCTCGATCGGGCACGAAGCCGGTTGCAGCCAACGCCGTGGCTACGCCCGGTCCGGCCGCGCAAGCGCGGGGGCAGGGCGTGCGCACCGGTTGCGTGCGGACTCAGTCCGGCACGTACTCGGCAAAGGTGACCGGATGCTTGGGATCGGCGGCGTCCACCTTGTCCGCGGTCTTCTTCAACGCATCGGCGTCCGGCGCCGGATCCGAATTCAGCTGCCAGCTCTGGCGGATGCGTTTGTGGAACAGCCAGGTCTTGCGCTCGGGGTCGTAGCGGAAGGTGATGAAGTAGGTCCAGTGCTGGCCGCAGGAAACGCCGTTCTGCACGGTGAAGTAGCGGCCCTTGGCCGCGAACGGATCGTCGCTGTCGGTGAACGGATCGCACTGGCCGCCCTCGTCGCGCTTGAGCACCACGTGGTCGTTGCGCGCGGCCAGCCGGTAGTGGCCGTCGGCCTGCTGCACGAAGATCAGCAGCGGCCGTGCCGGCGCCGGTTCGCGCTCGGCTTCGCCGCGTTGCTGCAGCGCCACCAGGTAGTCGGCGCGGCCGTCACCGTCGAGATCGGTGCGCAGTTGTTCCAGCGGCAGGTAGCCGGCCGGCAGCTGGCGCAGCACGTCGGCGGGCAGGTCGGCGGGCAGGTCGGCGGCGCGTGCGGCCTGCGTGGCGAACAGGCAAAGAGCGGCGGCAAGACCGTGGCGGAGCAACATGGACATCGTGGGGCCATCCAAAGCGAGGGGCGCAAAGCCTAACCGACCGCGCCCAGCTATGGGCGATCGACACTGCCCGGTCCAGCTGACCTGCGCTGTGCGCAAGCGGCGGCGTGGCACTTCGCTTGCAGTCTGTTCGCACCCCGTGTCGCCAAGCACGCGGCAGGCGCGGTGCTGCGCCGCCGCATGCGTGGCTTTGCCGCATCGCAGCACCGAACCGGCACGATCTCACGGCGTCGTGCACCCTGACGGGTATGCTGTGCGGGTTGTGGTGTGGCCGTTTTTCCAGCGCGTAGCCCGGACCTCGGGCAGGCTGGCGGCGGGCCGCGCACTGGCGCAGGATAGGCCGTCCGCCACTGCCGGTCGGACTGGCGATTGAGGCGACCAGGCAGTTGGCATCCGGCTTGCAGTGCAGAAGGCGATCGTGTTGTTCCACTGAATGGGGGGCGTACACCATGTACTCGCGTGCGTCTTCCCGGCCAGGCGCTGTCGCGCGCGGTGTGCGCCGCCATCGCGACGGGCGTACCGCGCTCACCCAGGACTTGGTGGCGGCCGAGGTGCCGGTGGCGTTCGCCTACAACGGCGAACCGTTCGTGGTGATGATGGCGACCCCGGAAGACCTGCACGACTTCGCGCTGGGCTTCTCGCTCAGCGAAGGCATCGTCGAGGATCCGACGCAGTTGCAGGTCGCCAGCGTGGACACCTTCCTGGAAGGGGTTTCGCTGCAACTGCAGATCCCGCCCGCGCATGCCGCGGCCCTGCTGGCGCGACGCCGCAACCTACAGGGCCGCAGCGGCTGCGGGGTGTGCGGCAGCGAATCGATCGAGGCAGTGCTGCGCGCGCCGCGGCCGCTGCCGGCCGGCGCCGCGATCGCGCCGGCGGCGCTGGCGCGGGCGCTGCGCGAGCTGCGCCAGCAGCAACCGCTCAACGCGATCACCGGCGCCACCCACGCCGCGGGCTGGGCTGACGCCGATGGTTGCGTGCAGCTGACGCGCGAGGACGTCGGTCGGCACAACGCGCTGGACAAGCTGATCGGCGCGCTGGCCACGGCCGGCGTGGACCCGGCCAGCGGTTTCGCCGTGGTCACCAGCCGCGCCAGCTACGAGATGGCGATGAAGGCCGCGCAGGCCGGCATCCCGCTGCTGGCCGCCATTTCCGCACCCACCGCGCTGGCGATCGCGCTGGCCGACAGCGCCGGCCTGACCCTGATCGGCTTCGCCCGCGACCACGACTATGTCGTCTACAGCCATCCGCAGCGCCTGACCCAGGCCGAGCACGCCGGAGAGCCCGCATGAGCAAGAAAACCATCCAACCCTATACGCAGCCGGCCGGCGGTTGGGGCGCATTGCGTGCCGTCGCCACCCACCTGCTGCAGCAGGACGTGGCGGTGCAGGGCTCCAAGACCCTGCTGCACGTGAACCAGCCCGACGGCTTCGACTGCCCCGGCTGCGCCTGGCCCGACCGCGACCACACCTCGACCTTCGAGTTCTGCGAGAACGGCGCCAAGGCGGTGGCCGCCGAAGCCACCGCGCGCCGCGCCACGCCGGAGCTGTTCGCGCAGCACAGCGTGACGCAGCTGGCCAAGTACAGCGACTATTGGCTGGAAGGGCAGGGCCGGCTGACCCATCCGCTGCGCTACGACAGCGCCAGCGACCACTACGTGCCGGTGAGCTGGGACGAAGCGTTCGCGCTGATCGCCACGCACCTCAACGGCCTGGCCTCGCCGGACGAGGCGATCTTCTACACCTCCGGGCGCACCAGCAACGAGGCCGCGTTCCTGTACCAGCTGTTCGTGCGCGAGTTCGGCACCAACAACTTCCCCGACTGTTCGAACATGTGCCACGAGCCGTCGGGTACCGCGCTCAAGTCGCAGATCGGGGTCGGCAAGGGCACGGTGTCGCTGCACGACTTCGAGCTGGCCGACGCGATCTTCATCTTCGGCCAGAATCCCGGCACCAACCATCCGCGCATGCTCGGCGAGCTGCGCCAGGCGGCCAAGCGCGGCGCGGCGATCGTGTCGTTCAATCCGCTGCGCGAGCGCGGGCTGGAGAAGTTCGCCGATCCGCAGGACAAGCTGCAGATGCTGCACAACGGTTCGACGCGGATTTCGTCGGATTATTTCCAGCTGAAGATCGGCGGCGACCTGGCCGCGGTCAAGGGCATCATCAAGCACGTGCTGGAGCGCGATGCCGAGGCCGCGCGCGCGGCGCAACCGCGCCTGCTGGATCTGCAGTTCATCACCCAGCACACCGCCAACTTCGACGCCTTCGCCGCGGACGTGATCGCCGAGCCGTGGGCGACCATCGTCGAGGAGTCCGGGCTGAGCGAGGCCGAGCTGCGCCACGCCGGCGAGATCTATCTGAAATCCGAACGGCTGATCGCCTGCTGGGGCATGGGCATCACCCAGCACAAGCATTCGGTGGCGACGATCCACATGATCGCCAACCTGCTGCTGCTGCGCGGCCATCTGGGCCGCCCCGGCGCCGGCGCCTGCCCGGTGCGCGGCCACAGCAACGTGCAGGGCGATCGCACGATGATGATCTACGAGAAGCCGCCGGCCGCGTTCCTGGACCGGCTGCAGCAGGTGTTCGGTTTCGATCCGCCGCGCGCGTCCGGGTTCGACACGGTCGGCGCGATCGAGGCGATGGGCGACGGCCGCGCGCGGACCTTCTTCGGCATGGGCGGCAACTTCGCCACCGCCACCCCCGACACCGACGCCACGCACCGCGCGCTGCGCCGCTGCGACCTCACCGTGCATGTGACCACCAAGCTCAACCGCAGCCACCTGGTGCACGGCCGCGACGCACTGATCCTGCCGTGCCTGGGTCGCACCGAGATCGACATCCAGGAGGGCGGGCCGCAGAGCGTCAGCGTCGAGGATTCGATGAGCATGGTGCACCTGTCGGCCGGCATCAATCCGCCGGCGTCGGCGGAACTGCTGTCGGAGCCGGCGATCGTCGCGCGCCTGGCCGAGGCCACGCTCGGCACGCGCAGCGCGATCCGCTGGCGCTGGCTGGTGGCCGACTACGACCGCATCCGCGAGCTGATCGCGCAGGTGTTCGAGGACTTCGCCGATTTCAACACGCGGGTGCGGGTGCCCGGCGGGTTCCGCCTGTCCAACACCGCGCGCGACCGCGTGTGGGACACGCCGGAAGGCCGCGCGGTGTTCAAGCCGCACGCGGTGCCCATCGACAACCCGATCCATCGCGCGCGCCGCCAGCGCCCCGAGCAAGTGGTGTTCACCCTGGCCACCACGCGCTCGCACGACCAGTACAACACCACCATCTACGGCCTGGACGATCGCTACCGCGGCGTGTTCGGCGAGCGCCGGGTGTTGTTCATCAACGCCGCCGACATCGCCGACCTGGGGCTGCAGGCCGGCGCCTGGGTGGACCTGGAAAGCCTCGGCGAGGACGGCGTGCAGCGCCAGGCCAAGCGTTTCCTGCTGGTCGAGTACAACATTCCGCGCGGCTGCCTGGCCGCGTACTACCCGGAAACCAACGGCCTGGTGCCTCTGTCCAGTTTCGCCGACGAGGCGCGCACGCCGACCTCCAAGTCGATCCCGGTGGTGGTGACTCCGCACCTGGCCGACGCCGCCGACGCGGCACCGCGCGACATCGGCGTGGCGCTTGTCCGCTGATCCGGCGCTGACCCGGGCGCTGTTCGAGGCGTTGGCGCCGGAGCCGGAGGGGATCGCCCTGGCGCGGCTGTGCAAGCGCCTCGGGGTGCGCATGAGCGTGCTGCTGCGCACACTGGCTTGGCTGGGCGAGGCCACCCTGGACGGGCGTGCGGGACCGGGCTGGATCCGGGTGGAGACGCGCGGCGAGCGCGAGGTGGCGGTGCTGACCGCCGCCGGCCGCGCGCAACTGCCGCGCTGACCGCCATGCGGCGTGGCGCTGCGGCGCCGCGGCCGATCTGCCAGAATCGGGCGGTTTTCCATCGATGCCGCTTCCATGACCGCTGCCGCGCTTCCCGCTTCGCCCGTCAATTCGCCGCGCCGCGTGCTGCTGGCCAGCCTGGTCGGCACCACCATCGAGTTCTTCGATTTCTACATCTACGCCACCGCCGCGGTGCTGGTGTTCCCGAAGCTGTTCTTCCCCGAGGGCGACGCCGACGCGGCGCGGCTGCAGTCGCTGGCCACGTTCGCGGTGGCGTTCGTGGCGCGGCCGGTCGGCTCGGCACTGTTCGGCCATTTCGGCGACCGCATCGGGCGCAAGGCGACGCTGGTGGCGGCGCTGCTGACCATGGGCCTGTCCACGGTGGTGATCGGCCTGTTGCCCGGCTACGCCAGCATCGGCATGTGGGCGCCGGCGCTGCTGGCGCTGTGCCGCTTCGGCCAGGGCCTGGGCCTGGGCGGCGAATGGGGCGGTGCGGTATTGCTGGCCACCGAGAACGCGCCGCCGGGCAAGCGCGCCTGGTATGGCATGTTCCCGCAACTGGGCGCGCCGCTGGGTTTCCTGCTGTCCTCCGGGATCTTCCTGCTGCTCGGCGCGGTGCTCGACGATGCGCAGTTCATGCGCTGGGGCTGGCGCATCCCGTTCGTGGCCAGCGCGCTGCTGGTGGTGACCGGGCTGTGGGTGCGCCTGCGTATCCACGAGACCCCGGATTTCCAGAAGGCGCTGGAACGCAACGTGCGGGTGGCGCTGCCGATGTGGACGGTGCTGTCGCGGCATGCCGGCGCGCTGCTGCTCGGCACCTTGGGCGTGTTCGCGACCTTCATGCTGTTCTATCTGATGACGGTGTTCGCACTGGGCTACGGCACCGCGGTGCTCGGCTACGGCCGCGAGCAGTTCCTGCTGCTGCAGATGGTCGGCATCCTGTTCTTCGCCGCCGGCATTCCGCTGTCGGCGCATTACGGCGACCGCTTCGGCACGCACCGCGCGATGATCGCGGCCGGCGTCGTCATCGTCCTGTTCGGGCTGTGCTTCGCGCCGCTGTTCAGCGCCGCGCATCCGTGGCAGTTGCTGGCGTTCCTGTCGCTGGGCTCGTTCTTCATGGGCCTGACCTACGGGCCGTGCGGCACCTTGCTGGCCGAACTGTATCCGGTGCAGGTGCGTTACACCGGCGCCTCGATGTCGTTCAACCTGGCCGGCATCATCGGCGCGGCGCCGGCGCCGTACGTGGCCAGCTGGCTGGCCAAGCACTACGGCCTGCCATGGGTCGGCTACTACCTCAGTGCCGGCGCGGCGCTGAGCCTGCTGGCGCTGCTGGTGATCGGCGCCAGGCGCCGCTGAGGCGCACGCGCGCGCTCAGGCGGCGTGCTCGACCCGGTTGCGGCCGCCGGCCTTGGCCAGGTACAGGTGCTTGTCGGCCTCGGCCAACAGCGGATGCAGCGCATCGCGGCGCGCGTCGCTGCTGCACACGCCGATGCTGATGGTGATGCGCAGGGTCTGCCCACCCGCCTGCACCTGCAGCGTATCGATGCGCTGGCGCAGGGTCTCGAAATAGGCGCTGGCCGCCGCTGCGTCCAGGCCCGGCACCAGCATGCAGAATTCCTCGCCGCCGAAGCGCGCCACCAGGTCCTGCGGGCGCGCATGCGCGGCCACCGTCGTCGCCACCGCGCGCAGCGCGTCGTCACCGGCCTCGTGGCCCCAGCTGTCGTTGATGTGCTTGAAGTGGTCGATGTCGAGCATCGCCACGCTGACCGTGTCGCTGCGCGCCAGCCATTGCGGCAGCAGGCGCTGGCTCTGTTCCAGGAAGTGCCGGCGGTTGGGCAGGCCGGTGAGGAAGTCGCGCGTGGCCAGGTCCTGCAGCGTGCCGATCAGTTCCAGCTGGTCCACGTTCTGCGACACGCGGCAGAAGAATTCCTCGCGCGAAAAGGGTTTACGCAGGAAATCGTTGGCGCCGTTCTTGAGGAAGCGCGGCACCAGCGACGGGTCGCTATTGCCGGACAGGCCGATCACCGCCAGCTTGTCGCGGGCGCGGATCGCACGCAGCCGGCGGGTGAATTCCACGCCTTCCATGCCCGGCATTTCCTGGTCCACCACCGCCAGGCGGATCGCCGGATTGGCCTCCACCGCCTTCAGTCCGGCGGCGCCATCGGCGGCTTCCACCACCTGGTAGCCGTACATCGTCAGCAGGCTCGCGGCGTAGGCGCGGGCCGAGCGCGAATCGTCCACCACCAGCGCGGCGATGCTGCGGTTGCGCGCCAGCCGCTGCACCAGCCAGGCCAGGTAATCGATGCTGCCGGGCGCGTTCTTCAATACGAAGTCGATGATCTGCTGGGTCAGCACGCGCTTGCGCAGACTTTCGTCGTAGACCCCGCTGACCACCACCGTGGGCAGGCCGCGGGCGACGAAGAAATCCACCACCGTGTCGCGGTCGCCGTCGGCCAGCACCAGCCCGGTCAGGGCCAGGAACCAGGAGCCACCGTCGTCCAGCGCGTGCGCCGCTTCGGCCAGGGTCGAGACCACGGTGACCGGCAGTTCCACCCGCTGCTCGATCGCCTCGCGCAGCAGACCGGTGAACGTGCGCGAATTCTCCACCAGCAGGATGCGCTGCTGCGTAGCCGCGCTTTCGCTGGCGATCGGGTAGGCCGGCAACGGTTGCAGCATGCGAGCCGCGCAAGGCGCCCTTGGGAAGTAGACCTGAGTTAGCGGCCGTGCCGCGTGCAACTTTAGGCCGTCCGGCGGCGGGCGCATGCCGCCGGCGCGGCGCGCTCACCACAGCGCGTCGCGCAGCTTGTACCAGGACATCGCCGCCACCAGCAGCGGCGTGCGCAGCGCACGGCCGCCGGGGAACGGCGCGTGCGGAATCCTGGCGAACAGGTCCAGGCGCTGCGACTGCCCGGCGATGGCCGCGGCGATGGCGTCGCCGGCCAGGCCGGTGGCGGCCACGCCATGGCCGGAAAAGCCCTGCGCGAAGTACACGTTCGGGGTCAGCCGGCCCCAGTGCGGAGCGCGGTTGCGGGTGATGTCCACATAGCCACCCCACACGTAGTCCAACTCGACCTGGCGCAGCTGCGGAAACACCCGGCGCATGCGCCGGGTCATGACCCCGCGCAGGCCCGGCGGCGGCAACGAGGAATAGCTGGCGCGGCCGCCGAACAGCAGGCGGTGGTCGCGGCTGAGGCGGAAATAGTCCAGCGCCCAGTTCACGTCGGCCACCGCCATGTCGTTGCCGATCAGTTCGCGCGCCAGCGCCGCACCCAGCGGCGCGCTGGCGCCGATGTAGGTGCCGACCGGCATGATCCGCGATTCCAGCTCCGGGGCGATGCCGCGCAGCCAGGCGTTGCCGGCCAGAACCGCGAAATCGGCCTGCACCTCGCCGTGCGCGCTGCGCAGGATCGGCCGCGCACCGCGCACCAGCGCGGTCACCGGCGAGTGCTCGTAGATGCGCACGCCGGCGGCCAGTGCCGCGCGTGCCAGCCCGTGCGCGTATTCGAGCGGGTGCAGGTGGCCGCTGGCCGGGTCGTACATCGCGCCCAGGTAGCGCTCGCTGCGCAGGTGCTGGCGCAGCTGGTCGCGGTCCCACCACTGCAGCGGATAGTCGTAGCGCTGCGCCATCTCGACGATACCGGCCTGCAGCGCCCGCACCTGGCGCGGCTTGATCGCCACGTGCGCATGGCCGTCGCGCCAGTCGCAGGCGATGGCATGGCGCTGGATGCGGTCGCGCAATAACCGCATGCCGTCGCGCGAGAAATCGAACAGCAGCCGCGCCTCGGCATGGCCGAGCAGCGTTTCCAGCGTGTGCTGCTCGCAGCCGTAGCCGACGATGGCCTGGCCGCCGTTGCGCCCGGACGCGCCCCAGCCCACGCGCTGCGCCTCCACGATCGCGACCTGGTAACCGGCCTCGGCCAGCGCCAGCGCCGTGCTCAGCCCGGTATAGCCGGCGCCCAGAACGCACACGTCGGCCCGCACCTGCCCGCGCAACGGCTGCTGCTGCGGCAGCGGGGTGGCGCTGTCGGAGTACCAGGAGCCGGGAATCGGGAGTCGGGAATCGGGAATCGTGGAAGAGCGGGTCATGGTGGCGAGTTGCTGGGAAGGGGGATCATGGGGTCAGCCTCCGGATGCTTGGCTTTTGCTTTACGAGTCCCCGGTCCCGAGTCCTCAGTCCCGGCTCCACTCAAACCGTGCGTAAGTACCACCGGTAATCCAGGTCGCTCACCTGCGCATGGAAATCCAGCATCTCGCGGTGTTTCTGCTGGCCGTAGACGTGGCGGAAGCGGGCGCCGAACCGGTCGGCGACGAAGTCGCTGGCGAGGAAGCCGGCGATCGCGCCGCGCCAGTCCGGATGGCGGATCTGGGTCTGTTCGTAGGCGTTGCCCTGCACCGGCGGGCCGGGGTCGAAGCCATGCTGCAGGCCGTGTTCGATGCCGGCCAGCACCGCCGCGGCGACCAGGTACGGATTGGCGTCGGCGCCGGCGATGCGGTGCTCGATGCGGGTATTGGCCGGATCGCTGTACGGCACCCGCATCGCCACGGTGCGGTTGTTGAAGCCCCAGCTGTCGTTCAGTGGCACGAACGCATTGGGCACGAAGCGGCGGTAGCTGTTTGCGTGCGGGGCGAACAGCAGCAGGCAGTCGTCGGCACTGCGCTGCAGGCCGCCGATGGCGTGGCGCAGCGCGTCGGCCGGTGCCTGCGCGGTGCCGGCGAAGACGTTGTCGCCGGCTTCGTCGAGCAGGCTCACGTGCAGGTGCAGGCCGCTGCCGGACTGCGCGGCGAACGGCTTGGCCATGAAGCTGGCGAGCAGGCCCTGCTGCTGCGCGATCGCCTTGATCGCACGCTTGAGCATCAGTGCGTCGTCGCAGGCGGCCAGCGCGTCGCCGCGATGCTTGAGGTTGATCTCGAACTGGCCGGGCGCGTACTCGGCGACCGCGGTATCGGCGGGAATGCCCTGCGCGCGGCAGGCCTGCGCGACCGCGTCGGTGAAGCCGCGCTGGTCGTCCAGTTCCTGCATGTAATAGACCTGGGTGCTGTCGTTGCGCAGCCCGGTGTGCGCCTGCAGCGGCGGCTGCGGCCGGCCATCGGCGTCGGCGCGCGGATCGAACAGGTAGAACTCCAGTTCCACCGCGATCACCGGGGTCAGCCCGCGCGCGCGCAGCCGCGCCAGCACCCGTGCCAGCACTTCGCGCGGCGCGAACTCCAGCGGGCTGCCAGCGTCGTCTTGCATCGCCAGCAGCAGCTGCGCCGAGGGCACCGGCGCCCATGGCACCGGCTGCAGCGTGCCGGGGACCGGGAAGCACAGCCGGTCCTCGTCGCCGATGTCGTAGCCCAGGCCGGTTTCCTCGACCGTATTGCCGGTGATGTCGGTGGCGATCAACGACATCGGCAGGCACACGCCGTCGCGATAGACCTTTTCCAGCGCGTCGCGGGCGATGCGCTTGCCGCGCAGCAGGCCGTTGCTGTCCGGCAGCAGCAGGTCGATCTGTTCGCAGCCGGGGATGCGCTGCAGGGCCTGGGCGGCGTCCGGGGGCAGGGGCGGAGCGTCGTGGGTGCGGGTCATGAGGGCGGCCTGCGGGAGTGCGACGAGCTTAGCAGAGCCGGGTTCGCGTCAAGAATACTCAACAGGCGCGATGCGCCGGACGGGGAGTGCATGACGCGCGCTGTGTGGGCGTACCTGCTACTTCGTCCTGTAATAAAGCGCGCTGTGCCCGATGCGGCGCAGCCGGCATGCGCTCGTGCGTCGCTGTGCACCGTCGCGGCGTGTTGTAAAAATAAAACGCCCGGGGTAACTTGCGGCGACGCCACACGAGTTCTTCGCATGGCCGTATCGCCACTGGTCGGCCTGTCGACCGATCGCAAGCTCATCGGCCAGCATCCGTTCCTGGCCGCTGGCGAAAAGTATCTGCGCGCCGCGGTCGATGGCGCCGGGGTGACGCCGGTGCTGCTGCCGTCGCTGCAGCCGCCGGTCGCGCCGTGCGACTGGCTGGCGCGGCTGGACGGCTTGTTGCTGACCGGCGCGGTCAGCAACATCGAACCGCATCACTACGGCGACGAACCCAGCTGGCTCGGCAATCCGCACGATCCGGCGCGCGACGCCAACATGCTGGACCTGATCCCGCAGGCGATCGCGCTCGGCCTGCCGATCCTGGCGATCTGCCGCGGCTTCCAGGAAGTCAACGTGGCCCTGGGCGGCAGCTTGCACCAGAAAGTGCATGCGGTGCCCGGGCTGTCCGATCATCGCGAGGACACGCAGGCCGCGCTGGATCTGCAGTACGCGCCGGTGCACGAGGTGACCCTGAGCGAGGGCGGCTGGCTGGCGGAAATCGCCGGCAGGGAGCGGGTGCGGGTCAACTCGCTGCACGGGCAGGGCGTGGCGCGGCTCGGCGGCGACCTGATCGTGGAGGCGCGCGCGCCGGACGGATTGATCGAGGCGTTCCGCGGGATCGGTCCCGGCTTCCTGCTGGGCGTACAGTGGCATCCGGAATGGCGCGTGCTCGACGACCCGTTCTATCTGGGCATCTTCCAATCCTTCGGCGATGCCTGTCGCCACTACGCGGCTCGCCGCACGCACTGAATCGAATTCCCCCATGGCCAGACCGCGCTCGCGCAAGAACACCCCCGAACAGCAGGAAAGCTCGCTGCGCCGTTGGCTGAAAGATCGCCACATCACCGAAGTCGAGTGCTTGGTGCCGGACATCACCGGTAACGCGCGCGGCAAGATCATTCCCGCCGCCAAGTTCTCCCACGACTACGGCACGCGCCTGCCCGAGGGCATCTTCGCCACCACCGTCACCGGCGAGTATCCCGACGACTATTACGACCTGACCTCGCCATCGGACTCGGACATGCAACTGCGCCCGGACCCGGACACGGTGCGGATGGTGCCGTGGGCCACCGACCCGACCGCGCAGGTGATCCACGACTGCTACACCAAGGACGGCCAGCCGCACGACCTGGCGCCGCGCAACGTGCTGCGCGGCGTGCTGCAGGCGTATGCGGAGCTCAGCCTGAAGCCGGTGGTCGCCCCGGAGCTGGAATTCTTCCTGGTGCAGAAGAACACCGATCCGGACTTCCCGCTGCTGCCGCCGGCCGGGCGCTCGGGACGGCCGGAGACGGCGCGGCAGTCGTACTCGATCGATGCGGTCAACGAGTTCGACCCGATCCTGGACCTGATGTACGACTACTGCGACGCGATGGAACTGGACGTGGATACCTTGATCCACGAATCCGGCGCGGCGCAGCTGGAGGTCAACTTCACCCATTCCGATGCGCTGTCGCGCGCCGACCAGGTGTTCCTGTTCAAGCGCACGATGCGCGAGGCGGCGATGCGCCACGGGGTCTACGCCACGTTCCTGGCCAAGCCGATGGAGAACGAGCCGGGCAGCGCGATGCACATCCATCAGAGCCTGGTCGACAAGAACGGCAAGAACGTGTTCAGCGGGCGCCGCGCCGGCGAGTACAGCCGCACCTTCGCGCACTATCTGGCCGGCCTGCAGAAGTACGTGCCGATGGCGATGGCGGTGCTGGCGCCGAACGTCAATTCCTACCGCCGGCTGATGTTCGGCGAGGTGTCGCCGAGCAACGTGCTGTGGGGCTTCGACAACCGCACCTGCGGGCTGCGGGTGCCGATCGACACGATCGAGAACATGCGGGTGGAGAGCCGCTTCGCCGGTTCCGACGCCAATCCGTATCTGGCGATGGCGGCGACGCTGGCCTGCGGGTTGCTGGGCATCCGCGAGAAGCTGGAGCCGACCGCGCCGATCAGCGGCAACGGCAAGGAGATGGGCTATCAGTTGCCGCGTTCGTTGGGCGAGGCGCTGGACGAGCTGGAGCGGTGCACGCCGCTGCAGGAGATGCTGGGGCCGCGTTTCGTGCGCGCCTACATTTCGGTCAAGCGCAAGGAATACGAGACGTTCTTCCGGGTGATCAGTTCGTGGGAGCGGGAGTTCTTGTTGTTGAACGTGTGAGTCCGCCCTTGCTTGCGATGGGCGAATCGAGAGGGCTGCAATCGCAAGCTGTTGCTGTTGCTTTGCTTTGCTTTTGATCTACCGGGTCCCCTCAGCGCGGCAGACCCGGCGGGCGAATACCCGAAGGGCGGCGCGCAGGATGCGCGACGTTTTTCGTTGGCACATGGATGTGCCATCGAAAAATGCCCGTCGGGGCTGCGGACCCGGAGCGCGTAGCGCGGAGGGCGCGCTGCGGGGTGTGCTTTCTTTTGGTTACTTTTCTTTGCACAAGCAAAGAAAAGTGACCCGCGTAGCGGAAGCTTTTGCTCCTGCTGTTGCTCAAGGTTTGTGGAAGAAACAACGCGAAGCGAAGGCAAAGGCAAAAGCTTTCGCGCTTGGGCGCGAGTCACTTTTCTTTGCTCGCGCAAAGAAAAGTAACCAAAAGAAAGCGCGCCCTGCCGAGCGCCTTCCGCGCTGCGCGCTCCAGGTCCGCGTCCATGACGGGGATTCGCGGAAGGGGCATCCTGCCCCTGCCGCGAACGGCGCACATCCTTGTGCGCCGCCCTTCGGGTTTTTCCCCGCCATGGCCGCCGCTGCGGAAGGGAACCCGGTAAGTCAAAAGCAATTGCAAAGGCAACAGCCAAAGCCGGAAGCGACAGCAAGAGCAGGAACAGCAAGAACAGCAAGAACAGCAAGAACAAGAGCAGCAAGAGCAGCAGCCACAGCCACAACCACAGCCACAAACACAGCCACAACAACAGCCACAACAACAGCCACAACAACAGCGGTAGCAACAGGCACAGCCACGAGCATGGAGTGGACATGGATCGGATAGAGACGCGGGCCCTGCAGGATCTGGATGCGGCGCATCACCTGCACCCGTTCAACGACAACGCCGCGCTTGCACAGAAAGGCACGCGCATCCTTACCCGCGGCGACGGCGCCTACGTCTGGGATGCCGATGGCAACAAACTGCTCGACGCCTTCGCCGGCCTGTGGTGCGTCAACGTCGGCTACGGGCGCAAGGAACTCGGCCAGGCCGCCGCGCGGCAGATGGAACAGCTGGCGTACTACAACAGCTTCTTCCAGTGCACCACCGAGCCGACCATCCGCCTCGCCGCCAAACTCGCCGAACTCACCCCCGGCGACCTCGACCATGCCTTCTTCACCAACTCCGGCTCCGAGGCCAACGACACCATCCTGCGCCTGGTGCGGCACTTTTGGGCCGTGCAGGACCAGCCGCAGAAGAGCATCTTCATCGGTCGCCACGACGGCTACCACGGCACCACCATGGCCGGCGCCAGTCTCGGCGGCATGAAGGGCATGCATCGCCAGGGCGGGCTGCCCATTCCCGACATCCACCATATCGACCCGCCATACCCGTTCGGCGACGGCGACGACATGGACCCGGAGGAATACGGCCTGCTGGCCGCGCGCCGGCTCGAGGACAAGATCCTGGAACTGGGGCCGGAGCGCGTGGCCGCGTTCATTGGCGAGCCGATCATGGGCGCGATCGGCGTGTACATCCCGCCGCGCAGCTACTGGCCGGAGATCGAGCGCATCTGCCGCCGCTACGACGTGCTGCTGGTCGCCGACGAAGTGATCTGCGGTTTCGGCCGCACCGGCGAATGGTTTGGCGCGCAGCACTTCGGGTTCCAGCCGGACGTGATGACCATCGCCAAGGGCATCACCTCCGGCTATATCCCGCTCGGCGCGGCGATGTTCGGCAAGCGCGTGGCCACGGTGCTGAAGGAGCAGGGCGGCGAGCTGGCGCACGGTTGCACCTATTCGGGGCATCCGGTGTGCGCGGCGGTGGCGCTGGAGAACCTGCGCCTGCTGCAGGACGAGGGCATCGTCGAACGCGCACGCAGCGAGATCGCGCCGTACCTGGCGCAGCGCTGGGCCGAGCTGGGCGAGCACCGGCTGGTCGGCGAGGCGCGCATCGTCGGCATGATCGGCGCGCTGGAACTGGTCCCGGACAAGCCGCGCCGGCACTACTTCCCCGAGCGCGGCAAGGTCGGTGCGCTGTGCCGCGACCATGCGCTGCGCCGCGGCCTGATCCTGCGCGCGACCAACGATGCGATGCTGCTGTCGCCACCGCTGATCCTCAGCCGCGCCCAGGTCGACGAGCTGTTCGACAAGGCCTGGCTGGCGCTGGAGGACACCGCGCAGGCGCTGGGCAAATAGCCCGGCGCTGGTTAGTCTGGGCCGGCCAGTCTGGACCCGTCCGCGCGACGCCGCGGCGTGTATCTTCGATCTTCCCCATGGACCTGCGGAGACCTGCAATGAAGCTGCGACTGCTCACCCTTTCCCTTTCCGCGGCGCTGCTCGCCTCCTGTGGCGGTTCCGGCGGCGGCGAAGGCGGCAAGCCCGCGGCGGGCGAGGACCAGGTCCTCAACGTCTACAACTATTCGGACTACATCGCCGAGAACACCGTGCCTGCGTTCGAGAAGGCCAGCGGGGTCAAGGTCACCTACGATGTGTTCGACAGCGACGAGATGGTCGAGACCAAGTTGCTGGCCGGCGGCAGCGGCTACGACGTGGTGGTGCCGACGCTGAACTTCTTCGGCCGGCAGATCCAGGCCGGCGTGTTCCTGCCGCTGGACAAGAGCAAGATCCCGAACCTGGCCAACCTGGATCCGGAAATCATGCAGCGCATCGCGCAGCAGGATCCGGGCAACAAGTACGGCGTGCCGTACATGGTCGGCACCACCGGCATCGGCTACAACGTGGACAAGGTCAAGGCCGCGTTCGGCAGCACCGACATCGCCAACAGCTGGGACCTGGTGTTCAAGCCGGAGAACATCGCCAAGCTCAAGGATTGCGGCGTCACCATCCTCGACACGCCGTCGGACCTGATCCCGATCGCGCTGCACTACCAGGGCGAGGACCCGCACACCACCGATACCGCCAAGATCGAGAAGGCCGCGGCGCTGATCAAGAGCATTCGCCCGTACGTGCAGAACTTCCACTCCTCGCAGTACGTGACCTCGCTGGCCAACGGCAGCACCTGTCTGGCGGTGGGCTGGTCGGGCGACATCATCCAGGCGCGCGACCGCGCCGAGGAAGCCAAGAACGGCGTGAAGGTGGCCTATTCGATTCCCAAGGAAGGTGCGCCGCAGTGGTTCGACATGCTGGCGATCCCGAAGGATGCCAAGCATCCGGAGAACGCCTACAAATTCATCAACTACCTGCTGACGCCGGACGTGGCCGCGGCCAATTCCAACTTCATCCACTACGCCAATCCGGTGCCGAAGGCGACGCCGCTGGTGGATGCGGCGATCCGCAACGACCCGACCATCTACCCGCCGCCGGAGGTGGCGGCGAAGATGTTCACCTATTCGATCAACCCGCCCGAGGTGGACAAGCTGTATACCCGCCTGTGGACGGAGATCAAGACCGGCCGCTGAGCCGGTCGCGTCCGTGGTCCATGGCGCGGCGCTTCGACGCGGCGCCTGCACGCAGTACGGCCGCGCCGCGCGCGGCCGCCAAAGGGGAGGACCACCGGGACGCGCGCCAGCGCGGCGTCCCGCCAACCGCTGCCCGCAACGGGCGGCACGGAGACGACGATGAAGCGGCGAGCGATAGCGGGGATGGTGGCGGTGCTGGGCCTGGCGGGCTGCGGCGGATCGGCCCAGGGGGATGGCGCGGCGGATGCGGCCGGCGCCGGCGAAGCGAAGCAATTGAACGTCTACAACTGGTCGGACTACATCGCCGAGGGCACCGTGCCCGGCTTCGAGCGGCATAGCGGTGTCCACGTCACCTACGACGTGTTCGACAGCAACGAAGTGCTGGAAGCCAAGCTGCTGGCTGGCGGCAGCGGCTACGACGTGGTGGTGCCGTCGCTGAGTTTCCTCGGCCGGCAGATCCAGGCCGGCGTGTTCCTGCCGCTGGACAAGCGCAAGATCCCCAACCTGGCCAATCTGGACCCGGCGATGATGCAGCGCATCGCGCAGCAGGACCCAGGCAATACCTACGCGGTGCCGTACCTGTGGGGCACCACCGGCATCGGCTACAACGTCGACAAGATCCAGGCCGCGTTCGGCAGCACCGACGTGGTCGCCAGCTGGGACCTGGTGTTCAAGCCGGAGAACCTGGCCAAGCTCAAGGACTGCGGGGTGACCTTCCTCGATACCGCCTCGGAGATCGTGCCGACCGTGCTGCACTACCTGGGCGAGGACCCGAACAGCACCGACCCGAAGGTGATCGAGAAGGCCGCGGCCAAGCTCAAGGAAATCCGCCCCTACATCCAGAATTTCCATTCCTCGCAGTACATCGATGCGCTGGCCAAGGGCAGCACCTGCCTGGTGGTGGGCTGGTCCGGCGACATCCTGCAGGCGCGCGACCGCGCCGAGGAAGCCAAGAACGGCGTGCACATCGCCTATTCGATTCCGAAGGAGGGCGCGCTGCAGTTCTTCGACATGCTGGCCATTCCCAAGGACGCCAAGCATCCGGAGCAGGCCTACCAGTTCATCAACTACCTGCTGACCCCGGAAGTGGCCGCGGCCAATACCAACTTCGTCAGCTATCCGAACGCGGTGCCCAAGTCGCTGCCGCTGATCGATGCGGCGATCAGCGGCGACCGCACCATCTACCCGCCGGCGGAGGTGCAGGCCAAGCTGTTCGCGCTGGCGGTGATGCCGCCGGAAGTGGACCGCCAGTACACGCGGCTGTGGACGGAGTTGAAGACTGGGCGCTGAGCGGATTGCGCAGCAAGTGATTCCCCTCTCCCGTCGGGAGAGGGGCGGGGGTGAGGGTACGGCGGGCCGAGAAGGCACGGAGATGCACGCTGTTGCCGTCAGGAAATCACGCGGTCGGATGCCATGGCCGGTACCCGTACCCTCATCCGCCCTTCTGGCACCTTCTCCCGAAAAGGGGGCCATGGTCCCGAGGGGAGAAGGGAGGCGATGTTCCCTTCTCCCCCCCGGGAGAGGGGTAGGGGTGAGGGTACGGCGCAAGCGGAAGGCCTGAACGGCACGCTGTGCCCGATGCGCCATGTCGCAAGGCATCGGCCGTGGCCGTTGCCGCGGCGGGCAAGGCGAAGGGATGGGGCAGTTCGCGGCGCACGCAGGTGTTCGCACTACTGAATACCGCTGCAAGCAACGCTCGAACAAATCTGGACTCGCCAGTACAGATACCCTTAAACTGGACTCGCCGGTACAGATATCCACAAGGCCCACCGTACGTCGCCGTCTGGTGGACGGGCTGTCTGGCTTAGCATGTATCTGCCGTGTACCGCCAGGCGCAGGCGGCGACGGTTTCTTCCATTCCCCAGGAACCTGCGACTTGAGCATTCACGACCCAGATCCCACGCAGACGCACCGGCAGGCGGCTTCGGACGAGGCACGGGCCGCGCCTGCCCAGGATGACGATAAGCAACCAGAAAAGCCGTCGCCGCTGAAGAATCCCAAGGTGAAATGGACGCTGTTGCTGATCGGCCTGGTTGTGCTGATCGGCCTGGTGGCGTGGCTGGTCTACTACCTGACCACCGGCCGCTACCTGCAGGAAACCAACAACGCCTATCTGCAGGCCGATGCGGTGGCGGTGGCGCCGCGGGTCAACGGCTACGTGACCGGCGTGTTCGTCGGCGACAACCAGACGGTCAAGGCCGGGCAGCCGCTGCTGCAGATCGACGAGCGCACCTATCGCGCCACGCAGCAGCAGGCGCAGGCCGTGGTCGCGGTACGTCAGGCCGATATCGCCGCTGCCGAGGCCGGTCTGCAGGCGCAACGCGCGACCCTGCTGCAGGCGCGTACCCAGGTCACCGCGGCCGCGGCCAGCCTGCGCTTCGCCCAGGGCGAGGCCAAGCGCTTCGCGCCGCTGGCCGCGTCCGGCGCCGATACCCACGAGCACTACGAGAGCATCGTCCACGACCGCGATCGCGCCCAGGCCCAGTACGACGCGGCCAAGGCCCAGGTCGCCGCCGCCGAGAGCCAGGTGCAGGGCGCCAGCGCGCAGCTGGACCAGGCCCGCGCCGGGCTGCAGCAGGCGCAGGCCGACGCCGACCAGGCGCAGGTGGCGATGGAGGACACGCGGTTGACCGCGCGCATCGACGGCCGCATCGGCGACAAGACCGTGCAGGTCGGCCAGTTCGTCGCCGCCGGCACCCGGCTGATGAGCGTGGTGCCGGTCGATGCGCTGTACCTGAGCGCCAATTTCAAGGAAACCCAGGTCGGGCTGATGCGGCCCGGGCAGCCGGCGCGGATCGAGGTCGATGCCTTGTCCGGGGTCGAACTGGATGGCGTGGTCGAGAGCATCGCACCGGGCACCGGCTCGCAGTTCGCGCTGCTGCCGCCGGAGAACGCCACCGGCAACTTCACCAAGGTGGTGCAGCGGGTGCCGGTGCGGATCCGGCTCAAGGCCGGCGCGGAGGCGCGCAAAGTGCTGGTGCCGGGCATGTCGGTGACGGTCACGGTGGACACGCGCGCGGCCAAGGATGCCAAGGAGCGGGTCGAGCAGGAAGGCGAGCAGGGCGAGGGCAGGCCGTGAACGAGGCCGCCGCTGCGCCGGCGGCGGGTGCCGGCGCACAGCAGAAGGCCGACGCCGGCGCGTGGCTGGCGGTCGCCGCCGGCACCATCGGCTCGTTCATGGCGACGCTGGACATCTCCATCGTCAATGCGGCGTTGCCGACCATCCAGGGCGAGGTCGGCGCCAGCGGCACCGAGGGCACCTGGATCTCCACCGCCTATCTGGTCGCCGAGATCGTGATGATCCCGCTGACCGGCTGGTTCGTGCGCACCCTGGGGCTGCGCAACTTCCTGCTGATCTGCGCGCTGCTGTTCACCTTCTTCTCGGTGGTCTGCGGCCTGTCCAACAGCCTGAGCATGATGATCCTGGGCCGCGTCGGGCAGGGCTTCGCCGGCGGGGCGCTAATTCCCACCGCGCTGACCATCGTCGCCACGCGCCTGCCGCCGGCGCAGCAGACCATGGGCACCGCGTTGTTCGGCATGACCGTGATCCTGGGACCGGTGATCGGGCCGCTGCTCGGCGGCTGGCTGACCGAGAACGTCAGCTGGCACTACGCGTTCTTCATCAACGTGCCGATCTGCGCCGGGCTGGTGGCGTTGCTGCTGCTCGGCCTGCCGCACGAGCGGATGAACCTGCGCGGGCTGCTCGATGCCGACTGGCTCGGCATCTTCGGGCTCACCGCCGGACTCGGCGCGCTGACCGTGGTGCTGGAGGAAGGCCAGCGCGAGCGCTGGTTCGAATCCTCCGAGATCGTGCTGCTGAGCCTGCTCTCGCTGGTCGGCTTCGTCGCCCTGGGCGCGTCGCAGTTCTTCAGCCGGCAGCCGGTGATCCGCCTGTCGATCCTGTTGCAGCGCAGTTTCAGCGCGGTGTTCGTGATGGTGATGGCGGTGGGCATGATCCTGTTCGGGGTCATGTACATGATCCCGCAGTTCCTGGCCACGATCTCCGGCTACAACACCGAACAGTCCGGCTACGTGGTGCTGCTGTCCGGCCTGCCCACGGTGCTGTTGATGCCGCTGATGCCGAAGATGCTGATGCGCGTGGACGTGCGCATCCTGGTGATCGGCGGACTCAGCTGCTTCGCCATCGCCTGCTTCGTCAACATGAGTCTCAGCGCCGATTCGGTCGGCATGCATTTCGTGATCGGCCAGTTGCTGCAGGGCTGCGGCTTGGCGCTGGCGATGATGTCGCTGAACCAGGCCGCCATCTCCTCGGTCCCGCCGGAGCTTGCCGGCGACGCCTCCGGGCTGTTCAACGCGGCGCGCAACATGGGCGGCTCGATCGGCCTGGCGCTGATCTCCACCTTCCAGGAGCGGCGCATGGTGTTCCACACGCAGATGATCGGCAGCGGCACCAGCGCCAATTCGCCGCTGGCGCAGGACTACCTGCATGGCCTGGCCGCGCAGCTGCAGTCCGCTTCCGGCGCCGGCGCGGCGCTGCAGTCGGTGGCGCAGCTGGCGCGCATGGTGCAGCAGCAGGCGCTGGTGATGACTTACAACGACCTGTTCTGGATCTTCGGGGTGATCGTGGTATGCACGATTCCGCTGGGGTTGCTGCTCAAACCGCTGCCCAAGGGCGGCGCTCCGCTTGCGATGCATTGAGGATTCCATGGCTCAGCGTTTTTCCCGTGTGCTCGTCCCCGCCGTGCTGCCGCTGCTGTTGTCGGCGTGCGTGCTCGGCCCGAACTACGTGAAGCCGCCGCCGGTGGCCGAGGCGGCGCAGGCGCAGCCGCAGCTGCATCGCGCCGATGCGGTCGCCGCCGCGGCAGGCGTGGTGCCGGCGGCGCCGCCGCAGCGTTGGTGGGAGGCGTTGCAGGATCCGCAATTGGACAGCCTGGTCGAACAGGCGCTGCAGAACAGCCCGAATCTGCGCGCCGCGCAGGCCAAGCTGCGCGCCTCGCGCGCGCTGGTGCAGCAGCGCCACGCCGAACAGCTGCCCAGCGTCGGCGCCAATGCCGCCTATCTCAACGCCAGGGCGCCGGACGCGCTGGTCGATGGCTTGGGCAGCGTCGCTGCCGGCAGCGGCCAGCAGCTGTCCATCGATCCGCATGCGCAGCTGTACAGCGTCGGCTTCGATGCCAGCTGGGAGCTGGATTTCTTCGGCCGCCGCCGCCGCGCCAGCGAAGGCGCGCTGGCCAATGCGCAGGCCGACGAGGCCGAGCTGGCCGACACCCAGGTGCAGTTGGCCGCCGAAGTGGGGCAGGCCTACCTGGGCTATCGCGGCACCCGCGAGCGCATCGCCATCGCCCAGCGCAACCTGGAGGCGGCGCGGCAGACCCTGCAACTGACCCGGCAGCGCCGCGAGCGCGGCGCCGACGCCGACCTGCAGGTGGAACGCGCGCAGGCGCAGCTGCAGCAGCAGGAAGCGGTGTTGCCGGACCTGCAGGCGCAGGCGAAGGAAGCGCTAGACCAACTGGCGCTGATGATCGGCCGCGAGCCGGGCGCGCTCGACGCCGCGCTGGCCGCGGACCGTCCATTGCCGACGCTGCCGGCGGTGGTGCCGGTCGACGATGCAGGATCATTGATCCGCCGCCGCCCCGACGTGCGTCGCGCCGAACGCCAGTTGGCGTCTTCGTCGGCGCAGATCGGGCAGGCGCTGAGCGCGTACTTCCCGCAGGTGACCCTGCTCGGCAACATCGGCATGGCCGCGACCTCGCCGGGCGACCTCGGCAGCGATGCGATCAACAGCGTGGTCGCGCCGTTCCTGCGCTGGTCGATCTTCGATTTCGGCGCGACCAAGGCCAAGGTGGAACAGGCTCGCGCCGGCAACGAGGCGCGCCTGGCCGCCTACGAAGGCACGGTGCTGGCGGCATTGCAGGACGCCAACAGCGCGCTGGCCCGGTTCGGCGCCGCGCGCCAGCAGGCGCTGGCCGCGGCCAAGGCCGAAGCCTCGGCGGACCGTTCCGCGGCGCTGCTGCAGCAGCGCTACGCGGCCGGCGCCTCGTCGCTGATCGATGCGCTGGACGTACAGCGCCAGCAGGCCTCGGCGCAGGACAGCGCAGTGCAGGCGCGCACCCAGGTGCTGCTGCGCTACGTGGCGCTGCAGAAGAGCCTGGGACTGGGCTGGGCGCCGCCGCCAACGCAGACGCCGGCACCGGCACCGGCACCGGCGCAATAAACGCCTGCGCCGCGGTATCGCCGATGCGGCGGCCGCGGCTACACTGAGGTCGGCCGCGCAATCCCGGCAGCATCGGCGAACGCGCGCCGCGGTGTCTTCCACGGGGAGCAACAGATGGCGTTGAGCGAAGCGAGATCCGACCTGCCGCCTGCCGCGATCGCGGCTGCGGCGGCGCCGCCGGCCAAGGGCAGCGGTTACCTGTCCATCGCCGGCCTGCGCAAGGAATTCGACGGTTTCGTCGCGCTCGACGATGTCGACCTGGATATCCGCAAGGGCGAGATCTTCGCGCTGCTCGGCGGCTCGGGCAGCGGCAAGTCCACGCTGCTGCGCTGCCTGGGCGGTTTCGAACAGCCCAGCCGCGGCCGCATCGTGCTCGACGGCCAGCCGCTGGACGGCCTGCCGCCGTACGAGCGCCCGCTCAACATGATGTTCCAGTCCTACGCGCTGTTCCCGCACATGACCGTGGAGCAGAACATCGCCTTCGGCCTGAAGCAGGACGGCCTGTCGCGCGCCGCCATCGCCAAGCGCGTCGGCGAGATGCTGGAGCTGGTGCAACTGGGCAAGCTCGGCAAGCGCAAGCCGCACCAGCTCTCCGGCGGCCAGCAGCAGCGCGTGGCGCTGGCGCGTTCGCTGGCCAAGGGGCCGAAGCTGCTGCTGCTGGACGAGCCGATGGGCGCGCTGGACAAGAAGCTGCGCTCGCAGATGCAGCTGGAGCTGGTCGGCATCATCGAGACCTCCGGGGTGACCTGCGTGATGGTCACCCACGACCAGGAGGAGGCGATGACCATGGCCACCCGCATCGCGCTGATGGATGCCGGCTGGATCCAGCAGGTCGGCACCCCGGACGAGATCTACGAGCAGCCGGCCAATCGCTTCGCCGCCGAGTTCATCGGTTCGGTGAACCTGATCGACGCGGTCATCGACGAGGACCTGCCGGACTACGTGACCCTGCGCACCGCCGCGTTTGCCGACAGCATCTACGTCGGCCACGGCATCACCGGCATCACCGGGCAGCCGGTGTCGTTCGCGGTGCGCCCGGAGAAGCTGGGCATCGGCAAGGACGCGCCGGCGCAGGCGCACAACAAGGCGCAGGGCACGATCGAGGACATCGCCTATTTCGGCAGCCATTCGGTCTACCACGTGCGCCTGCCCAGCGGCTTCAAGCTGATGGCCAACTTCGCCAACCGGCAGCGCTGGGCCAGCGACAACCTGACCTGGGGCGATGCGGTGTGGGTGTGGTGGGGCGACAACGACGGCGTGGTGCTGACCGCATGAGCGCGCCCGCCGCCGCTGCCGCCGCACCTGCCGCGCCGCCGCGGCGCACGCTGCTGCAGCGCCTGCGCCAGCGGCGCCTGCCCGGCGCGCGCTGGCTGGTGATCGCCGCGCCGTACCTGTGGCTGCTGCTGTTCTTCGCGATTCCGTTCCTGATCGTGCTGCGCATCTCTTTCGCCGAGCAGGCGATCAGCAGCCCGCCGTACAGCAATCTGCTGGACTACACCGACGGTGTGCTGACGCTGAAGTTCACCCTGCAGAACTACCTGGCGCTGGTGCGCGACAACCAGTACATCGAAGCCTACTGGGGTTCGATCAAGATCGCCGGGATCTCCACCCTGCTGACCCTGCTGATCGGTTATCCGATGGCCTATGTGATCGCGCGCCTGTCGCCGTCGGCGCGCAACATCGCGATGATGCTGGTGGTGCTGCCGTCGTGGACCTCGTTCCTGATCCGCGTCTACGCCTGGATCGGCATCCTCGACAGCAACGGCGTGCTCAACCGCACGCTGCTGGCGCTGGGGTTGATCGAGCAGCCGCTGCGCATCCTGTACACGCCGATCGCCGCCTATATCGGCATCGTCTACTGCTATCTGCCGTTCATGGTGTTGCCGCTGTACGCCACGCTGGTGAAGCAGGACCACCGCCTGCTCGAGGCCGCCTACGACCTGGGCGCGCGACCATGGAAAGCGTTCGCGACCATCACCTTGCCGATGTCGCGCCCGGGCATCGTCGCCGGTTGCATGCTGGTGATGATCCCGGCGGTGGGCGAGTTCGTGATCCCGGAAATGCTCGGCGGCCCGGACACCTTGATGATCGGCCGGGTGCTGTGGGGCGAGTTCTTCAACAACCGCGACTGGCCGGCGGCCTCGGCCGTGGCGATCGCGATGCTGCTGTTGCTGATGGTGCCGATCCTGATCTTCAACCGCTACCAGCAGCGCCAGCTCGAAGGCGGTCAGGCGTGAGCGGCGCGGGCGCGCTGCGCGGCGGACGCGTGCTGCGCTGGACGGTGCTGACCGGCGGCTTCGCCTTCCTGTATCTGCCGATCCTGCTGTTGATGGTGTACTCGTTCAATTCCTCAAAGCTGGCCACGGTGTGGGCGGGGTTCTCCACCAAGTGGTACGGCGAACTGCTGCGCGACCGGCAGATCCTGCAGGCGGCGTGGATCAGCCTGAAGGTGGCGTTCTGGACCGCGACCGCGTCGATGGTGATCGGCACGCTGGCGGCGATGGTGATGACCCGCTTCCGTCGCTTCCCCAGCAAGAGCCTGTTCGGCGCGTTGGTGACCGCGCCGCTGGTGATGCCGGAGGTGATCATCGGCCTGTCGATCATGATGATGCTGGTGTCGATGGGCGGGCTGATCGGCATCCCGCCCAAGGGCGTCACCGCGATCTGGGCCGCGCACGTCACCTTCACCCTGTCCTTCGTCACCGTGGTGGTGTCCTCGCGCCTGCAGGAACTGGACCGCTCGCTGGAAGAGGCGGCGATGGACCTGGGCGCGAACCGGCTCAAGGTGTTCTTCCTGATCACGCTGCCGATCATCGCCCCGGCGCTGGTGTCCGGCTGGCTGCTGGCGTTCACTCTGTCGCTGGACGACGTGGTGATCGCCAACTTCGTCGCCGGGCCCAACTCGACCACGCTGCCGATGACCGTGTTCTCCTCGGTGCGGATGGGGCTGAAGCCGAAGATCAACGCACTGGCCACGCTGATGGTGCTGGCGGTGTCGATCGCGGCCTTCATCGGCTGGTGGCTGATGGCGCGCAGCGAGAAGCGACGCCAGCGCGACGTCCAGCTGGCGCTGCAGCAGGGCGGTTAGCGACGTGCTGCTTTTCTGTAGGAGCGGCTTCAGCCGCGACCGGGCGTTCCGGTAACACCCCGGTCGCGGCTGAAGCCGCTCCTACAAAGGCTGCCGCCATCGCAGAACGCTGTGGTCCATCGCCTCGGCGCCATCGCCACGCCGCCGCAACCTTCGCGGCGCTAGGCTGGGCGGACTTTTTCCAGGAGTCCGTCGCGATGCCTTACGACACCGTCAATCCCGCCACCGGCCAGGTCGACTACAGCCTGGAGCTGATGGATGCCGCCGCCGTCGAGCAGCGCCTGGCCGCGTCCGCGCAGGCCTTCCCCGCGTGGGCGGAAACCCCGCTGGAGCAGCGCGGCGCGCTGTTGCGGCAGGTCGGCGTGCAGTTGCGCGCGCGCCGCGAGGAGATCCAGCGGCTGATGACTGCGGAGATGGGCAAGCTGCGCAAGGAGGCGCTGGCCGAGATCGACAAGTGCGCCGATGCCTGCGACTACTACGCCGAGCACGCCGCCGATTACCTGCGCGAGCAGCCGATCGCCACCGATGCGCAGCGCAGCTACGTGCGCTACGAGCCGCTGGGCTGCGTGTTGGCGGTGATGCCGTGGAACTTTCCGCTGTGGCAGGTGTTCCGCTTCCTGGCGCCGGCGTTGATGGCCGGCAACGTGGCGCTGCTCAAGCACGCCAGCAACGTGCCGCGTTGCGCCGATGCGATCCACGCCGCGCTGGCCGCCGCCGGCGTGCCGGCCGGCGTGTTCGACGTGCTGCACATCGACAACGACCAGGCCGCCGAGGTGCTGCGCGACGCGCGCATCGCCGCGGTGACCCTGACCGGCAGCGAGCGCGCCGGCCGCTCGATCGCCGCCAACGCCGGCGACCAGCTGAAGAAGTGCGTGATGGAACTCGGCGGCAGCGACGCCTTCGTGGTGCTGGACGACGCCGATCTGGACACCACTGTGGCCGCGGCGGTGAAGTCGCGCTTCGACAATGCCGGGCAGACCTGCATCGCGGCCAAGCGCTTTGTGGTGGTCGAGGCCATCGCCGACGCCTTCGTGCGCCGCTTCGTCGCCGCCGCGGCCGAGCGCCGCCTCGGCGATCCGCAGGACGAAGCGACCACGCTGGCGCCGCTGGCGCGGCAGGACCTGCGCGACGAACTGCACAAGCAGGTACAGGCCAGCATCGCCAAGGGCGCCAAGCCGCTGCTCGGCGCCGCGCCCGATACGTCCACCCACGCCGGCTATCCGGCCTCGATCCTCGACCACGTGGTGCCGGGCATGCCCGCCTACGACGAAGAGTTGTTCGGCCCGGTCGCCGCGATCCTGCGCGTGGCCGACGAAGCCGAGGCGGTACGCGTGGCCAACGACACCAGCTTCGGCCTGGGCGGCAGCGTGTGGAGCGCCGACCGCGCCCGCGGCGAGCGCGTCGCGCGCCAGCTGCAATGCGGCGCGGCCTTCGTCAACGCCATCGTCAAGAGCGACGTGCGCCTGCCGTTCGGCGGCATCAAGCGCTCCGGCTTCGGCCGCGAACTGGCCGAGCACGGCATTCATGAGTTCATGAATATCAAGTCGGTGTATGTTGGTTGAAGCCGGGATTGGGGAGTCGGGATTAGGGATTCGCAACAGCGGATCCCGATGCCTGACTCCTAGCGACGAAGCTGTTGCTTCAACGCGTGGCTTGCCTCGAACTGGCTACGGCGTGGAGTTTCGCCATTGCGAATCCCCAATCTCCAATCCCGGCTCACAGCCACCGCGCCCGCTTGAACGCCAGATACAGCCCCAGGCAGACGACGCCGACGCCGCCGATCATCAGCGGATAGGCCCAGTGCCATTCCAGTTCCGGCATCTGCTTGAAGTTCATGCCGTACCAGCTGGTGATCAGGGTCGGCGCGGCCAGCAGGGCGGCCCAGGCGCCGAGGCGCTTGACCGTCTCGCCCTGGGCCAGGGTCACCAGCGACAGGTTCACGCTCAGTGCGGTGCCGAGCATCTCGCGCAGGGTGTCGATCGCTTCGTTGGTGCGCACCGCATGATCTAGCACGTCGCGCACGTACAGCCGCACTTCGTCGGGGATCAGCGGGCCGGGGTTGCGCTTGAGGTGGGACAGCACGTCCTGCAGCGGCGCCACGCCCAGGCGCATCTGGTTGAGTTCGCGCTTGAGTTCGTACAGGCGGATCGCGGTGTCGCGCCGGTAGGCCTCGGCGAAGATGTCCTTCTCCAGGCGCTCCAGGCTTTGCCGGAATTCGTCCAGGATCGGCTGGTAGTTGTCGACGATGTAGTCCAGCACCGCATACAGCGCGTAGGACGGGCCCAACTGCATCAGCGCCGACTCGCGTTCCAGGCGTTCGCGCACCGGCGCGTACGGCAGCGAGGCGCCGTGGCGCACGGTCAGCAGGAAGCGCGCGCCGAGGAAGGCGTGGGTCTCGCCGTAGACGATGCGCTCGTCGATCACCTGCGCGGTGTGCACGGCCAGGAACAGCGAGTTGCCGTAGGCCTCGACCTTGGGCCGCTGGTGCGCCATGCGCGTGTCCTCGATCGCCAGGTCGTGCAGCTGGAATTCTTCCTGCAGCTTCTGCAGCACGTGGTCGGCGGGTTCGTACATGCCGACCCAGACGAAGCCGTCGGGCGCGGCCAGCACGTCGCTGATCTGTTCCAGGGCGATGTCGTTGCGGCGGCCGTGGCCGTCGTAGTGCACGCAGTTGATGACGCAGGCGGGATTGGCGGGGACGGTGGCCATGGGCAGCAATGGTGTGCGGGCGGGATCAGCGCTGCAAGCGGCGCCGCGTGAACGCCCAGGCCAGCGCGGCGTGCACCGGCAGCAGCAGGGCGATCCACTGCAGGTTGAATTGCGGCTGCAGCATCGACAGCCAGTGGATCAGCAAAGCCGCGCCGGCCAATGCCACCACCGTCCACAGCGCGATGCCGAACCAGCGTCCGGGCTGGCGGCCGCGCAGCTGCGCGATGGCGCCGCCGATCAGCAGCAGGCACAGCGGGTCGAGCAGCAGCAGATTACGATTGGCCCAGGCCGCACGGTGGTCGCTGAAGCCCCACAGGTACAGCAGCACACCGCCGCCGAGCGCGCACAGCAGCCAGAACGGCAGTGCCAGCGCCGCCAGCCAGCGCGACCGCCGCGCCAGCGCGACCACGCCGACCGCGACCAGCAGCCCGGCCAGCAGCCATGGCCACCAGTGCCGCGCCCGTTCGCTCGGTTCCGGCGCCAGCCGCTGCGGCAGCAATTGTTGCCGTGCCTGCACCAGCGGGCGTCCGGCGCGGTTGCGCACTTCGCCCAGGCTCTCGGCCAGGCGCATCGGCACGAACGCCTCTTCCCAGCGCGACAGCGGCTTGTCGGCGAACGGCCCCAGGCCCAGGTCGAAGCCCAGCCACATCCACGGCGCTGGCGAGGCCAGGCGCACCGATTCGCTGCGATAGGTGTTGCCGCGCGAACGCCCCGACAGCTGCGCGTGCAGCGTGCCGTCCAGCGCGCGGTCCAGCGCATCGCGGACCATCGTGGCGCAGTTGGCGGTGTAGTAGTCGTAGCGGTAGCGCGCGTTTTCCGGCCGCGCGCGCCAGGCCAGCGCCTGCTGCAGCGCGCGCGCCTGCGCCGGTTCCATGTCCAGCCACTGGATGTCCACACCGCGGCCGGCGTCGCGGTACTGCGCCAGGTCCTCCTGCAACGGCAGGGCGACCAGGTAATACCTCATGTCGCCGGCGGCGAAGCGGCTGACGAAGTCCGGCTCGCTGGGATCGAAGAAGCCGAAGTTGTACGAGGTGGCCTGGCCGCTGCGCGGATCCACCACCACGATCGCGTCGTGGCCGAAGCGTTCGAAGAACACCTCGCCCGGCTGCATCGTGGCCACGCCGATGCGTGGCGCCGGTGCCGACGCGTCGTCGCCGGACGGACCGGCGGCGGGCGCTGCGCCGGTGGCGGGCGCCAGCGCGGGCGGCGCGGCAAGGTCCGCGTCGCCGGCCTGCGCGAACGCCAGCGCCGCGCAGCAGGCCAGCAGCGTGCCCAGCAGCCATTGCGGCCAGCCGCGTGCCGGCCCGCGCGACAGCGCACGCGCGATCAAGCGTCTTCCTGCGGGTCGGGCGGCAGGATGGTGACGTGGAAGGCCTGCACCCGGCGCGCGTCGGCGCGCGCCACGCGGAACGCGAAGCGTCCCAGGGTCAGCTCCTCGCCGGTTTCCGGCAGGTGGCCGATGGCCTCGGTGACCAGGCCGCCGACGGTGTCGTAGTCGTCGTCGGAGAAGTCGGCGCCGAAGCGTTCGTTGAAATCCTCGATCGGGGTCAGCGCATCGACCACGTACTGGCCGTCGGCCTGCGCGGCGATCAGCGAGGCTTCGTCCTCGGCGTCGTCGTGCTCGTCGTCGATCTCGCCGACGATCTGCTCCAGCACGTCCTCGATGGTGACCAGCCCGGCGACGCCGCCGTACTCGTCGACCACGATCGCCATGTGGTTGCGCGAGAGCCGGAACTCCTTGAGCAGCACGTTGAGCTTCTTCGACTCGGGAATCAGCACCGCCGGGCGCAGCAGCTCGCGCACCGTGCCCGGACCGTGATCGGCGACCACGCCGCGCAGCAGGTCCTTGGCCAGCAGGATGCCGAGGATGTCGTCCTTGTTCTCGCCATGCACCGGGAAGCGCGAATGGCCGGATTCGACCACCTGCTTCATCAGGTCGAGAAAGCGCGCTTCGGCCGACAGCGACACCATCTGCGAGCGCGAGACCATCACATCGCCGACGGTGAGTTCGGACACCGACAGCGCGCCTTCCATCATGCGCAGGGTATCGGCAGCGATCAGCCCGTCGTGCTGGGCGTCGCGCAGCACCTCGACCAGGTCGTCGCGGGTGTGCGGGTCGCCGGAGAAGACCGAGCTCAGGCGTTCCAGCCAGCCGCGGCGTTTTTCGTGGGTTTCCGGAGGGGAGCTACTAGAGTCGTCTTCTGACATGTTCTATGGATACGGCACCCGGTCTGCCGGGCGATGTGCGCAAGTCTAGCAGGGCCAATGGGACAGAGCCGCGACGCCGGCGGCGGCCGCGGCAGCGCGCGCGGGGACGGGTTCAGCCGCCGCTGGCGGGCGTGCGCAGCGGGTCCGGTGCCGGCGGCGCGTCCGGGTCCTCCGGCAGGTCCAGGCTGTAGCTGCAACCGGCCAGGGTCTGGCCCGGATGCGACTTCACCGTGGACAGGCTGAGGATGATCGATTCGATCATCGGCTCGCCGGTCTTCGGATCGGCCACGTCGCGGCTGACCAGCTCGCGGCCGAACATCGCCTTGTCCGGCGTGTCCACCGCCGCCTCCAGCTGCAGCTGCTTGGCCAGCGGGCGCGGATCGGGCAGGTCCAGGATCGCCATCACGCTGGCGCCGGCGACGGCGATGCGCGTGGTGCTGTGGCCGAACACCTGGATCGGCCGCACCAGTTCGTATTCGCTCATGAACAGGTTGGACTGCGGCAGCGGCCGCCAGCCCTGCGCGACGGCTTTCAGCGGATCGGCCAGCAGCGGCCCCAGCGCGGCGAAGTCGGCCACGCGCTGGCGGCATTCGAGCAGCGCCGGCAGGTCGATGGCGGGTGCAGGGGCGGGTGCGGGCGCAGGAGCGGCAGCAGCAGCGGCGGCCGCAGCGGGCAGTGCGGCCGCGAGCGCGAACAGAAGCAACGATGGACGGATCAACGCGCTGGACCTCGGGCCGGAAAGCGGGGAGTTGCGGCGCAGCGGCCGCACGGCAACGTTAGCGCCCGCGCCAGCGCTTGACCAGCCAGTGCCGCGTGCTGGACAAGGTCAGCAGCGCGCTGGCCAGGTACAGCACGGACAGCGCAGCGAGCGTGCCGCCGCTGTCGAACTGGGTGTTCAAGTGGCGGCAGCATAGCCACGCGCCGATCGACAACGGACACAGCAGCGCGACCCGTCCGGCCTGGGCGGCGACGCGCACCGGGCCGCCGACCCGCCCTTGCCGCCGGCGCAGGTAGAACCAGCGCCAGGCGCTGGGCGTGGTCGCCAGCACCAGCAGGGCGAGTGCGCCCAACCAAGGCAGCAACGGCTCGGGCAGGCTGCCGCTGCCGGCGAACAGCGGCGCCGGACGGATCAGGCCCAGATAGAGATAGGCGGCCAGGCCGGCGGCCCACAGCACCATGGCGATGCGCTGCAGCCGCGTGGCGCGTTGGCCGATTCGTTCCTGTGCGGGTTGTCCTGGTTCGAGCATCCGTGTCCACCTCGATCGCTTTCGAAAAACGCGCCGCGTGCGGCAGCCCTCAGCGTTCCCCGGCGTAGGGATCGCCCACGCCCAGGTCGGCCAGGATCTCGCGCTCCAGCTGCTCCATCGCGTCGGCCTCCTTGTCGTCCTCGTGGTCCCAGCCGAGCAGGTGCAGCACGCCGTGCACGGTCAGGTGCGCGTAATGGGCGTTGAGCGGCTTGCCCTGTTCGGCGGCCTCGCGCGCCACCACCGGCGCACAGATCACCAGGTCGCCGAGCAATGGCAGCTTGACGCCCTTGGGCAGGCCTTCGGGCAGTTCGGCCGGGAAGCTGAGCACGTTGGTGGCGTAGTCCTTGCCGCGGTAGTGGTGGTTGAGCGAGCGGCCTTCCTTGTCGTCGACCAGGCGGATCGCCAGGTCGGCTTCGCGGATGCGGCCCTTCAGCGCGGCGGCCACCCATTTGCGGAAGCTCGCCGCCGCCGGCAACCCGGCGCGGGGCAGGGCGTAGCTGACGCCGACGTCGAGGTGGACCGGACCTTTGGTCATGGCGATACCGGCAATCAGAGCGGACAGGAGCAGACAGTATCGCGCGTGCGGCGCGTCACCGCGACTTCCAGGCGGCGGCGTAGGCGATCTCGATCACGTCGTTTGCGTCGGCATGCGCGTCGGCATCACGGTCGATGCCCGCGTCCTCGACCGAGTCGTGGCAGTTGAAGTCCTTGTGGGTCGTGGTCTTGCGGACCAGCTCCACGCCTTCTCGCTCTTGCTTGCCTCGTGCACGCACAAGAGCGGCGCGATCTGCTGTGGGATGGATGGTGCGCCCTACGGCAGGGTCAGGTGACGCATTCGGTCAGCGCCAGCACGGGCGGTCCGCCGGAGGCGGCGCGGTAGACCACACCGCCCATCGGCCCGTCCTGGCAGTCCGGGTTGGTGCGCTCGACCTCGATCGCCGGCACCAGGCCCGGCATCGCGTCCATCCACACTGCGGCTTGTCCATGTTCGAGCAGCTGTCCCACTAAATACAGGCTGTCGGTGGGGATGTTCGCTTCTTCGACCACGGTGCAGCCGAAGCGGTCGTGTGCGCCGCCGGCGACGGCCAGGAGCGCTTGCGCACGCCCTCCGGCGATCCAGGCCAACCGCTGTCGCTCGTCGTCTCTCGGCGCGGTGGCGGAGGCGCGCCAGGCGTCGGCGGCGCGTTTGAGTTCGGCGCCAGGGAGGCTGATGGTCGCGTTGTTTACCCTGACCGACAGGCACGGCGGTGCCATGGTTTGGGCGAGGGCGATGCGCTGTGGCGTCGCCGGAATCGCCGCCTGGGTCTGGGCGAGGCCGCACTGGTTGCAGGCCATGCCGAGCAGGGCCGTCAGCGCAACGCCGGGCCAGCGCCGGGTCATGCGGCCGGACCGGTCGCCTTGTCGGTGAAATCGCGCTTTTCGTAGGCGGTGACGATGCGCGCCACCAGCGGGTGGCGCACCACGTCGCGCGCCTCGAAGAAGGTGAAGCTGACCCCCTCGACCTCGTGCAGCACTTCGATCGCGTCGCGCAGGCCGGACTTGACGTGCTTGGGCAGGTCGATCTGGGTCAGGTCGCCGGTGACCACCGCGGTGGAGCCGAAGCCCAAGCGGGTCAGGAACATCTTCATCTGTTCGATGGTGGTGTTCTGCGCTTCGTCCAGGATCACGTAGGCGTCGTTGAGCGTGCGCCCGCGCATGTAGGCCAGCGGCGCGATCTCGATGACGTTCTTTTCCAGCAGCTTGATCACCTTCTCCACGCCGAGCATCTCGTACAGCGCGTCGTACAGCGGGCGCAGATAGGGATCCACCTTCTGGCTCAGGTCGCCGGGCAGGAAGCCGAGCTTCTCGCCGGCTTCCACCGCCGGGCGCACCAGGATCAGCCGCTGCACGCGCGATTCGTTCAGCGCCTCGACCGCGCTGGCCACTGCCAGGAAGGTCTTGCCGGTGCCGGCCGGGCCGACGCCGAAGTTGATGTCGTGGCTGGCGATCTGGTGCAGGTACTTGGCCTGGTTGGCGCCGCGGCCGCGCACGGTGCCGCGCTTGACCTTGATCGCCACCTCCTGCGGTTCGTAGGCGCGTTGCGCGACGTGGTCGACATTGGCCTGGTTCAGGCGCAGGTGGATGGCCTGATCGTCGAACACCACGCTGTCGGCCTCGGCGTACAGGGCCTGCAGCAAAATCTCGGCGGCGGCGACCGCGCTGGACGGGCCGGTGATCCGGAACACGTTGCCGCGGTTGGAGATCTCCACGCCCAGGCGCAGTTCGATCTGGCGCAGGTGCGCGTCGAACGGCCCGGCCAGGTTGGCCATGCGTTCGGTGTCGGCGGGGTCCAGGGTGAAATCGCGTTGCGTGGGAATGGTCATTCGATGCGGACGCGGCGGGCGCGTGGCTGCCGGTGTCGTTCAGGACAGGGAAGCGAAGCGTAGCGCGCGTGGTGGTGAAGGACCAGTCGCGTCGGCACGGACGATGCGGCGCGCGCTGGTGGCGCGCGCCGCGCTCAGCCGGCGTCGACGAGCAGGCGCCCGCGCAAGGAATTGCTCAGCGCCTCGGTGATCGCCACCTCGACGAACTGGCCGACCAGGCGCGGATGCCCGGGGAAGTTCACCGAGCGCATGTTCTCGGTCTTGCCGGTCAGCTCGGCCGGGTTCTTTTTCGACGGGCCTTCGACCAGCACCGTCTGCACGCTGCCGACCATGTCGCGCGAGAGTTGCAGCGAGTGCGCGTTGATGTGCGCCTGCAGCCGCGCCAGCCGCGCGTGCTTGACCGCGTCGGGCGTGTTGTCTTCCAGGTCCGCCGCGGGCGTGCCCGGGCGGCGCGAGTAGATGAAGGAGAAGCTCTGGTCGAAGCCAACGTCCTCGATCAGCTTCATGGTCTTGTCGAAGTCGGCGTCGGTCTCGCCGGGGAAGCCGACGATGAAGTCCGAGCTGATCGAGATGTCCGGGCGCACCGCGCGCAGCTTGCGGATCTTCTGCTTGAATTCCAGTGCGGTGTAGCCGCGCTTCATCGCGCTGAGGATGCGGTCGCTGCCGGCCTGCACCGGCAAATGCAGGTAGTTGGCCAGCTGCGGCACGTCGCGATACGCATCGACCAGCGAATCGCTGAACTCCAGCGGATGCGAGGTGGTGAAGCGGATGCGGCCGATGCCGTCGATCTGCGCGATGCTGCGGATCAGCAGGCCCAGGTCGGCGTACTGCGGCTCTTCCCCGGCCTCGGCGTCGGCGTACGGCCCGCGGTAGGCGTTGACGTTCTGGCCGAGCAGGTTGATCTCGCGCACGCCCTGTGCGGCCAGCTGCGCCACTTCCACCAGCACGTCCTCGAACGGCCGGCTGATCTCCTCGCCGCGGGTATAGGGCACCACGCAGAACGAGCAGTACTTGGAGCAGCCTTCCATGATCGACACGAATGCCGACGGGCCGTCGGCGCGCGGTTCCGGCAGGCAGTCGAACTTCTCGACCTCGGGGAAGCTGATGTCCACCTGCGACTTGCCCGATTCGCGCCGCGCGCGGATCAGCTCCGGCAGCCGGTGCAGGGTCTGCGGGCCGAACACCAGGTCCACGTAGGGCGCGCGCTTGACGATCGCCTCGCCCTCCTGCGACGCCACGCAGCCGCCGACGCCGATGATCACCGGCTTGCCGCCGGCCTTCAGCGCTTTCCAGCGGCCGAGCTGGCTGAACACCTTCTCCTGCGCCTTCTCGCGGATCGAGCAGGTGTTGACCAGCACCACGTCTGCTTCTTCGGGGTTGTCGGTCAGCTCTAGGCCCTCGGCGGCGGCGAGCACGTCGGCCATCTTGGCCGAGTCGTACTCGTTCATCTGGCAACCGTGGGTCTTGATGTACAGCTTGCCGCGCACCACCGCCGGCGCCGCCGGCCGGGTGGCAGGCAGCGGCAGCAGGGCAGGGGCGCTCGCGGCGGGAGCCGCGAGTGGCGAAACGGGGGCTGGCGTCCCGGGCATGGCGCTTACTCCAGACGGGTTGCGGGCGCGGCCGGCGATGGCCGCGATCAGCCGCGCATTGTATCGGCAACCGACACTGCCGCGGCGGGCGGCGGCGAACCGGCGCCGCGCAGGGCGTTTCGCGTCGGGACGGCCCGCTGCCGTCCCCGCGTCGGCGCCGCGAGCGTCGCGCTGCCGCGGGAGGCGCCTCAGCGCACGTACGGCGACTCGGCGTTCTCTTCCTGCTTGCGCTTCGCCTCGTCGTAGCGCTTCTGCGCTTCTTCGCCGCTCATCTGGTACTTGGGGGCGATGTGCGGCAGCAGCAGCTTGGCCCAGGCGGTGGTGATGCGGCTGCTCTCGGTGGGGCAGCGCTGGGCGCGGTCCTCGGGCAGCATGCCGCTGGTCACCAGGCGCAGGTACTTGCCCGGGTCGCGCCCGTACAGCATGCACATCAGGTTGTAGAAGCGCTGCTGGCCGAGCGAGTGCTCATCGGCGAAGTCGGCCGCGCCGTACTGTTCCTTGGTGTTGAGCACGAAGAACAGCCCGGCCAGCCGCAGGTTCTCGGCCAGGTCGCCGGGCGACTCGTTGGGCGCCATGAACATCAGCATCAGCGAAGAGGCGAGCTGGTCGGCCGAATCCTCCTCGCGGCCGGTGCTGGGCAGGCTCAGCATGTCGATCAGCGCATGGCCGAATTCGTGCAGCATGATGAAACGGGTGTTCGCCAGCAGGAAACGTGCGCTGAAACTGTCGTCCTGGTTCTGCTCGCCCAGGCTGGCGCCGATCTTGGTCAGCATCTCCACCATTTCGTAGCACAGCACCAACTCGTGCTTGGTCGGCGAATAGAAGGCGTTGGTCTGCTTGCACTCGGCGGTGATCAGGTGCAGCGGGCCGGGCAGCATCAATAGCCCGTCCATCGCGTTGACCTCGGGCAGGCGGTGCAGGATGTCGATCTTGACGGCGAAGTCGTACGCGTCCTGCAGCGCCGGATCGCGCGGCGGCACGTATTCGTAGGTGAACTTGACGCCCTCGGCCTTCGGCTCCTCGGTCGTCGCGTCCTTTGCCGCCTCCGGCTGCGGACCCTGCTGCGCATCGACCGCATGGCCGGCGGCGGCATCGGCGACCGCATCGGCGGAGGCGCCCTTGGCCGCGGGCTTGGCCGGAGGGGGCAGCGTCGCGGGTACGGCCGCGACGGACTGTTGCCCCTTCCATGCGGTATAGGCCCAACCGCCGCCTACGGCCAACAGCGCCACGATCAAGATCGCGATGAGAGTCTTTTGCATGCGTTTCCTTCCTTGGTGACGGTGGCGGCCGGTGCTTCCCGGCTGAGCTGCGGCGAGATGGTACGGTGCCGATTGCCGTCTGGGAAGATGCCGCCGCGTCAGGCGCTGTCGGCGTCGATCGCCTGCGCGCGCTGCACCGCCGGCCGCGCCGCCATGCGTTCGACGTAGGCGCGGGTCGGCGCCGGCGGATCGACCAGGCCGAAGCCGATCATCCAGCCCAGCGCGCTGCCCCACAGCACGTCGGCTGCGGTACAGCGCTCGCCGAGCAGGTAGTCGCCGCGCGCCAGCTGGTCGTCGACCACGCCCATCACCGTGTCGCAGTCGGCGTACGGCGACATCGCCCGCGGCGGCGCCTCGCGCTTGAGCGCGCGGTCGATGATGGCCGGCTCGAACGCCGAGCCGTAGAACGCCAGCCAGCGCAGGTAGGGGCCACGGCGCGGATCGCCCATCGCCGGGGCCAACCCGGCTTCCGGGTACAGATCGGCCAGATATTGGTAGATCGCCACCTGTTCGGTGACCACCGCGCCGGCGTGGTCGATCGCCGGCACCTTGCCCATCGGGTTGATCGCCATGTACTCCGGCGCCAACTGTTCGCCGCTGGCGAAGTCGATGCGTTCCAGCGCGTAGTCCGCGCCCAGCTCCTCGAGCAGGATCAGCACGCCTTTGGAGCGGGATTTGGGGTTGTGGTACAGGGTCACATGGCGGTCGGCGATGGGCATGGCGGCTCTCCTCGTTGATCAAGCGCTCATGCTAGGCGCTATTGCGGACGGATTCTGTCCGCAATACCGTGCGCCATATGACTTCCCCTGCCTCCCGCACCTTGCGCCTGATCGGCTTGCTGCAGACTCGCCGGGTCTGGGCCGGCGCGGAGCTGGCCGAGCGCCTGGGCGTGGACCGGCGCAGCCTGCGCCGCGACATCGAGCGCCTGCGCGCCCTGGGCTACGCGGTGCAGGCCTCGTCCGGGGTCGGCGGCGGCTACCGGCTGGCGGCCGGGGCGCAGATGCTGCCGCTGCTGTTCGAGGACGACGAGGCGGTGACGGTCGCGGTGGCGCTGCGCGCGGCCGCGGCGAGCATGGGCGGCCTGGAGGACACCGCGCTGCGGGTATTGGCCAAGCTCGACCCGCTGCTGCCGGCGCGGGTGCGGCAGCGCGCCGGGGCATTGCAGGCGGTCACCGTGTCGCTGGGCCAGGAGCCGGCGGCGGCGGACACCCAGGTGCTGATTGGCATCGCCAGCGCCTGCCGCGATCGGCGCCTGCTCGGCTTCGGCTACTGCGACCATGCCGGACGCAGCAGCCAGCGCCTGATCGAGCCGCTGCGCCTGGTCAACTACGGGCGCCGCTGGTACCTGCTGGGCTGGGACCGCGACCGTGCCGACTGGCGCACGTTCCGCGCCGAGCGCATCGTGCCGCCGCTGCAGCCGGGCGAGACGATCGCGCTGCGGCTGCCGCCGCGCGACCCGGCCGCGATGGTGCGCGACGCGATCCAGCACAGCCCGCTGCCGCAGCAGTTCGGGCTGAGCGTGCAACTGCGAGGCAGCATGGCCGACCTGGGGCCGCGCATTCCGTCCTGGTGCGGAACCCTGCAGGCCGAGCAGGACGGCCATTGCCGGCTGACCATGCTGGCCGAAACGCTGCCCTGGCTGGCGGCGCAACTGCTCACCCTGGGCGTGCCGTTCGCAGCGCTGCAGGCCGACGCGGCGGTGATGGCCGGACTGCGCAGCGCGCTGGCCGACCTGCTGGCGCAGCTGCCGGCCACCTCCGAATGAGCCGGCCAGGGCGCGAGGCGGGCCGGGTGGCGAAACGGGCGGCCGGTCCCGCTGCCGCCGCCGCGCACTTGGCAAGCGCCGGCGAAGTTGGGACACTCGCCGCCATGAAGGGGATGGTGGGGCTTCTGGGGCTTGCAATCGCAACGCTGTCGGCAATGCCGGCCAGTGCGGGCACCCTATACAAGTGCATCGGCGGCGACGGCGTGCCCAGCTACGTCAGCAAGCGCGTGGCCGGTGCCAGCTGCAGCGTGGTCGGCAGCTATGCGCCCGACCGCCGCGCCGCACGCCCTGCGCCCGCAGTTGCCGCCGTCTCCGCCGAACGTGCGGCCAACCGCGGTGTCATCACCCTGGCCGCGCCGCAGTCCGGCGCCCCGGCCACCATCATCAGCACGCCGGTCGCAGCGCCGGCGCCGGTCGCCGCCAGCGTGGCGCCGAAGAGCGTGGCGCCCGTGCCTGCGATGACCGGTGCCGCGCCGCGGCGGGTGGTCAGCGGCCAGGTCTATTCCTATATGAAGGACGGGGTGCGCCACTACACCAGCGCGCGGCCGACCCAGGTCGCCAGCCTCGGCGCGGTGCGCACCATCCGCTACAGCTTCATCGAGACCTGCTACGCCTGCGCCAACCCCGGGCTGAACTTCGGTGCGGTGCGGCTGAACACCACCGCCTACCAGAGCGAGATCGCCGCCGCCGCGCGCGAGTACGGGGTCGACGAGGCGGTGGTGCGCGCGATCATCCACGCCGAGTCGGCCTACAACCCGATGGCGCTGAGCCGCGCCGGCGCGCAGGGCCTGATGCAGCTGATGCCGCCGACCGCGCGCCGCTTCGGGGTCAGCGATTCGTTCGATGCGTCGCAGAACATCCGCGGCGGCGTGCAGTACCTGGCCTGGCTGCTGAAGCGCTTCAACGGCAACCTGACCCTGGCCGCCGCCGGCTACAACGCCGGCGAAGGCGCGGTAGACAAACACGGCGGGGTGCCGCCGTACAGCGAGACCCAGCGCTACGTGCAGCGCGTCGGCCTGCTCGCCGACCGCTACCGCGGCGTGCTGGCGACGGCGCATTGAGGCATTCTCTTGCCGTCGCGACGATGCATTGTCTGCGCGTTAAGGGTTCCGCTACACTGCAGTGGATTTTATGCGGTTCGACCCCCACCGAACCGCTGGCAGCCTAATGCTACCCAATCAAAAAATCGGAGTGCCGGATGGCCAACGATGGGGTCAACGATTCTGTTAATGCAGGACGCCGCCGCTTTCTCACCGCCACCACGGCGGTGGTGGGCGCGGTGGGTGCGGGTTTCGTCGCGGTTCCTTTCATCAAGTCCTGGAACCCCAGCGCAAAGGCCAAACTGGCCGGTGCGCCGGTCACCGCGGACATCAGCGCGTTGCAGGAAGGTCAGCGCCTGATCATGGAGTGGCGCGGTCAGCCGATCTGGATCGTCAAGCGCTCCAAGGCGATCCTGGACGCGTTGCCGACGCTGGATGGGCGGCTCAAGGACCCAAAGTCCGAGGTCACCGACCAGCAGCCGGCCTACATCAAGGGCGAGGGCCGTTCGATCAAGCCCGACATCTCGGTGCTGGTCGGGCTGTGCACGCACCTGGGCTGTTCGCCGGAGATGGTCGCCGAGATCCGTCCCGAACCCTACGATCCGGAGTGGAAGGGCGGCTATTTCTGCCCCTGCCACAAGTCGCGCTTCGACATGGCCGGCCGCGTGTTCCAGGGCGTGCCCGCCCCGATCAACCTGCTGGTGCCCCCCCATCATTACCAGGACGACAACACGCTGATCATCGGCGTCGATCCCAGTTCGTCCGCGAAGGGGGCAGCGTAAGCCATGGCCGACAATCTCCTTACCCGCACCGCGGGCAACGTGTTCGACTGGGTCAACGAGCGCGCGCCGGGGCTGATGCCGTTCTACCGCAAGCACGTCGGCGAGTACTACGCGCCGAAGAACTTCAACATCTGGTACTACTTCGGTTCGCTGGCGATGGTGGTGCTGGTCAACCAGATCGTCACCGGCATCTTCCTGACGATGCACTACAAGACCAGCGCGGCCGAGGCGTTCAACTCGGTCGAGTACATCATGCGCGACGTCGAGTGGGGCTGGCTGATCCGCTACATGCACTCCACCGGCGCCTCGCTGTTCTTCATCGTGGTGTACCTGCACATGTTCCGCGGCCTGCTCTACGGCAGCTACAAGAAGCCGCGCGAGCTGGTGTGGATCCTCGGCATGCTGATCTACCTGGTGCTGATGGCCGAGGCGTTCATGGGCTACGTGCTGCCGTGGGGGCAGATGTCGTTCTGGGGCGCCAAGGTGATCATCTCGCTGTTCGGCGCGATCCCGGTGATCGGCAACGGCCTGACCGAGTGGATCATGGGCGACTACCTGCCGTCCGACGCCACGCTCAACCGCTTCTTCGCGCTGCACGTGATCGCGCTGCCGCTGGTGCTGTTGCTGTTGGTGGTGCTGCACCTGGGCGCGCTGCACGAGGTCGGCTCCAACAACCCCGACGGCGTGGAGATCAAGAAGGGACCCAAGGGCAACCGCTGGGATCCGAACAAGCCGGCCGACGGCATTCCGTTCCACCCGTACTACACGGTCAAGGACCTGGTCGGGGTCGGCTTCCTGCTGCTGATCGGCGCCTTCATCATCTTCTTCGTGCCCGCGTTCGGCGGCCTGTTCCTGGAGCACGACAACTTCACCGAGGCCAACCGCCTGGTCACGCCCGAGCACATCAAGCCGGTGTGGTACTACACGCCGTACTACGCGATGTTGCGGGTGGTGCCGAACAAGCTCGGCGGCGTGCTGGTGATGTTCTCGGCGATCGCGATCCTGTTCCTGGTGCCGTGGCTGGACCGCGCCAAGGTCAAGTCGATCCGCTACCGCGGCTGGATCTCCAGGGTGATGCTGGGCGTGCTGGCGGTGTGCTTCGTGTGGCTCGGCGTGATCGGCTCCGGTCCCGGCACCGATGCCAGCGAGACCATCATCGGCCGCGTGCTGACCGTGCTGTACTTCGGATTCTTCCTGACCATGCCGGTCTGGACCACGTTGGACCGGACCAAGCCGGTGCCGGAGCGGGTGACCACCCATGACTAAGCCCGTGATTGCCGTGCTGGCCTGCTCCGCGAGCGTCTTCTTGTTGTCCGCCATGAGCTACCTGCTGCCGGTGGGGCAGATCGTGTTCTGGGGCCGGCAGGCGCTCGGCTCCCTGTTCGGTGCGATGGCGGAGGGATCCCTATGAGCAAGCGCCTGATGTCCGTCCTGGCCTGCTTCGCCTCCGCGCTGCTGTTGTCCGCCTCGGCGCTGGCCGCCGAGGGCGGCGCCACCCAGCAGGCCGGCAACGACCTCGGCGACCGCGCCTCGCTGCAGCGCGGCGCCAAGCTGTTCATGAACTACTGCTCCGGCTGCCATTCGCTGAAATACCTGCGCTACTCGCGCATGGCCGAGGACCTGGGCCTGAGCGAGGACGAGGTGATGGCCAACCTCAACTTCACCGGTGCCAAGGTCGGCGAGCACATCGAGGCGGCGATGCCGCACGATGCGGCGGCCAAGTGGTTCGGCAAGGCGCCGCCGGACCTGAGCCTGATCGCGCGCGTGCGCGGCACCGACTGGGTCTATACCTACCTCAAGTCGTTCTATCTGGACCAGTCGCGCCCGTTGGGCTGGAACAACAAGCTGTTCGCCAACGCCTCGATGCCCAATCCGCTGTGGGAGCTGCAGGGCCTGCAGCAGCCGATCTACGGCAAGGCCGAGCAGCCCGGCGTAGACAAGCCGGTGGAACGGCTGCAGCTGTCTTCGCCGGGCCGGGAAACGCCGGCGCAGTTCGACCAGACGGTCCGCGACATCAGCAACTTCCTCGAATACGCCGGCGAACCGGCCGCGCTGAAGCGACAGAGCCTGGGCGTGTGGGTGGTGCTGTTCCTGGCGCTGCTGACCTTCCTCGCCTATCTGCTGAAGAAGGAATACTGGAAGGACGTGCATTGAGCGTCGGCCGCAGTGCCGGCGCGTTGTCTGCATCGTTGCTGACCCGATCCCCTGTTCATCCTATTGGCTTTTGCGAGCGAGGGTTGCACACTCAGGGGCCGTGATGACCGTCAGCAGGGTGTTGGCGGCATCGATGCGGCCGGCGGATTCCGGTCGTCGGAGAGCCTTGAATGGCGGCGAGTGTGCGTATGCGAAATACCTTGACGTTGTTTTCTTCCACGGATGACGTGCTGTGCCACCGCGTCCGTCTGGTGCTCGCCGCAAAGGGCGTGACCTACGATTTCGTGGCGGTGGATCCGCAGAATCCCCCGGAAGACCTGATCGATCTCAATCCCTATCACTCGGTGCCGACGCTGGTCGAGCGCGAGCTGGTGCTGTACGCCGCCTCCGTGGTCAGCGAATACCTGGACGAGCGCTATCCGCATCCGCCGCTGATGCCGGTCGATCCGTTGTCGCGCGCGCGCCTGCGCCTGGCCATGCTGCGCATCGAGCACGACTGGGTGCCGCAGGTGCAGGCGATCCAACTCGGCAACAAGGCCCAGGCCGAGGCCGGGCGCAAGCGGCTCAAGGAGTTGCTGACCGCGTCGGTGCCGCTGTTCAAGGCCAGCAAGTTCTTCCTCAATCCGGAAATGAGCCTGGCCGATTGCGCGATGGCGCCGATCATCTGGCGCCTGCAGGCGCTGGACATTCCGCTGCCCAAGGACGGCAAGGCGATCGAGGACTACGGCAACCGCATCTTCCGCAATCCCGGTTTCATCCGCAGCCTGACGGATCAGGAAAAGAAGCTGCGCGACCTGCCGGCCTGATGCTCCGGCCGCGCGTGGCGCATCCGGTTTTTCCCGCGTTGCGCCGGCGCCATTGCGTGCCGGCGCGTAGAATTGGCGCATGACCGACGATATTTCCCGCATGACCAGCCATCGCCCTTACCTGTTGCGGGCGCTGGTGGAGTGGATCAACGACAACGGCATGACCCCGCACATCCTGGTGGATGCGGGCCTGCCCAACGTGCAGGTGCCGCCGAGCGCGGTCAAGGACGGCCGGGTGGTGCTCAACATCGCCGAGCGCGCGGTGGTGCGGTTGCAGATCGACAACGACGGGGTCAGCTTCACCGCCCGCTTCGGCGGCGTCAGCTATCCGGTGCAGGTGCCGATGGCCGCGGTGCTGGCGGTGTACGCGCGCGAGACCGGGCAGGGCATGGCGCTGCCGGACGATATCCACGGCGCCACCGAGCCACCGGGCGACGATACACCGCCGCCGCGTCCCAGCGGTTCCGACGATGGCTCTGGCGGCAAGCGTCCACATCTGCGCGTGGTGAAGTAACGACAATGTGGGACCCGCGCCGGCGCGAATGTGGCCGGCGCGACAGTTCGATTCGCTGTTGGCGTCGATGCCTGGCGGGTCGCGCGCATCGTCAGGCGCTGCGCATCATTCGCCGCGGCTCCCCGCGCGCCAATCCCAGGTTGGATCGAGCCCCTGTAGGAGCGCCTTCAGGCGCGACCGACATCCATGCAAAACATCGTTGTCCGCCCTGCGAGAGAGTCCTTGCGGGGCGCGTCTTCGCGAACGACGCGGCAGCGCCTCACTCGCGCGGCGCACGTCCTTCGTGCAACGCCGTCACCGTGGCCACCGAGGGGCCGGTGAAGGCGATCAACTGGTCGCCGAGCAGCACCAGGCGGCCGCTGTGGCGATCGACGCCATCGTAGGAGTAGTCGAAACGGAAGGTCCGCTCGAAGCCGAGCCAGCCGCTGGGCAGGCGCCGCAGGCGCAGGCCGGTGCCGTGCACGCTCTGGTCCAGCCATTGCACATCGGCCGCCTTGCAGGCATTGCGGCCGAGGCTTTCGGCGCGTTCGGCGGCGGCGCGCGACGCGTTCCAGAACGCGAACACCGCGGCGCCGGCAATCATCAACAGGATCAGGCTAGGCATGCGTCACTGTAGCGAGACGCGGGGTGGAGCGGCAATGCTTGGTTGGGGATTCGGGACTCGGGACTCGGGGCCGGGGCAGAGGCAGGGGCCGGGGCCGGGGCCGGGCAGGGGCAGGGGCAGGGGCCGGAATTCGAAGAAGCGCCGATTGCGAGCGCAAAGTTTTCGTGTGCGGCTCATGGCCTCTTGTAGGAGCGACTTCAGTCGCGACAGGCCTCACTGACAAAGCCCGCTACGACCGATGACCCGAGGCGGGTCGGCATGGATCCTGAAAGCCGCAGACAGTCGATAAAACGCTACCGTCCCGGCGGCGGTTCGGTCGCTTGCGGTTGCGGTACCGGTGTCGCCGATGCAGGGGAAGGCGCGGTCGGTATGGCCGGTGCAGCTGGCGCCGCGCCGGATGCCGCCGGTGGCGCCATCGGCGCAGTGGCCGGCAGCGGGACCTGCGGCGCGGCCGGATCCACGGCGGGAACGACGCCCGGCATCACTGGTGGCTGCAACTGCGCCTGCGGTTGCAACTTCAGCAGCGCCGCCCAGTCCTGGCGATTGAAGTCGCACAGTTCCTCGTGGCCGGGCGTGCACTCCAGGCCTGCGCCGTCGTCGCCGACCTGGTCCTGCGCCAGCGGCGCCTCCAGCTGCAGGCGGCCGGCGCGGTCCAGCGGCAGCTTGCGCATGGTCACCGCGTTGAGCACGTTGCCGCCGATCAGGTACAGCGTGTGGTCGCCGCCGACGTTGGCCGCGACCACGATGTCGCAATGCGATTCCCACGGCAGCGCGCCGCCGCGTGCCAGCGCCTCGCGCAGCCCGGCCGCGCCCAGCGGTTGCTTGCGCCCGCGCAGGAAGCACAGCAGGTCGCCCGGCGCGGGCTTGTCCTGCTGCGGGTCGGCATAGCGGTAGGGCAGGCCGTCGGCACCGGCCTGGTAGGCGGCGCGGATGTAGTCGATGTGGCGCACCGAGGTATGGAAGCCGCTGACGCCGGCGCGCACCATCACCCAGGACACGAACGCCGCCGACCACGGGTTGTCGACCAGGAACGCACGGCAGTCCGCTTGCCGGTAGCGCGAGCCGTCCAGTTGCTGGCAGCTGGCGGCGCCGTCGCTGCCGCTCATCGCGCCCAGCGTGCCGCTGTCGCGCCAATAGGCGGCCACACGCTGCCAGGCCTCGATGCCGTGATCGGCGAGATAGCTGCGCTCGGCCTCGGTCACGCGCAGGCCGGCGAGCCGGCCATCGCTGTCGATGAACGGCCGCCACCACAGGCGATGCTCGTTGCAGGCGGTGCGCACGATGGCGACGGCGGCGGGCGTCAGGCCGAAGCGTGGCGGCAGGTCGCACACCTCCGCGGCGGCCGCGCGGCCGGCGGGAAACAGGGCGGCGGCACACAACAACGCGAACCAGGGGCGGGCCATCGGCGAACTCGGTGAATAGGGGGGATGCGTGCAGCGTCGCAGAGCGGCGTGGCCGCGGCCGTGAAGTCAGTGCGGCGGCGGGCCCAGCTTCAGCGACAGATCCACCGCCTGCACGTGCTTGGTCAGCGCGCCGATGGAGATGCAGTCCACGCCGTCGGCGGCGATCGCGCGCACGCCGTCCAGGTCGACGCCGCCGGAGACTTCCAGCGGAATCGCGCGATGGAACGGCGCGGCGGCGGCGATCGCCACCGCCTCGCGGCGCTGCGTCGCGTCGAAGTCGTCGATCAGGATCCGGTCGCAGCCGACCGTCAAGGCTTCACGCAGTTGCGCCAGCGTTTCCACCTCGACCACCAGCGGCAGCGCCGGCCATTGCGCGCGCGCGGCCTGCACGGCCGCCGTCAGCGAACCAGCGGCATGGATGTGGTTTTCCTTCAGCATCACCGTGTCGTACAGGCCGAAGCGATGGTTGCTGCCGCCGCCGCAGCGCACCGCGTACTTCTGCGCCAGGCGCAGGCCGGGCAGGGTCTTGCGCGTGTCGAGGATGCGCGCGCCGGTGCCGGCGACCGCGGCCACGTAGGCGGCGGTGGCGGTGGCGGTGGCGGACAGGGTCTGCAGGAAGTTCAGCGAGGCGCGCTCGGCGCTGACCAGCGCGCGGCTGCGCCCATGCAGCAGCGCCAGCACCGTGCCGGCGGCGACGCGTTCGCCTTCGGCGATGCGCCAGTCGATCCGCACCTGCGGGTCGAGCGCGCGGTGGCAGGCGTCGAACCAGGGCCGGCCGGCGATCACCGCGTCCTGCTTGCACAACAGATAGGCGCTGTCGGCGCGATCGGGCAGCAGCGCGGCGGTGACGTCGCCGTTGCCGATGTCCTCGGCCAGCGCGCGTGCCACGTCGGCGTCGATCGAGGCCTGCGCCGGCGGCTGCAGCGGCGCCGCGGCGCCGCTCATTTGCCGGGGAAGTCGGCGAGCTGGGCGGTGCCGATCGCTTCTTCGGCCAACAGCACCGGGATGCCGTCGTCGACGCGGAACAGCTGCTTGCGGTCGCGGGTGATCAGCGCCTCGCGCAGCGCTTGCGCCTGCGGGCTGCCGTCGGCGCGCTGCACGCCGCCGGCGGCGATGGCGCGGTTCAGCGCCTCCAGCCCGCGCGCATCCAGCAGGGCCAGCGGTTGGCGGGTGTCGGGCGAGCACAGCAGGTCGAGCAGTTTGCGATCCATCCGGTCTTCGTCTTGCGTGGAAGACGGCTAGAATACGTCTTTAAGGCAGGGGACGGCCATGACCTCCAAGCAAACCGCGCCGCTCGTCGGCATCGTGATGGGTTCCCGCTCCGACTGGGAGACCATGCAGCATGCGGCGCAGAAACTCGATGCGCTGGGCGTGCCCTATGAAGTGAAAGTGGTGTCCGCGCACCGCACCCCGGACGTGCTGTTCGCCTATGCCGAGGCGGCCTCCAGCCGTGGCCTGCGCGCGATCGTGGCCGGCGCCGGCGGCGCCGCGCACCTGCCGGGCATGCTCGCGGCCAAGACCGCGGTGCCGGTGCTCGGCGTGCCGGTGCAGTCCAAGGCGCTGAACGGCCTGGATTCGCTGCTGTCGATCGTGCAGATGCCGGCCGGCATCCCGGTGGCCACGTTCGCGATCGGCAACGCCGGTGCGGCCAATGCCGCACTGTTCGCCGCGGCGATGCTCGCCGCCGAGCACGCCGACATCGCCACCGCGCTGGACGATTTCCGCCAGCGCCAGACCGACGAGGTGATGGCCAAGGACGACCCGCGCCAATGAGCACCACTGTCGGAATCCTGGGCGGGGGCCAACTGGCGCGGATGATGGCCGTGGCCGGCGCGCCGCTGGGCCTGCGTTTCGTGATGCTGGATACGGTGGCCGACGCCTGCGCCGGGCAGGTCGCGCCGTTGCAGGTCGGCGACTACCGCGACGAGACGGCGCTGGCCGCGTTCGCGGCCAAGGTCGACGTGGCCACCTTCGATTTCGAGAACGTGCCGGCGGCCAGCGCCGAATGGCTGGCCGCCCAGGTGCCGGTGTTCCCGAACCCGCGCGCGCTAGCGGTGGCGCAGGACCGGCTGGCCGAGAAGACCCTGTTCCGCGAACTGGGTATCCCGGTGCCCGATTTCGCCGCGATCGACAGCCGCGCCGAACTGGACGCGGCGCTGGCGCAGGTCGGCACCCCGTGCATTCTGAAGACCCGGCGCCTGGGCTACGACGGCAAGGGTCAGTTCCGGATCAAGTCCGCGGCCGACGCCGATGCGGCCTGGTCCGCGCTGGGCGCGCAGGCAGCCAGCGTGGGCCTGATCGTGGAAGCCTTCGTGCCGTTCCAGCGCGAGATCAGCGTGGTCGCGGTGCGCGGCCGCGACGGCGAGTTCCGCACCTGGCCGCTGACCGAGAACTGGCATGTGCAGGGCGTGCTGTCGGCCAGCCTGGCCCCGGCGCAGGCCGACGCGGCGCTGGCGCAGGCGGCCATTGCCCATGCGCAGGCGCTGGCCGAGCGCCTGCAGTACGTGGGCGTGTTCGCGCTGGAGCTGTTCTGCCGCGACGGCGAACTGCTCGCCAACGAGATGGCGCCGCGGGTGCACAACTCCGGCCACTGGACCATCGAAGGCGCCGAGACCTCGCAGTTCCAGAACCACCTGCGTGCGGTGCTGGGCCTGCCGCTGGGGTCCACGCGCATGCTCGGCCATGCCTGCATGCTCAACTGGATCGGGCAGATGCCCGACGCCGCGCCAGTGCTGGCGCAACCCGGCGGGCATTGGCACGACTACGGCAAGGAGGCGCGCGAGGGCCGCAAGGTCGGCCACGCCACGCTGCGCGAAGACACGCCGGCGGCCTTGGCGCAGGCGCTGCACACGGTCGGCGCGCAATTGCAGCGCGGCGACCAGGTCGCGCCGGTGATCGAGCGGCTGCGCGAAGTCTGAGCGGACTGGGAATGCCGCGTCCAGGCTGCGCCTGGGGCGGCCCGAAAGGGTGGCAACGCCCACGCGGCTACGTGTCAGCCGTCATTCGACCAATCCACGCGGCCGCAGGCCGGTCATCCCCAATCCTCAATCCCGGCTTCACCGCAGATTCGCCGCCACGAACTCCCAGTTCACCAGCTTCCAGAACGCTTCCAGGTAGCGCGTCCGGTCGCCGCGGTAATCGATGTAGTAGGCGTGCTCCCACAGGTCGCAGGCCAGTAGCGGGAGGTCCTCGCCGGTCAACGGCGAGCCGGCGTTGACGGTGGCAAGCAGTGCCAGCGTGGCGTCCGGGCGCTGCACCAGCCAGACCCAGCCCGAGCCGAACACGGCCAGCGCCATGCGTGCGAACTCGGCCTTGAAGCGCGCGACGTCGCCGAAGCTCTTGGCGATGCGCTCGGCGAGCTCGCCGCCCGGCTCGCCGCCGCCGCGCGGGCGCAGCCCGCGCCAGTAGAACTCGTGGTTCCAGACCTCGGCCGCGTGCTGGAACAGGCGGCCCTGGGTGCGGCGCACCAGGTCCTGCAACGGCAGGTCGGCGAATTCGCTGCCGGCGATCTGCGCATTGAGACGTTCCACCAGCGCGCGCTGGTGCTGGCCGTGGTGCTGGTCCAGGGTCTCGGCGGACAGGTGCGGCGCCAGCGCCGCGCGGTCGTACGGCAGGGGAGCGAGTTCGATGGCCATGGATCCTCGGGAGCGGTTTCGGGAGCGCGTTTCGGTACTGTCGTGCGCAGGGCTTACACTATGCGGCTACGCGAAAGTCTAGCCGACCGCCGAGGTCCGTTTTTTCGCCCCAGCAGGAGAAATCCCCCATGCAGGTGATGGAGCGCATCCAGGCCGACGTCGAACACCACCCCATCGTGTTGTTCATGAAGGGCACGCCGCAGTACCCGATGTGCGGCTTTTCCAGTCGCGCGCTGCAGGCCCTGTTGGCCGCCGGCGCCGACCGGCTGCACACCGTCAACGTGCTCGACGAGCCCGAGATCCGCGCCAATCTGCCGCGCTATTCGAACTGGCCGACGTTCCCGCAGCTGTTCATCCACGGCGAACTGATCGGCGGCTGCGACATCACCATGGAACTGTTCGAATCCGGCGAGTTGCAGCGCATCGTGGCCGAGGCCTACCAGCCGTGACAGCGGAGGCGACGCCGCACGCGGGCGCGCTGGCGCAGCGCGTGGTGCTGGTCTGCGGTGCCGCCGGCGGGCTGGGCAGCGCCGCGGCCATGGCCTGCGCCCAGGCCGGCGCCACGGTGGTGCTGCTCGGGCACAAGCCGGCGCGCCTGAATCGGGTCTACGACGCGATCGCCGCCGTCGGCGCGCCGCCGCTGCTGTATCCGCTGGACCTGCTCGGTGCCACGCCGGAAGACTATGCGACGCTGGCCGAGCGGCTGCAGGCCGAACTCGGGCGGCTGGACGGACTGCTGCACTGCGCCGCCGATTTCGTCGGCCTGACCCCGTTCGAACACGCCGACCCGGCGCAGTTCGCGCGCGCCATCCACGTCAACCTCACCGCCCCGGGCTGGCTGACCCAGGCCTGCCTGCCGCTGCTGAAGCAGGCTGCGGACGCGGCGATCGTGTTCGCGCTCGACGACCCGGCGCGCGTCGGCCAGGCCTACTGGGGCGGCTACGGCGTGGCCCAGCACGGCCGTCGCGGCCTGCTGGCGACCCTGCACGGCGAACTGGCCGCCTCGACGGTGCGCGTGGCCGGGTTGCAACCCGGGCCGATGCGCACCGCGCTGCGCGCACGCGCCTACACCCACCAGGAAGACTTCGACGCGGTCGATCCGGCGCACTACGCCGCCGCCTGCGTGCAACTGCTGTCGTCCGCCGGCGCCGCGCACCGCGGCGCGATCTGGAATCCACTGGCATGACCATCCTGTCGGCAGCCCTGCTGCTGTTCCTGATCCTCGACCCGCTGGGCAACATCCCGGTGTTCCTCAGCGTGCTCAAGCCGCTGCCGGCCAAGCGCCAGCGCGTGGTGCTGGCGCGCGAACTGCTGATCGCGCTGGGCGTGCTGATGGCGTTCCTGTGGGGCGGTAAGTACGCGCTGGAAGTGATGCACCTGCGCCAGGAATCGGTGGCGATCGCCGGCGGCATCGTGCTGTTCCTGATCGGCATCCGCATGATCTTCCCGCGCCCGGAAGGGCTGATGGGCGAGATTCCCGACGGCGAGCCGTTCATCGTGCCGCTGGCGATTCCGCTGGTGGCCGGGCCGTCGGGCATGGCCGCGGTGATGCTGATGGGCAGCAACGAACCCACCCGCCTGGGCGAATGGAGCCTGGCGCTGATACTGGCCTGGATCGGCACCTCGGCGCTGCTGTTCGCCGGCACGCTGCTGTACAAGCTGCTCGGCATGCGCGTGCTGATCGCTGTCGAACGACTGATGGGCATGCTGCTGGTGGCGATCTCGGTGCAGATGTTCCTGGACGGTCTCGGCGTCTATCTGAAGCTGCCGGTCGCCGGCTGAGCGGGCCACCGCGCGCCTTTGTCGCGCCTGTCGCTACGCGCCAACGCTGCGACATCCCAGGCGTTTGCGGCAATTCGATGACATGTGCGGCGCTTTTTTGTGCCGCCGTGTGTCGGTGCGTGGCGCCAGATTAAGTTCCTGTAAACGCCCGAGGCATACGCGGGCGAAATAGCCCGCCTACCGTAGCGCCTTCCGAAGCGGTGGGCGCGCGTGCGCCGTGTCCATGCCAATCGCGCCTCCGCTCTCTGCCGCTCCCACGTTAGCCACAGAGGCGTTCGCCCGATGAAGTCCCGTTCCGCACACCGTATTTCCACTCTTTGCCTGGCGCTGGCAACCGCGCTTTCGGCGCATCCGGCCCTGGCTCAGGACGCCGGCACCGACACCGCGGAGCAGCGCGTCACCGCCTCCAGTACTTCCAACACCACCGCCGCCTACGAGACCAAGCGCGTGCAGCAGTTGGACAAGGTCAACGTCAATGCCGACAAGAGCAGCTACGTGCTCGGCGGCGGCAACATGACCGTGCAGACCGCCAGCAAGGCGATTTCCACGGTGACCCGCGAGGCCATCGCGCAGGCATCCGGCGGCAGCAACTTCACCCAGATGATCGATGCGATCCCGGGCGTGGACGCCGCCACCAGCGACGTGACCGGCCTCAACAACGGCAACTACAGCCTGCGCGGCTTCGACTCCTCCGCGATCGGCATCACCGTCAATGGCGCGCCGGTGACCGACAGCGGCAGCTACTCCGTCTACGCCACCGAATACGGCGATGCCGAGAACTACAACGACATCACCGTCACCCAGGGCACGCCCAACGTGGACCAGCCGGAAATGGGCGCCACCGGCGGCCAGATCGCCTGGTCGACGATCGACCCGAGCCACACGTTCGGCGTGGATTTCACCCAGAGCTTCGGCAGCAACGACTATCGGCGCACCTTCGTGCGCGTGAACACCGGCGATACCGGCGCGGTGCGTTCGTGGGTGTCGTTCTCGACCAACAGCGCCGACAAGTGGAAGGGCAACGGCGACATGTCGGTCAACAAGATCGACGGAAAGAGCGTGTGGGACATCAGCCCCGGCAACTCGATCAGCGCCTCGTTCCAGTACAACCGCCAGTCCAACTACTCCTACAACACCGCCAGCAAGGCGCAGCTGGCCAGCGATTACGACTACGACTACAACGACACCTGGGGCGGCGGCAGCACCTCGGCCGACCAGTCCTACTGGAAGTTGCGGCGCAATCCGTACAAGAGCCTGCTCGCCAGCCTGGATGGCGAGTTCACCCTGAGCGACAGCCTGCGCCTGTCGGTGGTGCCGTACGTGTGGTGGGGCGACGGCGGCGGCTCCAGCGCCGCGTCGGTGTATCCGTCCACCAGCAGCGGCAACGTCTATGGCTACTCCAGCGGCGTGAGCGGCAGTCGCGACGTCGACTACACCTATTCCTACTCCAGCACGGTACGTCCGGGCGTGGTCGCCAAGTTCTTCCAGGACATCGGCATGGACCACAACCTGGTCTATGGCCTGTGGTACGACCGTTCGCGCAAGAGCCAGAACAACAGCATCGTCAAGACCGACCAGAGCACCGGCCAGGCCTGCGACATCTGGGCCGACAGCGACGATTGCTTCCTGGCCTACGCCGATGGCCAGGTGCAGCAGAGCTACCGCACCTACACCGTCACCGACGTGCAGAAGTACTTCATCCAGGACAACTGGACACCGGCCGACGACTGGGCGGTCAACTACGGCGTGTCCTGGATCCATGCCACGCGCAAGGGCCACAACTACCAGTGGCCGGATACCGCCAAGGAGATCGGCGTGGACTTCGACAACAGCTACAGCAAACTGCTGCCGGCCTTCGGCATCAAGTACGCGCCGGATAGCCGCAACCAGTTCTACTACGGCGTGGCCAAGACCTTCCGCGTACCGGCGACCAATTCGATTTCGGTGAACCTGTCGGCCGCGCAGGAGATTCCGGAGCCGGAATCGGCCTGGACCCACGACTTGGGCTGGCGCTACTACGGCGACCGCTTCTCGCTGTCGGCCATGCTGTACCAGAGCAACTACAGCAATAAGCAGATGTCCAGCTACGACCAGGCCACGGCGCTGACCACCTACATCTCGATCGGCAAGGTGCGCATGCGCGGCTTCAACAGCGAGGCCAGCTACAACATCACCGACAATCTCAAACTGTACGGCTCCTACACCTACACCCAGGCCAAGATCCTGAGCGACACCCTGGCGGTGGGCACGTCCAACGGCATCTACGACTATGCGGTTGGTGGCAAGCAGCTGGCCAATACGCCGAAGAACCTGGCCAACCTGCGCCTGAGCTACAGCATCGGCGACTTCTGGATCGCGTTGAAGGGCCGTTACTCCGGCTCGCGTTACGGCGACTACATGAACACCGAGCGGGTAGGGGGCTACACCACCTTCGGCGCCGATGCCGGTTACGCGTTCGCCGACTGGGGCTGGCTGAAGAAGCCGTCGATCAAGCTCAATCTGTACAACCTGACCGACAAGCAGGCGGTCACCTGGGCCAGCACCACGCAGGTGTTGGCGGCCTCCGGCGCCAGCGAGTATCCGGATGTGGTGTCCACCGGCACCCCGTACTACTCCGTGTTGGAGCCGCGCGCGTTCGCGGTAACCTTCGGCGGTTCGTTCTGAGGAACGGCCGAGCCCCATACCGGGGCTGGAAACGGAAAGCAGTGCAAACGGCCGGGGTCTAGCCCCGGCCGTTTGCGTTTTTGCGGGCTTGCTCCGCCGTCGCCGTGCCAAGCCCGCCACGGGACTGTTGCAGTGTGCGGATATCTGCATCGGATCCTTGTCGGGTCGTTGCCCATGGCTGCCCTCGTCAAGCCGTTTCCGAGTCGGTCGGGCACCTGGGTGAGGGGCGCTCGCAGCACCATGCGGCGTGCCGGAGTGCGAGCCGCCGCCGTCTCGGTTGCGGAGCCGGGCGGGCGACCTAGCCCGGCCACCAGTCCTGGGACAGGCGAGATACGCGAGCGCCTGCGTACCAGCGCCCGGCGGCCCGGAAACGGCGCTGAGCCGACGATTCGAGCAAATCCTGCGCAGCCGACGCTACCGGCCAAACCATCGAGTAACTGCACTACCTGAGCAGGCGATGCAGGCCCCGAGGTGCGCGCGGCGGCGTCACCCAGTGTCCTGCACCGACATGGGAACTGCGATCCATGTCGTGTCATGTCCGTCTATGCCGGTTTGTCACGTTTCGGCAACAAATCGGCCCTATGGTGTTAAACTCGCGTTAACCCTTGCGGGGGATCCAGCAAGGGGGCACGAACCACATTCCGCTGCCGTGTGCCCACCAGCACGGCGAGCTATGCGCATTTCGTCAAACTCCATCGAGGCTATTGCAATGACTCAACCCCGCCGTCTCCGGATGTCCAAGCTCACCCTTGGCCTCGTTGCTGCGCTTGCCGCCGCCCCTGTGTTCGCCCAGAGCACCTCCGCCGGCGTCGGCGGTTTGGTCACCCACGATGGCCAGCCTGTGGTCGGCGCCGAAGTGACCATCACCCACGCCGAATCGGGCACGGTCAGCCGCGCCACCACGGACGCCAGCGGCCGCTACAACGCGCGCGGCCTGCGCGTCGGTGGCCCGTACACCATCACCATCACCAAGCCCGGCGAAGGCACCAAGACCGAAGACGGTGTGTACCTGAGCGTGAATCAGACCGCCAGCGTCAATGCCGCGCTGAGTGGCGACGTGACGACGCTGCAGACGGTGAACGCGGTCGCGGTCGCCGGCGGTTCCGACATGTTCAGCGCCACCAAGATGGGCGCGGGCACCAACGTCGGCCGCGAGCAGATCGAGTCGCTGCCGTCGGTCAACGGCAATATCCAGGACTACATGCGCCTGGATCCGCGCGTGGCCTTCGTCGATCGCGCGTCCGGCACCATCAGCGCCGGCGGCCTGAACCCGCGCTACAACTCGATCAACATCGACGGCGTCTCGGCCAGCGACACCTTCGGCCTGGAAGGCAATAACATGACCACCCGGCGCCAGCCGGTGTCGATGGAAGCCATCGAAGCGCTGGACGTCAACCTGTCCAACTACGACGTCAGCATCGCCAGCGCCGCCGGCGCCACCGTCAATGCGGTGACCAAGTCCGGTACCAACGAGTTCCATGGTTCGGTCTACGGCTACATGCGCGATGGCGACTGGTTCGGCGACAACCCGGACGGCAGCAAGTTCAACGGCTTCACCAAGGAAAAGACCTACGGCGCCACCTTCGGCGGCCCGATCGTCAAGGACAAGCTGTTCTTCTTCGCCAACTACGAAAAGTTCCAGCAGGACGCGCCTGGCCTCGACCTGGGCAGCACCGCGCTGGGCAAGGCCAACGCCAAGTACACCCTGGCGGACGTGGCGCGTGCGCAGCAGATCGCGCAAAACTACGGCTTCGACGCCGGTTCGCTCGACAGCAACGGCAATACCGATCTTGAGGAATACGCGCTCAAGCTCGACTGGAACATCAACGACAACCACCGCGCCAGCTTCCGCTACAGCAAGCTCGACCAAAGCAAGCTGCGCATCAACGGCGCCAGCAGCACCAGCCAGGCCTCGCTGAGCTCGTACTGGTACCAGCATGAGAAGACCGTCGAGAGCTACGTCGGCCAGCTGTTCAGTGACTGGTCCGAGAACTTCTCCACGGAGTTCAAGGCGTCTTACCGCGATTACTCCGCGATCCGCGTGGTGCCGACCGACGCCCCCAGCGTCGCGATCTACTTCGACGGCACCGTCGCCGCGCCGACCGGCGACGTGCTGTTCCTCGGCACCGAGACCAATTCGCAGGGCAACATCCTCACCACCAAGACCTGGAACTACTACGGCGCCGGCACCCTGACCCTCGGCAACCACGACCTGAAGTTCGGCGTCGACTACACCACCAACGACGTCTACAACCTGTTCGGCCGCAACAGCTGGGGCGTGTACACGTTCCTGGGCCTGGACAACTTCGCCAATGGCCGCTGGAGTTCCTACCAGCTCAACAGCGAGCGCACCCCGGGTTCGATCGCGGCCGACTACAAGAACGACAATCTCGGCCTGTTCATCCAGGACACCTGGTATGTCAACAACAACCTGACCCTGACCCTGGGCCTGCGCGGCGACCGGCCGGGCGTCAGTCCGGATCCGACCTATAACGCGGCCGCCCAGGCGTACTTCGGCTACGACAACAGCAAGGTGTTCGGCGGCGATTTCCTGATCCAGCCGCGCTTCGGCTTCAACTACACGTTCGACACCGACCGTCCGACCCAGTTGCGCGGTGGCGTGGGCCTGTTCCAGGGCGATGCGCCGCAGGTGTGGATCGGCAACAGCTACTCCAATACCGGGTTCAACTACAACGCCTACAGCTATACCGCCTACAACCCGGCGTTGCCGTTCAGCCCGAACAAGGACACGCAGCCGATTCCGACCGCGCCGGGTTCCGCCACCCAGGGCGTCAGCTTCGTCGGCAACGATTTCAAGCTGCCGTCGCTGTACAAGGCCAACCTCGCGCTCGACCACGAAACCCCGTGGTACGGCATCGTGGCGTCGGCCGAGTTGCTGGTGACCAAGGTCAAGAACGGCCTGTACTACAAGAGCCTGAACATCGGTCGGGTGAACAATCCGGGCGAGGACCCGGCCCCGGCCTACTACGGCCCGGATGGCCGTGCGCTGTACTGGAACCCGGCGCAGACCGGCCGCGCGTGGGCCGCCGGCAACAACCGCTACAACCGCAACGGCGCCTACAGCGACGTCTTCCTGATCGAGAACACCGACAAGGGCAAGACCCAGCAGTTCACCGTGTCGCTGTCCAAGCCGTTCAGCGAAGGCGGCGACTGGTCGTGGAACCTGGGCTACACCTATACCCACGCCACCGAAGTCGGTTCGCTGACCAGCTCCACCGCCAGCTCCGGCTGGGGCTACCAGTACGCCTTCAACGCCAACTCGGAAACCGAGAACACGTCGCGCTACGAGATCAAGGACCGTATCTCCGGTTCGCTGAACTGGAAGCACAAGTTCTTCAGCGACTATGAAACCCGTGTGGGCCTGGTTTACGAAGGCCGCAGCGGCCGTCCGTACAGCTACGTGTACAACGGCGACGCCAATGGCGACAGCCGTTCGACCAACGACCTGTTCTACGTGCCGAAGGGTCCGGGCGACGTGCTGTTCGGTAACCTCAGCAGCACCGGCGCGTTCACCGCCAACCCGGCGCTGGAGAAGCAGTTCTTCGACTGGCTGGCGCAGAATCCGCAGCTGGCCAAGTACGCGGGCAGCTACGCTCCGGCCAACGGCTTCCGTTCGTCCTGGATCAACACCTTCGACGTGCACATCAGCCAGCAGCTGCCGGGCTTCTTCAAGGGCCACAAGTCCGAGGTGTGGCTGGACATCCAGAACGTCGGCAACCTGCTGAACAAGAAGTGGGGCCAGATCTACGACTACGGCTTCTTCGCCGATGCGCGCGTGGCGAACCTGCAGGGCATCTACAACGGCAAGTACGTGTACAACACCCTGTACACCGACCAGCCGTCCGCCGCCAATGCCGATGCCGACGGTTTCAACACTGGCGTTTCGCAGTGGTCGCTGAACCTGGGCTTCCGTTACGAGTTCTGATCCGCTCGCAACCGCAGCGGTACAAGCGAACGGCCGGGGCAACCCGGCCGTTTTCTTTTGCGGGGGCTGACGCTAAAGTCGCCGTTGACGACAACGACAAGAATTCCGATATGACGACGAGCAATACGGCCGCGCGGGCGCTGCCGGTAGTGGACGCGCGGATCTACCCGCGCGGCGGCCTGGACATCCTCTCGCGCGCCGAAGTGGTGCGCCTGCGCGATGCCTCCAGCGGCGGACTGCACGAACTGCTGCGGCGCTGCGCGCTGGCGGTGCTGACCAGCGGCAGCGCGTCCGACGATCCGCGCGCCGCGCGCGACCTGTATCCCGACTTCGACATCCAGGTGGTCCAGCGCGACCGCGGCGCGCGCATCGACCTGTTCAATGCTCCGGCGATGGCCTTCGTGGACGGGGAGATCATCAACGGCGTGGCCGAACTGCTGTTCGCCGTGGTCCGCGACCTGGCCTACATGGCCATCGAACTCGGCCCGGACTCCGCCGCCGACCTCGAATCCAGCGAAGGCATCACCAGCGCCGTGTTCGGGCAGCTGCGCAACGCGCGCATCCTGCAACCGGCCGATCCGAACCTGGTGGTGTGCTGGGGCGGTCATTCGATTTCGCGCGACGAGTACCTGTACACCAAACAGGTCGGCTACGAGTTGGGCCTGCGCGGTCTGGACATCTGCACCGGCTGCGGTCCGGGTGCGATGAAGGGGCCGATGAAGGGCGCCACCATCGCCCATGCCAAGCAGCGCAAGCACGACAACCGCTACATCGGCGTCACCGAGCCGGGCATCATCGCCGCCGAGTCGCCGAACCCGATCGTCAACCACCTGGTGATCATGCCGGACATCGAGAAGCGCCTGGAGGCCTTCGTCCGCATCGGCCACGGCATCATCGTGTTCCCCGGCGGCGTCGGTACCGCCGAAGAGATCCTGTACCTGCTCGGCATCCTGCTGCGCGACGAGAACCGCGGCCTGCCGTTCCCGCTGATCCTGACCGGCCCGACCATCGCCGCGCCGTACTTCGAGCAGATCGACCGCTTCCTGCGCCTGACCCTGGGCGAGGCCGCCACCTCGCGCTACCAGATCATCGTCGGCGATCCGATCGCGGTGGCGCGCAAGATGGCCGAGGGCATCCAGGAAGTGCGCATGCACCGCAAGGAGCAGAAGGACGCGTTCTACTTCAACTGGTCGGTGGACATCCCGCTGGAATACCAGCGTCCGTTCGTGCCCACCCACGAGGCGATGGCCGCGCTCGACCTGCACCACGGGCGCCCGCCGCACGCACTGGCGGCGGACCTGCGCCGCGCCTTCTCCGGCATCGTCGCCGGCAACGTCAAGGAAGACGGCATGCGCCGCATCGAGGAGTACGGCCCGTTCGAGATCCACGGCGACGCGGACATGATGCAGGCCCTGGACGAACTGCTGCGCGCCTTCGTCGAGCAGCGCCGGATGAAGATTTCCGGGGAGTATCGGCCTTGTTATCGGGTCATGGCCTGAGTTCAATCCGGATCGTCGCCACGAACAGCGCGTTGTCCTCCAGGCCCGTGCTCAGGACGCCGCCCTGCATGCTTTCCAGGCGCGTGCGCAATGCCGACAAACCGACCCGGTGGCCACGACCCAGATGAGGCGTGGAACCGGCCGGGGGCAGCGTATTGCTGACCTCGATCTTCAGTCGGTTGTGAGTTTCGCCGATGGCGATGCGGATCTCGCCGCCATCGGGCGAGCATTCGATCCCGTGATGCACTGCATTCTCGACCAGGGGTTGCAACGAAAGCCGCGGGACCCTGGCCTGCGGCAAGGGCGACGGTAGCTCCCAGTGCACGCGCAGGCGCGGTCCAAAACGAATGGCTTCGATGTCGAGGTAGCGCCTCGCCAGGTCGATTTCGTCGTCGAGGCTGACCAAGTCGGGCGTTGCCAGCGCGGCGCGGAACAGATCGGATAGATCCATCAGCAATTGTTCGACTTGCTGCGGTTGGCGATGCACCAGCATCACCGCGGTATTGAGCGTATTGAACAGGAAGTGCGGCTGTACGCGCGCGGTGAGCGCGTCGATTTCCGCCTGCTTGGCGCGTTCGACCAGTTGCTTGATGCGGATATGGTTGTTCAGTGCGGCCATGCCGAGCAGGCCGATCAGCAATGCGATGCCGGACAGCTGTAGCGAGAGCGTCAGCCATGCCGCGGTCGACAACTGCCAGTAGTCGCCGAACGCAGACATGATCACCCAGCTGATCAACCAGGTCAGCAACTGCATCAGGCCAAGCGTCGCGGCAGTGATCAGCAGGATGCCTCTCCCGGCCAGGCTGCGGCGCAGCATCAGCAGACTAGCCAGGGTCAGCAATGCCACCCATTGGATGCCGAGCGATGCCAGGCCGAAATAGACCCAGCGGTTCCCCCCCGGGCCCTGGCTTGGGGTTAGCGCCAGGATGGCGGCGATGCATTCGCCGGCCATGACGATCCAGATCAGGGTGGATGGCTGCTTGAGCACCTGCAACTGGTCGTTCGAGTACGCGGGGGAGGGCATCGAGGGCGGGCGGAAGAGGGTAGACGCGCATCATGCCGGCAACGACGCCGGCCCGCACGATCCGTCCAGCCCCCGATATCCGCCATCCGTCGGCAATGGCTGGCGCGGCGGCGGTACACCCGTTAGCGTTCGCTTGGGGAAATTTGGGGAAACGATATGTGCGTTCCTGAGCAGCGTCGCCTTTCCATATCGGGGCAGCGCGGGTTCACTCTGGTAGAGCTGATGGTCACGGTCGCGGTGTTGGCGATCATCATGGCATTGGCATTTCCGAGCTTCACCATGCTGATCCGCAGCAACCGGTTGACCAGCACGGCCAATGAGTTGGTCGCCGCCTTGCAGGCATCGCGCTCGGAGGCGGTCCGCCTGAACGGGGGGGTCAGTCTGTGCCGCAGCGATGACGGCAGCACCTGCGCCAGCGGCGGCGACTGGACCCATCTGCTGACGGTGACGCGCGACGGCACCGTGTTGCGGGCCACGACGCTGCGCACCGGCCTGTCTGTTTCCAGTTCGGCACTGGATGCGCTGGGTGACAAGGTTACGTTCAACGCCGACGGCATCGCTCGCGACAGCAGCGGTACGCCGCTGGCAATGGACATCACTGTCTGCATGCCGGTCACCAGTCCTTCCGACAACGTGCGCACCGTGTCTATGAGCGGGGGCAGTCGGGTTTCCATCGCGCGTAGTTCGAACGGCGGCCAATGTTCGGCCCAGCAGACCGCTCTTTGACAAGCAGAGGCGCTATGAAACGGTTTCACAGTGACAGGAACATTGCCGGCGTCACCCTCATCGAGGTGATGATTTCCGTGCTGATACTCGGAATCGGCATGCTCGGCGTTGCCGCGATGCAGACGACCGCGCTACGCAACAACCAGAGCGCGATGCAGCGCAGCCAGATCGTCATGCAGACCTACACCATCCTGGACGCGATGCGCGCCAACCGCGACGCCGCCCTGATCGGCGGCTACAACACCACGGGGATGCTCTGTACGGCGCCCACTGGTGGCAGCCTGATCGAGAATGACCAGGCCGCTTGGCTCGCTGGCCTGAAAGACGCCATCGGTGGTGATCCCGAAACGACATGCGGTTCCATCGCCTGCCTCGATGGCAATTGCGCAATCGGCGTCCAGTGGGACGACAGCCGTGCAAAAGACGCTGCCGCCAATGGCAGTGCCACGCAAAAGCTGGAAACGGTGACGCAGCTGTGAGAACCCTCTCCCTTCGCACTTCACCGTCTCGCCAGTCCGGCTTCAATCTGGTCGAGTTGATGATCTCGATGCTGCTCGGTCTGCTGGTAGTTGGCGCGGCCGTCGGTATTTTCCTATCCAATCGCAAGACCTATGCAGCTACCGAAGGCCTCAGCCGTGTCCAGGAATCGGCTCGCATCGCCTTCGAGATGATGGCGCGGGACATCCGCGAGGCTGGCGGCAATCCTTGCGATTCCGGGCTGCCCGTGGCCAATGTGTTGTCCGACCCTACCGCCACTTGGTGGAAAGACTGGGCGCAGCCGCTGCAAGGGTTCGACAACAGCAGCCCGCCTGGCATCACGTCCAAGAGCGGCACCGATGCGATTCAGGTGCTGTCCGCAAGCACCGGCGGTGCCACCGTTACCGCGCATAACGCCGGCAGCCAAACCCTGACCCTCAACGCCGCCGCCCCCGATCTGCATGCCAATGCCGTGATGTTGCTATGCGACCGACAGCAAGTCGCGGTGCTGCAGGCCGATGGCGTGTCCGGCACCAGCGTGACCTACGTAAGCGGTTCCTTGAACGCATGCAATCGGTTGGGTCGCTTGCCCGGAGTCTGCGTTGCCGGTTCCAACAATTACACCTACGAGATGAACTCCCTGCTGACCGAACTGCGCGCAGTGCGTTGGTATTTGGCGGACAACACACGTGGCGGCACGTCGCTGTACCAGGCCGTGGTCGGGCCGGGCGGTACGGTCACCTCCAACGAAATCACCGAAGGCGTCTCGAATCTGCAGTTCGAGTATCTATTGACTGGTGCGAGTGCCTATGTGGACGGCAGCGCAGGCTTGAACTGGGCCAACGTGGTGGCAGTCAAGGTCGTCATGACGGTCAATTCCGCGGATGCCGTCAGTAGCGACAATACGCCGCTGTCGCGCGAGGTGACGACGATCGTGAGCATCAGGAACAGGAATTCGTGAGCATGAATGCGCACATCAATCGGCAATCCGGTATCTCCCTCATCATCGTATTGATGCTGTTGCTGGTCATGACCTTGCTGGGTCTGGCGGTGCTGCGCAGTACCCTGCTGGAAGAGCGCATGTCGTCCAACATGTACGACCGCAGCCTGGCATTCCAGGCGGCGGAAGGCGCGCTGCGCGATGCGGAAAAAGTCATCCAGGGCGCCGCGGCAAGCGGTAGTCCCGTGGGATTCAACTGTGCTTCGGGTACGACTGTATGTCCTGCCGTTCCGAGCAATACCTATACAGGGAACGTCAACGGGTGTGCACTGGGTGCCCAGGAGTGCTGGGTGGACGCTGTCGTCACCCAAAAGCTTCAGGCCAGCGCCGCGCAGTACTACATCCAGTACATGGGGCAACGCACCAGCGAAGATCAGCTAGGGCTGGGGTCGAGCATCAACCAGAACCAGTACGGCGGTACTGGCGGTACCTCGCTCGAACACTACTACCGCATCATCGCGCGTAGCGCCAACCCCACCGCTGCAGGCGGGCGCGCGATCGTCGTGCTGCAAACCAACGTCACCGTCAAGTAAGGGCCTTCACCATGACCAGTCGAACAAAGAGTGCGACGCGCAAGGATTCGTTCCTCGCCATGGCGGCAGGTCTCCTGATCGGGACAATCGGTAGTGCTGGCGCAGACGTCGATGTGTCGCAGTCTCCGCTGTACGTGGGCAGTGACGTGCCCGGCAACCTCGCGCTGGTACCTTCGGTTGAGTATCCGACTGCCATCAGTGTGGCTAACCTGGGCGGTTTTGTGGTTGGTACAAAATATGTGGGATATTTTGACTCGTCAAAATGTTACAAATACCACTACGAAGCGACTGAGGCCAATCGCTATTTTTATCCGGTCAATCGGACCGAGGCTCAGCCCAATAGTAATTATCAGTGCAATGCAGATGGCTATTGGTCGGGAAATTTTCTCAATTGGGCGGGAACTCAGACTATCGATCCATTCCGTTCGGCATTGACCGGCGGATATCGCGTGGTCGATACGCCGACCACCACCGTGGTTGAGAAGGCGATCGGCGAGCGGGTTGATGTTGGAGATTTCCCGAGGCGCACGGTGTCCGATGCCAATGCAGTGAAGGGGGGCATCGCTTCCAAGTGGAGTAGCGTCAAGATCCGCGTGGATGGGCTCGGTAGCGAGATGTGGATCACAAAGAATGTCGACGTGGGTAGCACGAGCACTGCCGTCAAAACCTCTTTGATATATCCATACGATCCAGCAGTGCACACGTTGGACGGTAGCTGTGTAAGCTATGACAGCAAAAATAAATGCGTTCTGACCGACGAGAATGCAGTCTTTGCGGTAAGCGTGCGGGTCAAGGTTTGCGATAGTTCGGCTGGTCTGGAAGACAATTGTGTCAAGTACTCGCAGGGCTACAAGCCCGAGGGGCTAATTCAGCAGTATTCGCAGCGGATAAAGTACAGTATATTTGGATATTTGAATATCGATGGTAATGGGGTTGATACAGGTGTCTTGCGTGCCAGGCAGAAGTTTGTAGGGCCCAAAACGTATGCACCGGAGCAAGGGCAGGCAGTCAATCCAAATGCCGAGTGGGACGCAACAACAGGTGTGCTTGTTATAAATCCGGATAAGGCGGATGCGGATGCGACGACACTTCTCGTTGGCACAAATAAGCCTATCGTCAATAGTGGTGTCATCAACTACCTGAATAGATTTGGGCAGATGAAGACCGGTAAGAATATTAAAAGTAACGATGACGTCAGCGAGCTTTATTACGCCGCGTTGCGGTACTTCAAAAAACAGGGTGATGTGGCTGCCTACTCTGCCTTTACCAGTACTGACGCCAATGTGCGCTATCAGCAGGCGGATGCGTTTCCTGTAATCAATAAATGGAATGATAAGAAGCTCGACCCCATATCCTATTGGTGTCAGACAAACGTTATTCTTGGTATCGGCGACACTAATACCCATAATGATAAGAATCTTCCTGGAAATCAGGGGTATGGGGGTACTAGTCTCAGCAATGAGCCTGCGATGCCGCAGGAGGTTAAGGATGACAAGACCGTGGATGTGGTCAAGCTGTTGACTAATATATTGAAGATGGAAGGGCAGTCTGATGCGACTGCGTTGTCGCGTGCCACTTCTGCTAATTTTAACGGAAATGGAAACTCCGGGTATATTGGTGCGCTTGCCTATCATGCCCATACTCAAGATCTGCGTCCGGATTTGCCAGGAATCCAGACTGTCTCGACGAATTGGGTGGATGTAGTCGAAGGCGGTGTTTACAAGACCAACGTGACGAATCAATACTGGTTGGCTGGAAAGTACGGTGGTTTTACTGTTCCGGCGGGTTATGATCCTAATACTAATGTCAAGCCTCTTGCGATTGAGGCTTGGTGGACGAATGGTGAATATGTTGGTGGCAGCAGTACTTTTCAGCGCGCTGACAATTTCTATGTGGCAAACGAAGCCGCGAAGATGGTTAGCAGTCTTAAAAGTGCTTTTCAGCGTATCCTGGATCAGCTGAGGGGCTCGGCATCGTCACTTGCCAGTAATACGACGAAGTTGGAAGCGGGGGCGATGACCTATCAGTCGTTGTTTTACGCCGGTACGTGGCGTGGTGATGTCGTAGGCTATAATGTTAATCAATCTACTGGCGTGCTTTCCCAGGCGTGGAGTGCTGGTGAAAATTTTCCTGCGTGGAATAATCGGGTCATCAAATTCAGTGGCGCGGGCGGTCTAGAGGATTTCAATTCTTCGAATCTATCCGGTACTGCTCTCTCTGCTGCCACTCAGGCGCAGATCAACTATCTGCGTGGAGATCGCTCCAACGAGAAATCCAATACTAACGGTACGCTGCGCACGCGGACTGGCATTCTGGGAGATATCGTCAATTCGCAACCCGTCTATGTAGGCTCGCCGAATGCACGGCTCTACACCACGGCCAGTTTTACCGGTGCGAGTGCTTACGCAGCTTTTGCCGCTGCCAAGGCGACGCGGACTCCAATGCTGTATGTGGGCGCAAACGACGGCATGCTGCATGGCTTCGATGCCAAATCTGGCGTCGAGAAGTTCGCGTTCGTGCCGACGGCGGCGATGACAGGCCTGCTTAACTACACCGATCCCAATTATCAGCATCGCTACTACGTGGATGGGGAGCTCACCGTTTCCGACATCTACGACACGTCGTCTGCGAGCTGGCGGTCCGTTCTGATCGGGACCATGGGGCGCGGCGGCAAGGGCATGTTCGCGCTGGACGTTACCGATCCTGACAACATTTCCTTGCTGTGGGACAAGACTTCCACAGACCTCACTACGCTCGGCAACAATCTGGGCAAGCCGATCATCGGCCAGCTTGGCAACGGTCAGTGGTATGCAATGGTCGGCAATGGTCCCAACAATAGCGGCAATTCGGCCGATCTGGTGTTGGTCAACATTCTGAGTGGGGACTCCAGCAGCATTTCGACTGACGCGGCTGGCGACAACGGCCTGTCCTCAGTGCTGGCCTGGTCCTCGAACAACGACTACATCGTCGATCGAATCTATGCCGGCGATTTGAAAGGCAACCTGTGGCGTTTCGACATGACCGGCGCGTCCGGCACGGCGACGCGCTTGTTCACCGCGCAGTATGGGGCCAAGACTCAGCCGATCACTGCTGCGCCAACCGCGGCAAAGGATCCCTCTACGGGATTGACCTGGGTGTTCTTCGGTACTGGCAAATACCTGTCCGATGGCGACCTTTCCAACAAGGACGTGCAGACTTGGTATGGTTTGATCGACCGTGGTGACGCGATCGCTTCGGATCGCTCCACCTTGAACAAGGTCGATATCGAGGAACAGGGCACAGTGAACGGGTACACCGTGCGTGTCATCGAAGACCAGCCAAGTCCCGGTGTGGATGGGTGGTATATGGACTTGGTACCGCCACCGGGGACTGCCCAGGGAGAGCGCATGGTCGTATCGAATTTCTTCCAGGGAACCGCATTGATCGGCACTACGCGGATACCCGACTCGGGCGATGTCTGCAGTCCCAGCGGCAAGGGCTTCGTGATGGCGATCAATCCGTTCACGGGCGGGCGCATGCCGCAGTCGTTCTTCGACCTGGACGGCAGCGGTGGCTCCAGCACCGGAGACACCTTGAATGGCAAGCCTGTTTCCGGGATAGGGCTGAACAGCAGTCCCAACAGCCCCATCTTCATCGGCAACCAGATGCAGATCGGTCTGGACAATGCCAGTACGATCAGTCTTGGCACCAATAGCAGCGCGCTCAGCATGAAGCGCGTGTCCTGGCGTGAACTCCTGAGGAACGATTGATGCGTCCCCTTCTTGGCACTCCTTCGCGGCAGCGCGGCTTCACCCTCATCGAAATCATGATCGTGGTGCTGATCGTGGGCATCCTGGCCGCCATCGCGTTCGCGAGCTACGAGTCCTATGTCGTGAAGTCGCGGCGCTCCGCCGCGGCGGTCTGTCTGCAGCAAGGGGCGCAGTTGGTGGAACGTTTCTATACGACCAACATGACCTACCTCGGTGCAACCGCGCCCACATGCGATGCGGATTTGGCGCAGTTCTACACGATCGCGTTCGATGGCACGCCGAGCGCAAGTGCTTTCAAGCTCACCGCAACCCCGAAGGGGAGGCAGCTGACGAAGGACACAAAGTGCGGCACCCTTGGGCTGGACCAGAAAGGCGCGCGAACGACGTCAACCGGCGCGCTCGAGACTGAATGCTGGTGACCCGGTTGCCAGCCTCGTGCTGACGGGGAAGAAGAGTGCCTAGCAACCCTCTTGCCATGCTCACGAGGCCTCTATACAATGCGCCTCCCCGCCCGAATAGCTCAGCCGGTTAGAGCACTTGACTGTTAATCAGGGGGTCGTTGGTTCGAGTCCAACTTCGGGCGCCAGAAATATCAAGGGCTTGCGGATCATCCGCAGGCCCTTTTTCTTTGTGCCGGGAAAATTTCCGGGAAATTTGCTTTTTCAGCTTTTCGCTTGGCAAACCTGGCTTGCCGCCGCCTTGGCCAAGCGGGTCCGGCCTGCGTTGTTCACGATGACCTCAGCCATCAGGCGTCCCTTCCCGCAGATCCTGATGCTGAGGTTGCTGCCAGCACTGCGGCCGTCAGGAAGAAAGCGAACGACGTGCCTGCCGCTGTTCGAAATCACGGTCATGGAGGTCACCGCCGGTGCGGTTTCCAGGCCCAGAACGCTACCCGGGTCGGTCGGTTGCGACTGCCGATCCAGGTCGCGGTAGGCCATCCATCCGTGGCTCCAGTCGTTGTCGGCGCGGCACCTCCCATCGCCATTCGATGGGCATACGCTGACTGGCACGCCGTAGCTGATGGCGCTGCTACGTGCCAGGGCAAGTTGGGAACTGAGCCGATAGCTGGTGACGGCCAGGCGTTGGCGCATCAGAAGGTCCTGGAAGGCCGGTATGCCGACCGCGGTCAGCACGCAGATCATCGCCATCACGATTGCCAACTGCAGCAATGTGTAGCCTTGAGCACTGGATTTCCGCATGGAAGCCGTCCTTCGATGGGGAGGGCTATCAGTCTCGGTCCTCTGGCATGGGGGCTTGAATGAGAGGGTTCACCGTTCCCATGTAAGGAATCTTCCCGGCGCTGCGTCAGCCGAGGTTCGCTCCACTCAAATTCATCTCGAGGCCCGTTCATGTCCGACCGTTTCCAACTCGTATCGCCGTACTCGCCCGCCGGCGACCAGCCGCAGGCGATCGAGAAGCTGATGGCCGGCTTCGAGGCCGGGCTGGCCAAGCAGACCCTGCTCGGGGTGACCGGTTCGGGCAAGACCTACACCATCGCCAACGTGGTCGAGGCGATCCAGAAGCCGACCCTGGTGATGGCGCCGAACAAGACCCTGGCGGCGCAGCTGTACGGCGAGTTCAAGGCGTTCTTCCCGAACAACGCGGTCGAGTACTTCGTCAGCTATTACGACTACTACCAGCCGGAGGCCTACGTACCGTCGTCGGACACCTTCATCGAGAAGGACAGTTCGATCAACGAGCACATCGAGCAGATGCGCCTGGCCGCGACCAAGACCCTGCTGTCGCGCCGCGACGCGCTGGTGGTGGCCACGGTATCGGCGATCTACGGCCTGGGTGCGCCGGAGGACTATCTGTCGCTGCGCCTGATCCTGTCGATCGGCGAGCATATCGAGCAGCGCCAGCTGATCAAGCACCTGACCGACCTGCAATACACCCGCAACGAATACGAACTGCACCGCGGCACGTTCCGCGTGCGCGGCGAAGTCATCGACGTGTTTCCCGCCGAGTCGGACAGCGAAGCGCTGCGCATCGAACTGTTCGACGGTGATGTCGAGCAGTTGACCCTGTTCGATCCGCTGACCGGCGAGACGCTGCGCAAGCTGCAGCGCTACACGGTCTATCCGAAGACCCACTACGCCACCACCCGCGAGCGCACGCTCAGCGCCGTGGACACGATCAAGATCGAGCTGAAGGAGCGGCTGGAGCAGCTGTATGCGCAGAACAAGCTGGTCGAGGCGCAGCGGCTGGCGCAGCGCACCCAGTTCGACCTGGAGATGATGGCCGAGGTCGGCTACTGCAACGGCATCGAGAACTACTCGCGGCATCTCACCGGCAAGGCCGCGGGCGAGCCGCCGCCGACCCTGTTCGACTACCTGCCGGCCGACGCGCTGCTGGTTGTGGACGAGTCGCACGTCACCGTTCCGCAGATCGGCGCGATGTACAAGGGCGATCGCTCGCGCAAGGAGACGCTGGTGGAGTTCGGCTTCCGCCTGCCGTCCGCGTTGGACAACCGGCCGCTGCGTTTCGAGGAATGGGAGGCGCGTTCGCCGCGCAGTATCTATGTCTCGGCCACGCCCGGTCCGTACGAACTGCGCGAGTCGGCCGGCGAGATCACCGAACTGGTGGTGCGCCCGACCGGGCTGATCGATCCGGAGGTGGAGATCCGCCCGGTCGGCACCCAGGTCGACGACCTGCTGTCCGAGATCGGGCTGCGTGTGGCGCTGGGCGATCGCGTGCTGGTCACCACGCTGACCAAGCGCATGTCGGAGAATCTCACCGAATACCTGAGCGAACACGGAGTCAAGGTGCGCTATCTGCACTCGGACATCGACACGGTCGAGCGCGTGGAGATCATCCGCGACCTGCGCCTGGGCAAGTTTGACGTGCTGGTCGGCATCAACCTGCTGCGCGAGGGCCTGGACATGCCCGAGGTGTCGCTGGTGGCGATCCTGGATGCGGACAAGGAGGGCTTCCTGCGTTCCACCGGTTCGCTCATCCAGACCATCGGCCGCGCCGCGCGCAACCTTCGTGGCAAGGCGATCCTGTATGCGGACCGGATGACCCGTTCGATGCAGGCGGCGATCGACGAGACCGGACGTCGCCGCGAGAAGCAGGTGGAGTACAACCTCGAGCACGGCATCACCCCGAAGTCGGTGGCGCGGCCGATCGTCGACATCCTGGAGGGCGCGCGCGCCGATGGCGCGGTCGAGACCAAGTCCGGCAAGGGCAAGGGACGCCGGGTGGCGGAAGAGCCGGCCGACTACCGCATGCTGGAGCCGGCCGAGGTCGCATCCCGGCTTAAGGCGCTGGAGCAGAAGATGTACCAGCACGCGCGCGACCTGGAGTTCGAGGACGCGGCGCGGGTGCGCGACCAGATCAAGAAGCTGCGCGACGCCAGCCTGGTCAGCTAGCCGCACGGCGGCTGGCCTGGTCCGCGCGGCTATTGTTCTTGGCCGCAAGGTGGGCTAAGATTCGCGCCCCTGCAGCGGTATGTCCGCAGCAGCGATGGGCGGTTAGCTCAGCGGTAGAGCACTACCTTGACATGGTAGGGGTCACAGGTTCGAACCCTGTACCGCCCACCACGACATGCAGGCAATGCACTCGTGGAACACGACAAGCCGGCGCCCGCCGGCTTTTTTGTTGCCTATCGTCCAGAGCAGGGCAGGGCGGTCGCGCACCGGCGGCGGGTGGCCCTGGCGCCCGGCTTGCTTTAGCATCCAGGCCGACGATCAGGCGAGGAGGCCGTACGCATGATGGAATATCATCATACGATTCAAGTCAAAGGACGCTACCAGCTGGTGGCGTTGACGCGCGAACCGGAATACAGCCCCGCCAACGTGGTGGGCTACACCGTGACCACCGAGGGTGGCGCGCGCCTGGACTCGCACGACATGTCCTGGGACGAGGCGCGGGTCTGGATGGATACCCTGGTCGAGCAGGACGGCGGCGGCGTCAGCGTCGAAAAAAAGCCGTCGAAGAGCAAGCCGAGTACCCGGCGCCGAAGCTAGAATAGCCGCCAAGGTGCATCAGGGAGGATAGGGGCTTGTCGAATCGTAAGATCGTTGCGGCTGTGGTCGTCGTCGCACTCACTGCCGTTGTCGGCTATTTCCTGTCCGGCTACATGGTGTTACTGCTGCTCAAGCTGGACACGCGCCTGTTCGGGCTGGGCACCTATTACGAATACGTGCACGCCATCGGCTTGCCGCAGGTCGCGCCATTCGTCGGCAAGATCAAGTGGGCCGGCTACCTGGGCTTTGGCTTGCCCGGGTTGCTGTGCCTGCTGACCCTGTTCTTGATGTTCAAGCCGCGCAAGCAGGCCTTGCACGGCGACGCCCGTTTCGCCGGCGCCGCCGACCTGGCGAAGCACGGCCTGTTCAAGCAGAGCGGCAACGGCATTGTGGTCGGCAAGTTCCGCGGCAAGCTGGTGCGCCTGAGCGGTCAGCAGTTCGTCATCCTGGCCGCGCCCACCCGTTCCGGCAAGGGCGTCGGCGTGGTGATCCCGAACCTGCTCGAATACCAGGAATCGGTGGTGGTCCTGGACATCAAGCAGGAAAACTTCGATCTCACCAGCGGCTGGCGCGCCAGCCAGGGACAGGAGGTGTTCCTGTTCAACCCGTTCGCCGAAGACCGGCGTACGCATCGCTGGAACCCGCTCAGCTACGTGTCCGACGACCCGGCGTTCCGCGTCTCCGATCTGATGAGCATCGCCGCGATGCTGTATCCGGATGGATCGGACGACCAGAAATTCTGGGTCAGCCAGGCGCGCAACGCATTCATGGCGTTCGCGCTGTACCTGTTCGAGAACTGGGACGACGAGCGCAACATCGGCTTCCCGGGCGGCCTCGGCACGCCGACGCTGGGGGCGATCTACCGCTTGTCCTCTGGCGACGGCAGCGACCTGAAGAAGTACCTGAAGTCGTTGTCGGAACGGCGCTTCCTCAGCAGCAACGCCAAGTCGGCGTTCTCCAACATGCTGTCGCAGGCCGAGGAGACCTTCGCCTCGATCCTGGGAACGTTGAAGGAACCGCTCAATGCCTGGATCAACCCGGTGCTCGACGCGGCCACCAGCGACAACGACTTCCTGCTGACCGACCTGCGCAAGAAGAAGATGACCATCTACATCGGCATCCAGCCCAACAAGCTGGCCGAGAGCCGCCTGATCATCAACCTGTTCTTCAGCCAGATCATCAACCTCAACACCAAGGAACTGCCCAAGAGCAACCCGGCGTTGAAGTACCAGTGCCTGCTGCTGATGGACGAGTTCACTGCCATCGGCAAAGTCGACATCATCGCCTCGGCGGTGTCATACATGGCCGGCTACAATGTCCGCCTTCTGCCGATCATCCAGAGCATGGCGCAGCTGGATGCGACCTACGGCAAGGACGTGTCGCGCACCATCATCACGAACCATGCACTGCAGATCCTCTACGCTCCGCGCGAGCAGCAGGATGCCAACGACTACTCGGAGATGCTCGGCTACACCACCTTCCGCAAGCAGAACGTGACGCGCGGCAAGGATGTGACCCGCAGCGTGTCGGAAGAGAGGAGGGCGCTGATGCTGCCGCAGGAACTCAAGGCGATGGGGAACGATCATGAGGTGTTCCTGTACGAGGGCATCCCGCATCCTGTGAAGTGCGACAAGATCAAGTACTACAAAGACCGGCACTTCACCGCAAGGCTGAAGCCGAAGGTGGATGTGCCCACGCTTTCCTTGTGACATAGAGTGACGTAGTTGGCAAAATTATTGGGAATCTGGCTGGATTGAACGCTTTTTTTCCAAATGCTTGACGTGAGCATGGCGCTACGGCACATTCTCGCGATGCTGGTGCGGTGCAATTGGCAATAGGAACAGGGGCGTGGGTTCTCAGGACACACGCGAGGGTGACATGGAAAGTTTTCTGACAAATTCCGTTTTTCTCGGCGCTGAAAGCCTGTCCTCGGATGTCCTTCGTCCGCGGGAGCGCGTGCCTGCGCCGGATTTACGCGACCCCCGACTCTGTCACCAGGCTCTTGCGCCGGCTGTGCATCGCGCCGTGCCGTCCCTGTGGCGAAACCTGCAGTTCTCAGACCGTCGGCCGTTTGCCGGCCGTCCATCAAAAAACGTTTCCGCAATTTAGAGGCTCGCGTGAAAAGAACGCATATGTTTCGGATGATCGCCACTCTGAGCGCCGTTGCGCTGCTGAGCGCCTGCGCCACCAGGCCTGCGCCGGATTTTCGCGGCAGGTGGAAGCCGGTCAACCGGTTCTCCGAGTCGACGATGGAGATCCCGCTGTACTCCTCGTACGTGTACCAGGCGGTGCCGATGGACGGCACCCTGAAGACCATGCTCGAGCGCTGGGCCAAGGACTCGAACATGCAGTTGAGCTACAGCATCCAGTCCGACTACACGCTCTATGCGCCGGTGGCCAAGATCAACACCACGAGCATTCAGCAGGCGGTCGCCGAACTCAGCGTGGTCTATGCGCAGGAAGGCGTCACTGTCTCCGCTGCGGGCAACCGCATTCTTGTGCAGCCATCTTCTTCGCTGAGCGGGGCCGCGGCGCCGGCCGGCGACGGCAACGCGAAGTGACTTTACTTTCGGAGGCCATCCATGTGCCTCCGCAGCCACATTACGTAACCTGGTGAAGTCTGATGTTCGGTAAAAAACCAGTTGAGAGCGAAAGCGTCAACAAGGCGGTTGCAAAGGCTGTCAACTACGAGATCAGCATCGCTGATCTGGCGCGGCGCAGCGAGCGCCGTGCATGGTGGGTCGCGTTCGGCGCGATCGTCATGTGCCTGCTGCTGGGCGGTGGCTATTACTACATGCTGCCGTTGAAGGAGAAGACCCCGTACCTGGTGATGGCCGATGCCTACACCGGCACTGCAACCGTCGCTGTCCTGCAGAATACCGGCGATGTGCGCAACATCACTGCAAGCGAGGCGCTGGCCAGAAGCAATGTGTCGCGCTTCATCACCGCTCGCGAATCCTACGATTTCGAGATGATGGGGCTCAACGACTGGAACACCGTCTTTGCGATGTCGGAGAAAGATGGCGCGGTTGCCAACGAGTATCGGGCGCTGCATTCGCAGAACAATCCGTCGGCGCCTTATTTCATCTATGGCAAGGTCAGGTCCATCCGCGTAAACATCCTGAGCATCACCTTGCAGGGGGGCGCCGGTAAGCCCTATACCGGGGCCAATGTCCGCTTCCAGCGCAGCATCTACGACAAGAAGTCGGGGCAGACCACGCTGCTGGACAATCGGTTCGCGATCATGGGGTTCCGCTATAACGGCAATCTGGCCATGTCCGATAACCTGCGAGTAGAGAATCCGCTGGGTTTTCAGGTGACCGATTACCGCGTCGACACGGACTATGCCTCGATTCCTGCACCGCCGCCGGCGGCGCTGCAGGCGCCGGCAGTGCAGGCGGCACCCGTCGGCCAGGCCATGCCCGCAGGCCAGCAGCAGGTCATGCCAGGTCAGGTGCCGGGCCAGCCGATGGCGCAACCTGGTGCGCCGGGTGTCAATGGAACGGTACCCGCTCAGCAGCAGGCTCCGGTAATGAACGCTGCCGGCGTGCCTGTGTATCCGGGCACACAGCCCACCCAGGCAGCGCCCGTGCCCAACGCTGCACCTCAGAACAATGGCAATGGAGCGAACGTTAGATGAGTTTCATGACTAAAAACGGCTCAGCGCGTCTGGCGCTGGCGGCCCTGGCTTTGGTTGCGCCGCTCGCGTCCGCTCAGGTTGTCCAGCAATACGAGTACGAAGCGGACAAGATCTACCAGGTGCGTACCGGACTCGGCATCACCACGCAGGTCGAGCTGAGTCCGAACGAAAAGATCCTCGATTACAGCACTGGTTTCACCAGTGGCTGGGAGTTGAGTCGTCGCGAGAACGTCTTCTATCTGAAGCCGAAGAACGTCGACGTCGACACCAATATGATGATCCGCACCGCGACCCATTCCTACATTCTGGAATTGAAGGTCGTGGCGACCGATTGGCAGCGGCTTGAGCAAGCCAAGCAGGCCGGCGTCCAGTACAAGGTGACCTTCGTCTATCCAAAGGACACCAGCTTCGCTGCTGCCAGCGAAGAAGTGAAGGACGAGTCGCAGATCGATACCAGGCTGTCCAAGGACAGGCACTACTACTTCGATTACGACTATTCGACGCGCTCGAAGCAGACCTGGATCGTGCCCAACAGCGTGTACGACGACGGCAAGTTCACCTATATCAAGATGGATCTCACCAGGTTCCCCACCGGCAATTTCCCAGCCGTGTTTGCGCGCGAAAAGGAAAATGACGAGGACTTCTTGGTCAACACGACGGTCGAGGGCAATACGCTGATCGTCCACGGGACCTATCCTTTCCTGGTTGTTCGCCACGGCAAGAACGTTGTCGGCTTGCGTAGGAATAAGCAAAAGTGAACTCAAACATACCTCCGTCTGACGAAAATAACGGCCACAACGAGGGCCAGCCTCCTCGTTCTCCGCAAGGCGGGGATGTGGGCAAGGAAAATCCCTACTTCGCCCGGCAACAACAAACGGCGGATCCCGACCTCGATGCCAACGAACCGGTTCTGAGGTCCAGCGAGCTGCAGAAGCTCAACCGGAAGGCGCTGCTGTTCCTGGGCGGCATCGCGTTGCTGCTGATCGTGGCCATCTTCTGGCTGGTCGGCGGAAACGACTCGAAAGAGCCGCCGCCGAAGCCGCGCCAGGAAGCCGTGGTGGCGCCTGCGCTTCCGCAGACAGCGGCGCCGTTGCCGGCCGAACCTGTGCCTTTGGCGCAGGAGCAGACCCTGCCGCCGTTGCCGCCGATGCCTACGGATAACGACATCCGTACCGCGCCTGCTGCGCAACAGGAACGCGGTCCGTCGCTGCTCGAGCGACGCATGGCGGGGATGCAGGATCCGGCGCAGGTAGGCGGCGGTCAGCAAGGGTTTGGCGGGATACTGCCTCCTGGCGCGCAGCAGCCCGGCGCCGGCCAGGGGCAGGAACAGGAGACCTCGGCGAAGCCGATCGCCAACCCTGATGGCCTGCTGGTGCGCGGCACCTATATCCGGTGCGTGCTCGAGACGCGGATCATCAGCGATTTCGCGGGCTTCACCTCCTGCATCATCACCGAGCCGGTCTACTCCATCAACGGCAGGCGTTTGCTGTTGCCGAAGGGCTCCAAGCTGTTGGGTAAATACGATTCGGTCGAACCGACCGGGCCGCGCATGGAGGTCATCTGGGATCGGATCACCACGCCCACCGGTATCGACGTGTCGCTGATGGGGCCTGGTATCGACAATCTCGGCAGTTCAGGCCATCCGGGCAAGTACAACGCGCATTGGGCCAGCCGTATCTCTTCCGCCCTGATGATCAGCATGCTCAGCGATGCGTTCAAATGGGCGGCAGCCGAAAATGGTCCGAAGACCACGACGGTCGGTCTCAACTCTGGCCTGGTGACCGAGCAGCCATTTGAGAGCAACACGGCGCGCGCGGTGCAGCGCATGGCCGACCAGGCGCTGGAGCGTTCGGGACGCCGTCCTGCCACGGTGACGATCAACCAAGGCACCGTGGTCAGCGTCTATGTCGCCAAAGACGTCGATTTCTCTGCCGTGCTCACCCGCTGACAGCGAAGAGACAATCCCGTGACGCTCGACGATTCACCGACCGCGCAGATATCTTCGGATTTCCTGGATTACCAGTACTCGGTGCTGGGCATCCTGGATTATCTGAATTCGCCGGAAGTGACGGAAATCTGCATCAACCGCCCCGGTGAGCTGTACCTGGAAACGCTGCGCGGTTGGCAGAAACTCGATATTCCGTCGCTGACCTTCGATCGTGCGCGCCAGTTCTGCACCGCGGTGGTCAACGAGAGCAATACGGGTCAGCGCATTACCGATACCGATCCGGTCGTGTCGCTTACGTTTCCGACCGGGCAGCGCGCGCAGTTCGTCATTCCGCCTGCGTGCGACGCGGGCAAGGTGTCGATCACAATCCGGTTGCCGTCCAAGCACACCAAGACCCTGGAGCAGTACCAGGAGGACGGTTTCTTCAAGGAGATCCTCGAGCAGGAAGCGGGCATCGGCGAGCAGGATCACGAACTACTGGAACTGCGCAGGCAGCGTAATTATTCGGAGTTCTTCAAGAAGGCCGTGCTGTTCAAGAAGAACGTCGTCGTCGCCGGCGCCACCGGTAGCGGCAAGACCACGTTCATGAAGTCGCTTGTGAACCATATTCCCAACGAAGAGCGCCTGGTCACGATCGAGGACGCGCGCGAGTTGTTCATCAGCCAGCCCAATACCGTGCATTTGCTCTACTCGAAAGGTGGACAAAGTGCCAGTAACGTGACGGCGAAAAGCTGCATGGAGGCTTGCCTGCGCATGAAGCCCGATCGCATCATCCTGGCGGAGTTGCGTGGCGACGAATCGTTCTACTTCATCAGAAACTGCGCATCCGGCCATCCGGGTTCGATTACCAGTTGCCACGCAGGCAGCATCGGCCAGACCTGGGATCAGCTCGCGTTGATGGTCAAGGCATCGGCCGAGGGTTCGGGGCTTGAGTTCTCGGTGATCAAGCGCCTGCTGATGATGACGATCGATATCGTTGTGCATATTAAGTCGCATGCGGGGCGTCGCTATATCACGGGTATCGATTTCGATCCGGAGCGGACCCTTCATGGAAGCAAGTGAATTTGTTCACGAAAGTGATTGCTGAAGCGATGTTGGATTGACTTTGATTTTCTCTTCAGACACTATTAATTTGCGTGATCTGCGGCTGTATGGTTCTCAGGCCAATAGTCGACGGATATAGGAGGAATGACGGCATGTTGCCAGGCATGGAACTACTGAGCTGTCCCGAAATGGCAGTTCCGGCTGAAGTGATGCAGCACGTCGTGCGCGTCGAATCGTCGCACAATCCGTTCGCGATCGGCGTCGTCGGTGGCCGCCTGGTGCGCCAACCGCAGAATCTCTCCGAGGCCGTCGCCACGGCACGGATGCTCGAAGACAAGGGTTACAATTTTTCTCTCGGCCTGGGCCAGGTCAACCGCTACAACCTGCTCAAGTATGGGCTCGATTCGTACGAGAAGGCGTTCAAGACCTGCCCCAACCTGCAGGCGGCCTCACGGATTCTGGCCGAGTGTTATGGCCGCTCCGGCGGAAACTGGGGCAAGTCCTTCAGCTGCTATTACTCGGGCAATTTCGAGACCGGCTACAAGCACGGCTATGTGCAGAAGGTCTACGCTTCCATCAATCAGGGCAGGGCGCTCGCCGTCGCGTCCGCCGATGCCATCGCTGTCGTGCCGAATGGCGCTGGCCGACCTGCCCAGGCCGCCAAGGCATCCGTCGTCCGTGAAATCGACTCGGTCGTCTCGCGCCGCATCGCAGGCGCCAACCAGCTTGCCAACGGTCTGGCTGCCCAGGTCCAACCTTATCCGGCTGCGGCTGCAGCGCCTGCTCAAGTGCATCCAGCAGCGCAGCTTTCCAGTGCAGCGTCGAATGCCTCCGCAGTGCGAATGGGTCAAGCGGCCGAAACCGATGCGGAACTGTATGTAATACGCCCGACAAGCGCCGGCAAAGGAGTGGCGGTGCCTGCTGGTGGCGGAGCCGATCCAGCTTCGCAAGCATCTGTGGCCAGGGGTTCGGCCCTTGGTGGTTCCGCAGAGCCGGCCGTCCCGAGCTTGAATTCGCCACCGCTGGCCCCCGGCGATGGCGCCTTTGTCTTCTAGCGTAGGGAAGCAGCACCGCCATGGGAATGGCGTTTCGATCACCACCCCTCTGTTCCAATCAGGAGATACACCATGATGTCTAAGAAGAGCGAAATGACCACGGGCGCCAAGATGGCCGGCATGGCCGCGCTGAAGGCCGCCATTTTCGTAGGTTCGTTGCTGGTCGCCGGTGCGGCGATGGCGACGGGCGCGACCGATTACGCCGGTACCGACGGCAAGGTCTGCGGCTTCCTCACCAAGACCAACAATCTGCTCAACATGGGCTCGATCGCGGTCGTGACCATCGCCGTCATCATCGCCGGCTACCAGATCGCGTTCGCGCACAAGCGCATTTCGGAGGTGGCGTCGATCCTGATCGGTGGCCTCATCATCGGAACCGCGGGACAACTGGCCAAAATGCTGATCGGCGATACCGGTTCCACCTGCTCGGCCACGACCATGAATCTCGTCCAGCAGGCGCTGCAGCACTATGCATAAAAACGTACTTTTCCGTGGCTGCACGCGCCCCGCCATGTTCATGGGGGTGCCCTACATCCCCTTTTTCATCGGCGCAGGTGGCGGCTTGCTGGCGGGAATGTACTTCGACCTTTGGTATCTGTTGTCGATCCCGGTGATTATCTTTGGGTTGCAGCAGATGACCAAGCGTGACGAGATGATATTCAGGATGCTTGGGCTGCGTTGGTTGTTCAGGATGCGTGTGCGCAACCTGCAGCGCTACTCCGGCGCCTGGGTGTTTTCTCCCAACGAATATCGGAGAAACGTGCCTGGCGCCAAGCGGTAAGTTCGGCATTGTGCCAGTGCCTGAACCCCATGCACGAACGAGTCGTTTCGTGCATGGGGTTGTTCGGTTTTACCGTGTTGCATAAATTTTTGTAGTAGGTACGCGTTTGACTACTCCCGGTTCGTCCGAATCGGGCCTCGGCAAGACGAAATGGATTCAGAGTAATTCCCTATGTTCATCCCAGACACTTCGATCAGCGAGTTCATTCCCGTCTCTACGCATGTAGCACCATCGGTGCTCAAGACGACGGGTGGGGACTACATGTTGACCTGGCATCTGGGCGGGCTGCCTTTCGTCGGCCGCGAAGAGTGGGAAATCGAGCACCGCCACAACACCTTCAACCGCATGCTTCAGACCTTGCGCGCTCCCGACTTCGCCAACGTGGCCTTCTGGGTGCACGACGTGCGGCGTCGCCGGCGCATCAAGTCCCGCGGCAAGTTTCAGCAGACGTTCAACCAAGAGTTGTCGGATCAGTACTACAGCGCGCTCTCGTCGCAGAAAATCATGCAGAACGAGCTGTATCTGACCATGCTGTATCGTCCGGTGGTCACCGGGAAGCGCTTGATGGAAAAGTCGGCCAACCTGGCGCAGCTGCAGTCCGAGCAGGATCAGTCCATTGCCAAGGTCGTGGAGCTGGCCGGCAACGTCGAGGCCGTGCTCAAGGACTACTCGCCCTACCGGCTGAGCATGTACGAGGCCAGCAACGGCGTCGTCTTTTCCGAAGCGCTGGAATTCTTCGGCTATCTGATCAACCGGATCGACGAGCCGGTGCCGGTCCTGCAGGCGCCGGTGCCTGCATACCTGCCGGTGAGCAAGCATATGTTCGCCAACAAGACCGGCGACTTCGTCATCAAGACACCCGAAGGCACCAATCATTTCGGTTCCATCCTGAATATCAAGGAATACACCGACGGTACCTATCCAGGCATCCTGAACGGACTGAAGTACCTCGATTTCGAATACGTGGTGACGCATTCCTTCAGCCCAATGGGGCGTCACGATGCGCTGAAGGTTCTGGATCGGACCAAGGGCATGATGATCTCGTCCGGCGACAAGGCGGTCAGTCAGATCCATGAGCTGGACCTGGCGATGGATCAGCTGTCGTCGGGCAATTTCGTGCTCGGCGAGTACCACTTCACCATTGCGGTCTACGCCGATACCCAGGAGAAGCTGTCGCAACAGATCGCGACTACGCGCGCCGAGCTGTCCAATGCCGGCTTCGTCTCTTCGAAGGAAGACCTGGCCATCGCCTCGTCGTTCTATTCGCAGCTTCCCGGCAACTGGCGCTATCGCACGCGTCTGGCGAACGTGAGTTCGTTGAACTTCCTGGGCCTGTCGCCGTTGCACAACTTCGCGCAGGGCAAGCGCGACAACAATCCGTGGGGCGAATGCGTCACCACGCTGCAGACCACCAACGGCCAGCCGTACTACTTCAATTTCCATGCGACGCACCCTGCGGAGAATTCGCTGGGCGAAAAGGCGATCGCCAATACGATGGTCATCGGCAAGTCCGGTACCGGCAAGACGGCATTGATCAACTTCCTGCTAAGCCAGGTGCAAAAGTTCGATCCGATCCCGACGATCTTCTTCTTCGACAAGGACCGTGGCGCCGAGATCTTCGTTCGCGCCTGTGGAGGTAATTATCTCGCCCTGGAGAATGGTCGCCCCACCGGCTTCAATCCGTTTCAGTGCGAGCGCAGCGAAGCCAACGTGCAGTTCCTGGCGGACCTGATCAAGGTGCTTGCCGGCAAGGCCGAGTACAGCTCACGCGACGACGAAGACATCTTCCGTGCCGTCGAGGGCATGCTGGATACGCCGATGCAGCTGCGCAGCATGACCAATTTCCGCAAGAGCCTGCCCAACATGGGCGACGACGGCCTCTATGCGCGCATGCGCAAATGGACCGCAGGCAACTCGTTGGGCTGGGTGTTCGACAATCCGGTCGACACCATCAACCTGGAAAAGGCCAGCATCATCGGCTTCGACTACACCGACGTCATCGACAACCCGGAAGTGCGCGTGCCGGTCATCAACTACCTGCTGCACCGGCTCGAGGCACTGATCGACGGGCGTCCCCTGATCTATGTGATGGACGAGTTCTGGAAGATCCTGGACGGCAAGGGCGGCCTCAAGGAATTCGCGAAGAACAAGCAGAAGACCATCCGTAAGCAGAACGGCCTGGGCATCTTCGCTACCCAGAGTCCGGAAGATGCGTTGGCCAGCGACATTTCCGCGGCGCTGGTCGAGCAGACCGCCACGATGATCCTGCTGCCCAACCCGAATGCGAGCAAGGAAGACTACATGGAGGGCCTCAAGCTGACCGAGGCCGAGTACCAGGTGGTCGTCAATCTGGACGAGCGCTCGCGTTGCTTCCTGGTCAAGCAAGGCCATGGCTCGTCGGTATGCCAGCTCAACCTGCGCGGCATGGACGACGCGCTGTCGGTCATTTCGGCATCCACCGACAACATCGAGATCATGCACCAGGTGCTCGAGCAGAAAGCGGCCGAGCACGGGGTGACGCAGGATGAGTTGCGGCCCGAGCAATGGCTCAGCGAGTTCTATGCTAAGCGCAAGGGATCCGGCAAGTCCGCGACCAGGCCTTCGGCATCGGACAGCAAGGGCACCGCGGCGCTCGCTTGATCATGCATTCCCTGAAAGATCGTTTCGTTCTACATGACTAGCTGTGAGGTCTATATGGACAAGAAAATGAAATCCTTCGCTCGATTCCGCCTGTTGGCGATCGCTTGCCTCGCGTGCGCTTTGGTGCCGTCGACTGCGTTCGCGCAGTGGTGGGTACAGGACGACAAGCAGATCGAGGAGAACAAGACCAACACGGATACGCTCGACAAGAAGCTCGACAAGATCCGCGAGGACAACCAGATCGGTGGCAAGGACTCCGGGGACAAGCCCAGCGGCGAGGAGGTCGAGGCGTTGAAGGACGGCGATACCAAGCCGAAGAAGGTCGCGGAAGACTACGGCACCGGCAACTGTGCAGGAACCCAGGGCACGCCAGTCTCAGACGAGCAAAAGACCAACTGCGAGCTCATGCAGAAGACCAGGAACGCTCAGTACAACTACATGGTTGCCATGTACGAGATCACCACCAAGCGCCTGGAGCGCCTGCGTGCGCTGGAGAAGGAGCGCGGCCAGATTGCGGAAAACCAGGTCGGCAAGTTGGAGGACAACACCAACAAGCTGATCGCGCTCAAGACGTTGATGGATATCGACCGTCAGCAGATGGAATCTGCGATGTTCGCGTACGAGATCCGGCTCAAGTATCTGCAGAAAGAGCAGGCCGACCAGACCGACGCCGCGATGAAGGGCAAGAAGAAGAACCCCAACGGTTGGTTCGATGACTTGCCTGGTCCGATCGCCGATCTGGCCAAGGCATCTGTGGCGGGCATGGTGATGAAGGGAGCGCTTGAGGGTGTCAAGAGCAGCAAGCCGTCCGGGATGCAAACGCTGAGCTTCGAAAAGTGAAGCGAAGCCGCTTGAGATATGTCGTTTGCTCATTGTGCATGGATGTGCCGCCCAAGCCCATCTCCGAATTGAACACAGGTTCGGGTGCTACCTCGCCCGCATGGAAGATCCAACATGTTTAACACGACCACCGGTTTTATGGATGCCGCACTTGGCGGGGCGCTCAGCTCCTTTCTTGGCAACATGGCCAACTATGCGTTCTTTTCGCTGATCAATGATTATTTGCGCGACGAGATCGACATCTTCCAGTGGGCGCTTCTGCAGCGCACAACGATGTGGATGGGTGCCATCGCGTTGACCGTGCTGACCTTGTGGATCCTGTTGCAGGGGTATCGCATTGCGACGGGCCAGGCGCGCGATTCGGCGATGGCGATGGTGGTGACGGCGCTGCGCGCCACGTTGATCATCGCCTTGGCAACAAGCATGGCGACTGGCTCCTCCAAACTGTACTGGACGCTGACCGACGGACTGAGCAAGGAGATCACCGAGGTGGTCACCGGTGATGACGCCAGTCCTTACGACAAGATCGACCAGAACCTTCTGCTCATGCAGACGGCATTGGCGAGTATCGATGCGTTGCAAGCGGCCGGCAACAAGGAGCAGGAGGACGACAAGACCCGCGCGCGCTGGTTCATGGGCCTGGGCATCGCCGGACCGGGCGTGGTCGCCGGTTCGATGCTGCTGCTGAACAAGATCGCGATGGCGCTGTTCATTGGTTTTGGGCCGCTGTTCATCATGTGTCTGCTATTCAATGCCACGAAACAGCTCTTCAGCAAATGGCTGTATTACGGAATCGGTACGGTTTTTTCATTGTCGGTATTGAGCGTGATGGTCGCGATCACCACCAAAGTGGTGGGGGCGGTGGCTTTGGCATTCGTTACCAAATGGGCTGCAAATGGTTGGAGTCTTTCCGGCGAGGGCATCAGCAGCATGTCGCTGCAGCAAGGAGGGTTGGGCTTGGTGATGACGACACTGGTTGTGACTGCGCCCCCGATGGCGGCTGCGTTCTTCCAAGGCGTGCTCGGCCAGTTCAGCCCGTACTCGGCGATGGGTGCTGGTGGTGGCGCGGTGCCAGCGGGGCCAGGGGGGGCTTATGTACCTCGCCAAACGCAAGGTGCCTCGGATCTTGGGCAGGCACAAGCTCAAAATAATGGCGTAGGTACTAATCCAGTTAATACTCATGGGAGCCGAGTTGCGGGCTCCGATGGTCCAGATCTTAATTATAATAATAGAAATATGGGGTTGGCTGGAAAGAAACCAGGTGGTGATGTTGGGTAATGGCTTTTTTCTGAGGTAATTTATATGAGAAAATTTATTGCGGTTTTTTTATTTGCCTTAGGTTATTTTGCTGGAGGTGCAGTAGCGCAAACTGCATGTCCGGTCGGCACGGCAGCAGGCAGTGCAACATGTGGGCCTTCAGTTAGCTATGTAGAACCTCCGCCCCCTCAGCCTGCTGGAGAATGGGACAGTAGATTCGGTGCTGTTGCCGCAGATATGTCTACTTCGGGAAATACAGGAGTGGCCGCCAACAAGACTTCGAAAGAAGACGCCATCAATGATGCCTTGGAAAAATGCCGGTCTTTGGGTAGCGCGAACTGCGGCATTGTGATGTCATATTCTAATCAGTGCGTCGCCATACTTGCGCCCTCGGTGAATGGGGTTGAGCGTGGTGGTTCTCCTGTGACTCGACCAGGAAAAAATGTAAAAGCCGCAACTGCAATAGCTGAAAAGGATTGCAAGAAAGCCAATAAATCTTCAGAATGTTCTGTGATTTATTCAGCTTGTAGTATGCCTGTATTTCGCCGCTATTAGACGAGCGTTGATGGTCAACGATTGGATGTCTTGAGTATTTCGAGTTTAGATCGTCTAGTGATTGTTGTATTCTGACTGATCCATACAATGCAGCCCTGCTCCAGGCTGTGCCTTTTCCCTTGCTTGCCTGGCATCGCTGCCTCGAGCAAATTGGTGTCCTGTTCCTGGCCATTCTTGTAAAACGTTTATATCGCTCTTCACTAACTTCAGCATCGACTCGTTAGATGTCTTCGCTGGCATGTCGATGCGCTGAATACGTATGCAAGCACCTCTGCGATTCGCACATCGACGTTACCCTAACGCAGCTTTCCGTGTGCCCACTGCACACGTGATCTCTGCCCGAAGGGGGGCGTTGCATGACTCAGGCTCCATGGTGGCGCGGTGCCGTCATCTATCAGATCTATCCGCGTAGCTTCCTCGATGCGAACGGCGATGGCATCGGCGATCTGCCCGGCATCGTGCAGAAGCTGGACTACATCGCATCGCTTGGCGTGGACGCGATCTGGATCTCGCCGTTCTTCAAGTCGCCGATGGCCGATTTCGGCTACGACATCGCCGACTATCGCGAGGTCGATCCGCTGTTCGGCACGATGGATGATTTCGATCGCTTGCTGGCCAAGGCGCATGCGCTGGGCTTGAAGGTGATGATCGATCAGGTGCTCAGCCACACGTCGGTGGAGCATGCGTGGTTCAAGGAAAGCCGCCAGAATCGCGACAATCCCAAGGCCGATTGGTATGTCTGGGCGGACGCGCGCGAGGATGGCACGCCGCCGAACAACTGGATGTCGATCTTCGGCGGCGTCGCCTGGCAGTGGGAGCCGCGTCGTGGCCAGTACTACCTGCACAACTTCCTGTCGTCGCAGCCGGACCTCAACTTCCACAATGCCGAGGTGCAGCAGGCCACGTTGGACAATGTCGAGTTCTGGCTCGCGCGCGGGGTGGATGGGTTCCGGCTGGATGCGATCAATTTCTGCTTCCACGATCCGTTGCTGCGGGACAATCCGCCAAAGCCTCTGGAGAAGCGGGTGGGGCGGGGCTTCAGTCCCGACAATCCGTATGCGTTCCAGTACCACTACTACAACAACACGCAGGCAGAGAATCTGCCGTTCCTGCAGAAGCTGCGCGGTCTGCTCGATCGCTATCCCGGAACGGTGAGCCTGGGCGAGATTTCGTCCGAGGATTCGCTCGCCACCACCGCCGAATACACGCGGGCCGGGCATCTGCACATGGGTTACAGCTTCGAGCTGTTGACCGACGATTTCAGGGCGCGCTACATCCGCGAGACGGTGTCGAGTCTCGAAGTGGCGATGACCGAAGGTTGGCCGTGCTGGGCGATTTCCAACCACGATGCGCAGCGTGCGGTGACGCGCTGGGGGCAGGGCGCGCAGACGCCCGCGTTCGCGCGGCTGCTGATCGCGTTGCTGTGCTCGTTGCGCGGTTCGGTCTGCATCTATCAGGGCGAGGAGTTGGGCCTGGGCGAGGCCGAGGTGCCGTTCGAGGCATTGCAGGATCCGTATGGCATCGCGTTCTGGCCGAGCTTCAAGGGCCGCGATGGGTGCCGTACGCCGATGCCGTGGGACAACAGCGCGCAAGCGGGGTTCAGCACCGGGAAGCCGTGGCTGCCGGTGGCGCCGGCGCATCGCGCGCAGTCGGTGGCGGCGCAGTTGGCCGATCCGCATTCGGTGTTGATCGCGTTCCAGCAGTTCCAGGCCTGGCGCAAGCAGCATGCGGCTTTGCGCGAAGGCGATATCGCGTTCGTCGAGACCGACGAGCCGGTGCTGATGTTCCAGCGCGGGCATGCGCAGCAGACGCTGCTGTTGGCGTTCAATCTGTCGGCGCAAGCCACCGAAGTGGCGCTGCCCGAGGGGCAATGGCGACAGCTGGCAGTACCTGGCATCGATCCAGGCAAGGTCGAGGGCGGCCTGCAGCTGCCCGGTTACGCGATGGTGTGCCTGGAAGGCATGTAACCTTCGCGGAATTCTCCAGTTCAGCTGCCTGCGTGACAGGCAGCGCAAGCGCCGTTCTTCTTCCGGACGGCTGACGCTGTTGGGCCTGGGAGTGGATTTCCTCCCTGGTGCAGGACGTTCGCCTGTCCCCTGAATGCTGCTGTGCTCGATCTGCGCACGCAGCCTGCTGCATATCCAAACCCGCATGGTGCCGTCATGGCAGCGCCCAGAGCGCGGGCAGGTTGCGAAGCATCGGCTTGTGCTGTCCTAAGGTGCACAAGCCGTTGCTCTGACTGAAATGGTGCTTGTCCATGATCTATGGGCGAAAGCGGCTCTTGCGATGTATGCGCCCGTTTTGTCGCGGACGATACCGACACTTGCATCGGCACGGCCGTGGCCGTTACGCGCGTGGCATGGGCAACGAACGTGCGGCACTCGCCCGCGTCATTCATTGTTCGCGCGCCGGCATCGCCGGTTTGCTCAAGCTGGACTGGCGGGCCGATGCGTTTCGCCGTGCGCCACAGCGCTGCGCATTGGACACAAAAAAGCCCGCCGGCATCGCGCCGGCGGGCTTGCTGCAGGCACGGAGGGTTGGCCTAGAACTTGTAGTTCACCCCGAGCACGTAGGTGCGGCCCCACTCGATGTATTCCAGCGGGCGATCCTTGGTCCCGGCATAGGTGCGGTACGGCGAGTTGCTCAGGTTGCTCGCCTGCAGCAGCAGGCTCAGGCCTTTCAGGCTGCTGAGGTCGCCGAAGGTGTAGCTGATCTGCGCGTCGGTGATGTTCTCGCCGACCACGTAGCGCAGGGTGCGGTTGCCATTGAAGTTGCCGATCTCGCCGATGAAGTCCGAGCGTCGGCGCTGGCTGACGCGCGCTTCGAAGCCGTTGCGCTCGTAGTAGGCGGTGAGGTTGTAGACGCGCTTGGACAGGCCCGGCAGGCTGATCTCGCCGTCGCCCACGCTGGATGCGCTTTCCGGGTCGCGGATCTTGACGTCGCTGTCGTTGAAGGTCGCGCTGGCCTGGATGCCGAAGCCTTCGAGCGGGGCGAACAGCATGTCCAGCGGCAGGGAGGCGGTCAGTTCCAGGCCGCGCAGGGTGCCGCCCTTGCCGTTGAACGGGGCGCTGTAGGTGCCGGTGGTCTGCACCGGCGCCGAGCCCGGCGGCGGCACGTAGCCGGCGACCAGGCCGGAGAAGTCGTAATCGTCGCGGGTCTGGGTGTAGATGTAGCTCTTCAGGTCCTTGTAGAAGAACGCGGCCGCGACATAGGCCTTGGCGCCGAAGTACTTCTCGTAGGAGATGTCCAGTGCATTGGCGCGCCACGGATCGAGGGTGGGGTTGCCGCCGCTGGCGCCGGGCTTGCCGGTGGCGTTGTCCACGCCGAATTCCAGCGAGGCGCGCAGCTGGTCCACGCGCGGACGCGCGACCTGCTTGGCCAGCGCGAAGCGCAGGGTCTGCTCGTGCGGGAACTGGAAGGCCAGATTCAAGCTCGGCAGCCAGTCGTTGTAGGTCTTGCCTTCGTCGATCGGCCGAACTTCGCTGCCGACCGGCTGCGAGGCATCCCAGTAGTTCGCCTGCGACGACTGGTCGGCGTGCTGCAGCTGCACGCCGATGTTGCCGCGCACGCCCACCGCGCCCCATTCGGTGTCGATGTTGGCGCGCATCCAGGCGGTGGTGATCTTCTCCTGCACGGTCCACGCTTTGGACACCAGGAACGAGGCGTCTTCGTTGGGATCGAACAGCATGTAGCGCGACACCGCCCCGGGCACGTTCCAGGCGGGGATGTAGCCGATGCCGGCGAAGCCCAGGTTCACCGGCGCGTACTGCAGGTCGGAGGCGATGGTGGTGTCGCCCTGCGCGCCCAGGGTGATGTTGCCTTCGGGCTGGTGCTTTTCCTTCTCGCGGTTGGCGTAGTTCACGCCCACGTCCAGATCGGAGAACCAGCGCAGCGCTTCGGGCATCGGGAAACTGGCCTGCAGGCGCGCGCCCTTCAGCACGTCCTCCACGCGCGGCGCCTTGCCGTAGCCGGAGCCGTAGATGGTGTTGGTGATGTACAGCGTATCGGGATTGGAATAGTCCAGCCCGGGCGACAGCTGCGAGAAGTCGTTGTTGCGGTAGGCCAGGCCGACCGTATCCAGCTGCGGCATCGGCGTCAGCTGCAGGTTGTTCTCGAGATTGAGTTCCTTGCGCGTGGCTTTGGAGTAGTTCACGTCGGTGATGATGCGCACGGCACCGGCATTGATCTCGTTGTTCCAGCCGAACGCGTCGATCTTGTCTTCGCGCTTGTTGTACATGCCGCGCACCAGCGGATAGACGCCGCTGGCGGTGCCGCCGGTGAAGGTGCCGTTGCCGTTGACCTGGGGGCCACTGATGGCCAGACCCGGGGTGTAGCCGCCATTGTAGTTGCTCAGGTTGAGCTCGAATTGGTTGGCGGTGTCGATCTGCTCGGCTTCGGTGTGGAAGGCATCGAGCGTACTGGTCCAGGCATTGGAAGGACGGTACTGCAGGGTCGCCATCAAGCCGTCGCGCTTGGAGTCGCCGGTGCGGCGCAGCGCCTTGATGCCGTCGGAGAAGTAGGTGCCGGCGGCCACGCCCGGGCGCGCGCCGCTGTCGGTGTTCTGGGTGGTCCACGGTTCGTACAGGCCGACCTGGTTCTCCTGGATCGGCGTGTCGGTATGCGCATAGCCGATCGCCAGGCCGATGGTGCGGTCGGCGAACTGGTCGATGTAGCTGGCGCTGAAGCGGTTGCCGTAAGGATCGGTATCTGCAGCCTTGCCCAGCGAATTGCGCTGGTAGCGTCCGCCGATCGCGATCACCCGCTCGCCGAAGCTGAGCGGGCGCGCGGTCTGCATGTCCACCGTGCCCGACAGGCCCTGGCCGACCAGGCCGGCATCGGGGGTCTTGTAGACGGTGACGCCGCTGACCAGTTCGGACGGGTACTGGTCGAACTCGACGCTGCGGTTGTCGCCGGTGCTGACCACTTCGCGGCCGTTCAACAGGGTGGTGGAGAAGTCGGGCGACAGGCCGCGCACGCTGATCACCTGGGCGCGGCCGGCCACGCGTTGCGCGGCCAGACCGGGCAGGCGCGCGAGCGATTCGGCGATGCTGACGTCGGGCAGCTTGCCGATATCCTCGGCCGAGATCGCCTCGACGATGGACGTGGAATCCTTCTTGATGGCGATCGCGTTCTCGATGCCGCGGCGGATGCCGGTTACCTGGACTTTGTCCAGTTCGGTGACCGGATTATCTGTAGCTGAAGTAGCGGTGCCGGACTGCGTCTCGGACTGTGCGGCGGCCAGCATCGGCGTCATGGCGATGGCCAACGCCAGCGTCAGCGCATTGCGCTTGTGGTTCAACATTTTCCCCTCCCAGGCAATGTTGTCGTGCAAATTTTCTGATCCGGAAGATCGGCCGGATGTAGGGATCGCGCCGCCCATTTTCGGTGACGCGACTGCAACGTATGGTAGACACGGCAATCCGCTGCGAACGCGGCCTGCATACGTATTCACTGGGTTTCATCGCATTGGAATCGATTCCACGGTAGCGATGTCGTGTGGTGGTAAAGCGCGTGCGTGTCGTGATCGTGAAGGTGGTGTGTGGGAATTTGCAGTGCATTGCGCTGCGAAGTGCTTGGAGGCGCGGCATAAAGGCGGTGGCGGCAGTCCGGCGCATGCGGATGGGAGCGTGGATGCCAGGGGGAAGATGCTGATACGAGGCGCGATGCGCTATATGGGCCAGGGTGGCAAGCGTTCGCGCGCAACATGCTCGGTAACGGGAAAGGCGGCGTTGCGCGGATGCGTCAGTCATCTGCGCGAGGCAGAGCTTTGCCCATCGCCTGAGCGATTGCGGGCTGTTGGGCGGCTTCGGTTGTGGCTGGCATTGTCTGTAAAGCCTGTCGCGGCTGAAGCAGCTCCTACAGGTAACGTCATCCGGCGACGCAGTCCGGAGCGGAATGCGCTAGTGGCGCGCGACCGGATCGCCGCAGCAGCGGTGCGATGCACAACAGCGCGGCTGGGAGCAGCATCCGCAGGGGCGACGATGGCCGCGCGCGTGGCAGGGCATGAAGCTGCGGCACGTCCCCTCCCAAGGCGGCCGTCGCAGGTGCGGCGACTATAGCGAGGCGCTGCGCGCCTGCTGCGGCCAAGGCGATGAATACGTATGCAGATGCGCGCGGTGCGCTGCGGCGCGTCTACCATGTCCGCAGCGCTTCTCGAAGAGGCCGCGAGCGCGGTGCCGGCATGCCGGTGCGGCGAACCCACAATGCAGGCAAAGAGGGAGGGAGGCCGACGGGCGCGAGCCGGTCCGCCGCTTCGATGCTGAAGATGATCTGCTTGGCCGCCACCTTGGGTGCCGCGGTGTCGGCGTCTGCGTGGCAGACGTCGTTGCAATGGCGCGGCCAGACCGCGCAGGCCGTGGCCACCGCCGACGGCGGCTTCGTGCTGAGCTCGGCGCAGGGCACGCGCACGCTGGCGGCGCAGCCGCTGCGCAGCGACACCACCAGCCCGCTGTTCGATGCGCTGTTCGCGCTGGCGCAGCAGGAGTTGCGCGACGACCAGGTCGACGCGATCCGCGATCCGGCCTTCGACCACGGCAAGCCGCTGCCTTGCGACTGCTACCAGACCGGCGAACGCTGGCCCTACGTGTGGACCCGCGACGTCAGCTATGCCGCCGATCTGGCGCTGGCGCGGCTGGATCCGCAGCGCACGCGGCGCTCGCTGCGCTTCAAGCTGTCGGCGATGCGCGGCACAGATGCGCTGCCTGGGCTGTTCGTGGCCCAGGACACCGGCTCCGGCGGCAGCTGGCCGGTGAGCAGCGACCGCGTGGTCTGGTTCCTGGCCGCGCGGCATCTGCTCGACGACGCGCAGTTCGCCGCCGACACCCGCGCCGCACTCGAGGCGACCCTGGCGCAGGACCGCGCATTCGCATTCGACCCGCGCATCGGCTTGTACCGCGGCGAAACCTCGTTCCTGGATTGGCGCGAGCAGACTTATCCGGCCTGGACCCGCAACGACGTGCGCTTCATCGCCGAGTCGTTCGCGCTGTCCACCAACGTGCTGCACTACCAGGCGCTGCGCCTGGGCGAGCGGCTGGCGCGCGGGCAGGGCGACAGCGCGGCGGCGGCGCGCTATGCCGGCTGGGCGGACGCGCTGAAGCAGGCGATCGCGCAGCGCTTCTGGCGCGAGGACCGCGGTACCTACGTCAGCTATCTCGGCAGCGCCGCGCATCCGGTCGCCTACGAGAGCTACGATCTGCTCGGCCTGTCGCTGGCGGTGCTGGCCGACGTGCTGCCGCGCGAACGCGCGCGCCAGGCGCTGGCGCGCTATCCGGCGGTCGAGGCCGGCAGTCCGGTGGTCTGGCCGCAGCAGCAGGACGTGCCGATCTACCACAACCGCGCGATCTGGCCGTTCGCCAGTGCCTACGCGCTGCGCGCGGCGCGGCACACCGACGACAGCGCGCGCATCGCCTTCGAAGTGCGCTCGCTGCTGCGCGGCGCCGCGCTGGCCGGCTCGAACATGGAGAACTACGAATTCCTGAGCCAGGCCGCGCATGTGGACGATGGCGCGCTCAGCGGGCCGGTGGTCAATTCGCCGCGGCAGCTGTGGTCGGTGGCCGGTTATCTGGCGATGGTGATCGAAGGCGTGTTCGGCGTCGAAGACGACGGTAGCGTGGCGCCGAAGCTGCCGGTGAGCCTGGTGCCGATGCTGTTCGGCGAGCGCGAGGAAATCGCGCTGCAGTTGCGCGAGCGGCGCATCGTGCTGCGGCGGCCTGCGCAATTGCATGGCGACCTGCTGGTGGCCGGCGACACGCGCACCCATGACGGCGTCACCACCGTGCAACTGGTCGCGCGCGACACCGCGAGCACGCCGGTGCCGCTGCTCGCGGCCGCCGATGCGTTCGCCCCGTTCGCGCCGCCAGCGCCGCGCGTCGAGCGCGATGCGCAGGGCTGGCGCGTCGCGGCGGCCGCCGACACGGTGCTGTACGTCGATGGACAGCACCGGCAAGGCGCTGCCGACGGCGCGCGCTTGCCGCTGCGCGAGCAGCTGCAATGCCTGAGCCTGACCCGGCGCGATGCGCACTGGGAATCGCTGCACAGCCCCAGCGTCTGCGTCGGCGACGTGGTCCGCCTGGCCGGTGGCGATGACTGGCGCTGGACCGCGCCGCGCGATGGCGAGTACCGGCTAAGCCTGCGCTACGTCAACGCGCATGGCCCGATCAACACAGGCGTCACCGCTGCGGTGAAACAGCTGCACCTGCAATGCGGCGATGCCGCGCCGCAGCGCATGCCGGTGGTGATGCCGCACAGCGTCGGCGAACAGGAGTCCACTGCGGCCGTGTTCGCACTCAAGGCCGGGCAGGCCTGCCGCATCCGCCTGGCGCCTGCGGCCAACATGAGCGCGTTGCAGCACTTCGCGCGCTATACCGGCGGCCAGGGCGGCGCCGATGGCGTGGTCAATGCGGCCGATATCGCCGCGCTGCTGATCGCGCCGGCCGGCGCCGTACAGGTGCGCCGATGAGCACGGCACCGCGCGCCAAGCCGGCGCTGTCGTTCTGGCAGATCTGGAACATGTGCTTCGGCTTCCTCGGCATCCAGTTCGGCTTCGCACTGCAGAACGCCAATGCCAGCCGCATCTTCCAGACCCTGGGCGCGGACATGGAGCAGGTGCCGGGATTGTGGATCGCCGCGCCGCTGACCGGGCTGATCGTGCAGCCGATCGTCGGCTATCTGTCCGACCGCACCTGGAACCGCTTCGGCCGGCGCCGTCCGTATTTCATGGTCGGCGCGCTGTTCACCACGCTGGCGCTGCTGGTGATGCCGAACTCGCCGGCGCTGTGGGTGGCGGCCGGCACGCTGTGGATACTGGACGCGTCGATCAACATCTCGATGGAGCCGTTTCGCGCCTTCGTCGGCGACCAGCTGTCGCAACGCCAGCGCGCCAGCGGCTATGCGATGCAGAGTTTCTTCATCGGCGTCGGCGCGGTGGTGGCGAGCATGCTGCCGTGGCTGTTGGCGCAATGGGGCGTTAGCAATACCGCCGCGCCCGGGTACGTGCCGGCGACGGTGCGCTACGCGTTCTACCTGGGCGGCGCGGTGTTGTTCCTGTCCATAGGCTGGACTGTGCTGCGCACACGCGAGTATCCGCCCGAAACGCTGCACGCGTTCGACGACGCGCCGCCGTCGCACGCCGCCGAACACGCGACTACCATGCCGCGTTCGGATGCCGCCGCGGCGCTCTGGCTGCTGCTGGGCCTTGCCGGCGCGGCGGCGATCTTCTGGAGCGGCGGCGACCGCATGCTGTACGTGCTGGCCGGTTTGTTCGCCGGCTACGGGCTGCTGCAATGGCTTGCCCCGCGACTGCGGCCGGAGCACATGCTGGCCGCGATCATGCGCGACGTGCAGGCGATGCCGCAGGCGATGCGGCGCCTGGCCTGGGTGCAGTTCTTCTCGTGGTTCGCGCTGTTCGCGATGTGGATCTACACCACCGCGGCGGTGACGCAGACGTATTACGGCGCCACCGACACCACCTCGGCGGCCTACAACGACGGCGCAAACTGGGTGGGCGTGCTGTTCGGCGCCTACAACGGCTTCGCCGCGCTGGCGGCGATCGCCATTCCGCTGCTGGTGCGCGCGGTCGGCCTGCGCCTCAGCCATCTGCTCAACCTGTGCCTGGGCGCGGCCGGCTTGCTGTCGTTCCTGTGGATCCGCGATCCGCAGTGGCTGCTGCTGTCGATGCTCGGCGTCGGCTTCGCCTGGGCCTCGATCCTGTCGCTGCCGTACGCCTTGCTGTCCGACAGCGTGCCGGCGGCGAAGATGGGCGTGTACATGGGCATCTTCAATTTCTTCATCGTGATCCCGCAGTTGGTCGCGGTCAGCGTGCTGGGCTTCGTGCTCACCCACTGGCTCGGCGGCCGGCCGCTGTACGCGCTGGGCATCGGCGGCATCAGCCTGCTGCTGGCGGCGCTGTGCGTGCTGCAGGTTCCCGCCGAACATGGGGCAAGGCAATGACGTATCGGATTTCGCTGCTGGCGCTGGCCTTGCTAGGCGCTGTCGCGCCACCGGCGCGTGCGCAGGCGGCGGCGGAGTACTACGGCACGCTGGAGCCGTTCGCCAGCGAGGCGGTGTATTTCGTGGTCACCGACCGCTTCGTCAACGGCGATCCCGGCAACGATCACCGCGACCAGGGCGGCGCGCACCGTACCTTCGACATCCCGCTGCCGGCGCCGCCGGGCGAGAGCGACAACATCGGCTACCTGGGCGGCGACTTCAAGGGCGTGGTCGACAATGCCGGCTATCTCCGCGGCCTGGGCTTCGGCGCGGTGTGGATCACCCCGATCGTCGACAACCCCGACGAAGCGTTCACCGGCGGCAAGCCGATCAGCTGGGGCAGCAACCTGAGCGATCGCGGCAAGACCGGTTACCACGGCTACTGGGGCGTCAATTTCTACAAGCTGGACGAACACCTGCCCAGCCCGGGCCTGGATTTCGCCGGCTTCACCCAGGCGATGCATGCGCAGCGGCTGAAGGTGGTGCTGGACATCGTCGGCAACCATGGCTCGCCGGCGTACACGATGCCCAAGCGGCAGCCGATGTTCGGCCAGGTGTTCGATCGCGACGGCAAGCGCGTCGCCGACCACCAGAACCTGCCGCCGGCCAGGCTGGATCCGGCGCACAACCCGCTGCATGCGTTCTACAACACCGGCGGCGGCCTGGCCGAGCTGTCGGATTTCAACGAGCGCAATCCGGCGGTGATGGAGTATTTGGTCGGCGCCTATTCGCAATGGCTGGGGCAGGGCGCCGATGCCTTCCGCATCGACACCATCGGCTGGATGCCGGACAGCTTCTGGCATGAGTTCGTGCGCCGCCTCCGCGCGCAGCGGCCGGGCATGTTCATGTTCGGCGAGGCCTTCGACTACGACGCGCGCAAGATCGCCGGGCACACCTGGGCGCGCAACGCCGGGGTCAGCGTGCTGGATTTTCCGTTGAAGCAGGCGCTGTCCACGGTGTTCGGGCATGCGCGCGGCGGCTTCGAGCAGTTGCAGGCGCCGCTGTACCTGGAGCGCGGCCCGTACGCGAACCCGTACGAGCTGATGACCTTCTACGACAACCACGACATGGCGCGGCTCGACGCCAGCGATGCCGGCTTCATCGATGCGCACAACTGGCTGTTCACCGCGCGCGGCATCCCGGTGCTCTATTACGGCTCGGAAACCGGCTTCATGCGCGGCCGTGCCGAGCATGCCGGTAACCGCAACTATTTCGGCCAGGAGCGGGTGGATGCGGCGCCGCAGAGTCCGATCTTCGCGCCGTTGCAGCGCATCGCGCTGCTGCGGCAACGCACGCCGGCGCTGCAGCGCGGGCTGCAGCTCAACCTGCGCCTGTCCGGCGACGAGGCGGTGTTCTATCGGGTGTTCCAGCATGCGGGCAGCACTCAGACCGCGCTGGTACTGCTGAACAAGAGCGACGCGCCGAAGACGCTGGAAGTGCGGCGTTACCTGCAGCCGGGTACCTGGCGCGACGGCTTCGACGGCAGTGCGGTCGAGGTCGCGGACGGTTTGCGCGCCGAGGTGCCGGCGCACGGCGTGCGCGTGTTCCTGTCCGAGGCGCCGATCGTTCGCTCGGATCTGCGCGCGCGGCTGGATTGGCTGATGGCGGCGAAGGACGGCGTGGAGCCGCCACTGTAGGAGCGGCTTCAGCCGCGACCGCGCATTACCGATCGCATCCGGTCGCGGCTGAAGCCGCTCCTACAAAAAAATGGGCGGTTACGCTGCCGCCGGCTGCGGTTCGGCCCACACGCTGTTCGGTTCGCCATGCCTGGCGCGGCGCGCGGTCGCGCGTGCCAGCGCAGCAAAGCCCACCGCCATCGCCACGGCCATGCCGTCGACCCAGAACAACGGCCATTGCCCGGCGGCGGCGCTGGTCCACATCCACCAGCCGCTGGCCAGGCCGTGCGCCAGCGGGATCGCCGCGGTCACCGCGGCCGCGGTCCACAACAGTTCGCGCGCGGCCTGCGCCGGCGCGCGCAGCGCCGCCCACAGCGCGCACAGCGCCCAGCTGCCGAAGCAGGTCCAGCGCATGCCGGCATCCACCGCGTCAGGCGCAACGCGTTCCAGCACCTGCACTGCCACGAACGCCGCCGAGATCGCCACGCACAGGCCGATGCACACGCCGACCGTGGCCCGCGCCATGTTGATCTGCGCGCGGCCCTGCTGCGCCTGGCGGCGCTTGCGCCGCGACTCGATCCACAGCAGGTTGCCCGAATAGAACAGGAACGCGCCGCCGATGCCGAGCAGGAAGTACAGCCATGGCACCAGCGCATTGCCGTATTCGCCGAAATGCAGTGCGTAGGCCGAGGTCAGCGTGGCGTGGTTGGCGTCGCGGCGGCCGGGCAGCTGAGTGGCGATCACCTTGCCGCTGGCCGCGTCCAGCGCCACCGTTCCGGTCGGCCCCAGCGTGCCGGGCGACTCGCCGCTGATTTCCACCGTGGCGTTGCGGTCGCCGGCGTGCTGCAGCTTCATGTACACCGGCTCGAAATCATGCAGCCCTTGCCGCCGCGCCTCGGCCACGGCGCGCGCGCTCCAGTCGGCCAGCGTGCCCACCGGCGCAGGCGTGCCGCTGGCGCTGCGCACCGGCGCGGTGTCCATCGCCACCGGTACCGCGTCCTGCACCTTGCCGTCGAAGACCAGCGGATTCAGCGCCGCCATCAGCACCAGCGACAGGCACAGCACCGCGCCGGTCACCGCGAACATCAGGTGCAGCGGCAGGCTCAGCACCCCGACCACGTTGTGCGCATCCAGCCAGAACTGCTTGAGATTGCGGCCCGGGCGCAGCGCGAACAGGTCCTTGAGCAGCTTCGGCAGATGGATGATCACCCCGGACACGATCGCCACCGCGTACAGCAGGCTGACGATGCCCATCAGATAGACGCCGGCCACCGGCAGGCCCAGCGTGTAGTGCAGTTCGTTGACCAGGGTGGCCAGGCCCGCCTGCGGCAGTTCCGGCCCGCCCTCCAGGTCGTCGAGCGTGGCCATCTGCCACACGCCCTCGGCATCGGGCCAGTAGATCAGCGCCTTGGGAAATTCGCCGCTGGGGAACAGCATGCCGAGCATCGGCTTGGCTTGCGGATGCCGCGCCAGGGTCGCGTCGAGCAGGCGCTGCGCATCGTCCACGGTCTGCACCGGCACCACCTGCTGCGATTGCCAGCGTGGCAGGTCGTGGTGGAACACGGTGATCGCGCCGGCATAGAAGGCGACGAACAAGGCGAAGCCGGCGATCAGGCCCATCCAGGTATGCAGCGCGGTGAAGGTGCGCAGGGTGGTGGCGTGCAGTTTCATGCGTATTTCCTCATTGCGCCCAGGCCAGGGCCTTCAGCGCCCACAGCAGGGCGAAGCCGGCCAGCGCCAGCGCGCTCAGCCAGCTCCAGGCGCGGCGCCCGCTGGCGAAGCAATAGGCGCCGATCGCCACGCCCACCCACAGCGGCACGAACGCGATCAGCGCCGGGACCAGCGCCTGCTGCCACGGTCCCGGCGGCAGCCAGCAGACCAGGCCGGTCAGCGCGGTAGCCAGGAAGAAGCCGGGAATCAGCGCGGCCAGGCCGCGGCTCCACATCATCGCGGCCGGCTCCGCACGCCGTGGCCAGGATCGCCGCGCAGCGCACCGACGGTCGGTACCAGCATCAGCGCCAGCATCCAACTGGCCAGCATCGCGCACAGCCCGGCGCCGACGCCCAATTGCGCGATCCATGCAGCCAACGAGGCGCCGGCCAGTGCCAGGCCCAGCCAGTTGCCGAACCGGCGCAGGCGCCGCAGCGGTGCCAGGCGGCAGTTCGGCGAGCCGGCGTACAACGCCAGCGCGGACAGCGCCGCGCATACGGCGGCCACCGCGATCACGGCAATGGCCGCGCTCATCGGGCGTCGATCCACGCGGCCGATCGCGCCTGCCTGCGCTTTGCGGCGGCTGCGGGCGGTACGGCGGAGGGCGGATGGGAAGCGGGGCGGGCAGGGGGCATCGGCATTCCAGGCGGCGGCGTGAAGCCGCGGCAATCCGCGGCGCTCTCGCGGATGATAATCATTCTGCTTTCGTAAGGAAAACGCAGCCGGCGCGCTTGGGCCTGGCGGCCCGGCGCGAAATGGAGCTCTGCGGCCGCGTCCGCGGGCCGGTAGGGGATCAGCTGCGCAGCGAGGAGCCGCGCAGCGCCAGCGTCACCGGCAGGGTGCGGCTGGCGACCGGCTGCCCGGCGATCTGCGCCAGCAGGGTCTCCACCAGCACCGCGCCGGCCAGCTTGGTGTCCTGCTGCACGGTCGACAGCGCCGGCGCCACGCAGGCGGCGATCGGGATGTCGTCGAAGCCGGCCAGGGCCACGTCCTCGGGCACGTGCAGGCCGTGTTCGCGCAATGCCTTCAGCGCGCCGATCGCGATCAGGTCGCTGGCGGCGAACACCGCGTCGAAGCGTTCGCCGCCGCGCAGCAGCGCCAGTGCCGCCTCGTAGCCGGATTGCTCGGTGGTGATCGCATCCAGTTGCAGGCCGGGAACGATGTCCGACCCGGCCGTGCGCAGCGCCTGGGCATGGCCGCGGTAGCGCTCGAGGAACTCGGGGTAGTGGTTGGAGGCGTCGCCGAGGAAGGCGATGCGCCGGCAGCCCTGTTGCAGCAGGTGCGCGGTGATGTCGTGGCCGCCCTGGAAGTTGTCGCTGCCGATCGACACCCCCGGCTGCCCGGGCAGCACCGCGCCCCAGCGCACGAAGTGGGTGCCCTGATCGACCAGGTGCTGCAGCCGCTGCTGCGCCTGCAGATAGTCGCCATAGCCGAGCAGGATCAGGCCATCGGCCTTCTGGCTGTCGCCGTAATCGGCGCGCCAGTTGTCCGACAGCTGCTGGAACGACACCAGCAGGTCGTAGCCGTGGCGCGCGCAGGCGCGGGTGATCGAGCCCAGCATCGAGTGGAAGAACGGGTTGATCAGTGAATCGTCGGTGGTCGGGTCTTCGAAGAACAGCAGTGCCAGGGTGCCGGCATTGCGCAGGCGCAGGCTGGAGGCGTGCTTGTCGACCTTGTAGTTCAGCTCGTTGGCGATCGCCAGGATCTTGCGCCGGGTCTGCTCGTTGACCGCCGGACTGCCGCGCAGTGCGCGCGAGACGGTGGGCTGCGATACGCCGGCCAGGTAGGCGATATCGAGCGATGTGGCCTTGCCTTTGATGACGGCGCTCGCAGTGCAGGAAACAGCCCGAAGCATGCCATGGCGTACGGGAGAGCACTTGCTGCGGCGCAGCGTAGGCTGGGGATTCGGGATTCGCGGCGGCGACGGTGTGCCGACGGCGCGAATTCATAACTCCGCCAAATGGGTTACCATTTGCTGATTCTTAAATGCGGAACTACGGGTGGCCCGCGGCAACGCCGGCCGAGCGTGCGACATGAGCACTACCATCGCCCCAGCATGAACCCCCGTCCAAGGCTGTCCGAGCAGGCGCCCTTGTGGCGCCTTCTTTGTATCCCGCGCCTTGCGCCGCCGGCTTCCGGCGCGCTGCGGGAAACGCCCCACCCGCATCGCTTTCCTTCTTACTGACTCCCATGATCACGATCACGCTCCCCGACGGCAGCCGCCGCGAATTCGAACACCCCGTCAGTCCCATGGACGTGGCCCAGTCCATCGGCCCGGGCCTGGCCAAGGCGACCATCGCCGGCCAGGTCGACGGCCGCCTGGTCGACGCCTGCGACCTCATCGAGCACGACGCCAGCCTGCGCCTCATCACCGCCAAGGATGCCGAGGGCGTGGAGATCATCCGCCACTCCTGCGCGCACCTGGTCGGGCATGCGGTCAAGCAGCTGTATCCCGAGGTCAAGATGGTGATCGGCCCGGTCATCGCCGAGGGCTTCTACTACGACATCTACAGCGAGCGCCCGTTCACCCCCGAGGACATGGCGGCGATCGAAAAGCGCATGCAGGAGCTGATCGCGCAGGACTACGACGTGGTCAAGAAGGTCACCCCGCGCGCCGAGGTGATCGAGCTGTTCCGCCAGCGCGGCGAGGACTACAAGCTGCGCCTGATCGAGGACATGGCCGACGACGTCATCGCGATGGGCCTGTACTACCACCAGGAATACGTGGACATGTGCCGCGGCCCGCACGTGCCCAACACGCGCTTCCTCAAGGCGTTCAAGCTGACCCGCATCTCCGGCGCCTACTGGCGCGGCGATGCCAAGAACGAGCAGCTGCAGCGCATCTACGGCACCGCCTGGGCCGACAAGAAGCAGCTGGACGCCTACATCCTGCGCATGGAGGAAGCGGACAAGCGCGACCATCGCAAGATCGGCAAGCAGCAGGGCCTGTTCCATCTGCAGGAAGAGGGTCCGGGCCTGGTGTTCTGGCATCCGAAGGGCTGGTCGATCTGGCAGGTGGTCGAGCAGTACATGCGCAAGGTGTACCGCGCCAGCGGCTACGGCGAGGTGCGCTGCCCGCAGATCCTGGACGTGTCGCTGTGGCAGAAATCCGGCCACTGGGACAACTACCAGGACAACATGTTCTTCACCGAGTCGGAGAAGCGCACCTACGCGGTCAAGCCGATGAACTGCCCGGGCCACGTGCAGGTGTTCAACCAGGGCCTGCACAGCTACCGCGACCTGCCGATCCGCTACGGCGAGTTCGGCGCCTGCCACCGCAACGAGCCGTCCGGCGCGCTGCACGGCATCCTGCGCGTGCGCGGTTTCACCCAGGACGACGGCCACATCTTCTGCACCGAGCAGCAGATCGAGGCCGAGGTCACCGCGTTCCACCAGCAGGCGCTGAAGGTGTACGCCGACTTCGGTTTCGACGACATCCAGATCAAGATCGCGCTGCGTCCGGAAAAACGCCTGGGCGACGACGCGACCTGGGACAAGGCCGAGGCCGCGCTGCGCGCCGCGCTCGGTGCCTGCGGCGTGGAATGGCAGGAGCTGCCGGGCGAGGGCGCGTTCTACGGCCCGAAGATCGAGTACCACCTGAAGGACGCGATCGGCCGCACCTGGCAGCTGGGCACGATGCAGGTCGACTTCATGATGCCCGGCCGCCTCGGCGCCGAGTACGTGGACGAGAACAGCCAAAAGCAGCACCCGGTCATGCTGCACCGGGCCATCGTCGGCTCGATGGAGCGGTTCATCGGGATCCTGATCGAACACCATGCCGGCGCGTTCCCGGCTTGGCTGTCGCCGGTGCAGGCAATGGTGATGAACATCACCGATGCCCAGGCCGACTATGTAGACAGTGTGCGGAAACTCCTTGCAAATCAAGGCTTCCGCATCGAGGCCGATTTGCGGAACGAAAAAATCGGCTATAAGATTCGCGAACACACGCTGCAGCGGGTGCCGTACCTGTTGGTGGCGGGCGACCGCGAGAAGGAAAACGGCGCCATTGCAGTGCGCACGCGATCGGGGGAGGATCTGGGAACCATGTCGGTTGCCGCCTTCGCCGAACGGCTGATCGCCGAGCAACTGGCGTAAGACAACCCCGATGCGGGCGGAGCCTCCGCCCGCGTCGGTCCGATTCCCCTGGGAGATTGCAACATCAGTACCCCTGACAACAAACAGAACCGTAAGAACCAAGAGATCCGTGTCCCGCGCGTTCGCGTGATCGGCAAGGACGGCGAGATGGTCGGCGTGCTGACCCGCGACGAAGCGCTGGCGCTGGCCGAAGAGGATGGGCTCGACCTGGTCGAGATCCAGCCGCAGGCCGATCCGCCCGTCTGCAAGATCATGGACTTCGGCAAGTTCAAGTTCGAGCAGCAGAAGAAGGCGAACGAAGCCAAGAAGAAGACCAAGCAGGTCGAGATCAAGGAAATCAAGTTCCGTCCGGTCACGGACGAGGGCGATTACCAGATCAAGCTGCGCAACATGCGTCGCTTCCTCGAGGAGGGCGACAAGGTCAAGGTCAACATCCGTTTCCGTGGCCGCGAGATGAGCCACCAGGAACTCGGGCGCGAAATGGCGTCGCGGATCGAGGCCGACCTCGGCGAAGACATCGTCATCGAATCGCGTCCGCGCCTGGAAGGCCGGCAGATGGTGATGATGATCGCGCCGAAGAAGCGCTGACCGCAGCAGCTTGAGGATCGCGCCCCGCCCATGTGCGGGAGCGCGGCCGCTGCCGGGCGCCTGCTGGCGCCCTTGCGTTTTCCGATCGTCGCTTCCCGCCGCCGCCTGGTGGTGGAGGCGCGTGGCTGCCCGCTGTTCGGGGGTGACAGCCCGCTTCGCCTATCCGCTGTCGCACGCAGGGAGGGGCCGGTATCCGTTCGAGGCAGCGCACTACGAGCGCTTCCCTGTCGGATGGTTCGCACGCACCCGCGATGCCGCAGCCTTTTCGATTCCCGATTCCCGATTCCCGATTCCCGGCGCTACGCGCCCGGATCGAAATACATGATTTGCAAGGCATTCCAAGCCCTGGCATAATGCGCGGCCCAGTACATCGGGTTTGCCGTCAACGCGGCAATAGGACCCGCCCTGATTCTTTGAGGATCAAGGGCTTACAAGCCGGTACGGGCACGGACGGAAAGCGTGGCGCAGCCACCGCCCTGACCAGTGACAAAACACCATCAAGGACATTGCAATGCCCAAGATCAAGACCAACCGGGCGGCGGCCAAGCGTTTCCGCAAGACCGCCTCCGGCAAGTACAAGTGCGGCCACGCCAACCGTAGCCATATCCTCACCAAGAAAGCGACCAAGCGGAAGCGCAACCTGCGGCAGACGAACCATGTTCGTGCCGAGGACGCTGGCCGTCTTGACCGTATGCTGCCTTACCTCTGAGGACTGAACCATGGCTCGAGTAAAACGTGGCGTCCAGGCACGCCGTCGTCACAAGAAAGTTCTGAACCTGGCCAAGGGCTACTACAACGCCCGTCGCAAGGTCTTCCGCGTCGCCAAGCAGGCGGTGATCAAGGCGCAGCAGTACGCCTACATCGGCCGCAAGCAGAAGAAGCGCGTGTTCCGTTCGCTGTGGATCACCCGCATCAATGCGGCGGCCCGCATCAATGGCCTGAGCTACAGCCGTTTCATGAACGGCCTGCTCAAGGCTGGCATCACCCTGGATCGCAAGGTGCTGGCGGACATCGCTGTGCACGACGCGCAGGGCTTTGCCGCCTTGGCTGAGAAGGCAAAGGGCGCGCTGGCGGCATAAGTGCGAGCCCCTCGCAGGAGCCCGCACATCCATGTGCGGGTTTCCAACGAGGAGCCATCGCCAACATGCAGGGGAAGGGCGCGAGTCCTTCCCCTTTTTGCGTTTTGTGCATCCCGATTGCGGGATCGATCCTGTCGCGGGGGTGTCTCCCCGAGCGCAGGATCCGGGTCGGGTTGGTCGGCTGAAGTGAGGCGCGAGTGCAATGAGTGAGATCGAATCCCTGAGCGGACAGGCGCTGGCGGACATCGCCGCGGCGCACAGTCCCGAAGCGCTGGAGCAGCTGCGCGTCGCGCTGCTGGGCAAGAGCGGTAGCATCACCGCGCAGCTGAAGCAGCTTGGCGCGTTGCCGCCGGAGCAGCGCAAGCTGGCCGGCGAGGCGATCAACCAGGCGCGCGACGCGGTCTCCGCGGCGCTGGCCGAACGCCGTGCGTTGCTGGAAGGCGCGGCGCTGGACGCGCGCCTGGCCGCCGAGCGCATCGACGTGACCCTGCCGGGCCGGCGCGGCGAGCGCGGCGGATTGCATCCGGTCACGCGCACGCTGGAGCGCATCACCGAGATCTTCGCGCGGCTGGGCTACGAACTGTCCGATGGTCCGGAGATCGAGGACGACTGGCACAACTTCGAAGCGCTGAACTTTCCGCCGCACCATCCGGCGCGGGCGATGCACGACACCTTCTACTTCGGCGACGGGCGCCTGCTGCGCACCCATACCTCCGGCGTGCAGGTGCGCTACATGGGCGAGCATGCGCCGCCGCTGCGCATGATCGCCGCCGGCAAGGTCTACCGCAGCGACAGCGACCAGACCCACTCGCCAATGTTCCACCAGGTCGAAGGCCTGCTGGTCGACGAGCATTCCACTTTCGCCGACCTCAAGGGCACCTTGTCCGAGTTCGTGCGCGCGTTCTTCGAGCGCGACTTCGAGATGCGCTTCCGCCCCAGCTATTTCCCGTTCGTCGAACCCGGCGCGGAAGTGGACATTGCCTGGCAGCAGCCCGATGGCAGCACCCGCTGGCTGGAAGTGCTCGGCTGCGGCATGGTCCATCCGAACGTGCTGCGCAGCGTCGGCATCGATCCGGAGCGCTACACCGGCTTCGCCTTCGGCATGGGCGTGGAGCGCTTCGCGATGCTGCGCTACGGCGTCAACGACCTGCGCGCGTTCTTCGAGAACGATGTGCGGTTCCTCAGGCAGTTCGCCTGAGGGCCGGGATTGGGGATTCGGGATTTGGGATTCGCGAAAGCGGGTCCATCCTGGTTTCTGGTCCCGCATGAAGCCGCTGTTACGAATCTCCAATCCCGAATCCCCAATCCCGGCCTCTCAATGAAATTCAGCGAAAACTGGCTGCGCAGCCACGTCCCCACCCAGGCCACGCGCGATGAACTGGCCGCGACCCTGACCGCCATCGGTCTGGAGGTCGAAGAGGTCACACCGCTCGGCGAATCGCTGCAGCAGGTGGTGGTGGCGCGCATCGTCGAAGCGACGCGGCACCCGGAGGCCGATCGGCTGCAGGTGTGCCAGGTCGATGCGGGGCAGGGCGGTTTGCTGCAGATCGTCTGCGGCGCGCCGAACGCGCGCGCCGGGCTGGTCGCGCCGCTGGCGCTGGTCGGCGCCCAGGTCGGCGGCATCGCGATCAAGGCGGCCAAGCTGCGCGGCGTGGAGTCCAACGGCATGTTGTGCTCGGCCAAGGAGCTGGGCCTGGACAGCGATGCGTCGGGCCTGTTCGAACTGCCCGGCGACGCGCCGATCGGCCAGGCGCTGAGCGACTACCTCGGTTTGCCCGACGCCAGCATCGAGATCAAGTTGACCCCGAACCGCGCCGATTGCTTCGGCGTGCGCGGCATCGCCTACGACGTGGCCGCGGCCTGCGCCAGCGAAGTGTTGCCGTTCGCGGCCGAGCCGGTCGCGGTCGCCAGCGAGCGCTGCCTCGAGGTGCGCCTGCAGGCGGGCGGCGATGCGCCGCGCTACTGCGGCCGCGTCGTCGAGGATCTCGATCCGGCGGCGAAGACGCCGCTGTGGATGGCCGAACGCCTGCGCCGCAGCGGCGTGCGCCCGGTGTCGCTACTGGTCGATATCACCCAGTACGTGATGCTGGAACTAGGCCAGCCGATGCATGCCTTCGACCTGGAGACGCTGCACGGCCCGGTCGGCGTGCGCCGCGCGCGTGCCGGCGAGACGCTGAAACTGCTCGACGGCCGCGACGCGACGCTCGACGACGGCTTCCTGGCCGTTACCGACGGCGACCGCGTGGTCGCCCTGGCCGGCTTGATGGGCGGCCACGACACCCGCGTCACCGATGCGACCCGGCATGTATTCCTGGAGGCCGCGCACTTCGCGCCGGCGGCGATCATGGGCCGCGGCCGCAAGCTCGGCCTGCACACCGACGCCGGCCACCGCTTCGAACGCGGCGTGGACCCGGCGCTGCCGCGGCCGGCGCTGGAACTGGCGACGCGGCTGGTGCTGGAGCTGGCCGGCGGCCGCGCCGGCCCGGTGGTGGAGGCCGAGTTGCGCGAGCACCTGCCGACGCCGGCGCCGATCACGCTGCGCCGCGCGCGCATCGTGCGCGTGCTCGGCATCGAGATCGCCGACGCCGAAGTCGAGCGCATCCTGCGCGCGCTGGGCATGGAGGTCGTGGCAACCGGCAATGGCTGGCAGGTCACCGCGCCCAGCCGCCGCTTCGATGTCGCCCTGGAAGAGGACCTGATCGAGGAGCTGGCGCGCATCCACGGCTACGACCGCTTGCCGACCACGCTGCCGGGCGGCGCCTCGCGCATCGCCATGGGCAGCGAGACGCAGCTGGACGAACTGAGCGTGCGCCGCCAGCTGGTCGCGCGCGAGATGCTGGAAACCATCAACTACGCCTTCGTCGATGCGGCGCTGCTGGACCAGTGGGGACTGGATGAGTGGCGCGTGGCGCTGGCCAACCCGCTCAGCGCCGAGCTGGCGGTGATGCGTCCGTCGCTGTTGCCCGGGCTGGTCGCGGCGCTGGGCCGCAACGTCGCCCGGCAGGCCGGGCGGGTGCGCCTGTTCGAGCTGGGCAAGGTGTTCGCGGCCGCGGCGACGGCCGGTGCTGCGCCAGCGGAGACGCAGCGGGTGGCGGCCGCGGTGTGCGGTGATGCCGAGGCGCTGCAGTGGGGCCTGCCGGCGCGCAAGGTCGACTTCCACGACCTGAAGGGCGACCTGGATGCTCTGGCCAGCGCCGCCGGCGCGCGCCTGGACTACCGTCCGTCGGCGCTGCCGTTCGCGCATCCGACCCGTGCCGCCGACGTGTACCGCGATGGCGCGCGTATCGGCTGGATCGGCCAGTTGCATCCGCGCCTGCTGCAGGCCATGCAGATCGACGTGGAGGTGCTCGGCTTCGAGCTGGACCTGGCGCCGCTGGCGGCGCGCGCGCTGCCGCGGGCCGCCGAGCTGTCGCGGTTCCCGTCGGTGCGCCGCGACCTGGCCTTCCTGGTGCCGGAGGCGGTGGCCTGGTCGGCGCTGGCGAGCAGCGTGCGCGGCGCGGTCGGGCCGCTGCTGCGCGACGTGGTGCTGTTCGATCGCTACGTCGGGCCGGGGGTCGAGGCGGGTTTCAAGAGTCTCGCTATGGGCTTGATTTTGCAGGACAACTCGCGCACTCTGACAGATCGCGATGTGGATGCCGTGGTCGCCGATGCAGTGGCGGCGCTGGCGCGCGAACACGATGCGCGGATTCGCGGCTGAGACGTAGGGGATAGCAGGGCAATGGCGTTGACCAAAGCGGAAATGGCCGAACGGTTGTTCGACGAAGTCGGGCTGAACAAGCGCGAGGCCAAGGAATTCGTCGATGCTTTCTTCGATGTGCTGCGCGACGCGCTGGAACAGGGACGGCAGGTGAAGCTGTCCGGTTTCGGCAACTTCGATCTGCGCCGCAAGAACCAACGGCCCGGTCGCAATCCCAAGACCGGCGAAGAAATTCCGATCTCGGCGCGGACGGTGGTGACCTTCCGCCCGGGTCAGAAGCTCAAGGAGCGAGTGGAGGCTTATGCTGGACCCGGGCAGTAACCGCGAACTTCCGCCGATTCCGGCCAAGCGCTACTTCACCATCGGTGAGGTCAGCGAGCTGTGCGACGTCAAACCGCACGTGCTGCGCTACTGGGAAACCGAATTTCCCAGCCTGGAACCGGTCAAGCGCCGCGGCAACCGCCGCTATTACCAGCGCCACGACGTGCTGATGGTGCGGCAGATCCGCAGCCTGCTGTACGAACAGGGCTATACGATCGGCGGCGCGCGTCTGCGCCTGGAGGGCGAGGGCGCCAAGCAGGAGTCGGCGCTGAGCAACCAGATCATCAAGCAGGTGCGGCAGGAACTGGAAGAAGTGCTGCAGTTGCTGCGGCGCTGAGCGGCAACGGCGCAACCGGCTAGGAATGGCTGCGCCAATCCCGCTATAATCGCCAGCTCGCTGCAAGGCGTGACCGCCGCAACGGCGGATGTTTTTACCGGGGTATAGCGCAGCCTGGTAGCGCACTAGTCTGGGGGACTAGTGGTCGTCGGTTCAAATCCGGCTACCCCGACCATCTTCGAAGGCCCATGTCAGCGACATGGGCCTTTTTCGTTTTGCGGGGTTTGCGCGGCCTGGGCGTACACAGGTACGCAGCCAGCAGCTGCGGGAATCCGCGGCAGGAAGTCGTCGTAATGAACGCCCATGCGGCGGTCGCCGATTGCCCGCTCAGCCGATGCCGGCCCGACACCGATAGGGCGGTCAGTTCGGTTCGGACGAAGGTGTAGACAAACGCACCGGCGTCGATGCGATGTCTGCCGGAGCCGCCGCAGGACCTGCGACGGCCAGGACGGAAATCCGGCAGAGAACTGCGGACGAGGGCCGTCAATGCCTTGACATGCGTCACGTTAACGTCGTGTATTTTGCGACGCGGCTTCGTTCGTCATGCTGAATATTCGGACATGTACTTGAATCCACGCGGTATAGCGTCAAAAAAATGCCGCAAGATGGCTTGGTGAGGACGGGTAGCTGTGCCATAGTGCACTGCAACACGAGGCTTCGCTGTTGGCCTGGGCAGTCGTCCCAGGCAGGAAATGACACTGCAATCGTCTTGCCCGACCGGTGATGGAGCGCTGGCCGGATAGAGGAGTGCGGCGTTCCCAAAACCACTCGACAGAGGGCGTCTGCATCACGCATGGGTAAACTCTCCGGTACGTTCAACTGGGCATTGTGTTTGGCCCTTTCTTGTCTGGTCTTCCTGTCTGGCTGCAGTAGCGCCGGATCGAAGATGCTGACGGAATTGCCGCCAGGCGATCCGCTGGCCGCCTCCATGGGACAGCCGGAGTACCTGCTCGGCCCCGGCGATCTGCTGACGATCAAGGTATTCCAGGTGGACGACCTAGAGCGCCAGGTGCGGGTGGACAACGCGGGCCGCATCTCGCTGCCGCTGGTCGGCGACATCAAGGCCGCCGGGCTCAGCGCCAACGCCTTGCAGAAGGACATCACCGAACGCTACCGCAACGGCTATCTGCAGAATCCGCAGGTGTCGGTGCTGGTCGACGAGTTCACCGGCAACCGAGTCACCGTCACCGGTGCGGTGGGCGAGCCGGGCATCTACCCGATCGCCGGTTCGGCGCTGACCCTGCAGCAGGCGCTGTCGCTGGGCAAGGGCGTCAGCGATGTGGCCAGCCGCGGCAACATCGTGGTGTTCCGCAACGTCGGCGGGCAGAAGATGCTGGCCCGTTTCGATCTGCGCGATATCCAGAAGGGCGCCTCGCCGGACCCTGAAATCTACGGCGGCGACATCGTCGTGGTGTACCGCTCCGATGCGCTCGTGGTGCTGCGCACCATGGTGCAGTTGACCCCGTTCGTCATGGTCTGGCGGGCATACCGATGAGTTCCTCGAGCATGCACACCCGTACCACCTCCTCGGCGCCGCTGAGCCCGGCCGACATCAGCCTGCTGGACTACTGGAACGCCCTGTACCGGCAGCGCTGGCTGATCGTCGGCATCACCGTGGCGGTCGTCGCGCTGGCGCTGCTGGTAACGTTATTGATGACGCCCAAGTACCGCGCCACCAGCGTGCTGCAGATCGAGCGCGAGTCCTTGAACGTCACCAACGTGGCCAACCTGATGCCGGTGGAATCGCCGCAGGATCGCGATTTCTACCAGACCCAGTACGAACTGCTCGGCAGCCGCTCGCTGGCCCGCGCGGTGATCCGCGAGGCCCGACTGACCCAGGACCCGGCGTTCAAGCCGCTGGTCGACGAGGCGCTGGAGAAGCTGCAGGGCAATGGCGATGGCCGTGCCCCGTCGCCGGAGGCGCGCGCCGCCGCCGCCGAGAACGCGCTGGTCGGCGCGGTGCTGGACGCGTTGACGATCGAGCCGGTGCGCGATTCGCGGCTGGTGCGGATCAACTTCGATTCGCCCGACCGGGTGCTGGCCACGCGCGTGGCCAACACCTACGCCAAGATGTTCATCGCCTCGACCCAGGAGCGGCGCCTGCAGGCGTCCTCGTTCGCCGCCAAGTACCTGTCCGAGCGGCTGGAGCAGCTGCGCGACAAGGTGGAAGAGTCGGAGAAGAACACGGTCGACTACTCCAGCAAGGAGCAGATCGTGTCGCTGGGCGACGACAAGCCGTCGCTGCCGACGCAGAACATGAGCGAGTTGAACGTGCGCCTGGCCGCCGCGCAGGATGCGCGGATCAAGGCCGAGTCGGCCTGGCGCCAGGCCGGGATCGGCGACGGCCTGGGCCTGCCGCAGGTGATCAGCAGCCCGCTGATCCAGAGCCTGCGCGCCGAGCAGGCCAAGCTGGCCGCCGACTATCAGCAGAAGCTGGCCACCTTCCAGCCCGGCTACCCGGAGATGCAGCGCCTGCAGAACCAGATCGCCGAGACCAAGCGTCAGATCGGCAACGAGATCGCCAACATCCGCAGCGGGCTGAAGAACGATTACGAAGCGGCGCGGCAGCAGGAGACGCTGTTGTCCGAACGCATTTCCAGCCTGAAGAACGACGAGCTGGATCTGCAGACCCGCAGCATCCGCTACAACATGCTGCGGCGCGAAGCCGACACCAACCGCCAGCTCTACGACGCGCTGCTGCAGCGCTACAAGGAGATCGGCGTGGCCGGCAACGTCGGCACCAACAATGTGTCGATCGTCGACCGCGCCGATGTGCCGGGCAAGCCGAGTTCGCCGAAGACCTTGCTGAACCTGGCGCTGGCGTTCGTGTTCGGCCTGTTCTCGGCGATCGCCATCGCCTTGATCCGCTATTTCCTGCGCGAAGCGCAGGCGGCCGCGGCATGAAGCGCGCGGCGCGACGCCTGCTGCGATGCGCCGTGACCGCGGTCGCGACCAATGCGACGACGCAGGCACATCGTCATGTTTCCTACGCAAATTCTTCAGAGAGGTGATACGTGGTTCAGCTAAGTACAGAGGTGTTCCATTATTTTCCTGACCGGTTGTACGCAGTCGCGGTTCTGTTGAAATAAACACGGGCTGCCGTGGACCTGGGGTCGGTGAGGAAGGCACCGCAGCGGTCCACTGGCAGATGAGATCGAGGCTCGCATACGTCGCATGTTCCCCCGCATGCCACCGACCGAGTTTGGATGGGAATCCCGACCATGCTTCTGGCAGACCTGAGTAGCGCCACCTATACAACTTCGTCCCCCCGCTTGCTGTCCAAATATGCAGCCGCCGCGGACATCCTGCTGCGCGTGTCGGATCTGACGGTCATCGTCGCCGGTGCGTTGCTGACCCACCGCCTGCTGTTCGGCAACTGGATGCCGGAAGCGTCCTACCGCGTCGCGATCGGCACCACGCTGCTGTACGCGGTGATCTGTTTCGCGCTGTTCCCGCTGTACCGCAGCTGGCGCGGCCGCGGCCTGATGCGCGAGATGATGGTGCTGAGCCTGGCCTGCGGCGGCGTGTTCGCGCTGTTCGCGGTGCATGCCTTCGTGGTGCAGTTCGGGCAGCAGGTCTCGCGGCTGTGGATCGGCCTGTGGTTCGCCACCAGCCTGGCCACGCTGCTGGTCTCGCGCACCATGGTGCGCGGCGTGCTCAACCACCTGCGCTCGGAAGGCGTGGACGTGCAGCGCGTGGTGGTGGTCGGCCTGCGCCATCCGGTGGTCAAGATCCACAACTACCTGAGCCGCAATCCGTGGGTGGGCATGCAGCTGGTCGGCTATTTCAGCAGCGACTACGACCTGTCGGTGGCCGATCATCCGCAGAAGCTGCAGTGCCTGGGGGCGGGCACGCCGGAGTCGCTGATCGACTACCTCAACAACAACGAGGTCGAGCAGGTGTGGATCTCGCTGCCGCTGGGCGAGCGCGACCACATCAAGCAGCTGCTGCAGCAGATGGACCGCTATCCGATCCAGGTCAGGCTGATCCCGGACCTGTTCGACTTCGGCATGCTCAACCAGTCCGGCGACCAGATCGGCAACGTGCCGGTGATCAACCTGCGCCAGGGCGGGGTGGACCGCAACACCTACTTCGTGGTTGCCAAGGCGCTGCAGGACAAGGTTGTGGCGCTGGCCGCGCTGGCGATGCTGTGGCCGGTGATGCTGGCGATCGCGGTGGGGGTGAAGCTGAGTTCGCCGGGTCCGGTGTTCTTCCGCCAGCGCCGCCATGGCCTGGGCGGGCGCGAGTTCTACATGTACAAGTTCCGCTCGATGCGCGTGCAGCAGGAGCCGAGCGACGTGGTGGTGCAGGCCAAGCGCGGCGACAGCCGGGTCACCCCGTTCGGCGCGTTCCTGCGCCGCAGCAGCCTGGACGAGCTGCCGCAGCTGTTCAACGTGCTCGGCGGCAGCATGTCGGTGGTGGGGCCGCGTCCGCATGCGGCGCAGCACAACACCCACTACGAAAAGCTGATCAACCATTACATGCAGCGGCACTACGTCAAGCCGGGCATCACCGGCTGGGCCCAGGTCAACGGGTTCCGCGGCGAGACGCCGGAGCTGCGGACGATGAAGAAGCGCATCCAATACGATCTGGACTACATCCGGCGTTGGTCGCTGTGGCTGGATACGCGGATCATCGTGCTCACCGCAGTGAAGGTGCTCGGGCAGAAGACCGCCTACTGATGCGCCCGATGTACCGTTATCGCGCCGACCGTCCCCACTGCCGGCGCCGCCCCGTCGTCGCCGCCGGTGGCGGGGACGGCGGCAGCTGGGCCGGGTGCTGCAGCGCCATCGAGGTCGCTTGCCGCTGTGTTCTGTGGGCGGGGCGTACCGCCGTTGGCGCGTGGCAGCCGACGTCGTCGCAACGCATGCGTCGCGTCGCGCAGCGAGGTGCCGCGTGCTGAACGCCGCCATCGCTGCGCCGCCGATGACGCTGCGCGAGCAGCGCCACAATCTTCTGATCGAGCTGGTGCTGCTGTTCGCCATCGGCTACAACTTCCTGCTCGCGGTGGTGAACGCCAAGGTGTTCCGGGTCAGCCCGGCGATGACCTATGTCGCGGAACTGGCGATCTACGGCGCCTGCTTCCTGATCGGCCTGTGGTCGCTGGACCGCAAGCGCACGGCGATGGTGTTCACCGGCATCGGCCTGCTGGCGCTGCTGATGCTGGTGCGGCTGTTCCTGGTCTGGTCGATCGACCCCAAGTTCTTCCGCGATGCGCTGATTCCGTTCGCGTTCCTGGTGCTGGGCGCGGCCTATACCGGTTCGCTGCCCAAACTTTTTCTGCGCATGGCGCTGATCGTGTCGCTGGTGGCGGCGTTCGAACTGGCCTTGCCCAAGGTCTACGGCGACGTGGTCAACCCGAAAAGCTACTTCGTCAATGCGCGCGGCGCCAGCGCGTCGAGCTTCTGGAACCAGGACAGCAACCTGTTCGTCAGCGCGACCCGGCCCGGTGCGCGCAACTTCCTGCCGTCCTCCAACCTGCCGCGCGCCTCTTCGGTGTTCATCGAGCCGGTGACGATGGGCAACTTCATCATCTTCTTCACCGCGATCCTGCTGACCTTCTGGCGCTGGATGCGGCCGGTGGGCATCGCCGCGTCGGTGGCGATGATCGGCTTCCTGATCGTAGCCTCGGACGGGCGCCTGGCCGCCGGCACCTGCGTGATGATGGTGGCGCTGACCCCGCTGCTGCTGCGCATGGACCAGCGCCTGGGCTTCCTGATCTTCTTCGGCGTGTTGCTGGGCGCGTGGCTGATGGTGTGGGCGTCCGGCATCCAGAGCTATGAGGACACCACCCTGGGGCGGGTGTTCTTCACCGTGTACTCGATCCGCAACATGACCGCCGAAGCGTGGTTGGGCCTGGATTTCGACACGCCCTACAAGTATTTCGACAGCGGCATCGCCTATTTCATCTCCTCGCAGTCGGTGGTGCTGGTGCTGGCGTTCCTGCTCGCCTATTCGTTCGCGATGCTGATGCGCACGATCGAGGGCCAGCTGTTCAAGAATCTGCTGATCTTCGCGTTCGCGTTGAGCCTGCTGGTCTCCAACGGCTACTTCTCGATCAAGACCGCGGCGCTGTGGTGGTTCGTCTGCGGCTGCCTGTGGCAGATGGTGCCGCGGCGCGCAGCGGCGGCTGCGTTGCCGCCGGCAACCGACACCACGCCGCGTGCGGCGGTGGCGACATGAGCGCCTCCACGCCGGCCCTGCAGACGGTGCTGGCCGAGCAGCCGGCGCGCAGCGGCGTGCGCGGTACGCGCGATGCGCGCATCGACGCGGCCAAGGCGCTGGCGATCCTGCTGGTGGTGTTCGGCCACGCCAAGGGTATCCCGCATGCCTATGTGATCCTGGCCTACAGCTTCCACGTGCCGATGTTCTTCGTGCTGTCCGGCTGGGTCGGCGAGGCGTTCGGCAAGCGGCCGCTGGGCATGGCGACCTGGACCAAGCTGGCGCGCAGCCTGTTGCTGCCGTATCTGGCGTTCTTCCTGGTCGCGTACGCGTACTGGATGCTGACCCGCAACATCGGTTCCAAGGCGCAGCTGTGGGGCGACCGGCCGTGGTGGGAACCGTTGCTGGGCCTGGTCAGCGGCATCGGACCCAAGCTCTACGTGATGCCGGCGCTGTGGTTCCTGCCGGCACTGTTCGTGACCACGCTGAGCTATCTGTACCTGCGCCGGCGCCTTTCGCTGGAGGTGCTGGCGGTGTTGTCGCTGCTGCTGGCCTGGGGCTGGGCGATCTGGTTCCCGACCCAGGATTACCGGCTTCCTTTTGCGCTGGATGTACTACCGGTGTCGCTGTGTTTCTTCGCGATCGGCGCGGCCGCAGCCAAGCGCAGCGGCCTGCTTCCGACCAGCCGCATGGGCAACGCGCTGGCGGCATTGCTGCTCGGCGCGGCGTGGTTCGCGATCGCCTGGAACAACGGACGGGTGGACGTGAACATGATGAAGTTCGGGCATTCGCCGCTGGGCTTCCTCGCCGCCAGCCTGCTCGGCAGCGCGATGGCGCTGTGCGCGGCGCGGCTGGTGCAGGAGTGGGCGTGGGTGCAGTGGATCGGACGCAACACCTTGCTGATCCTGTGCACGCATACGCTGCTGTTCTCGGTCATGGCCGGGGTGGCCAGCCGTACCGGCCTGGTTCGCGGCGATGCCTGGGGGCCGGCCTGGGCGGTGTCGGTGAGCGTGGTGGCGGTACTCGCCAGCGTGCCGATGCGCGCGGTGATCGTGCGCGTGGCGCCGTGGATGATCGGGCTGCGGCGCGAGCCTGCAAGACAGGAGGCGAACTGATGGCGCTATCGCAATGCTGCATGTGGTCCCGCGGGAGCGCGCAATGAAGGTGGTTCACGTCGTGCGCCAGTTCCATCCGTCGGTAGGCGGTATGGAGGAGGTCGTGCTCAACATCGCGCGGCGGCATCTGCAGCAGGGCCGCGACCAGGTCGAGGTGGTCACCCTGGACCGGGTCTTCACCCGGCCGCAGGAGCGTCTCGCGCAGCGCGATGCGTATCAGGGCGTGCCGATCGTGCGGCTGCCGTTCCGCGGGTCCTCGCGTTATCCGCTGGCGCCGAAGGTGCTGGCCGCGCTGCGCGGCGCCGATCTGGTGCACGTGCACGGCATCGATTTCTTCTACGACTTCCTGGCCTTGACCCGGGTGCTGCACGGCACGCCGATGATCGTCTCCACCCATGGCGGCTTCTTCCACACCACCTATGCCTCGCGGCTGAAGATGCTGTGGTTCAAGACGCTGACCCGGGCCTCGGCCTGGGCCTACGCGCGGGTCGTGGCGACCAGCGAGAACGATGGCCAGGTGTTCTCGGCGGTGGTCGCGCCGCAGCGGCTGCGGGTGATCGAGAACGGCGTGGACGTGAGCAAGTTCGCCGGGCAGGGCAGCGCCACGCCGGGGCGCACGCTGATCTATTTCGGGCGCTGGTCGGTCAACAAGGGCTTGCTGGAAACGCTGGACCTGCTGCGCGCGCTGGCGGCGCAGGATCCTGCCTGGCAGCTGATCGTGGCCGGGCGCGAATACGACTTCACCCAGGCCGATCTGCTGCAGGCGATCGCCGAACGCGGCCTGCAGGACCGCGTGCAGCTGCGCGTGGCGCCGTCGCAGGAGGAACTGGCGCAGCTGCTAGGCAGCGCGCAGTACTTCGTGTGCCTGTCGCGTCACGAAGGCTTCGGCCTGGCCGCGGTCGAAGCGATGAGCGCCGGCCTGTTACCGGTGCTGAGCGACATCCCACCGTTCGCGCGCCTGGTGCGCGAATCGGCGCAAGGCGTGCTGCTAGATCCGGCCGATCCGCAGCGCGCCGCCGCTGCCGTGCAAGCCTATGCCGCCGCCACCGACGCGACGTTCCCCGCGCAACGGCAGGCGGCCATGGCCTATGCGCAGCGCTACGACTGGGAGCATGTGGTCGGCGCCTATCTGGACGAATACCGCGCGGTGCTGGGCAAGACGGAGGGAGGGCGATGAGCGGCGAACCGCGTTGCAGCGGCGATGCGCGCGTGCCGGGTCCGCCGGTCACGGTGCTGCTGTCGACCGAGCGGCCGAGCGCGACCACCAATCCATACCTGACCCAGTTGTACGCGGCATTGCCGCAACAGGTGCAGTTGCGGTTCTTCTCGATGCGCGCGGCGCTGCTGTCGCGCTACGACGTGCTGCACGTGCACTGGCCGGAATACATGATGCGGCACCCCACCGCCGTGGGCACGCTGGCCAAGCAGGCGTGCATGGCGCTGTTGCTGCTGCGGCTCAAGCTCGGCGGCGTGCCGCTGGTGCGCACCCTGCACAACGTGGCCCCGCACGAGGACAAGGGCTGGCGCGAACGGCTGCTGCTGCGCTGGACCGATCGCCTGACCGCGCGCTGGATCCGCATCAACGCGACCACGCCGGAGCGTGCGCCGGCTACCGACACGATCCTGCACGGCCACTACCGCGACTGGTACGCGGCGATGCCGCAGCCGCCGCGGGTGCCGGGACGGCTGCTGCACTTCGGCCTGCTGCGCCCGTACAAGGGCGTGGAAACCCTGGTCGCAACGCTGCAGGCCTTGCCCGATCCGGCGCTGAGCCTGCGCATTGCCGGCAATCCGATCAATTCTGATATCCGCGCCGTGGTCGAACAGGCCTGCGCCGCCGATCCGCGGATCAGCGCGCGCCTGCAGTACGTGGAAGACGAGGTGCTGGCGCGCGAAGTCGGCGAGGCGGAGCTGGTGGTGTTGCCGTACCGGCAGATGCACAACTCCGGAACGCTGCTGCTGGCCCTGTCGCTGGCGCGGCCGGTGCTGGCGCCGTGGAACGAGGCCACCGCGGCGATCGCCGACGAGGTCGGGCCGCAGTGGGTGCTGCTGTATCGCGGCGAGCTGGATGCCGCGCAGCTGGCCGACGCGCTGGCGCAGGCGCAGCGCCTGCCCGCCGACGCGGTGCCCGACCTGTCGCGGCGCGATTGGAGCGCGATCGGCGTGCAGCACTACCGCAGCTATCTGGATGCGCGCGGCGTGCGCAGCGAGGCACGAGCATGAGCGCGACCGAAACCCCGGGTCCCGCAGCAGCGCCGCCGGAGCGCAGCCTGGGTTCGCGCGCGGCCGGTGGCGCCGCGGTGACCATGGCCGGGCAGCTGGCGAAGATGGTGGTGCAGTTCGGCGGCATCGTGCTGCTGGCGCGCTTGCTGACGCCGTACGACTACGGCCTGATGGCGATGGTCACCGCGATCGTCGGCATGGCCGAGATCCTGCGCGACTTCGGCCTGTCCTCGGCCGCGATCCAGGCCAAGCACGTCAGCCGCGAGCAGCGCGACAACCTGTTCTGGATCAACAGCGGCATCGGCCTGGTGCTGGCGATCGTGGTGTTCCTGTCCTCGTCGTGGATCGCGCACTTCTATCGCGAACCGGCGTTGCTGGGCATCTCCCAGGCGCTGGCGGTGACCTTCCTGCTCAACGGCATGACCACCCAGTACCGCGCGCATCTCAGCCGCGGGCTGCGCTTCGGCCAGGTGTCGCTGAGCGATGTCGGCGCGCAGGTGATGGGCCTGATCGCCGGCGTCGGCGTGGCCCTGGCCGGCTACGGCTACTGGGCGCTGGTCTGGCAGCAGGTGGTGCAGGCGCTGGTCAACCTGGCGATCGCCGGCGCCTGCGCGCGCTGGCTGCCGCGCGGCTATCGCCGCGACGCGCCGATGCGCGCATTCCTGAGCTTCGGCTGGAACCTGATGGCCGCGCAGTTGCTCGGCTACGCCAGCCGCAACGTCGGCCAGGTGATCATCGGCCACCGCATCGGCGCCGAGGCGCTGGGCCTGTACAACCGCGCGTTCCAGCTGCTGATGATGCCGCTGAACCAGATCAATGCGCCGGCCACCTCGGTGGCGTTGCCGGTGCTGTCGCAGCTGCAGGACGATCCGCCGCGCTTCGGCAGCTTCTTGCTGCGCGGGCAGACGGTGATGGTGCATCTGATCGTGGCGCTGTTCTCCTGCGCCTGCGCGCTGGCGCTGCCGCTGATCGTGCTGGTGCTCGGCGAACAATGGCGGCCGGCGGTTCCGCTGTTCCAGGTGCTGACCCTCGGCGGCATCTTCCAGACCGCGTCCTACGCCACCTACTGGGTGTTCCTGGCGCATGGCCTGATGCGCGAACAGCTGGTGTATTCGGTGGTTGGGCGGGTGATGCTGATCGCCTGCATCTTCGCCGGTTCGGCCTGGGGCGTGATGGGCGTGACCGTCGGCTACACGCTGGGCCTGCTGGTGATGTGGCCGCTGTCGGTGATCTGGATCGCCAAGGTGGCGCCGCAGGTGCCGGCGCTGGAATTGTTCAACAACGGCCTGCGCGCGATCCTCGGCTACGGCGCGGCCGGCGTGGCGGCGTACTTCGCCGCGCAGCAGTGGGGCGGCAGTTCGCTGTGGCAGCAGCTGGCGGTGGGCGGCGCGGCGATGGCGCTGGGCTGCGTGCTGGTGTTCGCGCTGTGGCCGGCGTTCCGCCGCGACGTGATGGCGATCCTCAACATGCGCACCTTGCTGCGCGATGCCAGGGCCAAACGATGACCCGCGATCCGGCGATTTTCCCGACACCCCTCTACCGCAAAGGAGCGATGGCATGAGCGATTCTTCCGCATCGGCGACGCTCGCCGCGGCACCGGCCGCCGCCCTTGCCGGGCGCCCGCCGTGCTATCTGGTGCTGTCGGCGCACGACTACCGCACGCCGCGCCGCGCCAACATCCACTTCATCGCCGACGAACTTGCCAAGCGCGGCACCACGCGCTTCTTCTCGCTGCGCTACAGCCTGCTGTCGCGGATGAAGGGCGACCTGCGGCTGCCGCTGGATGCCACCGCCAACACCGTGGTCACCCACAACGGTGTGGACTGCTACCTGTGGCGCGCGCCCGTGCATCCGTTCAACACGCGGCGGCGCTGGCTGCGGCCGCTGGAAGACCTGATGTTCAAGCTGTACGCGGCCAAGCCGCCGGCCACGCTGCTGCGCTGGATGCAGGAAGCGGACGTGATCGTGTTCGAAAGCGGCATCGCGGTGGCCTTCATCGAGCTGGCGGCGCGCATCAACCCGACCGCGCGCAAGGTCTACCGCGCCTCCGACGGCCTGAGCACGATCAACGTCGCCGACTTCATCGAGCGCGAGTTCGACCGCGTGGCGCCGAGCCTGGACGTGATCGCGCTGGTGTCGCCGGCGATGGCCGATGAGATTTCCAGCCGCCACAACGTGTTCCACGTCGGCCATGGCGTGGACCACAACCTGGACACGCTCGGCGATCCGTCGCCGTACGGCGAGGGCATCCATGCGGTGGCGGTCGGCTCGATGCTGTTCGATCCGGAATTCTTCGTCGCCGCCAGCCGCGCCTTCCCGCAGGTCACCTTCCACGTGATCGGCTCGGGCATGGGCCGCGCGCCGGGCTACGGCGACAACGTGGTGGTGTACGGCGAGATGAAGCACGCCGAGACCATCGGCTACATCAAGCACGCGCGCTTCGGCATCGCACCGTATGCCTCGGAGCAGGTGCCGGTGTATCTGGCCGACAGCTCGATGAAGCTGCTGCAGTACGATTTCTTCGGCTTGCCGGCGGTGTGTCCGAACGCGGTGGTCGGCAGCTACCAGTCGCGCTTCGGCTATACCCCGGGCGACGAGGCCTCGATCGTGGCGGCGATCGAGAAAGCGCTGCACGCGCCGCACGTGCGCCACCGCCAATGCCTGAGCTGGTCCGAGACCACCGACCGCGTCCTGGACCCGTCGGCCTATCCGGAAACCCGGCTTTTCGCAGGCGACCCCGCCTGACACGGAGCTTGCTCACCCGCGAACGGCGTTTGCGTACACAAGGGAGGATTTCGCATTGTCCGCACTGCAAAAATGGATCGACTACGAAGAACGCCGCGCGCTGTTCTGGTGGAAGCCGAAGAACGGGGAGATCAACGTCGGCGATCACCTGTCCAAGATCATCGTGTCCAACGTGCTGGCGCAGCGCGACCGGACCCTGCTGGACAAGCGCGACAAGCGCAAGCGCCTGATCGCGATCGGCTCGGTGCTGCATTTCGCCAGCGATGGCGACACGGTGTGGGGCAGCGGCGTCAACGGCAAGATCCCGGCCGACCGGCATCGCTTCCGCACGCTGGACGTGCGTGCCGTGCGCGGACCCAAGACCCGCGCGTTTCTGCAGGAACGCGGGCTGCAGGTGCCGGAGATCTACGGCGACCCGGGCCTGCTGATGCCGCTGTTCTTTCCGCTCGACGCGCTGGCGCCGCCGCCCACGCGGCAGCCGTTCCTGATCGTGCCGCACTTCAACGAGCCGTCGGACAAATACGCGCGCTACAAGGACCAACTGGTGCTGCCCAACCGGCAGCCGGCCGGGTTCGTGCGGCAATTGCTGGCCGCCGAACTGGTGGTCTCCAGTTCCCTGCACGGCCTGATCCTGGCCGAAGCCTACGGCGTGCCGTCGGTGTACCTGGACTGGGGCAACGGCGAGGACCGCTTCAAGTACGACGATTACTACTACGGCACCGGGCGCACGCAGTGGCATGCCGGCCACAGCGTCGAGGAGTGCCTGGCCCTGGGCGGCAACGCCCCGTTCGACCTGCATAGCGTGCAGCGCGGTCTCCTGGACAGCTTCCCCCATGACCTCTGGTGATGCCCATTCCGAGCCGCAGGAGGTGATGGCGCTAGGCGGCTATCCGATCCTGCGCACCACCGAAGCGGCGTTCGCGCACACGCTGTTCCAGGCGCAGGCGCGCGGCGAGCAGCGCCAGGTGTTCTTCGCCAACACCAACTTCGTGGTGCAGTGCCAGGCGCTGCGCGAGCGCCTGCGTGCGCCGGGCGTGCGCATCGTCAACGACGGCATCGGCATGGACCTGGGCGCGCTGCTGGTGCACCGCCGCCGCTTCGCCGGCAATCTCAACGGCACCGACCTGATTCCGTACCTGTGCCGGCACAGCCGGCGGCCGCTGCGCTTCTTCCTGCTCGGCGGGCGTCCCGGCGTGGCCCAGACCGCCGCGCAGACCTTGCGGCAGACACTGGGACAGACCGTGGTCGGCACCTGCGACGGCTATGCCGAGTTCGCGGCCGCGGGCGCGGCCCTGACCGAACGCATCAACGCCAGCGGCGCCGACGTGGTGCTGGTGGCGTTCGGCAATCCGCTGCAGGAAAGCTGGATCCTCGAGCATGCCGCGCAGCTGGATGCGCGCTTGCTGTTCGGGGTCGGCGCGCTGCTGGATTTCCTGTCCGGCAACGCGCAGCGGGCGCCGGGCTGGGTGCGCCGACTGCACATGGAGTGGCTGTACCGCCTGTTGCGCGAGCCGCGGCGCCTGCTCAAGCGCTACAGCTGGGACCTGCTGGTGTTCTTCGGCGTGTGCCTGCGCAACGGCCGGCGCCTGGGCTAGCCAGCCACGGCAGGTCGGCACGCCGGCGCCTGCCAACCGCCGGAGCGGCACGCGCCGGTGGTCTAGCCCAAGCCCGCCGACAGGCCCTAAACTGGGTCATGTCTACGAAATCGTCCACTCGTATCGCCACCTTGCTGCGCGACTTGTCGCTGCTGCCGCACCCGGAGGGCGGGCGCTATGCGCGCGTGCACACCTCCGCGCTGCAGGTCCAGCACGAGGGCGTCACGCGTCCGGCCTGCACTGCGATCCGCTTCCTGTTGGTGCGCGGCGAGTGCAGCGACTGGCACCGGATCGATGCCGACGAAACCTGGCAATGGGAGGAGGGCGGCGCGCTGGAACTGCTGAGCTTCGATCCGCAGCATGGCCTGCAGCGCTACCGGATGGACGCCAGCGAGCGCGGCGGCCTGCCGTCGGTGGTGATCCCGGCCGGCAGCTGGCAAGCGGCGCGGCCGCTGGACGACTACAGTCTGGTGCGCTGCGTGGTGACGCCGGGATTCCTGTGGGAGCGCTTCGAGCTGCTGCCCGCCACCGATCCGCTGGCCGCCTACTTGCCCAAGCTGTCGGGCTGATATCGTCGCGCCGCGCCGGATCGTCGGCGCCGGTCAGAATTCCTGGAGAGTGTCGCGATGCGCGTGGCGACTGCGGTGAGAGGTCTGTGTGCGGCAATGCTGCTGGCGTTCGCAGGCCTGGCCGTCGCCGCGCATCCGGCGGTCCCGCCGGCGCCGCCCGCTGCCGCGCCGGTGGTCGATCTGGAGGCGGTGCTGGTGACCGGCCAGCAGCCCGGTCCCGGGCTGTGGCAGGTGCGCCGCGGCGACCACGTGCTGTGGATCCTGGGCACGGTGTCGCCGTTGCCCAAGCGCATGCAGTGGGCGTCGGGCGAGGTGGAGCGGGTGATCGGCCAGTCGCAGCAGGTCATCGCGGCGCCGACGCTGTCGCTGTCCTCCAACCTGGGCGTGTTCCGCAGCATGCTGTTGCTGCCGTCGCTGCTGAAGGCGCGGCGCAACCCGGACGACCAGACCCTGCAGCAGGTACTGCCGGCCGACCTGTACGCGCAATGGCTGCCGCTGAAGGCGCGCTACCTGGGCCGCGACGCCAGCGTGGAGAAGTGGCGGCCGGTGTTCGCCGCGCAGGAGTTGTACGAGGCGGCGATGCGCAAGTCCGGGCTGAGCATGGCCAGCGTCACCGCGCCGGTGATCGAGCGCGCGGCCAAGCGCGCCAAGGTGCCGATCGTGCCGGTGGTGGTGGAAGTGAAAGTGCCCGACGCCAAGCGCGCGCTGCAGGAATTCCGCGCGACGGCCTTGAACGACCGCAACTGCTTCGCGCGCACCCTGCAGGTCATCCAAAGCGACCTGGAAACGATGCGGCAGCGCGCCAATGCCTGGTCCGAGGGCGACCTCGACGCGCTCGGCAAGCTGCCGGGCAACGACCAGTATCGGGTGTGCATGGACGCGGTCGGCGAGGCGGCGGTCGCGCGCAAGCTGGGCCTGGGCGATGTGCGCCAGCGCGCGCTGGGCAAATGGATGGAGGCGGCCGAGCGCGCGCTGGCGCAGAACCGCTCCAGCTTCGCGGTGCTGTCGATGCAGACCCTGCAGGACACCGATGGTCCGCTGGACCGGCTGCGCGCACGCGGCTACGAGGTGATCGCGCCTTGAGTCCGGCACTGTGCGGCGCGCCGCTGGGCTGGCGACGCCGCACCTGAAGTGCCGAAGTTCGCCGCGCTCAGCCGGCGGCGGAACGCGCTGCGTTGGCGCTGGCCGCCAGCTGCGGCCAGCGCGCCAGGATCGCCGCGCGGATGCCGGCGGCGTCGATGCCGGCTTCGGCCAGCAACTGCTCGCGACTGGCGTGGTGCTGGAATGCGTCGGGCAGGCCAAGGTGCAGCACCGGGCGCAGCACGCCTTCGGCATTGAGCAGTTCGGCCACGCCGGAACCGGCGCCGCCGGCCACCACGTTGTCCTCGATGGTCACGAAGCCGTCGTGGCTGCGGGCAAGCTCGAGCAGCAGCGCGCGGTCCAGCGGTTTGACGAAGCGCATGTTGACCACGCTCAGGCCCAGTTCGCGGCCGACCTGTTCGGCCGCGGCCACGGTCGCGCCGAACGCCAGCAGCGCCAGCGTGGCGCCCTGGACGCGGACCTGCGCCTTGCCGATCGGCAGCGTGTCCAGCGCCGTGCCGGGCGCCACGCCGGGACCGGTGCCGCGCGGATAGCGTACCGCGGCCGGGCCGGCGTGCTGCAGGCCGGTGCTGAGCATCTGCCGGCACTCGGCCTCGTCGGCCGGGGCCATGACCACCATATGCGGCACGCAGCGCAGGAAGCTCAGGTCCAGGTTGCCGGCATGGGTGGCGCCGTCCGGGCCAACCACGCCGCCGCGGTCGATCGCGAACAGCACGTCGAGCTTCTGCACCGCCACGTCGTGCACCAGCTGGTCGTAGCCGCGCTGCAGGAAGGTCGAATAGATCGCCACCACCGGCTTGGCGCCCTGCGTGGCCATGCCCGCGGCCAGCGTCACCGCATGCTGCTCGGCGATCGCCACGTCGAAGTAGCGCTGCGGGTATTCCTTGCTGAAGCGCACCAGGCCCGAGCCCTCGCGCATCGCCGGGGTGATCGCCAGCAGCGCCGGTTCGGCGGCGGCCATGTCGCAGATCCAGTCGCCGAACACGTCGGTATAGGTCGGCGCCTTGGCGCCCGGCTTGGACACCAGGCCCTTGCTGGGATCGAACGGGCCGACCGCGTGGTAGCCGATCTGGTCGCCCTCGGCCAGTTCGTAGCCCTTGCCCTTGGTGGTGATCACGTGCAGCAGCTGCGGACCCTTCAGCGTCTGCAGCGTCTTCAGCGCGCCGATCAGCGCCGGCAGGTCGTGGCCGTCGATCGGCCCGGTGTAGTGGAAGCCCATCTCCTCGAACAGCGTGGAGGGCACGAACATGCCTTTCCAATGCTCCTCCCAGCGGCGCACGAAACGCGCGGTGGGATTGCTCTTCTTGTCGCCGAGGATCTTCTTGCCGCCCTCGCGGATCGCATTGAGGGTCTTGCTGCCGCTCATCCGGCCGAGCATCTTGGTGACCCCGCCGACCGCTTCGGAGATCGACATGCGGTTGTCGTTGAGGATCACCAGCAGGTTCGGTTCCGGGTCCATGCCGCCGGCGTGGTTCAAGGCCTCGTAGGCCATGCCCGCGGTCATCGCGCCGTCGCCGATCACCGCCACCACCTTGCGCTCGTCACCGGCGCGCTGCAGCGCGATGGCCATGCCCAGCGCCGCGGAGATCGAGGTGGAGGAATGGCCGACGCCGAAGGTGTCGTACTCGCTCTCCTCGCGCTTGGGAAACGGCGCCACGCCGTCGGCCTGCTTGACCGAATGGATCTGGTCGCGGCGCCCGGTCAGGATCTTGTGCGGATAGGTCTGATGGCCGACGTCCCACACCAATTGGTCGACCGGGGTGTCGTAGAGATAGTGCAGGGCCACGGTGAGTTCGATCACGCCCAGGCCGGCGCCGAAATGGCCGCCGCTCTTGCCGACGCACTCGATCAGGTAGGCGCGCAGTTCCTCCGCGATCGCCGGCAGCTCCGACTCCTCGAAGCGGCGCAGTTCGGCGGGGATCTGAATGCGCGAGAGGCGCGGATAGCGGGTGGGGTCGATCATCGGAATTCGGGTTCAGCGGACCGTCCATTTTCCTCTCCATTCCGGGCACGGGCAAGCAACCCGTTCAGTTGCGCACGGGCGCAGGTCACGCTGGAAGGCGGGTGCGGCAATCCGTCGCAGTGCGCGGCGCGTCGTGCGCCGGCCCGCAGGTCAGACCGAAAGCTTGGACCGCTTGGGCAGTTGCGCCTTCAGGAACGACATCTGGTCGGCGAGGATGTTGCGGTTGGACAGGATCAGATGCTCGATCCAGCTCGGCCGGTACGGCACCGCCAGCAGCGGCATCGACGCCTGCTGCGGGGTGCGGTTGCCCTTGCGCGAGTTGCAGTGGAAACACGCGGTGACCACGTTTTCCCAGGTGTCGCGACCGCCCTTGGAGACCGGCAGCACGTGGTCGCGGGTCAGTTGCGGGCGGCTGAACTGTTGGCCGCAGTACAGGCACAGCTGCGCGTCGCGGGCGAACAGCGCGGTATTGGTCAGTGTGGGCGTGGGATCCAGCGCGCGCGAGCGGGCATGGCCGCGCGCGGCGATGATCGGATGCAGGTGCAGCACGCTGCGCTCGCCGCTGGCGCGCGACATGCCGCCATGGATGTGCATGCACGGCTCGCCCAGGGTCCAGGCCACCGCGCCGCGCGCATACAGGCAGGCCGCCGATTGCCAGTTGATCCAGTCCAGCACCCGGCCATGCGCATCCAGCGACAGCAGTCGCACCGAAGGCAGATTGGCGTGAACGGTGGGCGTCGGCAACGACGCGTCGCCGGCCGAAGCGGCGAAGGCTCCGGTATCGATCAGACCAAGCGTTGTTGTGTCTGTCTCCATCGGGAAAACAGCTTATACCCGATTGTTGACGATTTGTGTATCGAAGCGGGATGGATCCGCGCGACCGGCGCAGTGCGCCGCCGGTCGCGCAGTGCGTGTTGCTCAGAAGTGCGCGTCGGCCATCGCCATCAGCGGTTCGGCGCCGGCCTCGATCACCGCGGCGTGGGTCAGCGTGCGCGGCAGGAGCTTGGCGTAGTAGAAGCGCGCGGTCTCGCGCTTGGACTGCTTGAACGCTTCGCTCTGCGCCGATGCATCCGCGGCGGCGACGCTGCGCGCCCACCAGTAGGCCAGCACCACGTAGCCGGAATAGAAAACGTAGTCGTAGCTGGCCGCGCCCAGCTCGTCGGCATTGCCGGCGGCGCGCTGCAGGATGCGCTTGGTCAGCGCCGCCCATTCGCCGGTCTTCTCGCGCAGCGGGCCGGCGAACTCGGCCACGCTCGGGTTGTCCGCATGCTCGGCGAGGAAGGCCTCGATCTGCGCCAGGAACAGCTTCAGCCCCGCGCCCTGGCTGGACGCGGTCTTGCGCCCGATCAGGTCCAGCGCCTGGATGCCGGTGGTGCCTTCGTACAGCGTGGTGATGCGGGCATCGCGCGCCAGTTGCTCCATGCCGTGCTCGTGGATGTAGCCGTGGCCGCCGAAGCACTGCAGCGCGTGATAGGTGTTCTCCACGCCCCATTCGGTCTGGCAGGCCTTGGAGATCGGGGTCAGGAAACTGACCAGCACGTCGGCTTGCTCGCGCTCGGCCGGGTCCTGCGCATGGTGGGCGACGTCGATCAGGGTCGCGGCGTGCAGCGCCAGCAGGCGGCTGCCTTCGGTCAGCGCCTTCACCGTCAGCAGCATGCGGCGCACGTCCGGGTGCACCAGGATCGGGTCGGCCGGCTTGTCCGGAAGCTTGGCGCCGGTCAGCGAACGCGACTGCAGGCGCTCGCGCGCATAGCGCAGCGCGTTCTGATAAGCCCGCTCGGACAGGCCGATGCCTTGCAGGCCGACGCCCAGTCGCGCCGTGTTCATCATCGTAAACATGGCCTGCAGGCCCTTGTGCGGCTGGCCGACCAGATAGCCCTGCGCGCCGTCGAAGTTCATCACGCAGGTGGCCGAGCCGTGGATGCCCATCTTGTGCTCCAGCGAGCCGCAGCGCACCGCGTTGCGCTCCCCGACGCTGCCGTCGCGGGCGACCTTGAACTTGGGCACCACCAGCAGCGAGATGCCCTTGGCCCCGGCCGGCGCATCCGGCAGCCGCGCCAGCACCAGGTGCACGATGTTGTCGGTGAAGTCGTGCTCGCCGGCGGTGATGAAGATCTTGGTGCCGCTGACCGACCAGCTGCCGTCGGCATTGGGTTCGGCGCGGGTCTTGAGCAGGCCCAGATCGGTGCCGCAGTGCGGCTCGGTCAGGCACATGGTGCCGGTCCAGCGGCCATCCACCAGCGGCTTCAGGAACACCTCCTGCTGCCAGGCTTCGCCGTGCTGCTTCAGCGCCTCGACCGCGCCATGCGACAGCAGCGGGAAGTTGCCCCAGGCCAGGTTGGCCGCGTTGACCATTTCGTTGAGCGGCACGCCCAGCGTATGCGGCAGGCCCTGGCCGCCGAACTCGGTGGCCGCAGTCAGGCCGGTCCAGCCGCCGTCGGCGAACTGCCGGTAGGCCTCGCGGAAGCCGGGTGCGGTGGTGACCGCGCCGGTGGCCGCGTCCAGCGTGCAACCGTGCTCGTCGCCGACCCGGTTCAGCGGCGCCAGCACGCTGCCGGTGAAGCGCGCGGCTTCCTCCAGCACGGCGTCGACCACGTCGGTGGTGGCCTCGGCATAGCCGAGGCGGGCGAACAGCGCCTCCACCTGCAGCACGTCGTGCAACGCGAAGCGCAGGTCGGTCAGCGGGGCTTGGTAGGTGCTCATGCGGTCGCTCGGACAGGGGCCGCGGCGCGGCCGAGGTGCGCAGGATACTACGGCGTATGGATGTGGGGCCGGGATTCGGGATGACCGGCCTACGGCCGTTGTGAAGCGCTTCGGAGATTCGGGATTCGTAACGGCGGTCGCGTGGTGTGGATGGATCGGGACTCGCTGTTAGCTTTTACGAATCCCCAATCTCCGAAGCGCTTCACAACGGCCGTAGGCCGGTCATCCCCAATCACGGCTCCCCACGCACCGTGACCGTCGCGGTCATGCCCGCGGCCAGGACCGTGTTCGGCGGCACGCTGGCCGGATCGATGCGCACCCGTACCGGCACCCGCTGCGCCAGGCGGATCCAGTTGAAGGTGGGGCTGACGTCGGCGAGCAGCGAGGCGCTGGTCGGGTTGTCGCTGTCGGCGATGCCGCGGGCGATGCCTTCGACCTTGCCGTGCAGCAGCACTCCGCCGCTCATCAGGCGGATGTCGGCGCGATCGCCGACGTGCACCCGTGGCAGCTTGGTTTCCTCGAAGTAGCCGTAGATCCACATCGCGTCGTCGCGCACCAGCGCCAGCCGCGCGCTGCCGGCCTGGGCGTAGTCGCCGACGCGCACGTCCAGGTTGGTGATGTAGCCGTCGGCGGTGGCGCGCACCTGGGTGCGTTGCAGATCCAGCTCGGCCAGATCGACCGCGGCCTGCGCCTGCGCCACCGCCGCCAGCGCCTGCGCCTGGGCGGCGCTGGCCTGGCCGCGCACGGCGGCGGTGCGGTGCACGTCGGCCTGCGCCGAGCGCGCGGTGGCCTCGGCATCGGAACGGGCTTCGGCGGAGATCACCGACGCGGCGCGGGCGCGGCGTTCGGCCTGCGCGCGGCGCATCTGGAATTCGGCCTCGCTGGCCGCCTGGCTGGCGGCCGCGGCGGAGATGCTGGCGCCGGCCGAGCGCGCCTGCGCCTGCGCCGCGGCCAGGTCGGCGCGGGCCTGCGCCAGGGCCAGCTCGAAGCGCCGCCGATCGACGCTGAACAGCACCTCGCCGCGCTTGACGTGCTGGTTGTCGGCCACCGCGACCGCATCGACCAGGCCGGACACGTCCGGGGCGATGCGCACCACCTCGGCGCGCACGCGGCCGTCGCGGGTCCACGGCGACAGCATGTAGTGCCGCCACAGCGCGTGCGCGAGCAGGGCGGCGATCAGCACGATCGCGGCGGTCAGGGCGAAACGGATCAGGGCGGGTGTTGTTTTCATGGCGGGACTCACGGCAAGAGGAGCAGGCCGAGCGCGGCGAACACGCCGACGTACAGGGCCAGACGGAACAGCGGCGGATGCCAGGCGTAGCGATACAGCCCGGCGCGGCCGGCGAGCGCATCCACCGCCCAGGCGGCGAACAGCAGCGCCACCGCCAGCACCAGCAGGCCGGGCACGTACACGCCGGCGATCGAGATTTCAGCGGGCAGCGCCATCGGCGGCTCCTGGCGAGGTGGGGGCAGGCGCATGCCCGGCGGCGAGGGCGGCGAGCACCGAATCGGCATCGAGCAGCGCGCCGCGCAGCAGGTGCAGGTGCTCGCGGGTGCGCTTCCAGCGCAGCGGCACCGCGTCGTCGCGACGGCTCGCCGCCAGCGCCGCATCGATGCGTTTCAGAGCCAGCCGATGCCGTTCGGGGGAAGGCGCCAGGTATAGCTCGGCCAGCGCCTGCACCGCAGCGTCCACCTCGCTGGCCAGTGCGGCAGGCAACTCGCCTTCGGCGGCGTCGCGGCGCAACTCGACCAGGGTGCGCCCGGTCTCGTGCACCGACAGCGCCCAGCCCAGCAGTTCGCGCAGCTCGTCGCTGCCCGGCGGGGTATGCGCGACGATCTGCTGGAACAGGTCGCGGTTGACGCTCTCCAGTCGCAAATGCAGACCGGGCAGCGGCGCGCGTGCTGCCAGCGTGGTCTGCCGGCGCAGCTGTTCCAGCAGGCGCTGGCGATGCCAGCGCGTGCCGATCACCGGCGGCACGAACACGAACGCCACGCTCACCGCCAGCGTGCCCAGCAGCAGCGGCACCACGCTGTTGAAGGTGGCGACGGCATTGAAGCTCGGCGTCGGCTGCACGGCCAGGATCGAGATGAAGGCGAGATTGGTGCCGGTGGCGAAGCCGAACAGCGCCGGCTTGGAGGCCAGGTACAGGGTCAGCAGCAGGAACGGCGCGGTGCCGGCGACGAACAGGCCGTAGCCATCCATCTGCGGCAGCACCAGCAACTGGCAGACCGCGCCTAGCGCGGCGCCGAACACGAAGCCCTTGAACAGCGAGCGCGCCGCCGCCGGCGCGTTGGCGCTGGACGACAGGATCGCGCTCAACGCCACCGCCTGGAACACCGCGGTGGCGCCGCTGATCCAGCCGGCCTGGATCCACAGCCAGCACATCGCCGCCACCAGCAGTGCGCTGCGCAGCGCGGTCAGCGCGGCGGCCGCGTAGTCGTTGCCGCGCAGGAATACCGCGGTGTCGCCGCCGGCCTGCGGCGTGCGCCACTGTTGCGGGGCGACCAGCGCGGCCTCGGCGGCGACGTAGTCGTGCAGCTCGCCGAAGAAGCGCCGCAGCAGCGACACGCCGGTATCGAAATCCTCATGGCGCGCGCTCGGCAGGGTGTCGCGCACCGCGGCGGCGCGCGGCGCCAGCGCATCGCGGCATTCGGCCAGCCGCCGCGCGGTCTCGGCGGTGCGCTCGCGGCCGCCGCGTTCGCTCAGCGCCGCCTTCAGTGGGCGGTACAGGCCGATCAGCGCCTCGGCGACATCGCCTTCGGCCTGGCGCAGCAGGCGGTTGATGTAGTGGTGCAGCGACTGGAAGCTGGTGGACACCGCCATGAAGCGCTGGTTGAGCAGGCGCAGGCGGCCGCTGCGCACGCGCGCCTCCGGGTCTTCGAACACCACCGAACTGCGCAGGTCCTCGATCTCCACCGCGTCGCGGACGAAGCGCAGGTGCGCCTGTTCCATCGATGCGCGCGACAATTGGCCGCCGGTGGCGTCGCGGACGAAATCCAGGAAGCCGTCGTAGGCGCGGCGCACGGTGTCGCGCAGGGTCTGGCGCAGGCGGCTGGGGAACACCACGTCGCTGATCACGCCGGTCACCAGCAGCCCGAGCAGCACTTCGGTGACGCGCGCGGTGACCAGCGCGAACACGTTCTGCGGCTGGTTCACCGCCGGCAGCGCGATCAGCGCCACGGTGTAGCCGGACAGCACGAACGCGTACGCCTTGAAGTTGCGGTACAGCAGCGCGCCGCCGGTGCACAGGCCGATCCAGATCGCCAGCACCAGCACGAACAACACCGGTTCCTGTGGGAACAGCGCCACCATCGCCAGCGCGGCGACGCTGCCGATCAGCGTGCCCAGCACGCGATAGAAGCCCTTTGCGAACACCATGCCGGTCTGCCGGTGCATCACCACCACCACCGTGATCATCGCGGTCATCGGCGAGGACAGGTCCAGGCGCAGCGCGATCCAGCCGGCCAGGTAGATCGACAGCAGCGTGCGCAGCACGAACAGCCAGGCCTCGCCTTCGCCGCGCAGGGCGTCGTCCAGTACGGTGCGCAACCGCGGCTGGGCTGCCGCGGCGGCGCTGGCTGCGACATCGGCGCCGCGCGCGCTCATGCGTCGCCTTCCACGCTGCGCAGCAGTTGCTTCAGCAAGGTTTCCAACTGCGCCAGTTCGGCGCTTTGCAGATGCTGCGTGTAACCGCGCAGCTGCGCGAATACGTCGGGCATGAACGCGGCGATCAGGCGTTCGCCCTCGGCGGTCAGGCGCAGCAGCAACATGCGCCGGTCCTCGGCGCTGGGGGTGCGCTGGATCAGGCCCTTGTCGACCAGGTGGCTGGTCAGGCGGGTGATGTTGGCCGACTTCTCGCTGGCCGCGTCGCTCAGCTGCGACGGGTTCAAGGTCCCGTCCGGGCTGGCGTCGATCATCATCAGCACGTTGTATTCGGAGTAGTTCAGGCCGTAGGCGCGCAGCATGTCGTTGCCCTGATCCAGGATCAGCTTGTGCAATAGCTTTATCAGGCGCACCACCATGGCCGCGTCACGAGGAAACCCCGGATGCTTTTGACCGGTGACGTCTAGGCGCTGTTCGGTGGCAGCGAAGCGGCTCATGACTGGCTAGGCATTTCGTACATATGTATATATTACATTTATGTATTAAATGCGCGGTAATGGCGGCTGAACGCGTGCTCCGAGGGACTGCGCTCTTGCGTCAGGGATTTGGGGCGACGGCAGCGGTCGCGAGGCGGCCCTAAGCAAGGAGAGCCTGCCAGCCCAGCAGCTGTGGGGTTGGCTGAAGCGCCGATCGACGGACGCGGCGTCGCTGCCCTAGGTCACAGCGGGCGCACGAAGCGGGGGCGGGACCGCGCCGTGTCGGCGCGGTGGAGTGCGGCTAGCGCAGGACGCCGTCCAGGCCAGGGGCGGGCGTGAGCATGTTGCGCGTATCGATCTCGAACGTGCGCTGCTTCTTCTCTTCCGGGGTGGCGTCGATGCTGCCCTTGAGCGTGTAATCGAGGCTGCGGCGGCCGGCCAGGGCATCGGCGACGGCGATGCGTGCGGCCGAACTCGGGCGCAGCGCGACGCTGACCACGTCCGCGGTTTCCGGTCCGATCGAGATTCCGGGCGCGAGCTGAAGGGTCCCGGCGGCTTCGCCGCCCACGCCCAGGTCCAGGCGCACGCGGTCGTAACGCATCGGGATGCTGCTGTAGTTCTGCAGGCGCAACTCCACCTTCCAACTGCCGTCCATGTTGACGGTGAGCTGCTGCAGGCTGGCCGCGGGGTCGGACACGCGCCGCACCATGCCATCGCCGCAGGCGGCCAGCAGTGCAGTGCACAACACGAGCAAGCCGAAGCGAAGCCGCTGACGCATGACCGGATTCCAGGACGTGAAGACCGGCGAAGAATACTACGGCGCCCAGGGACCCAGCGTGGCCAGCGCTGCTGCCGTCGCGCGCCGCCAGCAGCGAACCGCCAGCCACGCGTACCCTAGTGGCGCGGTTGCTCTGGAAGCCGCGCCGTCTCCAGCCCGGCATCGCGGCAGGCGCGCTCGTTGCTCAAGTGCTTCGCCGTTCCGCTGTCCCGGCGCTTCGACACGCTCAGGTGCTTCGACACGCTCGGGTGCGGTGCCGCTCCAATGCGACCGCGGCACGTCATCCGCTGCACTATTGCTTTGCGGGTCCGCAGGTCGGCGGCGCTCGCGGCTTCCGGGCGAAGGCGTTCGCGGCCAGCCTCACGGCAGGGCCGGCTGGCCGGTCACCCGGATCGGACGCACTACGGCAGTGTTATCGCTCCAACGGCGGACACCCCGGACCGGACCGCGTCGCGGTGTCCTCGGCGGCCTGGCCTATGACCATCACCAGCGGCATCCGTGCCCGTGCATAGGCCAGGCGCCGAGGACGCCCTCAGCATGCGCGACGGCGGAATCCGGGGCAGTCGGCGTGGGCCGCGTCGTCCGGTAGGAAAATTCCGAAATTCCGCACTTGCCCAATCCCGAGCGCATCGCTATGATGCGCGTCCCCGCACCGGTCCTGCCGCGTTGCGTAGTGGCCGAGTAGCTCAGTTGGTAGAGCAGGGGATTGAAAATCCCCGTGTCGGCGGTTCGATTCCGTCCTCGGCCACCATTCCATGAAAGGCCTGCAGAAATGCAGGCCTTTTTCTTTGCGCTGCCATGTCCCGCGCGACGCGATGACGGGCGTATCGCCGGGGAGGCCGCGCCCGGCCGATAGCAAGCAGGTCCGCGCTGCCGAGCGCCTGTGACAGGCCAGGCGAGTACACGCATTATGTGCCGACTTCCGCATTGGAGCGGGCGTATTCATGCTATCGCCTGCGGCAGCAGTCGCGTTTACGCTCGTAGACAAGTGCGCAAATTCTCAGGTTTCCCGTGATGTAGCGCTCAACTATGTGGAGCCGATGTCGTAATCATGGGCACATGGTTAATCTGGGAGTGGGCCAATGCACAAGGAATTGACGCGGTTATGTGTAATGGCCCTTGCATCGGCGGTGGCCGGTGGCGCCAGCGCGGCGCCGACGCCTGACAAGCTGGATGCCTCCTACCAGCGCGGCCACGATCCAGGCGCGCCGTATATCGAACAGGTCGGCTCCGAGTGCGTGATGGTCAACGTGTACCTGGAGCAACGCGACGGTGTCGCCCAGCAAGTCATCCTGCGCGAGCCGGTGGATTGCAGTAGCGGCAGCCAAGGCCAGGACCTTGCCGTGGCCGACCTTTCGTCCTAGCGGGTCGGCTTGGCACGCGGGAGGCTTGCGTCTCCAAGCGTTGCCGTCGCAGCGGGTGGCACCTGTTTCGCAAGGCGTAGCGTAGTCGGGTGCGCCCTGTTGCATGCGCTGCCACCGCGTTTCGCGCGGGCTACGTGATTCGTATAGTCCTTGCTCGCGTGACGCTGTCCTGCCGCCGCGGCGCGCACCGTCGCGTGTGGTGTCGTCATGGCATACCGCCGCAATGGCGGTTCGTCGCAGGCCTGCGCGAAGGCTGCGCTTTACATCGCCGCGCCGCTCCTGCATAAGGCTGGTCTTCTTCTTTTGCTGGATCGCTCGCATGCGTCTTCCATCGATCGCGATGCTACTGGCATGCCTGCTGTGCCTGGCGCTGCCGGCACGGGCCGCGCGACCGGTGACTTCGGTCGCCGAGTTCGATCTCGGCCGCTATGCCGGGCAGTGGCACGAAATCGCGCACCTGCCGGTGTCGTTCCAGAAGAAATGCGTCGCCGACATCACCGCCGCCTACGTGCTGCGCGACGACGGGCTGATCGGCGTGCGCAACGCTTGCCGCACCGGCAAGGGCGACCTGCTTGCCGCCGAGGGCGTGGCGCGGCGGGTGGCCGGCCATCCCGGGAGGCTGCAGGTACGGTTCGCGCCGGATTGGCTGGCCTGGGTGCCGCTGGTCTGGGCCGACTACTGGGTGATCGCGCTGGATCCGGATTACCAGTGGGTGCTGATCGGCGAGCCGGATCGCAAGTATCTGTGGGTGCTGTCGCGTTCGCCGCGGATGCCGCGCGCGCTGTTCGAGCAGGTCAAGGCCAGGGCAGTGGCAATGGGCTACGACTTGGATCCGTTGTTGGTCGTTGCGCCGCTGGATTGAGCGGTCTGCCGGTCGGTGCGCCAGAGCGGCGCAGCGCCGCTAGCCGGCGAAGCAGGCGCGGGCTGCATCCAGCAGCCGCGCGCTGGCGCCGTCCCGCAGCAACTGCCGTGGCGTATGCCCGCGGAGCTGCGCGTGGCTGCCGTTGAGCCACTGCGACAGCGCGGCGCGGTCGCCGCCGCAGCCGTTGCAGACGATGCAGATCGTCTCGCCGATATCGAGCAGATGCTCGTTGCGCAACGTTGCCAACGTGTCCGCATCGCGCGCCAGCCAGTCGAGCACGCGTTGCGCGTCCTCGGTGGAGCCGTAGCTGGCGCCGTCGATCAGGGACAGCGTATCGGTCGAGCGCGACAGCCGGCCGGCCTTGTCGCGCTCGGCGCGACGCATGCCTTGCAGCACCGCCTTGATACGTTGTTCGTTTGAGGCTGGTTGCGACATGGCAATGCACTGGCGGTGAGTAGCGGCCGACAGGTGTACCGCAGTCATTCTGTACGCAGCGTCACTTCGCCGTCGGCAAGCCGCGCGCGCAGGCGGTCGCCCGGCGCGACCTGCGCGGTCGAGCGCACCAGGGTGCCGTCGTCGACTCGGGTCAGGATCGCGTAGCCGCGCGTCACCGTGGCCAACGGGCTGACCGTCTCCAGCGCGCGGGCCAGCGCGCGCAGGCGTTGCGCATCGGCCTGCAGCTGCCGCGCCATCGCCGCTTGCGGGCGCCGGCCGAGGGCGAGCAGACGCTCGTGCAGTGCGGCCAGGCGCCGTTGCGGCTGGGCCGCGCGCAATACCGCGGCGGCGTGGCGCAGGCGCGCACCGCGGCGTTCATGTTGTTGCCGCCACAGTGCTAGCAGGCGGCGCGCGGCATCTTGCTGGCGCCGCTTCAGCATGTGCAGTTGCGCCTGCGGGCTCTGCGCCTGCAGCCGCAGCAAGGCGCGATCGGCGCGCTGCATCGCCTGGCGCAGGCGGTGCTGCTGCCACTGCAGCAGCCGCGCGTGCTGGCCGCGCAGGCGTGCGGCAAGGTCGCGCTGGTCTGGGGCAAGCAGTTCCGCAGCCACCGATGGCGTCGGCGCGCGCAGATCGGCGGCGAAGTCGGCCAGGGTCACGTCGGTCTCGTGGCCGACCGCCGATACCACCGGCGTGGTCGCGGCGGCGATCGCCCGCGCCAGGCGTTCGTCGTTGAACGCCCACAGGTCTTCCAGCGAGCCGCCGCCGCGGGTCATCAGGATCGCGTCGTAGCGGCCGCTTGCATCGGCGCGCTGCAGCAGCGAGGTCAGTTGCGCGGCGGCGCTGTCGCCCTGCACCAGGCTCGGCAGGATGTCCACCTGCAACAACGGCAGGCGCCGGCCGAGCACGCTCAGCACGTCGCGCACCGCCGCGCCGCTGGGCGAGGTGATCACCGCCAGGCGGCGCACGAAGGCGGGCAGGGCACGTTTGCGCTCGCTGGCGAACAGGCCCTCGGCTGCGAGCCTGGCCTTGAGTTCCTCGAACGCGCGGCGCAGCGCGCCTTCGCCGGCTTCCTCCAGGTGATCCAGCACCAGTTGGTAGTCGCCACGCGCCTCGTACAGGGTCAGCCGGCCGCGCGCGAGCACGCGCAGGCCTTCGCGCGGAACGAACTTCAGCCATTGGCTCTTCGGCTTGAACATCGCGCAGCGCACCTGTGCGCGCGCGTCCTTCAAGGTGAAGTACAGATGACCGGACGAGGGCCGGGTGACGTTGCCCAGTTCGCCTTCCACCCAGGCCAGCGGGAACGCGCTTTCCAGCAGGTCGCGCGCCAGCGTGTTGAGCTGGCTGGGGCTGAGGATCTGGTCGTCGCGATCGGGCATGCGGGCACTGCGTGGGCGTGTGGGCGCCTATCCTCGCACGTCGCCGTGAGCGGCCGGTCGCGGCAATGCAGCCTCGCCCGCAGACGCTCGGTCCGCATGCTGCGCCAGTGCCCATTGCACGTGCTCGCGCACCAGCGGCGAGGCATGCTGCGCGCGCGCGCCGAGCGCGGCCAGCACCTGCGGCGTGCTCGGTGCGTTGCCCAGCGCCACCGCCAGGTTGCGCAGCCAGCGCTCGTGGCCGCTGCGGCGGATCGCGCTGCCTTCGGTGCGGCGCAGGAACTCGTCTTCGTCCCAGGCGAACAGCTGCGCCAGCGTGGCCCGGTCGAGATCGTTGCGCGCGCGGAAATCGGGTTCGTCGCTGCGCTTGGCGAACTTGTTCCAGGGGCACACCAGCTGACAGTCGTCGCAGCCGAAGATGCGGTTGCCGATCGCCGGGCGCAGCTCTTCGGGGATCGCGCCGTCGTGCTCGATGGTCAGGTAGGCGATGCAGCGGCGCGCGTCCAGCCGGTACGGGGCGACGATCGCCTGGGTCGGGCACACGTCGATGCAGCGCGTGCAGGTGCCGCAGTGCGCGCTGGCCGGCGGATCGATCGGCAGCGGCAGGTCGACGTAGATTTCGCCCAGGAAGAACCAGGAGCCGCCGTTGCGGTCGATCAGGCAGGTGTGCTTGCCGATCCAGCCCAGGCCGGCGTCGCGCGCCAGGGCGCGCTCCAGCACCGGCGCCGAATCGACGAAGACGCGATGGCCGAACGGGCCGATCTCGGCCTGGATGCGCTCGGCCAGTTTCTGCAGGCGGTTGCGCATCAGCTTATGGTAGTCGCGGCCCAGCGCGTAGCGGGCAACGTAGGCGCGCTCGCCATCGTGCAGCGTGTCCCAGGCCGAATCGTCGTCGTTGCGTCCGTAGTCCAGGCCGACCGAGATCACCCGCAGTGTGCCTGGAATCAATTCGGCCGGACGCGCGCGCTTGTCGCCATGCTGCGCCATCCACTGCATCGTGCCGTACAGGCCTTGCGCCAGCCAGTCGCGCAGATGCGCTTCGTCCTGTTGCAGCTCGATCCCGGCGATGCCGCAGCGCTGGAAGCCGAACTCGCGCGACAACGCGCGGATGCGCGCGGCAACGGTGTGGGGATCGGCGGGGGCAATGCTGCTGGACATGACGCAAGTATAGAATCTCGCGCATGTCCGACTCGTTCGATCTCTACGACACCGCCGCAGCGCGGCGCATCGATGCGCAGGCCACGGCCTTGCTCGGTGGCGACGGCTACACGCTGATGCAGCGTGCAGGCCAGGCTGCCTGGCAGGCGCTGCTGCAGCATTGGCCGCAGGCGCAGCGCATCCTGGTGGCCTGCGGTACCGGCAACAACGGCGGAGATGGGTACGTGCTGGCGCGGCTCGCGCATTGCGCTGGACGCCGCGTGCGCGTGCTGCATCTGCCTGGGCGCGGTCCGCAATCGGCGTTGGCGCAACGCGCCTGCACCGACTACATCGGCGTCGGCGGCCGCATCGAGGTGTTCGATGCGGCGCTGGACCCGGCCGACGTGGTCGTCGATGCGCTGCTCGGCATCGGCCTCAATCGCGCGCCCGACGCCGAACTGGCCGCGCTGCTCGGCGCGCTCGCCGGGCTCGGTGCGCCGGTGTTGGCCTTGGACGTGCCCAGCGGCGTGGATGCCGAACACGGCACCGTGTCGGGTGCGGTGTTGCCGGCGACGCTGACCGTGCAATTCATCGTCGCCCATGCCGGGTTGCATACCGGGGCGGCGCTGAACCATGTCGGCGCTACCGCGCTGGCGACGCTGGAGGTGCCGGCCGCCGCGTTCGATGGCTGCGCGGCGCAGGCGCAGGCCTGGACCGGCACGGCGCTGGCCGCGCGCCTGGCGCCGCGTCGGCGCGACAGCCACAAGGGCGATTCCGGGCATGTCCTGTGCATCGGCGGCAACCTCGGCAGCGGCGGTGCGGTCATGCTCGCTGCCGAATCGGCGTTGCGCAGCGGCGCCGGCCTGGTCAGCGTGGCGACCCGCGACGCGCATGTCGCGCCGCTGCTGGCGCGTTGCCCGGAGGCGATGACGCACGCGGTCGAGGACGGCGCGGCGCTGGCACCGCTATTGCGCAGGGCGAGCGTGGTCGCGCTGGGTCCGGGATTGGGCCAGGACGAATGGGCGCAAGGCCTGTGGCGGCTGGCACTGGCCGCCGAGTTGCCGTTGGTGATCGACGCCGATGCGCTGAACCTGCTGGCGCAGGCGCCGCGGGCGTTGCCGGACGCGGTGCTGACACCGCACCCGGGCGAGGCCGGGCGCCTGCTCGGCATTGCCACCGCCGAAGTGCAGCGCGACCGCTTCGCCGCCGCCGCGGCGCTGGCCGAGCGCTACCAGGCGGTGGTGGTGCTGAAAGGTGCCGGCAGCATCGTCGCCGCGCCGGGGCGAGTCCCGCGCGTCATCGCCGCCGGCAATCCGGGCATGGCGGTCGGCGGCATGGGCGATCTGCTGACCGGGGTGATCGCGGCGCTGCGCGCGCAAGGCCTGGCCGCCTTCGAAGCGGCCAGCGTCGGCGCGTTGCTGCATGCGGCTGCAGGCGATCGCGCCGCCGCCGCCGGCCAGCGCGGCCTGCTGCCGTCCGACCTGCTGCCTGCGCTGCGCCACCTGGCCAATCCGGACGCGAACCGATGATGCGGCTCCAACTGCAGGACAGCGACGCCACCGAGCGCCTCGGCCAGGTTCTGGCCGCCACGCGCCCGGCGCAGGCGATAGTGCATCTGCGTGGCGATCTCGGCGCCGGCAAGTCGACCCTGGCGCGGGCCTTGCTGCGCGCGCTGGGCGTGCAGGGCGCGATTCGCAGTCCGACCTACACCTTGGTCGAGCGCTATCCGTTGGCCGATGGCGAGGCCTGGCACCTGGACCTGTATCGGATCGGTGCCGCCGGCGAACTGGATTTCCTCGGGTTGGACGAGGCGTCGGCGACCCTGTGGCTGGTGGAATGGCCGGAGCGCGGCGGCGATGTACTGCCGCCTGCCGACCTGATCGTGGCCCTGGCGCTGCACGACGACGGACGCGCCGTGCAACTGCAGGCCGGCACCGCGATCGGCGCGGCTTGGTTGTCGCAAATGGCGGAACGGGACGACTTGCGGGGTTTTTCTGCCGGCTGACACTAGGAAGTGCGGGCAGGTTATGGATTATTAAGGGAAAACCGCTTGTGTTTATGTCCGCGGGATGCTTGAATCGCCTCCATGCGCCTGGGGACCCGTTTTTTCGCCTGTTCCGCCATCGCCGCAGGCTGGTGCCTAGCGGCGCAATCGGCGTTTGCAGGTCAGGTCCAGGCGGTTTCGGTCGGTAATGGCGCCACCGGTACGCGTGCCGAGATCCGGCTGCAGGGCAGCGGCGGCTTCACCACGCTGACCCTGGCCAACCCCAACCGGTTGGTCGTCGACCTGCCCGAATCCTCCGCTGCGCAGGGCCTGAAGCTGCCTGCCGGCAACGGTGTGGTCACGGCCGTGCGTACCGGTCATCCGGTGCCCGGCACCTTGCGCATCGTGTTCGACCTGAGCAGCCCGGTGGTGGCGTTCAAGCCGCAGATGCAGACCGTGGCCGGCAGTTCGGTGCTGGTGATCGAGTGGCCGGGCGATGCGGCGTCGGCCAAGCCGGTGGCCAATGCCGGCAATGGCGTGGCGACGCCCGCGCCCACGGCCTCCGCGGCGCCCACCACAGTAGCGGTCGAACCCAAGCCGACGCCCGATCCGCGCCTGGAAGCGGCGCGCGCGACGGCGGCCCTGACCTCGTCGGTGGTGCAACGCGCAGCGCCGCCGCCGACACCGGTACAGCAGACACCTATACAGCAGGCGCCGACGACGACCGTGGCGGCTCGCCCGGGCGTCGTGCCGGTGCCGGCTGCTGCACCCGGCACCTCCGTTGCCGCGATGGCGCCGACCGCATCTGCATCCGCGTCGGTCGGCGCCGCCGTGCCGGCGCAACAAGGCGTCGTCGCGGCAGCGCCGATGTCCGACCGGCCCGACGCGGCCAGCACCGACGATGTGGCCGTCGCCGCCGCCGCCGAGGCGCGCCCGGTGATGCCGAGCGCGCCGTCGCGGGTGGCGATGAAGCCGAGCATGCGGCCGTTGATCGTGGCCATCGATCCCGGCCATGGCGGCCAGGATCCCGGCGCGATGGGCCCGACCGGCAAGCGCGAGAAGGACGTGACCCTGGCGATCGGCCGCGAACTGGCGCGGCAGATCAACGCCACGCCAGGCATGAAGGCCTACATGACCCGCGATACCGACGTGTTCATCCCGCTGCCGATGCGCGCGCAGAAGGCGCGCGCGGCCAAGGCCGACATCTTCATCTCGATCCACGCCGACGCCGCCGAGAACCGCAGCGCGACCGGCTCCTCGGTCTATGTCCTCTCGACCAAGGGTGCCTCCTCGCAGCGCGCGCGCTGGCTGGCGGACAAGGAAAACGCGGCCGACCTGGTCGGCGGCGTGCGCCTGCAGAAGACCGACAGCACCCTGGCCAGCGTGTTGCTGGACCTGGCCCAGAGCGGGCACATGAAGGCCTCCGAAGACGCGGCCGGGCACGTGCTGGGCGGGCTCAAGCGGATCGGCAACAACCACAAGCCGGAGCTGGAGCGGGCCAACTTCGCGGTGCTGCGCACCTCGGACATGCCGGCGATGCTGGTCGAGACCGCTTTCATCTCCAATCCGGACGAAGAGCGCCGGCTGACCGATCCGGGTTACCAGCGGCGCCTGGCCGGTGCGGTGCTCGATGGCGTCAATACGTTCTTTACCCGCCAGCCGCCGCCGGGCACGCTGTTCGCCGCGCGCGCGCAGGCCGAGGCGGAAGCGGCTAGCACCGTGGCCGGCGGCAGCCGCTGAGGCGCTCGGCTATCATCGCCGGCTGATCCCGATGGCGGCGTCCGCGCCGTGAGCCGTGCCGATGTCCCGTAACAGTTTCTGTTCTGCCTTCTCCGAGTCCGGCGCGATCGCGCGTTGGCCGCGTTGCGCGTGCGCGCCGCAGTGTGGGAGGGAGCCGGCATGAGCATTCGCCAATTGCCCGAGATCCTGATCAACCAGATCGCCGCGGGCGAAGTGGTCGAGCGCCCGGCCTCGGTGGTCAAGGAACTGGTCGAGAACGCGCTGGATGCCGGTGCGCGCCGCGTCGACATCGACCTGGAAGAAGGCGGTGTGCGCCTGATCCGGATCCGCGACGACGGCGGCGGCATTCCGCCGGAGGAATTGCCGCTGGCGGTGTCGCGGCACGCGACCAGCAAGATCGCCTCGCTCGACGACCTGGAGTCGGTCGGCACGCTCGGCTTCCGCGGCGAAGCGCTGCCGTCGATCGCCTCGGTCAGCCGCTTCACCCTGTCCTCGCGCCGCCCCGGCGACGAGCACGGCGCCGCGCTGCAGGTCGACGGCGGCAAGGTCGGGCAGGTGCAGCCGCGCGCGCAGGCGCCGGGCACCACGGTCGAGGTGCGCGAGCTGTTCTACAACGTGCCGGCGCGGCGCAAGTTCCTGCGCGCCGAGCGCACCGAACTCGGCCATATCGAGGAATGGCTGCGTTCGCTGGCGTTGGCGCGCCCGGACGTGGAATTGCGCGTGTCGCACAACGGCAAGCCGTCGCGGCGCTACAAGCCGGGCGACCTGTATTCGGATGCGCGGCTGGGCGAAACCCTGGGCGAGGACTTCGCGCGGCAGGCGCTGCGCGTGGACCACAGCGGCGCCGGGCTGCGCCTGCACGGCTGGATCGCGCAACCGCACTATTCGCGCGCCAGCGCCGACCAGCAGTACCTGTACGTCAACGGCCGTTCGGTGCGCGACCGCAGCGTCGCGCATGCGGTGAAGATGGCCTATGGCGACGTGCTGTTCCATGGCCGGCAGCCGGCCTATGTGCTGTTCCTGGAACTGGAGCCGGCGCGGGTCGACGTCAACGTGCATCCGGCCAAGCACGAGGTGCGCTTCCGCGATGCGCGGCTGATCCACGACTTCGTCTATCGCACGCTGCAGGACGCGCTGGCGCAGACCCGTGCCGGCAGCACGCCGACCGCGGGCGATGCCGCGCAGGCGGCGGCGCTGGCGTATGCCGGCGGTGCGTTGCCGATGTCCGGCAATGCGAGCGGCGGTGGCTCCGGCGGCCAGGGCTACGGCGCGCAATGGCGCCCGGCGCAGTCGCCGCTCGGCCTGCGCGTCAACGAGGCGCCGGCCGCCTACGCGGCGTTGTATGCCGCGCCGGCCGGCGCCGCCGATGCCGCAGCGGGCATGTCGCTGCAGGCCCAGGATGCGGCCGGCGGCCTGCCGGCGACCTCGCCCGACAGTGGCGTGCCGCCGCTCGGCTATGCGATCGCGCAACTGCACGGCATCTACATCCTGGCCGAGAACGCAGAAGGCCTGATCGTGGTGGACATGCATGCCGCGCACGAACGCATCGGCTACGAGCGGCTGAAGAACGCGCACGACGGCATCGGCCTGCATGCGCAGCCGCTGCTGGTGCCGATCACCCTGGCGGTGGGCGAGCGCGACGCCGACACCGCCGAACGCGAGGCGGAGACGCTGGCCGCGCTCGGCTTCGAGATCACCCGCAGCGGCCCGCAATCGCTGCACGTGCGCAGCATCCCGGCGTTGCTGGCGCAGGCCGAGCCGGAAGCCTTGCTGCGCGACGTGCTGACCGACCTGCGCGAACACGGCCACAGCCGCCGCGTCGCCGGCGCGCGCGACGAACTGCTGTCGACGATGGCCTGCCACGGCGCGGTACGCGCCAACCGGCGCCTCACCGTGCCGGAAATGAACGCGCTGTTGCGCGACATGGAAGCCACCGAGCGCTCGGGGCAATGCAATCATGGGCGCCCGACCTGGGCGCGGTTCACGCTGGGCGAGATCGATCGTTGGTTCTTACGGGGGCGCTGATGGGCAAGCGGGGAAGGGCGGCGGCGCTGCTGGCAGCGCTGCTCGCGTTGGGCGCATGCGGCAAGCAGGCACCGGCACCGGTCGCGCCGGCGGTCGCCGACAAGGCGTTCCTGGCCGAGCAGCAGCGTTGGCGCGAACAGCGCAAGCAGGAACTGCAGGCCGCCGACGGCTGGACCAGCCTGGTCGGCCTGCACTGGCTGGAACTGAAGGAACACTACATCGGCAGCGGCCCCGGCAGCGGCATCCGCCTGGCGGTCGGGCCGGCGCGAATGGCGCTGGTGTCGCGGGTGGGCGCGCAGGTGTTCCTGACCCCGGAACCCGGCGCAGCGCTGAGCATGGACGGCAAGCCGCTGCAGCGGCGCACGCGCGTGTACAGCGACCACGACGCGACGCCGAGCGTGATCGACTTCGACGGCGGCAAGGGCAAGCTGAGCCTGATCGAGCGCGGCGGCCGCTATGCGCTGCGGGTCAAGCACGCCGATGCGCCGACCCGGCTCGGCTTCGCCGGGCTGAACGATTGGCCGCCGGCCGAATCCTGGCGCATCCGCGGCCGCTTCGTGCCCAACGCGCCGGGCAAGACCCTGCCGATCGTCGACATCATCGGCGTCACCACCGAGTCGCCCAACGCCGGCGCGCTGGAGTTCGAGCGCGACGGCAAGCGCTTCCGCCTGGAAGCGATCGGCGAACCTGGACGCCCGCTGTTCGTGGTGTTCGCCGACCGCACCAGCGGCCGCGGCAGCTATCCGGCGGGGCGCTTCCTCGACGTGCCGGCACCGAACGCCGACGGCAGCGTGGTGCTGGATTTCAATCGCGCCTACAACCCGCCGTGCGCGTTCACCCCGTTCGCGACCTGTCCGCTGCCGCCGCCGGAGAACCGGCTGGACCTGGCGGTGGAAGCCGGCGAGAAGACCTATGCCGCCGCACATTGAACTGAGAGCCCCGACGATGCCGATCCCGCGCCTGCTGCGCTGCCTGCTGTTGTGTCTGACCCTGTTCGCCGCCGCGCCGGTGCCGGCGCGCGCGCCACCCGCGGCTGCGGCTGCGGCTGCGGCGCCCAATGCGACGCCCGCGCCGCCGACGCCGCTGCTGTGGAAAGTCAGCGGGCCGCGCGGCGCGCTGTACCTGCTCGGTTCGTTCCACCTGCTCAAGCCGGACGACTATCCGCTGGCGCACGAGGTTGATGCCGCCTACGCCGCGTCGCCGCGGCTGCTGTTCGAACTGTCGCCGCAGGACGTGGCGTCGCCGCAGCTGGGCGCGCAGATGCTGCAGGCGGCGCAGCGCCAGGACGGCAAGCGCCTGCAGGACGATCTGGACGCGGCCACCTGGCAGCGCCTGCGCCGCTATGCCGCCGGCCACGGCCTGCCGCTGGAGCAGATGGGCGGATTCGAACCCTGGTTTGTCGGCCTGAGCATCAGCATCGCCGAAATGAAGGGGCAGGGGCTGCAGGCCGATGCCGGCCTGGACCGGCATTTCATGGACATGGCGGTGCAGGCGGGCAAGACGGTCGAGGGCCTGGAAACCGCGCAGGCGCAGATCGCGATGCTCGACGGCATGGAGCCGGTGGAGCAGAAGCAGATGCTGATCGAAGCGCTGGACGATGCCGAACAGGGCGCGGCGCAGACCCAGCGCCTGCACGATGCCTGGCGCCGCGGCGACGAGCGCATGCTGTGGCAGGACATGGGCGTGGAGATGAAGCGCGACTACCCGCGGCTATACCAGCGCATCAACGTCGATCGCAATCAGGCCTGGGTGCCGCGGCTGGAGCAGCGCCTGCGCGACGGCCAGGGCGACACGCTGGTGGTGGTCGGCGCCTTGCACCTGCTCGGCCCCGACGGCGTGGTCGAAGCGTTGCGCGCGCGCGGCTACAAGGTCGAGCGGATCTGTGCCGGTTGCCGGACGTCGCCAGCGCCGCGTTCGCGCTGAGATAGCGGCAAAATTTTGTAGGAGCGGCTTCAGCCGCGACAGGCACTACTGGTAAAGCCTGTCGCGGCTGAAGCCGCTCCTACAGCGGGTGTGAGCGGCGGAGCGCTCTGCGGCGCGGCTCAGCGCGCGCGCGACTTCGGTGCGGCGCCGGCGGCCGGCGGCTCGCTCGGCTTGGTGCCACCCGCGGCAGGGCGGCCGAAGCCGGTGCCGAGGTTGCGCTGGAATTCCTGCCACAGCTCCATGTTGCGCTCGGTGAGCTGGTTCATCATGGTCCACGGGGTCTGCCCGAGCAGATTGCCCATCTGCTGGCGGAACTGCTGCTGCTGGTCCAGGAACACCTGCATGCTGCGCTCCAGGTAGTTGCCCATGAAGCCCTGCAGCGAATCGCCGTAGAAACGGATGATCTGGCTGAGCAACTGGGTGGACAGCATCGGTTCGCCGTCCTGTTCCTGGTCGGCGATGATCTGCAGCAATACCGCGCGGCTGAGGTCTTCGCCGGTCTTGGCGTCGCGGACCTCGAATTCTTCGCCGTCGATGATCAGCTGGCGGACGTCTTCGATGGTGATGTAACTGGAAATCTCGGTGTCGTAGAGGCGGCGATTGGGGTACTTCTTGATGATGCGGATCTCAGCCATGAAGCGTTCGCTCTTGACGGTAGGCGCGCAGCATGGCGCAGCGCAGCAGGGCTTGCAACCGCCAAAAGCCCCTGAACTCGGGCGCGACGGCAAAAAAAATGCTGCGCAGCACGCACGCAGCACGGATGCGAAGCGCGCAATGCCAGCTGCAGCATTTTCGGTAGCGTTACCTCGACTGTGCCGCCCGCGCGCCTGAGCGGTTCAGTCGCCTGTCGCTACCAGCCCATGTGGTGGCCGCCGTTGATGTCCAGGTTGGAGCCGGTGATCCAGGCCGCCTCTTCGGCGACCAGGAACGCGACCGCGTAGGCGATCTCTTCCGGCCTGCCCAGGCGCCCGGTGGGGATGTCGGCGATGATCTTGGCGCGCACTTCTTCCGGCACCGACATCACCATGTCGGTGGCCACGTAGCCCGGCGACACGGTGTTGACGGTGATGCCGTAGCCGGCGTTCTCGCGTGCCAGGGAAATGGTGAAGCCGTGCATGCCGGCCTTGGCCGCGGCGTAGTTGGCCTGGCCGTACTGGCCCTTCAGGCCATTGATCGAACTGATCTGGATGACCCGGCCCCAGCGCTGCTTGCGCATGGCTTCGATCACCGGGCGGGTGACGTTGAACACCGAGTTGAGGTTGGTGTTGATGACCTCGTGCCACTGCTCGGCGGTCATCTTGTGGAAGGTGGTGTCTCGGGTGATGCCGGCGTTGTTGATCAGCACCTCGATCGGGCCGAGCTGCCGCTCCACTTCCTGCACCAGCGCCTGCGCGTGGTCGGGCGAGGCGACGTCGCCGGCGACGATGGCGATCTCGTGGCCGCGTTCGCGCATGCGCTGCTGCCAGGCGTGCGCCTTGGCCGCGTCGCGGTAGTTGCTGGCCACGCGGTGGCCCTGTGCGGCCAACCGCTCGCAGATGGCGGTGCCGATGCCGCCGGTACCGCCGGTGACCAGCGCAACGCGTGATGTCATGGATTCGCTCCGGATGGGGGAAGAGGAGAGGGCCGCGCCGCAGCCGAAACCCCGATTCTAGTCAGCCTTGGCGTCGCTGGGGATACCGGCCGCGTCCGCCAGCGTCCGATCCTGCGCCGGTAGCCGCGCCGGCTCGAACGCGCGCAACGCCGCGGCCAGCAATGCGGCCACCGAGCCGGCCCCGGCCAGCGCCGCCGGAGCCTGCCCCAGCAGGGTCCAGGCCAGGCGCAGCGCGGGCAACGGATCGGCGTCGTCAAGCGGCAGTGCCGCATGCGACTTGGACAGCTTGCGGCCGTCGCCGCCGAGCAGCAGCGGCAGGTGCAGGTAGTTCGGCGTCGGCAGGCCCAGTGCGCGCTGCAGCAGGATCTGCCGCGGCGTCGAATCGAGCAGATCGGCGCCGCGGACCACGTCGCTGATGCCTTGCGCGGCATCGTCGACCACCACCGCCAACTGATAGGCCCAACAGCCGTCGGCGCGCAGCAGCACGAAGTCGCCGACCTCGGCGTGCACGTCCTGTTCGACATCGCCGCGCACGCCGTCGCGGAACCCGACCGTGCTGCCCGCGGCCACGCGCAGGCGCAGCGCCGGCTGCGGCCGCGCTTGCGCGGCCACGCAGCGGTGGTGCACGCCGCCTTGCGCGGCCAGTTCGCTGCGGCTGCAGCTGCAGGCGAATGCCTGGCCGCTCTGCAGCAGGCGCTGCGCGGCGGCCTGATAGACGGCGCCGCGCTCGCTCTGGCGCAGGATCGGCGCATCTGCTTCCAACCCGCAGGCGCGCAGGCTGGCGAGTTGGCGTTCGGCTGCGCCAGGCACGCTGCGCGGCCGGTCCACGTCCTCGATGCGCAGCAACCACTCGCCGCCGGCATGGCGCGCCAGCAGCCAGCTGCCGAACGCGGCGAGCAGCGAGCCCAGGTGCAGCGGACCGGTGGGCGAGGGCGCGAAACGGCCGCGGTAGGGAGGGGGCGAGGGCATGGGCAAGCTGAATCGTCGGTCAGGTATGCGCTTGAATTCAAGCTGTACGCGCCGCAGATTCGAGTCAGTCCTTCATTTTTCCTGGTGCGGAGTCCACGCCTGCATGTTCAATCGAATCGCCCTGTTCCTCATCACCAATCTGGCGGTGCTGGTGCTGGCCGGCATTGTCATGTCCGTGTTCGGGATCAATCCCAACCAGATGGGCGGCCTGCTGGTGATGGCCGCGCTGTTCGGCTTCGGCGGCTCGCTGGTGTCGCTGTTGCTGTCCAAGTTCATGGCCAAGCGCGCCACCGGCGCGCAGGTGATCACCGAGCCGCGCAACCACACCGAACGCTGGCTGCTGGAGACGGTACGGCGGCAGGCACAGGCCGCCGGCATCGGCATGCCCGAGGTCGCGGTCTACGACGGTCCGGAGATCAACGCCTTCGCCACCGGCGCCAACCGCAACAACGCGCTGGTCGCGGTGTCCACCGGCCTGCTGCGGAACATGACCGAAGACGAAGCGGAAGCCGTGCTCGCGCATGAGATCAGCCACGTCGCCAATGGCGACATGGTGACGATGGCGCTGCTGCAGGGCGTGCTGAACACCTTCGTGATCGTGCTGGCGCGGGTGGTCGGCGGAGTGGTGGACGGCTACCTGTCCGGCAACCGCGACGGCGGCCGCCGCGGCCTGGCCTACTACGCCATCGTGATGGTGCTGGAGATGGTGTTCGGCCTGTTCGCGACGATGATCGCGATGTGGTTCTCGCGCTACCGCGAGTTCCGCGCCGACGCCGGCGGCGCCAGCCTGGCCGGTCGCAACAAGATGATCGCGGCGCTGCAGCGGCTGGAACTCAACCACGGGCAGAGCACGCTGCCGTCGCAGGTGCAGGCGTTCGGCATCGCCGGTGGTTTGGGCCAGGGCCTGCGCAAGCTGTTCATGAGCCACCCGCCGCTGTCCGAGCGCATCGCCACGCTGCGCGCCTCGCACACTAACGCGACGGTGAGCTGATCGCCGCGGGCTGGCGCTCCTTCCGGATCGCGGTTCGCCGAACTCGAATCGTCGCCTGCAACCGCAGTCGGCTCAGGCAACGCCAGGCAGGTCACCCCGCCTGGCGTTTCTTTTTGCAGGATCGTGTGGAACGGCCTGGCCACTGCGCCGTTGCAAATCCCCAATCCCGAATCCCAAATCCCGGCCTTCAAGCAAAATCGAAGCTCATCCCCGGTCCCGCCAGGCCGACGAATTCGCCCTGCACGTAGTCGACGCCGGCGCTGAACAGCAGGCTCATCGAGGTGGCGTCGGCGACGAACTCAGCGATGCTGCGGATCCCGGCCGACTGCGCGCGCTCGGTGATCTCGCGGATCTTTTCCTGGTGCTCGCGGGTCTGCGCCAGGTCCTGGGTGAAGCCGCGATCCAGTTTCAGGAACGAAGGCTGGAAATGCGCCAGCAACTGGAACGAGTCCAGGCCCGAGCCGAACTGCTCCAGCCCGACCTTGCAGCCCAGTCCGGTGGCCGCCGCCAGGAACTGCTGCGCATTGCGCAGGTGGGTGAATACCTTGGCTTCCGGCGTCTGCAGCCACAGCCGCTCGCCGGGCACGCCGTGCGCGGCCAGTTCGCGGCGGATCAGCTCCACCATCTGCAGGTCGGCGAAGGCGTCCGGGCTGATCTTGACCAGCAGGCTGGTGGCATGGCCGGCGCGCTGGCGCTCGCCGATCACCGCGATCGCGCGGGCCACCACCCAGCGGTCGATCTCGGCCATCAGCCCGTGTTCGGTAGCGATGCCGAGGAACGTGGTCGGGCCGATGATCTCGTCGTTGCGCTCCAGGCGCAGGTAGGCCTCGTACAGTTCGTGCGGCTCGCCCTGCAGGTTCAGCACCGGCTGGTAGTGCAGCAGGAAGCCGTCGCCGGCCAGCGCGTCGCGCAGTTGCTGCACCCAGCGCTGGATGCGCTCTTCCTCGACCCGGTCGGCGGCGCCGGGGTCGAAGATCTTGCAGGCGTTGCCGCCCAGTTCGATGGTGGCCTGCACGTTCTCGCTGGCGCGGGCCAGGACCTGGCCGACGGTGGCGATCTTCTCGCCGATCTGCACGCCGCCGATGCTGACGGTGACCGTGGCCGAGCGCTCGCCGACGCTGAACACGTGCGCCGCGTAGGCGTTGAGCAGGCGCTCGGCCTGCGCCGAGGTGCGGGCGTAGTCGCCCTGCAACAGCAGCGCGAAGTTGTGTTCGCCGAAGCGGGCCGCCTGCACGTCGCCGTCGATCGCCGCGGCCAGGTGCTGGGCCAGCGCCGCCACCAACGCGTCGGCCGAGTCCAGGCCGATGTCGGCCAGCAACCGCGTGTAGTGGTCGGGTTCGACCAGCAGGAAGCCGTAATGGCCGTCGCCGCGGCCGACCTGGGCCACCGCGTTCTCCAGCGCCAGCATGAAGGTCGGGCGGTTGAGCAGGCCGGTGACCTGGTCGCGCTGGCGCAGGTCCTCAACCTCGCGCGCCAGTTCCGGATCGAATTCCTCGCGGCGGCGGAACACCACCTGCACGCAGGCCTCGCCCTCGTAGCTGGCGGTGGCGAACTCCATCGTCGCCGGGAAGCTCTCGCCCTCCATCGTGCGCGCGTCGACCTGGTACTGCGCCGGCGGCGGTTCGCCCTTGCCCAGCGACTTCAGCAGTTGCTTGAATTCCTCCACGTGCTGCGGCGCGACCATGTCCAGCAGCGAGACGCCTTCCACGTCGTCGAACGAGTCGAAGCCGAACATCTCCAGGTAGGCGTCGTTGGCGCGGATGTGCATGCCTTCGTGGATGTAGGCGATCGGATCGCGCGAGGAGGCGATCAGCGCATCGCAGCGGCGCTCGGTCTCGCGCATCTGCGCCTCGATCCGGCGCAGGCCGCGGCGCGCGTGCAGGTCGGCCCAGGTGTTGCGCAGCACCGACAGCAGGTGCTCGGGACGCTGGCGCAGGGCGATCGCGCGCGCGCCGCCGGCCACCGCCTCGACCCATTCGTTCTCGTCGATGCTGTCGGCGAGCAGGATCACCGGGATGTCCTTGCCGCTGGCGCCCACGCGCTGCAGCACCTGCGGCAGCGGGATGGCCTGCGAGCGCGCGCTCAGCACCAGGTCGATCGGCTGCGCGGCGAGCATGGCGCCCAGTTCCTCTGCGTGCTGCGGCCGCGACGGCCGCACCGCGATGCCGCTGTTGCGCAGGCTGCTGACGATCGCTTCGGCGTCTTCACCGCTGTCGTCGACGATCATCAGGCGCAGGGTGGTGTCTTTGCCTGTTTGCATGAAGCCTCCCGGAGACGGGGTTTAATACACGATGCCCGCAGCGGCGTCCATGTGTGTGGGGCCGGGATTGGGGATTCGGGATTGGGGATTCGTTACAGCGGTTCCCGGTGCCTGAACGTTCGTGGGTTGACCAAAGCTGGGTGTAAACATCGAAGCGCGCCGTTGCGAATTCCAAATCCCGACTCCCCAATCCCGGCCGTCAGGCCCCGCCGCCAGCGGCATGGCCCGAGGCCCAGGCCCACTGGAAGTTGTAGCCGCCCAGCCAGCCGGTCACGTCCAGCACCTCGCCGACGAAGTACAGGCCGGGCATCTGGCGCGATTCCATGGTCGCCGACGACACCTGATCGGTATCCACCCCGCCCAGGGTGACCTCGGCGGTGCGGTAGCCCTCGGTGCCGCTGGCCACCAGCGGCCAGGCGCCGAGCAGGGCCGCGGCGGCGCGCAGCTGCGGTTCGTCGAGCTGGCGGACCGGCTTGTCCGGCAGCCAGACCTCGCACAGGCGCTGCGCGAAGCGGCGCGGCAGGGCCTCGCCCAGTACCGTGCGCAGCTCGGCGGCGCCGCGCAGGCGCTTCTGCTCGCGCAGCCACGCGGCCGCGTCCTGCCCGGGCAGCAGGTCCAGGCGCAGGTCGTCGCCCGGCTGCCAGTACGAGGAGATCTGCAGGATCGCCGGGCCGCTGATGCCGCGATGGGTGATCAGCATGAAGTTGCGGAAGCTGGCGCCATTGCAACTGGCTTCCACCGGCAGCGCCAGCCCCGACAGGTCCTGCAGGCGTTCCTGGTGCTTGCCGCTGAGGGTCAGCGGCACCAGTCCGGCGCGGGTCGGCAGCACGGCGTGGCCGAACTGGCGGGCCAGTTCGTAGCCGAAGCCGGTGGCGCCCAGGCTGGGAATGGACAGCCCGCCGCTGGCCACGACCAGCGAGGCGGCGTGTACCGGGCCGTCGTCGCTGTCGATGCGAAACCCCTCGCTGCCGCGTTCCACGCCGCGCACCGCGCACTGGGTGCGAATGGTCACCCCGGCCGCGTCGCATTCGTCCACCAGCATGCGCACGATCTGCTTGGAGGAGATGTCGCAGAACAGCTGGCCCAGTTCCTTCTCGTGATAGGCGATGCCGTGGCGTTCGACCATCTCGATGAAATCGGCCGGGCGGTAGCGCGCCAGCGCCGACTTGCAGAAGTGCGGGTTGGCGGACAGGAAATTGCCTGGGCCGGTGCCGGTGTTGGTGAAATTGCAGCGCCCGCCGCCGGACATCAGGATCTTCTTGCCGACCTTGTTGGCATGCTCGATCACCCGCACGCGGCGCCCGCGGCGGCCGGCGGTCAGCGCGCACATCAGCCCGGCGGCGCCGGCGCCGATGACCGCGACGTCGACCCGGATCGGCTCGGCGCGCGCGCTCATGCCGCGGCTTTGCGCACCGTCGGGGTGAAGGTGACGCTGCCCTCGTCGCCGAGCAACTGCACTTCGCCGTCCTGGATCACCACGTCGAAACGCATGCTGCGCTGGATCAGCTCGGCCGCCGAGGCGACCGCGTCGCCGGGCAGGTCGATCACCTGCAGCGGCTTGAGCTTGAGCAGGCCGGAGGCGTTCTTCTCCCACCAGATGTCGGCGACGCGGCCGCCGTAGTTGACCACCACCACGTCGCGGGCGCGGCCGCAGGCCTTGCGGATGCGCGATTCGTCGGGCTGGCCGACCTCGATCCACTGCTCGATCGCGCCGGTGTAGTCCATTCGCCACAGGTCCGGCTCGTCGTCGCTGCTCAGGCCCTTGCCGAACAGCAGGCGTTCCTCGGCGAACAGGGCGAAGGTCAGCAGCCGCGCCATCAGCCGCTGGTCGGTTTCGGACGGATGCTGGGCCAGGGTCAGCGAATGCGCCGCGTAGTAGCCGCGGTCCATGTCGGAAATCTGCAGCTCGGCCTTGCGGAGGGTGGCGGTGAGGGCCATGCGGCTACCGGGATCAAAGGGCGGCCATGATAATGCGTGGCGATGTCCGATCCCCGCCCACCGTCCGCATTGGTTCCGGCCCCGAGCCGCTGGCAGCTGCCGCCAGGGCCGTGGCCGACGCTGCTGGACGGCTTGTGCGCGCGCTTCCCGCAGGTGTCGCGGGCACAGTGGCAGGATCGCTGCGCCCGCGGCCGCGTGCAGGATCTGCACGGGCAGCCGTTGCCGGCGTCGCTGCCGTACCGGGTCGGGCTGGACGTGCGCTATTTCCGCGAGGTCGCCGATGAGGCGCCGATCGCCGGGGTGGAGCGCATCGTCCATGCCGATGCGCATCTGGTGGTGGCCGACAAGCCGCATGGGCTGCCGGTGACCCCGTCCGGGCGCTACCTGCGCGAGACCTTGCTGGCGCGGCTGGTGGCGCGGCTGGGCAATCCGGCGCTGGTGCCGCTGCACCGGCTGGACCGCGCCACCGCCGGGCTGGTGCTGTTCTCGGCCGATCCGCGCAGCCGCGCCGCCTACCAGGCGCTGTTCCGCGAGCGGCGCATCGCCAAGGCCTATCAGGCGCTGGCCCCGGCCTTGCCGGGACAGGCGTTTCCGCTGCTGCGCGCAAGCCGGCTGGTACGCGGCGAGCCGTTCTTCCGCATGGCCGAGGCCGACGGCGAGGCCAACAGCCTGACCCGGATCGAGGTGCTGGACGCTCCGGACGGACCGCTGTGGCGCTACGCGCTGGCGCCGGTGACCGGCCGCAAACACCAGTTGCGCGTGCACATGGCGGCGCTGGGCGCGCCGATCCTGGGCGATGCGCTGTATCCGCAGTTGCGTGCGGAGGGGGAGGGCGCTGCCGCCGACACGCTGCACTTGTTGGCCTGCGGCCTGGCGTTCGACGACCCGCTCAGTGGGCAGGCGCGCAGTTTCGTCAGTGCGCAGACCTTGGTTTGGCCGCCGGCGTGACGACGTGGCCTAACTCTGCGAGACGCTGCGCGCCGGACCCTCACCCCAACCCCTCTCCCGGGGGAGAGGGGCTATGCACCCCTGGCTGTTCCCTTCTCCCGGCGGGAGAAGGTGCCCCGAAGGGGCGGATGAGGTCCGGGCGAAGCCTCGTGCATCCCAAACTTCGCGAGACGCTTCGCGCCGTACCCTCACCCCAACCCCTCTCCCGGCGGGAGAGGGGCTTGCAGTGTCATAGTGAGCGACTGTTCCGTGCGCCGGCACGCCATCCAGTGGAATGCCCGGCAAGGGCAGGGCGGCTGCGCAATTTGCGTAGAACGGCAGGTGTATCGACCGCACTGCCGCGAACTTTAGGCCTGGGTTCAGCATCTTTGTGGGCGATCTCGGTTTGTCTACACAAACTTGTCGCTTTTTGCGGACGACCCGCGTATGGTTGGTCCACTGTGTTTGCTAGGGTCACCGTGAATCGTGGCCTGGTGCAGTTGATCTCGCGATCCGCTTCATCGTTCCGCTTTACCAACGCCTGCAACTCAGTCTCGGCCCCGATACCCGGTGGCTGCGATTTTCTTCAATTCAATGTTTCAGGAGTTAGTAAATGTCTGATCGTCAGAGCGGTACCGTGAAGTGGTTCAACGATGCCAAGGGCTTCGGCTTCATCACCCCGGAAAGCGGCCCGGACCTGTTCGTGCATTTCCGCGCCATCCAGGGCACCGGCTTCAAGTCGCTGCAGGAAGGCCAGAAGGTGACCTTCGTCGCCGTGCAGGGCCAGAAGGGCATGCAGGCTGACCAGGTGCAGGCCGTCTAATTTAGACGCCAGCTACCGCAAGGTCGCCAGAACGCCGGGAGCGCAAGCTTCCGGCGTTTTTATTTGTGCGCGTACCTGCTGCATCTGCCTGGCCCAGCCTGGAGCCGTATCGGCGTCGGCGCCAAGCGCAGCTCCAGCGTCGTCGATACCGGAGACGCTGCGCGGCCATAGGGCTTCTGGAAACCCTCTATTTCTTAATTTCACGTAAGCGTATCAATGGCTTGCGAGCGTGCCGGTTGAATTTTTCGGGGTGATTGGAAGTTCCCTGTAGCCGCGATCCCCACGCAGACCCGGCTACCATGGCCGCCCCCGCGCCTTCGGAACCGTCGCCATGATCACCGTCCACCACCTCAACCAGTCCCGTTCCCAGCGCGTGCTGTGGCTGCTGGAGGAACTGGCGCTGCCGTACCAGGTGGTCAAGTACCAGCGCGACAAGCAGACCATGCTGGCGCCGCCGGAATTGCGCGCGATCCATCCGCTGGGCAAGTCGCCGGTGCTGGTCGACGACGGCCAGGTGCTTGCCGAATCCGGCGCGATCCTGGATTACTTGGTGGAGCGCTACGACACCGAGCGCGCGCTGTCGCCGTCGCCGCAGCCGCTGGAGGCGCCCGAGCGCCTGCGCTACCGCTACTGGATGCATTACGCCGAGGGTTCGGCGATGCCGCCGTTGCTGATGAGCCTGGTGTTCGGGCGCATCCGTTCGGCGAAGATGCCGTTCTTCGCGCGGCCGATCGCCCGCGCCATCGTCGACAAGGCGATGCACGGCTTCGTCGGTCCGCAACTGAAGCTGCACCTGGACTGGATGGAGCGCGAACTGGCGGCCACCGGCTGGTTCGCCGGCGACCGCTTCACCGCCGCCGACGTGCAGATGAGCTTCCCGGTCCAGGCCGCGGCCGCGCGCGCCGGCCTGCAGGCCTATCCGAACCTGGCTGGCTTCGTGCAGCGCATCGAACAGCGTCCGGCCTACCAGCGCGCGCTGCAGCAGGGCGGGCCGTTCGAACTGCTCGGCAGCGGCAAGGCCGGCTAGGGCGCGTCCTTCATCCCAGAGCGGATCGCGGCGCGCGGCGAGGGCGCTCGATACGCCGCGCTCCTTGCTTCACGGTTGCGGCATGCGCGGTTGGCACTGGCGCACGAAGGCGATGCTGTCGGCCATGACCGGCAGCGCCGGATCGTCCTTGCGCAGCGCCAGCGCCAGACGCAGGTGGCCGACGCCTGGATAGAGCTTCAGCTCGGCGGGCACGCCGGCGCCTTGCAGGGCCGCCTGCAGCGAACGGCTGTCGCGCGGCTCGACCACGCGGTCGTTGGCGCCGTGCAGCAGCAGCGCCGGCGGTTCGTCGCCATCGACGAAGGCCACCGGCTGCGAGCGCCGCTGCTGCGCCGGGTCGCGGCCGAACATGCCGATCAGGTCGGGATCGGTCAGCGGCAGGAAATCGTAGGGACCGGCCAGGCCGACCAGGCCGCACAGTTGCCGCGGCGACAGGCCTTGCGCCTGCAGCCAACTGCCGTCGGTGGCCAGCAGTGCGGCCATGTGCGCACCGGCGGAGTGGCCCATCAGCGCCAGCCGGCGCGGGTCCCCGCCGTGCTCGGCGGCATGGCGCTGGCTCCAGGCGACCGCGCTGGCGGCGTCGTGCATGAAGCCGTCCAGGGTCACCTGCGGATACTTGCGGTAATCCGGCACGATCGCGACCACGCCATGCCGCGCCAGCGCCTCGCCGGCCCAGCGGTACTGCTGGCGGTTGCCGGTCTTCCAGGTGCCGCCGTGGAAGAACACCACCACCGGCGCGTTCTGCGCCGCGACCGGGCGATAGACGTCCAGCTTCAGGCCATGCGCCGCATCGAACACGATCCCGCGCTGCTCGCTCAGCCCGTTGCGCGCAGAGCCGGCGTTGAGGCCGCCGAAGAACACGCTGCTGCAGGCGGAGACCAGCAGCGAGGACAGCGCGACCAGCAGGTGGCGCGGCCAGCGCGGCGGCAACGGCGAACGTTCGGACATGGACGGTACCTGCAGGAAAGGAGCGGGAGCATGCCGCATGCATGTGTCGGCAGCGAGTGCATGGCGTCGGCGGCGCTACCGGCAAGTACGCGCGAGATGTCGCTGCGGATGCGCTGGCTTGGTTGCAGTTCGCTGTTTTCTTCTCCCGGCAGGACCATGGCTCCCTTTTCGGGGAAGGTGCCTGGCAGGGGGGAGGGTAGGGTGCAGTCTCGCGTACCTAACTCCGCGAGACGCTTTCGCGCCGTACCCTCACCCCAACCCCTCTCCCGGGGGAGAGGGGCTAGCGCTGTTCCCTTCTCCCTGCGGGAGAAGGTGCCCCGCAGGGGCGGATGAGGGTCAGGGCGCAGCCTCATGCACCCAACTCCGCGAGACGCTTCGCGCCGGACCCTCACCCCAACCCTCTCCCAGCGGGAGAGGGGCTAAAGCACTCCGCGGCTGTTCCCTTCTCCCGTCGGGAGAAGGTGCCCCGCAGGGGCGGATGAGGGTACGGGCGCAGCCTTGCGCACCCAACCCAGCGAGACGCTTCGCGCCGCACCCTCACCCCAACCTCTCTCCCGATGGGAGAGGGGGCTGTAAGCTGACGCATATGCCCGCATTGCGCTTCGACAACCGTTTTACCGCCGAGCTGCCTGGCGATCCCGAGCGCGGACCGCGCCTGCGCGAGGTGCTGGGCGCGTTGTGGTCGGAGGTCGCGCCGACCCCGGTGGCCGCGCCGCAGTTGCTTGCCCATTCGCGCGAGGTGGCGGCCATGCTCGGTTTGTCGGAGCAGGAGGTGCTGGCGCCGCAGTTCGCCGAGGTCTTCGCCGGCAATGCGCTTTACCCGGGCATGCGGCCGTACGCGACGAACTACGGCGGCCACCAGTTCGGGCATTGGGCTGGTCAGCTCGGCGATGGCCGCGCGATCGCGCTGGGCGAGGCGCTGGGGGCGGACGGGCAGCGCTGGGAGCTGCAGCTCAAGGGTGCCGGGCGCACGCCGTATTCGCGCGGTGCCGATGGCCGCGCGGTGCTGCGCTCGTCGATCCGCGAATTCCTGTGCAGCGAGGCCATGCACCATCTCGGCGTGCCGACCACGCGCGCGCTGAGTCTGGTCGCGACCGGCGAGCGCGTGGTGCGCGACATGTTCTACGACGGCCATCCGCGCGCCGAGCCGGGTGCGGTGGTGTGCCGGGTGGCGCCGTCGTTCGTGCGCTTCGGCAGTTTCGAGTTGCCGGCCGCGCGCGGCGAGACGGCCTTGCTGCGGCAACTGGCCGACTTCGTGATCGACCGCGATTTCCCCGAGCTGCACGCAAATGGCGCCACGCGCCATGCCGACTGGTTCGGCGAGGTCTGCGCGCGCACCGCGACGATGGTCGCGCACTGGATGCGGGTCGGCTTCGTGCATGGGGTGATGAACACCGACAACATGTCGATCCTGGGCTTGACCATCGACTACGGCCCTTACGGCTGGATCGACGACTACGATCCGGACTGGACGCCGAACACCACCGACGCCCAGGGCCGCCGCTACCGTTTCGGCACCCAGCCGCAGATCGCGTACTGGAACCTGACCCGGCTGGCGCAGGCGCTGGCGCCGCTGTTCGACGACGTCGCGCCGCTGCAGGCCGGGCTGGCACGTTTCCGCGAGACATACGCCCAGGCCGAACGCGACAACGCCGCCGCCAAGCTCGGCCTGGCCGCATGCGGCGAGCCCGATCTGGCGCTGATGCAGGACCTGTTGCAACTGCTGCAGCAGGGCGAGGTGGACATGACCCTGTGGTTCCGCGAGCTGAGCGCGGCGCAGCTGCCGACGCTGGCGGACCTGGCTGTTGCGTTCTACGACCCGGCCAAGCTGGCCGCGCAGGCGCCGGCGTTCGAGGCCTGGCTGGCGCGCTATGCGCAGCGGCTGCGCGACGATCCGCTGCCGGCGGCCGCGCGCGTGGCGAAGATGCGCGCGGCGAACCCGCGCTACGTGCTGCGCAATTACCTGGCGCAGCAGGCGATCGACCGTGCCGAGCAGGGCGACACCGACGGCATCGCCGAATTGCTGGAGGTGATGCGCCGGCCCTACGACGAGCAGCCGGGACGCGAGGCGTTCGCGGCGCGGCGCCCGGACTGGGCGCGCGAACGCGCCGGTTGTTCGATGCTGTCGTGCAGTTCCTGACGCGCGAAGCACTTTAGGAGGGGCTTCAGCCCCGACGGTTTCCCTGAAAGGCATCGGTGCTGGAGCGCATTTAGCGGAAAGCTCGGCATTGCTGCGATTTCTCCGTCGCGTCGTCAGGCCCGGGTTCGGCCTCAGCGCGACGGCACGCGATAGCGCCAGGCGGCGAGGAAGCTGGTCACCACTTCCGCCGCCAGCGCCTGCTGGCCCTCGCGATCCGGGGCCTGCCCGTTGAGCATCGCGCCGGGATAGGCGTAGCCGATCGCCGCGCCGATGAAGGCGCTGGCGGCCAGCGTGGGCGAGGCCACGCGCACGTCGCCGCGCGCGTCCAGCATCTGCAGCAGGTCGCTCAGGCGCTGGCGCAGGCGTCCGGTGCGGCGCTGGTGCATCGACTGCAGCAGGTCCGGCATCTGCGCGCTGGCCTGCACCAGCAGCCGGTGCAGGCGCAGCGAGGACGGTGCGTACAGGTGCGCCTGCACGGTCAGCGCGATCTGCTGCAGCGCGCGCGGCAGGTCCTGCGAGGCCGCATCGCCGATGTTCTCCAGCTGCGCCTGCAGTTCTTCGTTCAACGCTTCGAATACCTGCATCAGCAGGTCGGCCTTGCTGGAAAAATGGTTGTACAGGCTCTGCCGGGTGAGCCCGGCATGCAGCGCGATCTGCTCCAGCGAGACCTCCAGGCCGTGCTCCAGCAGCAGCTCGCGGGCGGCGCGCAGCAACCGCGGCCGCGCCAGCGCCGGGCGTCCGCGCTGGCGCGCGGGCGGCGCAATCGCGCGCGCTTCCGCCGCCGCCGGGGTGGCGCGAGGCGGCGTGGCGCGGGCGATTGTGCGATCCTTCATGCTTATTTATTTGTCTTTAAGTAAATTAAATGATCCTCCCCCCAGCTTCCAGGATCAAGCGCATGCCCGCGCCTTTTGTCCAGCGTTCCCGCCGCACGCTGTCGTTGCTGCTGTCCGTCGCCCTCGTCACGCTCGCCGGCTGCAAGGGCGAGCGCACCGCGCCGCCGGCGCAGGCCAGGACCGTGGGGGTGGTAACCCTGCAGCCGCAAAGCGTGCCGCTCAGCGCGGAACTGGCCGGGCGCACCGCCGCCTCCGAAGAGTCCGAAGTGCGCCCGCAGGTCGGCGGCATCCTGCGCAAGCGGCTGTTCGAGGAGGGCGCGCTGGTGCACGCCGGGCAGCCGCTGTTCCAGATCGAGCCGGTCCTGTACCAGGCCGCGGCCAACGAGGCGCAGGCCAATCTGGCCACCGCCCAGGCCACGCTGGCGACCGCCAAGCTGCGCGCCGAGCGCTATCGCGAGCTGGGCAAGACCCGGTTGGCCGCGCAGCAGGACGTGGACGACGCCCAGGCCACCTACAAGGAAGCGCTGGCCAGCCGCGACGCCAACCGCGCCGCGCTGGACACCGCGCGCACTCAGTTGCGCTTCGCCACGGTGGAGGCGCCGATCAGCGGCCGCATCGGCCGCGCGCGGGTGACCCCGGGCGCGCTGGTCACCGCCAGCCAGGCCGATGCGATCGCCAAGATCCAGCAGTTGGACCCGATGAACGTGGACATCACCCAGTCCGGTAGCCAGTTCCTGGCGCTGCGCCGCGCGATCGCCGACGGCGGGGTGCAGCCGGCGACCGCCGAAGTGCGGCTGAAGCTGTCCGACGGCAGCGACTATCCGCTGCCGGGCACGCTGCAGTTCGCCGACATCGACGTGGAGGAAACCACCGGCAGCGTGACCCTGCGCGCGCGCTTCCCCAATCCCGACGCGCAGTTGCTGCCGGGCATGTACGTGCGCGCGATCGTCGGCCAGGGCATCCGCCAGCAGGCGCTGCTGGTGCCGCAGGCGGCGGTGGACCGCACCCCGCGCGGCGATGCGCAGGCCTGGGTGGTGGGCACCGACAACATCGTGCGCCAGCGCCAGTTCACCACGCTGCGTGCGGTCGGCGACCGCTGGCTGGTCGGCGACGGGCTCAAGCCCGGCGAGCGGGTGGTGGTGGAGGGCCGGCAGGGACTGAGCGACGGCGCCAAGGTCACGGTCAAGCCGGCCGCCGCTGCCGCCGGCAAAGGCTGAGCCGGCATGCTCGCGCGCTTCTTCATCGCCCGCCCGATCTTCGCCTGGGTGCTGGCGATCTGCATCATGGCCGCCGGCGCCATCGCCGTGTTCACCCTGCCGGTGGAGCAGTATCCCGACATCGCCCCGCCCGGGGTCAACGTCACCGCCACCTACAACGGCGCCTCGGCGCAGACGGTGGAGGACAGCGTCACCCAGGTGATCGAGCAGCAGATCAAGGGCATCGACCACCTGCTGTACTTCTCCTCGACCAGTTCCTCGTCCGGGCAGGCGCGGATCAGCATCACCTTCGACCAGGCCGCCAATCCCGACATCGCCCAGGTGCAGGTGCAGAACGCGGTCAACCAGGCGCTCAACCGCCTGCCGCAGGAAGTGCAGCAGCAGGGCGTGACCGTGTCCAAGTCGCAGGGCGACAGCCTGATGGCGGTGGCGCTGTACGACAGCACCGACCGGCTGGACAATGTCGACATCTCCGACTACCTGATCAGCACCCTGCAGGATCCGATCAGCCGCATCAACGGCGTCGGCGAGATCAACGTGTTCGGCGCGCAGTACGCGATGCGCGTGTGGATGGACCCGCACAAGCTCAACGCCTACAACCTGATGCCTGGCGACGTGCGCAGCGCGATCGAGGCGCAGAACACCCAGGTCACCGCTGGCGAACTCGGCGCGCTGCCCACCGGCGCCGACCAGGAGCTTAACGCCACGGTGACCGCGCAGTCGCGGCTGCAGACCGCCGAGCAGTTCCGCGCCATCATCCTGGCCACCCAGGCCGACGGCTCCAGCGTGCACCTGGGCGACGTGGCGCGGGTGGAGATCGGCGCGGAGAACTACCAGAACAGCGCCACGCTCAACGGCCATCCGGCGTCCGGCTTCTCGGTGACGCTGTCCTCCGGCGCCAACGCGGTGGCCACGTCCGACGCGGTGCGCGCCACCATCGAGCGGCTCAAGCCGACCTTCCCGCCGGGCATGGAGGTCGCCTACCCGCGCGACAGCACGCCGTTCGTGCGGATCTCGATCGAAGGCGTGGTGCACACCTTGATCGAGGCGATCGTGCTGGTGGTGGTGGTGATGTTCCTGTTCCTGCAGAACGGCCGCGCCACGCTGATCCCGGCGATCACCGTGCCGGTGGTGCTGCTGGGTACGTTCGGCATCCTCGCCGCGGCCGGCTTCACCATCAATACGCTGACCCTGTTCGCGATGGTGCTGGCGATCGGCCTGCTGGTGGACGATGCGATCGTGGTGGTGGAGAACGTCGAGCGGATCATGCACGAGCAGCATCTGCCGCCGCGCGAGGCGACCGAGCAATCGATGGGCGAGATCACCGGCGCGCTGATCGGCATCACCGTGGTGCTGGGCGCGGTGTTCCTGCCGATGGCGTTCTTCGGCGGCTCCACCGGCATCATCTACCGCCAGTTCTCGATCACCATCGCCTCGGCGATGGCGCTGTCGGCGCTGGTCGCGCTGACCCTGACCCCGGCGCTGTGCGCGACCCTGCTCAAGCCGGTGGAAAAGGAGCGCCAGCTCGGACGCTTCTTCCGCTGGTTCAACCGCGGCGTGGAGCGCAGCCAGCACGCCTACCAGCGCCGGCTCGGCACGCTGCTGCGGCAGCCGCGGCGCTGGATGGCGCTGTACGTGGTGATCGTGCTGGCGATGGCGGCGCTGTACGCGCGCATGCCCACCGGCTTCCTGCCGGTGGAAGACCAGGGCCAGGTGCAGATCCAGTTCACCACGCCCGAGGGCACGCCGCTGGCCAAGACCGAGGCGCTGGGCCGGCGCATCAACGATTACTTCATGGCCCACGAGAAGGACAACATCACCGCGGTGTTCATGGTGATCGGCCGCAACAACGCCGGCACCGGGCAGAACGCCGGCCAGGCCTTCGTCGCGCTGCGGCCCTGGGGCGAGCGCAACCGCGACAACACCGCGCAAGCGATCATCGACCGCGCCAACAAGTATTTCCGCGGCACCGCCGATGCCAAGATCAGCGTGCTGTCGCCGCCGGCGGTGCGCGGCCTGGGCCAGTCCAGCGGCTTCGAGCTGTGGATCCGCGACAGCGACGGCGCCGGCCGTCCGGCCCTGCTGAAGGCGCAGCAGCAGGTGCTGCAGGAGGCCGGCGACGATCCGCAGCTGACCGCGGTGCGGCTCAACGGGCTGGGCGACAAGGCGCAGCTGCAGGTGGACATCGACCAGGCCCAGGCCAGCGCGCTGGGGCTGGCGCAGAGCGACATCAATGCCACGCTGTCCACGGCATGGGGCGGCAGCTACGTCAACGACTTCATCGACCGCGGCCGGGTCAAGCGCGTCTACGTGCAGGGCGATGCGCCGTACCGCTCGCTGCCGGAAGACATCGGCCAGTGGTACGTGCGCGGCAAGGACGGGCAGATGGCGCCGTTCGCCAGTTTCGCCAGCACCCATTGGACCCGCGGGCCGCAGCTGCAGCAGCGGTTCAACGGCCTGCCGGCGTCGCAGATCCAGGGCGGGGCCGCGGCCGACAGCAGTTCCGGCGAGGCGATGCAGCGGATGCAGGCGCTGGTCGCCAAACAGAAGGGCTTCGACCTGCAGTGGAGCGGCCTGTCCTACCAGGAGCAGCTGTCGAGCAACCAGACGCTGTGGCTGTACACCGCCTCGATCGTGTTCATTTTCCTGTGCCTGGCGGCGCTGTACGAGAGCTGGTCGATCCCGGTGGCGGTGTTGCTGGTGATCCCGTTGGGCGTGCTCGGCACGGTCACCGCGACCACCCTGGCCGGCTTCGTCAACGACATCTATTTCCAGGTCGGCCTGCTGACCACGATCGGCCTGTCGGCGAAGAACGCGATCCTGATCGTGGAGTTCGCCGAGGCCGAGCAGCGCGCCGGGCGGCCGTTGCTGGAGGCGGCGCTGGAAGGCGCGCGGCTGCGCCTGCGGCCGATCGTGATGACCTCGCTGGCGTTCGTCGCCGGCGTGCTGCCGCTGGCGCTGTCCACCGGCGCCGGCGCGGCCAGCCGCCGCGAGATCGGCGTCAGCGTGATCGGCGGCATGCTCTCGGGCACGCTGCTGGCGGTGCTGCTGGTGCCACTGTTCTTCGTGCTGGTGCGGCGCCTGCTGCATGGCCGGGCGGCGGACGCGCAGGCCGGGTAGGCCGTAGACGGCGCTGCGGTGCCGCTGCGCGGCGCCGCATTGCGCCTAAAATGGGCGCTTCCCCACGCTGCGATGTCCCGATGAACGATTCCTCCTGCTGCGGCGCGCCCAGCGACGCGCCGGCCCACTGGTCCGGCCGCATCCGCGATATCGCCGATTTTCCGAAGCCGGGCATCGTGTTCAAGGACATCACCCCGCTGCTTGCCGACGGCCCGGATTTCGCCTCGGCGCTGGACGAAATGGCGCGTCCCTGGCGCACCACGCCGCTGGACGCGGTGCTGGGCATCGAGTCGCGCGGCTTCATCCTGGGTGCGGCGCTGGCGCACGAACTGCGCACCGGTTTCGTGCCGATCCGCAAGCCGGGCAAGCTGCCGGGCAAGACGGTGACCCAGGATTACACGCTGGAATACGGCAGCGATCGCATCGAGATGCACGCCGACGCGCTGCCGGCCGGCGCGCGGGTACTGATCGTCGACGACGTGCTCGCCACCGGCGGCACCTTGCGTGCGGCGCTGTCGCTAGTGCGGCAACTGCAGCTGGAGATCGTCGGTGCGGTGGTGCTGGTCGAACTGCAGGCGCTGCAGGGGCGCGAGCGCTGGAGCGATGAAGTGCCGCTGTTGGCGACGCTGACGTATTAGGGCGGGCCGGTGCAGACGGATGCTGTCGTAGCGGGCGGCGCGCATCCGCCGCGGCAGTGGTCGCGGATCGTGCGGCTGCGCTGAGCGGGTCGAGGTCGAAGCGCCGAAGTCGGGTGCGCCTCGCGGCCGATCGCCGACTGGCGACCGGCCATCGACGGGGGCTATGCCGCGATCATGGCCGCCGCACGACGCCGCATCAGTGCGGGTAGACCACCGTTTCCAGGCTGGGGTCGGCGTAGGCGTCGGCGTGGCTCAGGTGCCCATCGAACGGGCCGACCTTGCAGATCCGTCCCTCGTGGGTGAACACCAGTTGCAGTCCGTGTTCCTGTTCCCAATCGCAATTGCATTCCAGGCTGATGCGGATACGGCCATCGCGATAGCGGCTGGCATAGGCCTCGTTGCCGAACTGGACGTGCTGCCACACCTGCGCCGGGCTATCGATGCGCGGCGAGGGCAGGCCGTGTTGCGCATGCAAGGCGTGCATGCGCCGGTAGTAGCCGAACACGTCCGCTGCGGCGGCATCCAGCACCGCCTGCTCGATGCGCAGGAACGCGGCGATGGCGGCACCGAAGTCGGCCTGCGCCGCATCGGCGGCATAGTCTTCGAGAACGAAGCTGCAGTCGTGTTGCAGCCAGCGCACCGGCACCTCGGCGCTCCAGGCGCTGCCGTCCTCGTCCTCCTCCAGCGAGGCGAGGATCCGCGCCAGCGCGGTCACAGCTTGCTGACTCGGAACCGGCGGCCCTTGATCTTGCCTGCCTGCAGCTGGCCCAGCGCCCGGCCGGCGTGCTCGCGGGCGATGGCGACGTAGGAGCGGGTCGCGTAGATCGCGATCTTGCCGATCGCCGCGCCCGACAGGCCGGCGTCGCCGGTCAGCGCGCCGAGGATGTCGCCGGCGCGCAGCTTGTCGGTCTTGCCGCCGTCGATGCGCAGCGTGACCATCGCCGCCTGCGGCAACTGCGCCGGGCGCGCGGTGGCCAGCGGCGCGCGCGACCAGCGCAGCGGCTGGCCCTGTTCGGCCTCCAGCGCCTGCGCGCGCGGCAGCTCGCGCGACGCCACCAGGCTCAGCGCCAGGCCGCGCTTGCCGGCGCGCGCGGTGCGGCCGATGCGGTGACGGTAGGTTTCGGTATCGGTCGGCAGTTCGTAGTTGAGCACCGCCGCCAGGTCTTCCACGTCCAGCCCGCGCGCGGCCACGTCGCTGGCGACCAGCACGTTGCAGCTGCGGTTGACGAAGCGCACCAGCACTTCGTCGCGGTCGCGCTGTTCCATGTCGCCGTGCAGCGCCAGCGCCGAGAAGCCGAACTGCTGCAGCGAGCCGGCCACTTCGTCGACCTCCTTGCGGGTGTTGCAGAACACCACGCTGGACTCGGGGGTGAAGCGCAGCAGCAGCCCGGCCACCGCCTTCTGCCGGTAGGTGGGGTCGACTTCGAAGAACTGCTGCTCGATCTCCGGCGCGCTGTCGGCGCCCTCGATGGTGATTTCCGCCGGTTCCTTCAGCAGCTCGCGGGCCAGGGTGCGGATCGCGTCGGGGAAGGTGGCCGAGAACAGCAGGCTCTGGCGGTGCTTGTCGCAGCGGCTGGCGATCTCGCGGATCGGTTCCTCGAAGCCCATGTCGAGCATGCGGTCGCCCTCGTCCAGCACCAGCGTACGTACGCCGCCCAGGTGCAGCGCGCGCTTGCGCGCAAGCTCCTGGATGCGCCCGGGCGTGCCGACCACCACCTGCGGGTCGTGCGCTTCCAGCGAGGCCAGCTGCGGGCCCAGCGGCATGCCGCCGGTCAGCACCACCAGCTTCATGTTGGGAATGCCGGTGGCCAGCTTGCGCAGCTGCTTGCCGACCTGGTCGGCCAGTTCGCGGGTCGGGCACAGCACCAGCGCCTGCGCGCGGGTCAGCGCCGGATCCAGCTTGTGCAGCAGGCCCAGGCCGAACGCCGCGGTCTTGCCGCTGCCGGTGGGCGCCTGCACGATGACGTCCTGGCCGGCCAGGATCGGCGGCAGGCTCTGCGCCTGCACCGGGGTCATCGTGGTGTAGCCGAGCGCGTCGATGCCCGGCGCCAGCGCCGGGGAGAGGGACAGGGTGTCGAAATCGTTCATGGCGCATTTTAGCCGGGACTTGGGACTCGGGACCGGGGACTCGGCAAATCCAGAGCAATGCGCGGCGCCAACCGCGGCCGGCTGCGCTCTTGGTCCCGAGTCCCGAGTCCCGAGTCCCGTACAATTCCCCCCATGCCTCTTATCACCCTACAGAACGTCGACTACAGCGTCGGCGGCCCCTTGTTGCTGGAAAAGACCGAATTGTCGATCGAGCCGGGCGAGCGTATCGCCCTGATCGGCCGCAACGGCGCCGGCAAATCGACCTTGATGAAACTGATCGCCGGCGAGCTCAAGCCCGACGACGGCGAGATCCGCGTCCAGCAGGGCGTGCGCATCGCGCGGCTGGAGCAGGAGGTGCCGCACGGCGCCGCCGGCAGCGTGTTCGACGTGGTCGCCGACGGCCTGGGCGAACTCGGCCATTGGCTGGCCGAGTTCCACCGGCTCAGCCATGCCGCCGAATTCGACGGCGATGCGCTGGGCGCGGTGCAGTCCAAGATCGACGGCGCCAACGGCTGGGCGCTGGACCAGCGGGTCAACGAGACCCTGACCCGGCTCGACCTGGACGGCGACGCGGAGTTCGCGCGGCTGTCCGGCGGCATGAAGCGGCGCGTGCTGCTGGCGCGCGCGCTGGTGTCGGCGCCGGACCTGCTGTTGCTCGACGAGCCGACCAACCACCTGGACATCGAGGCGATCGACTGGCTGGAACTGTTCCTGAAAGGCTGGAACGGCAGCGTGGTGTTCGTCACCCATGACCGGCGCTTCCTGCGCGCCCTGGCCACCCGCATCGTCGAGATCGACCGCGGCCAGGTCACCAGCTGGCCGGGCGACTGGGCCAACTACGAGCGCCGCCGCGAGGAGCGGCTCAACGCGCAGGCGCAGGAGAATGCGCGCTTCGACAAGATGCTGGCGCAGGAAGAAGTGTGGATCCGCCAGGGCATCAAGGCGCGCCGCACCCGCGACGAAGGCCGCGTGCGGCGCCTGGAGTCGATGCGCAACGAGCGCACCCAGCGCCGCGAGCTCGGCGGCAATGTGCGCATGGAGGCGGCGCAGGGCGAGTCCTCGGGCAAGAAGGTGATCGAGGCCAAGGAGCTGAGCTTCGCCTTCGGTGCGCGGACCATGGTGCGCGATTTCTCCAGCACCATCCTGCGCGGCGACCGTATCGGCCTGATCGGCCCCAACGGCAGCGGCAAGACCACGCTGCTGAAGCTGCTGCTGGGCGAGCTGACCCCGGGCAGCGGCGAGGTGCGCACCGGCACCAACCTGCAGGTGGCCTATTTCGACCAGTACCGCGCCACCTTGCGCGAGGACTGGAGCGCGATCGAGAACGTCGCCGAGGGCCGCGACTTCATCGAGGTCAACGGCAAGCGCAAGCACGTGCACGGCTATCTGCAGGATTTCCTGTTCACTCCGGAGCGCGCCCGCGCGCCGATCACCCGCCTGTCCGGCGGCGAACGCAACCGCTTGTTGCTGGCGCGCTTGTTCGCACAGCCGTCCAACCTGCTGGTGATGGACGAACCGACCAACGACCTGGACGTGGAGACGCTGGAGCTGCTGGAAGAGTTGCTCGGCGACTACACCGGCACCTTGCTGCTGGTCAGCCACGACCGCGACTTCATCGACAACGTGGTGACCTCGACCATGGTGATGGAAGGCGACGGCCGCATCGGCGAGTACGTCGGTGGTTACAGCGACTGGGTGCGGCAGCGCGCCGCGCCGCCGGCCAGCGCGATGGCGGTGGCCAAGGCCTCGGCCACTGCGGCGGCGACCGCGCCGGCGGTTGCCGCTGCCGCGGCGCCGGCGGCCAAGCGCAAGCTCAGTTACAAGGATGCGCGCGAACTGGAGCAGTTGCCGGCGCGGATCGAGACCCTGGAGCAGCAGGTCGCGGCATTGACCGCGGCGATGACGGAGTCCTCGTTCTACCAGCGCGATGCGGCGGCGGTGACCGCGCATACGCAGGCGCTGACCCAGGCGCAGGCCGAACTGGACGCGGCCTATGCGCGCTGGAGCGAGCTGGACGCGTAAACGGCGCTGGTTGGCGGGGGGTTCTCTGCTACAGGCGCTCGCCCTTGGATGGACGGGCGCACTGTAGGAGGGACTTCAGTCCCAACGCGATCTGGTTGCGGTGACTTCGCCGCTTCGTTTGTCGCGGCTGAAGCCGCTCCTACAAAGTCTCGCGGCTAGCTCGCTGGGTGCACTGTGGGAGGGGCTTCAGTCCCGACGCGGTTCGGCTGCGGTGACTTCGCTGCTTTGTTTGTCGCGGCTGAAGCCGCTCCTACAAAGATCTTGCGGCCAGCGTGCTGGGTGCATTGTGAGAGGGACTTCAGTCCCGACGCGGTCCGGTTACGGTGGCTTCGCCGCTTCGTTTGTCGCGGCTGAAGCCGCTCCTACAACGTCTCGCGGCCAGCGTGCCGGGTGCGCTGTGGGCGGGACCCAGTAGCGAAGAGGCGCCAGCCGCGCGACTGCGGGGCCGGCGCTTCGCTCATCGCGAAGCGGCTTCTTCGTCGTCTTCGTCTTCGTCCAGGTCATCGGCCTGGCTGTCGCGCTCATCGGTCTCGGCTTCGTCGCCGGTCAGCAGGCCGACGAAAGCGACGAAGGCGATGCCGTCCTGGGCCCATTCCTTGGCCACGTCGTCGAGCAGTTCCAGCAGCACGTCGAAATCCTTCTTCGCCACCGATTGCAGTTCGGCCGCGTCTTCCAGCAGCAGCGCATAGCCGCCCTTGGCCGGCAGCCACGACAGGTCGCGCAGGCCGTCCATCAATGCATCCCAGTTGCGGCCGAAGCCGATCGGGAAGTCCAGCTGCGCAGCCAGCCGCATCAGCAGCATCGGCTTGCTGCTGCAGCCCTGCAGGTCGATCCGGCACAGCCGCAGGCCGGCGTCGCGGCCGAGCGCGGCGATGCTGTCCAGGTCGCTGTTGGCGACGCGATAGACGCCGGATGCGGCCGGCTCGGCCAGGTTGAGCGAAAAATTGAAGGTGTTCATGGCGACGGCCTCCCGGAGGCGATGCTGAAACTGCGGAAACTGGCGTAGTGGTCGTCGCTGTAGTACCAGACGTCCGGCGGGTCGCCGCCGGTGACGATGCGCCGCGTCCCGCGGTGCTCCAGCCCCGGCGTGTCGACGGTGTATTCGCGATAGTAGCCGCGTGGGCGTGACGGCAGCCGGTTTTCGCGGTTGCCGAACACGCTGCCGTCCTGGCGATGCGGGAACGGACCGCCGCGCTGGATCAGGGCGATGGTGGTGCGCGCTTCGGGCGGCAGGAACGCGGGCAGGGTGGTGTCAGCGCTCGCAACCGGCGTGGCCGGCGGCTGCGCCGGCGCCAGCAACGGAGCGGGATGGGTGAGCCCGGGCGCGAACTGCGGATGCGGCGGCTGCTGCAATGCGCGGATGCCCCACAGCCCGGCGGCGAGCAGCACGATCGCGGCGATCAGTAACACGGGCTTGCGCATCGGGGGGAAGCTCCAGCGAGAACGGCGGGCGCCGCGTTCTGGCGCAGCAGCGGCACAGTATGGGCGAGCGCGGCTGTTCGTGCTCTTAACCACTGCAAGCAAAGCCGGCCTGGCATCGCAGCGGCGTTGCGGACGCCGCTGCAACACGCGATTCACATTCGACTAACCGGGTGCTGGCGCATGGTGGCCGCCGATCCGCGGCGTCGGCCGGCACTGCCGCTGCGCGATGGGACGATGTTTCCCCAACGCCGGCCTTGGTAAGGTCGCCGGTCGTCCCTACCATTCATCACGCAACGTCCGTCCTTCCGGCGGGCGAAAGTCCAGGAGAACCACATGGCCTACACCCTCCCCAAGCTGCCTTACGCCTACGACGCGCTGGAACCGCACATCGATGCGCAGACGATGGAAATCCATCACACCAAGCATCACCAGACCTACATCAACAACGTCAACGCCGCACTGGAAGGCACCGAGTACGCCGACCTGCCGGTCGAGGCGCTGGTGTCCAAGCTGAAGTCGCTGCCGGAGAACCTGCAGGGTCCGGTGCGCAACAACGGCGGCGGCCATGCCAACCATTCGCTGTTCTGGACGGTGATGGCGCCCAACGCCGGCGGCGCCCCGGTCGGCGAGGTCGCCAAGGCGATCGACAGCCAGCTCGGCGGCTTCGACAAGTTCAAGGAAGCCTTCACCAAGGCCGCGCTGACCCGCTTCGGCAGCGGCTGGGCATGGCTGAGCGTGACCCCGGACAAGAAGATCGTGGTCGAAAGCACCGCCAACCAGGACAGCCCGCTGTTCGAGGGCAACACCCCGATCCTGGGCCTGGACGTGTGGGAACATGCCTACTACCTGAAGTACCAGAACCGTCGCCCGGATTACATCGGCGCGTTTTTCAACGTGGTGGACTGGAACGAAGTCGAGCGCCGCTACCACGCCGCGATCGCCTGATCGCGCCGGCAGCGCCGTCGATCGAAAGGCCGGGTTCGCCCGGCCTTTCCTTTTGTGCGCTCACGCGGCCGGCAGGCACAGCCTGGCGGTGCCGGGCACGCGCTCGGCGCCGTTGTCGGGCACTGCGCCCGGCGTGTCGGCACCGGCGATGTCGCGGTTGTGCCGTGCATACCAGCCCGGAGTCGCGCCGGTGACGCGGCGGAAGCTGTTGACGAAATGGCTCTGGTCGAAGAAGCCGAGTTCGTAGGCCACGGTGCTGACCGAATGGCGTCCGCTCAACAGCAGTTGCCGGGCGCGTTCGATCCGCCGCTGCAGCAGGTATTGCATCGGGCTGTGGCCGGTGCTCAGGCGGAACATGCGCGCGAAGTGGTAGCGGCTGACGCAGGCAGCATTGGCGATGTCGGCCAGGCCGATGCGTTCGGCCAGATGGTGGTCGATGTAGTGCTGGGCGCGGGCCAGTGCGCACGGGCGCAGGCCTTTGCCGGCGGCGCTGGCAGCGGGTGGATCGTCGGCGGCGGTGGAGCGCGGGGCGGGAGCGTGGGGGCGGGGCATGGCGTGTCTCCTGGGAAGCGCCGGAACCGCATGCGCGCGATCTCCGCTGGCGCCTGCGGCGTGCGCGTGGATGCGTTTCCGGGACCTGTCCATGCTGCTGCCGGCGCCGCAGCGCGGCCACCCCATTCCGGCAGAGCGGATGCTCACCCGTTCGGGGGATTCCGCTGCGAGGTCTTCGCCGGTTCGCGCGGCAACACCAGCAGGCGCCGGCCGAAACAGCGCGCGTCGAGCGAATAGGCGCCGGGCCCGAGCAGCGCCAGTGCCAGCGCCGGCAGCGCCGCCAGCAGCGCGCTGCCGGCCGCAGTGGTGCCATGCCACAGCGCCAGCGCCGGCACCGCGCAGGCCAGCGTGGCGGCGAGCGGGGTGAGCGCGCCGGCCGCCGCCAACAGCGCGAGCACCAGTGCCGGCCAACGCCAGTGCGGCGGCAATGCCCAGGCGCCGCTGGCGCTGGACGGCCACAGGCTCAGCGCCAGGAACAGACGCAGGGCCAGCAGCCCGAGTCCGGCGCTGCCGCCGGGGAACATGGAGTAAAGTCGTTGCATGGCCTTCAGGCTAAGGCCGGCGCAACACGCCGGCCTAGCCGTATTCGGGGCAGCGCCACATCCCTCGATCGGGGCGTTGGCGGGGTCGGCGCAGCCGCCGAAAATCCGGTTTTTTCCCTTTAGCGAGCGAGAGAAAGCGCAGTGCGAAGTCTGCGAAGACGGCTTTGGGCGGGCGCCGTGCTGGTGCTCGGCCTGGCCTTCGCGGCGACGCTAGCCGCGGGCACACCGACGCCGTTGCGGCCGACGCCGCTGCACAACAGCGCCTGGCGGGTGGAGCAGGGCGCGCCGGCGGATGTGTGGGCGCTGGCGCAGTCGGGCGACGGCTATCTGTGGATGGCCACTGGGTTCGGCCTGTACCGCTTCGACGGCGAGCGCTTCGAGCGCCGCGAGCCGGCGCATGGCGCACACCTGCTGTCGCAGAACGTGACCGCGCTGAGCGTGCTGCCGGACGGGCGCATGTGGCTGGGCTATTTCGACGGCGGCGCCAGCATGCTGCAAGGCGACCGGGTGCTGAATTACGGCGCGGCCGAGGGCTTCCCGGCCGGGCCGGTGGCGCGGCTGGAACTGGACGGGCAGGGCGCGCTGTGGGCGGCCACCTGGGCCGGGCTGGCCCGCTTCGATGGCCGCCATTGGCAGCGCATCGGCGCCGACTGGGGGTATCCGTCCGCACGCGCCGACTGGCTGCTGCGCGACCGCCGCGGCGTGCTGTGGGTGAGCAGCGGCGACAGCGTGCTGCGGCTGCGCCCGGGCGCGCGCCGCTTCGAGCCGACTGGCATCGCCACCATGCTGTACGCGGTGCTGGCCGAAAGCCCGGACGGCCGCATCTGGCTGTCGGACCGGCGTGGCGGCACCCGCGTCATCGCCGCTGCCGACGGCACCCTGCTGCCGGCGGCGGCGCAGGTCGCCGCGCCGGCGCTGCGCAGCCTGGCGGCACGGCGCATGGGCTTCGCCCGCGACGGCAGCCTGTGGCTGTCCGACTTCCAGGCGCGCGGCGCGGTGCGGGTGGTGCTGGACGATCCGCACGCGCCGCGGCTGGAGCATTTCCGCCGCAGCGACGGGCTGGCCTCCGACTACGCCGCGCCGGTGCTGGAGGACAAGGAAGGCAATGTCTGGATCGGCAGCACGCTCGGTCTCAACCGCTACCGGCAGCGCAACGTGATGGCGCTGCCCGGTCAGCCCGGCGCGCAGGCCGGCGAAGTCGAAGTGCATGCGCAGCCCGACGGCAGCGTGCTGGTCTCCGATCCGCAGGGCATGTTCCGCGCCGACCGCGCCGCGGCCGAGCGGCTGCTGCGCGGCGAACCGCTGGCGCAGGAGTACGCGCGGCTGCACGACAGCGGCTGGGTACTCGGTGCCGACGCCATCGTGCGCCTGCGCCACGGGCGCCGCGAGGCGGTCGCGCTGCCGGCCGGGTTCGCGCCGCGGCAGGCGCGCGCGTTCCTGTCCGATCGCGCCGGCGCTGCCTGGATTGCGGTCGCCGAACATGGCGTGTTCCGCTACCGCGACGGGCAATGGACGCGGCAGACCCGGCTGCCGCTGGCGACCTGCACCGCGATCGCCGAAGACGCGCAGGGCCGCTACTGGTTCGGCTACGCGTCCGGTGAAGTGCGGCAGTTGCAGGGCGAGCGGGTGCGCACGTTCGCGGCCGGCGACGGCGTGCAGGTCGGCCGGGTCAATACCATCCATGCCGGCGCCGGCGCGCTGCTGGTGGCCGGCGAACTGGGTATCGCGCAATGGCAGGGCGCGCGCTTCGCGACGCTGCCGCCGTCGCGCGCGCCGGGCCTGCGCGGCATCACCGGTATCGCGGAGAGCGAGGACGGCGAGCTGTGGCTCAACGGTGCGGTCGGCGTGTCGCGGATCGGCCGGCGCCAACTCGACGCGGCGCTGGGCACTGCCGCGGCGACGCTGCAACCAGCCTACTACGGTGCCGCCGACGGCTTGCCCGGCCTGGCGGTGCAGGCCAGCCGCAGCGGCACCGCGGCGCGCGACGGCGACGGCCTGGTGTGGCTGGCCACCAGCCAGGGCCTAGCCTGGATCGACACCCGGCGCCTGTGGCGCAACCCGTGGCCGCCGCAGGTGTTCGTGCGCGCGCTGTTCGCCAACGAGCGGCCGCTGCCGCTGGACGCGCCGCTGCTGTTGCCCAAGGGCACCACGCGTTTGCAGATCGCCTACACCGCGACCAGCCTGACCTCGCCGGAGCGGATGCGTTTCCGCTTCCGCCTGGACGGCGTGGACGAGGCCTGGCGCGACGCCGGCGCGCGCCGCGAGGCGTTCTACACCAACCTGCGTCCTGGCCAGTACCGCTTCCGGGTGATCGCCGCCAACAACGACGGGGTCTGGAACACGCACGGCGCCACGTTGCGCTTCGGCATCGCGCCGCGTTTCGTGCAGACCCCGGCGTTCTGGCTGCTGTGCGCGCTGGCGCTGCTGCTGGCGTTGTCGGCGCTGTACCTGCTGCGCATGCGCCAGCTGGCCACGCGGCTGCGGCTGCGGCTGGAAGAGCGCTACCAGGAGCGCGAACGCATCGCCCGCGAGCTGCACGACACCTTGCTGCAGGGCTACCAGGGACTGATCCTGCGCACCCATGCGGCGTTGGGCACGCTGCCGGCCGAGGCGCCGTTGCGACGCGAACTGGAGAGCACGCTGGATCGCGCCGAACAGGCGCTGGAGCAGGGCCGCGACCGGGTCGAGGGCCTGCGCGCCAGCGCCGGGAACACGCCCTCGCTGCCCACCGCCTTCGCCGACATGCTTGAGGAACTGGGCGCGGATTCGCAGGTGCAGCGGCGGGTGCTGGTCGAAGGCGCGCCGCTGCCGCTGCAGCCGCTGGTCGCCGACGAGCTGTACCAGCTCGGCCGCGAGGCGCTGCTCAACGCGTTCCGGCATGCGCAGGCGAGCAGCATCGAGGTCGAGATCGCCTACGGCCGCGATGCGCTGCGGCTGCGTTTCCGCGACGACGGCCGCGGCATCGAGCCGCAGGTGCTGGCCGCGGGCGGCCGCGCCGGGCATTGGGGGCTGACCGGCATGCAGGAGCGCGCGCGGCGCATCGAGGCGCGGCTGGATGTGTGGTCGCGGCCAGGCATGGGCACCGAACTCAATCTGCGCCTGCCGGCGCGCCGCGCCTACCGCGAACCGGCGCGAAACCGGCTATGGTGCCGCCTGCGCCGGTGGCTGCCGGGAACCGACTGAGTGAGCGACCCGAAGTGAGCGAGCCGAAGTGAACGAGGTGCCATCCATGCCGATCCGCATCCTCGTCGTCGACGACCATCCGCTGCTGCGCGAGGGCATGGCCGCGGTGCTGGCCGCACAGCCGGACCTGCACCTGGTCGGCGAGGCCGCCGATGGCCTGCAGGCGCTGCAGGCGTATCGCACGCTGCGTCCGGACCTGGTGCTGCTGGACCTGCAGTTGCCCGGCCTCGGCGGCATCGAGGTGATCGTCGCCCTGCGCAAGGAATTTCCGCAGGCGCGGATCGTGGTGGTCACCGCTTCGCGCGGCGACGTGCAGGCGGTGCGCGCGCTGGAAGCCGGCGCCAGCGGCTATCTGCTCAAGAGCGGGCTGCGCCGCGAACTGGTCGATACGGTGCGTGCGGTGCACCAGGGCCGGCGCCAGGTGCAGGCCGAAGTGGCCGCGGGCATCGCCGAACACCTGCTCGGCGACAGCCTGTCCGCGCGCGAGATCCAGGTGCTGCAGAGCGTGGCCGCGGGCAACTCCAACAAGGCCATCGCCGCGCTGCTGTCGATCGCCGAGGAGACGGTCAAGGCGCACATGAAGAACATCCTGTGCAAGCTCGGCGCGCGCGATCGCACCCACGCGGTGGCGATCGCGGTCAAGCGCGGCATCATCGAACTGTAGAAACGCGCGCCGCATCGCGCTGCGCGGTCAGGGCACCGGCAACGGCGGCGCGGCGTCTGCCGGCAGCGGATCCAGCGGCTGCAGCGCCACCAGCAGGCCGCGCGGGTCGGCGCCACGCGCGGCGCCCGGCGTGCGCGGCAGCAGCCGCGCGCTGCGCAGCGGACGGAAGCGGTCGCGTTCGAAGAACACATGGTCGGCCTGCGCGGCCAGCGCGAACAGGTGCGGATCCAGGCCGTTGCGCGGGGTGTCGTTGCCTGCGCCGCGCAGGCGCGCGTCGCTGTCGCCGAAGCGCGCGGCCAGCGGGGCAAGCTCCGGCGCGTCGGCGGCGGCATAGAAACCGCCGGCCAGCAGCGAGGGCACACCCTCGGCGGTGGCGTCGATCCACGCCATCAGGTCGTCGGCCTGTTCGCGGCGGCTGGCGCCGCCATCGCGCTCGGCATGCAGGCGGGTGAAGTACAGGTTCACCGGCTGCCCGTGCAGGTCCACGCGCACCAGGCCGGCCACGCTGTAGTCCTCGAACGGATGCAGCAGCGTCTCCGCTTCCTCCAGCACCGGCAACCGGGTCAGCAGCGCATTGCCACGGCGTTGCGGCCGGCTCGGCGGATCGGCGCTGATGAAATGGCAGTGGTAGCCGAGCTGTGCGGCCAGCCATTGCGCCTGGTTCGGCAACTCGGAGGTTTGCAGCACTTCCTGCAGCGCGATCGCATCGGGTTGCAGCCGTTGCAGCGCATCGACCAGGCGCACGCGGCGCGCGGGCCAGTCGTTGCGGTCCTGCTCCAGATTGAGACTGACCACGCTGAGCGTGGCCGCGGGCACAGGCGGTGCGGGCGGTGGCATCGGCAAGCCGGCGGGCAGCGCTTGCGCGCCCGCATGCGTCACCAGGGCCAGCAGCAGCCAGCCGAGGCGATGCCGTCGTCGTGGGGTCCCGCTCGTGCGCGTCATGCGATGGATGCTAGGACGTGCGGCTTCAGCGCCGCGTGTACACAGACACGCGGCGCTGCATTTCTTAGCGCGGCAGCACGCTTTCCTGTAGACGCAGCGGCACGCTGGCCGCGGCCTGCGTCGCCGAGCGGCCCAGCACCAGTTCGTAGTCGCCGGCGGCGATGCGCCACTGGCGCTGCGCCGGGTCGTAGTCGGCCAGGGTCTTGGGTTCGGCGACGATGCTGACGCGGCGGGTTTCGCCGGGCTTGAGGGTGAGCTTGTCCCAGCCGACCAGGCGGATCGGCGTGTGGTGGCCCTGCGGCAGGCGCAGGTACAACTGCGGCACGTCGGCGCCTTCGCGTTCGCCGCTGTTGCGCACGTCGAAGCTGGCGATCACGCTGCTGCCGTCCACCTGCACGCTCAGGTTGGCGTAGTCGAAGCGGGTGTAGGACAGGCCGTGGCCGAATGCGTACAGCGGATCCAGGCCGCGCGCGGCGAACCAGCGGTAGCCGACGTTGGCGCCTTCGATGTCATAGTCGACATTGCTGCCGGCCGGTTGCGCCGGCTTGAAGCCCAGCCCCGGGATCGACGGCCGCGGCAGCTGCGCCACGTCGCGCAACCAGGTCACCGGCAGGCGCCCGGACGGATTGGCGTCGCCCAGCAACAGCCGCGCCAGCGCTTCGCCGCCGCGGATGCCCGGGTACCACGCTTCCAGCACCGCCGGCACCTGCTGCAGCCACGGCATCGCCACCGGGCCGTTGGTTTCCAGCACCACCACCGTGCGCGGATTGGCCTTGGCCATCGCCGCGATCAGCGCGTCCTGCTTGCCGGGCAGTTTGATGTCGGGCAGGTCCACCGATTCGGCCGACCACTGCGTGGCGAACACGATCACCGCTTCGGCGCCGCGCGCAAGCTTGGCCGCGGCGGCCACATCGTCGCCGCTGGCGTAGTCGATCTGCGCCTCGGGCATGGCCTTGCGCAGTGCCTGCAGCGGCGAGGACGGATGGAACATCACCGGGCCCGGCCAAGTGGTCGGGGCCAGCCCCGGCACCGCGTTGGCGCCGTTGACGGTGAAGCCGACCATCGACGAGCCGCCGCCGCCGATCACGCCCTTGTCGGCATGCCCGCCGATCACCGCGATGCGGCGCAGCGTGCGCGGCAACGGCAGCGTGTCGCGCTCGTTGCGCAGCAGCACCGTGCCTTCCTCGACCACCTTCTGCACCGCGTCGCCGCCGGCGACATCGTCGATCGGCTGGCGCTGCGGCGGATGGTCGAAGCTGCCGGTGGCGATGAACGCGCGCAGGATGCGCCGCACCATGTCGTCCAGGCGCGCCTGCGGCACGGTGCCGCCGGCCACCGCCAGGCGCAGCGGCTGGTCGAAGTACACCGCCTTGTCGAACACTTCGCCGGCCGACTGCTGGTCCAGGCCGGCCAGCGCCGCCTTGGAGCCGCTGTGCACGCCGCCCCAATCCGACATCACGTAGCCGGGGAACTTCCACTCCTGCTTCAGCACCTTGTTGAGCAGGTAGTCGTGCTCGCAGCCGTAGATGCCGTTGATGCGGTTGTAGGAACACATCACCGAGCCGGGCTCGCCGATCTTCAGCGCCAGCTCGAACGCCAGCAGGTCCGATTCGTGCATGGCCTGCTCGCCGATGTCGGCGCTGTGGGTGTTGCGCCCGGTCTCCAGGTCGTTCATCGCGAAGTGCTTCATCGTCGACACCACGCGCTGGCTCTGCACGCCGCGGATCGATTCGCCGACCAGCACCCCGGCCAGCAGCGGATCTTCGCCGGCGTACTCGAAGTTGCGGCCGTTGCGCGGATCGCGCTGCAGGTTGACGCTGCCGGCCAGCAGCACGTTGAAGCCCTGCTGCCAGGCCTCACGGCCCATGGTGGCGCCGCCGGCGAAGGCCAGCTCGCGGTTCCAGGTGGCGGCGGTGGCCGGGCCGGACGGCAACGCGGTGGCATGGTCGCCGGGGCGCACGTTGCCCGGATTGGTCACGCCGACGCCGGCATCGGCCAGCTGTTGCGCGGCGATGCCCAGGCGTTCGATCGCCGGCACGAAGCCGGCCGAGCCGAGCGCGCCGGGCGGCAGCGGACCGCCGTCCTTGCCCAGGCCGAAGTAGCTGTGCAGCATCTGGAACTTCTCGTCCTGGGTCATCGCCTGCACCAGCAACGCGGCGCGGCGGTCCGGCGCCAGCGCGCGATCGGTCCATGGGCGCTGCGCATCGGCGCTGGCGCTGGGCGCCAGGCGCAAGGTGCTGACCAGGCCGAAGTGGTCCGAGGCCCACACGCCGTTGGCGTCGGGCTTCTGGAACAGGATGCGGCTGCTGACCGGCTCGAAGCGCTCGCGCTGGAAGAACACGTGGTCGATGCGTTTGGGCGGGTTGAACTTCGGGTTCAAGGTGCTGTCGCCGCGGTGGTCCTTGGCGCCGTGCAGGCTGCCGTAGCTGTCGCCGAAGCTGGCGCGCAGCGCGGCCAGTTCCGGTGCGTCGGCGCTGGCATTGAAGTCGCCGGCGAGCAGCGACGGCGCACCGTCGGCGGTCCTGTCGACCCAGGCCAGCAGGTCCTGCAACTGGCGTTCGCGCAACGCGCCGCCGGCCTCGGTCCAGTGCAGGTGGGTGACGTAGAGATTGACCGCGCGGCCGTCCACGTCCAGGCGCAGGCGCCCGGCGGTGCGGCGGTCGTCGAGCGGGTTCAGGCGGATCTGTTCGCGCGCCAGGATCGGGCGCCGGGTCAGCAGCGCGTTGCCGTAGCGCTGCGCGTTGCCGGGCGGATCGACGCTGGTGAAGTACCACTCGTAGCCGAGCTGTTCGGCCAGCCATTGCGCCTGGTTCGGCAGCTTGTCGTGCTGCAGCACTTCTTCCAGCGCGATCGCGTCCGGGTGCAGTTCGCGCAGGGTCTGCACGATCTGGGTGCGCCGATTCGGCCAGTCGAGCTTGTCGTGATACAGGTTCAGCGTGACCACGCTGAGCGTAGGGGTGTCCTTGTCGGTCGCGGGCGCAGGCGCGGCGAAGGCCGGCCAGGCCAGCGCGAGCGCCAGGCAAAGGAGTCCTGAAAACGTTTTCATAGCGGGGCGTGAGGCCTCTCTAGCAGCTGAAGGGATTGCGCATCGGGGGGAGTCGGGGAGGGGAGAGTCAGTGAAGCGCTAGGACGGCGCTTCGTCGCTGCGCATCACCGGATACAGCCGGTACTGCGCATCCCAAGAGGAATGGCGGCGGTGGAAGAATTCCAGCCGCGCATGCGGATCCTTGGCGAAGTCGGCGTCGTGCTCGAGCTTGGCCTCGAATTCGGCCTTCAGTGCCGGGTCGCTGGCCAGCATCTGCCGCGCCACGTCCTCGGCCACATAGTCTTCCATGTATTCGGTGCGCTCGAAGGCGCTGTTGAACTCGCCCCATTGCAGCAGCGAATCCGGCGCTTGTGGCTCCAGCAGCGCCATCAGCAACCGCGCCTTGGGCTGGGCGATCGGCACGAACAGGGCGCCGGCGCCGATGGCGCGCGTTTCGGGTGTCCAGGCACCCTGCACGCTGAGCCGCTGGTGGCCTTCGGAAGAGCGCGCGGCGAAGCTGGCGTCGTTGGCGCGGAATGTCTGCACAGGCAGCGTGGCGTCCGCGTCCACCGTGCGGAAGGCGATGCCGTGCTGGCGCAATTTGGCGGCGACCAGCGCGGCCTGCGCGGCCGGCACCAGATAGCCGGCGCGCGGCGCCACCACTTCGACGCTGGGCACGATGTGATCGCGCAGCGGTACCCGCCAGATTTGCGGGGTGCGCTCGTCGTAGCGGGTCATCAGCGCGCCGGACACCGGCGACAGCGTGCGGGTATAGGCGTAGCCGCGGAAGTCCACCAGCCGCGACTGCTCGGTGGTGCGGTAGTCCAGCGTGACCGTCTTCCCGCCCAGCTGCTGCGCGCGCGCGTCGGCGGCCAGCGCGTCGGCGCGCCAGCGGCTGCCGTTGCGCGCCACCTGCTGCAGCACCGAGACGATGGTGTTGCGGGTGATCCGCACGCGCTGCGGATAGGGCTTCCACGAATGCGTTTCCACCAGCATGCCGAAGCGATTGCGCAGCTGGAAATAGCCATGCGAGAAGCGCGGCGTGGCCACGCCGTCCTCGAAGCCGGACGCCGGATCGTCGTTGACCACGAACGAGGGGTAGTAGGGCAGCGGCAGCGAGCCCTGCCGCTTCAGGTCGGCGAGCACGCCGTCGCGCAGGCGCAGGCCATCGCCGCGCAGCGCGGCGTCGCCGGCATGCAGCGGTTCCACCTGCACCGACACGTCGTGCTCGAATTGCGCGCCGTCGGTGACGTGCAGGTCCACGTACAGCAGCGGATCCCACTGCTCGACCAGGCGCAGCATCGCCTGCATCTCCGGCGCGTCGGCCTTGACGTAGTCGCGGTTGAGGTTGAGGTTCTGCGCGGTGGTGCGCCAGCCCATCTGCTCCGGGCCGCGCTGGTTGGGCCGGTTCCAGGCGCCGAAGCGCTCGTGGCCGTCGACGTTGAACACCGGCACGAACAGCCACACCTGCTTGTCCAGCGCGCCGCGCGCGGCCTGGCCGTCGAGCAGCTGGCGCAGCGCCAGGAAGCCGGCGTCCTTGCCGTCGATCTCGCCGGCGTGGATTCCGCCCTGGATCAGTACCACCGGCAGCTTGCGCGCCTGCGCCGTCGCGGCATCCAGCGCGCCGGAGGTGGAGACCGCCAGCGCCTTCATCGGCCGGCCTTCGGGCGTGGTGCCGAAGTCGAAGCAACGCACCGCCTGCGGATAGCGCTGCGCGAACGCGTCGCACAGCGCGATGGTCTCCGCGTAGCGTCCGGTACGCATGAAACCGCTGCGCTCGGCCTCGGTGGACAGGCCCACATCGCTGGCCAGCAATGGCATGCTGCACAGCAGCATCGACAGCAGGAGGGGGACCAGCCAGGGTCGGATCATTGCGGCACCGTCGCGGGAGAGGCCCCCATGATGCGTGCAGCGCGCCGATTGCGAAAGCACCTGGGCGCCGCCGCGGCCGCGGCGGGCGGTTCGATTCGCCCGGAACGATCGGGTAACCTTCTGAAAATTTTGCCTGGACCGGTGCCTGTGACGAGCGAACGATCGACGAGGAAGTGCGGATGAGTGCGGCCAACGCACACGCCGGCGCGCGGATGCCGCGGCAGATCCCCTACATCATCGGCAACGAAGCCTGCGAGCGTTTCAGCTTCTACGGCATGCGCAACATCCTGGTGCAGTTCCTGATCACCTCGCTGCTGCTGCAGGAAATGACCGCGCCCGGCCGCGAGGCCGAAGCCAAGCACATCATGCACAGCTTCATGGTCGGCGTGTATTTCTTCCCGCTGCTCGGCGGCTGGTTGGCCGACCGCTTCTTCGGCAAGTACACCACCATCCTGTGGTTCAGCCTGATCTATTGCGCGGGCCATGCCTGCCTGGCGCTGTTCGAGGGCAGCCGCGAAGGGTTCTTCGTCGGCCTGGGGCTGATCGCGCTGGGCGCCGGCGGCATCAAGCCGCTGGTGGCCTCGTTCATGGGCGACCAGTTCGACCAGTCCAACAAGCATCTGGCCAAGGTGGTGTTCGACGCCTTCTACTGGATCATCAACTTCGGCTCGCTGTTCGCCTCGCTGCTGATCCCGCTGGCGCTGAAGAACTTGGGTCCGGCCTGGGCGTTCGGCATTCCCGGCATCCTGATGTTCGTGGCCACGCTGGTGTTCTGGGCCGGGCGCCACCGCTACGTGCGCATGCCGCTGCCGCCGAAGGATCCGCACGGCTTCGCCCAGGTGGTGCGCAGCGCGCTGCTGTCGCGCGCGCCGGGGCAGGAGGGGCGTCCCGGCCTGGCACTGGCGTCCATCGCGGTGGTGCTGGCGCTGGCCAGCTTCGCGCTGCTGCCGACGCTGGGCATCGTGATCTGCCTGTGCCTGGCGCTGGTGCTGTTGCTGGCCGGGATCGGCGGCGGCACCTGGTGGCAGTTGGACCGCGCCCGCGCGGTGCATCCGGATGCGGCGGTGGACGGCGTGCGCGCGGTGCTGCGGGTGCTGGTGGTGTTCGCGCTGGCGACGCCGTTCTTCTCGCTGTTCGACCAGAAGGCCTCGACCTGGGTGCTGCAGGGCCAGCAGATGCAGATGCCCGACTGGTTCAGCGCCTCGCAGATGCAGGCGCTGAATCCGGCGCTGGTGATGCTGCTGATCCCGTTCAACAACCTGGTGCTGTACCCGCTGCTGCGCCGCGGCGGCTACGAGCCGACCGCGCTGCGGCGGATGACCGCCGGCATCGCCTTCAGCGGGCTGGCCTGGATCGTGGTCGGCACGCTGCAGGTAGCGATGGACGGCGGCGACGCGCTGTCCATCGCCTGGCAGATCCTGCCGTACGCGCTGCTGACCTTCGGCGAGGTGCTGGTGTCGGCGACCGGCCTGGAGTTCGCCTACAGTCAGGCGCCGCAATCGATGAAGGGCGTGGTGATGAGCTTCTGGAACCTGACCACCACGGTCGGCAACCTGTGGGTGCTGCTGTCCAACGCGGCGGTGCGCAACGACACCGTCACCGCGCACATCGGCAGTACCGGGCTCAGCGAAACCGCGTTCCTGATGTTCTTCTTCGCCGCCTTCGCCTGCGTCGCCGCGCTGTTGTTCGGGCTGTACGCGCGCCGTTACCGCATGGTCGATCATTACCGTACCGCCTGAGGCCTCCACATGCCGTCCGTCACCCCCGTCAACCTGATCCTGATCGTCCTCACCGTGCTGGTGTCGTGGGCGGCGTTCAACAACCGCAAGTTGCTCGACCGGTTGATCCTGTGGCCGCCGGCGATCGACCGGCACAAGCAGTACGACCGGCTGCTGACCCACGGCTTCATCCATGCCGATTTCCCGCATCTGCTGTTCAACATGGTCACGCTGTATTTCTTCGGCGGCCCGATCGAACGGCTGATGGAGCGGCTGACCGGCAGCCTGCTGACCTATCCGCTGTTCTACCTGGCGGCGCTGGTGGTGGCGATCCTGCCCAGCTACCTGAAGAACCAGAAGAACCCGAACTACTTCAGCCTGGGCGCGTCCGGCGCGGTGTCGGCGGTGCTGTTCGCGTACATCCTGCTGGCGCCGTGGACCGGCATCTACTTCTTCTTCATCCCGATCCCGATCCCGGCGATCCTTTACGCGCTGTTCTACGTGGGCTACAGCATCTGGATGGACCGCCGCGGCGGCGACAACATCAACCACAGCGCGCACCTGGCCGGCGCCGCGTTCGGGGTGATGTTCCTGCTGATCATGGAGCCGTCGGTGCTGCAGCACTTCCTCGACCAGCTGGCGCAGCCGCGCTTCGGCCGCGATTAGCGGTTGCGCGAACGCTGGCGGCGATGCCGCCGTTCCAAGTGGGTGTGAGGCGAGGGTGCCGCCGAAACGGAATCGGGCCGCAAGCGCGGAGTGCGCGCTGCAGCCGGTCGCTCGAAACCGTCACGCAGCGGCCCGCGTCGCGGCCCGCAGCGTGACGCTCGGCTCAGGCGGCCTCCTGGCCGCGCAATTGCACGTTGGCGCTGCCGATGGCGGCGTGTGCGTAGGTTTCCTTCAGCCGGTCGTAGACCTCGCTGTTGAGCTGGTCGAATTCCCAGCCCTGGGTGTGGCCGCTGACCACCAGCTGGTACAGCCCTTCCAGCAGCGACGCATCGTGGTCGCCATGGATCTGTTCGTTGTCGCTCATGCGCATCGCCCCTGTTCGATTACACCGTGATGGATTTCGCAAGTCCCATGCCAGATTTCCACGGTGGTACGCGGTTGGTAGCGGCCGCACGCGGCAGGACTTTAGGGCGCGTCGCCGATTGCCGGGCGGGCTGCAGGGATCCTCGCGCGTTCCTGAGCCGCGTCGTGATCTGCCGCCGGCCCGGCCCAGGCCGGAAGTGACGCAGCGCGTCGGCTGCGGGTGACGCGGCGCGGCGTGTGGCTTCACATCGTCGCGGCGCGCGCGCGACCAGACTGTGTGCTCCGTCGCATGAGCCAGACCATGAGCGCAGCGCCCCTCCCACCGATCGAACACGATCCGCAGCGACAGCGCTTTACGCTGCAGCTGGACGGCCATGAGGCCGAGTTGGACTATCTGCTGCAGGACGGCCGCCTGGTCATCACCCATACCGGCGTGCCGACCGCGATCGGCGGCCGCGGCCTGGCGGCACGGCTGGTGAGCGCGGCGCTGGACCATGCGCGGGCGCAGGGATTGAAGGTGGTCCCGGCGTGTTCGTACGCGGCGGTGTTCGTGCAGCGACATCCGGAATACGCCGATTTGCTCGGCTGAGTGCGCACGACGCGACGGCGGCGCGATAATTCGTCATCACACAGACGCAAGACACAGGGGAATGGACGTGAGGCACAGGGTACAGACGGGGCAGAACATTCCATGGCGGTGGACGGCGCTGGCGTTGGCGGCGACGTTGGCCGTGGCAGGGTGCAAGCGCGAGGCCGCGGCGCCGGCCGCCGAACCGGCTCCGGCTCCTGCGCCCGCCGCCGCGGCGGCGCCCGCGGCGCCGGCCCCGATGGAATTGAAGGACGTCATCGAGCACAACCCCAGCTACGTGGTCGGCATCACCTTCCCGCCGGCGCTCAACCGCTACCCGGGCCTGGCCGAGGCGGTGGGCCGCTACGCGCAGGCGGCGCGCGGCGAGCTGATGGACGCGGTCGGCGGCCTCGGCAACGACCGTCCCAGCGCGCCCTACGAGTTGTCGCTGCAGTTCGAGATGCTGCTGGAACGGCCCGAGCTGGTGGCGGTGGCTGCCGACGGCAGCCGCTATACCGGCGGCGCCCATGGCGAGCCGCTGGTGGCGCGCTTCGTGTGGCTGCCGCAGCAGCAGCGCCTGCTGACCGCCGAGACGCTGATTCCCGATCCCAAGGGCTGGGCGCAGGTCGCCGGCTACGTCGCCACGCAGCTGCGCCAGGCGGTGCAGGCGCGGGTGGATGCCGAGCAGTTGCCACCCGAGGACCATGACGAGCAGGTCCGCAGCGCCGACAAGATGATTGCCGAAGGCACCGAGCCGCAAGCGGAGAATTTCAGCCAGTTCCAGCCCCTGGTCGACGCCGCCGGCAAGATCGTGGCGTTGCGCTTCGTGTTCCCGCCGTACCAGGTGGGGCCGTATTCCGATGGCACGCAGACCGTGGACGTCCCGGCCAGCGTGCTGCGCGGGTTGGTGGCGCCGGAATACGCGGAGCTGTTCGCGGCGTAGCGGGTGCGGGCATGGTCGGGCCGCTGCAGCGCCGTGTCGTCGACCTGCTCGCCAGTGCCGACGTGCGCGTCGGCGGCGCGCGCGCCCACGACATCGCGGTGCACGACCCGCGTTTCTACGCGCGGGTGCTGGCGCAGGGTTCGCTGGGCCTGGGCGAAAGCTACATGGACGGCTGGTGGGAGGCGCCGGCGCTGGACCAGACCCTGGCGCGGCTGATCGATGCCCGGCTCGAGCAGCGCGTGCACGGCATCGCCGACCTGGCCTACGCAGTGCGCGCGCGCCTGTTCAACCTGCAGCGCGGGCGCCGCAGCTACGAGGTCGGGCGCCGCCACTACGACCTGGGCAACGACCTGTACCGGGCGATGCTCGGCCGCCGCCTGGTCTACAGCTGCGGCTACTGGGCCGCCGCCGCCGATCTGGACGCGGCGCAGGAGGCCAAGCTGGACCTGGTCTGCCGCAAGCTGCAACTGCGCCCGGGCATGCGCGTGCTGGACATCGGCTGCGGCTGGGGCGAGGCGCTGAAGTTCGCCGCCGAGCGCTACGGCGTGGCCGGCGTCGGCGTCACCGTGTCGCGGGAACAGGCCGATTACGCGCGGCAGCTGTGCCGCGGTCTGCCGATCGAGATCCGCCTGCAGGACTACCGCGAACTGGACGAGCGTTTCGACGCGATCTTCTCGATCGGCATGTTCGAGCACGTCGGCGACAAGAACTACCGCAGCTACTTCGCACGGGTGCGGCAGTGCCTGCATCCGCACGGACTGTTCCTGCTGCACAGCATCGGCAGCAACGTGTCGCGGCACCGGACCGATCCGTGGATCGCGCGCTACATCTTTCCCAATTCGATGCTGCCCTCGGCCGCGCAGATCGCCGCGGCGCTGGAAGGCCGCTTCGTGTGCGAGGACTGGCACAACTTCGGCGCCGACTACGCGCGCACGCTGCAGGCCTGGCGCGACAACGTCGAGGCGGCCTGGCCGGGGTTGGATGCGCAGCGCTACGACCTGCGTTTCCGGCGCATGTGGCGCTTCTATCTGGCCGGGTCGATGGCCACCTTCCGCTGCCGCCGCGCGCAGCTGTGGCAGCTGCTGCTGTCGCCCGAAGGTGTACGGGGAGGATACCGCGCACCGCGTTGAGCGCAGGCGGGTGGTTGCCGTCGCACAACAGTCGGTAGCATGGGCGCCCCCCACCCCCCGAATTGCGATTGCATCCCCCATGGGAAGTTTTGATCAGACCGAGCGGCGCGTCGCCTTCACCTGCGAGCGCTACCCTGCCTTCCCACGCGAACCGGCCGTGCTGGTCAGGCTCGTCAAGCATCTGTACAAGCGCATCCACGCCAATGCCTGCGTGCTGCTCAAGGCGCACGGCATCAGCCCGCCGGAATACGAGATCCTGATGATGCTGTACGGCACGCCCGGGCAGTGCATCACCCCGACCGAAGTGGCCGAGGCGGCGGGCGAGAAGCCGGCCAACATCACCCGCCTCACCGACAACCTGTGCGGCAAGGGCTTGCTGCTGCGCTCGGCCAGCCCCGAGGACCGGCGCAAGATCACCTTGACCCTGCAGCCGGCCGGGATCGCGCTGATCGAACGCATGTTGCCGGAGGTGTGCACGTTTCTGGACGCGGAGACCGCCGGCCTGGACGAGGCCGAGCAATTGCAGCTGGAGACGCTGCTCAAGAAGATGCTGGCCGGGATCGACAGCGCCGGCTGACCGCGCCGCATCCGCGCGTGCCGCTGCACGCGATTTCTGCAAGTCACGCAAACGACAACGCCGCCCGCGATGCGGGCGGCGTTGGAGTACGCATGGCGCCTGCGGTCAGTCCTTGCCGGCCGGCGTCTGCGGCATGGCGCCGTCGCCGCCGCCCGGGGTCAGGCCGCGTTTTTCCAGCAACGGCTCGATCTTCGGCGCGTGTCCGGCGAAGTCCTGGAACAGCTGCATCGCATCGACGCTGCCGCCGCGCGACAGCAGGGTCTGGCGGAAGCGGTCGCCGTTGGCGCGGCTGAGCCCGCCATGCTGCTTGAACCACTGCTGGGTGTTGGCGTCCAGCACCTCGGACCAGATGTAGGCGTAGTAGCCGGCCGCGTAGCCGCCCATGATGTGGCTGAAGTAGGGCGTGCGGTAGCGCGGCGGCACCGGCGCGTAGGCGATGCCGTCGGCGGCCAGCGCCTTGGCCTCGAAGTCCATCACCCCGGATGCCGGCGGCACCTGGCCGGCGCCGAGCTGGTGCCAGCGCTGGTCGAGCATCGCCGCGCCCAGGTATTCGGTGGTGGCGAAGCCCTGGTTGAACTTGGCCGCGGCCACCACCTTGTCCAGCAAGGCCTGCGGCATCGGCGCGCCGCTCTGGTAGTGCTTGGCGTAGTGCTTGAGGATGGCCGGGTCGTCCGCCCACATCTCGTTGACCTGCGACGGGAACTCGACGAAATCGCGCGGCACGCTGGTGCCGGAGAAGTACGGGTACTTCACGTCGGAGAACATGCCGTGCAGCGCATGGCCGAACTCGTGGAACGCGGTGGTGACCTCGTCCCAGGTCAGCAGCGTGGGCTGGCCGGCTGGCGGCTTGGGAATGTTGAGGTGGTTGGCGACCACCGGCTTGTAGCCGGTCAGCGCCGACTGCGAGACGTAGGAATTCATCCACGCGCCGCCGCGCTTGGATTCGCGCGCGTACATGTCGGCGATGAAGATCGCCAGTTGCTTGCCGTCGGCGTCGAACACATCGTAGACCAGCAGGTCGTCGCGGTAGGTCGGCAGGTCGGTGCGCTGCTTGAAGGTCAGCCCGTACTCCTGGTTGGCGGCGTAGAACACGCCGTTCTCCAGCACGTTCTTCAGTTCGAAGTAGGGCTTGAGCTGCGACTCGTCGAAGTCATACTTGGCCTGGCGCACCTTCTCGGTGTAATAGGCCCAGTCCCAGGCGGCGAGGGTGAAGCTCGGCTTGCCTGCGGCCTTCTGTTCCTTGTCGATCATCGCCTGCAGGTCGGCGGCCTCGCGCTTGGCGTTGGCGACCGCGGCCGGGGCCAGCTTGCCGAGCATCGCGTTGACCGCTTCGGGAGTCTTGGCGGTCTGGTCTTCCAGCGAGTAGGCGGCGTGGTTCGGGTAGCCCAGCAGCTTGGCGCGTTCGGCGCGCAGGCTCATGATCCGCGACACCAGCGCGGTGTTGTCGTACTTGCCGCCGTGGCTGCCGCGCGACACCGAGGCTTCGTAGATCTTCTGCCGCAGCGCGCGGTCCTTGAGCTGGGTCAGCGGCGGCTGGCCGGTGGTGTTGAGCAGCGCGATCACGTACTTGCCGTCGAGCTTGCGCGCCTTGGCCGCTTCGGCCGCCGAGGCGATCTGTTCGTCGGACAGGCCGTCGAGCTGCTTGACGTCGTCCACCACCACCGCGGCCGCATTCACTTCGGCCAGCACGTTCTGGCTGAACTGGGTGCCGAGCTTGGCCAGCTCGGCGTTCATCGCCTTGAGCTTGGTCTTGTCGGCATCGCCGAGCTTGGCGCCGTCGCGCACGAAATCGCTGTAGTACTTCTCGACCAGGCGCACGCCCTGCGCGTCCAGGCCGAGCTGGTTGCGGGTGTCGTAAAGCGCCTGGATGCGCGCGAACAGCTTGGGATTGAGCGAGATCGTGTCGCGGTGCGCGGCGAACTTGCCCGAGTACTCGGCCTGCAGCTGCTTGCGCGCATCGTTGGTGTCGGCGCCGACCAGGTTGAAGAACACCGTGGTCGCGCGATCCAGCACCTGGCCGCTCTTCTCCATCGCCACGATGGTGTTGTCGAAACTCGGCTTGGCCTTCTGGTTGGCGATCGCCTCCACTTCCTTCAGCTGCTGCGCCATGCCAGCGTCGAAGGCCGGGGCGAAGTCGCTGTCCTTGATCCGGTCGAACTGCGGGTAGTGCAGCGGCAACGGACTTTCGGCGAAGAACGGATTGGCCTGCGTGGCCGCTTGCGAAGCGGCGGGCGTGGCGGCGTTGGCGTAGGCAGGCATGGCGAGTCCGAGCGTGGCGGCGAGTGCGAGGGCGAGGCGGGTGGTCATCCAGCGGTATCCATCGATAAGGTCGGACCATGCAGGCTACCCCAGTGCGGCGCATGCGGCCCGTGACTAAAGCCATGGGCCTGTTGCGCAGCGCAGCCCATGCTGCAACCGCGCTTGCCTTCGCCGCGGCGGCGGCGTCATATAGCGCCAGACCGATGCAGACCACTGCCATTGCGTGAAGACGGCCGACGGCCGCGGGGAGAAACGGATGAAAGCGATCTTCGGCTTGTGCGTGGCCGCGTGCGCGGCATGGGCGGCACCGGCGTGGTCGGCGCAGACGTTGCGCTACGTGGTGCTGGTGGACGGCGGCAAGCAGGCCGGGCAGCAGAACGTCAGCGTCGGCGACGACGGCATCACCCGGGTCGACTACGTGTTCAAGGACAATGGCCGTGGCCCGGAACTGAAGGAGCAGTACACGCTCGCCGCCGACGGCACCTTCAAGACCTACCAGGTGCAGGGCACCTCCACCTTCGGTGCGCCGGTGGACGAGCGCTTCAGCCGCGACGGCGAGCGCGTGCAGTGGAAGTCCACGTCCGACCAGGGCGAGCGGCGCGTGGCCGCCGGCGCGCAGTACTGGCCGCTCGGCGGCACCCCGGCGGCGACCTCGGCGGCGGTGACCGCGCTGAGCCGCCGCGCCGACGGCAAGCTGCCGCTGATTCCCAGCGGCGCGCTGACCCTGCGCAAGCTGCAGCAGGCGCAGGTCGGCCAGGGCAACAGCGCGCGCAAGGTGCAACTGGTGGCGTTGACCGGGGTCGGCTTCACCCCCACCTTCGCCTGGCTCACCACCGACACCACGCCGCGCCTGTTCGCATTCATCGCGCCGGGCTGGATGCAACTGATCGAGACTGGCTACGAAAAGGATGCCGACGCGCTGGAAGCGGCGCAGAAGCAGGCCGAAGCCACCGCCCTGGTCGAGTTGCAGCAGCGCCTGGCGCATCCCTTGCCCGGCACCACGCTGATCCGCAACGCGCGGGTGTTCGACAGCGAGCACGCCACGCTCGGCGCCGCCTCCGACGTGCTGCTGCGCGACGGCAAGATCGTCTCGGTGGTCGCCACCGGCAGCGCGCCGGCGCAGGCGCAGCAGGTGGTCGATGCGCAGGGGCGGGTGCTGCTGCCCGGCCTGTTCGACATGCATGGGCACGTCGGCCGCTGGGACGGCGGCCTACACCTGGCCGCCGGCGTCACCACCGTGCGCGACATGGGCAACGACAACGCCACGCTGCAGCAGGTGATGCAGGAAGAACGCGCCGGCCAGTTGCTGATGCCGAGCCTGGTCGCCTGCGGCTTCCTGGAGGGCGAGAGCCCGATGGCGGCGCGCAACGGCTTCGTGATCAGCACCCAGGCGCAGGCCAACGAAGCGGTCGACTGGTATGCCGCGCACAGCTACGTCGGCATCAAGATCTACAACTCGTTTCCACAGGCGCTGGTGCGCGACACCGCCGCCTACGCGCACGCCAAGGGCCTGCGCGTCAGCGGGCACATTCCGGTGCACATGCTCGCGCACGAGGCGGTGGAGCAGGGCTACGACGAGATCCAGCACATCAACCAGGTGCTGCTGAACTTCTACGCTACCCACGACACCGATACGCGCACGCTGGAGCGCTTCTACCTGCCGGCCAAGCGCACCGCCGACCTGGATTTCGACTCGGCGCCGGTGCAGGCCTTCGTGCAGGAACTGGCCAAGCGGCAGATCGTCATCGATTCGACCGTGGCCACCTTCGACTTCATCCGCCAGCGCCCGGGCGAACTGTCGCAGGCCTATGCCGCGGTCGCCGGGCATCTGCCGCCGGACGTGCAGCGCGGGCTGCGCAGTGCCGAGTTCGACATTCCCGACGACGCCACCGCGGCGCTGTACGACCGTTCCTACGAGAAGATGATCGCCTTCGTCGGGCGGCTGTATCTCGCCGGCGTGCCGCTGGTGGCCGGCACCGATGCCACCCCCGGCTTCACCCTGCAGCGCGAGATCGAACTGTACGTGCAGGCCGGGCTGACCCCGGCGCAGGCGCTGCAGGTGGCGACCTGGAACGGCGCCAAGTACTCGCGCACGCTGGACAGCCGCGGCTCGATCGCGCCCGGCAAGCGCGCCGACCTGCTGCTGGTCGATGGCGACCCGACCCGCGACATCGCCGACCTGCGCAAGGTCGCGCTGGTGGTCAAGCAGGGCACGGCGTACTACCCCAGCGAGGTCTACGCGGCGCTGGGCATCGAACCGTTCGCCGCGCCCGCGCGCATCGCCACCGTCGAGGATTGAGTACATGGACACGCCGACCACCGCCTACGCCTTCACCGCCGACGACCTCGACGGCCGCCCGCAACCGCTGTCCGACTATGCGGGCAAGGTGCTGCTGATCGTCAACGTCGCCTCCAAGTGCGGCTTCACCCCGCAATACGCCGGGCTGGAAGCGCTGTGGCGGCAGTACCGCGAGCGCGGGCTGGTGGTGCTCGGCTTCCCTTGCGACCAGTTCGGCCACCAGGAACCCGGCGACGCAGACGAGATCAAGCGCTTCTGCGCGCTGACCTACGAGGTCGATTTCCCGATGTTCGCCAAGGTGCAGGTCAACGGCGACGCCGCGCATCCGCTGTGGCAATGGCTCAAGCAGCAGAAATCCGGGCTGCTCGGCATCGCCGCGATCAAGTGGAACTTCAGCAAGTTCCTGGTCGGCCGCGACGGCCGGGTGCTGGCGCGCTATGCGCCGACCGACAAGCCTGAAGCGCTGGCGGCGGACATCGAGCGCGCGCTGGGTTGAGCGGAATTGATGTGCGATGCGGCCTGCTTTTCTGTAGGAGCGGCTTCAGCCGCGACAGACTCTACGGATAGCGGCTGTCGCGGCTGAAGCCGCTCCTACAGTAGTGCGTTGCGAGTGGTGCGTCGCGGTTGGCAGGCGCAGGGATCGCGGCCGCGCGTCACTTCTCGACGAAGGCGCGCTCGAACACGTAATGGCCCGGCGTGCCGATCCTCGAGGAGGCGACGAAGCCCCGCGCGTCCAGGGTCTGGCGCAGGTCGGCCAGCATCTGCGGGCTGCCGCAGATCATCGCCCGGTCGTATTCCGGGTTCAGCGGCGGCAGGCCCAGGGTCTGCTGCATCTGCCCGCTTTCCAGCAGTTCGGTGAGGCGGCCGCGGTTGCGGAAGTCCTCGCGGGTCACCGCCGGGTAGTACAGCAGTTTCTCGCGGATGGTCTCGCCGAGGAACTCGTGCTGCGGCAGCTCGTGCTCGAAGTAGTCGCGGTAGGCCAGGTCTTTTTCGAAACGCACGCCGTGGGTCAGGATCACCTTGTCGAAGCGCTCGTAGGTTTCCGGATCCTTGATCACCGACAGCCACGGCGCCAGGCCGGTGCCGGTGCCGAGCAGGTACAGGTGCCGGCCCGGGTGCAGGTCGCTGATCAGCAGGGTGCCGGTGGGCTTCTTGCCGACCAGCACCGCATCGCCCGGCTTGATGTGCTGCAGGCGCGAGGTCAGCGGGCCGTCCGGCACCTTGATGCTGAAGAACTCCAGCCGCTCTTCCCAGTTGGCGCTGGCGATGGAGTAGGCGCGCAGCAGCGGCCGCGTCTCCGTCTCCAGGCCGATCATCACGAACTGGCCGTTGTCGAAGCGGAAGCCTTCGTTGCGGGTGGTGGTGAAGCTGAAGTAGTCGTCCGTCCAATGGCGGACGTCGAGCACCGTTTCGGGGCCAAAAGCAGAGGACATGCCGTTGATCGTGATGGGGAAGGAGCGGGCGCCATTCTACCCCATGTCGGCTCAAATGAGAGGGAATCTCATTTGGGGCGGTTCATCCCGGCGTGCCTCACTTCTCGAACGACAGTTCGTAGGACAGGTACAGCGGCGCCTTCGGCGGGACCAGCAACGGGCGCTGGCGCAGGAAGCGCTCCAGGCACAGCGCCAGCGGCGTGGTGCCGTTGCGCCAGCTCGCGCCGACGTTGCCGTCGTCCTGCAGCTGGACCACGACGACGAACGGCGAGGTGTCCGGGCGCGGCGTGGCGCAACTGGCCACGCCCTCGTCCAGCGCCGCGCGCTGCAGCGCCTGCAGGCGCTCGGCCAGCGCGCCGGGCAGCGCGGCCTCGTCGCGGTCGGCCAGGGCCTTGGCGGCGGCGTAGTCGGACGGGCCGGGAACCGGGTCGGCCGCGGCAGCGGGGAACGCCACGGCGGCGGCAAGCAGGCAGGGCAGGAGGCGTCGCAGCATGGCGGATCCGAAGGACAGGCGAAGCTCAACGATACCCAGCGGCCTGCAATTCGAACAGCTCCGCGTAGCGGCCGCCTTGCGCCATCAGTTCGGCATGGGTGCCGCTGGCCTCGATCTGGCCGCCGGCCAGGACCAGGATGCGGTCGGCCATGCGCACGCTGGAGAAGCGGTGCGAGATCAGCACTGCGGTGCGGTTGTCGGACAGTTCCTTGAAGCGCTGGAACACCTCGAACTCGCTGCGCGCGTCCAGCGCCGCGGTCGGTTCGTCGAGGATCATCACCTGCGCATCGCGCATGTAGGCGCGCGCGATCGCGATCTTCTGCCACTGCCCGCCGGACAGGTCCACGCCGGTCTTGAAGCGGCGTCCGATCAACTGGTCGTAGCCGTGCGGCAGGCCTTCGATCAGCTCGCTGGCCATCGCCCGCTGCGCGGCGGCGCGGATCCGCGCCGCGTCGTCCATCGAATCGACCCGGCCGACGCCGATGTTCTCGCCGGCAGTGAGGTGGTAGCGCACGAAGTCCTGGAAGATCACCCCCAGGTTGGCGCGCAGGTCGTCCAGGTCGTAGTCGCGCAGGTCGCGGCCGTCGAGCAGGATGCGGCCCTCGTCCGGGTCGTACAGCCGCGCCAGCAGCTTGACCAGGGTGGTCTTGCCGGCGCCGTTCTCGCCGACCAGCGCCAGCACCTCGCCGGCGCGCAGCTCGAAGTCCAGGTGCCGCACCGCCCACTGTTCGGCGTCCGGATAGCGGAAGCCGACGTTCTCGAACACGAAGCCGCGCACGATCGGCCGCGGCACCGGCACCGCGCCGGGGCGGGTGCGGATCTCCGGCACGATGCGGAAGAACGAATACAGGTCGTCCAGGTACAGCGCCTGGCCGGCCACCTGCGAAAACCCGATCAACAGCCCTTCCAGCAGCTGGCGCAGGCGCAGGAAACTGCCGGCCAGGAAGGTCAGGTCGCCGATGCTGAAATCGCCGCGCACCGTGCGCCAGGCGATGTAGCCATAAGCGGCGTAGTAGCCCAGCGTGCCCAATGCCGCCAGCAGCGTGCCCCACAGCATGCGCTTGCGCGCCAGCGCGCGGTTGGCCTGGAAGAAGCGATCGGCCAGCGCGCGGTAGCGCTCGATCAGGAAGCTGTGCAGGTTGAAGATCTTCACTTCCTTGGCGGTCTCGACGCTGGCGCCGACCTGGCGCAAGTAGTCGAGCTGGCGCCGCTCCGCGGTCCACTGGAAGTTCAGCGAATAGCCCAGCGCGTTGAAATGCGCCTCGCCGACGAACGCCGGGATCAGCGCGACGGCCAGCAGCAGCATCAGCCACGGCGCATACACCACCAGGCCGATCGCGAAGCTGACCACGGTGATCGCGTCCTGCACCTGGCCGAACAGCTGGCTCATCAGGTTCATCCGGCCCATGGTCTGGCGCCGCGCGCGGTCGAGCTTGTCCTGCTGCTCCGGGTCCTCGAAATCCTCCAGGTCCAGCTGCGCGGCATGCTCCATCAACTGCACGCTGGTGACGTTGTTGAACAGCTCCGACAGCAGCGTGTCGGCATAGCTGACCAGCCGCCCGAGCAGGTCCGAACCGATCGCCAGCGCCAGTTCCAGCGCCAGCAATTCCAGCAGCCGCTGCAGCCGCCCGCTGGCCAGCGCCTCGCCGAACGAGGTGAAGCCGGGCGACTGCCCGACCAGGTGGATCGCTTCGTCGATGATCAGCTTGCCGATGTACAGCGAGGCCACCGGGATCAGCGCACGCAGCACGCGCAGGCCGATGCTGGTCAGGGTCAGCCAGGGGCTGGTCTGCCAGATCTGGCGCAGGAACGGCGGCAGGTTGCGCATTGCGTCGAAGCGCTCGCGCAGGCTGGGGCCGGTACGGGGAGACGGGCGCGGCGCGCCGTGGACAGAAGAAGGGGAAGCCATCCGCGCATTGTGCCGGGGCCGGGTGTGCGCGGGGAGTGTTTGGGCCTCAGGCGAGACTGGCGGGGCCGCTGTGGGATGGCGCACCCGCGGCGGCGGCCGCTGTCACGAAGACGATGTTCCCGCCATCTTCGCAGTCGGACCAGGGACCGATCTCCATGCAGGACGAACTGCCGCTTGCCACGATCGGTTGCTTTCGAGGATATGCGCGATGACGACGGGCTTCGCCATCCGCTACGTCGTCTACTGTCTGGCCATCTTCGGTTGCGTGTTCTGGATCAACTCCTTTCTGCCGCCGGTTGTTCCCATCGTTGCCGCGCTGGTGTTCTTCGTGTTTGCGGTCGTCTACACCGTGTTCCGCCTGCTTGCCGGGCGCGGCCGCCTCGGGGTCGGCAGACTCTGGAAGGAGTTCCTGGATTTTCTCTACGGTCTGGGATAGATGGCGTGCGGTGCTGCAGGTATCGCCCATGCCGCTGCCAAGCGCCGGCCGGCCGTCGATCGCTTCAGCGTCTCACTCGTCCAGGCGCAGGGTCAGGCACTTGGCCGCGCCGCCAGCCTTGAGGAATTCGTCCAGCGGGGTCTGCACCACGCGGTAGCCGATCCGCGCCAGGGCAGCGCACAGCTCTGGCGAGGCGCGGTTGAGCAGCACGCTCTGGTCCAGGTCCACCGCGTTGCAGGCGAAGGCGAGGGCATCGGCCTCGCTCACCGCGATGCGCCGCGCCGGCGGGATGCGGCGGGCGATCGCCTGCTGGGCGTAGTCGTCGAAGGCGGCCGGGTAGTACAGCAGGTAGCCGTCGCGCAGCGGGCAGAAGCAGGTGTCCAGGTGGTAGAAGCGCGGATCGACTAGGCGCAGCGGCATCACCTCGATGTCCAATAGGTCGGCCAGCTCGTGCGCGGCGACCAGGTCGCTGCGATGGCCGTGGCCCATCCACAGCCGGCGTGCGCCGCGCTCCAGCAGCGCGTCGCCGGCGCCCTCGAAACGCACGTCCTCGCCCAGCGCGCGGATGCGGAAGCCGGCGCGGCGGCACCAGTCGGCGAACAGCGCTTCCTCGCCACGGCGCTCGGCGTGGCGGAAGCGGCTGGGCACGAAGCTGTCGCCGAGCACCAGGCCGGCGTTGGCACTGAAGACCATGTCCGGCAGGCCGGCGGCCGGAGCGATCCGCTCGACCTGGGCGCCGGCCGCCTCGGCTGCGGCGACCAGCGCGTTCCACTGCGCCTGCGCGCGCTCGCGGCTGGCGGCGTGGACGTTGCCTTCCATCCAGGGGTTGATCACGTAGTCCACGGCGAAGTGCTGCGGCGCGCACATCAGCAGGCGATGGCCTGCGTGGGCGGCGCTGCAGCCCTGTGCTTGCGGCTCGGCCAATGCCAGGTCCGTGTCGTCCGCGGCCGCGCCACCTGCCAGGAATTTCTCGCTCATGCCCGCCTCGCTGTGCGTTGGTGATGCGCAAACGCTAGCGGTGTCGTGTTGCGGTTTGCGGTCACCTAAAGCCGGGATTGGGGATTGGGGATTCGGATTTAGAGGCGGGCGGCGTACCGGCGTGCGCCGGTACGCCACTGCGCGCTGCGCTTACGGCATTGCCGGTTGCAGGCCTACGCCGAGCCGGTTCCAGGCGTTGATGATGGCGATGGCCATGGTCAGCGCGCTGATGCCGTGTTCGTCGAAGTGCGCCGACAGGGCGTCGTAGGCGTCCTGCGGCGGCGCGCCGGACGGCAGCGTGGTGAGCGCCTCGGCCCAGGCCAGCGCCAGCCGTTCGCGCGGATCGAAGAAGCGGCTCTCGCGCCAGCCGGCGACGGTGTCGAGCTTGCGCGGTTCGATGCTGGCCTTACGCAGCGCGGTGGCGTGCATGTCGATGCAATAGGCGCAGCCGTTTAGCTGGGACACGCGCAGGAACACCAGTTCGGCCAGTTCGTGGCCGAGCACGCCCTCGTGCACCTGCTGGCTGGCGGTGAGCAGGGCGCGGAAGGCGGCGGGTTCGTGGCGGGTGTAGTCGACGCGATGGAAGTGCATGGGTCTTGCTCCATGACGGCCGCAATGGCCGTCTTCGCAGCAAGGACGCGGCAGCGCGCGGCGGCGTGACAGCGCCGCCCCAAATCAGTTGTTCGCGTCAGGCGTTTGCCTCAGCCGCTCGCGGCAGCGTCCGCGCCGGCCAGCGCCGGCAGCTTGTCCGGATTCATCAGGGTCAGCACCTCGACGATGCGCTCGCCGTCGATCACCACCAGCACCGCCGAATGCAGCCGGGTGCCGATGAAGCGCAGGATCGCCGGCTCGCCGTTGACCGTGCCGATCCGCGCCTGCAGGCCCAGGCCGCGCCGCGCCACCGCCCAATACAGCATGGCGATGCGCTCGGCGCCGAGCAGCGGGCGCAGCGTTGCGGTGACCTTGCCGCCGCCGTCGGAGAACATCCGCGCGTTGGCGTCGAGCAGGGCCACGATCGCGCCGCGGTCGCCCTGCTGCGAGGCGTGCATGAAGCGCTCCAGCAGGTGCCGGTGGCGCTCCGGCGCCACCGCGAAGCGCGGCCGGCCGGCCTTGAGCCGTTCGCGCGCGCGGTGCACCAGCTGCCGGCAGTTGGCTTCGGCATGCCCGAGCAGCTGGCCGATCTGCGCGTAGTCGTAGTCGAACGCCTCCTTCAGCAGGAACGCGGCACGCTCCTCCGGACCCAGCCGTTCCAGCAGCGCCAGGAACGCCACCGACACCTGCTCGGCGCGCGCGTGGTGCGCGGCCGGATCGGTGTCCTCGGCGATCTCCAGCGGCTCGGGCAGCCACGGACCGGTGTAGTGGACGCGGGCGCTGCGCGCGGCGCGCAGCCGGTCCAGCCCGAGCCGGGTGGTGGCGGTCACCAGCCAGGCCTCGGGGTCGCGGATCGCGGCGCGGTCGCTGGCCTGCCAGCGCAGCCAGGCGTCCTGCAGCACGTCCTCGGCGTCGCTGCGGCTGCCGAGCAGGCGATAGGCCAGGCCGAACAGCCGGGGACGTTGGGATTCGAAGGTGGGATCGGGGCTCATGGCGACCAGGACGGAACAGCGCGTGCCGGCGTGACAGCGGGCGAGGCGGTCACTTTGCCCTAAAATGGCCGGGTTTCCCCCCGCCAGCCGTAGAGCCAGCCGTGACCTCGATCAAGCAGGAAGACCTCATCCAGTCCGTCGCCGACGCGCTGCAGTACATCAGCTACTACCACCCGGTCGATTACATCAAGAATCTGGCCGCCGCCTACGAGCGCGAACAGTCGCCCGCGGCCAAGGACGCGATCGCGCAGATCCTGATCAACTCGCGCATGTGCGCCGAGGGCCACCGCCCGATCTGCCAGGACACCGGCATCGTCACCGTGTTCCTGGAAATCGGCATGAACGTGCGCTGGGACGACGCCACGATGGGCGTGGAGGACATGGTCAACGAGGGCGTGCGCCGCGCCTACAACCATCCGGACAACAAGCTGCGCGCCAGCGTGCTGGCCGATCCGGCAGGCAAGCGCGCCAACACCAAGGACAACACCCCGGCGGTGGTCAACACCAAGATCGTGCCGGGCGAGCACGTCGAGGTGATCGTGGCGGCCAAGGGCGGCGGTTCGGAGGCCAAGAGCAAGTTCGCGATGCTCAACCCGTCCGACTCCATCGTCGACTGGGTGCTCAAGACCGTGCCGACCATGGGCGCCGGCTGGTGTCCGCCGGGCATGCTCGGCATCGGCATCGGCGGCACCGCCGAGAAGGCCATGCTGCTGGCCAAAGAAGCGCTGATGGAGCCGATCGACATCGTCGACCTGCAGGCGCGCGGCGCCTCCAACCGGGCCGAGGAACTGCGCCTGGAACTGTACGAAAAGGTCAACGCGCTGGGCATCGGCGCGCAGGGCCTGGGCGGCCTGACCACGGTGTTGGACATCAAGGTCAAGGACTATCCGACCCATGCCGCCAACCTGCCGGTGGCGCTGATCCCGAACTGCGCGGCCACCCGCCACGCGCACTTCACCCTGGACGGCAGCGGCCCGGTGATGCTGGAGCCGCCGTCGCTGGAGGACTGGCCCAAGCTTACCTACAACCCGAGCAACGCGCGTCGGGTGAACCTGGACACCATCACCCGCGAGGAAGTCGCCAGCTTCAAGCCGGGCGAAGTGGTGTTGCTCAACGGCAAGCTGCTGACCGGCCGCGATGCCGCGCACAAGCGCATGATCGACATGCTCAACCGCGGCGAGACGCTGCCGGTGGATTTCACCAACCGCTTCATCTACTACGTCGGCCCGGTCGATCCGGTGCGCGACGAAGTGGTGGGTCCGGCCGGTCCGACCACCGCCACGCGCATGGACAAGTTCACCCGGCAGATGCTGGAGCAGACCGGCCTGCTCGGCATGGTCGGCAAGTCCGAGCGCGGCGACGCGGCGATCGAGGCCATCCGCGACAACAAGGCGGTGTACCTGATGGCGGTCGGTGGTTCGGCCTACCTGGTGTCCAAGGCGATCAAGGCCTCGCGCGTGCTGGCGTTCGAAGACCTGGGCATGGAGGCGATCTACGAGTTCGAGGTCAAGGACATGCCGGTCACGGTGGCGGTGGATTCCAGCGGCGAGTCGGTGCACAAGACCGGCCCGCGGGAATGGCAATCGCGCATCGGCAAGATTCCGGTGGTGGTCGAGCCGGCCTGAGCCGCCGGCACCGCGCGACATGCGAGACTGCCGCGGCCGTGGTCATCCGGCTGCGGCGACTTACCAGGAGATTGCATGAGCGCCACCCTGTACTACTCGCCCAGCACCGCCGCCCTGGTGGTGCACTGGCTGCTGATCGAGCTGGACGTGCCGCATACGCTGCACGCCCTGGACTTCGAACGGCGCGAGCACAAGGCACCGGAGTACCTGCAGCTCAATCCGGCCGGCGTGGTGCCCACGCTGGTGCTGGACGGGCAGGTGCTGACCGAGGCGGCGGCGATCGTGCTGCACCTGGCCGACCTGCATCCGCAGGCCGGGCTGGCGCCGCCGCTCGGCAGTCCGGCGCGTGCCGACTACTACCGCTGGATGTTCTTTTGCGCCAACACGCTGCAACCGGCCTACCGCGCCTGGTTCTATCCGCACGAGCCGGCCGGTGCCGACAACGTCGAGGCCAGCAAGGCGCAGGCGCAGCGGAAGCTGGAGGCCGCCTGGGAACAGGTTGCGCAGCACCTGGGGGCGAACGGCCCGTACCTGCTCGGCGAGCAGCTGTCGGCCGCCGATTTCATGTTGACGATGATGATGCGCTGGTCGCGCAACATGCCGCGGCCCAGCGACAGCTGGCCGGCGCTGCAGGCGCATGCGCAGCGGATGAAGGCGCGTCCTGCGTTCCAGGAAACCTACCGCCGCGAAGGCCTGACCGACTGGACCTGAGTCCGGCGGCGGCGATGTGGCGCGGCGGCCGCTGACGGCCGCCGCGCGATTGCGTTGCGAGGCCGTTCGGGCCTCAGTACCACTCCAGCAGCGACACGCCCAGGCCCACGTAGGTGGCGCGATGGTTGTAGTCGATCATGCTCTCGCCGTAGCCGTCGAACACCTGCACATGGCCGCGCAGCAGGTTGCTGATCGGGAAGCCCCAGTCCAGTTGCACCGCGCCGTGCGAGCGGTCGCCGCTGCGCAGCGAATGCCGCGCCATCAGCGAGATCTCGTGGCCGCCGCGGTTGTAGGTCAGGGTCGCGTCGCCACGGCCCATGTAGTCCTCGATGTCCGGGTTGTTGTCCTGGCGGTCGCTCTCCGGGATCCGGTACCACGGGCGCAGCACCAGCGCCCAGTTCTCGCGGTCCAGGCCGACGTTGAGGATCGCCCGGTTCCAGCTGCGCGAGAACGGATCGCTGCGGCCATTGGACTGGTGGTTGAGCTGGATCCCGGTCATCCGCCCCTTCCAGCCGAACAGGCTGTAGTTGTTGCGGAACACCAACGCCAGTTCCGGCTCGTAGTTGGTCTCGCGGAACGGCCGCGACTGCTCGCTGTTGTAGACCTGCCAGCGCGAACTCTGGGTATAGGCACCCCACAGGTCGCCGTTGTCGCCGAAGATGTTCTCCACGATCTTGGTCTTGAAGCTGAGCTGGAACTTGGCCTCGATGCTGTCCAGCGGCTCGGCCGTAGTCACCGTGTTGTTCGGGTTCGGCGAGGACGGCGTCTCGTTCTTCTTGCTGGTCCAGAACGCCGGCAGCAGGTACACCGGCTTGTAGGCGCGCAGCTGGAAGTTGCCCAGCTTGGAATCCTTGGCCAGCTCCCAGCGGCTGTCCAGCAGCGACCCCTTGCCGGCGTTGGCGATGGTGGCGTCGTAGCGGTCGTCCTTGAACAGCGAGGCGGTGCGCTGGCGGGTGCGCTGGGCCAGGCCGGCGTCCTGCGGAATCGACGCATCCAACTGCTGCTTCTGGGTCTCGCTGGCCATCTTCGCCGCCGCATCGGCGGCCTGCGGATCGGCGACCCGGCGCGACAGCGCCTGGTCGTAGCAGGACAGGCGCGCGGCATCGCTGGAAATGGCGACGCAGGCTTCGGGCGAGGCAGGAGTGGGCATCACTTCCTGGGCGTGGGCCAGCGGCATCGCCGCGAAGGACAGCAGCAACAGGGGACGGGCCGGGCGATGGATCATGCAGGTTCTCTCGAAAACGGGCGGCGCGGGCGGTGGTGCGCTGCCGAGGTGAATAGCCGGTTGCGAAAATACAGCAGCTGGCACAACAGGGTCATCACGCGTTCATCTCACGGCTCCGATGCCTCGGATTACAACAGCCAGGCGGCCGCGAACAGGCCGACCATCGCCAGCGCCAGGGCCAGCTTGGCGGCGGTGCCCAGCACGATGCCCAGCCAGGTGCCGAGGCCGACCTTGGTCGCCTGCTGCAGCTGCCGGCCATGCCAGTACTCGCCGGCCAGCGCGCCGACGAAGGGGCCGACGAACAGGCCGATCGGCATGAAGAACAGGCCCGCCACGCTGCCCAGCACCGACCCCCACAGCGCCTTGCGGCTGGCGCCCACGCGCTTGGCGCCGAACACGGTGGCCAGGAAGTCGACCAGGAACGACAGCAGGGTCAGCACGCCGAGCACCGTCAGCATCACCCAGCCCACGCGCTGGAAACCGTCGGCCCAGGCCGCCAGCACCAGCCCGGCGAACAGCAGCGGCATCCCCGGCAGGGCCGGCAGCACCACCCCGGCCAGGCCCAGCACCACCAGCAGCCCGGCGAGGATGTAGTAGATGAACGTAGGATCCACGCGGCGTGCTCCGGGGCGATTTGGGGGTTGACAGAAAGGGTGTTTTTGCTGATTGCATTTTCATTTTCGCCGCGGTAAGTTTCAGCCGCTGCGTTTGCAAAGGTCACCGTGAATCGTGGCCCGATGCGGTAGATCCAGACGATCCGCTACAGCGTTATACCTCGCTTCCTCCTTGCAACCAGCCGCCGAACCCACGGCGTACCCACCCCTGAGACTGTTTCAAGGAGTAAGTCCATGACTGACGGCAATCGTGAAAACGGCACCGTGAAGTGGTTCAACGATGCCAAGGGCTTCGGTTTCATCAGCCGCGAGAACGGCGAGGACGTGTTCGTGCACTTCCGCGCGATCCAGACCCAAGGCTTCAAGAGCCTGAAGGAAGGGCAGAAGGTCAGCTTCACCGTGGTGCAGGGCCAGAAGGGCCTGCAGGCCGACGCGGTGCAGCCGGTCTGACCCCGGCGCGCCCGGCCCAGCGCCGAGCCCACGCCCAGCAAAAAGGCCCGCAGTGCGGGCCTTTTTGCATTGCGGCAAACTCCTGGCAGCGGTTGCGCTTAGCGCGGCACCACGCGGCCGTTGACCACGCGCACATAGGTGTTCTCGCGGATCCCGGCCAGATCGCGCTGGTTGACCACGATCACCCGGCCATCGTCCATCTGCACGTGCACGTCGTAGCTGTCGCTGGTGACGTTGTTCTGGATCTGGTTGCCGGCCAGGGCGCCGGCGGCGGCACCGGCCACGGCCGATACGTTCTGGTTGCCCTTGCTGCCGCCGGTGTGGTCGGAGATCTCATGGCCGGCGATCGCGCCGACGATGCCGCCCAGGACCGCGCCGGTGCCGGTCGGTGCGGTGCGGCCGGAGCCCACCGTGTCGATGCGGGTGACGATGCCGCAGTCCGCGCAGCGGTTGTCCGAGTAACCGCGCGACGGCTGGCTGTAGCCGCCACCACCGCCGCCGTAGCCGGGCGACGTGGCGCAGCCGGCCAATGCCAGAACGGCGACGGCGCCAGTGGCCAGTAGATGAATCTTCATGTGTGTTCTCCTCGACAGACGGTGGACCGCGGCAGCCCCGCGTTTGCACGCATCCTGTTCGCCAGCGTGTGAATGCAACGCCAATCGCCGCCTGTGTGGGTTGCCGACGCGCTGCAGCGTCAGGGGGAATTCATCGAGAAGCGCAATGGCGGGTCAGCGGAAATCGCGATGGCAGGCGTCGCAGCCGTCGTCGATCCGGTGGGTGAGCTGGTCGAGCGCGGCGCAGGTGGTCGGCAGCGGGGCCTGCGCCGCATCCAGTGTGGCGCGTAGCGCCACGGCATGCTGCTGGAAACGGCTGTCGTCGCTGAGTCCGGGAAACGCGGTTTCCAGGTCGTTGCCGAGCAGGCGCAGCGTATGCACGCGCGCCTGCAGGTCGGCGGCGCTGCAGCGGTTCTGCGCATGGCTGCGTTGCAGCAGGGCCAGTTGCTTGTCCATCACCTGCATCAGGCTGCGCGGGAACGGATCCTGCCGCGCCTGCAGCGCGCGCATCGCCATCACCGTCGCGACCAGGCCGATCAAGATGCCGGCGAGCAGCACGAACAGGTAGCGGGAGGCAGTGGAGGCGGGCGGGCTGGCCATGGGGTGGGCTGGCGGGAGGAAAGCGCGATAGTACGCCGGCCGCCGAGTTGCGTGGCGTCGCCGTCGCATCGGCGCCGATGAAATAAACTGCGCGCATGAACGAACAACTGCGTGAGCGCTTCGCCGGCATCGACCGGCTGTACGGGCGCGGGACCATCGAGCGCCTGGCGCAATGCCGCGTGGCGGTGGTGGGCATGGGCGGCGTCGGCTCGTGGGTGGTGGAGGCGCTGGCGCGGTCCGCGGTCGGCCATCTCACCCTGATCGATGCCGACGACATCTGCGTGTCCAACACCAACCGCCAGTTGCCGGCGCTGGAAGGGCAATACGGGCGCAACAAGGCACGGGCCATGGCCGAGCGCTGCCTGGCGATCAACCCGGCGATCGAGGCGAGCGCGGTCGAGGCCTTCCTGACCCCGTCCAACATCGCCGAGCTGCTCGGCACCGGTTTCGACCTGGTCATCGATGCCTGCGACAGCTTCCGGGTCAAGGTCGAGACCATCGCCTGGTGCCGCCGGCGCAAGCTGCCGCTGCTGACCGTGGGCTCGGCCGGCGGGCGCACCGACCCGACCCTGGTGCGCATCCGCGACGTATCGCGCACCGAGCACGACGCGATGCTGGCGCTGATCCGCAAGAAGCTGCGCGGCGAGTTCAATTTTCCCAAGAACCCGCAGCGCTATTTCGGTGTGCCGGCGGTGTATTCGCTGGAGAACGTGCGCTACCCGCAGGCCGACGGCAGCGTCTGCGGGCTGCGCCCGCAACTGGGGCCGGACGCGGCGCTGAATCTCGACTGCGGCGCCGGGCTCGGCGCGGCCACGCATATCACCGGCGCGTTCGCCTTCGCCGCGGCGGGCAAGGCCTTGGAGATGCTGTTGAAGCCCAAGCGCGAGCAGCCGGCGATGGCGGCGGCACTGGAAGCGGAGTAGCGAGTGGAAGCGGTTGTCCGCCCCATGGGCCTGGTAACCGACTCGCTCCTGCCGACCTGACAGAGCTCCATCATGGGTTCTTTTCCAGATAGAACTTGAGGTACTTCCTTGGCCGTTCCTTGAAGGCTCTTGCCTTGCCGAGGCCGTGGGCTTGGTCGAAATAGCGATAGGCGTCGGCATATTCTTCCAGCTCGAAGTGCGCCATTCCCAGGTCGATCAAGGGGCCGGTGTCGATATCCGATTCGCGGGCCTGTAGCGACTTCTGCGCCCACTGTTTGGCGGCGGCGAAGTCGGCGCTGTCGAAATGCAGATTGTAGAAAGAGCCGGTGATCCACGCGGACAATGGTGGCCATTCCAGTTTCGGCTCGGGCAGCAAGTCCCAGGCGCGCTGGTATGCCGAGCGGGCGGCGTCTTTGTCGCCGCGCTCGTCCAGCGCATTGCCGGACTCCATGATGCCCATGATGTCTTTGGCCAGCTCGGGGTTTGCGTTTGCCAGGTCTTCCATGCGTCACGGCTCCTTGTCGATGCGTTCTTCGTAGTCCGCCGATTCTGCGCCCAGCGCAGCGGGCAGCCATTTGCCTGCGATTCTCTTGTAGCTGTCTGCACGATAAGGGTAGCGAGCGACGATGTCCGAAATTCGCTTCTGGAAATCGCGCTCCTCATGCCAGACGCTGCCGCATTCGCCGCAGCCCCAGAACGGCGGCGACTCGGCATCGATCCAATCGACCCATCCCGCGCATCGGGGAAGCGGGCAGCGATAGGGTGCCTCGTGGTCCTGCGGCTTGGTGACGGCGGCGATCGCGACGTACTGCGTGGACGCGCCCCAGCACGGGCACTCGATCATGATGAAACGCTGGCCCTTTGCCAGCAGCGGCATGACGAACGCACGCTGTTGTGCGTTCAGAGCGAAGCGCTCCTTGCAGAGTTGGCACTGTGCGTTCGTTGTGGATTCCATGGCTGTTTCCCTGCAGTGTGCCGGCCGCAGGCCGCTCCAATGTCGAGCCGTCACGCCGGCTCGGTACTCGCATCCAGACCGAACAACTGCTGCGCATTGCGCGTGGTCTGTTCGGCGATCTCCGCGGCGGGCTGGCCGCGCAGCGTGGCGATCGTGTCCAGCACCGTGCGCAGCCGCGCCGGCTCGTTGCGCTGGCCGCGGATCGAGGCGTCGGGCTGGTCCGGGGCGTCGGTTTCCAGCAGCAACTGCTGCAGCGGCAGTTCGGCCGCCAGGCGCCGCAGCCGCTGTGCGCGTTCGTAGGTGACCGGGCCGCCGAGGCCGATCAGGAAATCCAGCGACTGCAGGTGCCGCGCCTGTTCCGGGCTGCCGGCGAAGCTGTGCACCACGCCGCGCAAGCGCCCGACCTTGCGGATCGCCAGGATCACCGCGTCCACCGCGCGCCGCGCGTGCACGATCACCGGCAGGTCGAACTCGCGCGCCAGCTGCAGCTGGCCGGCGAAATAGCGCTGCTGCTCGGCTTCGTCCAACCCATCGACGAAGAAGTCCAGGCCGCATTCGCCGATCGCGCACGGGCGCTCGCGCGCGATCCACTCGCCGAGCAACGGCAGATGCTCAGGGCGGTGCTGGTCCAGGAACAGCGGATGCAGGCCGTAGGCCGGATACAGGCCGTCGGCCATCGTGCAGACCTCGCGCAGCTTCGGCCAGGATGCCGCCGTCACCGCCGGCAGCACCTGCGCGGCGATACCTGCGGCCTGCGCGCGTGCGATCACCGCGGCGCGGTCGCCATCGAACTCGGCGGCGTCGAGATGGCAGTGGCTGTCGATCAGGCGCATCGGCGGTCAGCGGCGCATGCGCCGCGCGCTGGACGCGATGGGCTCCGGTTCGACGGGCGCAGGCGTGCGGGTCTTCCAGTTGGCCAGCAGCAAGGTGCCCAGGCCGAACATGATCTCGTCGATGAAGGGCAGCGGGTCGGGCAGCAGCACGCTCAGCACGAACAGGCCGGCGGTCAGTTTGAACAGCGTCGGGTAGCGCAATTTGCCGGCCCAGCGCAGCAATGGCAGCACGATCGGGTTAGGCATGGACGATCCTCCGGCAGGGTGATGAAAACGCTAACACGCTTGATATGGCGCCTTTCCAGGCACCGCACCAGACCGCGCTGCGGATTTTTGCTGAATAGGGAGCGGATCGGTTCAGCTTCGGCATGGTAATCACAGCACCGTAGACAACGCGGCCAGACCGCAGGAGAGAACACGATGAAGAGCAATACGACAACCATTCTGGTCGCGGCTGGCGCATTGCTGGTCGGCGGCGTGGCCACTGCGGCCTTCATGAACAACCGCGACAAGCAGGAGTTCGCCGGCAGCGGCGACGTGCGCCCGGCCGCCGACAGCGTGTCCGGCGACGCGGTGGCAAGTAACGGCGTCGGCGGCAAGCTGGAATACGCCGACGTGGTGCGGGTCGATCCGATCACGCAGAAGGAACAGCGCTACGCCGAGGTGATCGGCACCGAGCCGCTGCGCGAGACCTCGACCACCACCACCCCGCGCCAGGTCTGCAACGACGTGGTGGTGCAGGAGCGCCTGCCCGAGCGCGACGGCAACGTCGGCGGCACCGTGGTCGGCGCGGTGGTCGGTGGGTTGCTCGGCAACCAGGTCGGCCATGGCAACGGCCGCAAGGCGGCGACCGCGGCCGGCGCCGTGGCCGGCGGCTTCATCGGCAACCAGGTCGACCGCAACCACGTCGGCGGCCGCGTGGTCGATCGCACCGAGCGCCAGTGCCACACCGAGAACAGCACCGCCGAGTCCTCGCGCGTCACCGGCTACAACGTGACCTACCGCAACGACGACGGCAGCACCGGCACCATGCGCACCGACAGCAAGCCGGGCAGCCGCATCGCCCTGGGCAAGGACGATGTGGTCAAGGGCTACGAGGTCACCTACCGCTACGACGGCCAGGAAAAGACCGTGCGCATGGACGACAAGCCCAGCAGCGATCGCCTGCCGGTGCTGGACGGGCGCCTGGTCACCCAGACCGCCTCGGCCGGCGACGTGATCAGCCAACGCTGAGCCGCGCGCGGCAGCAGCGAGGAAAGGCCGGCCAAGTGCCGGCCTTTCCTTTTTCCGGAGCGTGGGCGCGCCGATACAATGCGGCTTTCGCCTGCCGAGTACCCGCCATGCCGTTGCCTTGCGACGATCTGTTCGATGTGGCCTCGCTGCTGAGCGAGGAAGAGCGCGCGATCCAGCAGGCGGTGGCGCGCTTCGTCGATGCCAGGGTGCTGCCGATCATCGGCGATGCGTTCGACCAGGCGCGGTTTCCCGCCGAACTGGTGCCGGAGCTGGTGCAGTTGGGCCTGCTCGGCGCCACGCTGCCGCCCGCCGACGGCGGCGCCGGACTCAATGCGGTCTGCTACGGCCTGATCTGCCAGGAACTGGAACGCGGCGACAGCGGTCTGCGCAGTTTCGTCAGCGTGCAGTCCTCGCTGTGCATGTATCCGATCCACGCCTACGGCAGCCAGGCGCAGCGCCAGCGCTGGTTGCCGGCGATGGCCGCTGGCACCGCGATCGGCTGCTTCGGCCTGACCGAGGCGCAGGGCGGTTCCGACCCGGCCGCGATGCAGACCCGCGCGGTGCGCGACGGCGACGGCTGGCGCCTGAGCGGCAGCAAGATGTGGATCACCAACGGCAGCCTGGCCGACGTGGCGATCGTGTGGGCGCAGACCGAGGACGGCGTGCAGGGGTTCCTGGTCGAAGCCGACACGCCCGGCTTCGCGACCCAGGACATCGCGCACAAGATGAGCCTGCGCGCCTCGGTGACCTCGGCGCTGTTCCTGGACGAGGTGCGCCTGGCGGACACGCAGCGGCTGCCGGGCGTGCGCGGATTGAAGGGCCCGCTGGGCTGCCTGACCCAGGCCCGCTACGGCATCAGCTGGGGCGCGATCGGCGCGGCGATCGCTTGCCTGCGCGAGGCGCTGGCCTATGCCGGCGAGCGCATCCTGTTCGGGCGCCCGCTGGCGGCCACGCAGAGCGCGCAGATCAAGCTGGCCGACATGGCCCGGCGCATCGCCGGCGCGCAGCTGTTGGCGCTGCAGTTGGGCCGGCTCAAGGACGCCGGCGCGCTGCAGCCGGCGCAGGTGTCGCTGGCGAAGTGGAACAACGTGCGCATGGCGCTGGACATCGCCCGCGAGTGCCGCGACCTGCTCGGCGGCGCCGGCATCACCACCGAGTACGGCGCCATCCGCCACGCCTTGAACCTGGAATCGGTGATCACCTACGAAGGCACCGAGACCGTGCACCAACTGGTGGTCGGCCGCGAGCTGACCGGCATCAATGCGTTCTGAACCGCTGCGCGCCTCTGGCGTGGCGCCCGGGGCGATAGACAGGCACGAGGAGGCGAGAGCATGAGCATTTTCGATCTGCGACTGGAAACCGAGCGGCTGCTGCTGCGCCCGCCGAGCGCGGCGGATTTCGCGGACTTCTGCCGTTTCACCGCCGATGCGGAAGCGATGCGCCATCTGGGCGGCGTGCAATCGCCGCCGGTGGCCTGGCGCGCGCTGGCGGCGCTGGTCGGCAGCTGGCAGCTGCAAGGGTTTTCGATGTTCTCGGTGATCGAGAAGCGCAGCGGGCAGTGGATCGGCCGGATCGGGCCGTGGCAGCCGCATGGCTGGCCGGGGACCGAGGTCGGCTGGGGAATCGCGCGCGCGTACTGGGGCCAGGGCTATGCGCCGGAAGCGGCGCGCGCGTCGATCGACTGGGCGTTCGCGCAACTGGGCTGGACCGAGGTGATCCACACCATCGCCGCCGACAACGCCAATTCCAAGGCGGTGGCGGCCAAGCTGGGCGCGCGCTACCTGCGCCAGGATCGCCTGCCCGAGCCGATGCAGGCGCAGGAGGTGGAGGTGTGGGGGCAGTCGCGCGCGGACTGGCAGGCGCGGCGCTGAGCGGCCCGGCGGCGGTCGCCTCGGCCGTATTCACCTGGCCGCGCCGCGCCGGCGGCTAGGCTGCAAGCCCCAAATCGGTCAGGAGTACGCCATGAGCCAGTACCGCATCGCCGTTTTCGTCGGCAGCCTGCGCAAGGAGTCGTTCAACCGGCGCCTGGCGCTGGCGCTGGAGAAGCTGGTCGGCGACCGTGCCCGCTTCGAGTACGTGGAGATCGGCGACCTGCCGCTGTACGACCAGGATCAGGACCACGACTACCCGGAGCAGGGCAAGCGGCTGAAGGCGCAGGTCAGCAACGCCGACGCGGTGCTGTTCGTCACTCCCGAATACAACCGCTCGATCCCCGGCGTGCTCAAGAACGCGATCGACCTGGGCTCGCGGCCCTACGGCGACAGCGCCTTCGCCGGCAAGCCGGCGGCGGTGTGCGGGGTCTCGCCCGGCGCGCTCGGCACCGCGCTGGCGCAGCAGCACCTGCGCAACGTGCTGGCCTACCTGGACATGCCGGTGCTGGGCCAGCCGGAGGTGTTCTTGCAGTTCACGGACGGCTTGATCGAGGCCGACGGCAGCATCGGCAACGCCGACACGCGCAAGTTCCTGCAGGGCTTCGTCGACAAGTTCATCGCCTGGGTCGACGAACTGCAGGCCTGAGCCGCCACGAACGCGCGATCGCAGCCGTTGCGACGGATGGCGGCGATGCTGGCGCTGCGGCGATCGCCTTGCGTGGCGCGGCCTGAGCGCAGTTCTCAACGGGTTGTCCACAGACTTGTCCCTAGCCGCGCCGCACGCCGCTGACTAAGATGGCCGGCCGGGTTGCGCCATCGGCGCCGACCCCGCCGACCGCGTCCCCCAGAGAGAAGATCCAGCCCATGTCCGCCCGTCCCGGCTACCGCGGCGACCGCAAAAGCGAGCGTGGCGAACGCAGCGAGCCGCGTATCGATCAGTTGCGCGTGCCGCCGCATTCGATCGAGGCCGAGCAGGCCGTGCTCGGCGGCCTGATGCTGGCGCCCGACGCCTACGACCGGGTCAACGACCAGCTCACCGACAATGATTTCTACCGGCGCGACCACCAGCTGATCTACCGCGCGATCCGCGAGCTGGCCGAGAAGGGCCGCCCGTTCGATGCGGTGACCCTGGGCGAGTGGTTCGAGTCGCAGGGCAAGCTGGAGATGGTCGGCGACGGCGCCTACCTGATCGAACTGGCCAGCACCACGCCGTCCGCGGCCAACATCGCCGCTTACGCCGAGATCGTGCGCGACAAGGCGGTGCTGCGGCAGCTGATCGAGGTCGGCACCAGCATCGTCAACGACGGTTTCCAGCCGGAAGGGCGCGAGAGCGCCGAGCTGCTGGCCAGCGCCGAAAAGGCGGTGTTCAAGATCGCCGAGGCCGGCGCGCGCGGGCGCAGCGATTTCGTGGCCATGCCCGGCGCGTTGAAGGACGCGTTCGAGGAATTGCGCAGCCGCTTCGAGAACGGCGGCAACATCACCGGCCTGCCCACCGGCTACAGCGACTTCGACGCGATGACCGCCGGCCTGCAGCCGACCGACCTGATCATCCTGGCCGCGCGTCCGGCGATGGGCAAGACCACGCTGGCGCTGAACATCGCCGAGTACGCCGCGATCAAGTCGAAGAAGGCGGTGGCGGTGTTCTCGATGGAAATGTCCGCCTCGCAGCTGGCGATGCGCCTGATCTCCTCCAACGGCCGCATCAACGCGCAGCGCCTGCGTACCGGCCAGCTCGAGGACGAGGACTGGGCGCGGGTCACCGGCGCGATCAAGATGCTGAAGGAAACCAAGATCTTCATCGACGACACGCCCGGCGTGTCGCCGGAGATCCTGCGCTCCAAGGCGCGCCGGCTCAAGCGCGAGCACGACCTGGGGCTGATCGTCATCGACTACCTGCAGCTGATGTCGGTGCCGGGCAACAGCGAGAACCGCGCCACCGAGATCTCCGAGATCTCGCGCTCGCTCAAGGGCCTGGCCAAGGAACTGGGCGTGCCGGTGATCGCGCTGTCGCAGCTCAACCGCTCGCTGGAAACGCGCACCGACAAGCGCCCGGTGATGGCCGACCTGCGCGAATCCGGCGCAATCGAGCAGGACGCGGACATGATCGTGTTCATCTACCGCGACGATTACTACAACAAGGAAAATTCGCCGGACAAGGGCCTGGCCGAGATCATCATCGGCAAGCACCGTGGTGGCCCAACCGGCTCGTGCAAGCTCAAGTTCTTCGGCGAATACACCCGCTTCGACAATCTGTCGCACGATTCGGTGGGCGCGTTCGAGTAGGCGCCGCATGCGACCGCAACGCCGGTCGCGTGATTGCTGCGGTGCGATGGATGCGGCCGGCGGCGCGCGTATTCATCCGGCCACAGCGATACGTCTGTCACAGAGCGCTGTGACCGCGCTCAACCTCAATGCGTGATGGTCGATACCCGGAAAGCACCCTTCCCGGATACCCGCCCATGCCGCTGACCGTCACCCATGCGGAAACCGCCGACCGCGATGCCGTCGCCGCGGTCGCCGCGCTGCGTGCGCAACTGGGCGCCGCGCCGCTGGACGCGCTGCTGCTGTTCTGCGATGCCGAATACGACCTGGACGCGCTGGGGCCGGCGATCAAGGCCGGCTTCGACTGCCCGGTGATCGGCTGCACCGCCGCCGGCCAGATCGGCGAGCAGGGCTTCCAGAGCAACGGCATCCTGGTCGCCGGCCTGCGCGGTGGCGTGCTGCAGGCGCAGCCGCTGCTGATCGCGCCGCTCAGCGACCTGCAGGCGCAGGTCGCGGTGGTGGCCGAGACGGTGCAGGCGGCGACGGCCGACAAGGCCGGGCAGTGCTTCTCGCTGCTGCTGGTCGATGGATTGTCCACCTGCGAGGAATACCTGGCGGCGGCGCTGTACCGGATGATCGGCGACGTGCCGCTGCTCGGCGGCTCGGCCGGCGACAACCTGCGTTTCGAGCGCACCCTGGTCTACTACGACGGCCGCTTCCTGGCCGATGCGGCGGTGCTGACCCTGTTCCATTCGCGGCATCCGTTCGTGGTGTTCAAGCTGCAGCACTTCGTCGCCAGCGAGATCGAGCTGGTGGTCACCGATGCCGATCCGGAGCGGCGCCTGATCCGCGAGATCAACGGCGAGCCGGCCGCGCTGGCCTACGCGCAGGCGATCGGCGTGCCGCTGGAAGCGCTGGAGCCAAAGGTGTTCTCGACCTATCCGCTGCTGCTGACCTTGAGCGGCGAGCCCTACGTGCGTTCGATCCTGCGCGTCAACGAGGACTTGTCGATGACCTGCTACTGCGCGGTGGAAGAGGGCATGGTGGTGTCGGTCGGCCAGGCGGTGGACGTGATGGAAACGCTGCAGCAGGCCTTTGCCGAGGTGCACGAGACGATACCCGACCCGGCGCTGGTGATCGGTTGCGATTGCATCCTGCGCCGGCTGGAGTTCGGCCAGTCGCAGATGCAGCAGCAGGTCGGCGCGTTCATGGCGCGGCAAAGCGTGTTCGGGTTTTCCACCTACGGCGAGCAGTTCAACGGCTTGCACGTCAACCAGACCTTTACCGGCGTGGCGATCGGGAGATGAGCATGTCCGCAGATGCAGCGACGGTACCGTTCCTGGCGCATGCCGCCGCCGCGCCGCCGGAGAGCGGCGAGACGGCGTTGATCGCCGAGTTGCGCCGGCAACTGGCCGCGCGCGACAAGGTGATCGCAGTGCTGAAGAAGCGGGTCACTGCGCGCGACGATGCGGTGGCCTCGCCGCTGGCCACGCTGCAGCAGAACATCGCGCTGGGCAAGGTGGTCGCGCTGAAGACCCAGGAACTGAACCGCGAGCGGCAGGAACTGGAGCATGCCCTGGACGACCTCGGCAAGGCCCAGGTCGCGCTGCTGCAGGCGCAGAAGATGGAATCGATCGGCCAGCTCGCCGCGGGCATCGCCCACGAGATCAATACGCCGGCGCAATACGTGCGCGACAACGTCGCGTTCGTGTGCAAGGCCAAGCAGATCCTCGACCACGTGTTCGACATGACCTTCGGCATCGTCGATGCGGCGCGCGCGCAGGGCGTGGCGCCGGAGCTGGTAGCCGCGCTCGACGCGCAGGTGAGCTCGTCCAAGTTCCAGTACTTGCGCAAGCAGACCCCCGAGGCCTTGCAGCAGTCGCTGGAAGGGCTTGACCGCATCACCAAGATCGTCAGTGCGATGAAGACCTTCTCGCATCCTTCGGCCGGCGAGAAGGAGCCGGTGGACCTGCGCGAACTGGTCGCCACCACCATCACCGTCGCCCGCAACGAATGGAAATACGTGGCCGAGATCGAGACCGATTTCGCCGCCGACGTGCCGCTGGTGCCATGCCTGCGCGACGAGATCGGCCAGGTGCTGCTGAACCTGGTGGTCAACGCGGCGCATGCGATCGGCGACACGCTGGTGCCGGGCGAACGCGAGCAGGGCCGGATCCGCATCATCCTGCGCCGGGCCGGCGACAGCCATGTTGATCTGTGCGTCAGCGACGACGGTCCGGGCATTCCCGAGGCGATCCGGACCAAGGTGTTCGATCCGTTCTTCACCACCAAAGCGGTCGGCAAGGGCACCGGCCAGGGCCTGGCGATCGCCTATTCGGCGGTGGTGGAAAAACACCAGGGACGGATCTTCTTCGAACCGTCGGCGGACCAGCGTGGCACCACCTTCGTGGTGCGGCTGCCGTTGCACGCGGCGGCGGGCTGAACGATGCGCGTGCTGTTCGTCGACGACGAGAAGCAGGTGCTGGCCGGCCTCGAGCGCACCATGTTCATGGCCGATCGCGATTGGGATGTGGCGTTCGCCGGCAGCGGTGCCGAGGCGCTGGTCGCGCTGCACGCGCAGCCGGCCGACGTGGTGGTCTCGGACATGCGCATGCCGATGATGGACGGCGCCGAACTGCTGCGCCAGGTGCGCGACAGTTGCCCGCGCACCATCCGCATCATCCTGTCCGGGCATACCGAACAGGAAGCGGCGCTGCGTTCGCTGGACGTGGCCCATCAGTTCCTGGCCAAGCCCTGCCAGGGCGATGCGCTGATCGAAGCGATCGATCGCGCGGTGGCGCTGCAGGTGCTGCTGGACGATCCGGCGGTGCAGGCGGTGGCCGGACGCATCGGCGGGCTGCCGTCGGCACCGCGCATGTTCGCGCAACTCAACCGCCTGCTCGGCGACCCCGCTGCCGGCGTCGCACAGGTAGCGGCGGTGGTGGAAGGCGACCCGGCGCTGGCGGCCAAGGTGCTGCAGCTGGCCAATTGCGCGTTCTTCGGCAACGGCCATCGCGTGGCCGAGGTCAAGGACGCGGTCAACCGCATCGGCATCGGCCTGCTGCGCACGCTGGTGCTGGCCAGCGAGGTGTTCCACAGCGACGCCGGCGACTCGGCCGACGCGATCCGCGCCGACGCGGTGCGCGCGTCGCGGCTGGCGGCGGCGGTCGGCAAGGGCCATGCCGCCGAGGACGTGGTCACGACCGCGGCGCTGCTGGCCAACGTCGGCGCGTTGCTGCCGGATATCGCGCGGCTGTGCCGCGATGCCGATCCGCACGGCCGCGGCTTCCCGTCGCATGCGGAGATCGGCGCCTATCTGCTCGGCGTGTGGGGCCTGCCCGGGGCGATCGTCGAGGCGGTCGCGCATCATCGTACGCCGCGCCGGGTCGAGCATCGCCAGTTCGACGCGATCGGCGTGGTGCATGTGGCGGTGGCGCTGGCTCAGGGCCTGGCGCCGGACCTGGAATACCTGCAGGCGATGGGCGTGGCCGCGCAGTTGCCGCAGTGGCAGGCGGCGTGCGCGCAGATTCGCGAAGCGGAGGACGCGTCATGAGCGAGCCGGAACTGCCGCGCATCCTGTGCGTGGACGACGAACCCAATCTGCTGGCGGCGCTGGAGCGCAACCTGTTCGGCCAGTTCGACGTGGTCACCGCCAACGGCGGCGAGGCCGGGCTGGCCGCGATCGCCGCCGGCCCGCCATTCGCGGCGATCGTCTCGGACATGCGCATGCCGGGCATGGACGGCGCCGCGTTCCTGGCCGCGGCGCGCGCGCGCGCGCCGGACAGCGTGCGCCTGCTGTTGACCGGGCAGGCCGATGCGACCTCGGCGATCGCCGCGATCAACCAGGGCGCGATCTTCCGCTTCCTGTGCAAGCCGTGCCCGACCGAGGAACTGGTCGCCGCGCTGGAGCAGGCGGTGGCGCTGCATCGCGCCACGCTGCTGGAACGCGAGCTGCTGGAAACCACGCTGGCCGGCACCACGCGCATGCTCACCGAGGTGCTGTCGATGGTCGCGCCGTGGGCGTTCCAGCGCTCGGCGCAACTGCAGGCCTGCGTCAGCCACGTCACCGCCAAGCTGCCGTGGCCCAACCGCTGGATGGTGGAAGTGGCCGCAGCGCTGAGCCACATCGGCTGCGTCAGCGTGCCGGGCGACATCGTGCAGCGCGAGATCGCCGGCGATGAACTGTCCGAGGAAGAGCAGAAGCTGATCGATGGGCATCCGCTGGTCGCGTACCGGCTGCTGACGGCGATCCCGCGCATGCAGCCGGTGGCCGAGATCGTGCGCTACCAGTCGCTGCCGCCGCCGGCCGACGCCGCGCCGGACGTGGTCCGCGGCGCGCAGCTGCTGCGTGCCTCGCTGCTGCTGGTACGCGGGCTGGCGCGCAAGCTGCCGCTGGCGCACGCGGTGCAGGAACTGCGCAAGGTCGAGCCGCCGCTGCCGCGCGGCCTGATCGACGCGCTCGCCGACCTGCAGCTCAATACCCGCAGCGGCATCCGCAAGGCCAAGGTCTGCGACCTGGTGCCGGGCTGGCGCCTGGAGCAGGACGTGGTATCCAAGCGCGGCATGATGCTGCTGGCGCACGGCACCGAACTGAGCCTCACCTCGATCCTGGCCTTACGCAACCTGCAGGCGGCCGGCGCCATCGTCGAGCCGCTGCTGGTCAGCTACGGCAATCAGGAACAGTCCGGCGCGCCGGTCGCCGCCTAATCGGCGCGCCAGCCGGCACCCGAACCGGCGCCGTGCGCGCTCACGCCGGCTGCGCGCTGGCGCCGCGTATCCTTGCGCGTCCTTTTCCGGCCCATCCTGCGCATGAGCTACGCCATCGTCTGGTTCAGGCGCGATCTGCGCCTGCACGATCACCCCGCGTTGCACGCGGCGCTGGCCGCCGGGCATACGCCGGTGCCGGTGTATGTGCACAGTCCCGGCGACGAAGGCGCCTGGGCGGCCGGCGCGGCCTCGTTGAGCTGGCTGCAGCGCTCGCTGGCCGCGCTCGACGCGCAACTGCGCGCGCTGGGTTCGCGACTGATCCTGCGCCAGGGCCCGGCCGAGACCGTGCTGCGCGAGCTGATCGAAGAATGCGGCGCGATCGCGGTGTACTGGAACCGCCGCTACGAACCGGCCACGCAGCCGCGCGACGCCCGGCTCAAGCGCGAACTGCGCGAGCAGGGCCTGCAGGTGCACAGCCACAACGGCGCGCTGCTGTTCGAGCCGTGGCAGCTGGCGACCCAGCAGGGCGGGCCGTACAAGGTGTTCACACCGTTCTGGCGCAGCGCGCTGAGCCATTGGCAGGTGCCGGCGCTATCGCCCGCGCCGAAGACGCTGCCGCCACCGCCGCCGGCACTGCACAGCCTGCCGCTGCAGCAGCTCGGACTGGCGCCGGCGCTGGGCTGGGACCGCGGCTTCTGGGAGGTATGGCAACCGGGCGAAGCGGGCGCGCATGAAGCGCTGGAGGTGTTCGTCGACGGCGCCCTGCGCGGCTATGTCGAGGGCCGCGACCGCCCCAACCAGGTCGGCACCTCGCGCCTGTCGCCGCACCTGCATTTCGGCGAGATCGCGCCGTGGCGGATCGTCGCCGAACTGGAAAAGCACCGCAGCGCCGCCAGCGGCGCTGCGATCGATGCCTACATCCGCCAGCTCGGCTGGCGCGACTTCGCCCATCACCTGCTGCACCATTTCCCGACCACGCCCGAGCACAACCTCAATCCGCGCTTCGCCCGGTTCCGCTGGGCCGCGCCGGATCCGACGCAGCTGCAGGCCTGGCAGCGCGGCCGCACCGGCGTGCCGATCGTCGATGCCGGCCTGCGCGAGCTGTGGCACACCGGCTGGATGCACAACCGGGTGCGGATGATCGTCGCCAGTTACCTGTGCAAGCACCTGCGCGTGCATTGGTCCGAAGGCGCGCGCTGGTTCTGGGACACGCTGGTCGATGCCGACCTGGCCAACAACACCCTCGGCTGGCAGTGGGTGGCGGGCACCGGTGCCGACGCCGCGCCGTATTTCCGCGTGTTCAATCCGGTGACCCAGGCGCAGAAGTTCGATCCGCAGGGCCGCTACATCGCGCGCTGGGTGCCGGAACTGGCGGCGCTGCCGGTGGCCGAGCGCTTCGCGCCGTGGCTGTCGCCGCAGCGCCTGGCCACCAGCGCGCCGCACTATCCACGGCAGCCGATCGTGGACCTGGCCGCCGGACGCGACGCCGCGCTGGCCGCCTACCGCGAGACAAGCGGCGGCGGCTGACGCGGGCCAGCGCGGTGCCCGCGTACTGCGCCGCGGCGTGAACCGCGGCAGCGCAGGGCAGGGGGCCGCGATTGACGCCCTTCGCCGCGCCATGATTCACTCCGGCCACGCACAGGGAGCATGCATGGCCACCAGCACAGCCCGCCGCAAGCCGCGGCGCGAACCGATGTCGCGTGTGGATACCGCCTGGTTGCGGATGGAGCGGCCGACCAATCCGATGATGATCACCGGCGTGCTGATGCTCGACGAGGCGCTGTCGCTGTCGCAGTTCAAGCAATTGGTGCGCAAGCGCTTCCTGTCGTTTCCGCGCTTCCAGCAAAAGCCGGTGGACACCGCCACCGGCGCCTACTGGCAACACGACGACGACTTCGACCTGGACTGGCACGTGCGCCTGTCGGCCCTGCCCGGGCGCGGCGGCAAGAAGGCGCTGGAGCGCTTCGCCGGGCAGATGGCGTCCACGCCCTTGGACAAGACCAAGCCGCTGTGGCAGTTCCATCTGATCGAACGCTACGAAGGCGGCTCGGCGCTGGTCGCGCGCATCCACCACAGCTACGCCGACGGCATCGCCCTGGTGCAGGTGCTGCTGTCGCTGACCGACATGCAGCGGGTGCCGGAGCCCGCGGCGCAGCTCGGCCGCGCCTGGCTGAAGGACGACGGCAAGGAGGTGGTGCGCCGGGTCGGCGCCATCGACCGCTACCTGAAACTGGGCGGACGCATGCTCGACAAGGGCCGCGAGATGTACCAGGACCCGAACCTGGCGCAGATGCTGGCCAAGGAAGGCGGCCTGATCGGCCGCGAACTGGCCAATGCGCTGCTGCTGTCCGACGATCCGCCGACGCTGCTGCGCGGGCGCCTGGGGGTCAGCAAGCGGGTGGCCTGGGCCGCACCGCTGGACCTGGACGAAGTGAAGGCGGTCGGCCGCGCCTGCGACTGCACGGTCAACGACGTGCTGATGGCGACCATGGCCGGCGCCCTGCGCGACTACATGCTCGAGCGCGGCGAACAGCTGGACGGGGTGACCCTGCGCGCCACGGTGCCGGTCAACCTGCGCCCGCTGGAACACGCGCGCAAGCTCGGCAACCATTTCGGGCTGGTGTTCCTGGACCTGCCGGTCGGCGAGGCCAATCCGGTGCGGCGCGTGCAGCGCGTGGCCGAGTCGATGCAGCAGCTCAAGCAGTCGCGGCAGGCGATGGTGGTGTTCGGGCTGCTGGCCGCGGTGGGCATGGCGCCGGCGGCGCTGCAGTCGCTGGCGCTGGACCTGTTCAGCCGCAAGGCGACCACCGTGGCGACCAACGTGCCGGGACCGCAGCAGCCGCTGTACCTGGCCGGCAGCCGCGTGCGCGAGATGATGTTCTGGGTGCCGCAGACCGGTTCGATCGGCGTCGGCGTGTCGATCATGAGCTACAACCACCGCGTGCACTTCGGCCTGATCGGCGACGCGCGGCTGATCCCCGACCCGGATGCGGTGATGCGCCGGATCGGCGCCGAATTCGAGAAGCTGCTGTACCTGGCGCTGATGGGCGACTGGGAGCATCCGCTGCGCGCGGTGGATGCGGACGCGCTGCTGCCGGCTTCCTGAACAGGGCGCATGCGGGCGCAGCGCGACCCGCGCCGCGTTCATGCCGGTCTCGCAGGCGCTTGTTTATGCTTGCTGCCACTTCAATCCAGATGTGGGAGAGAGCGCGATGAAACGCACCGTGATCCAAGGCATGTCCGTGGCGCTGGCCAGCGCGCTGCTGTTGTCCGCCTGCGCCACCGGCGGTTCCTACGTGCAGCGCGACCAATACGGCAATCCGACCGAACAGCAGAACAACCGCACCGGCCGCGGCGCGCTGATCGGCACCGCGGTCGGCGTCGCCGCCGGCCTGCTCAGCGGCAGCAGCGCCACCGAGCGCCGCCAGCACGCGATGATCGGCGCCGGCATCGGCGCGCTCAGCGGCGCGGCGATCGGCAACTACCAGGATCGCCAGGAACGCGCGCTGCGCGAGCGCACCGCCAACACCGGCATCGACGTGCGCCGCGACGGCGACAACATCACCTTGAACCTGCCCGACGGCATCACCTTCGACTTCAACCAGTCCACGCTGAAGCCGCAGTTCTATTCGGCGCTCAACGGCGTGGCCTCGACCCTGGGCGAATACAACCAGACCATGATCGAAGTGGTCGGGCACACCGACAGCATCGGCAGCGACGCGGTCAACCAGCGTCTGTCCGAGCAGCGTGCCGCCTCGGTGGCCGCGTACCTGACCGCGCAGGGCGTGCAGCGCGAACGCATCGAAACGCTGGGCGCGGGCAAGAAGTACCCGATCGCCGACAACAGCACCGAAGCCGGTCGCGCGCAGAACCGCCGGGTCGAGATCCGCGTGGTGCCGCTGCGCTCCTGAGCGGCGCCTGCCCACCCCACAAAATGCGAACGGGCCGCTGATGCGGCCCGTTTCGCGTTATGCGCCAGCTGCGCGCCGGCGTGTCCCGAGGTCGTCCCGAACTCGCCGCGCACAGGGCCGCGGCCAGCTGCCGCGGTCGCTGCGCGCCCGCCTGCTCAGACCAGCGCTTCTTCCTCCTGCTCCGGCGCCGGTTCCGCCTCCGCCTCCTCCAGCAGCGGCAGTTCGGCCAACTGCGGCAACGCCACGGTCTGGGTGTTCATCGCCACGCCGCTGCACAGGGTGAACTCGGCGCCGCTGTCGGCGTGTTGCGCGGCCAGCTTGACCGGGCACTGCGCCAGCATGTAATTGACGTCGAAGTTGAGCTTGTCGACCAGGAAATCGACGAAAGCGCGCACCTTCGGCGACAGCATGCGCCCGCCCGGGAACACCGCGTTGAAATCCAGGTCCGGACCGACCCAGCCGCCGAGCACGCGCCGTGCCTTGCCGGCCTCGATCAGCGGCTTGATCGTCGCATCGCTGGCCAGCACCAGGCCTTCGCCGCACACCAGCCCGCCAATCAGCGCGGCCGAGTCGTTGGCGACCAGGATCGGCTGGATCGCGAAGTCGCCGCTCTGCTTGCCGTTGCGTAGCGGCCAGCTGAGCCGGTTGTTGCCGTTGCGGCCATTGCTCAGCGCCAGCGTGCGGTGGTGTTGCAGGTCGTCCGGATGCAGCGGCTCGCCGTGGCGCTCGATGTAGTTGGGGCTGGCGAACACCTGGGTGCGGAAGGTGGCCAGCTTGCGCGCGACCATGGTCGAATCCAGCAGCGCGCCCATGTGCAGGGCCACGTCCACGCCCTCGGCGATCGGATCGACCTTGTCGCTGGTCATGACCATTTCCAGGCGCACTTCCGGATGCTGCTTGTGGAATTCGCCCAGGATCGGCGCCACCCAGGAAATGCCGGCGGAGTAGGGCACGCTGAAACGCAGCCAGCCGCGCGGGCCGGCCTGCAGCTGCCCGACCGCGCTCTCGGCTTCCTCCAGTTCGCGGGCGATGCGCTGGCAATGCTCGTGATAGACCGCGCCGGCTTCGGTCAGGCCGAGGCGGCGCGTGGTCCGGTGCAGCAGGCGCGCGCCCAGGCGCGCCTCCAGATCCTGCACCTTTCTGCTGACGGTGGTCTTGGGCAGGCCGAGCGCGTTGGCCGCGGCGATGAAGCTGCCTTGTTCGACCACCTTGACGAAGATCAGGGTGTCGTTCAGATCGTGGGTCATGGCGGGTTCCTGAGGGGTGAGAGCGATTGGACCGGTGACGGGACGATTATTCCCCTTAATTCGGACTAATCAAGTGCGGCTTTGACGCCTAATTTGTACGCATTCGCCGCCACCCAGGCCATTTGCTCATGCTGTTGCGCACTCTGTTCCAGTTTCTCGTCGGCGTCCGTCGCCCGAATCGGCTCGATGGTACGCCCATCGACGCGCTGGAAACCGGTTACCTCAAGGCATTTCGTGAATTCACCCCGCCGCCGCGCAGCCAGGCCGGCAGTTCGATGCAGCTCGGCCAGCGCGGCAACGGCCGACTCGGCCGGATCGCGATTGTCCCGTTTGCGGGAGTAAAAGTCCCGTGAGCGGGACGCTGGACCCGGAAGTGCTGGTGCTCGGCGGCACCGGCAACATCGGACTGGGCGTGGTCCGCGCCTTGCTCGAAGCCGGCAGTCCGGTCGTGGCCGTGGCGCGCGACCGCGGCCGGCTGCGCGCCTTGCGCGACCGCTACAGCGACGAACCGGCATTGGACGTGCTGCAGGGCTCGGCCGCCAACGACGCCACCGCCGCTGCCCTGGCGGCGGCGGTGGCGCAGCGGCCGCGGCCGCTGGCCGGGGTGGTCGCCAGCCTGGGCAGCCCGCTGCGCTGCGGGCGCCTGCTGGACCAGCCGGTGACCGCGCTGCGCCGGCGCATGGAAGCGGACCTGCTGCCGCATCTGGCCGCGGCCCGGCACCTGCTGCCGCTGCTGGCGCAGGCCGAGCGCGGCGGCCGCTACATCCTGCTCGGCAGCCCGTGCGCGTTGCGCGCCTGGGCCGGGCATGGCGAGAGCTCGGTGGCCGCGGCCTCGATCCGCATGCTCGCCCAGGTTCTGCACGAAGAAGCCAAGCCGCTGGGCGTGCGCGTGCAACTGCTGTCGCTGACCCATCCGGTCTGCAGCAGCGAAGCCGGCGCCGACGCCTGCCCGGAATGGTTCACCACGCTCAGCGTCGGCCGTGCCGCGGTGGCGCTGCTGGCCGACGCCGGCGTGCCGGGCCAAGCCATCGTCGACATCGACAAACACCACTACGCGCATCCACGCACCTCGTTGATGACCGCACCGCATTTTTCTCCTTCCACTCACGAGGTTTCTCCATGAACCCGATTCCGATGTCATTCCATTCCCCGTCGCGCGCCTTGCGCCCGCTGGCGATCGCGCTGCTGGCCGCGGCCCTGGCCGCTTGCGGCGGCAAGGCCGAGCAGCAGGGCGCGCCGCCGCCGCCGGCGGTCGGCGTGGCGCCTGCGCTACAGAAGGAAATCAGTCAGTGGGACGAGTTCAGCGGCCGCGTCGAGGCGATCGAACACGTCGACCTGCGCCCGCGCGTGTCCGGCTACATCGACAAGGTCAACTACGTCGAAGGGCAGGAGGTGAAGAAGGGCGATGTGCTGTTCACCATCGACGCGCGCAGCTACCGCGCCGAACTGGCGCGCGCCAACGCCGAACTGGCGCGGGCGCGGACCCAGTCCAAGCTCAGCGGCAGCGAGGCGGCACGCGCCAAGAAACTGTCCGACCAGCAGGCGATCTCCACCGAGACCTGGGAGCAACGCCACGCCGCCGCCGACCAGGCCGAGGCCGACGTGCTCGCCGCGCAGGCCGCGGTGGACACCGCGCGCCTGAATCTGGAGTGGACCCAGGTCCGCGCGCCGATCGACGGCCACGCCGGCCGCGCCCTGGTCACCGCCGGCAATCTGGTCAGCGCCGGCGACAGCGCCAGCGTGCTGACCACGCTGGTGTCGCTGGACAAGGTGCATGTGTACTTCGATGCCGACGAAGGCACCTTCCTGCGCTATGCGCAGATGGCGCGCAAGGGCGAGCGGCCCAGCGAACGCGACGGGCAGTTGCCGGTGCAGGTCGGCCTGGTCGGCGAGGACGGGTTCCCGCACGCCGGCAGGGTCGATTTCCTGGATAACCAGATCACCAGCAGCACCGGCACCATCCGCGTGCGCGCCGTGCTCGACAACGCCGATCGCAGCTTCACCCCGGGCCTGTTCGCCCGCGTGCGCCTGCTCGGCAGCGGCCGCTTCAACGCGCTGCTGATCGACGACCGCTCGGTGCTGACCGACCAGGACCGCAAGTACGTCTACGTCGTCGACAAGGACGGCAAGGCGCAGCGTCGCGACGTGCAGCTGGGACGCAGCGCCGAAGGCCTGCGCATCGTGCTCGGCGGGCTCAACGCCGGCGACCGGGTCATCGTCGACGGGGTGCAGAAAGTGTTCATGCCGGGCATGCCGGTGCAGGCCAAGCCGGTGGCCCTGGCCACGACTTCGCCGGCCGCCGCACGCAAGGCCGTCGCCCTCGACTGAGTCGCCTCCGACTGACGCCGGAGGCGCGCACAGCGTCGTAGACCGGCCGCGCTGGCGGCCGGTGTTTGCAGGTCGGGCCACCGTCGTGGCCCGGCGTCGCCGCCGCTTTGCCCGCATTCCTGTTCGGCCATCCGTTTCACCTTAGTTTCCAGGACCACCACCCATGGACTTTTCCAGATTCTTCATCGACCGGCCGATCTTCGCGGCCGTGCTGTCGATCGTCATCTTCGCCGCGGGATTGATCGCGATCCCGATGCTGCCCATCGGCGAATACCCCGAAGTGGTACCGCCGTCGGTGATCGTGCGCACGGTGTATCCGGGCGCCAACCCCAAGGTCATCGCCGAGACCGTCGCCACGCCATTGGAAGAGGCGATCAACGGCGTGGAAGGCATGATGTACATCAAGTCGGTGGCCGGCTCCGACGGCGTGCTGCAGATGACCATCACCTTCCGCCCGGGCACCGACGCCGACGACGCTGCGGTCAAGGTGCAGAACCGCGTCTCGCAGGCGCAGGCGCGCCTGCCCGAGGACGTGCGCCGGCAGGGCGTGACTACGCAGAAGAAGTCGCCGACGTTCTTGATGGTCGTGCACGTGACTTCGCCCAAGGGCAAGTACGACACGCTGTATCTGCGCAACTACGCGCGCCTGCACGTCAAGGACGCGCTGGCGCGGATCCAGGGCGTGGGCGATGCGCAGGTGTTCGGCGGCGGCGACTACGCGATGCGCGCCTGGCTGGATCCGGAACGCATCGCCGCGCGCGGCCTCACCGCCGGCGACGTGGTCGCCGCGATGCGCGAACAGAACGTGCAGGTCTCGGCCGGCCAGCTCGGCGCCGAGCCGATGCCGGACAGCAAGTTCCTGACCCTGATCAACGCGCAGGGCCGCCTGCGCAGCGAGAAGGAGTTCGGCGACATCGTGCTCAAGGTCGGCGCCGACGGCGAAACCGTGCGCCTGGGCGACGTCGCGCGCCTGGAACTGGGGGCCGGCGACTACACGCTGCGCTCGCAGCTGGACGGCAAGAACGCGGTCGGCATCGGCATCTTCCAGGCGCCGGGCGCCAATGCGCTGGAGATCCGCGATCAGGTGATCGCGACGATGGACGAACTGACCAAGCAGTTCCCGGACGACGTGAAGTACGAGGCGGTGTACGACACCACGATCTTCGTGCGCGACTCGATCACCGCGGTGGTGCACACCTTGCTGGAGGCGGTGCTGCTGGTGGTGCTGGTGGTGATCCTGTTCCTGCAGACCTGGCGCGCCTCGATCATTCCGTTGATCGCGGTCCCGGTGTCGGTGGTGGGTACCTTCGCCGCGCTGTACGTGCTGGGCTTCTCGATCAACACGCTGACCCTGTTCGGGTTGGTGCTGGCGATCGGCATCGTCGTCGACGATGCGATCGTGGTGGTGGAGAACGTGGAGCGCAACATCGAGGAAGGGCTGACCCCGCTGGCCGCGGCGCACCAGGCGATGCGCGAGGTGTCCGGCCCGATCGTGGCGATCGCGCTGGTGCTGTGCGCGGTGTTCGTGCCGATGGCGTTCCTGTCCGGCGTGACCGGCCAGTTCTACAAGCAGTTCGCGGTGACCATCGCCATCTCCACGGTGATTTCGGCGATCAACTCGCTGACCCTGTCGCCGGCGCTGGCCGCGCTGCTGCTGCGCTCCCACGACGCGCCCAAGGACGCGGTGTCGCGGCTGATGGACCGCCTGTTCGGCGGCTGGCTGTTCCGTCCGTTCAATCGCTTCTTCAACCGCAGCTCCGAACGCTACCAGGGCAGCGTGTCGCGGATCCTCGGCAGGCGCGGCGTGGTGTTCGTGGTCTATCTCGGCCTGCTGGTGGTCACCGGCGTGATGTTCAAGGCGGTGCCGGCCGGCTTCATCCCGACCCAGGACAAGATGTACCTGATCTCCGGCGTGAAGCTGCCCGAGGGCGCCTCGCTCGAACGCACCGACGCGTTGCTGCGCAAGGTCACCAACATCGCCATGCAGACCGATGGCGTCGAGCATGCGATCTCGTTCCCCGGTTTGAACGCGCTGCAGTTCACCAACACGCCCCGCCTGGCCGGCGATCCAGGGCGGGCGGCATACCTTGGTGGCGGCGCCCACCGGCTCCGGCAAGACCCTCACCGCGTTCCTCGCCGCGCTCGATGCGCTGCTGCGTGAAGGCCTGCGCGATGGCGGACTCGCCGATCGCACCCAGGTGCTGTACGTGTCGCCGCTGAAAGCGCTTTCAAACGATATCCAGCTCAATCTCGAGGCGCCGCTCGCCGGCATCCGCGCCGAACTGGCCGCGCTCGGCCTGCCCGACGTGGAAATCCGTACCGCGGTGCGCACCGGCGACACGCCGCAGCGCGAGCGCGCGCAGGCGCGGCGGCGTCCGCCGCATGTGCTGGTGACCACGCCCGAGTCGCTGTACGTGCTGCTCGGGTCGGCGTCCGGGCGCGACGCGCTGCGCCACGTGCGCACGGTGATCGTCGACGAGATCCACGCGCTGGCGGCGAACAAGCGCGGCAGCCACCTGGCGCTGTCGCTGCAGCGGCTGCAGCAGCTGTGCGCGACGCCGCCGCTGCGCATCGGCCTGTCGGCGACGCAGAAGCCGATCGATGCGGTCGCGCGCTTTCTGGTCGGCAGTGCGGCGGTGCACGCCGGGCAACCCGATTGCGCGATCGTCGACATCGGCTATGCGCGTGCCCGCGACCTGGCGCTGGAGCTGCCGCCGACGCCGCTCAGCGTGACGATGTCCAACGACCAGTGGCAGCAGGTGTACGCGCGCCTGGCCGAACTGGTACGCGCGCATCGCACCACGCTGGTGTTCGTCAACACCCGGCGCATGGCCGAACGCACCGCGCGGCACCTGGGCGAGCTGCTCGGCAACGACGCGGTGGCGGCGCACCACGGCAGCCTGGCGCGCGAGGCGCGGCTGCTCGCCGAGCAGCGGCTCAAGGCCGGCCAACTGCAGGTGCTGGTCGCCACCGCCTCGCTGGAACTGGGCCTGGACATCGGCGACGTGGACCTGGTGTGCCAGCTCGGCTCGCCGCGTTCGATCGCCAGTTTCCTGCAGCGCGCCGGGCGTTCCGGGCATGCCGTCGGCGGCACGCCGAAGGCGCGGCTGTTCCCGCAGTCGCGCGACGACCTGGTCGAATGCGCGGCGCTGCTCGACTGCGTGCGCCGCGGCGAACTGGATGCGCTGCGCATCCTCGATGCGCCGCTGGACGTGTTGGCACAGCAACTGGTGGCCGAGGTTGCCTGCCAGGAATGGGACGAGGATGCGCTGTACGCGCTGGTGCGCGGCGCCTGGCCGTACGCGACGCTGCCGCGCGAGCGCTTCGACACGGTGCTGCGAATGCTGTGCGACGGTTTCAGCACGCGGCTGGGTCCGCGCGCCGGCTATCTGCATCGCGACGCGGTGCATCGCCGCGTGCGCGAGCGCCGCGGCGCGCGCATGGCGGCGCTGACCTCCGGCGGCACCATTCCCGAGACCGGCGACTACAGCGTGTTGCTGGAGCCGCAGGCCGAGACCATCGGCACGGTCAACGAAGACTTCGCGGTGGAGAGCCTCAGCGGCGACGTGTTCCAGCTCGGCAACGCCAGCTATCGCATCCTGCGCGTGGAGCCGGGCAGGGTGCGGGTCGAAGACGCACGCGGCGCGCCACCGAACATCCCGTTCTGGCTCGGTGAGGCGCCGGGGCGCACTGACGAACTGTCGGCCGGCGTGTCGCGGCTGCGCGCGCAGTTGGAGCGGTGCCTGGAGCAGGGCGGTGCGGCGCAGGCGCTGGCCTGGCTGCAGCAGGAACTGGCGCTGGACGCCGCCGCCGCGCAGCAACTGGTGGACTATCTGGGCCGCGCGCGTACCGCGTTGGGCGCGCTGCCCACGCAGCGCTGCATCGTGCTGGAGCGTTTCTTCGACGACAGCGGCGGCACCCAGTTGGTGATCCACAGCGTGTACGGCAGCCGCATCAATCGCGCCTGGGGCCTGGCCCTGCGCAAACGCTTCTGCCGCACCTTCAATTTCGAACTGCAGGCGGCCGCCACCGAGGACGCGATTGTGCTGTCGCTGTCGACCCGGCACAGCTTCGCGCTGGAAGAGGTCGCGCGCTACCTGCATGCGGCGTCGGCGTTGGAGGTGCTGGTGCAGGCCTTGCTGGACGCGCCGCTGTTCGGCGTGCGCTGGCGTTGGAACGCCACCAACGCGCTGGCCTTGCCGCGTTTCACCGGCGGGCGCAAGGTCGCCCCGCAGCTGCAGCGGATGAAGTCCGAAGACCTGCTGGCCACGGTGTTCCCGGACCAGGTCGCCTGCGCCGAGAACCTGGTCGGCGAGCGCGAGATTCCCGAGCACCCGCTGGTCGCGCAGACCCTGCATGACTGCCTGCACGAGGCGATGGACAGCGATGGCTGGCTGCAGCTGCTGCGCGGCATCGAGGACGGCAGCGTGCGCGTGCTGGCGCGCGATCTGGCGGCACCGTCGCCGCTGGCGGCCGAGGCGCTGGACGCGCGGCCGTACGCGTTCCTCGACGATGCGCCGCTGGAAGAGCGCCGCACCCAGGCCGTGCACAGCCGCCGCTACCAGGATCCGGGCAGCGCCGACGACCTTGGCCAACTCGATCCGGAGGCGATCGCCGCGGTGCGCGAGGAAGCCTGGCCGCAGCCGCGCAGCCGCGACGAGATGCACGAGGCGCTGGTCGCGCTCGGCGTGCTGACCGACAGCGAGGCCGCCGCGCACCCGGCGTGGTCGAATTGGCTGGCCGAGCTGGCCGCCGATGCGCGTGCCACCCGCTTGCAGGGCAGCGGCGGTGACGGCGTCGCGTTGTGGGTCGCGGCCGAGTCGCTGGCGCTGATCGCGCCGCTGTATCCGCAGGCCGCCGCGCAGCCGCGCATCGCCGTGCCACAGGGTTACGCGATCGACGACTGGCAGCGCGACCAGGCGCTGCGCGAGCTGCTGCGCTCGCGCCTGGCGGCATTGGGTCCGGTGACCGCGGCGGCGCTGGCCGCGCCGCTGCAGATGCCGCTGCGCGAGGTGCAGGCGGCCCTGCTGGCGTTGCAACAGGACGGCTACATCCTGCCGGGCCGCTTCACTCCCGAGGCCGTGGCCGACGAGTGGTGCGAGCGTCATCTGCTGGCGCGCATCCACCGCTACACGCTGGGCCGGCTGCGCCGCGAGATCGAACCGGTGGCGCCGCGCGACTACGCGCGCTTCCTGTTCCGCTGGCAGCACCTGGACGGCGAAGGCCGCGTCGCCGGCGCGGAAGCGCTGGCCAGCGTGCTGGCGCAACTGGAGGGCTTCGAGGCGCCGGCGGCGCTGTGGGAGGCCGACCTGTTGCCGGCGCGGGTGCGCGACTATGCCCCGGCCTGGCTGGACGAACTGTGCAGTGCCGGGCGCACGCTGTGGACGCGGCTGCGCCCGACCGCGGCCAGCGCAGTCGGTGCGGGCGGCACCGGCTCGCTGCGCAGCACGCCGATCCTGCTGCTGCCGCGGCGCAGCGCCGCGCAGTGGTCGCGCCTGGCGCCGGCGGGGGCCGAGCCGGGCACGCTCGGTTCGCGCGCGCAGAAGGTCGCCGATTACCTGGGGACGCACGGCGCCTCGTTCTTCGACGAGATCGCCGATGCGACGCGGCTGCTGTCCACCGAACTGGAAGAGGCGCTGGCCGAGCTGGTGGCCGCAGGCCGCATCCACTGCGACAGCTACGCTGGCCTGCGCGCGTTGCTGGTGCCGGCATCGAAGCGGCCGTCGGCGCTGGCGCGGCGCCGGCGCCGGGTGCCGCTGTACGGCATCCAGGATGCGGGACGCTGGGCGCTGCTGCGCTTCGCTGCGGATGCCGGCGACGCCGCGGCCCGCGGCGAGTCGCTCGACCATCTGGCGCGGACGCTGCTGCGCCGCTACGGCGTGATCTGCTGGCGCCTGCTCGAACGCGAGGCAGCGTGGCTGCCGCCGTGGCGCGAGCTGCTGCGCGTCTATCAGCGCCTGGAGGCGCGCGGCGAGATCCGCGGCGGGCGCTTCATCAGCGGGTTGTCCGGCGAGCAGTTCGCGCTGCCCGAGGCGATCGGCCTGCTGCGCCAGGTGCGGCGCCAGCCGCACGACGGCGCCTGGTTGTGCGTGGCCGCGGCCGATCCGGCCAACCTGCTCGGCAGCGTGCTGCCGGGCAGCCGGGTGCCGCGCGTGCCCGGTGCACGCGTGCTGTATCGCGATGGCGTGCCGGTGGCGACATGGGTGGCGGAGCGGTTCGAGCCGTTGCAGGACCTGAGCGCGGCCGACAGCGCGGTGGCGCGGCAACGGCTGACCGAGACGGCGGGATCGGGTACGCGCGATGCGATCGCCGCGATGCTTGCCGGCTTGCGCTGACGCGCGACGCTCGCCAATACCCCTGTTCAGTAACGTATTTCATTCAGGGACTGCACGGCGACGTTGCCTGCGGGTGAAATTTTCACGTCTTGTCTACAAATATCCTAGGTTTGCATCCCAGTTCGAATCTGCCTGCAAACGGGCGGAATCCGCCATGCAGGACAAGTGCTGCATGCACCTCCGAGCCTGGCCGAGCCTCGCCCTGCAACGCTAGAACAACGTTCCTAAAGGCTTTGCCCGTATTCACAAAAGCGTTACAAACGCGCGCTTGTGTGCCGAATTCCGCAGCTGTTGCGTCGATTAAAGGCGACTTTCCGGGTTGCCGATAGCCTTCAGGCAACGGGCGAATGCAGCGCCGCGTCGGGTCTCTCGATCGCATCGCATACGCCGTCGCCATCGTTCCCGATCCACGAGGTGCAGCGGGAAGGACATCCAGACGCGCCGTCGTGGCGCGGTCGTCAGCAAACAATCGGGGAAGACATCATGTTGGGCAATATGAAAATCGGCGTCAGGCTTACCAGCGCGTTCCTGATCGTGGCCGCCATTGGCGCGTGCATCGGCGCGATCGGCATCCGCGACTCCGGGCGCATCAACGACTACGCCACGGCGCTGTACGAACGCGAGCTGCTCGGCCTCTCCAACATCAAGGAAGCCAATATCAACCTGATCTATGCCGGCCGCGCGCGCGCGAACCTGCAACTAGCCACCACGCAGGAAGAGCGCGCCAAGCACCTCGCCAGCATCGACAAGTACACCGCGGCGATGGTCGATTACATGGCCAAGGCGCGCAGCACGATGGATAGCCCTGAGGCCAAGGTCAAGCTGGCGCGCTTCGATGAAGCATGGAAGGTGTACCTGGCTCGTCGCAGCGCGTTCCTGGAGAAAGCGGCGCAGCAACCCCTGCAGGACGCCAATCCGGAAATGACTGCGCTGTCCGCCGCCTCGCGCAGCGCGTCCGATGAAATTGACACGCTGATGACCGAACTGGCCAAGATGAAGGAAGCCAACGCGGCGGCCGCGAGTACCGAGACCAATACGATCTATGCCAAGGGCACGAGGATGCTGACGGCCATCATTGTGGTCGGCGTATTGCTCGGTGTGTGCCTGGGCTTCTTCATCAGCCGCAGCGTGACCAGGCCGATCGGCAAGGCGGTGGATGTCGCCAATGCATTGGCCGACGGCGACCTGAGCGTCGTGATCGAAACCACCTCCAAGGATGAAGCGGGGCAACTGCTGCTGGCGATGCGGCGCATGGTCGAGAAACTGCAGCAGGTGGTCGGCGAGGTCAACGCCAGCGCGCAGACCCTGGCCGGCGCGTCGGAGGAAGTCAGCGCGACCGCGCAGTCGCTGAGCCAGGCCTCGACCGAGCAGGCCGCGGGCGTGGAGGAAACCAGCGCCTCGCTGGAGCAGATGACGGCCTCGATCGGGCAGAACACCGAGAACGCGCGCATCACCGACGGCATGGCCGCGCAGGCCGCCAAGGAAACCGTGGAAGGCGGCGAAGCGGTGGTCGCCACCGTGGCGGCGATGAAGCAGATCGCGCAGAAGATCGGCATCATCGACGACATCGCCTACCAGACCAACCTGCTCGCGCTGAACGCAGCGATCGAAGCGGCGCGCGCCGGCGAGCACGGCAAGGGCTTCGCGGTGGTCGCCGCGGAAGTGCGCAAACTGGCCGAACGCAGCCAGGTGGCCGCGCAGGAGATCGGCGAGGTCGCCGGCTCCAGCGTGGAGCTGGCGGAGAAGGCCGGACGCCTGCTGGAGACCATCGTGCCCAGCATCAAGAAGACCTCGGACCTGGTGCAGGAGATCGCCGCGGCGTCGCAGGAGCAGTCCTCCGGCGTGGCGCAGATCAATTCGGCGGTGGTGCAGCTGAGCCAGACCACGCAGCAGAACGCCACCGCGTCCGAGGAACTGGCCGCGACCGCCGAGGAAATGAGTTCGCAGGCCGAATACCTGCAGCAGTCGATGGCGTTCTTCCGCCTGGGCCATGGCGAAGCGCCGCGCCCGCCGCGCGCCGTGGACAAGCCCAATGCCAAGGCAGTCAGCAGCAGCCGCGTCGAATCCAAGCGTGCGCGCCCGCGCGTGGCACAGCCGGCGTACGCGATGGCGAATCCGGACGAATCCCAGTTCGCCAGCTTCTGAGGAGCAGACCATGGCTACGCATCTGGACAACGCAGCGGCCGTACCGCTGCAGACGCAGGAGGCGCCGTCGCAGTTCCTGACCTTCCAACTGGAACAGGAGCTGTTCGGGCTGAACATCGACGGCATCCACGAGATCATCGAATACCGTGCGCCGACGCCGGTCCCGACCATGCCGGCCTGCGTGCGCGGCGTGATCAACCTGCGCGGCGCGGTGGTGCCGGTGGTGGACCTGCAACTGCGGCTGGGTCGCGCGCCCAGCCGCATCAGCCGGCGCAGCTGCATCGTCATCGTCAGCGCCGCGGAGGGCGGCACGATCCAGGCGTTCGGCCTGCTGGTCGATGCGGTCAGCGCCGTGCTGGATATCCCGGCGCAACAGATCGAGGCGGCGCCCTCGTTCGGCAGCGGCATCCGCGACGAGTTGCTGCAGGGCATGGGCAAGCTGGAAGACCGGCTGGTGATCCTGCTGGATCGCGCGCGCCTGCTGCGCGTGGACGAGATCGCCGACGTGGCGTTGCCGGCCGCGGCCTGAGGCGGCGCAGCCGCGCCACTGCATCGGCGCGGCGGTTGGACGATCCTTGGCGGCGTGAACTCGGCGCCTGCGCAACGCGGGCGCTGCGGCCGCGGGCACCGCAGGCGGTGGTGTGCCGACCAGAAGCGGCATCGTCCGAAGCGACAGGCGCTCGCCGTGATATGCGCATAACGGCCGCCTCGCTAGTGTCTGCGCAACAGGGCATCCGCCCGCCATCGCGAGATCCGGACCATGGCAGACAACGACAAGCAGCCCGACCAGCAGCAGGGCATCCAGGACGGTCGGCAGGACCGCGCGCAGGACGATGTGGCCAAGCAGCGCCCCGGCCTGGAGGACGAGAAGTTGCGCGAAGCGCACGAGCGCGGGCCCAAGTCCGGCGATGGCCAGAAGACCGGCTGAGCCGCGTTTCGCGCGCCGCCATCGCCGCGGCCTGCGTGGTGGCCAACGGCATGCCGCCAGCGCGCAGACACAAACGCGCGGACACAAAAAAGCCCCGGAGGCGACTCCGAGGCTTTTCGTCTGAACAAGTGGTGGAGCGGAAGGGGATCGAACCCTCGACCTTCGCATTGCGAACGCGACGCTCTCCCAGCTGAGCTACCGCCCCACATCAGACGCATAGTCTAACTGGCCCGGGGCATGCGTGCCAAGAGGGGCGATGCGGGGCGAGGGCGGCGCGGCGCGCGCGGGGCCTTCGCACACCTGCCGGTCCGCCGCCGTTGAAGGCGGGAATGCGACGCCGTCTCCGGGCAACCGCCAGGCAGAGTCGATATAATCGTGGGCCGAAATCCTCGCCAGACGATTTCGTCGTTCCGGATGAAATATTCCGTCCGTTCCAAATCTTTTATCCATGGGTCTTTGAAAAATGACGGAAGTTCGCAACTTGCAACAACTCGCCGAAGCCAAGGCCAAGCTGCACGAAGAGATTCGCAAGCTGGAAGAGCAGGAGAAGCAGGCGCGCGAAGGCGAGACCAGCGCTGCGCACGCCAACATCCTGTCGCTGCTCGAGCAGTTCGCCGAGTTCTTCAGCGCCAAGCAGCGCAACGAGATCGCCGCCTACGTGACCAGCGCCGCGCCGAAGGCTGCCAGCACCAAGTCCGCCGGCGGCCGCAGCGAGGTCAAGCCGAAGTACCAGCTGCCGCACACCGGCGAGACCTGGTCCGGCCGCGGCCGCACGCCGAAGGCGTTCGCCGCATGGGAAGGCACCGCCGCCTACAACGAATGGAAGGCGCGCCATCCGGATCTGAAGTTCCCGCTGGTCAAATACTGATCGGTCGAAAAAGGCCAGGGTTCCTGGCCTTTTTTATGCGCGATGGTTTTATGCGCGGCATTGGCGTTGCCCGCGCTTTGTCGCGGATAAAGCCGTGGCGGAGAAAGCGGAGCGTTGAAGGGAATGCGCCTGGAATAACCGAAGGCCGGACAGCGACATCGTCGCCACTGTGACCGTGACGCCGCTGTGGACCCCTGTAGGAGCGGCTTCAGCCGCGACAGACGTTATCGGTAACGCCCGTCGCGGCTGAAGCCGCTCCTACAGATACCTCCGAATCGCTCAGCCGGCGTTGCCGAGTAATGGCTGCAGCGTGGCTTCCAGTTCGCGCCGGCGCCAGCCGGCCAGCGGCTGCGGCCATTGGCCGCTTTCCAGCAAGGCTTCCAGATGCTTGCGCGAGGCGAGCAGGCCGTCGGGCAGGCCGAGTTCGGCGCTGCGTGCGGACACCGCATCCTGCAGCCGCTTCAACGCCGCCTTGTTGTCGTCGCTGGAAGCCAGCGCCAGCGGCGCGTCCGCTTCGTCGGGCAGCGGCGTGGTCAGCGCTTGCCACAGCGCGTCGCCGAGCTTGCGCGGCGCCTTGGGGTGCTTGTCCAGCATCGCCTGCAGTTCGTCGCGGTCGGAAGGCGGGAAGCGCGCCAGGGTGGCGGCCAGTTCGTTGTCCAGGATCCAGCTGCGCGGCTTGTCGCTGTGCCGCGCCTGTACGTCGCGCCAGCGCAGCAGGCGCAACAGCCGCTGCTGCGCGGGCCGGTCCATGAACTGCGCCGAGCGCATGCCCAGGTGCGGCCAGCGCTCGCCTTCGTCGTGCTCCACGGTGCCGAGCAGGCGCTCGCCGTCCTCGTGCAGCCAGGCGCTGCGGTCCAGCCGCTGCAGCCGTTCCTGCAGCGCGTCGTGGATCGCGAACAGGTGGCGCACGTCGTCGGCGGCGTAGTCCAGTTGCGCCGGCGACAGCGGGCGGCGCAGCCAGTCCGAGCGGGTTTCGCCCTTGGCCAGGTGCACGCCGGTGATTTCCAGCACCAGCTTCTGGTAGCCCATGCCGGCGCCGATGCCGGCCAGGCCGGCGCCGATCTGGGTGTCGAACAACGGCCGCGGCAGCGCGCCGCAGGCGCATTTGAACGCGACCAGGTCTTCGCTGGCGCTGTGCATGACCTTGAGGATGGCCGGGTCCGACAGCCACGGCGCCAGCGCCTGCGGCATGCCGGGAATCAGCGGGTCGATCAGCAGGATTTCGTCGGCCACCGCCATCTGCACCAACGCCAGTTGCGGCCAGTAGGTGCGTTCGCGGACGAATTCGGTATCCAGGCCGATCCTGGCCGGGCGCTGCGCCAGCCGTTCGGCCAGCTCGGCGGGTTGCTTGATCCAATAGGGCACGTGGTTTCCGTCGAATGCAGGGTTTGCTCAGGCAGGCGAGAATAGCCTAACGTCGGCCCGCCGGCCGCACGGACGGGATGGCGCGGATGCCATCGGGAGGCCAATGTCGTTGGGAGGAAGCGTGCGTACGAGCGGCACCGTGATCGCCTGGACCCTGTTGGCCGCGCTGGTGTGCGGCTGCAGCGGGCCGGCGCCTGCGCCGCCGGCGCAGCCCGCCAGACCGGCGCCCGCCAAGCCTGCGCAGGCGCCGGCAACCGCGGCCGGCAAGCCGGTGCAGGCGCCCAGCGTCACCATCGGCGGCGAGGATGCGGCGGAGACGGTGGCGCGCTGGCAGCCGCCGCTGCCGACGCTCGAGCGCGCGCAACTGGCGCAGGCGCGCCGCGACGCCGCGCGCGCGCTGGCCGAGGACCGCCTGTTCGAGGACGCGCAGTCGGCGATCCCGCTGTACCTGGCGATCCGCGCGCTGGCGCCGCAGGACCCGGTCGCGCGCGACGGCCTGCGCACCGCGCGGCGCCGGCTGCTGCAACGCGGCGACGAACTGTTGCGCGCATCGGAGCAGCAGGAACAGGCGCTGGAGCGCGCCGATCGCATCGCGATGGTGGCGCTGTCGCTGGATGCCGACGATCCGGCGGTGCGGCGCCTGCAGCAGCGGGTGGAGACCGCGCAGCGGGTGCTGGCCTACAACCGTGCCGGCGAAGACGATCTGCGCGCCGGCCGGCTCGGCGAGGACGGCAACGGCGCGCTGGCCAACTTCCGCGACGCGCTGCAACTGGATGCGGACGATGCGCGCGCGCGGCAGGGCGTGGCGGCGGTGGAGAGCGCGCTGATCCGGCGCGCCGAGGCGGCCGCGACGGTGTCCGATTTCGCCGCCGCCGGCAGCTGGCTGGCGCGGGCGGCGCGGATCCGCGACGCCGCCGCCACCGTGCGCGACGCGCGTGCGCGGGTGGAAGGCGTGCGCAGCGCGCGCATCGCCGGCCTGCGCGATGCCGGCCTGCGCGACCTGGCCACGCCGGCCGGACTGAAGGCGGCGCGCGAGAAACTGGGCGAGGTGTTGCGCATCGCCGATCCGGGCGATGCGGTGGCGGCGATGCTGCGCGAGCGCATCGACCTGGCCACCCACTACGGCAGCTTCCGCCCCGGCCAGGTGTTCACCGACGGCATGAGCAACGGCGAACGCGGGCCGCAGATGATCGTGGTGCCGCACGGCGGCTTCCGCATGGGCGCCAGCGAGACGGAGCCGGGCGCGATGCCGGCGGAGCAGCCGTTGCATTACGTGCGCTTCGATCGCGGCTTCGCGATGTCGATCACCGAGGTCACCGTGGCCGAGTTCCGCCGCTTCGTCGAGGTCAGCGGCGCGCGGCCGCGGGCGACCCGGCGCGGGCATTCGATCGTCTACGACGAGCGCAGCGGCAACTTCGTGCGCCGCAGCGGCACCGACTGGCAGTCCGGCTACAACGGCGCGCGCGCCGCGCCGAACAGCCCGGTGATGCACGTCAGCGTGCGCGATGCCGAGGCCTACGCGGCATGGCTGTCGCAGCAGACCGGGCGCCACTACCGGCTGCCCAGCGAGGCCGAGTTCGAATACGCGCTGCGCGCTGGCGGCCGCGGCCGCTATCCCTGGGGCAACGCCGGCACCCCGCCGCGCGGCGCCGGCAACTTCACCGGCGGCGGCGACGTCTCGCCCAGCGGCCGGCACTGGAACAACGCCTTCGTCGGCTATGCCGACGGCTTCTGGGGGCCGGCGCCGGTCGCCAGCTTCAAGGCCAACGCCTGGGGCCTGCACGACATGGGCGGCAACCTCAGCGAGTGGGTCGCCGATTGCTGGCATTCCAGCTACCGCCGCGCGCCGGCCGACGGCGCCGCCTGGTACAACCCCGGCTGCCGCTCGCGGGTGGTGCGCGGCGGCAACTGGGCCAACGCGCCGGAACAGACCCGTGCCGCCTGGCGGCTGATGCAGGACTCCGACACCACCAGCGCCCGCGTCGGTTTCCGCCTGGTGCGCGGAATTTGACGCGGCCTCGCGCCGCCCGTCGCTACAGTGCCGCGGACAGGCAGGCGCCATCGCCGCCCACCAGCCAGCAAGGGGATTGGATATGAGCAACGTCTTCGGCCGCCAGGGCGGGGAACAGGGCGGGGGCCGCCGCGGGCCGCTGGGCGGCGTGCGCTGGCTGGTGCTGCTGGGTTTCGCGGTGTACGCCGGGTATTACTGGTTCTCCAACCGCAGCGAGGATCCGTACACCGGCGAGAAGGTGCTGATCGACAATTCGCTCGGGGTCGAGGACGAGAAGGCGCTGGGCCTGCAGGCGTACCAGGAGATCCTGGCGCAGGAACATCCGGTCGATCCGCAGTCGCAGGTGGCGCAGCAGGTGCGCGCGATCGCGCAGCGGCTGATCGCCAAGGTCGATGTGGTCGAGGACGCACTGGCCGCCGAGCACGGCATGCAGGCCAAGCACTACGCGCGCGGTTTCGACTGGGACGTCAACGTGATCGAGTCCGAGCAGGCCAATGCGTTCTGCCTGCCCGGCGGCAAGATGGCGGTCTACACCGGCCTGCTGCCGGTGGCCAAGAACGCCGATGCGATGGCGGTGGTGATGGGCCACGAGATCGCGCATGCGCTGCTGCGCCACGGCGCGCAACGCATGGCGCAGCAGAAGCTGACCCAGATCGGGCAGATGGCCGGCGCGGCCAGCGGCATGGACCCGCAACAGCAGCAGATGGCGATGGCGGCGATGGGCTACGGCTACCTGCTGCCGTACGCACGCAGCCACGAGACCCAGGCCGACGAGGTCGGGCTGATGCTGGCCGCGGCGGCCTGCTTCGATCCGCAGGAAGCGGTGCCGCTGTGGGAGCGGATGAGCGCCAGCAGCGGCGGCCAGGCGCCGCCGGAGTTTTCCTCCACCCACCCGAATCCGGGTACGCGGATCCAGAACCTGCAGGCGCTGATGCCCAAGGCGATGGAGTACCGGCAGCGCTTCTGCGAATCGGCGAAGACGGCGCAGCGTTGAGCGTGGCGGTGTCCGCGGAAGACTGAGCTGGCATCCGCCTTCCCCCGGCTGCAACTGCGCATGCCGGAGCGTGCGCAGTCCGCGCGCGCTTGCGCTCAGTGCGTGGATACCTGCACCGCGGTTGCCGCTGTCTCTGCCGCCACCTCTACCGTTGCCGGCGCCTCCTCGGGCGCGACCAGGCGTTGCCCGGCTGCCAGCAGTTCGACGAACTCGCGACGGTCGCCGCTGCGGTCCTCGCCGGTCGCCGCGCGCGCCGCGTTGGTCACCTGCGCCCAGTCCCAGCCGTCGATGTGGGTGCCGCCGCGCAGCAGGTCGGCGTAGGCGGCGACCGCGGCGGCGAAACGCAGATCCGCGCTTGGCTGCGCCGTCGCCGCGGCGGTCGCGATCGTGCTCTGCAACAGGCGGCTGCGTTCCTGCCCGGGCAGCTTGTAGCGCAGCCGCAACTGCGCCAGTTCGCCGGCGTGCAGCGGCGTCTGCAGTGCCTGCGCCGGTGCGGCATAGCGCAAGGCCGGCAGGCGCGGCGGCGCGCTGCCCACCGGGGTGATTTCGTACAGCGCGGTGACGCTGTGGCCGGCGCCGATCTCGCCGGCATCGACCTTGTCGTTGGCGAAATCCTCGCGCGCCAGCAGCCGGTTCTCGTAGCCGATCAGGCGGTATTCGGCGACCTGCGCGGGATTGAACTCGACCTGGATCTTGACATCGCGGGCGATGGTGAGCAGCGTGGCCTGCATCTGCTGCACCAGCACCTTGTGCGCCTCGCGCGCCGAGTCGATGTAGGCATGGTTGCCGTCGCCGACGTCGGCCAGGCGTTCGGCCATCGCGTCGTTGTAGTTGCCGCGGCCGAAGCCGAGTGTGCTCAGCGCCACGCCGCTGCGGCGCTGGTCGGCGACCAGGGTCTCCAGCGCGCCGCGGTCGACCGTGCCGACGTTGAAGTCGCCGTCGGTGGCCAGGATCACCCGGTTGCTGCCGCCGGCGATGAAGCTCCGCCGCGCGGTCGCATAGGCCAGGCGGATGCCGTCGCCGCCGTTGGTGCTGCCGCCGGCCTGCAGCCGCTGCAACGCGGCAAGGATCTCGGCATGGCGGTCGCCAGGCGTCGGCGGCAGCACCAGTCCGGCCGCGCCGGCATAGACCACGATCGAGACCCGGTCCTGCGCGCGCAGCTGCGGCACCAGCATGGCGAAGGCCTGCTTGAGCAGGGGCAGCTTGTCCGCGCTTTCCATCGAGCCTGAGGTGTCGATCAGGAACACCAGGTTCGCCGGCGGCAAGGCCTGGCGCGGGACGTCGTAGCCCTTGATGCCGATCATCAGCAGCTGCCGCTGCGGATTCCACGGCGCGGGCGCCAGTTCGGTGGACACCCGGAACGGCGTGTCGCGGTCGCGCGGGGCCGGGTGCGCATAGTCGAAGTAGTTGATGAATTCTTCCGCGCGCACTGCGTCGGCTGGCGGGCGCTGGCCGTCGCGCAGCATGCGCCGCACGTTGGCGTAGCTGCCGGTGTCCACGTCGATCGAAAAGGTCGACAGCGGTTGTTCGCGCGCGCTGTGCACCGGGTTGTCGGTTGGGTGTTCGTAGCGTTCGCGGTCCAGCGGCGGGATCGGCGCCGCGGGCTTGGCCATGCGCATGCGGGCGTCAGCGATGTAGGTGTCGCCGGCCACCGACGGCGCGACCGGTGCCGCGGCCTGCGCCGGCGGCGCCGGTGGGGAGGGCGGGGCGAGCATCCGTGCCGGTGCTGGCGCGGGTTCGGTCAGGCCTTCGCTGGCGACGTAGGCCTCGGGCAAGGCGCTGGCATCTGTCACTGCCGGCGCGCGTGCGGCGACGCGATCGTCGCTGGTGGTGCTGCAGCTTGCCAGCAGCGCGGCAAGGATCAGGGACGGCAGGATGCGGTGCGGGCGTGGCTGCATGGTGGGCGCTCGGTGTGGGTCCGAGGCTGTAAACGCGTGACGGCCGGCAACGGGGTTTGGCCCGCGGCCGCGCTTCGGTCCGCCATGCTGCCTTGTGGCTGAACGCGCTGCGTGCGCGCACGCGGCACCGCATGGCGCGGGTGCATCATTCGCGCATCGCCACCGGAGCATTCGCCATGAAACGCCTCTTGCTGTCACTGCTCGGACTGGCCGCGCTGGCCGGCTGCGCCACCAACCGGATCAGCGACGACGAGCGCCTGGCGCTGTACCGCGCCCATGCCGCCGCGCCGGTGCGCGACTTCCAGTACTACAACCGGATCAGCGGCTGGACCGCGCTCGGCGACAGCGCGCTGGCGGTGTGGACGCGGCCGAACCAGGCCTATCTGCTGGAGCTGAGCGGCCGCTGCGCCGATCTGGACTTCGCGCCGACCATCGCCATCACCCACTTCAGCGACCGGGTGTCGGCGCGTTTCGACGACGTGCTGGTGATCGGCGGCAGCCCGGGCGCGATCCGCCTGCCGTGCCGCATCCAGAGCATCCGCCCGCTCGACATCAAGGCGCTGCGTATTTCGGAAAAGGAATTGCGCGAGGCCAAGGTGCAGGAGCGGGCGCAGCCGGCGCCGGCGCAGTAGCGCAGGCGTCAGCGGGTTGCGGTCGGTTTCGAACGGGTGGTTGCAGCTTGTAGGCGTAGCTGCAGCCGCAGCGGGCTTTGCGGATGGGTTCTGTCGCGGCTGAAGCCGCTCCTACAGGGGCTCGGCTTGCCTGCGCTCAGGATTCCTGTTCGGGTTCCACGTAGCCTTCGGGCTTGGACGCGCCGCCCTGGAACAGGAATTTGTCCAGCTCCGTTTCCAGAAATGCACGGTGCTTGGGATCGCGCGGCGACAGCCGGTTCTCGTTGATCAGCATGGTCTGGTGCGCCAGCCACGCCTGCCAGCCGGCCTTGCCGATGTGCGCGAACACGCGCTGGCCGAGTTCGCCGGGATACGGCACGTAGTCGAGCCCTTCGGCGTCGCGTTGCTGGTACTGGCAGAAGACGGTGCGGGGCATGGCGGTTCCTGGTGGCGCGGAGGGCGACGATCAGAGGCTGTCGAGCAGTTTGCGGATCGGGGCGGGCAGGCCGAGCGCGGAAAGGTCGGCGCGCGCGACCCAGCGCAGGTCGTCATTGTCGCGTACCGCGTCGCGCAAGGCGACCTTGCGCAGGCGCAGCGGCTGCAGGTGCAGGCGATAGTGGCTGAAGGTATGCACGATCGGCGGCATCGGCTCGGCCGCGTCGAAGTCGCGGCCGCGGGTCTCGCGTTCGAACCAGGCGCGCAACTCGCTCTCGCTCTCGGCCTGCGGCAGCGTCCACAGCGAGGCCCAGATGCCGCTCGGCGGGCGCCGTTGCAGCAGCAGCTCGCCGGAGGCGTTTTCCAGCAGCAGCGCCAGCGCCTCGCGTTCGGGCAGGGTCTTGCCCGGCTTGGGTGTTGGCAGCGACTCGGTCAGGCCGTCGCGGCGCGCCACGCAGTCGTCCTGCAGCGGGCACAGCACGCAGGCCGGGTTGGCGCGGGTGCACAGGGTGGCGCCGAAATCCATCTGCGCCTGGGTGTAGTCGGCCATGCGCCCGTCGGCGACCGCGGCCACGTGCGCCTGCGCGATCGCCCACAGCGGTTTCTCCACCGCCGGCAGGCCCGGATAGCCGGCGATGCCGTGGTAGCGGGTCAGCACGCGCTTGACGTTGCCGTCCAGGATCGGGAAGCGGTCGTTCCAGGCCTGGCTCAGGATCGCGCCGGCGGTGCTGCGGCCGATCCCGGGCAGCGCGTGCAGCGCGTCGAAGTCGCGCGGCAGCGCGCCGTCGTGCAGCTCCACGCAGCGCTTGGCGGCGGCATGCAGGTTGCGCGCGCGAGCGTAGTAGCCCAGCCCGGCCCATTGCGCCATCACCGCATCGGTGCCGGCCGCGGCCAGGTCGGGCAGGGTGGGGAAGTGCTGCAGGAAGCGCAGGAAGTACGGGATCACCACCGCGACCTGGGTCTGCTGCAGCATGATTTCCGACAGCCATACGCGATACGGGCTGCGCGGATGCTGCCAGGGCAGGTCGTGGCGGCCGCTGCGGTCGAACCAGGCGAGCAGGCGGGGGGCGAAGGTGTCTGGGAGCTGGCGCATGCTGGCTTTATCTTTTCCTTCTCCCTGCGGGAGAAGGTGCCCCGAAGGGGCGGATGAGGGTACGGGCGAAGCCTCGTGGATCCAACCAGCGAGACGCTCAATCAGCGAGACGCTTCCGCGCCGTACCCTCACCCCAACCCCCGCTCCGCGCCCCGGCCCGCTTGCGGCGCGGGCGCTCCAGGGCTTGCGCGCCAGTGGCGCGCAAGCCGCGCCCTGTCGCCCCGATGGGAGAGCGGCTTTGGGTCAGGCGCCGAGCGCTTCCGGCAGCAAGGCGTCGACGAAGGCTTCGGCGTCGAACACGCGCAGGTCTTCCGGGCGCTCGCCGATACCGGCGAAGCGGATCGGGATGCCGAACTCGCGGGCCAGCGCGAACACCACGCCGCCCTTGGCGGTGCCGTCGAGCTTGGTCACCACCAGCCCGGTGACGCCGACCGCGGCGTGGAACTGGCGCAGCTGCGACAGCGCGTTCTGGCCGGTGGTGCCGTCGATGACCATCAGCACTTCGTGCGGCGCGGCCGGGTCGAGCTTGCCGAGCACGCGGCGGATCTTGCCCAACTCGTTCATCAGCCCGGTCTGGGTGTGCAGGCGCCCGGCGGTGTCGGCGATCAGCACCTCGGTGCCGCGCGCCTTGCCGGCCTGCAGCGCGTCGAACGCGACCGAGGCGGCGTCGGCGTTCTGGCCCTGCGCGATCACGGTGACGCCGTTGTGATCGCCCCAGGCCTGCAGTTGCGCCACCGCGGCGGCGCGGAAGGTGTCGCCGGCGGCCAGCATCAGGCTGTGCCCTTCGTCCTTGAAACGCTTGGCCAGCTTGCCGATGGTGGTGGTCTTGCCGACGCCATTGACGCCGACCGTGAGCACCACGAAGGGTTTGGCGCTGCGGTCGATCTGCAGCGGTTTGGCGACCGGCTGCAGGATCGCGATCAGGTCGGCGCGCAGCGCGCGCAGCAGCGCCTGCGCATCGACGAATTCGCGCGCCCTCATGCGCTTGCGCAGGTTCTCGATCAGCGCGGTGGTGGCCGGCACGCCGACGTCGGCGGTGATCAGCGCGGTCTCGATCTCGTCGAGCAGGTCGTCGTCGAGCTTGGGGTTGCGCGAGAACAGGCCGCCGAAGCTGCGCGCGATGGCGCTGTTGCGCAGGCGTTCGCGCCAGCCGGGCTTGCCGGCAGGCGCGGCCGGGGCGGCGTCGCTGCGCTGCAGGTCGTCGCCTGCGGCGGGCGCGCTCGCCGGCGCCGGGGTGGGCATGGGGGCGCTGGGCGTTACCACCGCGGGGACGGCCGGGGCGGGAACGCGCGCTTCTACTGGTGCGGTCGGCGCCTGTGGCGGCAGCGGTGTCGCGCCAGGGTGCGGCACGGCGATCGGGGCAGGCGGCAGCGGCGCGGTGTCGGCGCTGGGACGGCTGCTGTCGCGCGCCACTGGCGCTGCGGCTGGCGCCGCCTGCGGCGGTGCCTGTTCGGCGACAGGCGCTTCGACGGCGGCGGGCTCGGCGGCAGGCGCTGCGACGGCCGGCTTGGGGAAGGCGGCGGCCAGTTCCTCGATGCTGTAGCGCTGGGTGCTGCGGCTATCGCCAGCGTGGTCCTGGGGCTTGTTGCGACGGAATAGGCTGACCATGGATAACGCGTGTACCGGAAACCGGGAATGCTACCACTTGGGCCTGTTACGCCCCTGTGGGGCCGGGATTGGGGATTGGGGATTCGGGATTCGCAACGGCGGCATTCCTGCCTCCTGCAGACGCAGCGCCCTTACGAATCCCCAATCCCGAATCCCCAATCCCGGACCCTCAGAGCTTGCCCTTCATCGAGCGGTAGTCGCGCGGGGTCATGCCGACGGTGGCCTTGAACTGGCGCGCGAACGCGCTCTGGTCGGCGAAGCCGCAGGCCTGGCCGATGCTGGCGATGCTGTCCTCGCCGTGCAGCAGGCGCATCGCCGCTTCGATCCGCATCTTGGTCAGCAACTGCTGCGGGGTCAGCTGGAACACGCGGCGGAAGTGCCGTTCCAGCTGCGCCACCGACAGTTCCGCCAGGTCGGCCAGGGTCTGCACGCGCAGGTTGTCGCCGTAGTGGATCTGCATGTGCTCCATTGCGCGGCTGATGCGTTCGTAGGCCGAATGGCGGCTGTCGGGCTGGCCCAGGTCGCGCGAGATGCCGACCACGCCGATCACCTCGTTGTGCTCGCACAGCGGGCGCTTGAAGGTCAGGCACCAGCCCGGGGTGCGGTTCGGGAACAGGTGCACTTCCAGCTGGTTCTCGATCATCTCGCCGCACAGTACGCGCCGGTCCTGCATCAGGTAGCTGCCGCCCAGCGGCAGCGGGAACACTTCCAGCGCCGATTTGCCGATCAGGTCGGCGCGGTATTTCTTGCCCAGGCGCCGCACCAGGGTCAGGTTGACGTGGGTGTAGCGGCCGTCGCGGTCCTTGACGAAGAACACCACGTCCGGCAACGCATCGAACAGCGTCTGCATTTCCGACGCGGAAATCAAAGTATCCATCTGCACTCACCGGGCGGTTGTAGGCTGCGGTGGCAGGCAAGCCGCGGCATGCCCACCCCTGAGGACCGATCCTAGCCTAAGTCGGGCCTGCGGGGACGCCGGGGTTGTGCGAATTTCCGCATTTATGACAAGCAAACGCTGCTAGCCGCCAGCGGCCCGGAATGTGAGCATGGACCTATGCATACACTCGATGTGATCGACTCGCATACCGGCGGCGAACCGACCCGTGTCGTCGTCGCCGGCTTCCCCGACCTGGGTACCGGCCCGCTGGCGCAACGGCGCGATCTGTTCCGCGATCGCTTCGATCGCTGGCGCAGCGCCATCGCCTGCGAACCGCGCGGCTCGGACACCATGGTCGGCGCGCTGCTGCTGCCGCCGATCGCGGCCGATGCGTGCGCGGCGGTGATCTTCTTCAACAACGTCGGCTACCTGGGCATGTGCGGCCACGGCACCATCGGCCTGGTGCGCACGCTGGCCGAATTGGGCCGGCTGGCGCCGGGCACGCACCGCATCGAGACCCCGGTGGGCACGGTGGGCGTGGAACTGTACGCCGACGGCCGGGTGTCGGTGGACAACGTGGAAAGCTACCGCCACGCCGCCGGCATCGAGGTGCAGGTGCCCGACTATGGCCGCGTGCGCGGCGACGTGGCCTGGGGCGGCAACTGGTTCTTCATCACCGAGCAGACCCCGTGCGCGCTGGAGCTGCGCAACCAGCGTGCGCTGACCGCCTACACCGAGGCGCTGCGGCTGGCGCTGGAGGCGGCCGGCATCCGCGGCGCCGACGACGGCGAAATCGACCACATCGAGATCAATGGCCCGGCGCCGCACGCCGGCGCCGATGCGCGCAACTTCGTGCTGTGCCCAGGCCTGGCCTACGACCGGTCGCCGTGCGGCACCGGCACCAGCGCCAAACTGGCCTGCCTGGCCGCCGACGGCAAGCTGGCCGCCGGCCAGGTGTGGCGCCAGGAAGGCATCCTCGGCAGCCTGTTCGAAGGCAGCTACGTGCCCGGTAGCTGTGGCGTGCTGCCGCGGATCACCGGCCAGGCGCACATCACCGCCCGCGCGCAGTTGCTGATCGATGCGCAGGATCCGTTCGCCTGGGGCATCGGCGCCGGATGAGCGGTTTCGACCTGATCGTCGTCGGCGCCGGCATCGTCGGCGCGGCCTGCGCCGATGCGGCCGCCGCCGCCGGGCTGCGGGTGGCGATCGTCGAGTCGGGCACGATCGGCGGCGGTTCCACCGCCGCGGCGATGGGCCATCTGGTGGCGATGGACGACGATCCGGCGGAACTGGCGCTGTCGGCGTATTCGCTGCGCCTGTGGGAAGAATTCGCGCAATTGCCGGCGGCCGAGTTCAGCCGCTGCGGCACGCTGTGGGTGGCGCGGCAGGCGCGCGAGCTGGAGGCGATCCCGGCCAAGATCCAGCGCCTGGCCGCGGCCGGCGTGCACGCCGAGGCGATCGATGCCGAGGCGCTTTACCGGCTGGAGCCGGCGCTGGTGCCGGGCCTGGCCGGCGGCATGCGCGTGGCCGCCGAAGCGGTGGTGTATCCGCCGCGGATGGCGCGGCACCTGGTCGAGCGTGCGCTCGCCGCCGGCGCGCAGCTGTACGCCGGGCGCCGCGCGCTGGCGCTGGCCGCCGGCGGACTGCGCCTGGACGACGGCAGCACGTTGAGCGGGCCGGTGCTGGTCGCCACCGGCTGCGCGTTGCCGGAGTTGCTGCCGGAACTGCCGATGCGCGCGCGCAAGGGGCAACTGGTCATCACCGACCGCTATCCCGGCTTCGTCGGGCACCAATTGCTGGAACTGGGCTATGCCGACAGCGCGCACGGCAGCGACGGCAGCAGCGTGGCGTTCAACGTGCAGCCGCGGCCGACCGGGCAGATCCTGATCGGTTCCTCGCGCGAATTCGATGCCAGCGACCGCAGCGTGTCGATGCCGATGCTGCAGCGCATGCTCGAGCGCGCGTTCGCGTTCCTGCCGGCGTTGCGCCAGCTGCAGGCGATCCGGGTGTGGACCGGGCTGCGTCCGGCCACACCCGACGGCCGCCCTTATCTGGGCGCGGTGCCGGAGCGTGCCGACGTGTGGGTCGCCGCCGGCCACGAAGGGCTGGGCGTGACCACGGCGCTGGGCAGCGCACGGCTGCTGCTGGATCTGCTGCTGCAGCGCGCGCCCGCACTGGACCCGGCGCCGTTCGCGCCGGCGCGGGCGCTGTCGTGAGCGCGCCGATGCTGCGCCTGCAGGTCAATGGCCAGACCCTCGAGGTGCTGGACGGCAGCAGCGTGGCCGCGGCGGTGGCGCAGGTGGCGGTGCATTTCCGCCGCTCGCGCAGCGGCCAGCCGCGTGCGCCGCTGTGCGGCATGGGCGTGTGCAGCGAATGCCGGGTGCGCATCGACGGCATCGGCCAGTTGCGCGCCTGCATCACTCCGGCCCGCAACGGCATGCAGGTGTGGACCGATGGCTGAGCCGCGCGCGCTGCATTACGACGTGGTCGTGGCCGGTGCCGGTCCGGCTGGACTGGCGGCGGCGCTGGCCGCCGCGGGGCATGGCCGGCGCGTGGCGCTGGTCGACCTGCAGGCGCGCGCCGGCGGCCAGATCTGGCGCCACGACGTGGCCCATGCGCCGCCGACGCTGGCCGCGCGCGTGCTGGCGCAACTGGCGGCGAGCAAGATCGAATTTCTGTCGCAGACGCAGTTGCTGATGGCGCAGGACCGGCAACTGCTGGCCGATGGCCCGCAGGGCGCGCGCTGGATCGGCTACGACGCGCTGGTGCTGGCCACCGGTGCGCGCGAACTGCTGCTGCCGTTCCCCGGCTGGACACTGCCCGGCGTCACCGGCGCCGGTGGCGCGCAGGCGCTGGCCAAGCAAGGATGGCCGCTGGCCGGCAAGCGCGTGCTGGTGGCCGGCAGCGGCCCGTTGCTGCTGGCCAGCGCGGCGACGCTGCGCCGCCACGGCGCGCAGGTGCTGGGCATCGTCGAACAGGCCCCGCTGCGCGCGCTGGCCGGCTTCGCCGCGCAGCTGCCGTGGCGCTGGCCGGACAAGGCGCTGCAGGCGCTGAGCCTGCGCGCGCAGCTGGCCGGCGTGCGCTACCACAGCGGTAGCGTGGTGCTGGCGGCGCATGGCGACAGCCAGCTGCGGTCGGTGGAGATCGACGGCCCGCGCGGCCGCCGCCGTCTCGAGTGCGACCAGCTGGCGGTCGGCTACGGGCTGGTGCCGAACGTGGAGCTGGCGCAACTGCTCGGCTGCCGCCTGGCGCGCAGCGGCGCGCATCCGTGCGTGGCGGTGGACGCGCAATTGCGTACCAGCGTCGCAGGCGTGTACGCCGCCGGCGAGGCGCTGGGCATCGGCGGGCGCGATTGTGCGCGCGTCGAAGGCGCCATCGCCGGGCACCTGGCGGCGGGGCAGCAGGCCGCCGCGCAGGCATTGCAACCGCAGCGGCGGCGCGCGCGCGCGTTCGCCGCGCTGCTGCAGCGCCAGTTCGCCCTGGACCCGCGCATCCACGCGCTGGCCGCACCGAATACGCTGGTATGCCGCTGCGAGGACGTGCCGTTGTCGGCGCTGCGCGGCCATGCCGACCTGCGCGACGCCAAGCTGGTCTCGCGCTGTGGCATGGGCGCCTGCCAGGGCCGCATCTGCGGCAGCGCGCTGACCGAGCTGGGGCTGGCGCCGCGGCACGACGATTTTTCCGACGACGGCCGCCGGCCGCCGCTGTTCCCGGTGCGCCTGGACGCGCTCGCCCAATCGCTTCCCGATCCATTTCTTTCCCAACCTCCACTCACAACCCTCGACAAGGTGTAATCCCATGAGCAAGGCTTCTTTCTGGTACGGCGTGCTGCCGGCCATCACCACCCCGTTCAACGCCGATGGCAGCATCGACCACGCGTTCCTGGCCAAGCATGCGCAGGTCATGGTCGACGCCGGCTGCACCGCGATCGTGCCGCTGGGCTCGCTCGGCGAGGCCGCCACGCTCAGCTTCGACGACAAGGTCGCGGTCCTGAAGACCCTGGTGCAGGCGCTGGACGGCCGCATCCCGGTGGTGCCGGGCATCGCCGCGCTGTCCACCGACGAAGCCGTGCGCCTGGCGCAGGCGGCCAAGCAGGTCGGCTGCGGCGGGATCATGGTGCTGCCGCCGTACGTGTACTCCACCGACTGGCGCGAGATGGGCGCGCATGCGCGTGCGGTCATCGCCGCCACCGACCTGCCGGTGATCCTGTACAATAACCCGGTCGCCTACAAGACCGATTTCAGCCCGGCGCAGATCGCCGAGCTGGCCGCCGAATTCCCGAACCTGCAGGCGGTCAAGGAATCCTCCGGCGACGTGCGCCGCTTCGCCGCGCTGGGCGAGCTGCTCAACGACCGCCTGGTGCTGCTGGTGGGCATGGACGATGCGATCGTCGAAGGCCTCAGCATGGGCGCCAAGGGCTGGATCGCCGGCCTGGTCAACGCGTATCCGAAGGAGTCGGTGAAGCTGTTCGAGCTGGCCCGCGACGGCGGCTACCCGGCGGCCAAGGCGCTGTACGACTGGTTCCTGCCGCTGCTGCGCCTGGACACCGTGCCCAAGTTCGTGCAGCTGATCAAGCTGGTGCAGGAGAAGGTCGGCCTGGGCAGCGAGCGCGTGCGCGCACCGCGCCTGGTCGTCGACGGCGCCGAGCGCGAAGCGGCGCTGAAGGTGATCGACCACGCCATCGCCACCCACCCCGGGCTCTGAGATGAGCATGCAGCCGCTGTTGCTTGCCGGCCATTGGCAGCCGTCGCTGGAAGCGCGCGGCAGCTTCCGCGCCGAGGATCCACGCGACGGGAATGCGTTCGGACCGGAGTTCCCGGTCAGCGGCGCCGCCGATCTGGAAGCGGCGCTGAGCGCGGCGGTGCTGGTCGCCGACGCGCTGGCCGCGGCAGCGCCCGAGCGCATCGCCGGATTCCTCGACAGCTACGCCGCGGCGATCGATGCCGACGTGGAGCAGTTGGTCGCGCTGGCGCATGCCGAGACCGGCCTGCCGGTGGAACCGCGCCTGGCCAAGGTGGAGTTGCCGCGCGCCAGCGGGCAGCTGCGCCAGGCCGCGCAGGCGGTGCGCAGCCATAGCTGGACGCAGCCGGTGATCGATACCGCGGCCGGGCTGCGCGCGCAGCTGGGACCGCTGCACAAGCCGGTGCTGGTGTTCGGCCCGAACAATTTCCCGTTCGCGTTCAACGCGGTGGCCGGCAGCGATTTCGCTTCGGCCATCGCCGCGCGCAATCCGGTCATCGCCAAGGCGCATCCGTCGCATCCGGCCACCAGCCAGCGCCTGGCGCAGCTCGCGCACCAGGCCCTGCTGGACAACGGCCTGCCGGCCGCGGCGGTGCAGTTGCTGTACCACTTCGACAACACGCTGGGCCTGGAACTGGCCGGCGATCCGCGGCTGGGCGCGATCGGCTTCACCGGCAGCCGTGCCGGCGGGCTGGCGCTGAAGGCCGCGGCCGACCGTGCCGGGGTGCCGGCGTACGTCGAGCTGTCCAGCGTCAATCCAGTGTTCCTGCTGCCGGGCGTGCTGGCCGAACGCGGTACCGCGCTGGCGCAGGAATTCTTCGCCTCGTGCACGATGGGCAGCGGCCAGTTCTGCACCAATCCCGGCATCGTGGTGGTGCCCGAGGGCGAGGACGGCGATGCGTTCGTCGCCGCGGCCAGCGCGCACTTCGCTGGCGCGGCGCCGAGCCTGCTGTTCTCGCGCGGCGTGCTCGAGCACCTGCAGCGCGGCGTGGCCACGTTGCGCAATGCCGGCGCCAGCGTGCTGGCCGGCGGCGACGCCGCGCCGGAGCCGGGCTATCGGCACGCGCCGACCCTGCTGGCGGTGTCGGCGCAGGACTTCCTGCAACAGCCCGAGGCGCTGCAGACCGAGGCGTTCGGCCCGGTCAGCCTGGTGGTGCGCGCCGCCGGCCTGGCGCAGATGACCGCGCTGGCGCACAGCCTGGAGGGCAACCTCACCGGCACCGTGTACCGTGCCGCCGACGGCAGCGACGACGTAATGTTCGCCGCGCTGGCCGCCGCGCTGCGGCCGCGGGTGGGGCGCCTGATCTGCAACAAGATGCCGACCGGCGTGGCGGTCAGTGCGGCGATGAATCACGGCGGTCCGTACCCGAGCACCGGCCATCCTGGCTTCACCGCGGTCGGCATGCCGGCGGCGATCCGTCGCTTCGCCGCGCTGCACAGCTACGACGGCCTGCCCGATGCGTTGTTGCCGGAACTGCTGCGCGACCGCAATCCCGGCGGCGTGCAGCGCCTGATCGACGGCCAGTGGAGCGTGGCCGACGTGGAGCGCGCGGCATGAGCGCATCCGCGCAGATCGGCGGGTTGAGCCTGGCCATGGCGCAGGCGCAGCTGGCGCCATGGCCGACCCAGGCGCCGCCGATCCAGCCGCAGGAATACCAGCAGCGGCTGGCGCGGGCGCGCGAGTTTCTGCGCGCGCAGGGCGTCGATGCGCTGCTGATCGGCGCCGGCGCCTCGCTGCGTTATTTCACCGGCGTGCCGTGGGGCGCCAGCGAGCGCCTGGTGGCGATGCTGCTGACCGCCGAAGGCGATCCGCTGCTGATCTGCCCGGCATTCGAGGAAGGCTCGCTGGACGCGGTGCTGCGCATCCCGGTGCGCAAGCGGCTGTGGGAAGAACACGAGGACCCGCATGGGCTGGTCGCCGAGGCATTGAGCGAACTCGGCGCGCAGGCGCTGGCGCTGGATCCGGGCATCGCCTTCGCCGTGCACAGCGGGCTGAGCGCGGTGCTGGACCGGGTCGCGATCCGCGACGCGACGCCGATCGTCGACGGCTGCCGCATGCGCAAGTCGGTGGCGGAACTGGCGTTGATGCAGCAGGCCTGCGACATGACCCTGCAGGTGCAGCGGTTGGCCGCCGGGCTGATCCACGAAGGCATCACCACCGCCGAACTGGTGCGCTTCATCGACCAGGCGCATCGCGCGCTCGGTGCCGACAACGGTTCCACCTTCTGCATCGTGCAGTTCGGGCATGCCACCGCGTACCCGCACGGCATCCCCGGGGTGCAGGCGTTGCGGCCGGGCGAACTGGTGCTGATCGACACCGGCTGCACCGTGCACGGCTACCACTCCGACATCACCCGCACCTACATCTTCGGCGAGCCGAGCGAGAAGCAGCGGCGCATCTGGCAGCTGGAGCACGATGCACAGGCGGCCGCGTTCGCCGCGGTGCGTCCGGGCGTGAGTTGCGCCGCGGTGGACCAGGCGGCGCGCGATGTGCTGCAGGCGGCGGGTCTGGGCCCGGACTATCGCCTGCCGGGATTGCCGCACCGCACCGGCCATGGCTGCGGCATGAGCATCCACGAGGCGCCGTACCTGGTGCGCGGCAATGCGTTGCCGCTGGCGCCGGGCATGTGCTGCAGCAACGAACCGATGATCGTGGTGCCGGGCGAGTTCGGCGTGCGCCTGGAAGACCATTTCTACGTCACCGAACACGGCGCGCAGTGGTTCACGCCGCCGTCGCCGGCGATCGACCGGCCGTTCGCCTGATGCAGGCGGCGGCCGCCGGCGCGGCGCCGCCGCAGAGGTTCCATTCGCTTACCGGAGTCCGTCGATGAGATTCGCCCGCCTGTTCGTCCCCTGCGCGCTGGCCGCGGCGGTGCTGGCCGCCTGCCAGCCGGCCACGCCGCCCGCGTCGCCGCAGCCGGCGGCCGCGGCGGGCGCGCCGAAGCAACAGCCGGCTCAAGCCTTCGCCGCCTTGCTCGACGCGCAGTGGCAGTACCAGCTCGAACACCATCCGGAGTTCGCCAGCATCATCGGCGACACGCGCTACAACGACCGCTGGAGCGATTATTCGCCGGCGGCGTTGCAGGCCGAGCAGCAAGCGACCGCGGATTTCCTGAAGCGTTTCGAGGCGATCGACGGCAAGGCGCTGTCGGCGCAGGATCAACTTAGCCTGCAGATGATGCTGCGCCAGTTGCGCGATCGGCTGGAAGCGATCGCGCTGAAGAACGACGAGATGCCGCTGGAGCCGGTCGGCGGCATCCAGCTGACGCTGCCGGGCTACGCGCAGGCGTTCCCGTTCGCCAGCGTCAAGGACTACGAGGACTACATCAAGCGCCTGCAGGCGATCCCGGCCTTGCTCGACCAGGTCGTGGCGCTGTCGCGCGCCGGTGCCAAGGACGGGCTGGTACAGCCGAAATATCTGCTCGAGCGGATCCCGGAGCAGGTGCGCGCGATCGCCGCGCCGGCCGGCGCCGACAGTCCGTTCGCGTTGCCGCTGAAGAATTTTCCCGATGCGGTGCCGGCGGCCGAGCGCGCGCGCCTGCGCGATGCGATGCTCGCGGCGATCGACCAGCAGGTGCGTCCAGCCTACGCCAAGCTGGCCGATTTCGTCGCCGACGAATACGCGCCGCAGGGCCGCGCGCAGGAAGGGCTGTGGTCGCTGCCCGATGGCGAGCGCCGCTACCGCTACGCGATCCATACCCAGACCACCACCGACAAGTCGCCCGAGCAGATCCACCAGATCGGCCTGGCCGAAGTGGCGCGCATCGAAGGCGAGATGAGCGCCATCGCCAAGCAGCTCGGCTATGCCGACCTGCCTGCGCTGCGCAAGGCGGTGGCGCGCGAGCGCAAGTTCTTCGCCAGTTCGCGCGAGCAGATCCTGCAGCGCTACCGCGACGACATCGCGCAGATGCAGCCGCAGTTGCCCAAGCTGTTCGGCAAATTGCCGAAGACGCCGCTGGAGGTGCGCGCGATGGCCGAGTTCCGCAGCACCGCGCCGGGCGCCGAGTACTGGCAGAGCGATGCGCAAGGCAGCAAGCCGGCGCTGGTGATGGTCAACACCAGCGACTACGCGCAGCGCACCCTGGTCAACATCGAGGCCACCGCGTATCACGAAGGCGTGCCCGGCCATCACCTGCAGATCTCGCTCGCGCAGAGCCTGCCGTTGCCGCCGTTCCGCCAGCAATCCAGCTACAACGCCTACGTCGAAGGCTGGGCGCTGTATGCCGAGCGGCTGGGCAAGGACGTGGGCTTCTACAAGGACCCGTACAGCGACTACGGGCGCCTGGCCGGCGAACTGCTGCGCGCCAACCGCCTGGTGCTGGACACCGGCGTGCACTACAAGCGCTGGACCCGGCAGCAGATGATCGATTTCTTCCACGCGCATCCGTCCGACGACGAACCCAGCATCCAGGCCGAGACGGACCGCTACATCGTGTGGCCGGGCCAGGCGCTGGGCTACAAGCTCGGCGAGCTGGACATCCTGGCGCTGCGCGAAAAGGCCAAACGCGAACTCGGCGCAGGCTTCGACATCCGCGCCTTCCACGACCAGATCCTCGGCGGCGGCGCGATGCCGCTGGACCTGCTCGATGCACGCATCGACGCCTGGATCGCGCAGGCCAAGGCCGGCGCATCCACCACTTCGGAGAAACCGCAATGAGCCCGAACTCCCGACTCCGTGCGCCGCTGCTGCTGGCCATGCTGTGCGCGCTGGCAGGGCAGGGCGTCGCCACTGCCGCCGAACCCGCGCGATCTGCGGCCGCCGCCGCCAGCAGCGACGCCGGCGCACGCTTCAAGGCGCTGTACCTGCGCGAGTGGAAATGGCGCCAGCAGCAGTCCGCCGGCGCCGACGACGAAGACAGCCAGGGCGAGGCCGCCGACCATCTGCCGAAGGTGGATCCGGCCACGCAGGATCAGCGCACCGCGTATTGGCAGCAGGCGCTGCGCGAGCTGGAGGCGATCGACCCGGCGCAGCTGTCGGCGCAGGACCAGGTGAACTACCAGGTCTACCGGCAGCAGTTGCAGGTGTTGCTCGACCAGCAGCACTTCCGTGCCTGGGAGATGCCGTTCAACAGCGACAGCGCGTTCTGGAGCGACCTGGGCTTCACCGCGCGCAGCACCCTGCATAGCCGCGAGGACTACCAGCGCTACCTCGGCCAGCTGGCCGACATTCCGCGCTATTTCGACGAGCAGATCGGCAACATGCGTGCCGGCCTGGCGCGCGGTTTCGCGCAGCCGAAGGTCACCCTCGACGGCCGCACCGAGTCGATCGCCGAAGTCGCGCAGGCGCAGGGCGAGAGCAACCTGTTCTACGCCCCCTTCAAGCAGATGCCGGCGACGATTCCCGCCGCGGTGCAGGCGCAACTGCGTGCGCAGGCGCAAGCGACCATCGCCAAGCAGGTGGCGCCCGCCTACGCCAAGCTGCTGCGCTTCATGCGCGAGGAATACCTGCCCAAGACGCGTCCGGCGCTGGCCATCGAGTCGGTACCCGATGGCGCGGCCTACTACCGTGCGCAGATCCGCGAATACACCACGCTGGACATGACCCCGGAGCAGATCCACGAAGTCGGCCTGAAGGAAGTGGCGCGCCTGCGCAAGGAGATGGACCAGACCATCGCCGACAGCGGCTTCAAGACGCCAGCCGGGCAGCAGACCTTCCCCGCGTTCCTGAACTACATGCGCACCGATCCGCGGTTCTATGCCAAGACCCCGGAGGAATTGCTGAAGGACGCGGCCTGGATCGCCAAGCGGGTGGACGCCAAGGTCGGCGACTATATCGGCCGCCTGCCGCGGCGCCGCTTCGCGATCGAACCGGTGCCGGCGGAGCTGGCGCCGTTCTACACCGGCGGCCGCGGCGGCCCCGGCATCTACCTGGTCAACACCTACGACCTGCCGTCGCGCCCGCTGTACAACCTGACCGCGCTGACCCTGCACGAGTCCTCGCCCGGCCACGCGCTGCAGATGCCGCTGGCGGCCGAGCAGGACAACCTGCCGGACTTCCGTCGCTACACCTTCATCTCCGCCTACGGCGAAGGCTGGGCGGTGTATTCGGAGTACCTGGGGCAGGAGATGGGCCTGTACGACACGCCGTACGACCGCTTCGGCTACCTGACCTACCAGATGTGGCGCGCATGCCGGCTGGTGATCGACACCGGCATCCACCACTACGGCTGGACCCGCGAGCAGGCGCAGGCCTATTTGCGCGACAACACCGCGCTGAGCCAGCACGAGGTCACCACCGAAGTCGATCGCTACATCGCCTGGCCGGGGCAGGCGCTGTCCTACTACCTGGGCGAGTTGAAGATCATCGAGTTGCGGCGCAAGGCCGAGGCCGCGCTGGGCGAGAAATTCGACATCCGCGCCTTCCACGACGCGATCCTGGAAACCGGCTCGGTGCCGCTGCCGGTGCTGGAGCAGCGCATCGATCGGTTCATCGCAGAGGGCGGGAAGTCGCCGTGGGCGCAGGAGGCGTCAAAGCAGTAGGCATGCTGAAGCCCCTCTCCCCCGGGAGGGGGCTGGGGTGAGGGTGCGGCGCGAAGCCTCATGCAGTCGTAACGACACGAGGCTTCGTCCGTACCCTCATCCGCCCCTTCGGGGCACCTTCTCCCGGAGGGAGAAGGGGGCAGGGAAGCTTGCAATTGGAGCAGGAAGCACCTGGATGCATCGCTTGAAGCCCCTCTCCCCCCGGGAGAGGGGTTGGGGTGAGGGTACGGCGCGAAGCCTCATGCGATCGAAACGACACGAGGCTGCGCCCGGACCCTCATCCGCCCCTTCGGGGCACCTTCTCCCGGGGGGAGAAGGGGACAGCTGCAGGTAGTTGGGAATCGGCTACAACCTTTCAAACGGGGGCACCATGACCACACAAGGCAAGTTCCACAAGCGTCTGAGCCTGACCGACCTGACCTTCATCGGGCTCGGTTCGATCTTCGGCTCCGGTTGGCTGTTCTCGGCCAGCCATGTGTCGGCCATCGCCGGCCCGGCCGGCATCGTGTCGTGGATCGCCGGTGGCGTGGCGGTGCTGCTGCTGGGGCTGGTTTATTGCGAACTGGGCGCGGCGCTGCCGCGTGCCGGCGGGGTGGTGCGCTACCCGGAGTACTCGCACGGCGCGCTGCTCGGCTGGCTGATGGGCTTCATCACCCTGATCGCGTTCTCCAGCCTGATCGCGATCGAGGTCGAGGCGGCGCGGCAGTACGCCGCCGCCTGGTTCCCGTCGTTGAACCAGGCCGGCAGCACCCATCCCAGCGTGGCCGGCTGGCTGCTGCAGTTGGCGCTGCTGGTGGCGTTCTTCCTGCTCAACTACTTCAGCGTCAAGACCTTCGCCACCGCCAACAACATCGTCAGCGTGTTCAAGTTCCTGGTGCCGGTGCTGGTGATCGTGCTGCTGATGGCCCACTTCAATCCGCAGAACCTGCACGTGCAGGGCTTCGCGCCATCGGGTGCGGCCGGCGTGGAGGCGGCGATCTCGGCCGGCGGCATCATCTTCGCCTACCTGGGGTTGACCCCGATCGTGTCGGTGGCCAGCGAGGTACGCGATCCGCAGCGCAACATCCCCATCGCGCTGATCCTGTCGGTGGCGCTGTCCACGGTCATCTACGTGCTGCTGCAGCTGGCGTTCCTGGGCAGCGTGCCGGCCGCGTACCTGACCCAGGGCTGGGGCGGTATCGACAAGGCGTTCGCGCTGCCGTACCACGACATCGCACTCGCCCTGGGCATGGGCTGGCTGGCGGCGCTGGTGATCTGCGATGCGATGATCTCGCCCAGCGGCACCGGCAACATCTACATGAACGCCACGCCGCGCGTGGTCTACGGCTGGGCGCGCAGCGGCGGCTTCCTGTCGGTGCTGACCCGGGTCGACGCCAAGTCCGGCATCCCGCGTCCGGCGCTGTGGCTGAGCCTGGCGCTGTCGGTGTTCTGGACCCTGCCGTTCCCGTCGTGGGAGACGCTGATCCAGGTGGTGTCGGCGGCGCTGGTGCTGAGCTATGCGGTGGCGCCGGTGACCGTGGCCGCGCTGCGCCGCAGTGCGCCGCAGCTGCCGCGGCCGTTCCTGCTGCGCGGCTTCGCCGTGCTCGGGCCGCTGTCGTTCATCGTCGCCGCGCTGATCGTCTACTGGTCCACCTGGAACACGCTGTCGTGGCTGCTCGGCCTGCAGGTCGCGATGTTCGCGCTGTATGTGCTGTACCGGCTGCCGAGCGCGGCCGGACGCGCGCAGCTGTGGCGGCAGGTGCGCGGCGCGCTGTGGCTGATCGGGTTCTTCGTGCTGGTGTTGCTGGTGTCCTACCTGGGCACCTTCGGCGGCACCGGCCAGATCGCGCATCCGTGGGACACGCTGAGCGTGGCGGTGATCGCGTTCGGTTGCTACCACTGGGGCGCGCGCACCGGGTTGCGCAGCGACGAGCTGGCGCTGGAAGAGGACGACGGGGAATAGGGTGTGCGCGCTTGTGTAGGAGCGGCTTCAGCCGCGACAGACTTGCTGACACATCCTGTCGCGGCTGAAGCCGCTCCTACAAAAAAAGCTGTTTCAGGGGGAATGGGAACGCAATGAACAGATTCGCTGCATCGATCGTGCTGGCCGCGGTGTCCTTCGCCGGCCATGCCCAGGCCGCGCCCAGTGCCGCCGACTACCAGCGCTCGCTCGGCCTGCGCGAGGCGTGGATGACGCTGACCGAGAACGTCGCCTGGCCGGCGCAATGGCGCGACGACGGCACGTTCTATTACCGCAAGACGGTGCCCGGCGGCTTCGCCTTCGTGCGCGAGGACGTGGCCACGCAAAGCAAGCAGCCGGCGTTCGATGCGCTGCGGCTGGCGCGTGGGCTGAGCGCCGCGACCGGGACCGAGTACCCGGCGCTGCGGCTGCCGTTCGACCGCTTCAGCTATGCGGCCGACGCCGGCCGCGACAACGCCGCGATCGTGTTCCAGATCGACTACGCGCCGTGGCGCTGCACGCTCGCCGACTATGTCTGTGCGCGCGCCGATGCCGGCCCGCAGCCGCGGCCGCGCGGCTTCGGCGTGGTCCGCGATCCGGCGGTGGCCGCCGACAACACGCCGCGGCGTTCGCCGGACGGGCGCTGGGATGCGTTCGCCGACGGTCACGATATCGTGCTGCGCAGCGTCGCCGACGGCCACGTGCTGCGCCTGAGCGACGACGGTCGCGCCGACGATTTCTACGATCCGGAAACGCTGGCCTGGTCCCCGGATTCGCAGCGGCTTGCGCTGTACAAGGTGCGTCCGGGTTTCGCGCGGCGGGTGACGCGGGTGGAGGCGGCGCCGCCTGGCGGCGGCCAGCCGCGCGTGCGTACCCAGCTGTATCCCAAGCCCGGCGACGCGGTGGATATCGAGCGGCCGGTGCTGTTCGATCTCGCCGGCGTGTCCGCGGGCGCCGGCGCGCGGCGCATCGCCATCGACGATGCGCTGTTCGCCAATCCGTACCAGCTGTCGCCGATCCAGTGGCGCACCGACGGCCGCAGCTTCGTGTTCGACTACGTGCAGCGCGGCTTCCAGCGCATGCGCGCGATCGCGGTGGACGCGGCCAGCGGCCGCGCGCGCGTGGCGGTGGGCGAGGACGCCAGGACCTTCGTCTACGCCGACCGCAGCTATCGCCACGACGTGGACGGACTCGGCAAGGAGATCCTGTGGATCTCCGAACGCGACGGCTGGCGCCATCTCTATCTGTTCGATGGCGAAAGCGGCAAGGTCAAGGCGCAGGTCACCAAGGGCGAATGGATCGTGCGCGACGTGCTGCGCGTGGACGACGCGCAGCGCCGCATCTGGTTTTCCGCCAGTGGCATGGATGCGGGCAAGGACCCGTACTACCGGCAGCTGTTCGCGGTGGATTTCGACGGCCGCCACCTGACCCGGCTGACCACCGCCGACGCCGACCACGACGTGGCCATCGCCGACGACGGCCGCCATTACGTGGACACCTATTCGCGCCCGGACCTGCCGCCGCTGATGGAGTTGCACGCCATCGACGGCACGCTGCTGCAGGTGGTGGAGCGCGGCGACATCGGCAAGCTGCAGGCCGCCGGCTGGCGCGCGCCGCAGACCTTCGTGGCCAAGGGCCGCGACGGTCGCACCGACATCTGGGGCATGGTGGTGCGCCCGCGCGACTACGACCCGCACAAGACATACCCGGTGATCGAGAACATCTACGCCGGCCCGCACGACAGTTTCGTGCCCAAGACCTTCTGGCCGTTCGGCTACCACTCCGGCGGCGACAAGCAGATCGGCATGCAGGCGCAGGCCGACCTGGGCTTCATCGTGGTGATGATCGACGGCATGGGCACCGCCAACCGCTCCAAGGCGTTCCACGACGTGGCCTGGAAGAACCTCGGCGATTCCGGCTTCCCCGATCGCATCGCCTGGCACAAGGCGCTGGCGGCCAAGGACCCGTCCTACGACATCTCCCGCATCGGCATCTACGGCGCCTCGGCCGGCGGGCAGAGCACGCTCGGCGCGCTGGAACGGCATCCGGACTTCTACAAGGTGGGCGTGGCGTTCGCCGGCTGCTACGACAACCGCATGGACAAGATCAGCTGGAACGAGCAATGGATGGGCTGGCCGGTGGACGCCAGCTACGCCGCCGCCTCCGGCGTGGACAACGCGGCCAAACTGCGTGGCGAATTGCTGCTGATCGTCGGCGAGCAGGACAGCAACGTCGATCCGGCCTCGACCGCGCAGGTGGTGGATGCCTTGATCAAGGCCGGCAAGGATTTCGACCTGTTGAACGTGCCCGGCGGCGAGCACACGGTAGGCCGCTCTACTGGCCCGATCGATTACGTGCAGCGGCGCCAGTACGACTTCTTCGTACGGCATCTGCTGGGCGCGCAGACGCCGCGCTGGAATGCGATTTCCGCAGGAGGAGCGAAATGATCGAACGCCATCCGCACGCCTTTGTAGGAGCTGCTTCAGCCGCGACAGATGTTTCCGAAACCAGAATCCATTCGGCGCCGGTGTCGCGGCTGAAGCCGCTCCTACAAAAAACGGCCTCATTGGTGCGCTACGCCGTGCTGGCCATGCTGCTGCCGCTGCTCGCCCACGCCGAAGACATGCCGCGCTACGTCAGCCGCGACGGCCACCACGCGCTGTTCGTCGATGGCGCGCCGTACAGCATCATGGCCGCGCAGCTGCACAACTCCAGCGCCTGGCCGCAGGTGTTGCCGCAGGCCTTGGACGCGGTGCAGGCGCTGCATGCGAACACGGTCGAGGCGCCGGTGTACTGGGAACAGTTCGAGCCGGAGCCGGGCCGCTACGACTACCGCAACGTCGACGCGCTGGTCGAGCAGAGCCGCGCGCGCGGGCTGCGTTTGATCGTGCTGTGGTTCGGCACCTGGAAGAACGGGCAGATGCACTACGTGCCGGAATGGATCAAGCGCGATCCGGCCACGTATCCGCGCATGCGCGACGCCAAGGGCGAGCCGGTGGATGTGTTGTCGCCGCATGCGCCGGCCAATGTGCAGGCCGACGCGCGCGCCTTCGCCGCGCTGATGCAGCACCTGCGCAAGATCGACGCCGGCCGCTACACGGTGATCGCGGTGCAGGTGCAGAACGAGCCCGGCGCGATCGGCACCGTGCGCGACCATGGCGACGCCGGCGAGCGCGCGTTCGATGCCGCGGTGCCGGCGGAAGTGCTGCAGCGGCTGGGCAAGCCGGCCGGCAGCTGGAGTCAGGTGTTCGGAAGCGATGCCGAGGAGATGTTCAGCGCCTGGAGCAACGCCAGCTACATCCAGCAGGTCGCCGCCGCAGGCAAGGCCGCGTACCCGCTGCCGCTGTACGTGAACACCTGGCTGCGCTACAAGGGCCGCACCAAGCCCGGCGAGGAATACCCGGCCGGCGGCGCCACCTGGAACGTGTTCGAACTGTGGCGCCTGGCCACGCCGGCGATCGACTTCATCGGCACCGACATCTACACCAGCGACTACGACGAATACACCAAGGTGGTCGGCCAGTACGCGCGCGCCGACAACCCGGCCTGGGTCTCGGAGACCGGTTTCGAGGCAGCCACCGCGCCGTACCACTTCCACGTGCTCGGCCGCGGCGGCATCGGTTTCTCGGTGTTCGGCATCGATGGCAACGAGGACACGCCGGAGAACCAGGCTGCGATCGCCGCGCATGCGGCCGGCTTCGGGCTGCTCGCGCCGTTGCAGCGCGAACTGGCCGCCGGCGCCTTCGCCGGCACCTTGCAGGCGGCGGTGGAGAAGGCGGGGGTGCCCAAGCAGAGCCTGCGCTTCGGGCCCTGGCAGGCGCAGGTGTCGTTCGGCGCGCCGGGCTGGGGCGAGGCGCCGGCGCTCCTGCCCGGCACGCCGCAGCACGATGGTCGCGTGCTGGTGCAGGAACTGCAGCCGAACGTGTTCCTGGTCACAGGTTTCAACTCCCGCGTTGAATTTGTGCGCGACCGGGCCGATGGCAAGTACGGGCAACTGCTGCGCGTGGAGCAGGGCCGCTATGTCGATGGCCAGTGGCGGTTCGTGCGCCTGTTGAACGGCGACGAGACCGACTACGGGCTCAACTTCCGGCGCAGCGATCCCTACGTGCTGCGGGTGACCGTGGGAACCTACTGACCTTGCGGCCGCAGTGCGGCCGCCCGACGAGCAAACGCGCATGAGTTCCATCGCCTCGGTGTCCTCGATCGCCCTGTCCGGCATGCGCGCCGCCGCATCCGGCCTGCAGGCGCGCGCGAACAATGTCGCCAACGCCGCCACCGAAGGCTTCCAGCGCCAGGTCACGGCCAACCAGGAAGCGCCCGGCGGCGGCGTGAGCGTGCAGGTGCAGGCGGCGGGCGGCGAGGGCAGCGACCTGGTCGACGACATGGTCGGCGGGCTGTCCGCACGCAACGATTTCCAGGCCAACGCGCGGGTACTGCGCGCGGCTGACGACACCATCGGCAGCCTGCTCGACGTCCTGGCCTGAGGCTGCGCGGCTCTTCCTTCTCCCATCGGGAGAAGGTGCCCCGAAGGGGCGGATGAGGGTACGGGCGCAGCCTCGTGCGCCCAAACTCCGCGAGACGCTTTCGCGCCGGACCCTCACCCCAACCCCTCTCCCGGTGGGAGAGGGGCTAGCGGCTCTCCCTTCTACCCTCGGGAGAAGGTGCCCCGCAGGGGCGGATGAGGGTACGGGCGAAGCCTCGCGCACCCAACTTCGCGAGACGCTTTCGCGCCGGACCCTCACCCCAACCCCTCTCCCGATGGGAGAGGGGCTAGCGGCTGTTCCTTCTCCCACCGGGAGAAGGTGCCCCGAAGGGGCGGATGAGGGTACGGGCGCAGCCTCGTGCGCCCAAACTCCGCGAGACGCTTTCGCGCCGGACCCTCACCCCAACCCCTCTCCCGGTGGGAGAGGGGCTAAGGCTGTCCCTTCTCCCTCCGGGGAGAAGGTGCCCCGCAGGGGCGGATGAGGGTACGGGCGCAGCCTCGCGCACCTGCTCGTGTTTAACCCTGAAAGTACCCGCGAAGCCCGGTGCAGCCACCGTCGCTCCACCCAACGCTATGCAATTTTCCGCACCGATCCTCGACACAGCGCACAAGACGTCGCCGTCCCTGCGGCGCACGATGATGCGCTATTGCTCATCGGGGGACGGTACATGGATCGGAGAGATTTCCTGCGCCAGGGGCTGGCGGTCGGCGCAGTCGCCGGTGTCGAAGCCCTGGCCGGCGGCATCGCCGCGCCCGCCAACGCCGCGCCGGCCACGCCGCCAGCGCCGGCGGCGCCACGCCTGCAACCGCTGGCCGCCGATGCGCTCGCCGGCCACACCCTGCAGTGCCGCTTCACCGAGGCCGGCGCGCAGTGGCAGGTGTACGAAGATCTGCGCAGCGCCGATGGCGACCTGACCCTGCTCGGCCCCGGCGGCGCGCTGGTGCTCGGCAAGCGCACCGAAGCGGTCTACCCCAGCGCGCAGGCGCCGTACTTCGGCATGAAGCTGGCCGACGTCGCAATGGCCGAAGCCGACCTGCTCGCCGACCGCCTGCTGCGCTACGGCGATCCGCGCATGGACGAAGTACGCGATGCGGCGCCGCCGCCGGCCTCGCAACTGGATCCCAAGGACTACAACGGGCGCCTGCCGTGGACCACCTTCGTCGGCACCCGCGAATGCGCCGACACCATGCCGGTATATCCGGACGGGCGCACCCGCGCCTATCGCGCGTTGCACGCCTTTCCCGAGCTGGGCAAGGCCGAGCTGGTCGCGCGCCGCCACGAAGGCCTGATCGGCGGCTGGATGCCGGCGGTGCGCAAGGTGGTGCCGGCCGGCGAGGGCCGCTACTACGACGTGCTGCTGTTCGCCGACGTGCTCGCCACCGACCGCTTCATCGTGCAGACCTGGCACCGCAGCGCGCTGGTCGAGCACGGCCAGGTGACCAAGGTGGTGTACGGCTACAGCTATCCCGACTATCCGCCGCGGCGCGGCCCGCGCAGCGCCGAGGACTTCTACCGCGGCCTGCTGGCCTTCGCCGGCTACTGGCAGGGCCTGCTTGCCGACACCGTGCAGGCGCAACTGCCCGACGCCAGCTGGAGCGACATGGCGCGTTTTGCCTTCGCCCGCGAACTGGTGGTGCGCCCCGGCGGCACCTATCCGAAGTACGGCGCGGTCGATCGCGACTACTACGGCAACGAATACGACGGCTTCCAGGACACCTTCACCAGCTCGCTGTACGCGAACCTGGAGTGGGGCCGCTTCGCCCAGGCCGCGGCGGTGCTGGACGGCTACTTCAGCGACTTCGTGCAGGACGACGGCATGGTCAACATGCGCGGCGCGGAGACCGGCCAGTTCGGCCTGACCCTGTCGCTGCTGGCGCGCTACCTGCGCTACACCGGCGATGCGGCGTTGCTGCGCAAGCACCGCGGCAAGATCGAAGCGACGGTGCAGGTGCTGCTGGAGCTGCACGACGCCAGCCTCAAGCTGCCAGCCAAAACGCCCGGGTACGGCCTGATCCATGGCTGGAACGAATCCGATGCGTGTCTGTTCCCTGATCCGACCCTGTGGTGGAAGCCGTACTACGCCAACAGCGCGCTGGCGATCCGCGGCTGGCAGGACATCGCCGCAGTGTGGACCGCGATCGCCGGGCCGGGCGCGCAAGCTGTCGCGACGCAGTGGCAGCGGCGCGCGCAGCAACTGACCGCGCAACTGCACAAGACCCTTCGCGCCAATATCCGTCGTGACCTCAAGCCGGCCTACATCGGCCCGCTGCCGGGAGTGAAGCTGACCTTCCGCCAGTCGCTGCAGCAGGAGAGCCCCAGCGAACAGGGCTGGCCGCACCGCGCCTATGCCGAACTGCTGCAGGCCGACGTGCTGCCCAACGACCTCGCGCACCTGGTCATCGATTGTGTGCGCGGCCATGGCGGCACCAGCCTTGGCGTGGTCGGCAACATCGCGCCGCCGACGCCGGAAGGGCGCGACCTGCTCGGTTTCATTTCCTACGGCTACGCGCAGCAGCTGTTGCGCCTGGACCGGATCGAGGAATACCTGCTGTTCCTGTACGCGCACCGCTACCACGTGCACACGCGCGGCAGCTGGACCGCGGGCGAGGTCAGCGGCATCACCGGCGGCATGCCGCTGTTCTGCATTCCGGCGCAGATGACCATCCCGCTGCTGCTGCGCTGGATGCTGGTGTTCGAGGACAGCGCCGGCGAAGAGCTGTTCCTGGCGCGTGCGCTGCCGCGCGAGTGGCTGGGTAGCGGCGAGGAGATCGCGATCGCCGCCGCGCCGACCCGCTGGGGCGCGGTGTCGCTGACGCTGCGCGGCGATCCGGCGCGCAAGCGCATCGACGGCACGCTGACCCTGCCGGCGCAGGCGCCGGCGCGGACCTGGCTGACCCTGCGCGTGCCGGCCGGCACGCAGCTGCGCGAGGTGCTGATCGATGGGCGCGCGGTGGCCTTGTCGGGGCCGCGCAACGAGCGCGTGCAGGTGCCCGCCGGCGCGGCGCGGGAAATGACGATTTCGGCCGCCTACGGCTGAGTGGCGAAAAAGTCGGAAATGTCCCGTTGCGCGTCGCGCAGTGCGATATTCCGCACGTTTAACCGATAAATACGACAAGACGACGCCATCACAGTACGCGCACATTGTGTCGGTGCAATGAAGTCTCCGGGGGAGATTCCTGCACGATGCAGCGCCGCACGCAGCGGTGACGGCGGCAGCTCGCGCTGCCGTCGCGCCTTGCATACGACGCCCTGTTCCGCCCCGCCAACGACCGCTGGCGATGGGGATGGCAGCCCGGGGAAGGGCATGCCGGCCCTGCCGATCGCCACGCGTCGCCGCCCAGGAGAATCCGATGTCGTCTTTGTCTGAACGCGCTGCGCCGCTCTTCCCGTCTTCGTGGCGCCGTGCGCAGCGGCCGGGCCCGCTGACAGCGGCGATCTGTACCGCACTGGCGCTGGCCGCCACGGCGCCGGCCGCACTGGCGCAGGACGCCAGCGCCGATGGCGCGGCCGCCACCACGCTGGAAAAGGTCACGGTGACCGGCAGCCATATCCGCCGCGTCGATGCGGAGACCGCCAGCCCGGTGATCACCATCGACCGGCAGCGGATCGAGGACAGCGGCCAGGACACGCTCGGCCAGCTGTTGCAGCAACTGCCGGCGATGGCCGGCAACATGCCCAACATCTCGCTCAATTCCGGCTTCAGCCACGGCCGCGCGCTGGTCTCGCTGCGCAACCTCGGCGCCGAGCGCACCCTGGTGCTGGTCAATGGCCACCGCATGGCCGGACCGGCCAGCAGCGTGTCCGCCGCGCCCGGCGTGGACATCAACGCGATCCCGGCGGCGATGGTGGAACGCATCGAGGTGCTGACCGACGGCGCGTCCTCGGTGTACGGCTCCGATGCCATCGCCGGCGTGGTCAACATCATCCTCAAGGACAAGTACGACGGCGCCGCCGCGACCGTCGACTACGGCCAGAGCACCCACGGCGACGGCAACCGCCGTTCGGTAGGCGTGGAGTGGGGCAAGACCTGGGAGCGCGGCGGGCTGATCCTGGGCCTGAGCCGCAGCTCGATGAACGCGCTATACGACGAAGACCGCAGCTACGCCAAGACCGCGGTGAACTATCTCAATGGCCAAGTGGTGGAACGCCGCGGCAACGGCACCCGCGCCTTCCTCGGCGACGGCAGCGTGCTGACCCCGAACAGCGGCCTGGCGCCCGGCGCGGTCGATGCCGGCGATTTCCGCACCTACAACAGTGCCACCGATGGCTATAACTCCTATTACGGCCAATACCTGATCACCCCGGTGCAGCGCACCAACTTCTCCGCCCACGCCAGCTTCGATTTCACCCCGAACGTGCAGGGCTACCTGGACATGTTCTGGACCCGCAGCGAGACCACCTCGCAGCTGACCGCCTACGGCCTGGAGCTGCCCAACGCCGCGCAGAACTACTACAACCCGTTCGGCAGCCAGCTGTCGCGCTACCTGCTGCGCTCGGAGGCGGCCAACACCCGCGTCTACACCTCCACCATGTACCAGACCAACATCGTGGCCGGGTTGCGCGGCAAGTTCGCCGACACCAGCTGGCAGTGGGATGCGGCGGCCGGCTATGCGCGCTACAAGGACACCCTGGTGCGCAACGGCTTCTCGATCACCTCGGCGCTGAACAACGCGGTCGGCGCCTCGTTCCTGGACAGCGACGGCGTGGTCAAGTGCGGCACGCCGGGCAACGTGATCTCCGGCTGTACCCCGATCAACGTGTTCAACCCGGACGATCCGGCGACCATCGCCGGGATCAAGGCCACCCAGAGCGCGGTCGACCTGATCGACGAGAGCACCATGAAGTTCGCCGAGGCCAGCGTCAACGGCGACCTGTTCGCGATGCCGGCGGGCATGGTGCAGGCCGCGTTCGGGCTGTCGTTCCGCAAGAACGGGTTCTCGCAGGGCACCAGCAATCCGGTCGCCGCCGCCGATCCCGAAGGCGGTTGCGACTACAACGACGGCTGCATCATGAACCAGGGCCACGACGAGACGATCAAGGAAGCCTACGCCGAAGTGCTGATCCCGCTGCTCAAGGACGTGCCCGGCGCGCAGGCGCTGAACCTCAACCTGGGCACGCGCTATTCCAAGTACGACTACTGGGGCAACACCACCAACAGCAAGATCGCGCTGGAATGGCGCCCGATCGACAACCTGCTGATCCGCGCCACCGGCTCGGAAGTGTTCCGCGCGCCGGCGCTGGGCGACCTGTACGGTTCGCCGTTCAAGTCGGTGGTGGACGATACCGGCACCTACACCGACCCGTGCAACGGCTATACCGGCGGCGGCAACGCCGCGGCCTGCGCCAACGTGCCGACCAACGGCAGCTTCGTCAACACCTCTTCGTTCAACGTGCTGACCACCGGCTCGGCCAATGCCGGCTTCGCGATCAAGCCCGAGCAGGGCCGCTCCTACAACGTCGGTGCGGTCTACGATCCGGGCTGGGCGAATGGCCTGTCGGTGAACCTGGACAGCTGGCGGGTCACCCTCGACGACATGATCAACGGCACCGGCCTGGATCAGGTGCTGCAGAACTGCTACGACGGCCAGAGCGCGTACTGCCCGTTGATCCAGCGCAACGCCAGCGGGCAACTGGTCAACGTGACCGTGCCGTTCGCGATCAACAGCGGCAAGGTCGATATCCGCGGCTACGACATCGGCATCAAGTACGCGTTGCGCGATACCGCCTGGGGCAACTTCCAGGCCGGCATCGATGCCACCTTCCTGTCCAGCTACAAGTTCAGCGGCGACGACCACAACTACGTCGGCGAGATGTCCAGCTACGGCAACATGCCGCGCTGGCGCGCCAGCTTCAACCTGGCCTGGGACAACGGGCCGTGGCACGCCAGCTGGAACACCCGCCTGCTCGGCCCGACCACGGTCGGCAGCGCCTACGAGGACTTCTGCGTGAACACCGCCGCCGACGGCAGCTGCGTCTACTTCAAGGTCGGCACGGTGACCTACCACGACGTCTCGCTGAGCCGGAAGTTCGAGAGCCTGCACACCACGCTGTCGGCCGGCGCCAACAACGTCGGCAACCGCAAGCCGCCGCAGTACTACGGCTATGCGAGCGCGGCCAATACCGACGCGTTCACCTACGACACGCTGGGACGCTACTTCTGGGCGCGGCTCAGGACCGAGTTTTGAGGTTGCGGGTAAGCGGCGTGGCCGCGGCATGGCGGCGGCCGCGCGCCGCCGCCGCATTGCTCGCGGTGCTGCTGGGTGCGGCATGCGGCGCGGTGGCGGCCAGCGCCGCCGCCGCGGATGGCGAAGCATTGCAGGCCAGCAACGCTTCGCTCGGCTATCCGCATTTCAAGGGTACGCCGACACCGATTCCGGACAGCGGCGTGGCCTTCGCGCCGGGCGGGCATCTGCAACGGGTGTTCGCCGCCGATCTGGCGGCCGGCGCCGGCACGGCGCCGGGCAAGGATTTCTGGATCGACCGCATGCTCGCGCGCAGCGGCACCGGCGGTGGGTTCGACGACGACAACAACTGGTTGTTCAGCCGCGGCCGCGCCGCGTACATGTACACCCACCAGCCGCAGCAGCCGGGTTTCGTCGGCGATGTCGCCTATGCGCACAAGACCGGCCACGATGCGCTGTTCCGGTTGCAGGCGGAGATCGACGGCAAGCCGCTGCGCCTGGTCGAGGACAGCGCGCAGCGGCGGCAGACGCCGAGCTATTTCAGCAGCGTCTACGCCGATGCTGACGCCGGCGTGCGGCTGCGCCTGGTCAAGTTCATCAGCGAGCAGAACGTGGCCGTGGCCGAGGCCACGCTGTCCAGCAGCGACGGCGTGGCGCGCACGCTGACCCTGCGTGCGATCTCGCCGATGGCCACGCATGCCGACGGCGCCGAGCTCACCGGCGCGTTCGCCACCCACAACGCGATCACCACGGTCTTTCCGCGCCTGTCGGGCGACGGCTTCGCGGTCGAGGGCGGTTCCATCGCGCGCCGCGTGGCGCTGCCGGCGAGCGGCGAAGCGGCCACGCTGAAGGTGCAGCTCGGGCTGGTCACGCACGAACTGCCGGCGTCGCTGAGCGAATACCGGCGCATCGCCGCGCAGTCGCCGCAGCAGGCGTACCGCGAGCACGTGGTCGCCTACAACCGCTGGTGGGCCGACAACCTGCCGTACCTGGACACGCCCGAGGACAACATCGACAAGACGTTGTTCTATCGCTGGTGGCTGCTCCGCTTCAATTTCCTCGACGCCGCGGTGCCCGGCAACGACTACCAGTTCCCGGTGGCGATCGAAGGCGTGCTCGGCTACGACAATGCGATCGTGCTGACCACCGGCATGTTCATCGACGACCTCAAGTACCTGCGCGATCCCAGCTACGCCTACGGCTCGTGGCTGGGCGCCGGCGAGACCGCCGGCGGCGGCAAGTACGTGGACAATCCCGGCGCGCCGGAGAACTGGTCCAATTCCTACGCCCAATACCTCAGCGCCGCCGCCTGGCGCGCCTACCAGCTGCACGGCGGGCCGCCGGCGGTGGCGGCGCAGCTGGCGCGCTACGCCAGCGCCGACGTGGACGCGCTGTTGCGCGCCTACGACCGCAACAATAACGGCCTGATCGAGTACGACTGGGCAGCGATGACCGGCAACGACGCCGATGCGGTGTCCTTCGACTGGGCCAAGCAGCACGGCCAGATCCGCATGGACCGCAGCGAGAGCGCCTACGTCTACGCCAACGCATTGGCCGCGGCGCAGGCCGCGCAGCTCGCCGGCGATGCGGCCACCGCGGTGCGCATGCAGGCGCTGGCGGCGAAGATCCGCAGCGCCGTGCTCGCTGTGCTGTGGCAGGACCACAGCGCGACCGCCGACGGCATGGGCCTGCACGGCGACCTGCTCAAGCAGCGCCAGGCCGATGGCGCGCGACTGCCGGTGGACTGGAAGGAGACCAACAACTACTACCCGTTCAGCGTCGGCCTGATGCCGAAGCAGGGCGATGCCGACTATGACCCGAAGTACGTGCGCGCGCTGCGCCTGTTCGCTGATACGCGGCAATACCCGATCTTCCCGTTCTATACCGCCAACCAGGCCGACCGGCAGGCGCGCGGCGCCGGCGGCAGCAACAATTTCTCGGTGATCAATTCCACCGTCGCCTTCCGCCTGCTCGGCAGCGCGCTGCGCGACTATCCCAGTCCGTACCTGGACGCGGGCAGCTACCGCAAGCTGCTGTACTGGAACGCCTGGGCGCACTACATCGACGGCGACAACCGCTATCCGGACCAGAACGAGTTCTGGGCGCAGGGCAGCGCCGCCGACGGTGGCAGCATCGGCTACCGCTCTTGGATCCACCACACCCAGCTCGGCGCGACCAACTTCACCGTGATCGAGGATGCGATGGGCCTGCGTCCGCGCAGCGACGCGCAGATCGAGCTGTATCCGATCGACATCGGTTGGGACCACTTCGCCGCCGACGCGGTGCGCTACCGCGATCGCGACCTGTCCATCGTCTGGGACCGCGACGGCCGCCACTACGGCGGCGCCGTGCCCAAGGGCTATTCGCTGTATCTGGACGGGAAGCTGGCGTTCACCGTCGATCGCCTGGCGCATGTGCTCTACGACCCGGCCAGCGGCCGCGTGCAGGCGCTGCCGGATGCGGTCAATGCGGATGCCGCGCAGTTGCGTGTGCTCGGTTCGAAGGCCATCGCCGTGCAGACGCCGGCGCAGGTGCGCTTCGCCGCCGATGCGCGGATCACCGCGGTGCTGGCCGACGCCGGCGTGGACACCACGCTGCAGGCGACCGCGCACAACTTCGCGCAGGGCGCGGCGGTGAGCGCCAGCTATGCCGCCGACGGTTTCCCGGCCAGCGCGGTGGTGGACGGCAGCACCGCCAACGAACCGTTCTGGGGCACGGCCGGGTCGCCGTCGCGCAGCGACTGGATCGAGCTCGACCTGGGCCGGCCGCAACTGCTGGACGACGTGCGCCTGTACTTCTACCGCAGCTCCTCGCCGCCCGGCGAGCAGCACGGCTTTGCTTCCGGCACCCGCGCCGGCTACGCGCCGCCGTGGCTGTACGTGCTGCAGTATTTCGACGGGCATGCGTGGAAGACCGTGCCCGGCCAGGTGCGCGATGCGCCGATCGCGCAGGGCAACCGCAACCGCGTGCGCTTCCCGGCTCTGCGCGTGCAGCGGCTGCGCGTGCTGGTGACCCATGCCGGCGCGCTGCGCACGGGAATCAAGGAAATCCAGGCCTATGCCAGCGGCGCGCGGGTACCGGCGGCCAAGCCCAACCAGGCGCCGCAGGTCGAGGCCTGGCAGCAGGACGGTGTTGGCGGCGGCGCGCTGCGTGTCGTTGGCCGCGTCGGCGACGACGCGCTGCCGAACGGCAGCTTGGCGCTGCATTGGAGCGTGCTGCAGGCGCCGCCGGGCGGCGCGGCGATCTTCGAGGAACCGCAGGCGGCGAGCAGCAGCGTGCGCTTCACCGCGCCCGGTGCCTACACGCTGCGCTTGCAGGCCGACGACGGCGCGTTGCAAGGCCATGCCGACGTGGCCGTGGTCGCCGTGCCGGCGCCGGTGGGGCAGGGCCTGGAAGTGCAGGGCGAGGCCGAGGCCAGCGCGCAGGTCACCGCCGGCCATCACCGGCTGCAGGCGCTCAACGACGGGCTGCTGCCCGCGCCGGATCAAGTGCCGTCCGCGGATCGCCGCTGGGGCAGCTGGGGCCGCGCGCAACCGGCTTCGGTGTGGGTGCAGTACCAATGGCGGCAACCGCAGCGCTTGAACGCAGCGGCGCTGTATTTCTGGGACGACCAGCCCGGTGGCGGGGTGGCGCCGCCGCGCGCGTGGAAGCTGCAATACCGCGATGGCGAGCAGTGGCGCGACATCGCGGTGCGCGGCGGCTATCCGGTTGCCGCGCGCGGCGAAGCCAGCCGCGTGGCGTTCGCAGCGGTGACCACCAGCGCGTTGCGTGCGGTGCTGGAAACCGCGGTGCAGGGCGACGGCCATGCCGCGGTCGGCATCGACGAATGGCAGGTGTTCGCCGAGCGCGCCGATGCGGTCGAGCCGATCGACGTGCGGGTGGCGCCGGGCGAGACGCCGGCGCTGCCGCAGCGCATCGCCGCTTACTTCGCCGACGGCAGCTGGGATTGGCTGGGCGTGCGCTGGCCGCAACTCGACACGACGGCGCTGGCCGGCGAAGGCCGCGTGCAGCTGCAGGGCCTGGCCGATGGCGGCCTGCCGGTGACCGCCAGCATCTGGGTGCGCGCCAGCGCGCCGGGCCAGATCAACACGGTGCAGGCGCCGCCGCCGCTGCACGTGCGTGCCGGACAGATGCCGGCGCTGCCAGCCTTCGTCGGCGTGCAGTACAACGACGGCTCGCGCGAACGGGTGCCGGTGCAGTGGCCGCCGTTGGCGCCGGCTGCGTATGCCGCGCCGGGCACCAGCAGCATCGTTGGCAGCGCGCAGGGACGCGGCGGCAGCGGGCAGTTGCCGGTGCGGCTGCAGATCGTGGTCGACGCGGCGGTGGCGCCATGAGCCTGCGCCGCGCCGCGCGTGTCGCCCGGCGCATCGGTGCCTGCCTGCTGTTGGCGCTTGCCGTTGCGGGCGCGCAGGCGGCACCGTTGCCCGCGCGCAGCGTGCACAGCGCCGGCAATCCGATCCTGGCCGACGGCCGCGACTATTCCGCCGATCCGGCGCCGCTGGTCGCCGACGGCAAGCTGTACATCATCGCCGGCCGCGACGAGGCGCCGCCCGACGTCAACGACTTCGTGATCCAGCGCTGGCAAATGCTGGCGACCGACGATGTCGGCAGCGGCAACTGGACCCACTATCCGGCGCTGCTGCGTCCGGAACAGGTGTTCGCCTGGGCCGCCGCGGGCCGCGCCTATGCCGCGCAAATCGTGCAGGGACCGGACCGACGCTACTACCTGTACGCACCGGTGGAAGAAAAGCATTCGCCCAACGCCGATCCGTTCGCGATCGGCGTGGCGGTCGCCGACAGCCCGCTGGGGCCGTGGCGCGATGCGCATCCGCAAGGGCCGATCCTGTCGCAATCGCTGCCGGTGAAGAACACGATCCAGAACATCGACCCGACCGTGCTGGTCGACGACGATGGCCGCGTGTATCTGTACTGGGGCACCTTCGGCAAGCTGTTCGGGATCGAACTGGAACGCGACATGGTTACGCCCAAGGGCGCGGCGGTGGCGGTGACCACGCTGGACGGCTATTTCGAGGCGCCGTGGTTGTTCAAGCGCAACGGCACCTACTACATGGCCTACGCCGGCAACCGCGCCGGGCCGGACTCCGACTGCACGCCGACGCTGTATCACGCCTGCATCGCCTACGGCAGCGCGCCGTCGCCGCTGGGGCCGTGGACCTACCGCGGGGTGATCCTGCCGCCGGTATCCTCCACCACCTCGCATTCGGGCATCGTGCAGTTCAAGGGCCAGTGGTACTTGGTCTATCACACCGCCGATGCCAAGGGCGGCGGCCACTTCCGCCGCAGCGTGGCGATCGACCGGCTGGACTGGGACGACACCCAGCGGCCGGCACGCATTCGCCCGGTGCTGGCCACGCGCGCGCCGCAGCCGCCGCAGCCGCTGCAGCGCAACGTCGCCCGCTACGCATCCGCCAGCGCTTCCAACGGCCCGGACATCCCGCATCAATACTGGATCGCCGCGCTCAACGACGGCGTGGTCAAGCGCAATCCGCTGCCACCGCAGATGTGGGGCAGCTGGACCGCGCACAATCCGCCGCAGCAGTGGATCCAGTACAGCTGGGCTCAGCCGGTGACGCTGCAGCGCAGCCGCATCGTGTTCTGGGCCGATCATCCGCCCGGCGCCAACGAAGGCGTGGCGCCGCCGGCGCGCTGGCATCTGGAATACCGCAAGGACGGGCAGTGGCTGCCGCTGGCGGAGGCGAAGAGCGGCGCGGTAGCCGACCGCGTGCAGACGCTGCGTTTCGCGCCGGTGACCACGCGCTGCGTGCGCGCGGTGTTCGATGCCTCCGGCGGCGACGGCCGCTATGCCGCGCTGGCGGTGCAGGAATGGGAAATGTGGGCCACGCGCGCGCAGCGCCTGGCCCAGGCCGGCGTTGCGGATGCGCAGCGCTGCGACACGCTTTGATGCATCGGGTGGTCGACGGATGAAGACGGATCGAAACGGGCGGCGCGTCGCCGCACCGGGCTTACTGCTGCTCGCATTGGCGGCGCTGGCACCCTGCGCGCTGGCCGCGCCGAGCGCGGACGACTATCAGCGCGCGCAGGCGCTGAGCCAACGCTACGAGGCATTGGTCGACCGCCAGCCGTCGCAGCCGCTGTGGTTGGACGCCGGGCATTTCCTGTATCGGCGTACGCTCGCGCGCAGCGGCGCCGCACCGGCGATCGAGTACCGCCGGGTCGCGGTCGCCGACGGCCGCAACGAACCTGCGTTCGATCACGCGCGGCTGGCGGCGGCGATGTCCGAGGCCAGCGGCAAGCCGGTCGATGCGGCGGCGTTGCGGTTGGACGAGGTGAAGCTGGACGCGCAGCGGCTGGTGTTCGAGCGCGATCGCGTGCGCTGGCAGTGCGATCTGCCGCAGTACCGCTGCACGCGCACCGAGATGGGCGCGTTGCCGCCCGATTCCTACGACATGAGCATCCCGTTGAAGCAGGGTCCGGCGTATGCGCAGGCGTCGCCGGACGGCAAGTGGCGTGCCTGGGTCGAGGCCGGCAACGTGGTGGTCGCGCCGGCCGCTGGCGGCAGCCCGGTCGCGCTCAGCCATGATGGCAGCACCGCCGAGTATTACGCGGCGGACAGCATCGCCTGGTCGCCGGATTCGACCCGGCTGGTCGCCTACCGCATCAAGCCGGCAGCGCCGCGCACGGTGTACTACATCGAGTCGGCGCCGCCGGACCAGTTGCAGCCCAAGCTGCACCAGCAGATTTACGCCAAGCCCGGCGATCCGCTGCCGGTGCTGCAGCCGGTGCTGTTCGACCTGGCCTCGCGGCAGGCGAAGGCAGTGCCGGCAGCGCTGTTCCCGAATGCGTTCGCGCTGAGCTGGGCGCAGTGGCGCAGCGACGGCAGCGGCTTCACCTTCGAGTACAACGAACGCGGCCATCAGCGCTACCGGGTGATCGAGGCGGATGGACGCAGTGCGCAGGCGCGCACGCTGATCGAGGAAACCTCGCCGACCTTCATCGAGTATTCCGATCTCAGTGGCACCCACGAGAATGGCGGCAAACGCTATCGCCACGATTTCGCCGATGGCGCGCACACCCTGTGGGCCTCCGAGCGCGACGGCTGGGAGCAGCTGTACCTGTACGACACGCGCAGCGGCGCCGCCCCGCGCCAGGTCACGCGCGGCGAGTGGGTGGTGCGCAAGGTCGAGCGCGTCGACGAGGTCGCGCAGCAGATCTACTTCATCGCCTCGGGCATGACGCCCGGCGAGGATCCCTACTACCGTCACGCCTATCGCATCGGCCTGGATGGCAGCGGGCTGACCGCGCTGACCCCGGCGCAGGCCGACCACGAGGTCGTGCTGTCGCCCGACGGACGCTGGCTGCTCGACCTGTATTCGCGGGTGGACCTGGGGCCGGTGCTGGAACTGCGCCGCAGCGACGACGGCGCGCTGGTGCGGCAGGTCGAGCGCACCGACCTGAGCCGGCTACTCGCGGCCGGCTGGCTGCCGCCGCTGCCGTTCCACACGCCCGGCCGCGACGGCAAGACCGAGATCTGGGGTGTGATCCATCGGCCGCAGGCGCAAGCCGACGGGCAGCGCTACCGCGTGGTCGAGAACATCTATGCCGGGCCGCACGGCTCGTTCGTGCCCAAGACCTTCAGCGCGCGTGTGCCGGCGCTGACCGCGCTCGGCTTCGCCGTGGCGCAGATCGACGGCATGGGCACCAACAACCGTTCGCGCGTCTTCCACGACGTGGCCTGGCGCAACCTCAAGGATGCCGGTTTCCCGGATCGCATCGCCTGGCACCGCGCCGTGGCGGCGCAGTATCCGTGGTACGCGATCGAGCAGGGCGTGGGCATCTACGGCACCTCCGCCGGCGGCCAGAGCGCGCTCGGCGCGTTGCTGTTCCATCCGGAGTTCTACGTCGCCGCGGTGGCCAATTCCGGCTGCCACGACAACCGCATGGACAAGATCTGGTGGAACGAGCAATGGATGGGCTGGCCGGTGGGGCCGTGGTATTCGGCCTCGTCCAATGTCGACAACGCCGCGCGCCTGCAGGGGCATCTGCTGCTGGTGACCGGCGACATGGACCACAACGTCGATCCGGCCAGCACCTTCCAGGTCGCCGATCGGCTGATCAAGGCCGGCAAGGATTTCGATCTGCTGGTGGTGCCGGGCGGCGACCATGGCGCCGGCGGCGACTACGGCCGGCGCCGCTTGGCGGACTTCTTCGTGCGCTGGCTGCAACAGGCGCCGACGCCGGACTGGAACCGGCCGGCGGCGGCATCGGCGCCCGTCGCGCACTGAGGGTTGCGCGCGTGCCTGCGTGAGGTGGCGCGCGGCGTGTGGCCGTCGCTGCGACACAGCGCAACATATCGACAAATTTCCACGTCAAAGGCGACGTTTTTCCACAAGACGCTGACCGTGCCGACGTGAAACTCTGCAGTTGCGGTGCGTAGCGACGCGCAACGGGTTTTTTTCCGGGGCGCGGAGACGCGCAACGGTTTTCCGATGCGCGATACGCGCACCGCATTCTGCGCCGTGCGGGGATGCACGGCCTCCATCGATCGATGCGGGTTCTCGTTGCCATGCGCGGCGAGGGCGTGGCGTCGTGCGGCCTGGATTTTGCGTGCAGGCCGCTCAACCGAGAGACAACCCATGCGCGACGTTCGTTTGCCTTCAATACCTCCGGCCTCGGCCTGTCGCGATCGACGCGGACACGGGCGCACGCTGCTGTGCGCTGCGATCGGCATGGCGCTGCTTGCCGCGCTGCCGGCGGCGGCGCAGGAGGCGACCACCGTGCGCGATGGCGCCACCGCGGCGGCCGATGGCAGCGACAGCGCCGCCGACGCCAAGACCCTGGACAGCGTGGTCGTCACCGGTTCGCGCATCCGCCGCAACGATGCGCTGGATGGCCCCACGCCGCTGACCGTGATCGGCGCCGAGCAGATCCGCGCGTCCGGCTATACCGAGATCGCCGACGTGGTCAACCAGCTGCCGAGCCTGGCGCTGACCCAGACCAGCCAGACCAGCAACCTGGCCGGCAATCCCGGCATCAACGCGCTGGACCTGCGCGGCATGGGCACCCAGCGCACCCTGGTGCTGGTCGACGGCCGCCGCCAGGTGCCGGCGATCCCGGGCACCTCGGCGGTGGACGTGAGCAATATTCCGTCCAGCCTGGTCGAACGCGTGGAAGTCATCACCGGCGGCGCCTCGGCGCTGTACGGCGCCGACGCGGTCACCGGCGTGGCCAACTTCATCCTGAAGAAGGATTTCCAGGGCCTGGACGCCAGCGCACGCTACGGCATCTCCAGCCGCGGCGACATGCGCAGCAGCAGCGTCGATGCGCTGTTCGGGCACAACTTTGCCGACAACCGCGGCAATGTCACCGTCTACGGTTTCTACGAGCGTGAGCCCGATTCGGTGTCCGGCCAGGACCGGCCGTGGACCGCCACCGGCTACCCGATGTACACGCGCAACAACCGCAACCAGCGCTACTGGATCTCCGACAACAACCGCAACATCAACAACGCCGAGGACGCGCAGCTCATCCTCGGCGGCCGCCACTATGCGATGACCGCCGATGGCCAGCTGCGCGCGCCGGTGCTCGGCCCGGGCGGCTACGTCAACAGCGTGCCGCTGAGCCTGGCCGATCCATCCACCGCGCTGGGCAGCCTGCTCACCGACGGCGGCGAGTACGGCGGCCGCTACGACTCGTGGTACCTGGCGGTGCCGTCGGATCGTTTCGCCAGCCGCGCCACGCTCAACTTCGATTTCAGCGACAGCCTGCGCTTCTTCGCCAACGTCGGTTATTCGCGTACCACCTCGCAATCGGCGTGGCGCGCGCTGAGCGCGTTCGGCAGCGAGGCGGTGCCGGCCGACAGCCCGTTCATCACCGACGAAATGCGCGCGGCCAACGGCGGCACGATCACCGACGGGGTCTATTTCGCGCGGCACTTCGACGACGAACTGGGGCAGGGCGGCAGCCAGTACCGGCGCCAGCTGCTGCAGGGCGTGGTCGGCCTGGAAGGCGACTTCAGCCTGGGCGGGCGCGCCTGGAACTACAGCGCGTACTACTCCTATGGCCGCACCGAGCAGCGCAACCGCGACATCGATACGGTGTCCTACAAGCGCTATTACCTTGCGGTGGATTCCACCACGGCCGCCGACGGCAGCGCGATCTGCCGCAGCACGCTCACCGACCCGGGCAACGGCTGCGTGCCGTTGAATCCGTTCAAGCGCCTGACCGCGCAGGAGATCGGCTACCTGCGCTACACCTCGGACTGGGCCACCACCACCATGACCCAGCAGGTGCTGTCGGCCTACGCCTCCGGCGGCATCTTCGACCTGCCCGGTGGCGAGGCGCAGATCGCGTTCGGCGGCGAGTACCGCAAGGAGCGCAACGACATCGGCGCGATCGCCCAGTACGATCCGGCCAATCCGGCCTACAACGCCAGCCTGGGCACCACCCAGCTGCCGCTGGTCGGCCAGTACGACGTCAAGGAACTCTACAGCGAGCTGCACCTGCCGCTGCTGGCCGACAAGCTGTTCGCGCAGCGCCTGGGCGTGGACGCGGCGGTGCGCGTGTCCGACTACAACACCGCCGGCCGCACCGTCACCAACAAGTTCGGCATCGACTGGGCGCCGATCCAGGACATCACCCTGCGCGGCACCTACGGCAAGGCGGTGCGCGCGCCCAACATCGGCGAGCTGTACACCGCCAGCAGCATCGGCGGCATGTGGGTCACCGATCCGTGCAACACCTACAACCAGCGCTACCGCACCGACCGCACCCAGTACACCGCGGCCAACTGCGCGCAGCTCAATCCGTCGGACAAGAGCACCTACTGGCTGTACCGCGACATCATCACCAAGGGCAACCTGGACCTGGCCAACGAAACCGCCAAGACCCGCACCGTCGGCATCGTGCTGCGCCCGCGTTTCCTGAAGGATTTCTCGCTGTCGGTGGACTACTACAACATCGACCTGCGCGGCGCGATCGATTCGTTCCCGGCGCAGACCATCATCAACAAGTGCGTGGACGCGCCGACCCTGGACAACCAGTTCTGCTCCTTCGTCAGCCGCGATGCCGACGGCAACCTGCTCAACGCGGTCACCCAGAAGCTCAACCTGTCGCGCTATCTGACCCGCGGCGTCGACTTCTTCGCGCAGTACCGCTACGACCTGGCAGAGCGCTGGGGCCAGAATGCCGGCGCGCTGTCGTTCGACCTGAACTACACCCACCTGATCCGCCAGGACTACACCCTGGATCCGGACCAGCCGGAGGAGGTCACCCGCTTCGCCGGCGTGTTCGGCTCGCCGTCCTGGAAGGGCGTGCTGCGCGGCACCTGGTCCAATGCGCATGCCGGTGCGACCTGGTCGCTGCGCCACTTCTCCAAGATGCGCAGCAGCACCCAGGTCACCGATACCGAGTACCAGAAGGTGTGGACCGGCAACGTGTTCTACAGCGACGTGTCCGGCTACTACCGGCTCAAGTCGGGGCTGGAAGTGTTCGGCGGGGTCAGCAACCTGTTCGATCGCGCGCCGCCGCGGGTGCCGGGGGCGGAGGCGGGCGGCGCCAATTTCGAGCTGGGCTACCACGCCGGCGTGTACGACGTGATCGGGCGCATGTACTACGGCGGGATCCGCCTGGCGCTGTGAGCGGGTGCGATTCGGCACAAATCCGCATGTTCGCGCAGCCGTGGCGACAAGACGCGATGACGTATCGATGACACAGTGGCGACAGGCCGCCCGTTCGTGGCCGCGGTCGGGCCTGCGCCTGCCGCCGCCAAGCGCAAAGGAGCAAGCAATGCCATCTCGCATTTCCTCTCGGTTCCCCGTGGCCATCCCTTCGCGCGGTGCCCGATGAACGCGCGCTGCGGACACGTCCACAGCGCGCACTGCGCGCATAGCGCGTCCGCGGACGCCGATATGGCGGCGCTGGATCCGTCGCGGCGCCGTTTCCTGCAATGGAGCGCGCTCGCGGTGGCCGCGGGACTGCTGCGCTTCCCGCTGGATGCCGCCGCGTCCAGCGCCGGTACCGTGCAGGCGCTGCCGCTGAAGCAGGTCACGCTCAAGCCGTCGCTGTTCCTGGATTCGCTGCAGACCAATCGCCGCTATCTGCTGGAGCTGGAACCGGACCGCCTGCTGCACAACTTCCTGCAGTACGCCGGCCTGCCGCCCAAGGGCGAGGTCTACGGCGGCTGGGAGGGCGACACCATCGCGGGGCACACGCTCGGCCATTACCTCAGCGCGCTAGCCAAGATGCATGCGCAGACCCGCGACGCGGCGCTGCGCCAGCGCATCGACTACATCGTCGCCGAGCTGGCGCGTGCGCAGGCCAAGGACGCGGACGGCTACGTCGGCGGACTCACCCGCAAGAACGACAAGGGCGCCATCGACAACGGCAAGGTGGTGTTCGAGGAAGTACGCCGCGGCATCATCAAGGGCAGCAAGTTCAATCTCAACGGCAGCTGGTCGCCGCTGTACACGGTGCACAAGCTGTTCGCCGGCCTGCTCGATGCGCACGAACTGGCCGGCAACGCGCAGGCGCTGCAGGTGCTGCTGCCGCTGGCCGGCTATCTGGGCGGGGTGTTCGACGCGCTCGACCACGCGCAGATGCAGACCCTGCTGGACACCGAGTTCGGCGGCCTCAACGAGTCCTACATCGAACTGGGCGCGCGCACCGGCGATCCGCGCTGGATCGCGCTGGGCAAGCGCCTGCGCCACGAGAAGGTGATCGATCCGGCTGCGGCCGGCCGCGACGAGCTGCCGCACATCCATGCCAATACCCAGGTACCCAAGTTCATCGGCGAGGCACGCCAGTTCGAGGTCGCCGGCGATGCCGATGCGGCGGCGGCGGCGCGTTTCTTCTGGGAGACGGTGACCGGCCACTACAGCTATGTCATCGGCGGCAATGCCGACCGCGAGTATTTCCAGGAACCGGACACCATCGCCGCGTTCCTGACCGAGCAGACCTGCGAGCACTGCAACAGCTACAACATGCTCAAGCTGACCCGGCACCTGTACCAGTGGACGCCGCAGGCGCGCTATTTCGACTACTACGAACGCACCCTGCACAACCACACGATGGCCGCGCAGCATCCGGCCACCGGCATGTTCACCTATATGACGCCGATGATCAGCGGCGGCGAGCGCGGCTTCTCCGACAAGTTCGATTCGTTCTGGTGCTGCGTCGGCAGCGGCATGGAGGCGCATGCGCAGTTCGGCGACTCGATCTACTGGCAGGACGCGTCCTCGCTCTACGTCAACCTGTACATCCCCTCGACCCTGGACTGGCCCGAGCGCGACCTGGCGCTGGAGCTGGACAGCGGCGTGCCCGACAACGGCAAGGTGCGGCTGCAACTGCGCCGCGCCGGCGCACGCACGCCGCGCCGCCTGCTGCTGCGGCTGCCGGCCTGGTGCCAGGGTGGCTATACGCTGCGCGTCAACGGCAAGACCCAGCGCGGCACCGCCGCCGACGGCTACCTGGCGCTGGAGCGGCAGTGGCGCAGCGGCGACGTGATCGAACTGGACCTGGCGATGCCGCTGCGCCTGGAGCATGCCGCCGGCGACGCCGACACGGTGGTGGTGATGCGCGGTCCGCTGGCGCTGGCCGCCGATCTCGGCCCGATCGCAGAGCCCTACGATGCGCCGGACCCGGCGCTGGTGGCCGCGGCCGATCCGTTGGCAGGGTTCGCCGAGTTGCCGCAATCCGGGCATTTCCTGGCTGCCGCCACGCAGCCGCCGGGGCTGACCTTCGTGCCGTTCTATGCGCAGTACGAACGCCGCAGCGCGCTGTACTTCAAGCGCCTGGCGCCGGCGCAGTGGGCGCAGGAAGCGGCGCGGCGCGCGCGCCAGCAGGCCGAGCGCGCGGCGCTGCAGGCCACCGCGGTGGACATGATCCAGTTCGGCGACGAGTCCTCCGAGCAGGCGCACAAGCTGCGCAGCGATACCTCCTTCGGCGGCGCTTACCGCCGCCAGCAATGCCGCGACGTGCGCGGCAAGGGCTTCGTCGAGTTCCAGATGAAAGGCAGCGCGCAGCCGCTGGCGTTGCGCCTGCGTTTCTGGGGCAGCGACAAGGGCCGCTTCAACATCCTGATCGACGGCAAGCTGGCGGTGGAAGTGCAGGTGGACCGCAGCCAGGTCATCGACTTCGTCGATCGCGATTATGTGTTGCCGCCCGCGCTGACCGGCGCCAAGCAGCTGACCTTCCGCATCGAGCCGCAGCACGGCGATACCGCCGGACCGCTGTTCGGCGGCTGGTTGATCCCGGCCGCGAGCGCGTGACGGCTGCGGCAGCGCACGCACGCGGCGCTGGCGTCGCGCCCCGACAGGCACCATCGATGGCGTCAGGCACGCGCTTCGCTTTTCCCGCCCGCCGCTGGCTGTGGCGTGGCCTGCTCGCGCTCGCGGTGACCGGCAGTGGCGGCTGCGCGCATGCGCCGCCGCAGGCCGCGGCCGTTGCGCCGGCCAGCCCGCTGCACGGCATCTGGGTGATCGCGCAGGGGCCGTCGTTTCCCGGTCCGCGCTACCTGCGCATCGTCCAGCGCGATGGCCAGGCCCAAGGCAGCATCACCACCGATTGGTATGGCGACGTACCGATGCAGCAACTGCGCATCGACGGCGACGTGGCCCATTTCCAGATCGACAACGGCAATCCGCGGCTGCCGGCGCAGCCGTGGACCGCGACCCTGGAGCACGGCCAGCTGCACGTGGTCGGCCGCATCTGGGACGAGCAGGTCGACGCGCGCGCAAGCCGCGGCAGCGAGGCCGACGCGGCACGGCTGGCATTCCCGGTCGCGCCGCTGCCGGGCTACGCAGCGCTACCGAGCGATGGCCTGGCGCGGACCCCGCCGCTGGGCTGGAGCAGCTGGAACCGCTTCGCCGAGCACATCGACGACGCCACCGTGCGCCGCATCGCCGACGCGATGGTCGCCTCCGGGCTGCGCGATGCCGGCTACGTCTACGTCAACATCGACGACGGCTGGCAGGGCCAGCGCGACCGCGACGGCGTCCTGCAGCCGAACGCGCGCTTTCCCGACATGCGCGCGCTGGCCGACTACGTCCACGGCAAGGGCCTGAAGCTGGGTCTGTACAGCTCGCCCGGACCCAAGACCTGCGCCGGCTACACCGGCAGCTACGGCCACGTCGAACAGGACGCGCGCACCTGGGCCGGCTGGGGCGTGGACTACGTCAAGTACGACCTGTGCTCCGGCGAAGGCATCTTTCGCGAACCGCTACAGGTGCGCCGCGCCTACCTGCAGATGGGCCAGGCGCTGCGCGCAACCGGACGGCCGATCGTCTACAGCCTGTGCCAGTACGGCCGCGACCATGTCGGCCAGTGGGGGCGCGAGGTCGGCGGCCACCTGTGGCGCACCACCGGCGACATCGAGGACAGCTACGCGAAGATGGCCTCGATCGGTTTCGACCGCAACGGCGATCCCGCCGATGCCGGGCCGGGCGGCTGGAACGATCCGGACATGCTCGAGGTCGGCAACGGCGGCATGCGCGTGGATGAGTACCGCACGCACCTGGCGCTGTGGGCGCTGTCGGCGGCGCCGTTGCTGCTCGGCAACGACCTGCGGCAGATGACGCCGGCGACGCTGGCGCTGCTGCGTAACCGCGACGTGCTGGCGATCGACCAGGATGCGCTGGGCGTGCAGGGCAGGGCGGTGCGCAAGGACGGCGCGATCGAGATCTGGCGCAAGCCGCTGGCCGATGGCGGCGTCGCGCTCGGCGTGTTCAATCGCGATGCGCAGCCGCATCGCGTGGCGCTGACCGCGGACGATGCCGGCACCGTGCTGCGCGGACGCCGCTGGCGCGATCTGTGGCGCGGCGGCAGCCGGCCTGCCGGCGAGCTGCGCAGCGTGCAGGTCGCCGCGCATGGCGTGGTGTTGCTGCGGCTGTCGCCACCGGCTGCTGCGCGCCCGCATTGAGTTCGACGGGAGGGCGAAGGACGCGCCATTACGCGCGTGGTTCGTCCTGCCTGTTTCGTGCGTGGCGTTGCTTGGCGATATATCGCAGCCATTGCCATAGTTCGACGACATTGTGCCGAGTTGCACGCAGCGAAGCGCCGGCGTGCACCGATTGCCTGGCTGAATGGAAAGCAACGGGCATGCATGCCGGTCGGTCGCCCAATCGCGCCGCTGTGTCGCGACCATGCGTTATTCCGCATGCAGAACCGCTAATTGCGACAAGACGCCGGCCGTGGTTCCGGGCACATTGTGATCGCATCGTTAAAACGTGATGACCTTTTGTTTTCCGGCCCAGCGGCCGGTGCGCGGGACAGGATCCGCCACCGCCCTTCGCCACCCACCGCAGGACCGGGGATCTGCGCACGCGCTGCGTGCGAAGGACAACCAGCATCCCCGAGATTGTGTCCGGCCTTGTTGAGGCCGCGGCGCAGGATGCGTATCACCGGCGTCGCTGTGCAGCGTCGTCCTCATTGCATGTTCCGTCGCTGGCGCAAGCCGGCGTGGAGCCGTTCGGCCCATCGTTTTCGCTTACGCCACGTGTCGCCATCGCTCAGGAGATCTCCATGTCGTTCCCGCACGCATCTCATCCTTCCCATCGCCGCGCACCGGTGCAACAGCCGCTGGCACTGGCCGTGGTCGCCGCATTGTCGCTGGGCAGCTCCTGGTCGGCGCTGGCACAGGAGGCGAGCGCGGACGACGGCAAGACCCAGACCCTGGACAGCATCGTGGTCACCGGTTCGCGCCTGCGCCGCGTCGATACCGAGACCGCCAATCCGGTGGTGACGATCAACCGCGCGCAGATCGAGGCGACCGGCAAGGCCACGCTCGGCGATCTGGTGCAGGAACTGCCGTCGATCGCCGGCAACGCGACCAATCCCAACACCAACAATGGCGGCGGCACCGGCGCCTCGACCATTTCGCTGCGCGGCCTGAGCGACAAGCGCACGCTGATCCTGGTCAACGGCACGCGCCTGGCCAGCAACGACGTCAATGCGATTCCGGCGACGATGATCGAGCGGGTGGAAGTGCTCAGCGACGGCGCCTCGGCGGTGTACGGCTCGGACGCGATCGGCGGCGTGGTCAACTTCATCCTGCGTAAGGGCTTCGACGGCATCGAGGCCAGCACCGACTTCGGCACCAGCTCGCGCAGCGACGGCAACCGCCGCAACTTCTCCCTGACCGCCGGCAAGACCAGCGAGCGCGGCAGCATCGTCGCCGGCCTGTCGTACCACAACATCGATCCGGTCTCGGCCGGCGAGCGCGGCTATTCCAAGGATGCGCTGTCGCTGATCGACGGCGTGCCGGTGAAGCAGGGGTCCTCGGCCACGCCGACCGGCAGCATCAGCTTCGACGAAGGTTCCGCCCAGTCCAAGGCGCTGGCGGCGAGCAACGGCTGCTCGCGGGTCACCTTCAACGGCGGCAGCGGCAGCCCGACCAATGCCAGCCAGTACCACTGCTACAACGCCTCCGCCGACTCCTACAACTACCAGCCATACAACCTGCTGCAGACCCCGCAGGAACGTACCAACGCCTTCGTGATCGGCAGCTTCCGCTTCAACGATCACCTGGAAGGCTACGTCAACACCTACTTCAGCAAGACCACTTCGTCCTCGATCATCGCGCCGATTCCGATCTTCGCCAACGGCGACAATTTCCTGGTCTCCGCCGGCAGCTACTACAACCCGTTCGGCGTCAACTTCGGCACCGACCGCAGCACCGGGACCTCGTACAACAGCTTCAACAGCCGCGCCACGGTGCTGGGCAACCGCCGCTACGAGTACAACACCTACAATTTCCAGATCAATCCCGGCCTGCGCGGCAGCTTCGGCGACAGCTCCTGGCAGTGGGATGCCAGCGTCAACTACGGCAAGGTCAAGCAGAAGTCGATCAACCAAGGCTTCCTCGACTACGCCGGCTTCAACGCCGCGGTGGGGCCGTCGTTCCTGGACAGCGACGGCACGGTCAAGTGCGGCAGCGCCGGCGCAGCGATCGCCGGCTGCACCCCGATCGACGTGTTCAACCTCAACAGCGAAAGCAACAAGGCCGCGCTGGAAGCGCTGGTGGTCAACCCGATCGTCACCAGCGTCTACACGGTCAAGCAGTTCGAGGCCAACGCCAACGGCAACCTGTTCGACCTGCCGGCCGGCACGGTGAGCCTGGCCGCGGGCGTGTCCTATCGCAAGGAAAGCACCTCCACCGCCGCCGATCCGCTGTGGACCGGCGACGAGAACGGCATGTGCGGGGTGATCGAATTCTGCGCCACCGTGCTCGGCGGCAGCTTCAGCGTCAAGGAAGCCTATGCCGAGGCGCTGTTCCCGCTGCTGGCCGACCTGCCGCTGGTGCATTCGCTGAACCTGACCATCGGCAGCCGCTTCTCCGACTACGACACCGTCGGCAGCAAGACCAACAGCAAGGTCTCGCTGGAGTACCGTCCGATCGAGAACCTGCTGCTGCGCGGCACGGTGTCGCAGGTGTTCCGCGCGCCGAACATCAACGAACTGTATTCCGGCGTGGTCGGCGATTCGGCCACGGTCAACGATCCGTGCAACGGCTACACCGGTGGCCACGAGGGCGCCTGCGTCAACGTGCCCACCGACGGCAGCTACCAGCAGGCCGACAACCAGATCGGCGCCAAGGCGTCCGGTGCGGTGGTGGCCGGCTACCAGCTCAAGCCGGAGACCGGCAAGTCCTACGATTTCGGCGTGGTCTACGATCCGGGCTGGCTGGATGGCCTGTCGATGAGCGCGGACCTGTGGAAGATCAACCTGCAGGACACCATCACCCAGGTGTCGGCGCAGACCGTGTTCAACCAGTGCTACGCCAACTCGGGCAGCGCATTCTGCGCGCTGATCCACCGCAACGACAACGGCACCATCAACTACGTCGCCGAGCCCACCGTAAACCTCGGCAAGCTGTGGGCCAGCGGCGCCGACTTCAGCCTCAACTACCGTCTGCCGGACACCGCGTGGGGCAGCTTCAACGCCGGCCTCAACGGCACCTACACGATCCGCTACGACGTCAACCCGGACAGCACCGACCCGAACACCGTCACCATCCACAACGCAGGCAAGTACACCCAGGCCTACGGCAACTTCCCGCGCTGGCGCGCGCTGGGCACCCTGGGCTGGAACCTCGGCAACTGGAGCGCCAACTACCGCATGCGCTACATCGGCGCCACCGAGATCGGCAGCGCCGACGCGCGGCAGAACCTGTCGGCCGACGTCGGCGAGGCCAGCGTGGTGCGTGGCATCGGCGCCTACGTCTACCACAGCGCGCAGGTCGGCTATCAGTTCGCGCAGTGGCGCACCCGTGTCGAGTTCGGCGTTGACAACCTCACCGACAAGCAGCCGCCGCTGTACTACGCCAACAACGTCGGCAACGCCAACACCGACGTGGCCACCTACGATCTGCTCGGCCGCTACTACTGGGCGCGGGCGACGGTGAAGTTCTAGGCCTGCGTTCGGCCAGTCCGAACCGGGTCGTTGCGGATGCCGTTTCCGGTCGGCGTCTGCAGGCGTGTCTCGATGTAGTGGTGCGCGATGCCGGCGGCAGCCCTTATATGGCTGCCGCTGGCGCCGGGCAGATCCCCCTGGGGTGCTGTGGAACGATCGCTACGGTGTGGCGATCAACGCTCATGGCGCCGGCCTGCCGCGCGACCGTGACGGCGCCGACTATTGGTTCGGCGAGTGCAAGGCTGCGGTACATCTGCGACTGCAGGAATCCGGACAATCCCTTCGATGGGCGTTATGTCTGGTTGTCCTTGACGCTGGACGGCCACGGCTTTCGGATCGATTGGTGCGACGCCTTGTTGCCTGCGCAGCCGTGACGTCGGGCGGCACTTGGCGCTCGCGCCGCGCAGCCGCGTAGCCCCCGGCTTACTCCAGCAACTTCAGCAGGTCCTGGTGCAGGTTGCACGGAATCCGCACACCCTCAAGGACGCTACGTGCGCGCGCCTGATAGCGACGTTGCGAGGGCAGCCGCGCACCGGTGCCCTGATAGGCGGCGAAGAACGCCTCGGCGCGTGCCATGTGCACGGCCCATTCCGCGCCCAGGAAGCGCACCGGGTCCAAGGCCAGGATCAATTCGCCGTGGTACGGGGAAGCGCCGGCGCCGGCGTCATACGCCAGCGATTCGGCGCTGGTGAGGTCGCCGATCAGCGGCCCGGCGATCAATTCGATCATGGCGGACAGCGCCGACCCCTTGTGTCCGCCGAAGGTCAGCATCGCACCACCGCCGCCGGCGACCACGTTCGGATCGGTGGTCGGCTTGCCGGTGGCGTCCACGCCCCAGCCTTCGGGAATCGGCAGGCCGGCGCGGCGGTGCAATTCGATCTCGCCGCGCGCCACCGCGCTGGTGGCGAAATCGAACACGAAGGGAAGCGCGTCCACGCGCGGCCAGCCGAACGCGAGCGGGTTGGTTCCCAGCAACGGCGTGTGGCCGCCGGCCGGCGTGACCCAGGCATGGCTGGGATTGCAGATCAGCGCGACCAGCCCGGCCTCGGTGATGCGTTCGACTTCCGGCCATAGCGCGGAGAAATGCACGCAATGGTTGATCGCCAGCGCCGCCAGTCCATTGCCGCGCGCCTTTTCGATCAGCGAGGGCAGGCCGCGCTCGAACGCCAGCAGCGAAAAGCCGCCGCATGCGTCGACGCGAACGATCCCGGGCGCCTGATCGTGCACGACCGGTTCGGCATCGCCAGCGACCTTGCCGTTGCGCAGCGTCGTCACACAGCCCAGGGTGCGGTAAAGCCCATGCGACGCGCAGCCGTCGCGTTCGCCCGCGACGATCGTGGCGGTGAGGGTTCGCACATGCGCCGGGCCGAAGCCGGCATGGCGCAGGATACGTTCGACCAGCTCGGTAGCCTGGTCCAGGGACAGTGCGACGGTATCGCTGGCATTCATCGGAAAAGCACGAAAGAGAGTGACCCGGATTCTCGCCCGTGCCGCGCTTTGTGAAAACCCTCGGGCTGCCACCCGGTACCGAGCAGCTTGATCCGCGTGCCGGTCAGCGTCGCGCCACACGCGACGCCGACATACTTAGGTGACGTTGTAATGACTCGGCTATGCACGAATTGCGCAGCGGCCAAGCTGACGGTGTCGAACGTTTCAGGAGACGATACCGCTTGTCGGGTGCCGAAAAATTTTGTTGACAGCTATCCCTGAATTAGTCCGATAATTCGACAAGGCCGGGATCCGGCCCGCAGGGGATTTTCCGTTCAACTCATTGCCTCGTGCCTTGGCGCGATGGATTCGTATTGCGTTTTTTACGATTTTCGTTATCGCGATACTTGCGGCTGGGAGTCTCGCGATCGTTCAGGGAATTTGGCCCGCAACGGGCTGAAAAGGAAGAGGCGGGCGGATGTTCAAAGTACGACTGGTGATCGGCATGCTGCTGCTGTGCCTGGGCGCGCGTACGCACGCGTCAGATGATTTGGGGCCCTACGAGGAGTACGAGAAGAAGATCAAGGCCTCGCAGGTGGTTGGCCCGCTGAAGGACGACATCTTCGGCGAGAGCATCAGTCTGTACAACATGAGCGTCAGCTTTTACGCCGCCGACGTGGACGTACCGGGCAACAACGGATTGCCCGTCGCGGTTGGACGAGAATTCAAGGTCATGAATCGACGTTCGGTATACGCGGCAAAAGGCTTCGGCGACTGGGAAATCGAAACGCCGCGCGTCTATGGCGAGTTCCGAGCTGACAAAGGCTGGGTGATAAACGGCGCATCGCCTACTGCGCGATGTTCCATTCCTGCCATACCTGATGCGGCGATGACGATCGGAAGCGTTGCGTACAGCGCTTATGACATGTGGCATGGCTATTATTTGCATATCCCAGGTGCGGGCGAGCAGGAGTTGTTGGTCGACAACCAGACCAAGACGCCGCGCCCGACCGATGGCCTTGCGCGTCCGTGGATCACCAAGGATGGGTGGCGCTTGGGTTGTCTGGCCAATACGATCAACTATGGCGGCGAGGGCTTTCTGGCGATTTCGCCTGCCGGGGTTAAGTATTACTTCGATTACGCGATCGTCACCCCCATCGGTGGCTATCAGCAGGCGGGCACGGGTAGTCCCGCTGTGCGTGCCCGCGTCGCGCTTGCGGCCAGCCGCGTCGAAGACCGCTTCGGCAACTGGGTGACGTACAGCTATACGGGCGACAAGCTGTCCTCCATCCAATCCAGCGATGGGCGCGCGATCGCGCTGAACTACAACGGCGACCTGATCAGCAGCATCCAGACCAATGGCCAGACCTGGACGTATGGGTACGAATTCAGTACCGCGTATCCATCGGCACAAGGGGCCTATCGCCTGAAGACGGTTACTCAACCCGATGGCTCGCAGTGGACCTACAGCATCGTCAGCGGCAACATGCTGCCGAAGCGCGAGCCACCAGCCGGCGGTGGTGCTAGCAGTTGCGTCTATGAGCCTGATCCCATGGATGGTGCGGTGTCGCTGCAGGTGACCCATCCTTCCGGTGCCGTAGGTGTGTTCGCCTTCGACTACCGACGTCAGTACCGGAGCCATACCCCCATCATCCGGTGTGCTCTACCGACGGGTCAGCAGCCGCCGAATCCTTATGTCCCCAACTACTCCGACAACTATGTCCTGACGTCGAAGATCGTGACGGGTCCGGGTCTAGCGCAGCAGGTTTGGCATTACCTGCCGGGCGAGGGCGTAACGCAATTTTACAAGTCGGGCAAAGCGACCGATCCTTGCCCGACCTGCACGCCGAGCAAGACGGCCAAGGTGACCAATCCGGACGGCACCGCCACCGCTTACGAATTCGGAATCATGTACGGCCTCAACGATGGCCGCCTACTGAGTACCACGGCGCTGGACGCCAATAGCAATACGGTGTCCAAGACCAGCAACACCTATTTCGCCGATGCCGACGTGGACGCGCAGCCCTTCCCTGCAGAAATGGGCCAATCCCTGCTCGGCATCCCCAATCCCCTGACCAATGTGCTGCGTCCGCTGCGCAGCAAGGTGGTACAGCAGGAGGGCATCAGCTACACGTGGACGGCGAACGGCTTCGACGCGTTCGCACGCACGCTCAGCGTCACCCGCGCCAGCCCCTGGCACTCACGCACCGATGCGACCGAGTACTACGACGACCTGGGCAAGTGGATCGTCGGCCAACGCGCCAAGAGCACCAACACCAATACCGGTCTGGTGGAATCGCAGGCCAGCTACGACGCCAATGCGATGCCGTCGCAGCGCTGGTCGTTCGGCAAGCTGCGCCTGACGCTTGGCTACAACAGCGACGGCACGCTGGCGACGGTGAAGGACGGCAACAACAATACGACTACCGTCTCCAACTGGAAGCGTGGCGTCCCGCAGTCGATCCGCTACGCCGACAGCACCACCGAGTCGGCCACGGTCAACGACAGCGGCTGGATCACCTCGACCACCGACGAGAACGGCTACACCACCACCTATGGGTACGACGCCATGGGCCGGCTGGGGGCCATCTCCTATCCGTCTAACGACACCGTGGCCTGGAACACCACCCTGCAGACCTTCGAACAAGTTGCCAGCAGCGAGTACGGCCTGGATGCGGGCCACTGGCGGCAGACCGTGGCCACCGGCAACGGACGCAAGGTGACCTACTTCGATGCGCTGTGGCGACCGCTGTTGGTTCACGAGTTCGACACCGGCGGCGCGCAGCGCTTCCAGAAGTTCGCCTACGACTACGCCGGCCGCACCACTTTCAGTTCGTATCCAGGAACCAGCGATGCGCTGAGCACCGGCACCTGGAGCGAGTACGACGCGCTGGGCCGTGCCACCTCCGTGTCGCAGGACAGCGAACTGGGCCTGCTGACCACGCGCACCGAATATCTGCCCAACAACCAGACCCGCGTGACCAATCCGCGCGGCCAGCAGACGGTGAGCGGTTTCCAGATATTCGATCAGCCGGATTACGCCAAGCCGGTGTGGATCATGCATCCGGAAGGCGCCAATACCGATATCTCATTGGACGTATTCGGCAAGCCGACGTCGATCCGCCGCCATAACGCCGACGGGTCGCTGTCGGTCACGCGCAGCTACGTCTACGACGGCTACCAGCAGCTGTGCAAGACCATCGAGCCGGAGACCGGCGCCACGGTGATGGACTACGACGCAGTCGGGAACCTGGCCTGGTCGGCCAGCGGGCAGAGCTACACGGCGACCTCGTCTTGCAACAGCGCCGACGTCGCCGCCAGCGTCAAGGTCGGCAGAGGCTACGACGCGCGCAACCGTCTGGCCACGCTGGCGTTCCCGGACGGCGTCGGCAACCAGTCCTTCGTCTACACCGCCGACGGCCTGCCCGCGCAGGTCACCACCAACAACAGCAACGGCGGCAATGCCGTGGTCAACGCGTATACCTATAACAAGCGGCGCCTGCTGCTGAGCGAGAGCATGACCCAGCCGGGGTCCAGCGCGCTGAGCATCGGTTATGCCTATACGGCCAACGGCCATCCGGCCGGCGTCACCTATCCCTCGGGCCTGGCATTGAACTACGCGCCCAATGCACTGGGCCAGGCCACCCAGGCCAACGGCTATGCGCTCGGCGTCGGCTATTACCCGAACGGGGCGATCAAGCAGTTCACCTACGGCAACGGCATCGTGCACACGATGGCGCAGAACGCCCGGCAGCTGCCGGCGCGCAGCAGCGACAGCGGCGCCAGCAATCCGCTGGACCTGGGTTACACCTACGACGCCAACGGCAACGTCGGCGGCATCACCGACTACGCGCGTGGCCGGCAGACCCGCAGCATGAGCTACGACGGGCTGGATCGCCTGTCCACCACGCAGTCGGCGATGTTCGGCGGCGACAACCTGGCGCGCTACAGCTACAACGTGCTCGACGACCTGACCGCGGTCAAGGTTGGCGGCAGTCGCGACTACAGCTACTTCTACAACGCCAACCGGCAGCTGCTGAGCGTGAACAACAGCTCCGATAGTTCGGCGGTGATCGGGCTGAGCTACGACGCGCAGGGCAACCTGTCCAACAAGAACGGACTCCACTACCTGTTCGACAAGGGCAACCGCCTGCGCGAGGTCACCGGTGTGGAGACCTATCGCTACGATGCGCAGGGCCGTCGCGTGTTGGCCAACAGCCCGAGCCTGGGCAATATCGTCTCGCTGTATGGGCAGGACGGCTTGTTGCGCTACCAGCGCGATGAACGCGTCGGCAAGATCACCGAGTACGTGTACCTGGGCGGCAGCCTGCTGGCCAAGGTCAGCAACCTGCCGACCCTGGCCTCGCCCAGCGTGACCGTTCCCGGCTACAGCAGCTCCGGCAGCTACACCGTGCAGTGGTCGACGGTGGCCTCGGCCAACCGTTACGAGCTGCAGGAACAGGCCAACGCTGGTAACTGGACTGCGCTGTACTCCGGCGCCGCGACCAGCCAGGCGGTCTCCGGTAAGACTGCCGGTAACTACGGCTATCGCGCCCGTGCTTGTCTGGGCAGCTACTGCGGCGGCTGGAGCGCCACCGGCACGACAGTGGTGCAGTTCGCGCCCAGCGATGCCCCGAGCATCAGCGTGCCCGGCACCGGCGTGGTCGGCAACTACACCATCAGCTGGGGCACGGTCACCGGCGCGGCCAGCTACTCCCTGGAAGAGAGCGCCAATGGCGGCGGCTGGAGCGTGTCCTACAGCGGCGGCGCACAGAGTAATGCGTATAGCGGCAAGGCCGCCGGCAGCTACGCTTACCGCGTGCGCGGCTGCAACCCGGCCGGCTGCGGACCGTACTCAGGCACAGGGACAGTGCAGGCGGTCTATGCCCCAGGTTCGGCGCCGTCGCTCAGCGCCCCGGCGACCAACACCAGCGGCAGCTACACGCTCAGCTGGAGCACCGTTGCGACCACTGTCAGCTACAACCTCGAAGAGAGCAGCAACGGCGGCAGCAACTGGAGCGGGATCGCCTCGGTACCCGGAACCAGCGCAGGCGTCAGCGGGCGTGGCGCCGGCACCTACCTGTACCGGATCAAGGCCTGCAACGCGGCGGGCTGTGGACCGTACTCGGGCAATGCCTCCACACAGGTGATCTTCGCCCCCACCGGCGCGCCCAGCCTGAGCACCCCGGCTAGCGCCGGCGTCAACGGCTACACGGTGAGCTGGAGCGGGGTGGCTACTGCCAGTAGCTATACCCTGGAAGAGAGCGCCAACGGCGGCGGCTGGAGCGCCACACAGAACGCAAACGCTACCAATCAAGCGTTCTCCGGCAAGGGCAACGGCAGCTATGCCTACCGGGCCAAGGCCTGCAACATCGCCGGCTGCGGGCCTTACTCCAACACGCAGACCACGGTGGTCGACACTTCGCCACCGGCCATGCCAGCGTTCAATCCCAGCTACCGCTACCTAAATACCTCGCCTACGACGTTCGACCTGGACTGGACACCGAGAGCCCGCGCCACGCGCTATGAGGTGACCGGCGCGGTCAGCTACTCCGGACCAAAGACCTTCGCCCGCCTGAGCAAGAGCGGCAGCGGTAACAGTGTCCAAGTCCGCGCGTGCAACGAGAACGGCTGCTCCGTCTGGTCCGCCGCCTATACTCCGCCGCTTGAGGGAGGGCCGAACCAATGAGCATCGGACACGAGATGAAAGGAAGCGCCAAGCCCTTGATCAAGCTGTTGTGGCTGCTGGCCCTCGCGCTGCCGCTCAACGCGGCGGCCGAAACGGTGGAATACTTCCACACCGACGCCTTGGGCACCCCAATCGCCGTCACCGATGCCAGCGGCAACCTGATCGAGACCAGCGAGTACGAGCCCTACGGTAAGCTGCTCAATCGCCCGCTGACCGATGGGCCCGGCTTCACCGGGCATGTGCAGGATGCGGCCACCGGGCTGACGTACATGCAGCAGCGGTACTATGATCCGGTTGTTGGAAGGTTCCTGTCGGTAGATCCTGTGAGTGCTAATTCAATTAGCGGTGACAACTTCAATCGATATTGGTATGGCAGCAATAATCCTTACAGATTTTTCGATTCGGATGGTCGGTGCACCGGATCGCATATAGCAAACGACGATGGCACATGTGTTAGCTCTGGAGATTTCACGACTGGAGGATCTGACTTGGCAACACGTGAACCAAAATATATACCCTATCAATTACCTCCGACTAGCAAAGATATATTCATGTCTAGCTCGGGTGCTGAAAGTGAGGAGCCTCAAATTCCGCTCGCTGAAAGTATGGAGGATTTAATTATCAATACATACGAAAGAGTAGTGAGGCGGACCAGCTTTGTAGCTGACGGTGCAGTGGCTACTGGAGGTTTAGGGGTAGATTTAGAGGCAACAAAAACTACCCGTCCATGGCAAAAAGATAAAGTTGGCGGATTCTTGGTCTTTGGCGCTGGGGCGTATCTTGGAGCTAATGCAAAATTCAGGATCTTCTCTTGGGGTGATACACATGGGACAACGGGGGGGAAAGTTAAAGTTAGTCCGCTTGGTTACTATAAGTTAAGAGTCGGTGCGGGTCTCTCTATCGGACTTTCAGGGTCGTTTAATGACCATAATGGTGGCGTATTCAATTTAACTGCTGGAGGCGGATTCGGCAGTGAATTTATAGTAAAGCCGCCGATTAATGTCGGCGCAGAAAAGGAGTTGTAAAATGAAATTAATGATGGCCATCTTGTTTATGTCATCCTTATGTGGTGTTGTAATTTTCTATTCTATGTATTTTTATTTCCTTAATGAATTCAGAATAATGATAAAAAATGAGAACGCTGTTTCATGGGTGAAAGTCAAGAAAACTGGGGTTACCGAAATTCAAGCGGCGTATAAAGCTTTGCAACTATCGAAATCCGGAGTGCTTGGCGATTCCGTGCTTTCAAGTTCCGCCTTGAGGTGCAGAAAAAAAACTGTGCTTTTTCTTTATTTGGGAATTTTTTCGTTTATGACATTATTGGTCACAGGGCTTGCTGATTCATTAGCCGCTGGATGAAAATTTTTCGAAATTTAAATAATTCGGATGGGATCCGAGCTATATCCTTACTCGTAGAGCGGCAACCGCAGTAGCAATTGCGTCCTCCTGCCCGAAGCGGGTATCCAGTACATTGCACGACTAAATCGCTGGATCGATTGCGCAATGGCCTACTTCCAGATTGTGTGGTGAGTCAGCTGAGCGTTTTTGCTGCTGAAAGCATCTTATATGGATCAGTTTTGGTAGTTGAACTTCAGTCCCAAACCGATTGTCGCCGCCTCCATCTACGAGCCATGAGTGAGGCAACAATGACTAAGCACACCGGCTACTTAGAGTGCTGACCGGCGACACTTGCCACTGGTCTGCGCCGAAAAGCCGCTGGCACAACGTGTTTGCGGAGACAGTGATAAAGGCCGCGGTTGCACCTCCCGCGGCTGTAGCCTTCCCCTGCTGGTGACCAATCGCGACAAAAAGAGCAACCCTCCTCATTTGTCGCGGTCTCTATGCCGCCTTATGCGCTTCGCTTCGCAACGTCAGAAGCAGCGCCAGCCGCTTACGCCGACAACTCCAACAACAACTTATTGAGCCGACGCACATAAGCAGCCGGATCCTTGAGGCTGTCGCCCGCAGCCAGCGCAGCCTGATCGAACAGCACCCGCGCCAAGTCGCCGAAGCGCTCGCCGTCGGCTTCCGCGTCCAGTTTCTCGATCAGCGGATGCGCCGGGTTGAACTCGAACACCGGCTTGCTCTCCGGCAGCTTCTGGCCGCTGGCTTCCAGGATCTGCCGCATCTGCAGGCCCAGGTCGCCCTGGCCGATGGCCAGGATCGCCGGCGAATCGGTCAGGCGGTGCGACACGCGCACTTCCGACACGTCCTCGCCCAGCGCCTGCTGGATGCGCTCGACCAGGCCCTGCTTGGCCTTGGCCGCTTCTTCCATGGCCTGCTTTTCTTCGTCGCTGTCGAGCTTGCCCAAGTCCAGGTCGCCGCGCGCCACGTCGACGAAGGACTTGCCGTCGAACTCGGTGAGGTAGCTCATCAGCCACTCGTCGATGCGGTCGGTGAGCAGCAGCACTTCGATGCCCTTCTTGCGGAACACTTCCAGGTGCGGGCTGTCCTTGATCTGCGCGTAGCTCTCGCCGCTCAGGTAGTACAGCTTGTCCTGGCCGTCCTTCATCCGCGCCACGTAGTCGGCCAGCGCCACGCTGTGCTCGGCGTCGCCGCTGTGGGTGGAGGCGAAGCGCAGCAGGCCGGCGATCTTCTCGCGGTTGGCGAAGTCCTCGGCCGGGCCTTCCTTCAGCACCTGGCCGAAATTCTTCCACACGCTCTTGTAGCGCTCGGGCTCGTCCTTGGCCAGCTTCTCCAGCATGTCCAGCGCGCGCTTGGTCAGCGCCGACTTCATCGAGTCGATCACCGGGCCGGACTGCAGGATCTCGCGCGACACGTTCAGCGGCAGGTCGCTGGAATCGACGATGCCCTTGACGAAGCGCAGGTACAGCGGCAGGAACTGTTCGGCCTGGTCCATGATGAAGACGCGCTGCACGTACAGCTTGAGTCCGCGCGAGGCGTCGCGCTGGTACAGGTCGAACGGTGCGCGCCCGGGCACGTACAGCAGCGAGGTGTAGTCGAGCTTGCCCTCGACCTTGTTGTGGCTCCACGCCACCGGGTTCTCGTGGTCGTGCGCGATGTGCTTGTACAGCTCCTGGTATTCCTCGTCCTTGATCTCGGTGCGCGGCCGCGTCCACAGCGCGCTGGCGCGGTTGACGGTTTCCCACTCCGGAGTTTCCGGCTTGTCCTTGTCCTCGCCGTGGTGTTCCTTCGGCAGCTCGATCGGCAGCGCGATGTGGTCGGAATACTTGCGCACGATGCCGCGCAGTTTCCAGCCGTCGGCGAAGCTGTCCTCGCTCTCCTTCAGCTGCAGCACGATGCGGGTGCCGCGCTCGGGCTTGTCGATGGTGGCGACTTCGAACTCGCCTTCGCCGCGCGAGGACCAGTGCACGCCCTCGCTGGCCGGCAACCCGGCGCGGCGGCTGTACACGTCGACCTGGTCGGCGACGATGAAGGCGCTGTAGAAGCCCACGCCGAACTGGCCGATCAGGTGCGAATCCTTCTTCTGGTCGCCGGACAGGTGCTTGAGGAAATCGGACGTGCCGGACTTGGCGATGGTGCCCAGGTGCGAGACGATCTCCTCGCGGCTCATGCCGATGCCGTTGTCGTCGATGGTGACGGTGCCGGCGTCCTTGTCGAAGCCGATGCGGATGCGCAGCTGCGCATCGCCGTCCAGCAGTTCGGGCTTGACCAGCGCCTCGAAGCGCAGCTTGTCGGCCGCGTCGGAGGCATTGGAGATCAGCTCGCGCAGGAAGATCTCTTTATTGGAATACAGCGAATGGATCATCAGCTGCAGCAGCTGTTTGACCTCGGTCTGAAAGCCCAGGGTTTCTTTTTGGGTTTCCACGCTCATCGGTGCTTGCTCCATGGGTGATGGCTGGCCGCGCGGAGGAGGGCGCGACTCTGCCAGCGGACATGGTGGCGGCAGGGCCCGGCTTCAAGCGCCAGGCGGCGCGCGCGGGTGCCATGGCGCTGGTCTATCATCCTGGCCCCGTTCCGTGCCGCCGCCGTCGATGCCGATCCCGTGCCCGTTGCCTCCCGATTCCCGGCCGTCGCGAGGCCGCCGATGAGCCGCGCCGGCGCGGGCCAGGTGCGCATCATCGGCGGGCGCTGGCGCAACACGCGGCTGCCGGTGCCGGACCTGCCGGGGCTGCGCCCGACCTCCGACCGGGTCCGCGAGACCCTGTTCAACTGGCTGCTGCCGGCGTTGCCCGGCGCGCGCGTGCTGGACCTGTTCGCCGGCAGCGGCGCGCTCGGCCTGGAGGCGGTATCGCGCGGTGCGGCCTCGGCCTGCCTGGTCGAGCGCGACCCTGCGCTGGCCGACGGCCTGCGCGCCAGCGTCGCCAGGCTGCAGGCGCAGGCGCAGATCCAGGTGGTGCAGGACGACGCGCTACGCTGGCTGGCGGCGCCGGGCACCGACGCCCCGGTCGACATCGCCTTCGTCGACCCGCCGTTCGCCGACGGGCTGTGGGAGGCGGTGCTGCAGCGGCTGCCGGCGCGGCTGGCGGCCGACGCCTGGCTGTACCTGGAGTCGCCGGCGGGGCAGGCGCCGGCCGTGCCGGCGCCGTGGGCGCTGTACCGCGAGGGCGGCAGCCGCGAGGTCCGCGCTGCCCTGTACCGGCGCACCGCTGCTACACTTCCCGGCGACCTTCACGCGGTATCCAACGCATGACCGTGGCCCACAGCCGCATCGCCGTCTACCCCGGGACCTTCGATCCGATCACCAACGGTCACATCGACCTGGTCAACCGGGCCGCGCCGCTGTTCGAACAGGTGGTGGTGGGCGTGGCGCAGAGCCCGTCCAAGGGGCCGACGCTGCCGCTGGAATTGCGTGTGAACCTGGCCCGCGAGGCGCTGGCCGGGCACCGCAACGTGGAGGTGATCGGCTTCGACACGCTGCTGGCGCATTTCGTGCGCTCGGTCGGCGGCGGGGTGCTGCTGCGCGGCCTGCGTGCGGTGTCGGATTTCGAATACGAGTTCCAGATGGCGAGCATGAACCGGCATCTGATCCCGGAGGTGGAGACGCTGTTCCTCACCCCGGCCGAGCAACACAGTTTCATTTCGTCGTCGCTGGTGCGCGAGATCGCGCGGCTGGGCGGGGACGTGTCCGGCTTCGTGCCGCCGTCGGTGGTGCAGGCGCTGGTCCAGGCCCGCCAGGCCGCGGCGCAGCGCTGAGCCGTCCGTCATTCACATACAAACAAGGGAGCCATCCATGAAGAACACCGTACGCGTGCTGCTGATCGCCTCGCTGGCACTGGGCTTCACCGCCTGCAAGAAGGAAGAGGCCGCCGCGCCCGCCGCCGACGCGCAGCCGGCGCTGACCGCGCCGTCCAAGGACGACGATGCCGGCTGGAAGAAGTACCTGCAGGAAGTGGCGCTGCAGAACATGGGCACCATCACCAACAGCCCGTTCCTGTACTACCTGCCGCCGGAGTCGGATGCGGATTTCCAGGCCAAGTACGATCGCCAGGTCGAAAGCGCCACCACCGCCATCGGCCGCGGCATCCAGCCGGGCAACATGCTGGCGTTCGGCTCCTCGGCCTCGGCCAAGATGGCCGACCTGATCGCCGCCGCCTTCGCCAAGGTCGAGCCGAACACGATGAAGGGCGTGCGCGTGGTCTACATCGGCAACGCCGCCGACAACGCGCGCGTGCAGACCGTGATCCAGCCGACCGGTGCCGAGTACATCTTCGTCGAAGCGAAGTAAGCGCCATAGCGCCGGCGTGCCTGCATGGGCACGCCGGCCGACGCAGTGCCAGCTTCGGCTGGCCTGCGGCCACGACCGTCCGGCCATTGCCGGCAGCGTCTCCGTCTGGCCAGCGGCATCCATCGTCCGATCCGGCTCCTGCGCGCGCCTCGTCCCAGCAGGGGGCACTGCGTTCCTCCGGGATGCCCCAGGCGACTGCCACGGGTATCCGCGCCGCTGGTCCGGCCTTCTGGCGCATCAAGCCGTCGCCTGCGCGACGCAGCGTCCCGCTGGACGTGACCGCGATGCCGGGGCCGCCGCGCCCGATCCGGTAAGATGGCGCGGTTAGTGCCGAATCCAGCGAAATGTCCCTCAAGATCAACGAGCTCTGCGTCAACTGCGACGTCTGCGAGCCGGCCTGCCCGAACCAGGCCATCGCGATGGGCGAGACGATCTATGTGATCGATCCGGCCCGCTGTACCGAATGCGTCGGCCATTTCGACGAGCCGCAGTGCGTGGTGGTGTGCCCGGTCGAATGCATCGACCCGGATCCGGCGATCCCGGAGAGCCACGACCAGTTGCTGGCCAAGCTGCTGCAGCTGCAGCGCGATCATCCCGAGTTTTACCGACAGGAGCCCCCCGCCGCATGAGAACGCTCGTCCGCCGTGTCCTGCTGCTCGCCCTGGTCCTGACGCCGTCGGCGTGGGCCGAGGCGCCGGTCGCTGCCGCTGCCGCGCATCCGCCCGGCGCCGCCGTCGCCAGCGGCCACCGCCTGGCCACCGAGGCCGGCCTGCAGATCCTGCGCGAGGGTGGCAATGCGTTCGACGCGGCGGTGGCGGTGTCCTCGACACTGGCGGTGGTCGAGCCGATCAGCTCCGGCCTGGGCGGCGGCGGCTTCTTCCTGCTGCACGACGCCAAGACCGGCAAGGACGTGATGCTGGATGCGCGCGAAGTCGCGCCGGAATCGGCGAGCGCCGACAAGTTCCTGGATGCCAAGGGCGCGCTGGACCGCGACCGCTCGGTCAACGGCCCATGGTCGGCCGGCATTCCCGGCCTGCCGGCGGCGCTGGTGGAACTGGCGACCAAGCACGGCAAGCTGCCGCTGCAGCAGTCGCTGGCGCCGGCGATCCGCATCGCCCGCGACGGCTTCCCGGTGTACCGGCGCATGGCCGAGGGCTACCAGTCGCGGCGCAAGGTGATGGAGCGCTATCCCGGCACCCGCGAGGTGTATCTGCGCAACGGCAAGCCGATCGCCGAAGGCGACCTGTTCAAGCAGCCGGAACTGGCCAACACCCTGCAATTGCTGGGCGCCAAGGGCTTCGACGGGTTCTACCGCGGCGCCACCGCCAAGAAGCTGCTGGCCGGGGTCAAGCAGGCCGGCGGCCACTGGACCGCCGAGGAACTGGCCGGCTACACGGTCAAGCAGCGCACGCCGATCCGGTTCGACTACAAGGGCTGGACCATCACCACCGCGCCGCCGCCGTCGTCCGGCGGCATCGCCCTGGCCAGCATGCTGCAGATTCTGGAAGGCTACGATCTGAAGGCGATGGATCCGGTGCACCGCACCCACTTGGTGGTGGAAGCGATGCGCCGCGCCTACCGCGACCGCACCTTCTTCCTCGGCGATCCGGATTTCACTGCGGTGCCGCAGCGCGTGCTGCTGAGCAAGGACTATGCGATCGGCCTGCGCTCGACCATCAATCCGGAAAAGGCCACGCCCAGCGACCTGCTGTCGGGCCAGCCGACGCCGCTGGAAGACGACGAGACCACCCACTTCTCGATCATCGATGGCGAGGGCAACCGGGTCGGCGCGACCCAGACCGTGAACCTGCTGTTCGGCTCCGGGCTGATTCCCAAGGGCACCGGCGTGCTGCTCAACGACGAGATGGACGACTTCGCGCTCAAGCCCGGCACGCCCAACGCGTTCGGGGTGATGGGCTACGCCGCCAACGCGCCCAAGCCGGGCAAGCGCCCGCTCAGCTCGATGACGCCGACCTTCATGGAGAACGCCGACAAGACGATCGTGCTCGGCACCCCGGGCGGCAGCCGCATCATCACCATGGTCCTGCTCGGCATTCTCGGTTACGACGACGGCCTCAGCGCGCAGCAGGTCGCCGCGCTGCCGCGCTACCACCACCAGTGGCTGCCGGACGTGATCGAGGCCGAGACCGGCACCTTCGACGCGGCCACCGTGCAGGGCCTGCAGGCGATGGGCCACACGCTCAAGCTGCCCGGCGACAGCGCCGAGGGCGGGCGCGGTTCCAGCCACGTGTGGGGCAACCTGCAGACGGTGGAATGGGACAAGCGCAACAACGTGCTCAGCGGCGGCAGCGACCCGCGCAACGAGGTCGGCAGCGCCGAGGTCCTGCAACTGGCCGCGCCAGCGCGCTGAGCCGCACGCCGCCCGCTTTTGCGAATCCCCAATCCCGAATCCCGAATTCCTGCAATGAAACTCTGGTCGATCCAAGGCAATTCGCAGAAGCTCGACGGTGGCGCGATGTTCGGCAACGCGCCCAAGGCGATGTGGCAGCAGTGGGCCGCGCCCGACGATAGCAACCGCATAGAACTGGCCTGCCGCGCATTGCTGGCGTGCCCGCTGGCCGGCAAGACGGTGCTGTTCGAGACCGGCGTCGGCGCGTTCTTCGCGCCGGCGCTGCGCGAACGCTACGGGATCCAGGAAGACCGCCACGTGCTGCTGGATTCGTTGCACGAGGCCGGCGTCGCGCATACCGACATCGACGTGGTGGTGCTGAGCCATCTGCACTTCGACCATGCCGGCGGGCTGTTGGCGCCATGGCGCGAGGGCGCTGCGCCGGAGCTGCTGTTCCCGAACGCGCGCTTCCTGGTCGGCGCGGCACACTGGCAGCGTGCGTTGCAGCCGCATCCGCGCGACCGCGCCAGCTTCATTCCCGAATTGCCCGGCCTGCTGCAGGCCAGCGGCCGCCTGGAGCTGGTCGACGGCGAATATTCGCGCGCCCTCGGCGAGGCGGTGCGCTTCCGTTTCAGCGACGGGCACACGCCGGGGCTGATGCTGGCCGAGATCGTCGGCGCGCAGCAGGTCGAGGGACAGGCGCATGGCGGCGTCGCGTTCTGCGCCGACCTGATCCCGGGGCGCTCCTGGGTGCATGTGCCGATCACGATGGGCTACGACCGCAACGCCGAACTGCTGATCGACGAGAAGCGCGCGTTTCTGGAGGACGCGCTGGCGCGCAACGTGCACCTGTTCTTTACCCACGACCCGGATTGCGCGCTGGCGCAACTGGCGCGCGACGGCAAGGGCCGTTTCGTCACCACGCACGAGGTGCCGTCGCTGCAGGCGCGGTCGCTGGCGGGCTAGGGTACCTCCCTCGATCGTGCCGACGCGCCGCAGGCACCGCGGCATTCCGGCTGGCGGCTGAAAGCCCACCGCGCGGCGCTTGCAGCCGTCATCGCGGCCGGCCAGTATCGGCGCATGAACCTGCCTACCGCCTTGCGTTGCTTGCTTCTCGCCTGCCTGGTCGTCGGTGGCTGCGCCTCGCGTTCCGAGGATGCCGCCATGTCGCCGATCCGGCTTAACCAGGTCGGCTACCTGCCGGCCGCCAGCAAGCTCGCGGTGGTGCCCGATGGCCACGGCGACGCCTTCGCGGTCGAACGCGCCGACTCGGGCAAGGTGGTGATGCGCGGCACGCTGGGGCCGGCGGCGACCTGGGCGCCGGCGCAGCAGACGGTGCGCATCGCCGACTTCTCCGCGCTGCGCGAACCGGGCCGCTATCGCCTGCGCGTGGACGGGCTGGCGCTATCGGACAGCTTCGCCATCGCCGCCGATGCCTACGATGGGGTGACGCGCGCGGCGCTGAAGGCCTACTACTTCAACCGTGCCAGCACCGCGCTGCCCGGCGAGTACGCCGGCCGCCACGCGCGTGCGGAAGGGCACCCCGACACCCACGTGCTGATCCACGCCTCGGCGGCCTCGCCCGGGCGCCCGACCGGCACCGTGATCTCCGCGCCGAAGGGCTGGTACGACGCCGGCGACTACAACAAGTACGTGGTCAATTCCGGCATCACCGTGTACACGCTGCTGGCCGCCTACGAACAATTCCCGGCCTACTTCGCCGCGCAGAAGGAAGGCATTCCGGATAGCGGCGGCGGCGTGCCCGACATCCTGCGCGAGGTCGACTGGAACCTGCAGTGGCTGCTGGCGATGCAGGATCCGGGCGACGGCGGGGTCTACCACAAGCTGACCAACCTGGATTTCGGCGGCATGCAGATGCCCGACCAGGCGCGCGCGCCGCGCTACGTGGTGCAGAAGAGCACCGCGGCCACGCTCGACTTCGCGGCGGTGATGGCCCAGGCCAGCCGCATCTACGCAACGTTCGACGACCGCTTCGACGGCGTGTCCAAGCGCATGCTGCAGGCCTCGCGCCGCGCCTGGGCCTGGGCGCAGGCGCATCCGGATGCGGTCTACCGGCAGCCTGCGGACGTGCACACCGGCGGCTACAACGACGACAAGTTCGACGACGAGTTCGCTTGGGCCGCCACCGAACTGTACCTGGCCACCGGCGAGGACGCGTTCTACGACGCGGCGCTGGCGCGCAACGTGCACGCCAGCGTGCCGAACTGGGGTTCGGTGGGCGGACTGGCGTGGATGTCGCTGGCGCAGCACCGCACGCGGCTGACCGCGCACGCGGACCAGGCGCGCATCGCGCAAGAGATCGACAGCGTGGCCACGCACCTGTTGCATGCCTGGCAGGGCTCGGGGTGGAAAGTGGCGATGGCCCCGGGCGACTTCCACTGGGGCAGCAACAGCACCGCGCTGAACCAGGCGATGCTGCTGCTGCAGGCCTACCAACTGCAACGCAAGCCGGAGTACCTGCAGGCCGCGCAGTCGCAGCTGGACTACGTGCTGGGACGCAATCCGCTGGGCATGTCGTTCGTGACCGGCATCGGCGCGCGTTCGCCGCTGCACATCCACCATCGCATCTCCATCGCCGACGGCGTCGCCATGCCGGTGCCGGGCCTGCTGGTCGGCGGTCCGCAGCCGGGCCAGCAGGACGCCAAGGAGTGCAAGCACGCCTACGCCTCGTCGCTGCCGGCGCTGTCCTACCTGGACCAGGAATGCAGCTACGCCAGCAACGAAGTGGCGATCAACTGGAACGCGCCACTGGTGTACGTGAGCGCAGCGCTGCAGAACCTGCAACGCTGAGCGCCGGCATCGCCCGCGGATGCCGGCGCTCAGTGGTGTCGGTGTCGGCGGGGTGCCGCGCGATGCATGGCGGCGCCCGATCGCGACGCGGCATCGGCAGGCGATCCAGGTCGCCCCAGGAACCGTGTGCATCGATTCCCGACCGCGTGCCGCTCAGTACTCGGTGAGGATCGGCCGGCCCAGGTTGTCCACGCCGACGCCCGGAGTCAGGTCGGCCAGCGCGTAGACCTCGTTCGGCTGCAATTGCTGCAGCAGCAGCTGGTAGGCGGCCGGCAGCGAGTTCTCCCAGTACGCCGTCTGCCCGAACACGATGCACGGCGCGCCCGGCTGCTGATCTTTGCCGGTGAGGCGCATCACCTCATCCACACTTTCGGCCGAGAACGGCGTGCCGTCGGCGCCGAACAACGACAGGTGCACGCCGATCAGGATGCCGTTGTTGTTGACCGCCACCCCGATGCACGAGGTGAAGGGGGTGAACTGCAACAGCGTGCCGGTGGTGGGGCCGGCTTCCAGCGAGACCGAGGCGAACTGGCGCTCGGCGATCTGTTGCGGGCTGCTCGCCTGCTCGAACTGGTAGGGCATGTCGTGCTCCTCTGCAATGGCGGCCATTCGCCGTCTCGGCAAGCTTGGCTGCGTCGGCCTGCGCGATAAATTCTTCCGAATGCGTAGCGCGCCAGCAACGGCGCAGCGCTACGCATTCGGTGCAATTCAAACCGCTTGCCGCCGATGCCAGCGTGGCCGCGATGCAATTCGCATCGAGCAGGGACATCGCCATGACACAGTGGAACTCGCAGTTCACGCAGATGGTGCGCAACAGCCATCCCGGCTACTGGGGCAACTGGGGTTTGAGCCCGGACATCGCGCCCGGCGCGGTCGGCATCGTCGATCCGCACAACGGCAGCTTCCGCCGCATCGCCGCGGCGTTGCCGGGCCTGGGCGAGGCGCAGTTGCGTCGGCAGCCGCTCAGCATCGACTGGAGCATGATGACCAGCGACGTGCGGCAGACGCGCGCGGCCGCGCAGCTGGACGGTTCGGTCACCGATCCGGAGACCGGGCTCAAGATCACCGCGGGCACCAAGGTCACCTGGAGCTTCGGCCGGCAGGGCTCGATGGTGTCGCAGTGCGCGCTGGAGGAAACGGTCGGGCTCAACGACCCGACCGCGCTGCTGACCCAGCACCTGGACTGGCTGCTGGCGCGCGCGCACGAGGCGGGCATGCAGCAGGGCCACGGCATCGCCCAGGGGTTCGGGGTGATCACCGACGTGCTGTACGCGCGCAGCGGGGTCAATGTGGCATCGCAGTCGGCCGACAACAGTTTCTCCATCACCGGCAACGCCGGCGCGGTGGACAAGATGCTCGGCCAGGTGCGCGGCCGCGGCTCGTTCGTCTCCACCAGCGCGCAGCGCAGCGTGGATCTGCACCTGTGGCCGAGCGAGGCCGGCCGGCTGGCCGACACGCAGGCGCCTCTGGCCTTCGCGTTCGCCTCGTTCGGCGAGCGCTTGCCGATGCCCAACTGGATCACCCATCTGGGCGCGTTCACCCTGATCCTGCGCAACAACCATGGCGGCACCTACATCGTCGATGCGCATCTGCAGTTCGACACGCCGCGCGGCGCGGAGCAGCGACGGGTGACGATCAGCGGCGGGCTGACCTCCACCATCGGCGACATTCCGCTGGATGCGAGCAACCTGCGCCTGGAGCTGGGGTTCCGCGGCATCCGCTCCACCGACCGCCGCCACTTCCATTGGCAGCGGCCGCTCGGCCAGTGGCTCAATGGCGTGCGCACCATCGATCTGTTCGGCGTCTGGCCCGGACAGACCCGCGCGGTGGACGTGGAAGGCAGGGTCGAGGCGCGTTGATCCGCGACGGACGCGCCGGCTTCGGCGCGTCCGTTTCATCCACGTGTTCCTGTCTGCGGCATCGGTTCCGAAATGCCAGGGGCATCAGCCCCTTGCGCGGACCGCGTCCTTGCACAGCCGCACGCGCGCCGCGCCTAACTCCCACGCATACCTGCGCGATCGGCGACTGCCGCGAGTGCCGCCTATGCGTTCCCGTTGTTGTCCTCGGCCAGACGCATCAGCGTCGCCATGTCGTGCACGTAGAGCGTGCGCATCGCGTTCTGGCGATGCTTTTCCACCGTGCGATGGCTGATCCGCAGTTGCCGCGCGATCTGCTTGCTGGTCTGGCCGCGGCAGAGTTCGCGCACGATCTCGCATTCGCGCGGCCGCAGCGTCTGCCACGGACCGTTGCCGATATCGGCCGCCGCCGTCGGGCGTGTGCGCAGCGCATGCGCGACCAGTTGCGCGGTGTGGTGGAAGCCGAGCTTGCTGCAGATATTGGCGCGGTGCTTGCGCACGGTCGATTCGCCGATCGCCAGCACGCGCGCGATCTGCCGGCAGCGCAGGCGCCGGCCGATCAGGTTCAGGACCTGGTTTTCCCTGCAGGTAAGCATCGCGCGGCTCCATCCCGGTGGCGCCCCTGCGATGGGGCGCTAAAGGGATGAACGCGCGCGCTGCCGCGTTGTGAGCTCAGCGGCTGGCGATGCGATTGCGGGCGGGCACGACGGTCTGCACTTGAGCATGCGCGGGGCGAAATCGGGCTAGGCCGCTGCTGGAGCCGGCTTCTTCTTCCTTGCGCTGTCCCAAGCGCGGCTGGGCCTATTCAATCGCGTCCTGCGCCGCGTGGCCTAACCCAACCGCCGTTCGACGCAGCACACAGCAGCGCCAGTCGATTGCCTGCTGGCCGCGATGCTGCCTACTGCAGGAGCGACGACACGACTTCAACCCACGCGGGTGCCGAAGATGCGGTCGCCGGCGTCGCCGAGGCCGGGCAGGATGTAGCCCTTGTCGTTGAGGTGGTCGTCGATCGCGGCGGTATAGACCTCAACGTCCGGATGCGCCGCTTCCAGCGCCTGCAGTCCTTCCGGCGCGGCGACCAGGAAGATGCCCTTGATCCGCCGCGCGCCGGCGCGCTTGAGCATGTCCACGGTGGCGATCAGGGTGCCGCCGGTGGCCAGCATCGGGTCCAGGATCAGCGCGTCGCGTTCTTCCAGGCGGCCGGTGAGGCGCTCGAAGTAGGGCACCGGCTGCAGCGTCTCCTCGTCGCGCTGCAGGCCGACAACGCTGACCCGCGCCGCTGGAATCAGCGCCAGCACGCCGGGCAGCATGCCCAGCCCCGCGCGCAGGATCGGCACCAGGGTGATCTTGGCGCCGGCGATGCGCTGCACCTGGGTGGGGCCGGCCCAGCCCTGCATCGTGTGCGTCTCCGTCTCCAGGTCGGCGGTGGCCTCGTAGCCGAGCAGGGTGCCCAGTTCGGTGACCAGTTCGCGGAAGCCCTTGGTGCTCAGCGCGGCATCGCGCAGCAGGCCGATCTTGTGCTGCACCAGCGGATGGCGGACTTCGACGATCTTCATGGGCGCGCTCGCAAGGGGGATGCGCACAGTGTGCCGCAGCCGGCGCGGCGGCGGCCAGGTATTCCGGTGCTGCTTGTCGTCCAGCGCGACCGCGAGATGCGCAGCGGGGCGAATCGGATCGGATCGGATCGCAACTACCCGGACGTCATGCCGATCGTGCGCAACCATGTGTCCACCAGCGCAGGCCACCGGGTGATCGGGAATTCGCTGGGACGCAGGCCGAAGGCATGGCCGCCGTGCGGATACAGATGCATTTCCACCGGAACGCCGGCGTTCTTCAAGGCGATGTAATAGACCAGCGACTGATTGATCCCGTCCACGCGGTCGTCTTCGGCCTGCAGCAGGAAGGTCGGCGGTGTCCGCTCGCCGACCGGCACATCCGGATTGAGTTCGAACTTGTCGTCGTCGATCCACAGGTGTCCCGGATACAGGGCCACAGCGAAATCCGGCCGGCAGCTCTGCTCGTCCGCCGCGTCGACGGCGGGGTAGAGCCGGCGCTCGAAATGCGTGCTGATCGCCGCCACCAGGTGCCCGCCCGCCGAGAAGCCCAGTACGCCGATCCGGTGCGGATCGATATGCCACTGCGCTGCGTTCTGGCGTACCAGGCCGATGCTGCGTTGCGCGTCCTGCAATGCCATGGGCGATTTCGGGTAGGGCCCCGACTGCGGCTGCTGCCTGTCGCCCGGCACGCGGTACTTCAGCAGCACGCAGGTGATGCCGCGCGAGGTGAGCCAATCGCACACTTCGGTCCCTTCCAGGTCCATCGCCAGCACCCAGTAACCGCCGCCGGGGAAGACGACGACGGCCGCTCCGGTGTTGTGTCCCTTCGGCGCATAGACCGTCATCGTCGGGCGCGAGACGCGCTCGGCGGCTGTCCATGGTTTTCCGGCCACCTTATTGCGCGTCGTCACGAACTCCGTGCCCGGCAATGGCTGTGCGTCGGGCGGCGTTCCGGGCCATATCGGGACTTGCACGTGTCCGGGCGCTGGTTCCCAAGCTGCGGCGCGCACACCCGGCGCCAACGATGCAAACAGCGCGGCAAGCGCGATGGCGATGGATTTCATGCGTCCCCTTGGCAGCCGAAGTGAAACAACCGGGGGAATGCTAGCTGCCAGCGCGGCGGCGGTCGAATCGGCCGCATGAAGCCGTGCTAGCGGGAACTCACTGCGCCAGGCGATAGAGCAGGAATGCGGCCAGTACCAGCAGCGCCCAGCATGCCAGGCCCAGGATCATCACTGCATCGTCGCTGGCGATCAGGCTGCCGCTGGCGTTGCGATAGAGCAACGGTTGGCCGTGGCGGCGCTTGCCGGGCCGGCGCGGTAGCTGGTCGCGGCGGGCTTCGGCACGGATCCAGCCCAGCGACAGCACCGGTAGCAGCATGCGGCCGCTCCAGTAGCCGAACAGCTGCAGGACGAGTTCGAACAGCGGCCGGGCGAACGCCTCGGCCAGTTCCTGCAGCATGCGCCAGCCGGCCTCAGGCGGCTGCGGCCTGCGCCAGGCGCGGGCCTTCGCGCAGCGCGCGGCCGATCAGCCCGACCAGCAGGTCCAGTTCGTCGCTGTCCATCGCGAAATGCGGGGTGAAGCGCAGCGAGTTCTCGCCGCCGTGGATCACGTTGACCCCGTGCTGGCGCAGCCATTCCTCGGTGGAGCCGGCGCCGTAGCACTTGAACTGCGGGGCCAGCGCGCAGGAGAACAGCAGGCCGGTGCCCTGCACCTGGGTGATCAGCCCGCCGAGCTCGCTCTTGAGCTTCTCCAGTTTCTGCACCGCCTCGGCGCCGCGCGCGCGGATGTTGGCGCGCACCTGCGGGGTCAGCTGCGCCAGGGTGGCGCTGGCCACGTCCAGCGCGCGCGGGTTGCTGGTCATGGTGTTGCCGTAGGTGCCCTTGCGGTACAGCTGCGCGGCGTGCTCGGTCACCGCCAGCACCGACAGCGGGTACTGCGCGGCGTTGAGCGCCTTGGAATAGGTTTCCATGTCCGGCGCGTCGAGCTGTTCGAAGCCGGGGTAGTCCACCACCGACAGCACGCCGTGGGCGCGCAGCCCGGCCTGGATCGAATCGACCAGCAGCAGGCTGCCGTGGGCGCGGGTCAGCTCGCGCGCGGCGGCGTAGAACGCCGGCGGCAGCGCACGGCCCGGGTCGCCTTCGCCCATCACCGGCTCCAGGAACACCGCCTCGACGAACCAGCCGTTGTGCTCGGCATCGGCGAAGGCGCGGCGCAAGGCGTCCACGTCGTAGGGCGCGATCGCGATCACCGAATCCTCGCCGCGATAGCTGGCCAGGTGCTGCACGTAGGCCTTGCGGCTGGAATCGGAATACAGCCCCGGACGGTCGGTACGGCCGTGGAAGCTGCCCTTGACCACGATGCGCTTGATCCGGGCGCCGGCGTGGCGCGCGCCCGGGTCGGTCTGCAGCTTGGCGTTGATGTCGGCGATGCGCGCGGCCAGGCCCACCGCTTCGGAGCCGGAGTTGAGGCACATGAACTTGCTGTACGGACAGGCGCCGCGCTGCTGGCCGATCTCTGCGCGCAGCGCGCGCTCGAAGCGCAGCTGCGACAGGCTTGGGGTCATCACGTTGGCCATCGCCTGCGGCCGCGCCATCGCCTCCAGCACCGCCTCCGGAGTGTGGCCGAAGCCGAGCATGCCGTAGCCGCCGGCGTCGTACAGCACCGCGCCCTTCAGCGTGACCACCCACGGGCCGCGCGCGGCGAGCGCCACGTACGGGGTCACCGCGTCGTCGGCGTAGAAGTTGACGAAGCCGGCCTGCAGCGCGCGGATCTGCTCGATCTCGTCCAGTTCGAGCAGGTCGGCGAACTCCGCGGCCAGGCGCGGATGGTCCGCCGCGGCGGCATCGAGCGCGGCGGCTAGCTGCGGGTGCGAGGCGGCCAGGCGTTCGATGCTGGCATCGTCCAGGCCGGCGGTCAGGCGTTCGCCGGCATGGGCGCGCAGCGGGGCGAGGGGGCCGAGTACGGTCATGCGGGATCTCCTGGAGGCGGGGCGTTCAGCGATAGGCCTTCTATTATCGGGACCGGATCGTCGGTTGGCAGAGTTGATTTGTGCAGGAAATCGGATAATTTCGTCGATTCGACGAAATCCGGCCACGCATGAAGATCACTTCCTCCGACGAACGCCTGCTCTCGCTGCTGCGCGAGGACGCCCGCGCCTCCACCGCGCAGATCGCCCGCAAGCTTGGCCTGTCGCGCACCACCGTGCAGAGCCGGATCGAGCGGCTGGAGCGCGAAGGCGTGATCTGCGGCTATACGGTGCGCACCCGGGACGACTTCGAGCAGGGCCACATCCGTGCGCACATCCTGATTACCGTGCTGCCGAAGAAGATGACCTCGGTGGTCAAGGCGCTGCGCGAGATCGACGAGGTCCGCGTGCTGCATTCGGTCAGCGGCTCCTACGACCTGATCGCGCTGGGCGTGGTGCCCGGGGTCAACGACATGGACGTGCTGACCGACCGCATCGGCGCGGTCGACGGGGTGGAGCGCACGACCTCGTCGATCATCTTGTCGACCAAGTTTGAGCGGTGAGGGGCCGGGATTGGCGATTCGGGACTAGGGATTGGGTAAAGCGGAGCCAGGCGCTGCGCTTTTTGCGAATCCCTAATCCCGAATCCCCAATCCCGGCCCTCCAGCTACAATGACCGGCCACCTGCACTGTGATACGCCGGCCTTGAAGAAGTCCGATTTCCGCTACGAGCTGCCCGAGGAACTGATCGCGCAGGCGCCGCTGGCCGAACGTTCCGCCAGCCGCCTGCTGCTGGTGCCGCCGGCACCGGCGCCGTTCGCCGACCGCCAGGTGCGCGATCTGCCCGAGCTGCTGCAGCCGGGCGATCTGCTGGTGTTCAACGACACCCGGGTGATCCCGGCGCGGCTGTTCGGCAACAAGAGCAGCGGCGGCCGCGTGGAGATCCTGATCGAGCGCCTGCTCGGCGCCCAGCGTGCGCGTGCGCAGCTGGGCGTGAGCAAGTCGCCCAAGGCCGGCGCGCGCATCGCCCTGGATGCCGGCGGCGAGGCCGAGGTGCTTGACCGCGACGGCGAGTTCTATGTGCTGCACTTCAACGTGCCCGACACGCTGGAGGCGTGGCTGCAACAGGCCGGGCGCCTGCCGTTGCCGCCGTACATCCGCCGCGAGCCCGGGCTGGACGACCGCGAGCGCTACCAGACCGTGTTCGCGCGCGAGGCCGGCGCGGTCGCCGCGCCGACCGCCGGCCTGCATTTCGATGCGCCGTTGCTGCAGGCGCTGCAGGCGCGCGGCGTGAGCGTCGGCCATGTCACCTTGCACGTGGGCGCAGGCACCTTCCAGCCGGTGCGGGTGGAGGCGCTCGCGCAGCACGTGATGCACCGCGAATGGCTCAACGTCGGCGCCAGCCTGGTCGAGCAGGTACGGCGCACGCGCGCCGCCGGCGGCCGCGTGATCGCGGTCGGGACCACGGTGGTGCGCGCGCTGGAGAGCGCGTCGAAGGACGGCGAACTGCATCCGTTCGCCGGCGAGACGCAGATCTTCATCCTGCCCGGCTACCGCATCCGCAGCGTCGATGCGATGGTCACCAACTTCCACCTGCCGGAAAGCACGCTGTTGATGATGGTCTCCGCCTTCGCCGGCCGCGAGCGCATCTTCGACGCGTACCGGCATGCGATCGAACAGCGCTACCGCTTCTTCAGCTACGGCGATGCGATGCTGTTGTGGGGCCGGGATTCGGGAGTGGGGATTGGGGATTCGTAGAAGCACTCCCTTACCCGTCACCGCCCGTGCGTTTGCCAATCCCGAATCCCGACTCTCGAATCCCGGCCTTTCAATGTCCCGATTGCAGTTTCAGCTAGACACCACCGACGGCGCCGCTCGCCGCGGGCGCCTGACCTTCCCGCGCGGTACGGTGGAAACCCCGGCGTTCATGCCGGTCGGTACCTACGGTTCGGTCAAGGGCGTGCTGCCCGAGCAGATCAAGGCGCTGGGCGCGCAGATCATCCTCGGCAATACTTTCCACCTGTACCTGCGGCCGGGCCTGGACGTGATCGGCGACCACGGCGGGCTGCACGGCTTCGCGCGCTGGGACGGGCCGATCCTTACCGATTCGGGCGGTTTCCAGGTGTTCTCGCTGGCGCATCGGCGCAAGATCAGCGAGCAGGGGGTGACCTTCGCCTCGCCGACCGATGGCGCCAAGGTGTTCCTGGGTCCGGAGGAGAGCATGCGGATCCAGAAGGTGCTCGACTCGGACATCGTGATGATCTTCGACGAGTGCACCCCGTACCCGGCCACCGAGGACGTCGCGCGCCGCTCGATGGAGCTGAGCCTGCGCTGGGCGCAGCGCTCGCGCGATGCGCACGACGGCCTGGACAACGATGCGGCGCTGTTCGGCATCGTCCAGGGCGGCGTGCATGCGGACCTGCGCACCCGCTCGATCGAGGGCCTGCAGGCGATCGGCTTCGACGGCTACGCGATCGGCGGGCTGGCGGTGGGCGAGCCGGAGCACGAGCGCAACGCGATGCTCGAACACCTGCATCCGCAGCTGCCGGCCGACCGGCCGCGCTACCTGATGGGGGTAGGGCGGCCGGAGGACCTGGTCGAGGGCGTGGCCCGCGGCGTGGACATGTTCGACTGTGTGATGCCGACCCGCAACGCGCGCAATGGCCACTATTTCACCTCGTTCGGCACCGTGCGCATCCGCAACGCCCGCTACGAGCGCGACCTGGCGCCGATCGAGCCGGGCTGCGGCTGCCATGCCTGCAGCGGCGGCTATACCCGCTCCTACCTGCGCCACCTGGACCGCTGCAACGAGATGCTGGCGCCGATGCTGGGCACCCTGCACAACCTCTGGTACTACCAGAAACTGATGGCCGACATGCGCGCAGCGATCGCCTCGGGAACCTTTGCCCAGTTCCGGCGGTCCTTTTATGCGGCGCGCGGGGCGGAAGCCACACCGCTGCCCTCGGAGCAGGGATAAAGCCCCTCTCCCGTCGGGAGAGGGGTTGGGGTGAGGGTACGGGGCGCAGCCTCGCGAGCATCGAAGGCGCATGAGGCTGCGCCCGTACCCTCATCCGCCGCTGCGCGGCACCTTCCCCCGAGAAGGGGGCCATGGTCCCGAGGGAAGAAGGGAGGGCGCGACGGTCGTTCCGGGGGCAAGGGGAGATCGTGGCATAATCGGCGGCTGCTTGCCGCCTCCGGCGACAAACCAGCGGTCCGTGCCCTCAACGGCGACGGGCTGCCCAAACCATAGGACACACCGATGAACCCGCTCGATTTCCTGATTCCCGTGGCCCAGGCGCAGACCGCCGGCGCCGCTCCTGCCGCTGGCGGCGGCATGCAGATGTTCCTGCTGCCGATCATCCTGATCGCGGTGATGTATTTCGTGATGATCCGCCCGCAGATGAAGCGGCAGAAGGAGCACAAGTCGATGCTGGACAAACTCGGTCGCGGCGACGAGGTCATCACTTCCGGCGGCGTGGCCGGCGTGGTCACCGACATCGGCGACAACTTCATCACCGTGGAAATCGCCGACAACGTGCGCATCCGCGTGCAGAAGGGCGCCATAGGCAACGTGCTGCCCAAGGGCACGCTGAAGTCCGCCTGATTCATTTCTCTTACTGCTAGGCGCGGCGCCGGCGTGGCGTCGCGCGGGGTCCTGCAATGCTCGAGTTTCCGCGCTGGAAGTATTTCCTCATCCTGATCGTGCTGGCGTTCAGTGCGTTGTACGCGCTGCCCAACGTCTACCAGAAGGACCCTTCGGTACAGATCACCGCCAGCCGCGGCGGCCAGCTCGACGAGGCCCTGCGCGAGCGGGTCAGCGCCGAGCTGAAGGCGGCCGGGATCACTCCCAAGTCGGTGGTCAAGGAGGGCGATAGCCTGATGGTGCGCCTGCCGAGCCTGCAGGCGCAGACCCGCGCCAACGACATCCTGCGCCAGCAGGTGGGCGAGAACTACACGGTGGCGCTGAACCTGGCCTCGACCGTGCCGCAGTGGCTGTCGGCGATCGGCGGCAAGCCGATGGTGCTGGGCCTGGACCTGGTCGGCGGCGTGCACTTCGCGCTGCAGGTGGACCAGAAGGCGGCGCTGGACAAGCGCCTGGATGCCTTCGCCGAGGACATCCGCACCACGCTGCGCGACAGCCGCATTCCCTACCGCTCGGTCGAGCGTCGTGCCGACAACAGCATCCAGGTCGGGCTGGGCGAGGGCGCCGACGTCAATGCCGCGCGCGCCGCGCTGAGCAAGGCGCAGCCGACCCTGAGCTATGCCGTGTCCGGGCAGACCATCGCGGTCGGCGTGCCCGATGCCGAGCTCAAGCAGATCGCCGCCGGCGCGATCGAGCAGAACCTGACCACGCTGCGCAACCGCGTCAACCAGTTGGGCGTGGCCGAGCCGATCATCCAGCGCCAGGGCGAGGACCGCATCGTGGTCGAGCTGCCGGGCGTGCAGGACACCGCCGAGGCCAAGCGCATGATCGGCGCCACCGCCACGCTGGAGTTCCGTGGCGTGGTCGAAGGCAACGCCGAGGACGCGGTGCGCACCGGCAACATCCCGCCGGAAGCCAAGGTGTTCCGCCTGCGCGACAGCGGCGCCCCGGTGCTGCTCAACAAGCGCGTGCTGGTGTCCGGCGACCAGATGGTCGGCGCGGTAGTCAGCAACGACCAGAACGGGCTGCCGGCGGTGTCGGTCACGCTCAACAACGTCGCCGGCCAGCGCATGTTCGACTACACCAGCGCCAACACCGGCAAGCTGATGTCGGTGGTCTACATCGAGCGCATCCCGACCGTGAGCATGGTCGACGGCAAGGAAGTGCGCAGCGTGCGGGTCAAGGAAGAGGCCCTGGCGCCGACCCGCATCGCCGGCGTGTTCGGCAAGAACTTCCAGACCACCGGCCTGGAGAAGGTCGAGGCCGAGAACCTGGCCAAGCTGCTGCGCGCCGGTTCGCTGGCCGCGCCGATGGACTTCGTCGAGGAATACGTGATCGGCCCGAGCCTGGGTGCGGAGAACGTCGAGCGCGGCGTCACCGCGGTGCTGTACGCGTTCCTGTTCACCCTGGTGTTCTTCGGCGTGTACTACCGCATGTTCGGCGCGATCACCTCGGTGGCGCTGCTGATGAACCTGCTAATCGTGGTTTCGGTGATGTCGCTGTTCGGCGCCACCATGACCTTGCCCGGCTTCGCCGGCCTGGCCCTGTCGGTCGGCCTGTCGGTGGACGCCAACGTGCTGATCAACGAGCGTATCCGCGAGGAACTGCGGCAGGGCATGCCGCCGAAGTCGGCGATCGTCGCCGGCTACGAGAAGGCGGGCGGCACCATCCTCGACGCCAACCTCACCGGCCTGATCGTCGGCGTGGCCCTGTACGCGTTCGGGACCGGCCCGCTGAAGGGCTTCGCGCTGACCATGATCATCGGCATCTTCGCCTCGATGTTCACCGCGATCACCGTGTCGCGCGCGCTGGCGACGCTGATCTACAGTCGTCGCAAGAAGCTCAAGTCGCTGGCGATCTGAGCCGCACGCGCATCCTTCGCAAGACCCTGCGCAGCGTTGCGCAGGGGATGAAAAATGCGAGTCCTTCGCAAGAGCCCGCATATCCATGTGCGGGGGGCGAAAATGCGAGTCCCTCGCAAGAGCCCGCACCTCCATGTGCGGGGTCCAAATTATTGAAGAGCATGTCTCCATGAAAATCTTCCCGCTTCATCTGATCCCGAACGACACCAAGATCGACTTCATGCGTTGGCGGCGTCCGACCCTGGTGCTGATGCTGGTGCTGGCGGTGGCCTCGCTCGGGGTGATCTTCGCCAAGGGCTTCAACTACGCGTTGGAGTTCACCGGCGGCGCGCTGGTGCAGACCAGTTTCCAGAAGCCGGTGGACATCGACCATGTGCGCGCGCAGCTGGCCACCGCCGGCTTCGAGAACGCGCAGGTGCAGAACGTCGGCAGCGGCAACGAGATCGTGATCCGCCTGCAACCGCAGGGCGAGCACAACAACGAAGACGTGACCAAGAACCTCGCCGAGCAGGTGCGCAAGGCAGTGAGCACGGCGGAGAACCCGGCGACGGTGAAGCCGGGCGAATTCGTCGGCCCGCAGGTCGGCAAGGACCTGGCGCTGAACGGCGTCTACGCGACCGTGTTCATGCTGGTCGGCTTCCTGATCTACATCGGCTTCCGCTTCGAGTGGAAGTTCGCGGTGGTGGCCAGCCTGACCGCGCTGTTCGACCTGTTGGTGACGGTGGCCTACATCTCGCTCACCGGCCGCGAGTTCGACCTGACCGTGCTGGCCGGCCTGCTGTCGGTGATGGGCTTTGCGATCAACGACATCATCGTGGTGTTCGACCGCGTGCGCGAGAACTTCCGCAGCCTGCGCGTGGAGCCGGTGGAAGTGCTGAACCGCTCGATCAACCAGACCCTGTCGCGCACCGTGATCACCGCGGTGATGTTCTTCCTGTCGGCGCTGGCGCTGTACCTGTACGGCGGCAACTCGATGGAAGGCCTGGCGCTGACCCACATGATCGGCGCGATCATCGTGGTGGTGTCCTCGGTGATCGTGGCGGTGCCGCTGCTGTCGATCGGCCCGTTCCAGGTCACCAAGCAGGACCTGCTGCCCAAGACCAAGGACGTCGAGGCGTTGGCGCGCAGGCCCTGAGGGGCCGGGATTCGGGATTGGGGATTGGGGATTCGCAAAAGCGGGTTCCCGGTTCTGCAACGAAAAAGCCGCGCATCTGCGCGGCTTTTTCGTTCTGGGAAGAGGAGGGGATCAGCGATGGGATGCCGCTCTTGCGAATCCCCAATCCCCAATCCCGAATCCCGGCCCATCAAAACTTCGCGTCGAACTCCGCCGCATACCCGGTGTTGACGATCAGCTTCTGCAGCGCGTCGCTGACCTTGATGTTGCCGGCCACGATCTGGTACTGCGGGGTGCCGCGGTCGTCGATGCGGCCCGGGGTGGCGCCCTTGAAGTCGGTGATGCGGCCGCCGGCCTCGCGTACCAGCAGCACGCCGGCGGCGATGTCCCAGGCTTTCACCCCGGCTTCGAAGTAGGCGTCGGTGCGGCCGCAGGCCACGTAGGCCAGGTCCAGCGCGGCCGAGCCGGTGCGGCGGATGTCCTCGGCCTGCACCATCAGCGCGTCCACGCACTTGAGCTGGGCGCTGGTGCGCTTGCGCTCGCGCGGGGCGAAGCCGGTGTTGACCATCGCCCCGTTCAGTTCCTTGCGCTCGCTGACGCGGATGCGGCGGTCGTTGAGCACCGCGCCGTTGCCGCGGCTGGCGGTGAACAGCTCGTTGCGCAGCGGATCGAAGATCACCGCGTCGATCGGCTCGCCGTTTTCGACCAGGGCGATCGACACGCAGTAATGCGGGAAGCCGCGCAGGTAGTTGCTGGTGCCGTCGAGCGGGTCGATCACCCACATGTAGCGGCCGCCGCCCTGCACGCCGCCTTCCTCGCCCATCACCCCGTAATCGGGGTAGGCGCGGCGCAGTTCCTTGACGATCACCTTCTCCGCGTCGGCATCGACTTCGCTGGCGTAGTCCATGCGGTCCTTCTGCACCACGTTCAGCGCTTCCAGCCGGTTGATATGGCGCAACAGCACATTGCCGGCGAGGCGGGCGGCCTTGACCATGACGGTGACGGCGGGTTTTTGCATGGCAACGGCTCCCGAGAGGGCGGAGAAGGATCTGGCGGAGGAAAAGAACAGTCCGGCGCGAAGACCGGCCGCGCAGTTTACCATCTACGCCCCGTTCGCTCCGCATCTTCCTGCCATGACCGCTTCTGCCCACATCCGCTTCGTTCTGGTCGGTACCCAGCACCCCGGCAATATCGGCGCGGCGGCGCGGGCGATGAAGACCATGGGCCAGGCGCGGCTGGTGCTGGTGGCGCCGGAGCGCGCGCTCGACGAGGACGGCTACCGGCGCTCGGCCGGCGCCGAGGACGTGCTGCAGCAGGCGCCGGTGCTGGCCACCCTGGCCGAGGCGGTGGCCGACTGCCAACTGGTGCTCGGTTGCACCGCGCGCAGTCGGCGGGTGTCGCTGGAAGAACTGCTGCCGGCGGACGGCGCGCAACGCCTGGTGACTGCGGCCGCCGAGCAGGCCGAGGTGGCGCTGGTGTTCGGGCGCGAGCGCACCGGCCTGACCAACGAGGAACTGCAGCTGTGCCACGCGGCGGTGCACATTCCCTCCGATCCCGCGTTCAGTTCGCTCAACCTGGCTGCGGCGGTGCAGGTGCTGGCCTACGAACTGCGCCTGGCGCTGCTGCGCGGCGAGGCGGCGCAGCCGGCCGCCGCCGCCGAACCCGGGTTCCGCGAGGCGCCGGCCAGCCATGCGCAGTTGGAAGGCCTGTTCGGGCAGTTGGCCGACACCCTGGACGACATCGACTTCCACAAGGGCCGCGCGCCGGATTCGGCGATGCGCAAGCTGCGCCGGCTGTTCCTGCGCAACGCGCTGACCGAGCAGGAAGTGCGGTTGCTGCGCGGCATTCTGTCCGATGCGCAGCGCATGGCGCGGCTGGCGGGACAGGCGCGAAGCTAGTTTCGGGACCCGGGACTCGGGACTCGGCAAAGCAGGGATTCCGGTCATCGGCGACGGATCGCTTGGCGCAACGCACAGCAAGCTCTCTCCCTTGCCGGGGCATGATCGCCCCGAATCCCCAATCCCAAATCCCCACTCCCGGCCTCACCAGCTGTCGCCGGCTGACGCTTTCGGCTAGGCTTATAGCCTCTACATGGGGAATGTGGTTTGCAAAACTCGCGGTGGCGTTTCGTCATGGTGTGGCTGGCGCTGGCGATCTGCTGGCCTGGGCTGGCGCACGCGCGTCCGACGGTGCTGGTCCTGGGCCGCATCAGCGACAATCCCAAGGCCCACTACGAGCAGCTGAAGCCGTTGCTGGACTACGTGGTGCCGCGCATGCGCGACGTCGGCATCACCTCTGGGCAGATCCTGATGGCCCGCGACAGCCAGCAGATGAGCAGCTACCTGCGCCGCGGTCGCGTCGACTGGGTCACCGAGACCGCGGCCACCGCGATGGCGCTGCAACAGCGCGGCGGGGTGCGGCCGCTGCTGCTGACCGAGCGCAGCGGCGTGCGCGACTACCACACCGTGTTCTTCGTGCGCCGCGATGGGCCGGTGCACAGCCTGCACGACCTGCAGGGCCGCACCCTGGCGTTGCAGAGCACCTTGTCCACCAGCGCCTACCTGGTGCCGATGATGACCCTGTTCGAGCACGATCTGCATCCGGAGATCCTGCTCTCGCCGAAAGACCAGGCCTCGGCGAACACGGTCGGCTACGTGTTCGCGCGCTCCGAGCTCAACATCGCCTCCTACGTGCACAAGCACCTGGTGGACGCCGGCGCGCTGAGCAACCTGGACTGGGACGACGACCGCCGCGTGCCGCCGGCGTTCCGCCGCGATTTCCGGGTGATCTACCGCACCGAGCCGTTCCCGCGCGCGGTGGAGATGGTGCGCAGCGACCTGGCCTCGCCGGTGGAGGCGCGCTTGCGCGAGGTGTTGCTGGAAGCCGCCGACGACCCGCAGGGCAGCGCCGCGCTGCACAAGTTCTTCGGCACCTCCGGCTTCTACCCGGTGGATCGGGCCTCGCAGAAGCGGCTGGACCAGCTGCGTGCCGGCGTTGCGCAGGTCAAGCTGGAAGTCGAATGAAGAGGCTGCGTTTCGGGTTGCAGGCCAGGTTCCTGCTGGCGATGGGCGTGGCCGCGTTGCTGATCATGGCGATCCTGGGGTTGATGCTGGAGCGGCAGGCGGCGATGCAGAACGAGGTGCGCACGCTCAGCGGCAACGTCATCCACGGCCTGTTCGACCGCAGCATGCGTACCCGCGGCGAAACCCTGGCGCGGCAGCTGTCCGATTCGCTGGCCAATCCGGTGTACTACTCGGACCTGGACGCGATCGGTACCCAGGTGCGCGCGGCGCTGGGCTACGTGGCGGTGGCCTACGTGCTGGTGTACGACGCCGAAGGGCGCCTGATCCACGACGGCAGCGACGATCTGCCCGGCTACGGCCAGCGCATGCGCGGCCCGATGGCCGATGCGGCGATCAAGGCCAACGGCCTGCTGGCGCAGGAGTCCGACGAGATCCTGGACGTGTCGATGCCTATCATGATCGGCGACCAGCGCGTGGGCGGGGTGCGTGTGGGCATGTCCTGGACGCGGGCGCTGGTCTACGAGCGCAAGGCCGGCGAGAACCTGGCGCAACGCCTGGACGCGCTGAGCAAGCGCCACCTGGGCTGGCTGTTGCTGCTGCTGGCGGCGCTGGGGCTGACCGCGGTGATGGTGGCGATCTACGTGCAGCGCACGCTGGTGGCGCCGGTGCGCTGGCTGGCCGCGGCCGCGCGCCAGATCGAGGCCGGCGACTACGTGGTGGAGCGCCGCGACAGCGGCCGCCACGACGAGGTCAGCGAACTGCTGCGCGCGTTCGGGCGCATGAGCGAGGCGATCGCCCGCCACGACCGCGACGTGCGCCACATGGCGTATACCGATGCCCTGACCGGGCTGACCAACCGGCTCGCGTTCCGCGAGGCGCTGGACCACCGCATGCTGTCGGCACGCGCCTCGCACCGGCGCCTGGCGCTGCTGTTCGCCGACATCGACGACTTCAAGCGGATCAACGACACTCTCGGCCACGAGGCCGGCGACGAGGCGCTGCTGCAGTTCGCGCGGCGCATCCAACTGGCGGTGGATCAGCTGGGCGGGCATGACGCGCTGCTGGCGCGCTTCGGCGGCGACGAGTTCGTGATCCTGGTCGAGGACGAGCACGTGGTGCAGGTCGCCACCGGCCTGGCCGAGCGCCTGGTGCAGGAGTTGCGCGAGCCGCTGCGGATCCAGGACCGCGAGGTGTTCATGGGCACCTCGATCGGCATCACCGTCTATCCCGGCGATGCCGAGGACGCCTCGGCGCTGTTGAAGAACGGCGACATCGCGATGTACCAGGCCAAGCTGGCCGGCAAGAACTGCCACCGCTTCTACAGCCGCGCGATGGACTATGCGGTGGAGCGGCGCGTGCACATGGAGCACGAGTTGCGCGGCGCCTGGGACCGCGACGAGCTGAAGCTGGTGTACCAGCCGATCTTCCGCACCCTGGACCGGCGCATGGTCGGCGTGGAAGTGCTGTTGCGCTGGCAGCATCCGGCGCTGGGCACGATCTCGCCGACGGTGTTCATCGACGTGGCCGAGCAGAGCGGGCTGATCGAGAGCATCGGCCCCAAGGTGCTGCGCGCGGCCTGCATGGAGGCCACGCAATGGCAGCGCTTCGACGGCAGCCGCGACCTGTTCGTGTCGGTCAACGTGTCGCCGCGGCAGCTGCGCAGCGGCGATCTGCCGGAAATCGTCGCCGACTGCCTGCGCGAATCCGGGCTGCCGGCCGCGCAGCTGCACCTTGAACTGACCGAGACCGCGGTGATCGGCGACGAGCTGCAGGCCGCGAGCATGCTGGCGCGGCTGCACCGCACCGGGGTCAAGGTGTGGCTGGACGATTTCGGCACCGGCTTCTCCGGGCTGAGCCACCTGCGCCAGGTGCCGGTGGACGGGGTCAAGATCGACAAGAGCTTCGTCGCCGACCTGCAGCGCGACCCCGACGACCTGGCCCTGACCACCGCGATCATCGCCATGGCGCATTCGCTGGGCATCACCGTGGTCGCCGAGGGCATCGAGCAGGAAGTGCAGTTCGAACTGCTGCGCGAGCGCGGCTGCGAACTGGGGCAGGGCTTCTGGCTCAGCCATCCGCTCAGCGCTGCCGAGTTCCGGCAACTGCTCGCCAACGAGGGCATGCCACGCGACTAGGCGCGGTCCCGATTCCCACGAGCGCGCCCGTTTTTTTGTAGGAGCGGCTTCAGCCGCGACAGACATCGTCGGTAACGCCCGTCGCGGCTGAAGCCGCTCCTACAAAAGGCGGTGCATTATCGCGTCACGTCTGGAGTCGACACCCCGGCCTCGCTCTGCCGCACCGGTTGCATGCTGCCGTCCGGGTTGTAATGCAGGTACTCCACCGTCACCGCACGCCGGCCGATGGCGCCGTTCAAGTCGCCGATCGCCAAAGTCGCGTTGTGCAGGAACAGGTACCAGTGCCGCTTGAACTCGACGATGCCCGGATGGATGGTGAAGCTGTACTTGCCCGAGCCGGTCAGTTCGCCGCGATAGGTCCACGGCCCGGTGATGGCGGGCGCGGTCGCATAGGACACGTGTTCATCGCGCTGTGTAGCCCGGTCCAGCGAGGCATAGGTCAGGTAATACAGATCGCCGCGCTTGTGCAGCCACGGGCCTTCCTCGAAATGCGGCGGGGTGATCTCGCGGATCGGGCCGTCGAGTTCGATCATGTTGGGCTTGAGCTTGGCCAGGTAGCACTGGCGGTTGCCCCAGGCGATCCAAGTGGTGCCGTCGTCGTCGGTCAGCACGGTCGGGTCGATGTCTTCCCAGCTGTGCGTGCCCTTCGGCGTCATTTCGTTGGTGACCAGCGCCGAGCCGCGCGCGTCCACGAACGGGCCGGTCGGCGTGTCCGCCACCGCCACCGCGATCGCCTTGCCCGGATGCGTGGCGTCGTGCTCCACCGCCGCGTAGAAATAGAACTTGCCGTTCTTTTCTATCGCCTGGGATGCCCACGCATCCTGCTTGGCCCATTTGAAATCCTTGACGTTCATGATCGGGGCGTGGGCGGTCCAGGTCTTCATGTCCTTGGTCGAATACACCAGCCACTCGCGCATGGTGAACATCTCGTCGCGCTGCGCCTCGTCGTGGCCGACGTACAGATACAGCGTGTCGCCGACCACCAGCGGCGCGGGGTCGGCGGTGAAGGTGTCGCGGACGATCGGGTTGGAGCCGGCGGCCGGGATCGGCTCCGCCGCGACCGCTGCGCTTGCGGCCGCGGCAAGCAGCGCCACGAGTCCGAAACGGCAGCGCCGGCGGCGCCAGGTCTTGGTCAAGGCATTCATCGAGGTCCCTTTGAGAGCTGGGATTTGGGGATTCGGGATTGGGGATTCGGAGAAGCGAAAGCCGGTAAGCCCCCCCATTAGAGACGCCATTTGCGCCCTTTTAGGCTATCGCGCACTGGAACCCGCTTTTCCGAATCCCCAATCCCGAATCCCCAATCCCAGCTCTTCCAGGATATCGCGCACCGGAACCCGCTTTTCCGAATCCCCAATCCCAAATCCCGAATCCCGGCCCCTCAGAGCGCGCGCTTGCCGGTATCGCCAGGGATCTCGCGCACCAGCTTCGGCACCAGATACCCGGACAGCCGCGCGGCCAGGGCCTGGTGCAGCGCACGCGCGGTGGCGTCGTCCACTTCGAAATGGGCCACGCCTTCGACCTTGTCCAATTGGTGCAGGTAGTAGGGCAGCACGCCGGCGGCGAAACTGCGCTCGCTCAGGGCGGCCAGCGCGGCGACGCTGTCGTTGACCCCGCGCAGCAGCACCGCCTGGTTCAGCAGTTGCGCGCCGGTGCCGCGTAGCTGCGCCAGCGCGGCATCTACGCTGGCGTCGAATTCGTTGGCGTGGTTGGCGTGGATCACGAACGCCACCGGCCACGGCAGCGCGCGCAGCCAGGCCAGCAGCGGCGCATCGACGCGCTCGGGCAGCACCACCGGCAGGCGGCTATGGATGCGCAGGCGTTTGAGATGTGGAATGGCCGCCAGCGCCTCGGTCAGTTCGACCAGCTTGGAGGTGGCCAGCGACAGCGGGTCGCCGCCGGACAGGATCGCTTCGTCGATATCCGGATCGGCGGCGACCGCCGCCACCGCCTCGCGCCAGCCGTCGCGCGCGGCGGTTTCCTCGGCATACGGGAAGTGGCGGCGGAAGCAGTAGCGGCAGTGCACCGCGCAGCTGCCGGTGGCGACCAGCAGCGCGCGTCCGCGGTATTTCTGGATCACCCCGTCGGCCTTCTTGGCCGCCGCGTCGCCGACCGCGTCCAGCGCGAAGCCCGGCACCCGGCGCAGTTCGGCGTCGATCGGCAGCACCTGGCGCAACAGCGGATCGTGCGCGTCGCCATGGCGCATGCGCGCCACGAAGCCGCGCGGCACGCGCAGCGCGAACTGCGTCGCAGCCTGTTCGGAGACGCCGAGCGCCTGCGGATCCAGCCCCAGCAGCGCCAGCAACTCGCGCGGGTCGCGCACGGCATCGCGCCACAGCTGCTGCCAGCGCGGCGCGGCCAGGACGGCGGGGGACGGGGACGGCTGCATCGGGCGGGGGGCTGCGGTTATCATATGCGGTCATAAAACGAGTGCCCGCCGGTTGCGGCGGGGCTTTCCATTCTATCCGGCCGGCCGCCGAACGCGGCGGGTTTGCCTTACCCGAGGAGTTTCAGATGGCCAGCTACGGCATGAACGACGTCAAGAACGGGATGAAGATCCTGGTCAACAGCGAGCCCGCGATCATCACCGATACCGAATACGTCAAGCCGGGCAAGGGCCAGGCCTTCACCCGCATCAAGTACCGCTTCATCAAGTCCGGGCGCGTGGTCGAACTGACCATGAAGGCGACCGACAGCCTGGAAGCGGCCGACGTGGTCGATACCAACATGCAGTACCTGTACACCGACGGCGAGTACTGGCACTTCATGCAGCAGGAAACCTTCGAGCAGGTGCAGGCCGACAAGACCGGCGTCGGCGACGCCGCCAAGTGGATCAAGGGCGAGGAGGATTGCGTGGTGACGCTGTGGAACGGCACCCCGATCCAGGTCACCCCGCCGAACTTCGTCGAACTGAAGATCGTCGAAACCGACCCCGGCGTGCGCGGCGACACCTCCGGCGGCGGCGGCAAGCCGGCCACGCTGGAAACCGGCGCGGTGGTGCGGGTACCGCTATTCGTCGGCCAGGACGAAATCATCAAGGTCGATACGCGCTCGGGCGAGTACTTCTCGCGCGTCAAGTAAGCCGACGGCCCGCGCGCCCGGGCGGCACGTGGCCGCCCGCCGCCAGCGGCTGCGGTGGACGGTAGCCGGTCGCATGCGTTCGCCGCGTGCGGCCGCCATGCCCATGCAATGCCGAATCGCCGTGCGGCGAGCGCGGCCGATCCGTTTCCAGGAATTCCCGCGACCATGAGCCACGCCGACAGCGCCGACGCCAAGTACCCGCACGACCGCGTCGTGTTCTTCAGCGATGCGGTGTTCGCCATCGCCATCACCTTGCTGGCGGTGGAGATCAAGGTGCCGGGGCATGCCCAGGTCGAGGCCGCCGGCGGCATCCTGGCCGCGCTGGACCGGATGCTGCCGCTGTTCATCGGCTTCGCGGTCAGCTTCCTGGTCACCGCGTTGTTCTGGAAGTCGCACCTGCAGCTGTGCCGGCATATCCGCCAGTTCGACGACCGGCTGATCTGGCTCAACGTGCTGCAACTGCTGCTGATCGGCCTGCTGCCGTTTTCGACTGCGCTGTATTCGGACTATTTCGGCAGCCACCAGGCGTTCGCGGTGTACTGCGCGCATCTGGCCGCGATCGGTGCGGCCGCCTACCTGATGCATGCCTACGCGGTGCGCAAGGAAGGCCTGGTGCAGCGGCTGGGCGCGCTGCAGGCGCGGGCGATGACGCTGCGCGTGGCGGTCGCGCCGGTGGTGTTCGCGCTGTGCATCCCGCTGGCGATGGTCGCTCCGGTACTCGGGCGGCTGGGCTTCGTGGCGGTGTTCGTGCTGCAGTGGGTGGTGATGCGCGTGTACCGGCGGCGCATCCTGCAGGCCGCCGCGGCGACTTGATTCTTTCCTTTCCCAGAGCATTGCGATGACCTCCATCCCCGAATCCTGCGACCTGCTGATCGAAGCCGGCTACGTGGTCCCGATCGAGCCGCATGCGGTGGTGCTGGAAGACCACGCGGTGGCGGTGCGCGGCAGCGAGATCGTCGCGGTGCTGCCGATCGCCGAGGCGCGTGCGCGCTTTTCCGCCGCGCGCACCGTGTCGCGCCCGGACGCGGCGCTGCTGCCGGGCCTGGTCAACGCGCACACCCACAACCCGATGACGCTGTTGCGCGGCATCGCCGACGACCTGCCGCTGATGGTGTGGCTGCAGCAGCACATCTGGCCGGTGGAGACCGCGGTGATCGGCCCGGAGTTCGTCGCCGACGGCACCGCGCTGGCGATCGCCGAGATGCTGCGCGGCGGCACCACCTGCGCCAACGAGAACTACTTCTTCTCCGACGTGCAGGCCGCGGTGTACAAGCAGCACGGGTTCCGCGCGCGTGTGGGCACGGTGATCATCGATTTCCCGACCGCCTGGGCCAAGACCTCCGACGAATACTTCGAACGCGCCTGCGAGGTGCACGACCAGTGGCGCGACGATCCGCTGATCGGCATCGCCTTCGCCCCGCACGCGCCGTACACGGTCAACGACGCGAACTTCGAGCGGGTGCGGATGCTGTCCGACCAGCTCGACGTGCCGGTGCACCTGCATACCCACGAGACCGCGCAGGAAATCGCCGACTCGCTCAAGCAGTACGGCCAGCGCCCGCTGGCGCGGCTGGACCGGCTGGGCCTGGTCAACGACCGCCTGATCGCGGTGCACATGACCCAGCTCACCGACGCCGAGATCCACCTGTGCGCCGAGCGCGGGGTCAGCGTGGTGCATTGCCCCGAATCCAACCTCAAGCTCGCCTCCGGCTTCTGCCCGGCCTGCGCGCTGCAGCGCGCGGGCGTGAACCTGGCGATCGGCACCGACGGCTGCGCCAGCAACAACGACCTGGACATGTTCAGCGAGAACCGCACCGCGGCGATCCTGGCCAAGGCGGTGGCCAACGACGCCACCGCGCTGGACGCGGCGACCACGCTGCGCGCGGCCACGCTGGGCGGCGCGCGCGCGCTCGGCTTCGGCGAGAAGATCGGTTCGATCGAGGTCGGCAAGCAGGCCGACCTGATCTGCGTGGACCTGTCGGCGCTGGAGACCCAGCCGCTGCACAACGTGCTGTCGCAACTGGTCTATGCGGCCGGCCGGCAGCAGGTCAGCGATGTGTGGATCGCCGGCCAGCGCAAGCTCGATCAGCGCGTGCTGGTGGACATGGATACCGACGCGCTGGTCGCCAACGCGCGGCAATGGCGCGAACGCATCCGCAGCGTGCACGCCTGATCCGCTTTACTGCCGTGCCGCGATCCGCGCGCGGCCCAACCGAGACGCCGTCATGACCGCTTCCGCTTCCAATACGTCCGCCAATTTCGATCAGGCCGAACTGGACAAGTTCGGCGCGCTGGCCACCCGCTGGTGGGACGCCGACGGCCCGCAGAAGCCGCTGCACGCGCTGAACCCGGTGCGCCTGCGCTACGTCGCCGAGCGGCTGCCGCTGCGCGGCGCCAGCGTGCTCGACGTGGGCTGCGGCGGCGGCCTGCTCAGCGAGGCGCTGGCCAAAGAGGGCGCGCAGGTCACCGCGATCGACCTGTCGCCGGAACTGGTCAAGGTGGCGCGGCTGCACCAGTTCGAATCCGGGGTGGAGGTCGACTACCGCGTGCAGTCGGTCGAGGACCTGGCCGCCGAGCGCCCGGGCAGTTTCGACGCGATCACCTGCATGGAGATGCTCGAGCACGTGCCCGATCCGGCGGCGATCGTGCGCGCCTGCGCGACCCTGCTCAAGCCCGGCGGCCAGCTGTTCCTGTCCACGCTCAACCGCACCCCGGCCGCGTTCGCGCTGGCCATCGTCGGTGCCGAGTACGTGGCGCGGCTGTTGCCCACCGGCACCCACCGCTACCAGGATTTCATCAAGCCGGCCGAACTGGCGGCCTGGCTGCGCCAGGCCGAGCTGCAGCTGCACGACGTCAGCGGCATGCTGTACGAGCCGTGGCGCAACCGCGCGCGGCTGTCCACGCGCACCGAGGTGAATTACCTGGCGTGTGCGGTGAAGCCGTGATTCGGGAGTCGGGATTCGGGATTGGCAGAAGCATGTGTGCGTGCGCGTGATGCCTTCCGATTCCCGAAGCCAGGATCGCGGCGCTCAGCCGCCGCAGGCCACGGCATCGCGGAATTTCCCGCGCGCGGTGCTGTTCGACCTGGATGGCACGCTGCTCGATAGCGCGCCGGATCTGCTGGCCGCGGCCAATGCGCTGCTGGCCGACCGCGGGCGCGATGCGCTGACCCTGGAGCAGCTGCGTCCGGTGGTGTCCAAGGGCTCGCGGGCGATGCTGGGCGTCGCCTTTCCCGAGTTGCCGGCCGCGGAGCGCGATGCGCTGATTCCCGATTTCCTGCGCCAGTACGAAAGGCGGATCGGCCGGCATTCGCAGCTGTTCGACGGCATCGCGGCGCTGCTGCAGCGGCTGGAAGATGCCGGCTGCGTGTGGGGCATCGTCACCAACAAGCCCGAATACCTGGCGCGGCTGATCCTGCCGCAGCTGGGCTGGGAACGGCGTTGCGCGGTGCTGATCGGCGGCGACACGCTGGCCGAGCGCAAGCCGCACCCGCTGCCGCTGCAGGTCGCCGCGCAGCGTTTGGACGTACCGCCGCAGCAGGTCGCCTACGTCGGCGACGATGAACGCGACATCCTCGCTGCGCGCGCCGCCGGCATGGCCTCGGTGGCGGTGCTGTGGGGCTATCGCCTGGACGGCGAGGATCCGCTGGCCTGGCGCGCCGATGCGCTGGTCGCCGCCCCTGCCGACTTGCTCGATGCGAGCGCCTGGCCCGGCGCGTCGCAGCTTCCCTGACTTTCCGGACCTTCCGATCGCATGAGCAGTACCTCCGCCCTGGATGCCTTCCTCGACAAATGGCGCAGCCGCTGGCCGGAATGGACGGTGGCCGAGACTTTCGTGCCGGCGCCGCAGCGCATACGCGCGGTGGCTTGGTTCGCGCTGCTGCAGGAATTCGACGACATCCTCAACATCGCCGGCGATCCGTTGCCGGCCGACGCCAAGCTGGCGTGGTGGGGCGAGGAATTGCGCAGCTGGGCCGGGCAGCGCTCGCGGCATCCGCTGGGGCGGGTGCTGGAGCCGGTCGCCGCGCCATGGGCGCAACTGGCCGAGGCCTTGCCGGGGCTGCTCGCCTCGCGCGCGGCCGCGGCCGATCCGGCGCATGCCTACGAGCGCCTGGAGGCGTTCGCGCTGGCCGCGGCGCAGGTCGAATGCAAGGTGTTCGAGGACCAGCGCGACGCCGCGGCGGCGCTGGCCACGCAGGTGCTGGCGCAGCGGCTCGCCGACGCCGGCATCGCCGCGGTGCCGCTGTCGCTGCGCGGCGGCGAGGCGGCGCAGGCGCAGCAGCGCTGGGCACAGGCCTTGCTGCAGCGCTGGCCGCGGCGCGTGGCCGGGCCGCGGCCGCGGCGCATCGTGTCGGCGCTGGCGCGTGCGCGGATCGCGCAGCAGGCCAGCGCTGCGCGCAAGCCGCCGAGCCAGATGGCCACGCTGTGGCGCGCCTGGTGGGCCGGCCTGGGCTGAGCGCCGGGCACGGCCGATCCAGGCGCGCGGCTCAGTTGGCGCTGCCGGCGCCGCTGTTGGCGTACTCGAAGAAGCGGTTGGCCGACTGCGTGCAGCCGCTGCTGCAATACGGGCGGCCGACCGTGGACGCGTTCCACGGCGCGCTCTTGCGCACGTGCGCGCCCAGGCTGGACTCGCGGATCACCACCTTGCCGTTGGGCGAGCTGCCGTTGACGTAGTTGGACAGGCTGCCGACGCTCTCGTCCCAGGCGCGGCCCAGGTACACGGTGTTCGCCGACGGGCTGCCGATCGCATCGAAGGTGCTGGCCACGGCCAGGAAACCGTAGCCGCTGCCGGGGCGGGTGCTGGGGGCGAAGATCACGCCGCCGCTGTTGGCGCCGCGGCGCGCGGCGGTATAGCGGATGGTGCTGCCGGAGAACACGGCCACGCCCGAGCCGAAGATGAAGTCGGTGTCGCCCTCGATGCTGCCGCCCTTGAAGAACGCGCGGATCACCGTGTTGGCGCTGCCGCCGCTGACCAGCAGGGTGTCCTGGTTGCCGGTGAGCGCCACGTTCTCCAGCACCGCCTTGTCGCCGCGCAGCGCCAGCGCCACCGCCGACTGGTTGCTGCTGGCGTAGGTGTCCTCGACGTAGCTGTTGACGATCGCCAGGTTGCGCGCCTGGAACTGCGCCGCGCGCACGGTGACGGTGCCGCTGTCGGAGGTGCCGACGGTGCTGCTGGACGCGTTGCTGGCGCAGGGGTGGGTGGCGCTGCCGCTCGGTTTCGGCGTCGGGTTGGCGTTGCCGAAGCTGATGGTGGTGTTGGCCGGCGCGCTGCCCAGGCCGAACAGGGTGATCGGCGGCGCCGCCGCGGGCACGCAGACCACTTCCTTGTAGGTGCCGGGCTTGACGCTGATGTAGCGCCGCATCGTGCCGCCAGCCGCGACCGCGGCATCGACCGCGGCCTGCACAGTGCGGTAGCGGGTGGAGCCGTCGGCGGCGACCGCGTAGTCGGCGGTGAGCAGGGCGACGCCGGCGCTGGGGTTCCAGTTGTCGGTCGTCAGTGCGCCGATGGTGCCGGCCTGGGCCAGGTGCTTGGCGACGGTCTGGTTGGCCGCTTCCGAACTGGTCAATTGCGGCCGGGAGGCGGTACCGGTCAGCGCCCAGGCGGTGGCGATGGCGCCGCCGGCCAGGGCGAGGGTGGCGGGAATCTGGAACCAGCGCGATACGGTCATGGCGTGTGCTCTCGGGTTTGGGATGGGACCTGCTGCGCCCCGGCTGCAGCGTCGTCGACACCGGATTGATACCGGTGTCATTCGGTGGCCGCAGGGAGGCGATCGGCGGCCATGGCGTGGCCGGCGCGAATGCTAGGCGCGCCTTGGCGCGCTGCCGTTCGATGCCGCAGCCAAATCCCGGTTGTGGCGGAGCGATCACGGTTTGGCGCGGTAGGCGTTTCTAGGCACTGCGTCCGCCGGCACTGCTTGTGTGATGGATTGCTATGCTTGGGCGGAAGCGGATCCCAGGTCAGCCGGCGGCAGCGCTAGCGCTTCGCTCCGGCTGCTGCGTTGCGCCACGGCGCTGCGCGACGCCTGAGGGGTGTCGGGCCAGGATTCGGGGGATGGCGCCGGCGCCGGCAGCGTCGCTGAGGACGCGTTGCGCAAGCCGGGCCGCGCGCAGCGCCGATGCTTGCCTGGACATGGCGTGCGCGCGCACCGATGTATCTGCGCCGGCTCTGTCCATCGCGCGGACGGGCAGGGCGCGGCTCACTCCGGGATCAGGAAATTGCCCAGCGACTTGGGCGCGGCCTCGTCGGTGGCCGACAGCGCCGGCGTGTCAGCCTGGTCCTTCAGTTGCACGCCGGAGAGCTGCCGCCGGCACGCCTCGCGCATCAGCCAGGCCAGTTTGTGCGCGGCCTGCGCATAGCTCAGGCCGGCTTCGCGCACATTGGAGATGCAGTTGCGGCAGGCGTCGTTGAGGCCCACGCGCGGGGCGTAGGTGAAGTACAGGCCGAGGCTGTCCGGCGAACTGAGGCCGGGGCGCTCGCCGATCAGCACCACGCTCATGCGCGCGTCCAGCAGTTCGCCGATCTCGTCGCCGATCGCCACGCGCCCCTGTTCGACCAGCGCCACCGGCGCCAGCGTCCAGCCTTCGGCCGCGGCCAGCGCGTCGATGCGTTCCAGCATCGGCGTGGCATGGCGATGCACCGCCAGCGCCGACAGCCCGTCGGCCACCACCACGGCCAGGTCGTAGCTGCGGCGTTGCATGGCGATGCGGCCGCGCAGTTCGCTGGCCGCGTCCTCGCTCAGCCGCCGGCCCAGGTCGGGCCGCTGCAGGTAGACGTGGCGGTCGGCCGCGGCGCTGCGCAGCGCGACGTGATCGCGGCCACGCGCGTCCAGCGCCGCGGCCAGCGGCGCCGGATCGAAGCGCAGGTGCACCGCGTCGCGCGCCTGCGCATGCGCGAACTGGAAATCCAGCTGCGCCGCGGTCGGCAGGCTGGTGCCGGTGCGGCCCAGGGCGATGCGCGCCGGGGTCAGCCGGCGCAGCGCGGCCCAGAGATCGGCGCGGGCAGGGCGGTCGCTGTCGTCGTGCATGCGCGGCCCGCTCAACTCAGTTGCGCCAGCGCGCGCCGGAACGCGGCCGGCGGCTCGTGGCCGAGGCGGAAGCGGCCGTTGTCCAGGCGCAGGATGTCCAGCCGCTCCAGCCAGGCTTCGAACTCCGGCGCCGGACGCAGGCCCAGCGCCTGGCGCGCGTACAGCGCGTCGTGGAACGAGGTGGTCTGGTAGTTGAGCATCACGTCGTCGGAGCCGGGGATGCCCATGATGAAGTTGATCCCGGCGGTGCCGAGCAGGGTCAGCAGCACGTCCATGTCGTCCTGGTCGGCTTCGGCATGGTTGGTGTAGCAGATGTCGCAACCCATCGGCACGCCGAGCAGCTTGCCGCAGAAGTGGTCTTCCAGGCCGGCGCGGATGATCTGCTTGCCGTCGTACAGGTATTCGGGACCGATGAAGCCGACCACGGTGTTGACCAGCAGCGGCTTGAAGCGGCGCGCCACCGCGTAGGCGCGCACTTCGCAGGTCTGCTGGTCCACGCCGTGGTGCGCGTCGGCCGACAGCGCGCTGCCCTGGCCGGTCTCGAAATACATCACATTGTCGCCGACGCTGCCGCGCTTGAGGCTCAGCCCGGCCTCGTAGCCTTGCTGCAGCAGCGCCAGGTCGATGCCGAAGCTGGCGTTGGCCTTCTGCGTGCCGGCGATCGACTGGAACACCAGATCCAGCGGCACGCCGCGTTCGATCGCCTCGATCGAGGTGGTGACGTGGGTCAGCACGCAGGCCTGGGTCGGGATCTGGTAGCCGGCGATCACCGCGTCGAGCATCTTCAGCAGTTCGCAGATGGTCTGGGTGTTGTCGCTGGCCGGGTTGATCCCGATCACCGCATCGCCGTTGGCGTACAGCAGCCCGTCGAGCACGCTGGCGGCGATGCCGGCCAGGTCGTCGGTGGGATGGTTGGGTTGCAGGCGCGTGGACAGGCGCCCGCGCAATCCGAGCGTGTTGCGGAACGCGGTGACCACGCGGATCTTCTGCGCCACCAGCACCAAGTCCTGGATCCGCATCAGCTTGGACACCGCCGCGGCCATCTCCGGGGTCAGGCCCGGTGCCAGCGCCGCCAGCGCGGCCTCGTCGGCCGCTTCGCTGAGCAGCCAGTCGCGGAAGCCGCCGACGGTCAGGTGCGCCACCGGCGCGAACGCGGCCGCGTCGTGGCTGTCGACGATCAGCCGGGTCACCTCGTCGTCTTCGTAGGGAATCACCGCCTCGTCGAGGAAGTGCCGCAGCGGCAGGTCGGCCAGCGCCATCTGCGCCGCCACCCGCTGCGGCTCGCTGGCCGCGGCCAGCCCGGCCAGGCGGTCGCCCGAGCGCGCCGGTGTGGCCTTGGCCAGCAGGTCCTTGAGGTCGTCGAAGCGCCAGGTCTGGCCGCCGACGCTGTGTGCGAAACCGCTCATGCCGGGTTCTCCTGCAGGCGCCCGCGCGCGGCGGGCGCCGTGTCCTCGATCATGCCTCGCCGCTGGCCTCGGCGGCGACGATGCCGCCGTTGCCGCGCAGGCTCAGCGCGCAGCAGCCGGCACCGAGCAGCATCAGGCCCAGGAATACCAGCGCCAGCAGCGCGTTGAACCACACCATCGCCGCCAGGCACACCAGTGCCAACAGCAACGCCAGCGCCGGCACCAGCGGATAGCCGGGCGCGCGGTAGCTGCGTTCCAGCTGCGGTTCGGCGCGGCGCAGCTTGAACAGGCTGAGCATGCTCATGATGTACATGACGATCGCGCCGAACACCGACATGGTGATCATCGCCGCGGTCAGCGACATGCCCTGCACCTGCACCAGCCCGTCGCTGTAGATCGCCGCCACGCCGACCACGCCGCCGGCCAGGATCGCCCGGTGCGGGGTGCGGAAGCGCGACAGCCTGGCCAGGCCGTGCGGCAGGAAGCCGGCGCGCGCCAGCGCGAAGAACTGCCGCGAATAGCCCAGGATGATGCCGTGGAAGCTGGCCACCAGGCCGAACAGGCCGATCCACACCAGCATGTGCAGCCAGGTCGAGTTGTGCCCGACCACCGCCTTCATCGCCTGCGGCAGCGGATCGTTGATGTTGGACAGGGTGCGCCAGTCGCCGACGCCGCCGGCCATGATCATCACCCCGAACGCCAGCGTCACCAGGGTCAGGATCCCGGCGATGTAGGCGCGCGGGATGGTGCGCCTGGGGTCCTTGGCTTCCTCGGCGGCCATCGCCGCGCCCTCGATCGCCAGGAAGAACCAGATCGCGAACGGGATCGCGGCGAAGATGCCGCCGACCGCCGCCAGGCTGAAGGTGTCCGACCCGGCCCAGCCGCCGCGCGCGAAGTTGGCCACGCTGAAGCCCGGCGCGACCACGCCCATGAACACCAGCAGCTCTATCACCGCCAGCACGGTGACGATCAGCTCGAAGGTGGCGGCGATGCCGACGCCGAGGATGTTCAAGGTCATGAAGATGGCATAGGCGCCGACCGCGGCCAGGCGCGGGTCCAGGGTCGGGAACTGCACGTTGAGGTAGGCGCCGATCGCCATCGCGATCGCCGGCGGCGCGAACACGAACTCGATCAGCGTGGCGATGCCGGCGATCATCCCGCCGGCAGTGCCGAACGCGCGCAGGCTGTAGGCGAACGGACCGCCGGCGTTGGGAATGGCGGTGGTCAGTTCGGTGAAGCTGAAGATGAAACAGGTGTACATCACCGCCACCAGCACGGTGGTGACCAGGAAGCCGAGCGTGCCGGCGGCGCCCCAGCCATAGCTCCAGCCGAAGTATTCGCCGGAGATCACCAGGCCCACGGCGATGCCCCACAGGTGCAGGGTGCCGAGGGTGGGTTTGAGCTTGTCGATCGTCATTGCGCACATCTCCTGGACGGGGGGAGGGAGAGCGAACGCCGCGGCGAACCACCGCGGGGACTGCGATTGCGCATTGCGCGCCTGTGCCGGCGCAGGGCCGGCCGTTTTTACGCAGGCCGCTTTACGGTTATACCGCAAAGCAGCATGGCTGCCGCAGGTTCGGTCCGCGGCCGCATTTGGATACGATCGGTGGCGGCGGCTGCGCTATGCTCGGGTGCAGATTTCAGGGGGCCGTCAGTCCGGTGCGGGACGGGCAACGCCGTGTTGGCGCGGACGCGACGAGGAAGACCGAGTGGGATGTAGGCCGATGAGCGAGCGCACGATGCCGCCGCACCGGGCGCGCTCAAGCGCGTTCCGTCGGTCTGCCGTGGCCGTCGTCCAGGCGGGGGCGCGCGTCGCCGACGCGCGGTGCGCCGGCTGCGGCGCCAGGCGCCAGCGGTCGCACGCCGGACACCGCGACATGGCCCAGCCCCGTCGCGCCGACAGGCCCTGATCGACGTATGACGCGTTTGTGCCGTTGCTCGCGCTGGCTGCTGTTGCTGTGCCTGTGCGTGGCCGAAGCCGCGTTCGCGCAGCATGTGCACTTGCAACGCCTGCCGGCCGATCCGCCCGCCGCCGAGGTGGTGACGGGGGCGCATCTGGCGCAATTGCAGGACGGTGCGCATGGCAGCGCCCTGTACGAGCCGCTGAAGACGCCGACCTGGTGGCGCGTCCGCGCCGACCGCGCGATCGGCAGCGACGGCGATCCGCAACTGGTGCTGCAGGCGCCGTATCTGACCCAGGTGGAAGCCTGGGTGCCGGGCCAGGCCACGCCGACCCGGCACGCGCTGTACGGCGCCGACGCCGACCTGCGCTATTCGACCCGCGCGCTGGTCATCGCGCTGCCGCACGGCCTGCCGCAGGGCGCCTCGGTGTGGCTGCGGGTACACGCGCCGGCGGCGGTCCCGATGCCGGTGTCGATCGCACCGCTGGCGCAGGTGCACCGCGACGACCTGCACTACGTCGGCTGGCGCGCCTTCATCATCGGCTCGACCGCGGTGCTGGCGATCCTGGCGATCGCGCTGTGGGCGCGGCTGCGCGAACGGGTCTACGGCTATTTCACCGCCAACGTCCTGTGCGTGCTGCTGTACCTGCTGGGCATCGGCGGCGAAGCGCGGGTGGTGCCGGGCCTGGACGTGCTGTTCGCTTCCTCGCCAGCGCCGATACGGATCGTGGCGGCGCTGGGCGGCTTCTTCATCATCAATTTCCAGCGCCGGCAGCTGGAAATGTACCGGCATCTGCCGCGGCTGGACCGGGTGCTGCGGGCCTGCGCCATCTTCCTGCTGTGCATCGCCGCGGCCTGCGTGGTCTCGACGGCGTCCTGGCTGAGCCTGCTCGGCAACCTCACGCTGATCGTCAGCGCCATGTTGCTGCTGCCGTGCTCGCTGCTGCTGGCCTTGCGCGGGCAGCGCTATGCCTGGCACCTGCTGGCGTCGTGGGCGCCGCTGCTGGCGTTCTGCGTGCTGCGCTGCCTGGAGCTGAGCGGATGGCTGCGCCTGGACCAAGCCACGCCCTGGGTGGCGCACGGCATCAGCCTGGCGCTGGCCATTTCGTGCCTGCTGGTGACGATCGGCCTGGCCGAGCAGATGCTGGAACTGCGCCGCGACCGCGACCGGGTGAACCGGCTGGCGACGGTGGACGGCCTCACCGGCATGCTGACCCGCGCGGCGATGCAGCAGCGCCTGGCACAGGCGATGCTGGACGCCACGGCCGCCGCGCAGCCGCTGGCCGTGGCCTATGTCGACATCGACCACTTCAAGCGCATCAACGACGTGCATGGTCACGGTGCCGGCGACGACTGCCTGCGCTGGGTCGCCGCCTGCGCCCGCGCGCGCCTGCGCAGCACCGACACGCTCGGCCGCCAGGGCGGCGACGAAATGCTGGTGTTGATGCCGGGCGCCACGCTCGCCGCGGCGCAGCGCGTGGCCGAAGACATCCGCCGGCATCTGCACGAACAGCCGCTGCAGCGCGGCGGGCAGACGCTGTCATGCACGCTGAGCGTCGGCGTGGCCCAATGGCAGCAGGGCGAGAGCATCGAGTCGCTGCTGCAGCGCGCCGACGCCGCGCTCTACGCCAGCAAAGCCGCCGGCCGAAACCGGGTCAGCGTATCCCCGATCACGTCCATCCACGAGGAGTCGCCGCCATGACTGCAGGTCCCGCCGTTTCCCCGATCGATCCCACGCAACTGCGTGTCGCCGACATCCTGCTGCAGCTGGGCCGCGGTCCGGTTTCGGAACTGATCGCCTGGTGCGGCGACAGCATCTACAGCCATGCCGCGATCGTGGCCGACCAGGGCGACCTCATCGAGGCCGCGGCCAAGGGCGTGCGCCGCTATCCGCTGCAGCAGCGGCTGGCCGATACCGGTAACTATCTGCTGATCGACGCCTACCGCCCGCTCAGCTACGCCGGCGTCGCGCTGGACGATGCCGATCGCGCCAGCGTGCTGGCCAAGGCGCAGTCGCTGCTCGGCGTGCCGTATCCGCTGGACAGCCTGGCCACGCTGGGCGTGCTGGTGGCGATCCGCGGCAAGTGGCCGCAGCACTGGCTGGCGCGGATCGTGGTGCGCGAGGCGCTGGACCATCTGGTCCGCGACAACCCTTCGCACATGGTGTGCAGCGAGGTGGTGTACCGCGCCCTGGCCGAATGCGACGCGCAGCCGAGCGGACGGCTGGCACCGCAGATCGTGCTCAGCGGACCGACCCACCTGCCGTTTCCGGACATGGACTGGAAGGCGCTGTGGGAGGAGGTGTGGCAGTTGTTGCACCCGCAGCGGCAGCAGGCGCTCGGCGACGTGGCGCAGCGCCTGGCCGCGGTGGAAGGCGCGCCGGCGGGCATGCTGGCGGCCTCGCTGACCGCGGTCGGCGACGATGAACTGGCCACGCGCGCCAATGCGGTGCGCGCCGGGCTGGGTCTGGAGCCGCTGCCGATCACCAATCAAGCGCTGGACGACGGTTCGCTGCTGGTGGAGGCGGCCGCCGATGCAACGCCAACGCCGCTGCCCCATCCCAATCCCAAGCTGGTGATGCCGCTGGATCTGGCCAACAGCCCCTCGCACGTGGTGCTGGGCCGGCTGTTGCAGGCGGAGGATGCGCCGGCGTAGCGCCGGCTGCTCAAGCAGGAGTTTCGTAAGCTGCGAAAGTGCGTTGGCGGATGGTGTCTGTCGCGGCTGAAGCCGCTCCTACAAGGTGCGCGGGTACTTGCGGTGTGCACTGTAGGAGCGGCTTCAGCCGCGACCATGTCATGTCCGAAGCCCGAAGGTTCACCGCTGCGCCGGCCGCGACTGAAGCCGTTTCTACAAAAGGGGCGAACGCCCCTCGATATTTGTGGAGGCGACTTCTGTGGGAGCGACTTCAGTCGCGACGGGCTCTACCGGTAAGGCCCGTCGCGACTGAAGTCGCTCCCACAAAAAAGCAGTCGCTTCGTGCGCTTCAGCGCCAGCAACCGATCGATGCGCACATCGAGCCGGGCAAGACGAACGTCTCGGCCACGGAGATGAAGAACGCGCCGCCGCGCGCCACTGGAGATGAACTGCCGGCTGTTACTTCGTCCGCTCCAGCACCAACAGCGGATCGATGCGCACGTCGAACCGCGCAAGACGAACGACTCGGCCACGGAGATGAAGAACGCGCCGCCGCGTGCCGCTGGAGATGAACTGCCGGCTGTTACTTCGTCCGCTCCAGCACCAACAACGGATCGATGCGTACATCGAACCAGTTCATCCCCCAATGCAGATGCGGCCCGGTCGCGCGCCCGGTGGCGCCGACCGCACCAATCACCTGGCCCTGGGCGATGCGGTCACCGACCATCACGTCGATCCGCGACAGGTGCAGGAAGTTGGAGCTGACCCCGTAGCCGTGGTCGAGCAGCACGGTGCCGCCGGTCAGGTACAGGTCCGGCGCGGCAAAGGTGACCACGCCGGCCGCCGGCGCCTTGACCGGGGTGCCGGTGGGCACGGCGATGTCCATGCCGGAGTGGCCGGCGCCGGGTTGCCCGTTGTACACGCGGGCATTGCCGAAGCGGCCGCTGATGCGGCCCTGCACCGGCCAGATGAAGGGCGCGGCGAAGTCGGTGCGGTCGTCGTCGCGGTCGCGCGCGGCGACGACCTGCGCCTGCTCGCGCTTGATCCGCTCGGCGATCGCCGGCGGCGGGTTGACCGTCTTCGGCGGCACGCCGTTGACGCGTTCCAGCGGCCAGTCGCGTGGGGTCACCGCGATGTCGATGCTCTCGCTGCCGCCATCGGCGCGCTGCACCAGCAGCCGCAGCGGGCCGCGTTCGTCGCGGCCGATGCCGAACACCACGCTGCCGTAGCCGCTGACCCGCAGCGTGCGCCCGGCGTACTGCACGCGGCTGCCGGGCGCCACTTTGCCGATCACCAGCGCGCCCTGCGAGGCACTGGCCGGGAACACGCTGCGCGTGTCGGCGCTGGCGGCGGCGCCGGTCTGCGCCTGCAGCGACGGCATCGCCAGCGCCGACGCCAGCAGGCCGAGCGCCAGCGCGGCACCCGGCACGCGTGTGCGCCGCATCAGCGGTCGAACGCCAGGCGCTGCCCGTTCGGGCTGCCGACCAGGCGGGTGCCGTCCCAGGCCAGTTCGCCGTTGACCCAGGTCGCGGCGATCTTGGAGCGGAAGCTGCGGCCTTCGAACGGCGACCAGCCGCACTTGGACAGGATGTCCTCGCGGCGCACGGTGAAGGCGGTGTCGTCGATCAGCACCAGGTCGGCGTGGTAACCCTCGCGCAGGAAGCCGCGCTGGTGCACGTCGAACAGCAGCGCCGGCGCGTGCGCGAACTTGTGCACCACCTGGGCCACGCTGAGCCGGCCTTCGTGCACCAGTTCCAGCGCCGCGACCAGCGCGTACTGCACCAGCGGCAGGCCCGACGGTGCCTGCGCATACGGCTTGCTCTTCTCTTCCCAGGTGTGCGGCGCGTGGTCGGTGGCGAGCACGTCGATCACGTCCTCGGCCAGCGCGCGGATCAGCGCCTCGCGGTCGCTGGCGTCCTTGATCGCCGGGTTGCACTTGATCAGGTTGCCCAGCGTCGCGTAGTCGGCGCGGTCGAAGCGCAGGAAGTGGATGCAGGTCTCGGCGGTGATGCGCTTGCCCTGGATCGGACCGGGCGCGAACAGCGCCAGTTCGTCGGCGGTGGAGATGTGCAGCACGTGCAGGCGGGTGCCGTGCTTCTTCGCCAGCGACACCGCCAGCTGCGAGGATTTCAGGCAGGCCTCGCGCGAACGGATGTCCGGATGCATCTCCGGGGTGAGCGCGTCGCCGTACTTTTCCTTGAACGCGGCCAGGGTCGCGTCGATGGTCGGGGTGTCTTCGCAGTGGGTGATGATCGGGGTCGGCGCGTCGCGGAAGATCGCGTCCAGGGTCTGCGGGTTGTCGACCAGCATGTTGCCGGTGGAGGCGCCCATGAACACCTTGATCCCCGGCGCGGTCTTCGGGTCCAGGGTCTGGATCGCCGCCAGGTTGTCGTTGCTGGCGCCCAGGTAGAAGCCGTAGTTGCCCCAGGCGCGGCCGCCGGCGGCGTCGTACTTGGCCTGCAGCGCGGCCGCGTCCAGGGTCGGCGGGTTGGTGTTGGGCATGTCCATGAAGCTGGTCAGGCCGCCGGCCACCGCGGCCGCCGACTCGCTGGCGATGTCGCCCTTGTGGGTCAGGCCGGGTTCGCGGAAGTGCACCTGGTCGTCGATCATGCCGGGCAGCAGCCAGCGCCCGGCGGCGTCGACCACGGTCTCGCCGTCGCGGGCGGCCAGTTGCGGGGCGATCGCGGCGATACGGCCGTCGGCGATGCGCAGGTCGCCCTGGGTTTCCTGGCCTTCGTTGACCAGGCGGGCGTTGACGATGAGGGTGGAGGAGGACATTCAGTGTTTTCCTGGGCAGCGGCAGGCCGGCGGCGCCGCGGGATCGGGCACCGGGTCGAACCCGCCGGGATGGAAGGGATGGCAGCGGCCGACGCGACGGGCGGCCATCCAGCCCCCGCGCAGCGCGCCGTAGCGGGCGATGGCGGTGACCGCGTAGGCCGAGCAACTGGGCACGAACCGGCAGCGCGGGCCCAGCAGGGGGCTGATGAAGCGCTGGTACAGGTGCAGCAAGGCGATGAGAGCGCGGGCGATCACCGCTCCATGATATGCCAGTTGCGCAACGGGGCCGCCGTTCGCCGGCCTGCCGTTCACTAGCGTGTAGACGGTGTGGTTGCCGCTGGGGGTAGGGTAGGCTATAAAGGCCCGCTTTCCCGGGCCCCGGGGAAACCAAGGAAGAGCGATTCGTGGCTGCTAAAAAACCTGCAAAGAAGGCCGTCAAGGCCGCCAAGAAGCCCGTCCAGCCCGTTGCCAAGAAGGCGACGGCGTCCGCTGCTGCCAAGCCGCTGAAGAAACCGGTGGCGAAGCCGGCAGCCAAGCCCGCGCCGGCAAAGAAGGCTCCGGCCAAGGCGGTGGCGAAGAAGCCGGCGCCCAAGCCGGTTGCCGCCGCGCCTGCCAAGAAGGCTCCGGCCAAGCCGGCCGCCAAGCCAGCGAAAGCTGCCGCCAAATCCAGCGCCGCCCCGGTCGCCAAGCAGGCAGCCGCAGCCAAGCAGGCCACGCCCGCAGTGAAACCAAAGCAGGCCACCGCCCCGGTTGCGCCGGCGGTTGCCAAATCCGTACCGAAGCCGGCTGCCAAGCCGGCGCCGGCCAAGTCTGTCCCGGCCAAGGCCGCCACGCCCGCCGCAGCCCCGGTTTCCCAGCCGGTCGCCGCCAAGCCCGCTGCGCCCTCGGCCCCGTCACATAAGAATCCCGTGTCCGTTTCGAAATCCTCCGCGAAAACCCCCACCAAATCCGAATCCACCCCCAAGGCGCCGATCGCCAAGCCGACCGGCAAGGTCGCCGTCGCGGTGACCGCCAAGTCCAACACCCCGGCCAAGCCGGCCAAGTACAAGGTGGTCGAGTACAAGACCGACGAAGCGACCGGCCGTCCGATCCTGCCCAAGGGCTACAAGCCGGCCGGCGACGAGGAGTACATGAGCACGCTGCAGCAGGAGTACTTCCGCCAGCGCCTGCTCAACTGGCGTGCCGACCTGGTCGAGGAATCCAAGCAGACCATCGAGAACCTGCGCGACGAAGTCCGCGACATCGGCGACGAGGCCGAGCGCGCCACCCGCGAGACCGAGAACTCGCTGGAACTGCGTACCCGCGACCGCTACCGCAAGCTGATCGGCAAGATCGACAGCACGCTCAAGCGCCTGGATGCCGGCGACTACGGCTACTGCGTGGATACCGGCGAAGAGATCGGCCTGGAGCGCCTGGAGGCGCGCCTGACCGCCGAGCGCACCATCGATGCGCAGGAGCGCTGGGAACACCTGCAGAAGCAGCAGGGCGACTGATTCGCCAACGCCTGCGTCTGCGTTCGCCCAAGGCCCTGCTCGCGCGGGGCCTTGTGCTTTCTGGTGATCGTGCCGATCCGGCCGGCCCGCCTATTTGCCGCCAAGCGTGCGATCCGGTGCGGCGCCGCGGCGGTGGGCGGAGGCCCAGTGGCGATGGCGTCTGCGCCATGCGCGGCTGCTGCGCCTGATGCGTCCGCTATGGCGTGTGCGCAGGTTTCGCGACGCCGCCGATCCGATGCCGGCAGCCCGCGCCACGCTGCGTCGCATGCCGGGCGTCGCGCCGCCGGGACCACGGCGATATTCAGCGGACGCCGTTGACCAGACCGCTTTTCGCGTCCTTGAGCAGTTGCAGGCCGGGCAGGCCGAAGCTGTCCAGGTCCGCCTTGCTGGCTGCGATGTTCAGCCCGACGATGGCCGAGGTGTCCGGGTCCACGTTCACGCCCAACGGCATGGCGGCGAACTGCACATAGTCGCGGCTGTCGTTCCATTGCGGGCGGCCGCCGATCGCCTGCAGCAGGCGGTCGATGTGGGTGCCGGCCGGCTGGCCGAGCAGGTCGAAGGGCAGGGGGGCGTTCGGATCGGCCAAGGCGATCAGGCTGGTGACCCGGTCGTTGCGGAAGCCCACGGCCAACTGGCTGTGGACGAGCGTGCCGGCCGCACGCGGATGGCGCGCCAGCTGCGCGTTGAGCTCGCGCGGGTACAGGTACACGACGCTGAGCGTCTGCGGGTGTGCGGCATCGGCGCGGGTGACGTCCGGGCGGCCGAGCGCGGCCAGAACCTGTTGCTTGCGCATGCCCAGCGCGACCGGGCCGATGCGTGTGCACGGAGCGGGCAGGGTCGCCGCGCTGGCGGAAGCGGCAAAGGCCTGCTGCAACGCGCGCGTGCAGGCGGCGGCGTCGCTGCCGGCGGCGTGGACCTGCGCGATGGCCATGCCGAAGGCGAGCAGGCCGAACAGCGAAAGGGATCGGGGTGTCATGGAGGATCTCCGTGGCGTGTCGTGGGGAACGAGGCCGGGATGCGCATCCCGGTCTCGCCGTTTGCTTGAATTAGTTGCCGTGCCAGCCTTCGCGGTGGCCATAGGCCGTGACGAACGCGCTCTGCTGGGCGCTGGTCAACGAGCCCCACTGGTCGGTCGGATTCAGGCCCGAATTGGTGGTGATGGTGGTGATCATCTCCGAGGTCGGGTTCTCGCTCGGCGGCGACCAAGTGCTGATGATCTGGCTGAGCGTGGCGGTGCCGTTGTTGTTGTCGTTGATGCGGTTCATGTTGGCCACCGCAGCGTCGAGTCCGGCCTGCGGATTGGAGAAGATCGCGAAGCCGCGATCGTTGCCGAGCGAACCGTGGTCGTCGGCGAAGTTGCCGGAACGGATGTCGAGCGGGTTGTTGTCGCGGTTCGGATGGGTGCCGGTGACCTCCTGGGTGGAGCCGTCCGCGGCGGTGTAGGTCACCGTGGTGCCGCTGGCCGATGCGGACGTGGCTGGATTGGCGTTGCTGCCGGCGCCACCGTCGCCTTCGCCACCGTCGCTGCCATCGCCGCCGTCGCCATCGCCATCACCGTCGCCACCATCTCCCTCGCCGCCATCGCCTTCTCCGCCTTCTCCGCCTTCGCCTCCCTCACCACCTTCGCCACCTTCGCCGCCTTCACCGCCTTCACCGCCTTCACCGCCCTCGCCACCTTCACCGCCTTCACCGCCTTCGGCCTCGATCGGCGCGTCGAACTCGGTGGCGGTCTGCATCGCCACCGCCTTGTGCATCGCCGCGTGGTGGTGGTGATGGGTCTTGGCCTTGGCGTGGTGCGCCTTCTTGTGCGCCTTGGCGTGATGGATCGAGCTGGATAGCGGGTGCGCGCCGATCGAAGCGCGGGTGCCGCCGGCGACCATATCGATTTCGATGATATCGAGCGTTCTCATGTAGATCCTTTGACATGTTGCGGGGAAGGAGCCGTCCTCGCTTCGGCTGATCCGGCCGCAGGCGCATGGCCGCGCGTCCGGATCGATCCTGCCGCGCGCGCTGCGCTGCGGCGACGCGACAAGCGCGTGGCCGGCCGTGCTTTCCTCGGCTGCGCGCAACGCTCGAACGCGTACAGATGGTTCATGCAGGTCGGCATGCCGATGCGTCCCGGGAACTGGAGGCATCGCCACGCCGAGCGTCGCTTGCGGTCGCATGCTGGTGCGAGGTGGCACCTGGCAACGCTCGCCGCGTGCCATGCATGGCTCCGGCAATCGCGCTTTCCGCGGGTGGGACGAGCAGCGTGCCGAACGATCACATCCGCTGCGCCGCCGCTCCTTCGCTGGAGCACACCAGCTTCAACTCCAGCTGGCGGACGGTCCAATGCGAAGGCGCGTCGATCGTCCCGCTCGCGTGCACCTGGTAGGCGGGACAGTCCGCATCTTCCTCGGGATTGTTCTTGATGTCGCAGCGGCCCTCGATCAGGAACGTGTGGGCGCCCTTTGCCGCGCTGCGGGTGAATGTCAGGTTCGGGCACTCCCCGAACGTCCTCGACAGGACGATGTCGTTCTTCAGGACAAAGGCGAGCGCCTGTTGAGCTTCGTTGCCGGGCGCGGATTGCATCGCCTGCAACGATCCTTGCATGGCGAAGACGAGAAGCGACGCCATGCACATGCGCGGCAGCCAGAGGGACTTCATGGGGGAATCTCCGATAGGTGATTGTCTTCCGGGCCGGAGTGGCTCCGGCCCGGAAGAGGGAAGTGGGCTTACTTGAAGACGCTGATATGCACGTGCGTCGTGTCGCCGCTTTCTCGGCTGGCGGCGGTCCAGTCCGCGGTGGGGCTGGACCTGATGAAATTGCCGGCGGGCCCTTCCACGTAGCTGACGTTGGGATCGTTCATCGCGGCGTTCTCCAGCGCCTGCGCGTTGTCGAAGCCGGTGCCGCTGGTTCCGACATGCACGTCGTTGATGATGTTGATATCGACGGCGTTGCCGGTGTAGTGGGCAGAATTGGGGGTGTGGCTGCCGTTGGTGGTCGCGGAGATGTCGATGCTGTTGACGCCATCGTCGCTGTCGAGCACCGAGTTCAACGCCGAGGCCATCTTGGACGTGACCGGATTGTCGCTGCTGGAACCGTCCTGCGTGTTCTGGTAGGTGATCGACACGGTCCTGCCATCGTCCGTCTGATGGCTGCTGCCTATGTTGGTGTCGGTCGGTCCGTTGCCGTCAGCATCGTTGCCGTCGTCGTAACCGCCTCCGCCGTCGCCCTCTCCGCCTTCACCGCCCTCTCCGCCTTCACCGCCTTCACCACCTTCACCGCCTTCACCACCTTCACCGCCTTCACCGCCCTCTCCACCTTCGCCGCCTTCACCGCCCTCCCCACCTTCACCGCCTTCACCACCGCCGCCTTCGGCCTCGACCGGGGCGTCGAACTCGGCGACCTGCTGCATCGTCGTCGACTTGTGCATCGCCGCGTGGTGGTGATGGGTCTTGGCCTTGGCGTGATGCACTTTCTTGTGCGCCTTGGCGTGGTGGATCGAGGTGGACAACGGGTGTGCGCCGATCGATGCGCGCGTGCCGCCAGCGACCATATCGATTTCGATGATATCGAGCGTTCTCATGTTGATCCTTTGACAGGTTGCGGGGAAAACCGTCCTCGCTTCGGTTGATCCGGCCGCGCGCCGTGCCTGGCCGCGCGCCTGGATCGATCCTGCCGCGCTGCGCTTACGACGACGCGGCCAGCGCATGGCCGGCCGCGCTTTCCCCGGCCTCGCGCAAACGCTCGAACGCGTAGAGATGGTTCATGTAGGTGGAGACGAAGATGCGCCGGCCGTCCGGCGAGACCGCGACGCCGTTGGTGACCGCATCCGGCAGTTGCAGCACGCCCTTGGTTTCCAGCGTGTCGATGTCGATCTCGACGACGCGGCCGCCGTTGCTGCCGACGATGACGCGATTGCCCACGCGCTTGGGCGAGGCGTACACGCGCGCGCGCAGATTGATCTTCTTGAGCAACTGCATCGTGTCCACGTCGATGACGTATAGATGCCGGTCGCCGGAGCCGCAGAACAGCTTGTTGCCGGCGAACAGCGGCGTGGTGTAGCAGATCTCGTCGGTCTGCCATTCGCCGCGTTTCTCGCCGGTGGCCACGTCGAGGACGTAGATCGACTTGTCGAAGGAGGCGAAGGCGGTCAGCCGGCGCTGTTCGTCGACCGCGGGCGCGTATTTCACCGAGCGCCGGGTCGGGAAGCGCCACACGATGCGGCCGGTCTTGGCCTCGAGCGCGAGCGTCTCGTGATCGGCGCTGCCCCAGATCACCAGGTCGCCGCCTTCCCAATAGCCCGGCGAGCCGTGCTGCAGCTTCTCGACCTGATGTTCCCAGACCTTCTCGCCGGTGCCCATGTCGTAGGCGGCCAGGCTGCCCTGCGCCCAGGGGCGGACGTACTCGATGCCGACATACAGCAGGTTGTGCTGCGGCAGCAGCAGCGGCGAGGCGCCGATCCAGTCGCCGTCCGGATGCGTCCAGATCTCCTCGCCGCTTTCCGCGTCCAGGCAATAGACGGTGCCGTTGTAGGCGCCGAAGTACAGGCGCCCGTCGTGATAGGCGGGGCACGACCAGATGCCTTTCTTGGTGTAGGCCGCGCCGGTGACCTGGTATTCCCACAGCAGTCCGCCGGTCTCGGCGGAGAACGCCTGCATCTTCGCCGCGTCGCAGCCGCGGAAGATGGTGTCGCCGACCAGCAGCGGCGCGGACTTGGGGACCACGTGATAGGCGAAGCCGCCCGGCGTCGCGGTTCGCCACAGCTCGCGGTAGCCCTGCGTGGGGTGCGGCGTGCTGTGGTCCGGCGGAAGGTCGAAGTCCTTCAGGGTGAACAGCGATTGCACGGCGATGCCGTGGGTCTTGCGCCATTGCATGCCGGCCTTGGACAGGAAGTCGACCACCACGAACACCTCGGCAAGCGGGTGGCCGGCCATGGCGACGACCGCGCGCGCCTTCTCGGCGCTATTGCCGGAGTTGAGCGAGTCGTCGACCAGAACGATCGGCAGATCCAGCACCTCGCCTTCGATCGCATTGCCCAGGCCGGTGGTCTTGCGGTCCTTGCGGATGATGAAGCCGTTGACCGCGCCACGCTCCTTCGGCGCGGTCAGCAGCAGCGCGGTGAGCAGCGGGATCGCCGCCGTCTCCAGGCCGCCGAGCTGGAACGGTGCGCGCGCGGCGTTGCGTTCCCAGAACGCGTGGGCGATCTGCTCGAGCGCCTCGCGCTGCATGAACACCCGGCGCAGGTCGAACAGCCAGGTGTAGGCGCCGCCCTTCTTGGTGATCAGCGGAATGTTCTCGGCCGCGGTATGCAGGCCGATGGTCTGGATGATGTCCCGGATCGATTGCATGGTCATCGTGTGCTCTGCGCGGAGGGTCGGGGTGGTCATGGGGACGCCGCCGCGTCCAGCGTCTTGAGGTAGGCATCGACCGGCGGTCCCCAGATCTCGGAGCCGCGGCGGCCGAAGAACAGGTGGTGTCCGTCGTCGCCGTAAGCGGTGGGCGCGACCAGTTCGGCGCGGCCGCCGGCCTGCACGAAGCTGCGATGCAGCGCGGCGGCCAGCGCCGGGTCGAAGAAGCTGTCGTTGCCGGTGTAGATCCACAGCATCGGCGTGCTCGCGCTGGTGCCGAAGCGGCCTGCCGCCTCGATCAGTTTTTCCGGCGCGCAATTGCTGTTGGCGCGGTCGTGGAAGTGGCCGCCACGGCCGCCGGCCATGTTGACGAAGCCCGCGACGTTCGGATGCGGCATGCTGTCGTAGGCCAGCGTGCCCCAGCCGCCGGCCGACTGGCCGACGACGACGGCGCCGCCAGGGGCGATGCCGGGCAGGGCGGTGACGAAATCCACGATCGTCTTGAGCTGCCGCGCCGTCTCCAGGCCGGCCTTGGCGTAGTCGGCGCGGTCGCAGCCGTCGTAGCCGTCGTAGCCCTCGGTCCAAGGGCCGCCGGTGACGCCGTAGCCCAGCCGCAGCACCAGCGCGACCGCGTAGTGCCGGTGCAGGAACCATTGCGCGGATTCGCCGCTGCAGCTCTCCAGCGTCATGCCCGGCCGCTCCGCCGCTTTCGCCGGCGAGCCGTGCGCGATCACCACCAGCCGTGGGCGCTGCACGCCTTCGGGACGGCACAGGCGCCCTTGCAGCGTCCAGGGATGTCCGCTGTCGTCGGCGATCGGGATCCGCAACGGTTCGCCCAAGTCGCCGCGGCCGCGGCCGAAGGCGTCTGCCGCAGCCGCGTGCGGCGCCAGGGCGAAGGCCAGGAGCGCCGCCGCGAACGCGCTGCGTGGCAGGGTGGTCTGCATCGGAAGTCGTCTCTCGCTGGGCCGGTCTAGCGGCGGATGCGCCGCATGTGCAACGCGAGGGTGGTGCACAGCGTCGGGCAATCGCGCGCCGGCGCGCGCGACGCGCGCACGATGGTCCCGTCGAACAGCACCAGTCGGCCGGGACGCGGGCGGATCGAGATGCACTCGCGCGCGGCGTCGTAGAACACCGTTTCGCCGGCCCAGCCGTCCTTCCACTCGGTGCTGGTGTAGAGCAGGGCGACCCGCTCCTGGTCGGACGGCTTGGCGTAGTGATGCGCGGCGCCGTCCTGTCCATGCGTGTGGCCGCTGACGTAGGCGCGGACCAGGCCGTAGTCGGGCGCCAGTTCTTCGCGGATGTGCCGCCACACGTCGTTGAGCGATTCCAGCCCCGGCGTGGCGTTGAGCACGTCGTCGTGGATGGCCCGGTCCTGCGCGTTGCGGCTGCCGCACAGGTGGATGTGCCAGGACGGATGCGCGTCGCCGAGCAGGCCCGGATAAACGCCGTATGCCCAGCCGCCGCGACCACTGGCCAGCTCCGGCAGATGCTGCACGTCGACGAAGTTGTTGACGACCTTCAGGGATGACGCTTCCGATGACGACACGGCGTTACCTCATGGTTTCGGAGAGGGCGAAAAGAGCGGGGATGGGCAAACGCCTGATGTTTTCGGCGGAGGTTGCGGCGCCACGTCGCTGCCGATGCCGGGCCGCGGCGCCGACGATGCAAGCCAAGAGCCGACCTGGCCTCATGGTGCGTCTCCGACGGACGACGTCGCTGCGACGGGAGCCGCGTGGCGCGGCGGGGAACGCATCATGGCCGCCCCTTCGCACAACTCGATGACGCGGTCCGCATGCGCGATGGTTTCCGGCCGGTGCGCAATGACGATGCGGGTGATGTTCAGCGCCTTGATGGCGTGGTTGAGTCGCCGTTCCAGGGCGACATCCAGATGGCTGGTGGCTTCGTCCAGTACCAGGATCTGCGGGCGGCGATACAGCGCGCGGGCCAGGAACAGGCGCTGCTGCTGTCCGCCGGAGAGCGAAGAGCCCATGTCGCCGACCAGGCTGTGATAGCCCATCGGCATGGCCACGATGTCTTCGTGCACGCCGGCCAGGCGCGCCGCGTCCTCGATGTCCTGCGGCGTGGCGAGGGCGTCGAACAGGCTGATGTTCTCGGCGATCGAACCGGTGAACAGGTGATCGTCCTGCATGACGCTGGCGGTCATCGACCGATAGCGCGACTTGCCGAGCCGGCGCAGGTCGATGCCGCCGATCTCGATCGATCCCTGCTGCGGATCGAGCAGGCCGAGCAGCAGCCGGATCAAGGTGCTCTTGCCGCATCCGGACGGGCCGACGATGGCCACCGATTCGCCCGGCCGCACCTCGAAGCTGCACTCGCGCAGGATCCACGGCTCGCCGTCGGCATAGCGAAAGCCGACCTTGTTGAACGCCACGCCGGGTGCCGGCAGCGGGCCGACGTGCTCGCTGCTGGCGTAGGCTTCCGGCGCGGTCAGCACGATGTCGGCCAGGCGCTCGGCCTGCAGGCGCAACATGCGCAGTTCGATCGCGTAATCGATCAGGCTGGCGACGCGGCTGCTGAACTGGTCGCCGTAGGCGACGAACGCGGTCAGCATGCCGACGGTGAACTGGCCCTTCAGCCCCAGCCACGCGCCCAGCCACAGCACGCCCAGCCGTTGCGCGCCGGTGGCCAGGCCCTGCAGCGCGGTGAACAGCATGTCCAGGCGCTGCACCGCGATCGAGGTGTTGAGCGTATCGGCCGCCGCATTGAGGTAGCGCCCGGTCTGTTCGGCTTCCTGGTTGTGCAGGCGGATCGTCTGCACCCCGCGCACCGCTTCCAGGAAGCGGCTGTGCTGTTTCGCGGTCACCGTGATCTGGCTGAGGTTGGCTTCGCGGTAGATGCGGAAATACAGCAGCCGCAGGCCCGCATACAGGGCCACCGCACCCAGCACGATGGCCGACAGCAGCGGGCTGTAGGCGAACAGCACGACCAGGGTGATGCTGGCCATGAGCCCGTCGAGCAGGATCTCGACGAAGCGCGTGGTCAGGGTCTGCTGGATCGCGTCGATTGCGCCGAAGCGCGACACGATGTCGCCGAGGTGGCGCGCGCCGAAGTAGGCGTGCGGCAGCCGCATCAGGTGCTGGAACACGTTGCCGGTCCAGCCCAGGTTGAAGTGGGTGCTGAGCCACATCACCGTCCAGCTGCGCAACGCGGAGACCAGCGTTTCCAGCACGATCAGCAGGGCGAAGCTGAGCCCGAGGAAGGTCAGCAGGTCGTGGTCGCCGTCGGCGATGACCTGGTCCACCACCAGTTGCATGAACAACGGCGCGAGCAGGGCGAACAGTTCCAGCACCAGCGCCAGGCCGAAGATCTGCGCGAGCCCGCGGCCCAGGCCGCGGATCGAGCCGGCGAGCGAGCGCAGCGAGACCGGCGGCGCCTCGCGCTGGCGCTGGAACGTGGGGCCTTTCGAAAACTCGATGGCTACGCCGGTGAAATGCCGCGCGACCTCGGCCAGCGGCAGGATACGCACGCCCACCGCCGGATCGTGCAGGGTGATCTTGTTCCTGCCGACCTCGTGCAGCACCACGAAATGGTCGAGGTCCCAATGCAGCACGCACGGCGTCTGCAACTGGCCGAGTTCGTCCATCTCCAGCCGCAGCGGCCGGCATTGCAGCCCCAGCGCATGCGCGACCTCGATCAGGCGCCGCGCGGTCATGCCTTTCAGCGACAGGGTGAAACGCCGGCGCAGCGCAGCCAGGTCGGTGTGGTGGCCGTGGTAGCCGGCGATCATCGCCAGGCAGGCGAGTCCGCACTCGGCCGCTTCGGACTGCAGCACGTTCGGCAAGCCGCGCGAGCGCCAGAAACGCAGCCGCGGTGTGCCCTGCGCGCGAGCGGCATGCACGCTGTCGTCGTTCGCGCTGCGATCCTCGGCGCGGAGACTCACGAACCGCTGCTCCAGCGATGCCCCATGCCGTACAGCGGTTCGAAGATCCATTCGACGATGCGGCGCCGGTCCAGCAGCATGTCCGCCTCCAGCGCCATGCCCGGGCGCAGCGGCTGCTGCTGCCCGTAGGCTTGCACGTTCTGGCTGGCCAGATCCACATGCGCCAGGTACAGCGAGTCGGTCGATGGCGGTGTGCCGCCGCCGAGCAGCAGGGTCACTTCGCCGGGCATCAGTGCGCTGCGCGAAACGCTGCGCACCACGCCATGTTGCAGGCCGAATTTCTGATAGGGGAAGGCCTGGTAGTGCAGGGTGACATCCACGCCCGGATGCACGAAGCCGACCGCCTGGCTGGGCACCAGCAGCTGCGCCTGCAGCCGCGAACCGTCGGGCACGATGGCGAGCAGCGGTTGCCCGAGCGACACCGACGCGCCGGGCTTCACCAGCAGCGAGGACACGACGCCGCTGGCCGGCGCGCGCAGTTCGCTGGCGCGGCTCGCTTCGTTCTGGGCCAGCGCCTGTTCGACCTGCGCCAGTTGCCGGCGCAGTTCGTTGAGCTTGGCCGAGACCGCCAACGGCAGCTGGGTCAACTGGTCGTCGAGCGCGCTCAGCTGTTGGCGCGTACCGGCGTGCTGCTGCTGCAGCGAGCGCAATTGCGATTCGTCGGCGAGCAGGGCCGATTGTTCCTGCTCGACCTGCAGCGCCGGGATGTAGCCGCCGGCCACCAGCCCGGACCACTTGTTCACCAGGTCCTGGACCAGCGCCATCTGTTTCTTCTCGATCGCGATCTGCGCGTCGATCTGCGCCAGCTGATCCTTCAGCAGGGTCTGCTGGGTGCGGTTGTCCTCGGCCTGCTTGTCGCGCAGGGTGAGCGCATCGCCGATGTCCTGGCGCAGGCTGCTGGCCTGCCGTTGCAGTTGCGTGCTGACGCCGGCCGCGGTATTGCCCAGCGCCTTGCTGGTGTGTTCGCCGGACAGGGACACCAGGATCTGCCCGGCGACGACGCGATCGCCTTCCGCGGCGGCGACGTGGTCGACCACGCCGACGGTGTTGGCGGTCAGGCTGATCAAGCCGGCGCGCGGCACCAGCAGGCCGGTGACGTGCACGCGCTGCGTGTAGTGCCCGGCGAACAGCCAGGCGAGGATCGAGGCGCCGATGAGCAGCGCGGCGACCGTCCATGCCTGGGTCGAGACCGGCGTGGCCAACCGCACTGTTCCCAGCCATGCCTGGCTGGGGGCGTCCAGCACTTCGCTGCGAAAAAGCGAACCTTCCATTTCAGTTCTTTCCGTATGAACTTCGCACGGGAAAATGCAGGCAGGCGGCGAACCTGGCGTTCCGTCAAGGACCCTGCGGCTGGTCCGGGCGCAACGGTTCCAGGCATGGCTTTCGCGAACCTTTCGGTATCGCGTCGCTGCGATCCGGCCATGGCGTGCGCATGCGCCGGGTGCTGCGAGCGAGTGAGACGGCGTGCGTCTTTCGCCGCCGCAACGCAAGGAAATCGGCGTCGCAGCAGCGCAAGCGGACGTGCGCACGCGGCTCGGCGCATCCTGTAGACAAATGCGCTGGACCTGCCTGCGGCGACGCAGGTGCAAGCCGAAAAGGGCGAGGTTGCGCCGTCACGCATTTCACGCATTTCACGCATTTGCCGCGCACGCCGGATCGCGATCGGGCTTAAATGCGCCTGTCATGCCGCCGCCGCAGACTGGACGCGTGGCGGACGGCCACGTTGCCGCCGCCTGCCGATGCTCGCCAATCGCCTTCCCTGTCCGCCGCAGCGCGCGGCCGTCGTGGCCGTGCACGCTCCTGCGAGGTGGCGGGTCCGTGCTGCCGGCGCCGAGGGCGCTAAGCAAGTCACGCCGCTGCGGTCGCCGCGGGCGCGGCGCCGTCCGCGGCAGGCCGCGGACATGTGCGCATGACCGCTACACCGGTCTCCGTCGCGGCGACGCCGCTACGCGCAGGCACGTCCCGCGTCTGGCGCTATGCACGCTGGCCGCTGCTGCTCTTGCTGGTGCTGCTGGCGGTGCTGGCATTGGGACCACGGGTCAGCCCGGCGCTGCCGCAGGTCGCGTTGCCGGCGGTGCCGCAGGATCCGCTCGCGCTGCAGGTCTGGCTGGACGCACGCGAGCGCGCCACCGCCGGGCTGCGTGCGGACAACCAGGCGCGCATCGTCTGGGCCGACCCGGCGCATCCGGGACGCCGCGACTGCGCCATGGTCTACCTGCACGGCTTCACCGCCAGCCAGGGCGAGGGTGCGCCGACTCACCAACGTCTGGCGCGCAGCTTCGGCTGCAATCTGTATCTGCCGCGCCTGCCGGGACACGGGCTGGTCGCCGCCGACGCCTTGCGCGGCATCGATGCGCCGCGCCTGCTCGATGGCGCCGCCGAGGCGCTGGCGATCGCCAAGGTGCTGGGCCGGCGGGTGGTGGTGATCGGCAATTCGATGGGCGGCGCGCTGGCGCTGCAGACCGTGGCCGCGCACCCGCAGCAGGTGCAGGCCCTGGTGCTGTGGTCGCCGCTGGTGCGCGAACACGGCGAGCAGCTGCAGCCGATGCTGTGGCCGTGGTGCGCGCAGCTGCTGCTGTGGTCGCGCAACGGCGGCGATCCGGTCATGCGCTACCCGGTCGACAGCGGCTACTGGGCCGACGCCACCCATGTCGACGGCTATCGCGCGCTGGCCGCGCTGACCCGCGGCGGCATGCTGCCGGCGACCTATGCGCGGATCCATGTGCCGGTGTTTCTCGGCTACTACTATCGCGACGCGCAGCACCAGGACGCGACGGTATCGGTGGCGGCGATGCAGGCGATGTTCGCGCAACTGGGCACGCCGCCGGCGCTGCGCCAGGCGGTGGATTTTCCTGGCGCCGGCAATCACGTGCTGGCCTCGCCGATCCGCTCCAAGGCGGTGCCGGCAGTGTTCGCGGCGACCTGCCGATTCCTGGCCAGCAAGGGCGGGCTGACCCAGCCGGCGAACGTGCCCGGCTGCGCGGCGGCCTGGGACGCCGACGAACGCCTGGACGCCGCCGCGACGCACTGAGCGCGACGCGGTAGTGTCTAGGCCGTCATTGCAGTTCGCGCAGGTCCAGCTTGCGTAGCTTCGGCGCTTTCCAGGCGGTAACGCCGGCCACGACCAAGGTCACGCATCCGCCCAGTACCACCGCGGGCACGAGTGTGATCAGTCGCGCCATGACCCCATCGTAGAACGCGCCAAGTTCGTTCGACGAGCCGATGAAGATGCCATTGATCGAAGACACCCGGCCGCGCATCGCATCCGGCGTGGCCAGCTGCAGGATGGTCGAACGCACGATCACCGATACTCCGTCGCACATGCCGTAGACCAGCAGGATCGCCGCCGACAGCCAGAAATGCCGCGACAGGCCGAAGGCGATGGTGCACAGGCCGAAGCCGGTCACCGCCAGCAGCAGGATGCGGCCGGCATTGCGCTGCAGCGGGCGCCGCGCCAGCCACAGCCCGACCAGCACCGACCCCAGCGCCGGCGCGCCGCGCAGGATGCCCAGGCCTTCGGGGCCGTAATGCAGGATGTCGTGGATGAAGGCCGGCAGCATCGACACCGCGCCGCCGAGCAGCACCGAGAACATGTCCAGCGCCATCGCGCCGAGCATGATCTGGTTGGAGAACACGAACTGCGCGCCCTCGGCGATGCTGCGGAAGATCGGCGCGCGCGGGCCGTCGTTGATCGGCTCGGCCACGCGCAGCAGCAACAGCGACAGCATCGCCACGCCGGCCACCGCCATGGCCACGCCGTAGGACAGGCCCTTGCCGCCCCAGCCGACCAGCACCCCGCCCAACGCGGGCCCGATCACCATGCCGGTCTGGAACACCACGCTGCCGATGCTGGCGCCGCGCGCATAGGCCTCGCGCGGCAGCGTGCGCGCGAACAGCGCGTTGTACACCGGCGACAGGAACGCGCGCGCCGCGCCGGTCAGCGCGATCGCCGCGTAGATCGGCCACACGCCATGCATCGGCAGCCAGCCGTGGGTCAGCGCGGTCAGCACCCCCGCGGTCGCGACCAGGCCCAGGCTGGCGAGCATGCCCAGCCGGCGCCGCGGCAGGTGATCGACCAGGTAGCCGGCGAACGGCGCGATGCAGAAGAACGGCAGGATCTCGGCCAGCCCGATCAGCCCCAGCGAGAACGGATTGCGGGTGATCTCGTAGATGTGCCAGCCGACCGTGACCGCGACGATCTGGTAGGACAGCATCGCGCAGATGCGATAGGCCAGCACCAGCGCGAAACCGGGATGGGCCAGTAGCGTGCGCAGGCTCTGTGCAGGCGGCGGGAGCGGGGCGCTCATGCCTGCGCGCGCGCACTGTCCTGGATGAACGCCAGGATCGCGGCCAGGCCGTTGCTGCGGGTCGGCGACAGGTGCTTGCCCAGGCCGATCGCGGCGACGAAGTCCGGCGCGGTGGCCAGGATCTGCGCTGCGCTGCGCCCGGAATAGACCCGCAGCGCCAGGTAGATCAGGCCGGAGACGATCGCCGAATCGCTGATCGCATGGAACACCAGCCGCTGCGCGTCGCCCTCGGGCACGATCCACACCATCGACTGGCAGCCGTGCAGGCGATGCTGCTCGGTCTTCCACTCCTCGGGGAACGCCGGCAGCTTGCGGCCCAGATCGATCAGGTACTGGTAGCGCTCGGACCAGTCGCCGAAGAAGCCGAATTCCTCGGCGATGGCGGCCTGCGCGTCGGCGGGCGTGGGTTCGAGCGGGAAATCGGTATCGGTCATCGCAAATCCAAGATCAATCGGTAAAGCCCCTCTCCCTCCGGCGACCGTAGGGAGTCCCCGTGGGAGAGAGGGGTTGGGGTGAGGGTAGGGCGCAGCCTCGTTAGAAATTGATGCCAGCCGCTTCGTCCGTACCCTTATCGAGTGTTGCCGTACCCTCATCCGCCCCTTCGGGGCACCTTCTCCCGAGGGGAGAAGGGAAAATCTCAGCCACGCTTCCAACGTACGCCTTGCGCGGTGTCTTCCAATACCACGCCTTCCTCGGCCAGCTCCTGGCGGATCGCGTCGGCGCGGGCGAAATCTCGGTTCTTCTTTGCGACGGTACGTTCGTCGATCAGCGCCTGGATGCGCGCATCGTCGCCGTCGCCGACGCCGCGGTTGAACCAGGCCTCGGGCGTCTGCTGCAGCAGGCCCAGCGCCAGGCCGGCACCGAGCAGGTCGGACTTGGCCTGCTGCAATTGCGCCTGCAGCTGTGCGTCGCGCGTTGTTTCAGGACCGCCGGCCGGCGCGAGCAGCTGCCGCGCCACCGTCGCGATCCGCGCCACTTCGGCCAGCGCCTGCGGCGTGTTGAGGTCGTCTTCCAGCGCGGCCTCGATCGCCTGCGGGATCGACGCGGTGGCCTGCACCGCGTCCAGCGCGCGCAAGGTGCCGTACAGCCGGTCCAGGGTGTTCTTGCATTGCTCGATCAGCGCATCGGACCAATCCAGCGGCTGCCGGTAGTGCGCGCTCAACAGCGCATAGCGCAGCGCTTCCGGCGGATGCCGGGCGATCAGGTCGTGCACGGTCTCGATGTTGCCCAGCGACTTGCTCATCTTCGCGCCGCTGAAGTTGAGCATGCCGTTGTGCAGCCAGAACCGGGCGAAGGTGGCGCCGCCGTGGGCGCACTCGCTCTGCGCGATCTCGTTCTCGTGGTGCGGGAACTGCAGGTCCACGCCGCCGGCATGGATGTCGATGGTCGGCCCCAGGTGCGCGGCGGCCATCGCCGAGCATTCGATGTGCCAGCCGGGGCGGCCGCGGCCCCACGGCGAATCCCAGCCCGGCAGGTCGTCGCTGGACGGCTTCCACAGCACGAAGTCGCCCGGGTCGCGCTTGTACGGGGCCACTTCGACGCGGGCGCCGGCCAGCATCTCTTCCGGGTCGCGCCGCGACAGCTTGCCGTAGCCGGCGAAGCTGGCCACCGCGAACAGCACGTGGCCCTCGGCGGCATAGGCGTGGCCGTTGCCGATCAGCCGCTCGATCATCGCCACGATCTGCGGGATGTGCGCGGTCGCCTCCGGCTCCAGGTCCGGCGGGGCCACCCCTAGCGCGGCCATGTCCTGCCGGTAGATGGCGGCGAAACGGTCGGTGATGGTGGCGATCGGCACGCCCTGCGCCTGCGCGGCGGCATTGATCTTGTCGTCCACGTCGGTGATGTTGCGCGCGTAGCGCAGCGCGCCGTAGCGGCGCCGCAGCAGGGCCGCCAACACGTCGAACACCACCGGGCCGCGCGCGTTGCCGATGTGCGCGTAGTTGTAGACGGTGGGGCCGCAGACATACAGCGTGGGACCGGCGACCGGATCCAGCGGTTCGAAGGCATCGACCCGGCGGGTCAGGTTGTTGTGCAGGCGCAGGCTCATCGGCATCGGGCGTGGGGAAGCCTTGCGATTCTACCGGCAGCGGCCCAGGGCGTCTCATCCCTTCCGGGCTGGGCCGGGTCGTGTGGTGCGGCAAGGTACAGTCGCGTCGCGCCGGCTGGCGACCTGCCAGGCACGACCCGCAGGACCGCGCTTGCGCGCGCCGGCTGCCGCGTTGTCGAAAGTGTCGGCTTCCTAGCGCTTCCTTGCCGCTGCACGCACGAAATCGGTGCGACCTGCCCGGGAACGGAACATGTCCCACCCCAAGCCGGGACAGGCCACCGAACCGTAGGCTCGCGTTCAGCCCGACGCAAGCTGCGATGCCTACACTGATCGATCTGTCCTTCGAAGCCTGGTGCCGATGCGTCCGTACCTGTTGTTGCCGCTGGTCGGCCTGTTCGCATGCGCCGCGCCGGCCTGGGCGCAGGACAGCGAGGCGCGCAACCGCGTGGTGGTGATCGAGAACGTCAAGCTCGACTACGCGCAGGTGCTGAACGTGGAGCCGGTCTACCAGACCCTGCGCGCCACCCGCACCGAACAGCAATGCGACCCGGTGCAGACGCCGGCCCCGGCGCCAGCCCCGGTCAAACCGGAAGACGACAGCCGCCTGAACCGGCTGATGGATTCGGTCAAGGACATCTTCAGCCGCCGCCACGAGGAGGCGCCCGCGCCGGCCGCGGCCGCGCCTGTGCCGGCGTCGAGCGGGCGCAACTGCCGCACCGTCGAGGTCGGCCGCGAGTTCCGGCGTCCGATCGCCTACGACGTGGACTATGTCTACAAGGGCACCAAGTACCGCTCGCGGTTGCCGGAGGATCCGGGCAACCGGCTGCGCATCCGCGTGTCGGTGGCGCCGTACGTGCCCGACGCGGTCGTGGTGCCGCCGCGATGAGCGCGCGCGCTTGCGCCTGCGGCGTGCGCGTGCGAGGATGCGCGCCGATGAAAGCGAACCTGCCCCAGCACGATCTCAGCGCCGCACGCATGGCTTCGGGCATGACGTCGCGCGCGCGTCGACCGGAATCCCACATCCTGGCTGGGTAACCGGAACGCTGTGCCGTTCGTTCTGAAAAACCCAGCCCGAGGCTGGGTTTTTTCGTTTTCATACCCCGGAAAGGTTTCACCCGTAAAGAACTGACTAACGCGCGTCCCGCGCACGCCACCGCCGCGGTGGCTCCACGCAGCAAAGGATGGACCGATGTCTCTGAAGCACTTCTTGAACACCCAGGACTGGAGCCGGGCCGAGCTGGACGCGCTGTTGACCCAGGCCGCGCTGTTCAAGCGCAACAAGCTGGGCAGCGAGCTGAAGGGCAAGTCGATCGCGCTGGTGTTCTTCAACCCTTCGATGCGCACCCGCACCAGTTTCGAGTTGGGCGCGTTCCAGCTGGGCGGGCATGCGGTGGTGCTGCAGCCGGGCAAGGACGCGTGGCCGATCGAGTTCGACCTGGGCACGGTGATGGACGGCGACACCGAGGAGCACATCGCCGAGGTGGCGCGGGTGCTCGGCCGCTACGTCGACCTGATCGGGGTGCGCGCGTTCCCGAAGTTCGTGGACTGGTCCAAGGACCGCGAGGACCAGGTGCTGAAGAGCTTCGCAAAATACTCGCCGGTGCCGGTGATCAACATGGAGACCATCACCCATCCGTGCCAGGAGCTGGCGCACGCGCTGGCGCTGCAGGAGCATTTCGGCACCCAGGACCTGCGCGGCAAGAAGTACGTGCTGACCTGGACCTACCACCCCAAGCCGCTGAACACCGCGGTGGCCAATTCGGCGCTGACCATTGCCACCCGCTTGGGGATGGACGTGACCCTGCTGTGCCCGACCCCGGACTACGTGCTGGACCAGCGCTACATGGACTGGGCGGCGCAGAACGTGGCCGAGAGCGGCGGCTCGCTGCAGGTCAGCCACGACATCGACAGCGCCTACGCCGGCGCCGACGTGGTCTACGCCAAGAGCTGGGGCGCGCTGCCGTTCTTCGGCAACTGGGGCCCGGAGAAGCCGATCCGCGACCAGTACCAGCACTTCATCGTCGACGAGCGCAAGATGGCGCTGACCAACAACGGCGTGTTCTCGCACTGCCTGCCGCTGCGCCGCAACGTCAAGGCCACCGACGCGGTGATGGATTCGCCGAACTGCATCGCCATCGACGAAGCCGAGAACCGGCTGCATGTGCAGAAGGCGATCATGGCGGCCCTGGCGGGCCAGGGCCGCCGGGATTCGTGATTCGGGATTGGGGATTCGCAACGGCGACATCCCTTTCCGCTCTTAATTAGTCAACCGCAGAGAGATTCCCCCATGTCGCAGCAAACCGCTTCCACCAATCCCGAATCCCCAATCCCGACTCCCGGCACCAAGGACATCGTCCTGGCCTTCTCCGGCGGCCTGGACACCAGCTTCTGCATTCCCTATCTGCAGGCCAAGGGCTATGCCGTGCACACGGTGTTCGCCGATACCGGCGGGGTGGACGACGAGGAGCGCGACTTCATCGAGAAGCGTGCCGCCGAACTGGGCGCGGCCAGCCACGTCACCGTCGATGGCGGCCCGGCGATCTGGAACGGCTTCGTCAAGCCGTTCGTGTGGGCTGGCGAGGGCTACCAGGGCCAGTACCCGCTGCTGGTGTCCGACCGCTACCTGATCGTCGATGCCGCGCTCAAGCGCGCCGACGAGCTGGGCACCCGGATCATCGCGCACGGTTGCACCGGCATGGGCAACGACCAGGTGCGCTTCGACCTGGCGGTCAAGGCGCTGGGCGACTACGAGATCGTCGCCCCGATCCGCGAGATCCAGAAGGAGCACACCCAGACCCGCGCCTACGAGCAGAAGTATCTGGAAGAGCGCGGTTTCGGCGTGCGCGCCAAGCAGAAGGCGTACACGATCAACGAGAACCTGTTGGGCGTGACCATGTCCGGCGGCGAGATCGACTGTTGGGAAGCGCCGGGTGAGGGCACCCGCGGCTGGTGCGCGCCGCGCAGCGCGTGGCCGATCGAGCCGCTGACGGTGACGGTGAAGTTCGAGCACGGCGAAGCGGTGGCGGTGGACGGCAAGCCGCTGGACGGCGCCAAGCTGCTGGCCAAGCTCAACAAGCTGTTCGCCCCGTACGGCGTGGGCCGCGGCATGTACACCGGCGACACCGTGATCGGGCTGAAGGGCCGCATCGTGTTCGAGGCGCCGGGCCTGATCGCGCTGCTGGCCGCGCACCGCGCGCTGGAAGACGCGGTGCTGACCAAGCAGCAGAACCGCTTCAAGCCGGACGTTGCGCGCAAGTGGGTGGAGTTGGTCTACGAAGGCTTCTACCACGATCCCTTGAAGACCGACCTGGAGGCGTTCCTGGATTCCTCGCAGGCCAAGGTCAACGGCGAAGTGACGCTGGAAACCCGCGGCGGCCGCGTCGATGCGGTGGCGGTGAAGTCGCCGCACCTGCTCAATGCCAAGGGCGCGACCTACGCGCAGTCGGCGGACTGGGGCGTGGCCGAGGCGGAAGGCTTCATCAAGCTGTTCGGGATGAGCTCGACGCTGTACGCCCAGGTCAATCGCTGAAGGTAAAGCCCCTCTCCCGTCGGGAGAGGGGTTGGGGTGAGGGTACGTGCGCAGCCTCACAACGTTTCGACCGCGCAAGCTTCCCCGCACCTTCACCCGCTCGCGCGAGATTCGATTCACCAGGCTTCGCCCGTACCCTCATCCGCCCCTTCGGGGCACCTTCTCCCGATGGGAGAAGGGCTGCTGTGATGGAACCCATGCACCAACTGCGTATCAGCACCGACAAGCAGGAACTGGATCTGCCGCTGATCCATCGTTTCCTCAGCGAACAGGCCTATTGGTGCCTGGGCATCCCGCTGGACACGGTGCAGCGGGCGATCGCCGGTTCGCTGTGCTTCGGCGGCTACGTCGAGGGCGACGGGCAGGTGGCGTTCGCGCGGGTGATCTCCGATTTCGCCACGTTCGCCTATCTGGCCGACGTGTTCGTGCTCGACGCGTATCGCGGCCGCGGCTACGGCAAGCAACTGGTCGCCGCAGTGATGGCGCACCCGCAGCTGCAGGGCCTGCGCCGCTTCATGCTCGCGACCTCCGACGCGCATGCGCTGTACGCCCGGCACGGCTTCGCCGCGCCAGCGCGTCCGCAGTCGCTGATGGAAATCGCCCATCCCGACCTCTACCGCACCAGCACCACGGTTGCCTGACCCGCCATGACCGATCTGCTCGAACCCACCCTCGCGCACCTGCAGCAGCTGGTGTCCTTCGACACCCGCAATCCGCCGCGCGCGATCGGCACCGATGGCATCTTCGATTACCTGCGTGCGCAGCTGCCCGGATTCCAGGTCGAGGTGATCGATCACGGCGCCGGCGCGGTCAGCCTGTACGCGGTGCGCGGCACGCCCCGGTACCTGTTCAACGTGCACCTGGACACAGTGCCGGATTCGCCGCACTGGAGCGCCGACCCGCATCGCATGCGCCGCACCGAGGACCGCGTGATCGGCCTGGGCGTGTGCGACATCAAGGGCGCGGCCGCGGCGCTGGTGGCGGCGGCCAATGCCGGCGATGGCGATGCCGCGTTCCTGTTCTCCAGCGACGAGGAAGCCAACGATCCGCGCTGCATCGCCGCGTTCCTGGAGCGCCGCATTCCCTACGAGGCGGTGTTGGTGGCCGAGCCGACGATGAGCGAGGCGGTACTGGCGCATCGCGGCATCAGTTCGGTGCTGATGCGCTTCGCCGGCCGCGCCGGGCATGCGTCGGGCAAGCAGGATCCGTCGGCCAGCGCGCTGCACCAGGCGCTGCGCTGGGGCGGCAAGGCGCTGGACCATGTCGAGTCGCTGGCGCATGCGCGCTTCGGCGGCCTGACCGGCTTGCGCTTCAACATCGGCCGGGTCGAGGGCGGCATCAAGGCCAACATGATCGCGCCGGCCGCAGAGTTGCGGTTCGGTTTCCGGCCGCTGCCGTCGATGGACGTGGACGCGCTGCTGGCGACCTTCGCCGGTTTCGCCGATCCGGCCGCCGCGCACTTCGAGGAGACCTTCCGCGGGCCGAGCCTGCCGTCGGGGGATATCGCGCACGCCGAGGACAAGCGCCTGGCCGCGCGCGACGTCGCCGATGCGCTGCACCTGCCGATCGGCAATGCGGTGGACTTCTGGACCGAGGCCTCGCTGTTCTCGGCCGGCGGCTACACCGCGCTGGTCTACGGCCCGGGCGACATCGCCCAGGCGCACACCGCCGACGAGTTCGTGACGCTGCAGCAGTTGCAGCGCTACGCGACCTCGGTGGACCGCATCATCAACGGCGTGCGCTAAGCGCGCGCCGCCGGGGCCACGGCCCTTCCATCCCGGATCACGGAACCGCCATCACCGCCATGCACGCCAACAAGCAAACCCGCCAGACCATCGTCCGCCTGCTCTCGAGCATGGCCAGCGCCAAGGAGATCAGCCAGTACCTCAAGCGCTTTTCGCAGCTGGACGCCAAGCGCTTCGCCGTGGTCAAGGTCGGCGGCGCGGTGCTGCGCGACGATCTGGAGGCGCTGACCTCGTCGCTGTCGTTCCTGCAGGAAGTCGGGCTGACCCCGATCGTGCTGCACGGTGCCGGCCCGCAGCTGGATGCGGAGCTGTCGGCCGCCGGTATCGAGAAGCAGACCGTCAACGGCCTGCGGGTGACCTCGCCGGAAGCGCTGGCGATCGTGCGCAAGGTGTTCCAGGCCTCCAATCTCAAGCTGGTCGAAGCGCTGCAGCAGAACGGCGCGCGCGCTACCTCGATCACCGGCGGGGTGTTCGAGGCGCAGTATCTGGACCGAGACACCTATGGCCTGGTCGGCGAGGTCAAGGCGGTGAACCTGGCGCCGATCGAGGCCAGCCTACAGGCCGGCTCGATCCCGGTGATCACCAGCCTGGGCGAAACTCCGAGCGGGCAGATCCTCAACATCAACGCCGATTTCGCCGCCAACGAACTGGTGCAGGAACTGCAGCCGTACAAGATCATCTTCCTCACCGGCACCGGCGGGCTGCTCGACGAGGAGGGCAGGGTGATCGATTCGATCAACCTGTCCACCGAGTATGCGCATCTGATGCAGCAGCCGTGGATCAACGGCGGCATGCGGGTCAAGATCGAGCAGATCAAGGATCTGCTGGACCGCCTGCCGCTGGAATCGTCGGTGTCGATCACGCGCCCGGCCGATCTGGCCAAGGAACTGTTCACCCACAAGGGTTCGGGCACGCTGGTGCGGCGCGGCGAGAAGGTGCTGCGCGCCACGGCGTGGAGCGAGCTGGACACGCAGCGGCTGAAGTCGCTGATCGAATCCAGCTTCGGCCGCACCCTGGTGCCGGACTATTTCGACAAGACCCGGCTGCTGCGCGCCTATGTCAGCGAAAACTACCGCGCCGCGGTGATCCTGACCAACGAGGATGGCTACACCTACCTGGACAAGTTCGCGGTGCTCGACGACGCGCAGGGCGAAGGCCTGGGCCGCGCGGTGTGGAACGTGATGCGCGAGGAGACCCCGCAGCTGTTCTGGCGCTCGCGCCACAACAACCAGGTCAACATCTTCTACTACGCCGAATCCGACGGCTGCTTCAAGCAGGAGAAGTGGAAGGTGTTCTGGTACGGGCTGGAGAACTTCGAGCAGATCCAGCACTGCGTGGCGCATTGCGCCACGCGCAAGCCGACCCTGCTGGGCTGAGCGCGATGAGCCTGGATCTGCTGCCTGCGCTGTGGCGCGCCGTGCCGACCCTGCAGGGCCGGCATGCATCGCTGGAGCCGTTGCAGCATGCGCATGCCGACGCCTTGCGCGCGGCGCTGCACGGCAGCGGCCTGGAGCGGCTGTGGTACACCAGCGTGCCGGCGCCGGACCAGGTCGATGGCTATGTGGCCGCGGCGCTGGACGCGCAGGCGCAGGGCCGCGTGCTGCCGTTCGCGGTGCGCGATGCGGCCGGCGCGGTCGTCGGCAGCACCCGCTTCTACGGCCTGGACGCCGAGGTGCCGACGCTGCTGATCGGCTACACCTGGTATGCGCCGCGCGTGCAGCGCAGCGGGGTCAATACCGAGGTCAAGCGCATGCTGCTGCAGTACGCGTTCGAGACCTTGCAGTGCATCAGCGTCGGCTTCGAAACCAGTTGGTTCAACCACACCTCGCGCGCCGCCATCGCCCGGCTCGGCGCCAAGCAGGACGGCGTGCTGCGCAACCACAAGCGCCACGCCGACGGCACGCCGCGCGATACCGTGGTGTTCTCCATCATCGATACGGAATGGGCCGGGGTGAAACGCCACCTGCAGTTCCGCCTGGACTCGCATACATGACTTCCAACACCCATGGCGTCGGCATCGTCGGCGCACGCGGCCACACCGGCGCCGAACTGATCAAGCTGGTCGCCGCGCATCCGCAGCTGCACCTGGCCTTCGTGTCCTCGCGCGAGCTGGCCGGCCAACGCGTGGCCGAGCACAGCGCGGGGTATCACGGCGAGCTGCGATACGAAAATCTGGACGCCGAGGCGGTGGCGGCCAAGCGCGCCGATGCGGTGGTGCTGGCACTGCCCAACGGCAAGGCCGCGCCCTACGTGGCGGCGCTGGACGCGGTGGCGGCCGAAACCATCGTCGTCGATCTGTCGGCGGACTACCGCTTCGATTCCAGCTGGTATTACGGCCTGCCGGAACTGACCCGCGGCCGTTATGCCGGGCAGAAGCGGATCAGCAATCCCGGCTGCTACGCCACCGCGATGCAGCTGGCGATCGCGCCGCTGCTCGACCAGTTGGCCGGCCCACCGCAGTGCTTCGGCGTGTCCGGCTATTCCGGCGCCGGCACCACGCCGTCGGACAAGAACAACCCCGAGCTGCTGCGCGACAACCTGATGCCGTACGCGCTGACCGACCACATGCACGAGCGCGAAGTGTCCACGCAACTGGGCGTGCCGGTGGAGTTCATGCCGCACGTGGCGCCGCATTTCCGCGGCATCACCATGACCGTGAACCTGTGGCTGCAGCAACCGCTGGCGCTGGACGCGATCCAGCGCCGCTACCGCGAGCGTTACGCCGGCGAACCGCTGATCGAGGTGCTCGACGAGGCGCCTTGGGTCAGCCGCATCGCCGGCAAGCACGGCGTGCAGATCGGCGGCTTCACCCTGGCCCCGGGCAACAAGCGCCTGGTGGTGGTGGCGACCCTGGACAACTTGCTCAAGGGCGCAGCGACCCAGGCGATGCAGAACCTCAACCTGGCGCTGGGCTTGGACGAACTGACCGCGATTCCGGTGGTGGGGCGGACCCAATGAGCTTCCTTGCCGCGGCTTTCGACTCCCCATTCCCCATTCCCGATTCCCGCAAAAAATGACCAATCTCCTCTGGCAAAAGCCCGGCGTCGCCGTCGATGCCAAGATCCAGGCGTTCCTGGCTGGCGACGACGTGATCCTGGATCGCGAATTCTTCCTGCACGACATCGCCGCCAGCGGCGCGCATGCCGAAGGCCTGCAGCGCATCGGCATCCTGTCGGCCGACGAGCTGGCCGGGCTGCAGCGCGAACTGGCGATCCTGGCCGAGGATTTCCGCAGCGGCGCGTTCGTGCTCGACGAGCGCTTCGAAGACGGCCATTCGGCGATCGAGGCGCGGCTCACCGAGCGCCTGGGCGATGCCGGCCGCAAGATCCACACCGGGCGCAGCCGCAACGACCAGATCCTGGTCGCCACCCGACTGTGGCTGAAGGAACGGCTGGCGCAACTGGCGCAGCTGAGCCGCGAGATCGCCAAGGTCGCACTGGACCGCGCGCAGGCCGAGCAGGCGCTGCCTCTTCCGGGCTACACGCATATCCAGCGCGCCGTAGTGTCCTCGGCGGGGATGTGGTGGGCCGGCTGGACCGAGGCTTTCATCGACGATGCGATCCGCGCCCAGGACACGCTGCGTCTGATCGACGCCAACCCGCTCGGCACCGCTGCCGGCTACGGCGTCAATCTGAAACTCGACCGCGAGCACACCACCGCCGCGCTCGGCTTCGCGCGCATGCAGATCAGTCCGATCTACGCGCAGCTGTCGCGCGGCAAGTTCGAGATGGCCGCGCTGGAAGCGCTGGGCAGCGCGACCCTGGACCTGCGCCGGCTGGCCTGGGACCTGTCGCTGTTCACCAGCGGCGAGTTCGGCTTCGTCGCCTTGCCGGCGCAGTACACCACCGGCAGCTCGATCATGCCCAACAAGCGCAATCCGGACGTGATCGAACTGATGCGCGCGACCCACGCCAGCGTGGCCGCGGCGCGTACCGAGATCGAACAGTTACTGTCGCTGCCGTCCGGCTACCACCGCGACCTGCAAAGCAGCAAGGGCGCGATCTTCCACGGCTTCGGCCGCGGCCTGGCCGCGCTGGAACTGCTGCCGGCGCTGCTGGCCAACCTGGAGTGGCGCGAAGACAGGCTGCGCGCGGCGATCGACTCGGGCATGTACGCCACCGACGTCGCGGTCGAGGCGGCGCTGGCCGGCGTGCCGTTCCGCGAGGCCTACCAGGCGGCGGCTGCGTCGGCCGCCAGCGCAGGGCAGGGGCGCACGCCGGAAGGCAGCCTGGCCGCGCGGGTCTCGCCCGGCGCCGCCGCGGATCTGCGTCTGGCGGAACTGCAGGCGCGCTGGGACGCACTGGCCGGCTGAGGCAGCAGGCTGCCGCGCTGGGTTTATGGGTTTTCATCGGAAGGAGGATGCATGAACCGATCGACCGCGCTGCCGCAGGTAGCCAAGCGCCTTGGCTGGGCCGCGCTGGCGGCGTTGCTGTTGCCGCTGCTGCTGGCGCTGTGCTTTCCGGCGCATGCGGCAGCCGCAGCCGGTGACGCGCTGAAGGTGGCGGTGTACCGGGGCAAGGCCGGTTGCCGCGGTTGTTCGGAAATGGTGGTGAAAGCGTTGCGCGGAAGCGGCCTGAAGCTCGAAGTCGCCTATGTCGGCGAGCGCGAGCCGCTCAAGGTGAACGCGCGCACGCTGAGCGGATTCGACCTGTACATCCAGCCCGGCGGCGGGCAGGACATTCCCGCCGCCTACGCCGCCATCGGCGACGACGGTGCCGATGCGATCCGCGCGTTCGTGCGCGGCGGCAAGGGCTTCCTGGGCCTGTGCATGGGCGCCTATCTCGCCGACCGCGACTGGATGGGGCTGGTCGACGTGGCGCTGCTATCGGAGGTCGGACGCCCGGACTCGGGTATCGACGACGAGGGCGACCATACGATCGATGTGCGCTGGGACGGGACGCTGGAACGCGTCTACTATCAGGACGGTCCGTATTTCACCGGCAACGCCGCGTCGGGCTATGCGCCGATCGCCCACTACCGCAACGGCGACGTGGCCATGGCCCGCTACGGCTATGGCGCCGGCACGGTGCTGCTGACCGGTCCGCATCCCGAAGCCGACGCCAGCTGGATGGACGAGGATGGCGGCGACGCTGCGGCGCAGGACAAGATGCGGCGCCTGCTGCACTACTTCGCGGCGACGCGCATGGCTGTGGTGCGCTAGTGTCGACAGCGGCCGCTGGCAGGCGCTGCGGGAATGGCGGACGGCCACGCTGGCCGGGTGGTGACGTAGTCGATCGAGGAGAAGCGGGATGACGTTGTACCTGGTGATGGCGATGCGCAAGCCGGACTTTCCGCCGTCGGTGGTGCAGCCGCACCGCGATTTTCTCGCCGCATTGCGCGCGCGCGGCCTGCTGGAACTGGCCGGCGGTTTCGGCGATGGCAGCGGCGGCGCCTACCTGCTGAAGAACGTCGCCAGCCTGGAGCAGGCGCGGGCGATCGTCGCCGAGGATCCGCTGGCGATCGCCGACGCGTCCGAACTGAGCGTGTATGCATGGAACGCGCAATGAGTCGGGCGCGGCGGCGATGAATGTCGTGACCGCTGGCGCATCTGCGTTCGTCGAGCAGGCGTTGCCGCCGTGGCGGCGCGCGGTGCTCAAGGTCGGCAGCAGCCTGCTCGCCGCCGATGGCGGCGGCGGGCTGTCGCCGCGCTACGCGCTGGGGCTGGCGCAGTTCGTCTCGGCCAATCTGGCGGTCGGGCGCGAACTGGTGATCGTGTCCTCCGGCGCGGTCGCCGCCGGCCGCGCGATCCTGCCGCGGGCCGCCGAGGCAGGCGCGGCGATCGCCGCGCGACAAGCGCTGGCCGCACTCGGCCAGGCGCAGTTGATCGCGCTGTGGCAGCGCTTCTTCGAGCGCCCGGTGGCGCAGGTGCTGCTGACCCACGACGACCTGCGCAACCGCCGCCGCTACCTCAACGCGCGCGCCACCCTGGGCGAGCTGTTGCGGCTGGGCGCGCTGCCGGTGGTCAACGAGAACGACACCGTGTCGGTGGACGAGCTCAAGCTCGGCGACAACGATAATCTCGCGGCGATCGTCGCCGCGCTGGTCGATGCCGACGCGCTGTTCATCGCCACCGACATCGACGGCCTGTACACCGCCGATCCGCGCAGCGACCCGCGTGCGCAGCCGCTGGACGACGTCCCCGAGCTGACCGCGGCGGTGCTGGCGATGGCCGGCGGCAGCGCCAGCAGCGTCGGCACCGGCGGCATGCGCACCAAGCTGGAGGCGGCAGCCAAGGCCGGCGCCGCCGGCATCGAGACCTACCTGTTCAACGGCCGCAGCGCCGAGGTGGTGCGCGGCCTGGCCCAGGACCGCCTGCGCGGCACCCGCATCCATCCCGCGCGCACCCGCATCGCCGCACGCAAGTACTGGCTGCGCCAGGTGCCGGTGGAACCCGGCGCGATCCTGGTCGACGCCGGCGCCGCCGCCGCGCTGGCCGACAAGGGCGCCTCGCTGCTGCCCGGCGGCGTGGCCGGTGCCGAAGGCGACTTCCGCCGCGGCGACATGGTCGAGGTGCGCCTGAGCGACGGCGCCGGCGAGCGCTGCCTGGCGCGCGGCGTCAGCCAGTACTCCGCCGCCGACGTGCGCCGCATCGCCCGCCGCCACTCGCGCGACATCGAATCGATCCTGGGGTATAGCTATGGAGAGAATGTGATTCACCGCGACGATCTGGTGGTGATTCGGGACTCGGGACTCGGGACCCGGGACTCGGTGTAAGCGCGGCCGGCCGGCGCATGCGCAGGCCGACACGCCATCGCATCGCGCACCTTCGGCAAATGCGAGAACGAGTCCAACGCTTTCGCATCGATGGCTTGACAGTTCCCGCCGCCCGCACAGCCTTTCCGAGTCCCGAGTCCCGAGTCCCGAGTCCCGAGTCCCGAACAAACTGGAACCATCCATGAGCACGATCCGAATCCAAGCCCTGCAATGCCGCGACGCCGCGCAGGCGTTGGCGCAGTTGTCCTCGGCGGCCAAGCAGGCCTTGCTGGAGGCGATGGCGGCCGCGTTGGAAGCGGATGCGGAGACGATCCTCGCCGCCAATGCGCGCGACCTGGAGGCGGCGCGGGCCAAGGACGTCGGCAGTGCGATGCTCGATCGGCTGGCGTTGGACGGCAAGCGCCTGGCCGGCGTCGTTGCGGCGCTGCGCGAAGTGGCGGCGCTGCCCGATCCGGTCGGTCAGGTCACCCGCGACGACGTGCGCCCGAACGGCATCCGCGTGCAGAAGGTGCGGGTGCCGCTTGGCGTGATCGCGATGATCTACGAGGCGCGCCCGAACGTCACTGCCGATGCCGCGGCGCTGTGCATCAAGGCCGGCAATGGCGTGATCCTGCGCGGCGGCTCCGAGGCGATCCATTCCAACACCGCGATCGCCGCCGCGCTGCGGCGCGCGTTGCGCGAAGCCGGGATCGGCGAGGACGCGCTGACCCTGGTCGAGGACCTGCGCCGAGAGACCATGCTGGAACTGCTGCAGCTCAACGACATCGTCGACCTGGCGATCCCGCGCGGCGGCGAGGGCCTGATCCGCTTCGTCGCCGAGCACGCGCGGGTGCCGGTGATCAAGCACTACAAGGGCGTGTGCCACCTGTTCGTGGACGCCTCGGCGGACCTGGCGCTGGCGGTGAAGCTGCTGGTGGACGGCAAGACCACGCGCCCGGCCGCGTGCAATTCGCTGGAGACGCTGCTGGTGCACGCCGACGTCGCTGAGCGCTTCCTGCCGCTGGCGGCGCAGGCGCTGCAGCAGCGCGGCGTGGCCCTGCGCGGCGACGACGCCAGCCGCGACCTGCTGCCGGACATCGACGCGGCCAGCGATGCCGACTACGCCGCCGAATTCCTCGACCTGATCCTGGCGATCCGCGTGGTGCCGGACCTGGACGCGGCGATCGCGCATATCCGCCACTACGGCTCGGACCACACCGAAGTCATCGCCACCGCCGATGCGGCCAACGCCGAGGCGTTCGTGCAGGCGCTGCGCGCGGCGGTGGTGATGGTCAACGCCTCCTCGCGCTTTTCCGACGGCGGCGAACTCGGCCTGGGCGCGGAGATCGGCATCTCCACCACGCGCCTGCACGCCTACGGCCCGATGGGCCTGGAAGCGCTGACCGTGGAGCGCTTCGTGGTGCGCGGCGCGGGGCAGGTGCGGCACTGACCGTTGCTACCTGCCTGCGCTGCGGTAACGGCGCGGCAGGCGGAGCACCTAGGATCCGGTCGGCAGCGGATCGTGGTTGATGCTGGATACCACGCGGTTGCGTCCTGCGGCCTTGGCCCGGTAGAGCATGCGGTCGGCTTCCGCCACCAGTGCATCGATCCGCGGCACGCCGCCGACCGAGGTCGCCACGCCGATGCTGATGGTGGCGTCGATGCGGCGTCCTTCCACTTCCCTGGCGTCGGCCATGAACGCCAGGCGCAGCCGCTCGGCCATCGCGTTGGCCTGCGCCAGATCGGTGTCCGGCAGCACGCAGACGAACTCTTCGCCGCCGAAACGGAAGATCCAGTCGCCCTTGCGCAGGCTGCGTTGCGCGACCTGCGCGGCCAGCACGATGACCGCGTCGCCAAGCCGATGGCCATGGCGGTCGTTGATGCGTTTGAAATGGTCGATGTCGAAGAACAGCACCGAGCGGCGGCGCGCGCCGCGATCGCGCCATTGCTCCGCGCGCTGCTCGAAGAAGCGGCGGTTGTACAGGCCGGTCATCGGATCGCGCACCGAGTCGTCGTAGTAGCGCAGCGCGTCGCGCTCCTTGTGCATGGCCACCAGCAGCGCGCTCGCCAGCAGCACGTGCAGCAGGATCCGCACGTTGTAGAACACCACTGCCCAGGTCTGTGCGGGCGCCGCGCCCAATGGCTGCGGCAGCCAGTGCGCGAAGGCCACCGCCAGCGCCGCCAGCCCTGCGGCCACCCCGAACACGATGGCCAGCAGCCTGGCCGACGGAAGGCCGCCGTTGCGCCGGCGCCACAGTTCTCTCGCCGGTAGCGCGCTGTAGAGGCAGACCAGCCCGACGCGCAGGCCCGCGTTGGCCATGGCCCAGCCGTAGCGGTCGAACACGGCGATCGCCAGGCCCAGCCACAGCAGCGCCGGCAGCAGCAGCCAGCCCCAGCGCGGCGGGCGGTCGTAGAACGCGCGGATCGCCTGCCAGCCGAACGCATAGGCGAGGGTGATGCAGAACGCGCCCAGTTGCAGGCCGAGCCTGCCGGGAAACGCCTGCGGCTGGATCAGGAAGGCGCAGCCGCAGGCGCCTGCGAAGAACGGCATCGCCAGCCACAGGCGCTTGCCCGCCTGCGGGCGGGCGACCAGCACCAGCAACGACAGGCACAGCAGCACCACGGTGGTGTAGCCGAGCAGCGTGGGGACATCGACCATGGCGGCAACGAAGGCCTTGTACTGGCGGGCGGCTGCCAGACAGACCTTATCGGAAAACGCCATTATCCCCCCATTGTTCCGACGTGGGCGGGGCGCGTTGCCGACGCCTTTCCGCGCTGCGGCCCGCCGCTTCAGGTTCACGACGCAGCCGCCATGCGCGCCGAGGCGGGAGCGACACTTCCGCCAGGGCCGCGGTTGCGCCTACAGTCGCGATCTCACTGTCCGGAGGTTCCATGCGCCCCATCGCCGCCCGCTTGCTCGCCACCGTCATTGCCGCCGCGCTGGCCACCGCCGCCCAGGCGCAGACCGCGCCGATGACCCCCGATGTCACCGGCAAGGCCTTCGTCGCGCCGACCGAGGCCAACGACTACGTCAAGCGCGAGGTGATGATCCCGATGCGCGACGGGGTCAAGCTGCACACGGTGATCGTGCTGCCCAAGGGCGCGCAGCACGCGCCGATGCTGCTGACGCGCACGCCCTACGACGCCAGCGGCCGCGCCAGCCGCATGGCCTCGCCGCATATGCGCGACCTGTTGCCGCAGGGCGACGAAGTGTTCGTCGACGGTGGCTATATCCGCGTGTTCCAGGATATCCGCGGCAAGTACGGTTCGCAGGGCGACTACGTGATGACCCGGCCGTTGCGCGGCCCGCTCAACGGCAGCAAGGTCGACCATGCCACCGACGCCTGGGACACGATCGACTGGCTGGTCAAGAACGTGCACGAGTCCAACGGCAAGGTCGGCATGATCGGCTCGTCCTACGAAGGCTTCACCGTGGTCATGGCGCTGACCGACCCGCATCCGGCGCTGAAGGTGGCCGCGCCGGAAAGCCCGATGATCGACGGCTGGATGGGCGACGACTGGCTCAACTACGGCGCGTTCCGCCAGGTCAACTTCGACTACTTCACCGGCCAGCTGACCCAGCGCGGCAAGGGCAGCGGCATCCCGCGCCACGGCCACGACGACTACAGCAATTTCCTGCGCGCCGGCTCGGCCGGCGACTACGCCAAGGCCGCGGGCCTGGAGCAGTTGCCGTGGTGGCACAAGCTCACCGAACACCCCGCCTACGACGCGTTCTGGCAGGGCCAGGCGCTGGACAAGGTGATGGCGCGTACCGCGCTGAAGGTGCCGACGATGTGGCTGCAGGGCCTGTGGGACCAGGAGGACATGTGGGGCGCGATCCACAGCTACCAGGCGATGGAGCCGCGCGACGCCGGCAACGACAGGAACTATCTGGTGATGGGGCCGTGGCGGCACAGCCAGGTCAACTACGACGGCTCGGCGCTGGGCGCGCTGAAGTTCGACGGCGACACCGCGCTGCAGTTCCGCCGCGACGTGCTCAAGCCGTTCTTCGACCAGTACCTGGTCGACGGCGCGGCCAAGGCCGACACGCCGCCGGTGTTCATCTACAACACGGGCGAGAACCACTGGGATCGCCTGCAGGCCTGGCCGCGCAGCTGTGAACAGGGCTGCGCGGCGCGCAGCAAGCCGCTGTACCTGACCGCCGGCGGCACGCTGTCGTTCGACGCGCCCACGGCCGGGCAGGGCGACTACGAGGAGTACGTGTCCGACCCGGCCAAGCCGGTGCCGTTCGTGCCGCGCCCGGTCGATTTTGGCGATCGCGACATGTGGACCAGCTGGCTGGTGCACGACCAGCGCTTCGTCGATGGCCGCCCCGACGTGCTGACCTTCGTCAGCGCGCCGCTGGATGCGCCGCTTAGCATCGCCGGCGTGCCGGAGGTGAACCTGCAGGCTTCCACCAGCGGCAGCGACAGCGACTGGGTGGTGAAGCTGATCGATGTGTATCCGGACGAAATGGCGTCCGATCCGAAACTGGGCGGCTACGAACTGGCGGTGTCGATGGCGATCTTCCGCGGCCGCTACCGCGAGAGCTTCGAAACGCCCAAGCCGATCGCGCCGAACCAGCCGCTGGCCTACAGCTTCGGCCTGCCCACCGCCAACCACACCTTCCAGCGCGGCCACCGGGTGATGGTGCAGGTGCAGTCCAGCCTGTTCCCGCTGTACGACCGCAACCCGCAGACCTACGTGCCCAACATCTACTTCGCCAAGCCGGGCGACTACCAGAAGGCCACGCAGCGCATCTGGCACACGCCGCAGCAGGCGAGCTACATCAGTCTGCCGGTGCGCTGAGCGCCGCTGCAGGGCGGTCGTGCGGGTGTGCAGCGCCGGCGAAGCCGGCGCATTCCGTGTGCGCGGCATGCCGTATCGCGCCGCCGCGCGCCCGGCTCACAGACGCAGTGCGTCCAGGACCAGCGAGAACGCCGGCGAGTGCTGGCGGCGGCTGGGGTAGTAGAGGTGGTAGCCGGAGAACGGCGGGCACCAGTCTTCCAGCACCCGCACCAGGCGCCCGTCTTCGAGATAGGGTGCGAATTCCTGCTCGGGCAGGAACGCGATGCCGAGTCCGTCCAGCGCGGCGCGCACGATCGGCGGCGAGGTGCTGAAGATCACCTGGCCTTCGACTCGCACGTTCACCTGCCGGTTGCGCCGCTCGAACTCCCACACGTAGATGCCGCCATGGGTGGGGAAGCGGATGTTGATGCAGCGGTGTTGGGTCAGGTCGCCCGGTAGCTTGGGCACCGGTCGCTGCTGGAAGTAGGCCGGCGCCGCGGCCGCGGCCATGCGCAGCGGCGGGCCGATCGGCATCGCGATCATGTCCTTGTCCAGGCTTTCGCCCAGGCGCACGCCGGCATCGAAACGGTCGGCGACGATGTCGCGGAAGCCGTAGCTGACATCGAATTCGATCTGCACGTCCGGGTAGCGCTGCAGCACCGGGGTCAGCTTGGGCAGCAGGGTGGTGTGCAGGATGTGGTCGCCGCTGGTGATGCGCACGATCCCGGCGGGCTTGTCGCGCAGGGCGGTCAGCGCGTCCAGTTCCGACTCGATCTCGTCGAAGCGGTTGCCGATGGCCTGCAGCAGGCGCTGGCCCGCCGCGGTGGGCGAGACGCTGCGCGTGGTACGCGTGAGCAGGCGGATCTCCAGCCGCGTTTCCAGCGCCTTGATCGCCTGGCTGAGCGCCGACTGGCTGACGCCCAGCGCCGCGCCGGCGCGGGTGAAGCTGCCTTCCCGGGCGACGGTGACGAAGGCCAGCAGGTCGTTGAGGTTGCGTCGTGCCATGGGTCGAGTCTGACAGTTCGATTGATTAGCTGGACTAATAGGGGGTGCAAGGATTCATCATCTTATCAGCTGGGTGCGGTGTGCCGACAATGGCCATCCTCCCGTCCCACCGGAACCCCCCCACCATGTCCGTCAACGCCTACGGCACCTACGCCGGCGACAGACCCCTGCAGCCCATGCGGATCGCGCGCCGTCCCCCCGGCCCGCACGACGTGCGCATCGACATCGCGTTCTGCGGCATCTGCCATTCCGACCTGCACCAGGCGCGCGGCGAATGGGCCGGCACCCGGTTCCCGTGCGTGCCGGGCCACGAGATCGTGGGCCGGGTCGCAGCGGTCGGCGCGCATGTCGCCAGTTTCCAGCCCGGCGATCTGGTCGGCGTCGGCTGCATCGTCGACAGTTGCAGGCACTGCGAGGAGTGCGACAGCGGGCTGGAGAACTACTGCGACGGCATGACCGGAACCTACAACTTCCCGACCGCCGACGCGCCCGGCCACACCCTGGGCGGCTATTCGCAGCAGATCGTGGTCCACGAACACTACGTGCTGCGCATCCGCCATCCGGCACGGCAACTGGCGGCGGTGGCGCCGCTGCTGTGCGCGGGCATTACCACCTATTCGCCACTGCGCCATTGGGGCGCCGGCCCCGGCAAGAAGGTGGGCGTGGTCGGCATCGGCGGGCTCGGCCACGTCGGCGTGAAGCTGGCCCACGCGATGGGCGCGCATGTCGTCGCGTTCACCACTTCCGATGCCAAGCGCGACGCCGCCTTCGCATTGGGCGCCGACGAGGTGGTGGTGTCGCGCAATGCGCAGGAGATGGCGGCGCATGCGCAGAGTATCGACCTGCTCGTCAACACGGTCGCCGCGCCGCACGATCTGGACGCGTTGCTGGCCCTGCTCAAGCGCGATGGCGCGATGGTGCTGGTCGGCGCGCCGGCCAGCCCGCACCCGTCGCCGGCGGTGTTCAACCTGATCCTGAAGCGCCGCACTCTGGCCGGCTCGATGATCGGCGGCATTGCCGAGACCCAGCAGATGCTGGATTTCTGCGCCGAGCACGACATCGTCGCCGACATCGAACTGATCCGCGCCGACCAGATCGACGCCGCCTACGAGCGGATGCTGCAGGGCGATGTGAAGTATCGCTTCGTCATCGACAACGCCACCTTGGCCGCCTGACCGGAGAGACAGATGAAACGACTGCTGCTGATACTGGCCCTGGCGGCCAGCGCATCCACTGCGATGGGACAAGACATGGCCAATGGCGCGAACAACTTCTACAAGAGCGACACGCTGACCGCGGAAAAGGTCTCCTTCCGCAACCAGTACCGGATGACGATCGTGGGCAACCTGTTCGTGCCCAAGCAGCGCAAGGGCGGCGTCCGTTATCCGGCGATCATCGTCGGACACCCGATGGGCGCGGTGAAGGAGCAGAGTTCGAACCTCTATGCGCAGAAGCTGGCCGAGCAGGGCTTCGTTACCCTGGCGATCGACCAGTCGTTCTGGGGCGAGAGCCAGGGCCAGCCACGCAACGCGGTGCTGCCGGACCTCTATGCCGAGGCGTTCAGCGCGGCGGTGGATTATCTCGGCAGCCAGGCGTTCGTGGACCGCGAGCGCATCGGCGTGCTCGGCATCTGCGGCAGCGGCAGCTTCGTCATCAGCGCGGCCAAGATCGACCCGCGCATGAAGGCCATCGCCACCGTGAGCATGTACGACATGGGCGCCGCCAACCGCGATGGGTTGAATCACGCGCAGACCCTCGAGCAACGCAAGCAGATCATCGCCGCCGCGGCGCGACAGCGCGACGTGGAATTCAGCGGCGGGAAGGCCGAGTACACCGGCGGCACGGTGCATGCGCTCGATGCGCGGACGCATCCGATCCAGCGCGAGTTCTACGACTTCTACCGAACCGCACGCGGCGAGTTCACCCCGGCGGGCTCTTCGCCTGCGCTCACCACGCATCCGACTCTGACCAGCAACGTCAAGTTCATGAACTTCTATCCGTTCGCCGACATCGAGACCATCGCGCCGCGGCCGATGTTGTTCATCGCCGGCGACCAGGCGCACTCGAAGGAGTTCAGCGAGGACGCGTTCCGCCTGGCGGGGCAGCCGAAGGAGTTGTACTGGGTGAAGGGCGCCGGCCACGTGGATCTCTACGACCGCACCGACCTGATCCCGTTCGACAAGCTGACATCCTTCTTCAAGCAGCATCTGGGCGCGCCGTGAGCGCACGCATGACGAATCGCCCGCGCCCGCCATCCGGCGCTGCCGCCGACCGCACTCAGGCATGCAGCTGGCCGCTGCCGCCACGGCGCAGCGCGGTGAGTGCGCCGCTGCAGGCAAGTGCAGGACCCGGGCCGCGCGACGCCACGCCGCAGCCTGCGCACTGGGGCGGCGTGTTCGCGATGACGCTGTGCGTGTTCGTGCTGATCGCGTCGGAGTTCATGCCGGTCAGCCTGCTGACGCCGATGGCCGCCGATCTGCGTGTCAGCCAAGGCCTGGCCGGCTACGGCATCGCCATCTCCGGTGCGTTCGCGGTGCTCACCAGCCTGTCCATTCCCGCCTTGGCCGGCGCCATGGACCGCAAGCGCCTGTTGCTGGCGCTGACTGGGCTGATGGCGGTGTCCGGCGCGGTGGTCGCGCTGGCCCCGAACTATCCGACCTACATGGCCGGCCGCGCGCTCATCGGCGTGGTGATCGGCGGCTTCTGGTCCATGTCGGCCGCGACCGCGATGCGCCTGGTGCCGCCCGCGCAGGTACCGCGTGCCCTGGCCATCTTCAATGGCGGCAACGCGTTGGCCACGGTGGTCGCGGCTCCGCTCGGCAGCTACCTGGGCGCGGTGATCGGCTGGCGCGGCGCGTTCCTGTGCCTGGTGCCGGTGGCGGCGCTCGCGTTCGCCTGGCAGTGGGCCAGCCTGCCGGCCATGGCCGCGGCGCGCGCGGCAGGCGCGCGCAACGTGTTCGTGTTGCTTCGACACCGAGCGGTCGCTTTGGGCATGGCGGCCTGCGCTGCGTTCTTCATGGGGCAGTTCGCGTTGTTCACCTACGTGCGCCCGTTCCTGGAAACCGTGACGCTGGCGAACGTGCCCACGCTGTCGCTGCTTCTGCTCGGAATCGGTGTGGCCGGTCTCGTCGGTACCACGCTCGTCGGCGTCGCGCTCGAGCGCGGCCTGTATCGCACCTTGATCGCGATTCCGCTGCTGATGGCGGCGATCGCCTTGCTGCTGATTGCATTCGGCGCGCGCGTCGCTGCCGTGGCCGCATTGCTGGGACTGTGGGGATTGCTGGCCACCGCTGCGCCGGTGGGATGGTGGAACTGGATCGCGCGGGTGCTGCCCGGCAACGCCGAGGCCGGCGGCGGCTTGATGGTGGCGGTGATCCAGTTGGCCATCGCCCTGGGCTCGACCATCGGCGGCATGCTGTTCGATCGCAATGGCTACGCGGCGACCTTCGTGGCCAGCGCCGCGCTGCTGCTGCTCGCGGCCGCGCTGACCTGGCGCGCATCGCGCGCGAACGCGGCGCGCGGCGCATGAGCTGGCGCGATCGCCGCAGGTCGGCGCCATGGCCATGACCCGGCAACCAGACGATGGCGAGGCGAGGCCCGGCGCGCAGCGGCCTGTCGCCGGCAACGGCCTCGGGCATCGCAGGCGACGCTGGGCGCTGCGCTGGCCGATACTGCTGGTCGGCTTGCCGGCACTCGGCGCTTTTGCGGCCGGCATGCGCGCGGAGGCGGCGCCGCCCGCGGCCGCCGCGGCATCCATCACTCCGGAGGACGCACGCATGTGGATGACCATCGGCGATCGCCGTTTCGCCATCGCCTTGGCCGACAACGCAGCGGCCCGCGCGTTCGCCGCGCAGTTGCCGCTGGTGCTGCACATGGCCGAACTCAACGGCAACGAGAAACACGTCGAACTGCCGCAGCCGCTGCCGGCGGCTCCGCGCCGGCCAGGCACGATCCATGCCGGCGACCTGATGCTCTACGGCGCGCAGACGCTGGTCGTGTTCTATGCGAGCTTCGGTTCCGCCTATTCCTACACGCGGCTGGGACGTGTCGACGACCCGACTGCGCTGGCGCAGGCACTGGGCCGGGGCGACGTCCGGGTCGCATTCACCAACGACTAGCGGACGCCCCGCGTTCACCGCCGCAGGCCTCGCGCCGCCAGCGCCAGCCGCGTCCGCAGGGGTTTGCCGCAGACACAAAAAAACCCGGAAAACTGAAGTTTTCCAGGCTTCTTGTGACCTTGAAACTGGTCGGGGAGACAGGATTCGAACCTGCGACCTCTACGTCCCGAACGTAGCGCTCTACCAGACTGAGCTACACCCCGAAGGAGCCGCACATGATACGGGGGTCACCCGCATTCGGCAAGATCCTTTGCGAAAAAATTTCAGTCGGCTGCGTTGGGGGCGGCGCCCTCGCGCGCCTCGAACCACATGCCATTGAGGATGGCGGCGGTGGAGGCCAGGCCGACACCGAGAATCCAGGCGAAATACCACATGCTGCAATCTCCTATGCGAATGGGTTGAACGCGCTCAGTACGCGTTGGGGTTGTCGTCCAGCGACGCGGCGCTGACCTTGCCCTTCAGCACCCGGTACACCCAGGTGGTGTAGCCGATGATGATCGGCAGGAACAGCGCGGTGGCCAGCAGCATGATCCACAGGGTCAGGCGGCTGCTGGAGGCGTCCCACACGGTCAGGCTGGAGCCGGGCTGGCTGGAGGAGGGCAGCAGGAACGGGAAGATCGCAAAGCCGACGGTGAGGATGATGCCGGCGATGGCCGTGCCCGAGGCGAGGAAGGCCAGCCCGCCGCGGCGCTTGTGCAGCAGCACCGCGCTGAGCAGCAGGCCGAGCAGGCCGGCCACCGGCGCCAGCGCGGTCAGCGGCATCGACTGGTAGTTGTGCATCCAGCCGCCGACCTCGCCGAGCACCGCGGTCTTCAGCAGCGGGTTGGTGGCGCCGTCGGTGACCGCTTGCGAGGTCACCTCATAGCCGGGCAGGCCCAGCGCCACCCACACGCCGCCGGCGGCGAACAGCGCGCACGCCACCAGCGCCGCCACGCTGCCGTAGCGGGCCGCGCGCTCGGCTACCGGGCCGTCGGTCTTCAGCACCAGCATCGCCGCGCCGTGCGCCACCAGCATGCTCACGCTGAGCAGGCCGGCGAGCAGGGCGAACGGCATCAGCAGGCCGAAGAAGCTGCCGGTGTAGAACACCCGCAGCGTGTCGTCGAAGTGGAACGGCACGCCCAGCACCACGTTGCCCACCGCCACGCCCATGATCAGCGCCGGGATGAAGCCGCCGACGAACAGCGCCCAGTCCCAGCCGTTGCGCCAGCGCTGGCTGGGCAGTTTGCCGCGGAACTTGAACCCGACCGGGCGCAGGATCAGCGCGAACAGGATCACGAACATCGCCAGGTAGAAACCGGAGAAGCTGACCGCGTACAGCGGTGGCCAGGCGGCGAAGATCGCGCCGCCGCCGAGCACCAGCCAGACCTGGTTGCCTTCCCAGACCGGGCCGATGGTGTTGACCACCAGCCGGCGTTCGGCGTCGTTCCTGGCCACGAACGGCAGCAGCGCGCCGACGCCCAGGTCGAAACCGTCCATCACCGCGAAACCGATCAGCAGGATGCCGAGCAGCAGCCACCAGATCAGGCGCAGCGTGGTGTAGTCCAATGCAATGAAGTCCATCGTCATTCTCCTGCCGGGATCAGAGTTGACCGGCGGCCGCGGTGGCGGCAAGGGGCGCGGCGGGGCGCGGGGTCGGCTGCAGCAGCGCGGGCAGGTGGTCCGGGCCCTTGCGGATCGCCTTGAGCATCAGCTTGATCTCGATGACCAGCAGCACGGTGTAGATCGCCACGAAGCCGGCCAGGGTGATCAGGATTTCGTGCAGGGCCAGGCCGGAGGCGGCATAGAACGTCGGCAGCACGCCTTCCACCGCCCACGGCTGGCGGCCGTACTCGGCGACGAACCAGCCGCATTCGATCGCGATCCACGGCGCCGGCAGGGACCACAGCGCCAGCTTCAGGAACCAGCGCTTGTCCTCGAAGTTGTGCTTGCACGAGAACCACATCGCGGCGATGAAGAACGCGATCAGGTAGAAGCCCAGGCCGGCCATGACCCGGAATGTCCAGAACAGCGGCAGCACGCGCGGCACCGTGTCCAGCGCGGCCTTGGAGATTTCTTCCGGCGTGGCGTTGAGGATGTCGTCGCGATAGCGCTTGAGCAGCAGGCCGTGGCCCAGGTCCTGCCAGTGGCGGTCGAACACCTCGCGCGCCTGCACGTCGTTGCGGTCGGCCTTGAGCCGTTCCAGCGCGCCGTAGGCGATCTGGCCGCCGCGGATGCGGTGCTCGGCGCGCCCGATCAGTTCCAGGATGCCGGGAATCGGCGTGTCCAGCGAGCGCGTGGCGACCAGGCCCATCAGGTACGGCACCTTGATCGCGTAGTCGTTCTTGCCGGTGGCCTGGTTGGGAATGCCGAAGGCGGTGAAGTCGGCCGGGGCCTGTTCGGTCTCCCACATCGCCTCGATCGCGGCCAGCTTCATCTTCTGGTGTTCGTTGGCGGCATAGCCGCTCTCGTCGCCGAGCACCACCACCGACAGCGAGGACGCCAGGCCGAACGCGGCGGCCACCGCGAACGAGCGCCGCGCGATGTCGCGGTGCGTGCCGCGCAGCAGGAACAGCGCGCTGATCGACATCACGAACACCGCGCCGGTCACGTAGCCGGCGCTGACCGTGTGCACGAACTTGGCCTGCGCCACCGGGTTGAACACCACCGCCATGAAATCGACCACTTCCATGCGCATCGTGTCCGGGTTGAACACCGCGCCGGTCGGATTCTGCATCCAGCCGTTGGCGATCAGGATCCACACCGCCGACAGGTTGGTGCCCAGCGCCATCAGCCAGGTCACCATCAGGTGCTTGACCGGCGACAGCTTGTTCCAGCCGAAGAAGAACAGGCCGATGAAGGTGGCTTCCAGAAAGAACGCCATCAACCCTTCGATCGCCAGCGGCGCGCCGAAGATGTCGCCGACGTAGTGGCTGTAGTACGACCAGTTCATGCCGAACTGGAACTCCATGACGATGCCGGTGGCCACGCCCATCGCGAAGTTGATGCCGAACAGCACGCCCCAGAACAGCGCCATGCGCCGCCAGACTTCCTTGCGGGTCATGACGAACACGCTCTCCATGATCGCGATCATGAAGGATAGGCCGAGGGTGAGCGGGACGAACAGGAAGTGGTACATGGCGGTCATGGCGAATTGCAGCCGCGACAGCTCTACGACAGTGGTGTCGATCATGGCTGTGCTACCTCGTGGGGAATGTGCATCTGGGTGGCCGGGTGGCGGTAGGTTGAGGGCGATGTTCCGCTTCCGCCGCGCGCGGGGCCTTGATCCAGATCAATGCCCTTGCCGGCCGCGATCGGCATCGTGGCGGCACGCGGCGGTCCCCATCCCAATGCCGCCTTACAATGGCGGCCCGTTCGCCGCGCAGAGTCCGTTTTGACCGATCCCGCCGAGTCGTCCGCCATACCGCCTGCCGAGTCGCCGCACCTGCGGCAGCAACGCGTGCGCTGGCTGGCGTCGCTGGCCAGCGCGGCGCGTGGGCGGCAACGGCTGGCCGCGGCCGCGATCAGCCTGTCCGGGGCGCTGCTGATCGTGCAGGCCGGCGCCATCGCCTGGTTGCTGCAGGCCTTGCTGGTGGAGGGTAGTGAACTGCCGCAGGCGCTGCCCGCGTTCGCCATCCTGGCGCTGGTGCTGATCGTGCGCGCGCTGCTCGGCGCCTGCGCTCAGCGCGCCGCCGGCGATGTCGCCGATGCGGCGAAGTTCGAACTGCGCCGGCGCGTGTACCGGCGCCTGCTCCAACGCGGCCCGCTGTGGCTGCGCGGTCAGCGCAACGGCGAACTGGGCGAATTGCTGCTGGCCCACGGTGACGCGCTGGACGGCTACTACGCCGGCTACCAGCCGGCGCGGCTGGAAGTGAGCGTGGTGCCGTTGCTGATCCTGCTCACGGTCGGCTGGAGCGACTGGGTGGTGGGCCTGCTGCTGCTGTTCACCGCGCCGCTGGTGCCGATCTTCATGATGCTGGTCGGCTGGGGCGCCGAAGCCGCCGGGCGCCGCCAGCTGCGCGAGCTGGCGCGGATGGGCGGGCATTTCGCCGACCGGCTCAAGGGCCTGGGCCTGCTGCGCCTGTACGGCCGCGGCGAGGACGAACTGCGCGGCATCGCCGCCGCCGCCGAGGGCGTGCGCGAACGTACCTTGAAGGTGCTGCGCATCGCCTTCCTGTCCTCGACCGTGCTCGAGTTCTTCGCCTCGGTCAGCGTGGCGATGGTGGCGATGTACCTGGGCCTGAGCTACCTGGGCATGATCGCGCTGCATGCGGCAGTGCCGACCCTGGGCGTGGGCGTGTTCTGCCTGCTGCTGGCGCCGGAGTTCTACGCGCCGCTGCGGCGCCTGGCCGCGCACTACCACGACCGCGCCAACGCGCTGGCGGCGGCGGCCGAGGTGGAGCGCCTGCTTGGCGAGCTGCCGGATGCGGCGGTAGCGCTGGCGCCGTGCGTGTCGTCGCCGGCCGTTGCCGCGCCGGCGCTCTCATCGCTGGCGCCGCCGTTGTCTGTGCGACCTGCGCCCGCGATGCCGGCAACGCCCGATGGGTACGCAGTGCCGACGCCTGCAGCACCGCCGACGCCTGTGGTGCCTGCAACGCTCGCATTGCCTGAAAAGCCTTCAGTCCCCGCAGCGCCCACGCAGCCGCTGCTGCGCGCCGAAGGACTGACGCTGCGCCCGCAAGGCGCGCGCTGCGACGCGCTGCAGGATCTGTCCTTCAGCCTGCAGCCCGGCCAGCGCCTTGCTCTGGTCGGACCCAGCGGCAGCGGCAAGAGCACGCTGCTCGAAGCGCTGGCCGGCTGGCTGCCGCCGCGCGCCGGCAGCCTGCAACTGCGTCCCGGATTGCGCGTCGGCTACGCCGGGCAGCGCCCGTACCTGTTCCATGGCAGCATCGCCGACAACCTGCGCCTGGCCGCTCCGCGGGCCAGCGCCGCGCAGCTGCACGCCGCGGCCGAGGCGGCGCAGGTCATGCGCTTCGCCGCGCATCTGCCGCTGGGCCTGGAGACCGTGATCGGCGAGCGCGGCTTCGGCCTGTCCGGCGGCGAGGCGCGGCGCATCGGCCTGGCGCGGCTGCTGCTGCGCGATCCCGAACTGTTGCTGCTCGACGAACCCACCGCCTTCCTCGACCCGGACACCGAAACCGAACTGCTGCGCACCCTGGCCGCCTTCAGCCACGGCCGCAGCGTGATCGTCGCTACCCACAGCGAGGCCGCGATGCGCTGGGCCGATAGCGTGCTGCAGCTGCCCGCGCGCGTGACGGCGGATGACGCGATCGGAGCCGCACCATGAGCGGCTCCGCGCGCGACGACGACCTGCGCAGCGTGTTCGGCCGCCACCTCGGCCGCCTGCTGCTGACCGCGCTGCTGCTGTTGTGCACGATGCTGGCCGGGGTCGGCCTGCTCGGCCTGTCCGGCGGCTTCCTGACCGCCGCGGCGCTGGCCGGCGTGGCCGGCATGGGCAGCGGCTTCAACTTCTTCTCGCCCTCGGCCGGCATCCGTGCCTTGACCTTCGCGCGCATCGCTTCGCGCTACGGCGAAAAGCTGGTCGGCCATGACGCTACCTTGCGCATCGCCCGCGACCTGCGCGTGTGGTTCTTCCGCCGCGCGCTGCCGTTGGCACCGGCCAAACTCGGCGCCAGCCGCACCGGCGAACTGCTGGCACGCCTGATGTCGGATATCGGCGAGGTCGATGGCCTTGTGGTCCGCGCATTGGCGCCGCTGGTGGCGCTGCTGGGCATCGGCGTGGCCGGCGTGGCCGCGGCCGCCGCAATCTACTGGCCGGCGGCGCTGCTGTTGGCGGTGCTTGCAGTAGCGATCGGCGCCGGCGTGCCGTGGCTGGTCGCGCGCGGCGGCCGCGTGCGCGAGCAGCGCCGCGCGCAGCAGCGCGAGACGCTGCGCACGCTGGCCTACGAAGGCCTGGAAGGTGCCGCCGACCTGGCCGCGCTGGACGCGCAGGCCGACTGGATCGCGCGCGTGGATGCCAGCGCGCACGACCTGCGCGCGCAGGACCGCCAGCAGCGGCAGCGCCTGATCGGCGGCAATGCGCTGCACGCGCTGTGCGCCGCGCTGGGCTTGCTGGCGATGCTGTGGATCGCGCTGGGCGCAGCGCGCGCCGATCTGATCGGCGCCGAGCAGGCGGCCGGATTGATCTTCCTTACCGTGGCCCTGCTCGAGGTCTGGGCCGGCGCCGGCCTGGCCTGGCAGGCGCTGCAATCCGGCCGCGTCGCCGCGCAGCGGCTGCAGGCCATCGCCGGCCAGAGCGCGCCGGTGGCCGACGCCGCGCAGCCGCAACCGCTGCCCGATGTCGGCGACGTGCAGTTCGACGGCGTGGTCTTCGCCTGGCCCGGCGAGACCCGACACGTGCTCGACGGCATCGACCTGCGCATCGCCCCGGGCGAGCGCGTGGCCATCTGCGGCGACAGCGGCAGCGGCAAGACCACGTTGTCGGCGCTGCTGCTGCGCTTGTGGGATCCGCAGCAGGGCAGCGTCCGCTATGCCGGCGTGGACCTGCGCGAGCTGGCCCAGGCGCAATGGCACCAGCGTATCGCCTGGCTGCCGCAGGGCGCGCCGGTGTTCGCCGGCAGCGTGCGCGACAACCTGCGCCTGGGAGCGATCGATGCCGACGACGCCAGCTTGCAGCGCGCGCTCGCCGACGTACGCCTGGGCGCGTGGCTGCACGAAGTCGGCGGCCTGGACGCCTGGCTGGGCGAGAACGGCGCGACCATGTCGGCAGGCCAGGCGCGACGCTTGGCCCTGGCCCGCGCGCTGCTGCGTAACGCACCGCTGCTGGTGCTGGACGAACCCACCGAAGGCCTGGACGTGGACACGGCGCAGGCCTTGCTGCGCGACCTGACCAGCGCGCTCGGGCAGCGCAGCTTGCTGCTGATCAGCCACGACGCGCTGCCCGACGGCGTGGTGCACGCGCGTTATCGGTTACAGCAGGGGCGGCTCGTGCCGCTGAACTGAGCCGCACCGGTAGCGTGCCGGGTCAGCCATTGGTGCCCTCCGCGGCGAACGCAGCGCACAGGCGTTCGCCGCGCCAGGCGCACACGGTCCGCGCCGCGGCGCGGATCACGCGCTCAGCAAATTGCGCAACGCCTGCGCGTCCGCAGCCAGCAGCAGCCAGGCCAGCGCGAACAGGTTGAGCAGCACCGCGGCCCAGAACACGAACTGAAAGCTGATCTTGCGCGATTTGTGCCGAAACTGCCCCTGCGCGAACAGCGCGCCTGGCCAGCCGCCGGCCAGCGCCAGCAATTGCAGCGTCGTCTCCGGGGTCCGCCACTGGCCGCGCTGTGCCGCCGACTTGTCGATGCCGTACAACAGCAGCGCGGCGGCGCTGCAGCCCAGGTAGCAGGCCGCCAGCCACCCCGGTACGCGCCCGCTCGCTGCGGCACCGACGATGGCCAGCAAGGCGCCGGCACCGAGCCAGCGTCGCGGCAGCCAGGGCGCGGCATGCGCCGCCCCGCGGCGTGCGCCCGGCAGCGTGGCGCGAACCGCGCGGATACGCACGGCGGACACGCGCCCACGCGCATCGGTCGCGGTTTCGTAGGTGATCGCATCGCCGTCGCGCGGCCGCCGTCCCGCGCGCCGCTCGAACGCCTGGATATGCACGAAGGCGCGCGTGCCGCCGCCGTTGGGAACGACAAAGCCGAAACCGCTGGCGTCGTTCCAATCGCTCAGGCGTCCTTGATAGCGCATCGCACGGACATCGCGCGTGTCGCGGCTCAGCATTGCGCCAGGAACTCGCGCACCGCCGGCCCGAAACGCGCGAAATCGACCAGGAACGCATCGTGTCCTTGCGGCGAGTCCAGACCCAGGAACTGCGCGTCGGCGCCGCCGGCGCGCAAGCCGTCGGCGATCTGCTGCTGTTGCTGCACCGGGAACAGGATGTCGGTGTTGGCGCCGATCGCCAGCGCGCGTTCGATGCGGATCGTCGCCAACCCGGCGAGCACGTGGCCGCCGGCGTATTCGGCCAGGTCGAACCAGTCCATCGAACGGCTCAGGTACAGGTAGCAGTTCGGGTCGAAGCGGCGCACGAAGCGCCGCGCATGGCCTTCCAGGTAGCTTTCGACCTGGAATTCCAGGCCGAACGGATCCTCGTCGGCCTGGTCCGAATCCAGCCGCACGCGGCCGAAGCGGCCATCCCATTCCAGCGCCGAACGGTAGGTGATGACGCCCAGCTTGCGCGCCATGCGCATGCCCGACTCCGGATAGGTGGCCTCGTCGTAGTCGCCGCCGTTCCAGTTCGGATCCAGGCGGATCGCCTCGCGCTGCAGCGAGCGGATCGCGATCGAGAATGGCAATGCCTGCGCGCTGCCGGAGATGTTGATGTGGCTGCGCGCCAGTCCCGGATGCTGGCGCAGCAGCGCCAGCGCGGTCATGCCGCCCATCGAGTTGCCGATCACGCACGCCAGCCGCTCGATGCCCAGCGCGCGCACCACGTGTGCGGCGGCATCGGCGACGTCTTCGATCGACAACTCGGGGAAGCGCAGGCGATATGGTTGCGCGTCGTCCGGATTCGGCGAGGCCGGGCCGGTCGAGCCCTTGCAGCTGCCCAGCGAATTCACGCAGATCACGAACCAGCGCTGGGTGTCGATCGGCTTGCCGGCACCGAGCATCGCCTCCCACCAGCCGGGGCTGGGATCGTCGGCGTGCGCGGCGGCGTGCGCGTCCGGCGACAGCCCGGTGACGATCAGGATCGCATTGCTGCGGTCCGCCGCCAGCGTGCCCCAGGTTTCGTAGGCGACGCGCGCATCGCGCAGCTGGCCGCCGCGCTTCATCGGGAACGGCGAGGGCAGGGCGAGGAAGCGGCTGCCGGGAGGAATGAATTCGGTCATGCGCCGATTCTAGCCGTGCCGCGGCGGCCGCGGCGTGCGTGCGGCGTGGCGAAGGACGGTGCGGAGGCGATGCGCGCGAGGTCGATGCTCCCTGTAGGAGCGGCTTCAGCCGCGACATGGGCGCCGGAAGGATGTCGGCTGCGGAAAATTGCTGTCACCGCTGAAGCCGCTCCTACAGGGACGCCGAGCTATGGCTTGCCGAGCACCAACTCCACCGGCGTCGCCGTCGGCAGCGTTACCGTCACCGGTGCCGATTCCAGGTCGCCTTCCTGGCGCATCGCGTTGCCGCTGTTCGAGAGCCGCGCCAGCACCTGCACCTGCTTGAGCTGCGACAGCTTCTGCGTCGGCATCGGGCTGTCGCCGTCGCTCAGGGTCACGCGCAGCGGCAGCGATTGCAGCGGATGTTTCTGCACCGCGACCGGCATCGGCGGGCCACCGGGCACGCGCGCGATCACGAATACGCTGGCGTCGCCGCGCAGGCGCACGCGTGCGGCGAAGTCCGGATCCAGCGATACCGCAACGGTGAGCGTGCCGGCAGCGGCGGTTGCGGACGAAGCGGCAGGGTTCTGCGCGGCCGTTGCGCTTGCCGCAGCCGTCGCCGCTGCGCCTGGTGCGGCGGCCGGCAGCGCCGGCAAGCCGGCATCGGCACGCGCAGCATCGATCTGCGGACGCAGCGCCGCGGCAGTGGCGGCATCCACGCGCGGCAGCAGCGCTTCCCAGGTCGCCGCGGCCTCGGCATGTTGGCCGCGCTGGCGCTGCGCGATGCCCAGGAACCAGGCGGCGCGCTCGTTGTTCGGTTCGACCTGCAAGGCATGCCGCAGCCAGGCGATGCCTTGCGCATCGAACTGGCGCTGCGGCGTGGCCAGCGCGCGCGCTTCGGCCGCCTGCACCAGCCATTGCGCTTCATCCGGCGCCAGCTGCACCGCACGTGCGAACGCGGCGGCGGCTTCGTTGGGGCGGCCCAGCGACATCTGCGAACGCGCCAGCAGCGCCCAGCCTTCGGCGCGGTTGGGATCCTTGGCCAGCGCCGCCTGCAACTGCGCCACCCCGTCTTCCAGGTTGCGCGGCGCTTCGCGGTTCTGCGCCTGCAGCGCGCGCGGCGTGCCGACCAGTGCATACAACGCGGCGGCGGCCACGCCCAGCGCCAGCACCGCGACCGCGAGCAGCGGCGCGCCGCCGCGGCTGCGCCGCAACGGCCACAGCACCGCGCCGAACACCAGCGCGGCCAGGACCGCCGCGGCGGCATGCATGCCCCAGCTCAGCATCGCTTCACCATTCCTGTTCCTCCTGCGCCGGCGGCGCAGCGGCGGCCGGCGCGCGACGGCGCACCACCCAGACCACGAGCAGCGCACCGGCGCCGAGCAGCAGCAACGGCCCGAACCACAGCAGCCAGGTGCGCGCTTCCACCTGCGGCCGGTACAGCACGAACTCGCCGTAGCGATCGACCAGGAAGCGCTTGATCTCCGCGTCCGAACGCCCCTGCTGCATCAGTTGCAGCACTTCGCGGCGCAGGTCCAGCGCGATCTGCGCATGCGAGTCGGCCAGCGACTGGTTCTGGCACTGCACGCAGCGCAGTTCGGCGGTCAGCGCATGGAAGCGCGCTTCCTCGGCCGCCGAACGGTAGGCCAGCGGGGTCTGATCGGCCACCGGCTGCGCGCCGGCGTGCCCGGCGCATGCCAGCAGCACCAGCAGCAGCGCGAGCCAACGGCGCGTCACGGTGCGGCCCGGCCCTGCTTGGCGGCCGGCGCGTCGCGCTCGGCCTGCAGCAGCGCCGGCAGCAGTTCGTCCTGCACGATCTGGTCGGTCAATGCGCCCGAATGCTTCCAGCGCACCACGCCATGCGCGTCGACCAGGAAGGTCTCCGGTGCCGCGGCCACGCCCCAGTCGATCGCGGTGCGTCCTTCCGGATCGAACAGCACCACGAAGAACGGATTGCCCAACTGCTCCAGCCAGTGCAGCGCATCTTCGCGAGTGTCCTTCCAGTCGTAGCCGATCACCCGCACGCGCTTGGTCAGCGCGAAGCGGGTCAGCACCGGATGTTCCTCGCGGCAGGTGGCGCACCAGCTGCCCCACACGTTGAGCACGTACGGCGCGCCGCGCAGTTCGGCGCTGCGCACGCGGATCGACGCATCGTGCAGCACCGGCAGTTCAAACGCCGGCGCCGGCTTGCCGATCAGCGCCGATGGCAGCGCATCGCGATCGGCCACCCCGGAGCGCTGCACCGCATAGAACATCAACGCCAGCAGGCCGAGGAAGAACAGGGCGCCGAGCACGATGGCGGCGAGCGGCAGGCGGCGTGGAGCAGGAGCGGACATCAGGATTTCTCCGGGGAACGACGGAAGCGCCGGTCGCCGGCGGTGACGAAGCCACCCAGCGCCATCAGCGCCGCGCCGAGCCAGATCCAGCGAACGAACGGTTTGACATGCAGGCGCATCGCCCAGGCGTTGCCGCCCAGCGGTTCGCCCAGGGCGATATAGACGTCGCCGAACAGGCCGGGATGGATACCGGCCTCGCTCAGGCTCTGTCCGCCGCTGGCGTAGACGCGCTTTTCCGGATGCAGCAGCGCCAGCGGGCGGTCGTCGCGCAGCACCTGCACGTGCGCGCGTTCGGACACGTAGTTGGGGCCGCGGATTTCGTCCAGGCTCTGGAACTCGAAGCGGTAGCGGCCCATCTGCAGGCTCTGCCCCGGCGCCAGCGCCACTTCGCGTTGCTGGTCCAGCGCTTCCACCAGCAGCGCGCCGGTCAGGAACACGGCGATGCCGGCATGCGCCAGGGTCATGCCCAGCATCTCGGCGGTGAAACGGCTGCCCTTGAGCTGGAAGCGGCTCCACACGAAACGCGCGGTGCCCAGCAGCACCCAGGCCGCGCCGGCCACGCCGGCGGCGGTCTTCCACGGTCCCTGCGGCGCCAGGAAGAAACCGAGCACGCCGGCCAGCAAGGCAAGCCCGGCCCACGGCGCCAGCAGCGCCAGCGGCCGCGACGGCTGTTCGCGCTGCCAGCGGGTCAGCGGGCCGAATGGCAGCAGCGCCACCAGCGGCGCCATCAGCACCAAGAACAGGGTGCCGAAGTAGGGCGGGCCGACCGACAGCTTGCCCAGTCCCAGCGCGTCGGCCAGCAGCGGATACAGCGTGCCCAGCAGCACCATCGCGCAGGCGCAGGTCAGCAGCAGGTTGTTGGCCAGCAGCAGGGTCTCGCGCGAGGACGCGGCAAAGCGCTGGCGTTCGTCGCCGGCGCTGGCGCCGACGCGCCCGCCGCGCAGCGCGTACAGCAGCAACGCACCGCCGCACACCAGGCTCAGGAACACCAGGATGAACAGGCCGCGGCCGGGATCGGCGGCGAACGAGTGCACGCTGGTCAGCACCCCCGAACGCACCAGGAACGTGCCCAGCAGCGACAGCGAGAATGCCGCGATCGCCAGCAGCAGCGTCCAGGCGGTGAAGCTGCCGCGCTTTTCGGTCACCGCCTGCGAATGCAGCAGCGCCGCGCCGGCCAGCCATGGCATGAAGCTGGCGTTCTCCACCGGGTCCCAGAACCACCAGCCGCCCCAGCCCAGTTCGTAGTACGCCCACCAGCTGCCCAGCGCGATGCCGATGGTCAGAAAGCCCCAGGCCACGTTGGTCCACGGCCGCGTCCAGCGCAGCCAGCGCGCATCGACATGGCCGTCGAGCAGCGCGGCGATGGCGAACGCGAACGGCACCGCGAAGCCGACGTAGCCGGCGTACAGCAGCGGCGGGTGGATCACCAGGCCCGGGTCCTGCAGCAGCGGATTGAGGTCGCGGCCTTCCAGCGGCGCCGGCAGCAGCCGCGCGAACGGATTGGAGGTGAACAGCAGGAACGCCAGGAACCCCAGGCTGACCAGCGCCAGCGTGCCGATCACCCGCGCCACCACCGGCGCCGGCAGGCTGCGCGAGAACAGCGCCACCGCGCCGGTCCACAGCGCCAGGATCAGCGTCCACAGCAGCAGCGAGCCTTCGTGCGCGCCCCATACCGCCGAATAGCGGTAGATCAGCGGCAGCAGCGAGTTGGAATTCTCGGCCACGTAGGCCACCGAGAAATCCTGCACCAGGAATGCATGGGTCAACACCGCGAAGGCGCCGGCGACCAGCGCCAGCTGCGCGAACGCGGCCGGCCGCGCCACCGCCATCCAGCGCGCGTCGCCGCGCTGCGCGCCGGCCAGCGGCACCGCCGCCTGCAGCAGCGCGGCGAGCAGGGCCAGGATCAGCAGGACTTGCCCGAGTTCAGGAAGCATGGGGCGTGCGCCGGGACGCGGGACCCGGGACTCGGGACCCGGAAAAGCCAATGCTCAGGCCGCGCGCGGTCTTGCTGTTACGCGTCCCCAGTCCCGAGTCCCGCGTCCCGCAAAAAACTCCAGTCACCGCGCCGCCTCCGCCACATCGTGCTTGCGATGCGCACTGCCCATCTTCTCTTCCAGTTCCTTGGGCATGTAGGTCTCGTCGTGCTTGGCCAGCACGTCCTCGGCCACGAACACGCCGTCGTGCATGCGGCCGGTGGTCACCACCGCCTGGCCTTCGCGGAACAGGTCGGGCAGGATCCGGTCGTAGCTGACGGTCAGCTGCGCATCGCCGTCGGTGACCCGGAACCGCGCCAGCAGCGAACCGGGCGCGCGCTGAAATGAGCCTTTCTCGACCATGCCGCCGAGGCGGAAGCGCGCGTGCTCGGCGGTCTTGCCGGCCAGCACTTCGGCCGGGGTGTACAGGTAGGCGGTGTTGCGCTGCAGGGCCATCGCCACCAGGGTGGTGGTCAGGCCGGCGGCCAGCACCAGCACCATCAACAGCAGCAGGCGGCGCTTGCGTTGCGGGGTCATCGGCTCAGGTCCAGCGTGGCCGGGTCGGGCTTGGGCTGCTGCTTGCGCTGCGCGCGCAGCCGCGCCGCGCGCAGGGCGCCGCGCAGCTGCAGCCGCGCCAGCACGAAGTCGGCCAGCAGCACGCCGACGAACACCGCATAGGCGCCGATCACGTAGGGCAGGTAGTTCATCCGCGCGCCTCCGCCAGTTTCGCCACCCAGTCCTTGCCGGCCTCGCGGCGCAGGTTGTCGGCGCGCGCGCGCGCCAGCAGCGAGCCGGCGAACCAGAACTTGGTCGCCGCCACCATCAGCCACAGCGGCGGCAGCATGCTCGGGTCCATGCTCGACTGGCCGAACAGGCGGATGGTCTGGCCCTGGTGCAGCGAGTTCCACCACACCACCGAATAGCGGATCACCGGCAGCAGCACCACGCCGACGATGGCCAGCAGCCCGGCCGCGCGCGCGGCGTTGCGGCGGTCCTCGATCGCCAGGTACAGGCCCATCACCCCGATGTACAGGAACAGCAGGATCAGTTCGGTGGTCAGGCGCGGGTCCCAGTCCCACCAGGCGCCCCACATCGGCTTGCCCCAGATGCTGCCGGTCAGCAGGGTGATCACGGTGAAGGCGGCGCCGATCGGCGCGCAGGCCATCGCCAGCACCTCGCACAGCTTGATCCGCCACACCTGCGCGATCGCCGCGTACAGCGCCATCAGCCCGAACACGAACAGGCTCATCCAGGCGCTGGGCACGTGGATGTAGAGGATGCGGAAGGCGTCGCTCTGCAGGCGGTCGGCCGGCACCACGAACAGCGCCTGCCAGATCCCCAGCCCGCCCAGCAGCAGCGCGGCCAGATAGCACCACGGCGTCCAGCGCGCGGCGAAGCGGTCGAAGGCGGGGGGCGAACCGAGTTGGTGGAACCAGCGGACGACGGAGGACATGCGGTCGATTCTAGCGGGCGGGGGGCTTGCTACGGTGCGGCGACAGCGGTGCGACGATGGACCTGGACAATACGATGGTACGGCCCGCGCCGCGCCGGCGCTGCGCCAAATGCGCTCAGCTCAACGAGATGCGGATCGCCGCCGCCGCCGCCAGCGGCGCCAGCACCAAGCCCAGCACCAGCCCGGCCGCCAGCAGCAGCAGGCCGCCGCTGGGATCCAGGCCCTGCGCCGCGGCCGCCACGCTGCCGGCGCCGAACACCAGCACCGGCACGTACAGCGGCAGCGCCAGCAGCGCGACCAGGATCCCGGCGCGCTTCATGCTCACCGTCAGCGCCGCCACCACCGCGCCGATCAGGCTCAGCAGCGGCGTGCCCAGCGCCAACGATGCCAGCAGCACCGGCATGCGGTCATGCGGCAGGTGCAGCAATTCGCCCAGCAGCGGGGTCGCCACGATCAGCGGCAGCGCGGTGGTCAGCCAGTGCAGCAGCACCCGCACCAGCACCAGCCAGGCCAGCGGCACCGGCGCCAGCAGCCACTGTTCCAGCGAGCCGTCCTCGGCGTCGCCGCGGAAGAGGCTGTCCAGGGCCAGCAGTCCGGCCAGCAGCGCCGCCAGCCACAGCGCGGCGCCGGCGACCTCGCCGAGCAGGCGCGGCTGGTTGCCCAGCGCCAGCGCGAACAGGGCCACGATCAGCAGTGCGAACAGCGCCGGCTGCAGCGCATCGCCGCGGCGCCGCCACAGCAGGCGCAGGTCGCGCAGCAGCAGCGCGCGGGTGGCCTGCCACAACGAGGGCACCGGTGCGGCCAGGCTCATGCGGCCACCCCGCTCAGGCTCAGCATGCGCGTGCGCACCGGCGGCGCGGCATAGGCGCCGTGGGTGGTGACCAGCGCCGCGCCGCCGCTGCGCAGGTGCGCGGCGATCATCCGGTTGACCAGGGTGATGCCGTCCAGGTCGAGGTTGGCGTAGGGCTCGTCGAGCAGCCACAGCGGCGCCGGCGACAGCCATACCCGGGCCAGCGCCAGGCGCTTCTTCTGCCCGGCCGACAGCTGCCGCACCAGGGTGTCCTCGTAGCCGGCCAGGCCGACGATGGCCAGCGCGCTGCCCGGCATCTGCTTGGCGCGGCGGCCCTGCAGGCCGCACAGGTAGTGCAGGTTCTCCAGGGTGCTCAGGTCCGCCTTCAGCGCGCCCAGGTGGCCCAGGTAGGCCATGTAGCGCGCGCGGTCGCCGCGGCGCACCGGGCGGCCGTCGATCTCGATGCGCCCGGCCTCGGCGCGCAGCAGCCCGACCAGCACCCGCAGCAGGGTGGTCTTGCCGGCGCCGTTGTCGCCCTGCACCAGCAGCGCCTCGCCCGCATCCAGATGGAAGTCCAGCGGGCCGAACACGGCGGCGTCGTCGCGGGCGAAGGTGAGCCCGTGCGCGGCCAGCAGCGGCGGCGGGGAATGCAACGGATCGGTCATCGGCGGAGTGCCGCACCGGGACGGGCGCGGCGGCAGGCGGTGGGTGCGGGAGGCGCGCATTGTATCGGCATGCGGCCACCCGGCGCGGGCGCCGCCGCGGCGACTGCGGTGCCGGCACAGCGGGCCGCGCGAAGAACGCTGTTTTGCGCGGCGGCGACGCATCGCCGGCAAGCGGCTTTGCGTACACTCGACGCTTTCCCGCTCCCGTACCCGGACGCATGCACCCGCAGACCAAGCTGCCCAAGGTGGGCACCACCATCTTCACCGTGATGTCGCAACTGGCCGCCGAGCACGGTGCGGTCAACCTGGGCCAGGGCTTTCCCGACTTCGCCGCGCCGGCGCGGCTGATCGACACGCTCGCCCAGGCGATGCGCGACGGCCACAACCAGTATCCGCCGATGACCGGGGTGCCGGTGCTGCGCCAGGCGATCGCCGGCAAGGCGTTGCGCTGCTACGGCGCGCAGGTCGATCCGGACACCGAAGTGACCGTGACCAGCGGCGCCACCGAGGCGCTGTTCAACGCCATCCATGCGGTGGTGCGGCCGGGCGAGGAAGTGATCGTGCTGGATCCGGCCTACGACAGCTACGAGCCGGCGATCGAGCTGGCCGGCGCGCGCGCGGTGCACGTGCCGCTGGACCCGCAGAGCTTCGCGGTGGACTGGGAGCGGGTACGCGCGGCGATCACCCCGCACACCCGGCTGCTGATCCTCAACAGCCCGCACAACCCGTCCGGCGCGATGCTCGGCGCCGACGACCTGCAGGCGGTCGCCGAGCTGCTGCGCGGCAGCGACATCTTCCTGATCTCCGACGAGGTCTACGAACACATCGTGTTCGACGGCCGCCGCCACGAATCGGTGCTGCGCTGGCCGGAACTGCGCGAACGCGCCTTCGTCGTCTCCAGCTTCGGCAAGACCTACCACTGCACCGGCTGGAAGATCGGCTACGCGATCGCGCCGCCGGCGCTGAGCGCCGAATTCCGCAAGGTCCACCAGTACAACACCTTCACCAGCTTCGGCCCGGCCCAGTACGCCTTCGCTGCGATGATTCGCGACGAGCCCGAACACGACGAACAGCTCGGCGCGTTCTACCAGGCCAAGCGCGACCGCTTCCGCGAACAATTGCTGACCACCCGGCTGAAGCCGTTGCCGGTGCCGGGCGGCTACTTCCAGCTGGTCGACTATTCGGCCATCAGCGACCTGCCCGACACCGAGTTCGTGAAGTGGCTGACCATCGAGAAGGGCGTGGCCGCGATCCCGCTGTCGCCGTTCTACCAGACCCCGCCGCCTGGCCAGCGCCTGGCCCGGCTGTGCTTCGCCAAGAACGAAGCGACGCTGGATGCGGCGATCGAGCGGTTGCAGCGGCTCTGACGAGCCGCCGGGATTGGGGAGTCGGGATTGGGGATTCGCAGAAGCGGAGAGTCCGCTGATAAATCCAGCCCTCCGATCCCCAATCGAGTTCCGAATCCCGCTTTTGCCAATCCCGAATCCCCAATCCCAAATCCCGGCCCCACCATGACCGACCTCCGCATCTCCCTGATCCAAGGCGACACCCGCTGGCACGATCCGGCCGGCAATCGCGCGCACTACGCCGAGCTGCTGGCGCCGTTGGCCGGTGCCACCGATCTGGTGATCCTGCCGGAGACCTTCACCAGCGGTTTCTCCAACGAGGCGCTGGACCAGGCCGAGGGCATGGACGGGCCGACCGTGGCCTGGATCCGCGAGCAGGCGGCGCGGCTGGGGGCGGCGGTGACCGGCAGCGTGCAGTTGCGTTTGCCTGGCGAGGACGGCGTCGCGAAGGTGTTCAACCGCCTGCTGTGGGCCACGCCCGACGGCGCGCTGCAGCACTACGACAAGCGCCACCTGTTCCGCTACGCCAACGAGCACCAGCGCTATGCCGCCGGGCGCGAGCGGCTGTGCGTGGAGTGGAAGGGCTGGCGGATCAATCCGCAGGTCTGCTACGACCTGCGCTTCCCGGTGTTCTGCCGCAACCGCTACGACGTCGAGCGTCCCGGCCAGCTGGATTTCGACCTGCAACTCTTCGTCGCCAACTGGCCGTCGGCGCGCGCCTACCCGTGGCGCACCCTGCTGCGCGCGCGCGCGATCGAGAACCTGTGCTTCGTGGCCGCGGTCAACCGGGTGGGCGAGGACGGCAACGGCCTGCACTATGCCGGAGACAGCGCGGTGATCGACTTCCTCGGCCAGCCGCAGCTGGAGATCCGCGAGCGCGAGCAGGTGGTCACGACCACGATCTCGGCGGCGGCGCTGGCCGCGCACCGCGCGCGCTTCCCGGCGATGCTCGACGCCGACGCCTTCACCCTCGGCGCGGCCAACGCCGATCGCTGAACGGCGCCGTGCCGTGCCGCGATCGCTGACGCCGTCTTGCATGGCGCGCTGCTAGGCTCGGCGCGTTTCCCATCCACGGAGCGTCGCCATGCACAACAAACTGTTGACCACCGCCGCGCTGCTCGCCGGCATCGCCTTCATGCCGCAGGCGCATGCCGCCGGCAACATCGATTGCCAGCTGCGCTTCAATCTTTCGGGCTGGTCGGTGTTCTACAAGACCGCCAGCGGCACCGGCACCATCACCTGCGACAACGGCTCCAAGATCCCGGTCAAGATCAGCGCCAAGGGCGGCGGCCTGAGCGTGGGCAAGTCGAAGATCGTCGACGGCCGCGGTCGGTTCACCGGCGCCTACACGCTCAACGACCTGTTCGGCACCTACGCCACCGCCGAGGCGCATGCCGGCGCGGACAAGTCCTCCGACGCGCAGGTCATGACCAAGGGCGATATCTCGCTGGCCCTGGCCGGCACCGGCAAGGGCTGGGACCTGGGCGTGGCGGTCGGCGGTTTCACCATCGAGCGGCGCTGAGCCGCGCGGCGCCGTCTGCGATCGCAGCGGCGCCAGGGCGCTGCGGCTTCCCGCAGGAGGCCGCGGCGCCGGCAGGTCCGCTCACTGCTGAGCGAACACCCAGGCCAACTGGCCGCGCACCGGTTCCTTGGTGGCCAGGGCCTGCTTGTACAGCGTACGCGCGGCCCAGCACGCGTCTTCGTCGCTGGCCTGCGCCATCTGCGGCAGCACCTTCAGCAGGCGCTGCTGCTGGTCGGAGGGCAGGGCGGTGATCAGGGTGGTCATCGCCGCCTGCACAGCGTCCGGCGCCACGGTCTGCGGCGGCGTGTTGCTCAACTGCGCGTCGGTCGCCTTGAGCGAAATCTCGAACCATTGATCGATCTGCGCCGGCGGCAGCGTCTCCAGCCCCTGCAGCATCGCCGCGCTCATCGCCTGCGCATCGTTCGGGTTGCCGCCGCGGGCCAGCAGCGCACACTTGGGCACGTCCACTTTTTCGCTGACCGCGGCGAGGATTTCCAGGCGCTGTTCCAGCGTGGCATGGTCCAGCCGGGTGATGCCCTTCTGCGCCAGCTCGAAGCCGGCACGCTGCGCCTGCGCCTTGTCGCCCTGCTTGAGCAGCGCCACGTAGCGCGGGTCGTTGACCAGCTTGCGCAGCATGCGGTCGAACGGCTCGTGCAGCGGCGAACTCTTGGGATAGGGGTTCTGCGCGGCGGCGACTTCTTCCTGCACTTTCTTGCACGCGCCCAGGCTCAGCACGGCGGCGATCAACAGGGGCAGCAGTATCTTCCGTGACATGGAATCTCCCGATCGGTAGGCGCGCCGCCGCGGAAGTGGGCAGCGCAGGATGCGCAGGATATCGGCTTCCCCGCCTTCGCGCATCGGCGCCTCGGGAGTGCGGCCATGCGCGGATGCCGTAGCGGACCTGCGCGCCATGTCCACCTGCGCAGATGCAGACCGGTCGAACGCTTGTTGCGCAGGCAGTCGCTTGCCATGGCAAGATCGCCACCGACATCCGGCGTATGCGCATGCTGCAGGCAGGAGAGGCGATCGATGGGCAGGATCTGGCTGGTGATTGTGTTCATGGCGCTGCTGTCGGCGCGCGAGGCGTCTGCGGCCGGGCAGGGCATGCAAGCCTGCGAGATCGACAGACCCGGGCTGCTGGCCCTGGATCGGCAACAGTTCGATCAGGACGTGCGCGGTGCCGGCGGCGGTTGGCGCGCCGTGGCGGCGCGTCCCGGCTGCGAAACCGCCGCGGCCGATCTGATCCGCGACTACAGGAAGGCGCATCCCGACGACCCCAGCCTTCTCTATTGGCATGAAGGACAACTGCGCGCGTTCGCCGGCGACTATCCCGCCGCGATGGCGCTGATGCAGGCGTCCAAGAAGCCCGCGCCGCAGGACCCTACCGGATGGAATCCCTACGTCGATGCGACGATGGCCTTCCTCGCCCACGACAAGCAGGGCCTGGCGGCGGCAAAGAAGACGCTGGACGCGCTGCCGCCGGCACCGGACCTGCCGCCGTTGAAGGACGGCGTCATCGAGCTGCCGATGCAGGACGGGCAAGTGATCAAGATGCGCTGGCCGCCGAACGCGGACGTCGTCGAAGGGCTGGCGCGGTGCATGGAAAAATCCTACGTCGTGGCCTACAGCCAGGAATGCCGGCCCGGCTCGCCTTAGCGCGCGACATCCAGCAACGAGCGGATCGCGCCACGCTTGCATTGCATGGGGCGAAGCCAGCAAGGGAACCACGTGTTGTCCGTGCCGGAGCGCTGATACGGCAGCGCGCATGCGCAACAGCGGCACTGATGGTCGGGCCTGTCCGGCCGCCAGCCGACACCGCGCGGCGTGATGACCCGATCGCCAGTCGGACGCTGCGAGGCAGTGCCGGCTGGCGACCCGGCGGATCCAGCGACTCACTCGTGAAGCGACGACACGCCCTGGCTGGTGGTACCGCGGCGCGCGTCTGCGTGCCGGCAGCGCTTGCTCCATCTGCCGCTGGCCGCCTTGGCTACTGAGATCTGCAGCGCCTGCCGCCTCTGCGCCCAGCAAAAAGGGCGCCGCATGCGCAGGCGCCCTTGGTCTTGGCTGCTGCGGCCGGCAACGGGTGCCGGCCGCGTGGTGCTCAGCCGCCGCCGCGCGGACCGCGGTTGCCGCCGCCGCCGGGACGGCCGCCGCCACCCGGACGCCCGCCGCCGGGGCGATTGCCGCCCGGACGACCGCCGGGGCCACCCGGACCGCCCGGGCCGCGCTTCTGCCCGTCGGCGCGCGGACCGGCCGGACGCGCCGAGCGCGGTGCCGCGCCGTACGGGCTGAAGCCGGGATTGGCATGGTCGGACGGGAAGCTGGGTGCATTGCCCGGATGCCCGTACGGGTGCGCCTTGCGCTGGCCTTGTCCCTGACCCTGGCCGCCGCGGCCCTGGCCTGCGCCCTGGCCGGCACCGGCGCCGGCGGGGCGCGGCTTGCCGTAGGGACGACCCTGGCCTTGGCCTTGGCCCTGGCCCGGACCACGGGCAGCGGCGGGACCGGCATTGCGGTGGCCGGTCGGACCGGTGCTGACGCCGTCGGGCACGTACCAGGTGCGGAACGCGGCGGGGTTGCCGTCCGGCAGCGGCTTGGGCCCCTTCGGGGTGCGCTGCTTGAACGGCTTCTGCGCCTGCTGGGCGGCCATCTCGCCGCTGACGGTCAGCCCGCCGTGCGGCTTCTTGCCGCCGCGGCCGCGGCCGCGGTCCTCGCGGAAGTTGTCGAAGCGGCGCAGCTCGCGGCCTTCGTCGGCGACGTTGTGGCCGTTGACGTAGGCATTGCCGCCGCGGCCGACCTGCACGGTGGCCTTGGCCGCCTTGCGCTGGCCGATCACCGGCTGCAGGGTCAGCGCCGACGGGGTACCTTCTTCCAGCTTCAGTTCGGCGCGCAGCGCCTCGACCTTGTCCTGCGCCAACTCCAGCGATTGCCCGCGCAGCAGCTCGCGCGGCAGGCCGACCTTGCCGTAGCGGGTGCGCTTGAGGCGGCTGACCTGGCAACCCTGCGATTCCCACAGCCGGCGCACTTCGCGGTTGCGGCCTTCCTTGACCACCACGCGGAACCAGTCGTGCGAATCGGTGCCGCCGATGCGTTCGATCTCGTCGAACTTGGCGCCGCCGTCTTCCAGCAGCACGCCGCGCGAGAGGCGCTCGACCATGCTGTCGGGCACCTTGTCCTCGCCTTCCGGGGCGCGCACGCGCACCACGTACTCGCGCTCGATCTCGTAGGACGGATGCATCATGGCGTTGGCCATTTCGCCATCGGTGGTCAGCAGCAGCAGGCCGGTGGTGTTGATGTCCAGGCGGCCGATCGCGATCCAGCGCGCGCCCTTCAGTGCCGGCAGCGCCTCGAAGATGGTCGGGCGGCCTTCGGGGTCTTCGCGCGTGGTCACTTCGCCTTCGGGCTTGTTGTAGATCAGCACGCGCGCCGGCTCGGTCAGCGCGCTGGCGACGAAGCTGCGGCCGTCCAGCTCGATCCTGTCGCCGCTCTTGACCGACATGCCGGTCTGCGCGACCTCGCCGTTGACCTTGACCAGGCCGTCGGCGATGCGCTGCTCCAGCGCGCGGCGCGACCCCAGGCCGGCCTGCGCCAGGACCTTGTGCAGGCGTTCTTCCAGTTTCGGCTGCTCGGCGGCATCGCGCTTGAGCGAGAGCTTGTTCAACGACGGCTTGCGGGAGGTGTCACTCATTTACTTGGCTCCGGCCGGCGCGGGGTGCGTCGGCCTGTGGTTCGGAATCGGCATCGTCAACAGCCACGGTCGTCGTCGCGACGGCGTTGTCTTCGGCTTCGTTCGCATCCGCCGCGCGCTCGCCCGGCGCGGCTTCGGGTTCGCCCGTCGGGGCGGTGTCTGCAGACGAGGCAGTCGCCGTGGCGGCGTCTGCATCGGTCTCGCGTTCGGTGTCTGTATCGCTGTGTGCGACGGCGCTGTCGTCCGCAGCGTGCGGATCGGCTGCGCTGTCGGCTTCGGCCTGTGCGTCCGGATCGGGTGCAGTCTCCGGATCGGATGTGGTGTCGTTGTCGACGCTCGCCTCGGCGGGCGGCGCGTCGGCTGCGTCGGCATCCGCTGCCGGCTTGGCCGCGTCGGTGTCCGCGTCGGCGTCGGCCGCTCCGGCCTGGGCCATGTCGCCGACCGGCAGGGTGTCGCGGTCCAGCTGCAGTTGCGGTTCCAGTTCGCCGATGTCCTTCAGTTCCGACAGCGGCGGCAGTTCGTCCAGGCGCTTGAGCCCGAAGTAGTCGAGGAAGCCCTTGGTGGTGCCGAACAGCGCCGGCTTGCCGGGCACGTCGCGGTGGCCGACCACGCGGATCCACTCGCGCTCTTCCAGCGCCTGGATGATGTTGCTGCTGACCGCCACGCCGCGCACCTGCTCGATCTCGCCGCGGGTGATCGGCTGGCGGTAGGCGATCAGCGCCAGGGTCTCCAGCGTGGCGCGGGTGTAGCGGGTCTTGCGCTCGGTCCACAGCCGCGCCACCCACGGGTGCACCTCGCTGTTGACCTGGTAGCGGAAGCCGGAAGCCACTTCCACCAGTTCCACGCCGCGTCCGGCGCAGGCCTCGCGCAATTGCTCCAGCGCCCGCTCGATGCTGCCCGGCGGTGCCGGCTCGTCCTCGGGGAACAGGCCGTGCAGCTGGGCCAGCGGCAGCGGTTGGTTGGCGGCGAGCAGGGCAGCCTCGACGATGCGGTTGATCAGCGCTTGATCCATGCGTAAGGGGGTCTTCGAAAACTCAGGTAGGGTCGTTGGCGGCGTCGATATCGTCGAACTCGCTGTTGAACTGCAGCGGTTCGTTGGTGTTGCCCAGCGCCAGCGACTTGACGTAGATCGGCGCCAGCGGCAGCCGTTCGCCGTTGCGAACGACCTGATCCATCGGCTCCTGGACGATGTCCAGCAGCTGTTCCTTGGCCAGTTCCAGCAAGGCCAGGAAGGTGACCAGCACGCCCAGCTTGCCTTCCTCGGCGCTGAACAGCGATTCGAAACGGTAGAAGCGGCCGTCGTCCAGGCGGCTCAGCACATCGCCCATCCGCTGCCGCACGCTCAGCGCCTCGCGCTTGATCGCGTGGCCGCTGAACAGCTCGGCGCGCTTGAGCACGTCGTACAGCGCCAGCAGCATCTCCTTCAACTCCACCGGCGGCGGCAGCTTCACCGCGGCGCGGTCCGGCACATGCGCCTGCACCGGCGTGGTGTCGCGGTCCTGCCGCGGCAGCGCGTCGATGTCCTCGGCGGCCTGCTTGAAGCGTTCGTACTCCTGCAAGCGGCGGACCAGTTCGGCACGCGGATCGGCTTCCTCGCCTTCCTGCGCCGGCGGCCGCGGCAGCAGCATCCGCGACTTGATCTCGGCCAGGATCGCGGCCATCACCAGGTATTCGGCCGCCAGTTCGAAGCGCAGCTCCTGCATCACGTTGATGTAGTCCACGTACTGCCGGGTGATCTCGGCGACGGGGATGTCCAGGATGTCCAGGTTCTGCCGGCGGATCAGGTACAGCAGCAGGTCCAGCGGGCCTTCGAACGCATCCAGGATGACTTCCAGCGCATCCGGCGGGATGTACAGGTCCTGCGGGATCTGCAAGACCGGCTGCCCATGCACCACCGCCAGCGGCATTTCCTGCTGCTGTGGCGCGGTCTGCTGGATTGGCGGGTTCGCGTCGAGCGCGAGTTCGGAGGTCATCAGTTGGACGTCAGGTACATCAGGTGTTGCGGTAGCGAAGGGCCGGGCAGGGGCGATCCGGCGCGGGGCCTTGCCAGCAGTACTGCAGTTCACGTCGCGTCATCCCCGCAACGCGATCCACACTTCAACAGGACACAAGGCGTACGCCGCACGAGTCGCGGCGACGGAACAGCTTGAGGAGGACGTCTGCGCGGGCGGTGTCAGGCAGCGAATCGGTCGTCGGAAGGGGCTGGGGGAGCCGATCACCGACGGGCCGCTGCATCCGGCCGCGTGCAATGGAACCAAGGGTAATGCGCCAGCCGGGTCGGTGTCCAGCGCCGTGGCGCTAGAATTGTGCGGGGTTCATATGCGAAACGAAGGGCGGGTGGCGGTATGTGGTACGTGATCGAGGGATACGACGGCGCCGATGCGCTGCCGCGGCGGGCGGCGGCACGGCCGGCGCACCTGGCCAGGCTGGAGGCCTTGCAGGCCGCCGGACGCCTGCTGCTGGCCGGTCCATGCCCGGCGATCGACGCCGAGGACCCGGGTCCGGCCGGCTTCAGCGGCAGCCTGGTGGTGGCGGCGTTCGACTCGCTGGCGCAGGCCCGGGCCTGGGCCGAGGCCGATCCGTATGTGGCGGCGGGCGTCTACGCGCGGGTCGAAGTGCGGCCGTTCCGGAAGACGTTGCCGTGAGCGCGCCCGCCCTGAGCGAGACGGCCGCGGGCCGGGTCGAGCGCATCCGCGCCGCACTGCAGGCCGCGTTCGCGCCGCAGGCGCTGGAGGTCGAGGACGACAGCCACCGCCATGCCGGCCATGCCGGCGCGCGCGACGGGCGCGGTCATTTCAATGTCCGCATCGTCAGTCCGGCCTTCGCCGGCATGGCGCCGCTGGCCCGGCACCGCGCGGTCTATGCCGCGCTCGGCACGATGATGCAGACCGATATCCATGCGCTGTCGATCCGCGCCGAGGCGCCGCGCGACGCCGCCTGATCGGTCGCGCAGGCCACTCGTGGCGGACCGCCCGGTGCGCCGCGCCAATGCCGCGGGTGCCGAGGAAAGCGGGATACATGCCGTAATTATGCTGCGTCGCGTCATGATTCCGGTGATTTCGCAACGAATCAAGTATTTGAATTAAAACGTTTTTATTGAAAAAATAACAAAAGGCTTCTGCCTCGTCCTGAAAACGATTACAGTCCGCGCCAGTTTCTCAATGTCTCGGCCGCGGAGGGCGGCACGATGGCGAAGAGCGCGGTCACCATCAAAGATGTCGCACGCGAGGCCCGGGTATCGGTGGCCACGGTGTCGCGTGCGCTCAACGGGCACGAGAACGTCGCCGAGCCGGTGCGCAAGTTGGTGCTGGAAGTGGCCGAGCGGCTGCGCTACAGCCCGCATGCGGCCGCGCGCAGCCTCAGCAGTCGCCGTACCCAGACCCTGGGTGTGGTGCTGCCGGACCTGTACGGCGAGTTCTTCTCCGAGTTGATCCGTGGCATCGACGGCGCGGCGCGCGCGCGCCGCCAGCATCTGCTGGTGTCCAGCTACCACGGCGATCCGGAAGAGCAGGGCCGCGCGCTGCGCGCCATGCGCGGGCGCGTGGATGGCCTGCTGGTGCTGTCGCCGTACGCCGAGCGGCCTGGTTTCCTCACCGACAACCTGCCGCAGGCGCTGCCGACGGTGCTGATCAACACCTATCTGCCGGGCGCCGAATATCCGGTGCTGAGCATCGACGACCATGCCGGCGCGATGGCGATGACCGAGCACCTGCTGGCGATGGGCCATCGCCGCATCGCCTTCGTCGGCGGCCCGGAACTGAACTTCGATGCGCGCGAACGCCTGCGCGGGTTCCGCGACGCGATCGCCGCGCATCCGGGCGAGGTGCAGGGCCAGGAGTTTCCCGGACAGTTCGACGAAGCCTCGGGCCATCGTGCCGGGCAGGCGATGCTGCAGTCGGGCACGTTGCCCGACGCGGTGTTCGCCGCCAACGACATGACCGCGCTCGGCTGCCTGTACGCCTTCGCCCAGGCCGGCGTGCGCGTGCCCGACGACATCGCGCTGGCCGGCTTCGACGACATCCCGCTGGCGCGTTTCGTTCACCCGTCTCTCACCACCATGCAGGTGAGTATCGCCGGCCTCGGCGAGCAGGCGATGCGGCGCCTGCTGCAGTTGATCGACCAACCGGGCAACGACGAGGGGCTGCGGCAGACGCTGACGCCGCTGCTCGTCGTGCGCGATTCCAGTCGCAAGGTCAGTAAGGAATAGGTGACGCCACATCGTCGTCGCCCGTGTCGCCATGTCGTTCGTAACGCTTCACTTGCTGCACTTTTTCGCTTGCTTCAAGCAATCGCAACACCAACCAAGAACCACCCTGGAGGTTTCATGCATCATCGTTCTCAGACCGCGGCTAGGCCTGCGCGCAAGCTTCTCACCTGTGCCCTGGCAAGTTGCCTGCTGCTGAGCGCTGCGCCGTCGTTCGCGCAGAGCACCGCCGCCACGATCCGTGGGCAGGTCGCGCTGGATTCGGCGCCGTCGGCGCAAGCGCAGGTCACCGCGACCAATCTGGCGACCGGTCTGTCGCGTACCGTGCAGGTCAACAACGGCAGCTATGCGGTCGGCGGCCTGCCGCCGGGCTCGTACCGCATCGACCTGACCGCCAATGGCCAGACCACCTCGCAGAACGTCACCGTGCAGGTCGGCCAGACCGCGACGCTGAACCTCGGCGGCGCCGCGCCGGCCGCCACCGCCAGCGAAGGCGCCACCACGCTCGACGCGGTGCAGGTCACTGCGCCGCCGGTGCTGGTGGAGACCCGCACCTCCGAGAACGCCACCTACATCTCCAACGTGCAGATCGAGAAGCTGCCGCAGGCCACGCGCAACTTCCTGGAACTGGCCGATAGCGTGCCGAGCGTGCAGTTCCAGCGCGACGCCAAGGGCAACACCACGGTGCGCTCCGGCGCGACTTCGGCCAACGGCACCAACGTCTACATCGACGGCATCAGCCAGAAGAACTACGTGCTGACCGGCGGCGTCAGCGGCCAGGACTCCAGCCGCGGCAATCCGTTCCCGCAGTCGGCGATCGGCGAGTACAAGGTCATCACCTCCAACTACAAGGCCGAGTTCGACCAGGTCAGCAGCGCGGCGATCGTCGCCTCGACCAAGTCCGGCGGCAACGATTTCCACGGCAGCTTCTTCTGGGATACCACCAACGACGACTGGCGCGCCGAGAGCCCGCTGGAACGCGAGGCCGGCAAGCGCGACGATTTCTCCGAGACCCAGTACGGGGCGACGTTCAGTGGCCCGATCCTGAAGGATCGCGCGCACTTCTTCGTCGCCTACGAGGCCAAGGAATACACCACGCCCAATACGGTGATCCCGGGCGGCATCTATGCCGATCGCGTCGATCAGCTGCCGGGCGAACTGCAGCCGCTGGTCACCACCTACAGCACTCCGTTCAAGGAAGACCTGTATTTCGGCAAGATCGACTGGACCATCGGCGACAACAGCCTGTTCGAACTGAGCGGCAAGTACCGCAAGGAAGACGAACTGTCCGACATCGGCGAGACCACCACCTACCAGCACGGCAGCACCAACGGGCAGGAAGAGAAGCGCGCCAACCTGCGCTGGCAGTACACCGGCGCCGCGTTCCTCAACGATCTGAACCTGAGCTACGAGAGCGCGTACTGGACCCAGGATCCGCTGACCAACGGCAGCGGCTATGTGCTGTCGTACGTGCCGCAGGCCGGCAACGAGACCACCATCCTCACCGCCGGCGCCGGCAGCAGCTACCAGAACAAGGGGCAGGAAGGCTGGACCCTGCAGGACGACCTGACCTTGAACAGCATGGACTGGCACGGCAGCCATACGGTCAAGATGGGCTTCAAGTACAAGGACATCGAGCTGGATTCGACCCAGATCAATCCGGCCAATCCGCAGTACTACTACAACATCCTGACCGACACCGACACGCCGTACCGGGTGCGCTGGGGCGACACCAGCGGCGGTTCGGTGGTGTCCAAGAACAAGCAGTACGGCATCTATCTGCAGGACGACTGGGAAGTCAACGAGCACCTGACGCTCAACCTCGGCGTGCGCTACGACTACGAGAAGACCCCCTCGTTCCTCGACTTCGTCACCCCGGGCGACGTTGCCAGCGCGCTGCAGAACTGGAGCAACCTGGACAACGCCAACTACGACATCTCCAACTACATCAGCAACGGCCATAACCGCAAGGCGTTCAAGGATGCCTGGCAGCCGCGGCTGGGCTTCTCCTACGACCTGTTCGGCGACCAGGCGCACGTGATCTATGGCGGTGCCGGCCGTGCCTACGACCGCAACATCTTCGACTACCTGGCGCTGGAGCAGCTCAACAACAGCTTCAAGTCGTACAGCTACTACTTCAACAGCGCCAACAACGCCTGCCTGGGCGACCCGTGCGTGCCCTGGAACGAGAGCTACGCCACCCAGGCCGGCCTGGACGGGTTGGCGTCGGGCAACACCGGCGGCGGCGGCCGCGAGATCTACCTGATCGACAACAACATCAAGGTGCCGTACTCCGACCAGTTCAGCATCGGCATGCGCAACATGGTGCATCTGTGGGGCAACGACTGGTACACCGACGTGACCCTGAGCCGGATCGTGAGCAAGGACGGCTTCGTGTTCCTGCGCGGCAACCGCCGTGCCGACGGTTCGTTCTTCCTGCCCGGCACCACCTCCGGCGTGCCGACCGATTCGCCCAACGGCTACAGCGCGATCGTGCTGGGCACCAACGGCCTGGAAACGCGCAATAACCAGCTGGCGCTGAAGCTGGACAAGCCGTACGACAAGGAGTCGGGCTGGGGCCTGACCGTGGCCTACACCTTCTCCGACGCCAAGGAAAACCGCCAGTACGGCGAGCACTACGCGCTGGACCAGGCGTCGATGGCCGGCTATGGCTGGCGCGAGGCCGGCGGCATCCCGAAGAACCGCCTGGTGGTGACCGGCATCTACGAGTTGCCGTACGCCATCACCCTGTCCGGCAAGCTGTCGCTGGCCAGCCAGACGCCGCGCTACGGCACCAACTGCCTGGCCGGCAACGACCAGTGCTATATCATCCAGTACAAGCCGGATTCCACGCTGGGCTACAAGGAATTCAGCCTGGCGGCGAACAAGGAATGGGATACCGGCGCGGGCATCAAGTTCAACGTGCGCGCCGACGTCATCAACCTGTTCAACTGGACCAACTACGCCGACTACAACACCGATACCGGGACCTACGACGACCTCAACACGTCGTACGGCTCCGCGAACGGCGTGTTGGCGTCGCCGATGCGTACGTTCAAGCTGTCGTTCGGCCTGAACTGGTGATTCCAGCCGCCGCGGCTCCCGACGCCGTTCGGGGCCGCGGCGGTTGCAGGGACATGTTCTTGGTGTGGATGCACGCGATTGCCGGGACGCGCACGAGGTCGAAACAGCGCGTTGTCGTACATGCGGTGCCGACGCAGCGCGAATCAGCGCTCGGCGATCCGATGCGACCTTGCCGTGCGTCGTGGGCAGTGCCGGTGGAAACGTTGGAAAAACATGGGCCGCGCAACGTCGTCGCTGCCCGTGTCGCTGCTGCTGATGCGTCACTTGTTGGATTTTTCTTTCTTTCTCGCATTCGGCCACTTCGCTCTTTCTGCAACCAGAACATGAAGAACCCCGGGAGGGTTTCATGAAACATTCCATTCAATCGACGTGCCGGCCGCAACGCAGCGTACTTGCCTGCGCACTGGCCGGCTGTTTGCTGCTTGCCGCCGCGCCGGTGCTCGCGCAGAGTACCGCCGCCACCATTCGCGGCCAGGTGACGGCCGATTCGGCCGCTGCCGGCAGCGCGAAAGTGACCGCGACCAACCTGGCGACCGGCTTCAGCCGCAGCGTCCAGACCACCGCGTCCGGCAGTTATTCGGTCGCTGGCTTGCCGCCGGGCACCTACCGGGTCGACGTGCAGGCGGGCGACAGCACCAGCAGCCAGACCATCACCGTGCAGGTCGGCCAGGCGGCGACGCTGAATCTCGCCGCCGGTGGCGCCGGCACTGCCGCTGGCGGCGGCGCCACCACCCTGGACACGGTGCAGGTCACCGCGCCGCTGGCGGTGGAAACCAAGACCTCCGAGGTGGCCACCTACGTCACCACGCGCCAGATCGAGGCCTTGCCGCAGAGCTCGCGCAACTTCCTGGCCTTCGCCGACACCGTGCCCGGCATGGTGTTCGAGACCAGCCCCAGCGACGGCTCGACCAAGCTGCAGTCCGGCGCGCAGAGCGCGAACAACATCAACGTGTTCATCGACGGCGTCGGCCAGAAGAACTACGTGTTGGCCGGCGGCATCACCGGGCAGGACTCCAGCCGCGGCAATCCGTTCCCGCAGCTGGCGATCGGCGAGTACAAGGTCATCACCTCCAACTACAAGGCCGAGTACGACCAGCTCAGCAGCGCGGCGGTGTCGGCGGTGACCAAGTCCGGTGGCAACGATTTCCACGGCAGCTTCTTCTGGGACTACAGCAATTCCGATTGGCGCGCGGCGCGCGAGTCGGAGAAGGAGCAGGGCAGCAAGGACCGCTCCAAGGACGAGCAGTACGGCTTCTCGTTCGGCGGCCCGATCGTCAAGGACGTGGCGCATTTCTTCGTGACCTACGAGGGCAAGGACTACTCCGCGCCGCAGGACGTGTATCCGGGCCAGGGCTATACCGTGGCCGAACTGCCCGCGTCGGTGCAGTCGGCGGTGCGCAACAGCACCGTGCCGTTCCACGAGGACCTGTACTTCGGCAAGATCGACTGGGCGATCGACGACAACAACCTGCTCGAATTGACCGCCAAGCGCCGCGAGGAAACCGGCCTGGGCAACATCGGCGCGCAGAACACCGAGTCCTATGCCACCGACAACCAGGTGGACGAAACCCGGGTGGACCTGCGCTGGCAGCTGACCATGGGCGACTGGCTCAACGATGCGCACCTGACCTACGAGAAGGCGTTCTGGTCGCTGGAGCCGAAGAACTTCGGCGACGGCTATGTGCTGACCGACGGCGCCGGCAACACCGGCAACGTGATCCTGGCCACCGGCGCCGGTTCCGGCGGCTACCAGCACAAGGGCCAGACCGGCCACTCGTTCCAGGACGACCTGACCTTCTCCGGCTGGGAAGGCCACACCCTCAAGATGGGCGTGAAGTACAAGCAGGTCGAACTGACCACGCTCGAGCAGCAGCCGTACAACCCGCAGTACTACTACGACATCAACGACAGCACCACGGTGCCGTACTACATCAGCTTCGCCTCCGGCCTCACCGGTACCAGCCAGGGCGCGCTGACCTCCAAGAACAAGCAGTTCGGCCTCTATTTCCAGGACGACTGGGAGGTCAACGACCGGCTGACCCTGAACCTGGGCCTGCGCTGGGACTACGAAAAGACCCCGAGCTACCTGAACTACGTGACCGATCCGGACGTGGTGGCGGCCATCTACGGCCAGGATCCGAACGCGCCGACCGGACAGAGCTACGCGCAGACGCTGGCGCTGGGCGGGATCGACATCTCCAACTACATCAGCGACGGCAGCAACCGGCATGCGTTCAAGGATGCCTGGCAGCCGCGCCTGGGCTTCTCCTACGACCTGACCGGCGACCAGAAGCACGTGCTGTTCGGCGGCGCCGGGCGCTCCTACGACCGCAACCTGTTCGACTACCTGGCGCTGGAGCAGACCAAGGCCACCTACGGCAGCTACGGCTATTCGGTCAACACCGCCGCGCATCCGTGCACGGTCGGCGTCAACAATTGCCTGGAGTGGGACGACGCGCTGCTGCAGCAGTCCACGCTCGATGGGCTGGTGGCGAACAACTCGGCGGCCGGCCGCGAGGTCGATCTGCTGGCCAACAATCTGAAGGTGCCGTATTCGGACCAGTTCAGCCTCGGCATCCGCGACACGTTCCAGATGCTGGGCTACGACTGGAACAGTTCGGTGACCCTGCAGCGCATCGTGTCCAAGGATGGGTTGGTGTTCCTGCTCGGCAATCGCCTGCCCGACGGCAGCTTCTTCGAGCAAGGCACCATTTCCGGTTCGCCGTGGAGCAATGGCGTACCGGGCTACGGTTCGCTGATCCTGGGCATGAACGGCCTGGAGACGCGCAACAACTCGCTGCTGCTGAGCCTGGAGAAGCCGTACACCTCCGAATCGCCGTGGAGCGTGAACTTCGCCTACACCTACAGCAACGCCAAGGAGAACCGCCAGTTCGGCGAGCACTATGCGCTGGACTACCCGACGCTCGCCGGCTACGGCTGGTTCACCTCCGGCGGCGTCGCGCGGCACCGCCTGGTGGTCAGCGGCGTCGCCGACGGTCCCTGGGACACCACGTTCTCCGGCAAGCTGACCCTGTCCACGCCGGAGTACTACTACACAACCTATTGCCCGTCGGACGGGCAGTGCCGCATCCGCCAGTTCCATCCCGACACCACGCTGGGCATCAAGCAGCTGGACCTGGCGGCGCAGAAGGTGTGGGACACCGGTTCCAACGTCAAGTTGAAGATGCGCCTGGATGTGCTGAACGTCTTCAACTGGAAGAACTACGACTCCTACAGCGTCGATTGGGACAGCGGCACCTATACCGGCTACGACCAGTACGCGACCCGGACCGCCAAGCTGTCGCTGGGCCTGGATTGGTAAAGGCTTTGCCGCGGCCACCCCGGAACGTTTAGGGTGGTCGCGGCGAGGCGGGAAGTAGGATAATTTCGCACATGCATGTAAACGATTTCACAGGGGTGTCGAAGGCATGAAACTGGGCAGCGTCGCACGCTCACCATTGGTCCTGCTGCTGGCGGCGGTCGCGCTGCTGGCATCCTGCAAGAAAACCGAGGAGCCCTCCGTAGCGGAAAAGAAGCCGGTAAAAGTGATCCTGATCGAAGCGGAACTGCCCCCCAAGCTGGTCAAGCCCGAATTGCCGCCGCTGTTCGACGACATCGAACGACGCACCTTCCAGTTCTTCTGGGACACCACCAACGAGCAGAATGGCCTGGCGGTCGACCGCTATCCGTCGCGCCCGTTCGCCAGCATCGCCTCGATCGGGTTTGCGCTCACCGTCTATCCGATCGGCTACGAGAACGGCTGGATCAGCCGCGAGCAGGCGGTGCAACGCACCCTGACCACGCTGCGCTTCCTGCGCGATGTGCCGGTCGGTCCGCAGCGCACCGGCCGCGCCGGCTACAAGGGTTTCTACTACCACTTCCTGGACATGCAGAAAGGCCTGCGCTACGACCAGTGGGTGGAACTGTCGAGCGTGGACACCGCGCTGCTGATGATGGGCGTGCTGTTCGCGCAGTCCTACTACGAAGGCGACAGCGCCGACGAGAAGGAGATCCGCCAGATCGCCGACACGCTGTATCGCCGCGTGGACTGGAAGTGGATGCAGCAGCGCACGCCGCTGATCACGATGGGCTGGTACCCCGAGCGCGGTTTCATCCAGCACGACTGGATGGGCTACAACGAAGGCATGATGGTCTACCTGCTGGCGCTGGGCTCGCCGACCCATCCGGTGGAACCGGATGCCTGGCTGGAGTGGACCCGCACCTACAACAAGGACTGGGGCGTGTACTACGGCCAGGAATACCTGGCGTTCGGGCCGCTGTTCGCGCACCAGTACAACCACGTCTGGATCGATTTCCGCGACATCCAGGACCAATACATGCGCGAGCACGGCATCGACTACTTCCTCAACAGCCGCCGCGCCACGCTCGCGCAGCGCGAGTACGCCATCGACAACCCGATGAAGTGGAAGGAGTACGGCGAGAACGTGTGGGGCCTGACCGCCAGCGACGGCCCGCAGAACACCACCCAGGACTACCGCGGCGAACAGCGCCAGTTCTTCCACTACCGCACCCGCGGCGCCGGCTTGTTCGAAGCCTTCGACGACGGCACCATCGCGCCGACCGCGGCGGTGTCCTCGATCGTGTTCGCGCCGGAAGTGGTGATCCCGGCCACCCAGGAAATGCACAAGCGCTTCGGCGACTACATCTATTCCAGCTACGGTTTCCTGGATTCGTTCAATCCCAGCTTCAACTACGATATCCCGCTCAAGACCGGGCGCATGCTGCCCAACCGCGGCTGGGTCGCCGGCGACTACATCGGCATCGACCAGGGCGCGATCGTCACCATGATCGCCAACTACCGCAACGAATTCGTCTGGAACGTGATGAAGAAGAACAAGTACCTGCGCACCGGCCTGGAACGCGCCGGCTTCAGCGGCGGCTGGCTGACCCCGGAGGGCGAGACCCAGCCGTTGCCGAAGAAGGACGAGCAGGCCGCCACGGCCCGCGCGCTGGGTATCGCCGAGTCGCGTGCCGCGTCCGCCGAAGCGCAGCCCAATCCCGCGCAACGCCAACAGCAGAATTCGCAATGAGCGCATTGCCGATTCGCCGGTGGTTGTCGCTGGGCCTGCTGGTGCTGGCCGTCTGCGGTTGCGCGCGCGCGCCGCAGGGCGAGGTGGTGCGGTTCTGGGCGATGGGCCGCGAGGCCGAGGTGGTGGCCGAGCTGATTCCCGAGTTCGAGAAGGAGAATCCCGGCATCCATGTGGACATCCAGAACATCCCGTGGACCGCCGCGCACGAGAAGCTGCTGACCGCGTTCGCCGCCGATGGGCTGCCGGACGTGTGCCAGCTCGGCAACACCTGGATCCCCGAGTTCGCCGCGCTGGATACGCTGCAGCCGCTGCAGCCCTACGTGGATAAATCCAAGGTGGTCGATCCGAAGGACTACTTCGCCGGCATCTGGGACACCAGCGTCATCGACGGGCAGCTGTACGGCGTGCCGTGGTACGTGGACACGCGCCTGCTGTTCTATCGCAAGGACATGCTGAGGGACGCGGGCGTGGACAAGCTGCCGCAGACCTGGGCCGAGTGGGAGCAGGCCATGGCCGCGGTGAAGAAGCACGTGGGGCCGAAGCGCTACGCGATCCTGATGCCGATCAACGAATTCGAGCAGCAACTGTCGCTGGGCCTGCAGCTGGACGATCCGCTGCTGCGCGACCACAACAACTACGGCAATTTCCGCAGCCCCGGTTTCCGCAAGGCGCTCGGCTTTTACGCCAACATGTTCGAACAGGGCTGGGCGCCGAAGATGTCCGAGACCCAGATCTCCAACGTGTGGGACGAATTCTTCAACGGCTTCTACGCCTTCTACATTTCCGGGCCGTGGAATATCCGCGAGTTCCGCAAACTGGAGCCGGCGGCGCTGAAAGGGCAGTGGGGCACAATGCCGCTGCCGGGTCCGAGCGGCCCAGGCGCCGGTATCGCCGGCGGCACCAGCCTGGTGATCTTCCGCAAGTCGCAGCAGAAGGACGCGGCGTGGAAGCTGATCGAGTTCCTGTCGCGGCCGCAGATCCAGGCGCGTTTCCATGCGCTGATCGGCGACATGCCGCCGCGGCGCAGTACCTGGGAGTATCCGTCGCTGGCCAACGATCCGCTGGCGCACGCGTTCCGCGACCAGTTGGAACGGGTCAAGCCGGCGCCGAAGGTGCTGGAGTGGGAGCGCATCGTGCAGGAAATGCGGCTGGTCACCGAGCGTGTGGTGCGCGGCGGCGAAAGCCAGGAGAAGGCGGTGCAGGACCTGGACAAGCGCGTGGACGAAATCCTGGAGAAGCGGCGCTGGATCTACCAGCAGCAGCATCCGCAGGCAGCGGCCGCGCCGGCTGCGGGAGCGGCGCCATGAAGCGCGGTTCCCTGGCCGGCTGGCTGTTCGCCGGGCCGGCGCTGATCGTGATCGGCGTGTTCTTCGGCCTGCCGGTGCTGTCGGCGCTGGCGCTGAGCGTCACCGACTTCGATCTGTACTCGCTGGCCGACAGCAACCACCTGCGCTTCGTCGGCTTCGGCAACTACATCGAGTTGCTGCAGACGCAGATGTTCTGGAAGTCGCTGTGGAACACCACCTACTTCGTCATCGTCGGCGTGCCGCTGTCGATCGGCGCCTCGCTGGGCGCGGCGCTGCTGCTCAACGCGCCGGTGGCGCGGTTCAAGCCGCTGTTCCGCACCGCGTTGTTCGCGCCGGTGGTGACCACGCTGGTGGCGGTGGCGGTGATCTGGCGCTACCTGTTCCATACCAGCTACGGCCTGGTCAACTACGGCCTGAGCCATCTGGGCATCGGCCCGATCGACTGGCTCGGCGACCCGCACTGGGCGATGCCGACGATCATGCTGTTCGCGGTGTGGAAGAACTTCGGCTACAACATGGTGATCTTCCTCGCCGGCCTGCAGGGCATCCCGCAGGACCTGTACGAGGCCGCGCGCATCGACGGCGCGTCCAAGTGGCGGCAGTTCCTGCACATCACCCTGCCGATGCTGGGGCCGGTGTTGCTGGTGGTCGGGGTGATCACCGTGTCCGGCTATTTCCAGCTGTTCGCCGAACCCTACGTGATGACCCGCGGCGACCCGCTGCAAAGCACGGTCAGCGTGCTGTACTTCATGTTCGAGGAAGGCTTCAAGTGGTGGAACCTCGGCCGCGCGTCGGCGGTGGCGTTCCTGCTGTTCCTGATCATCCTGGGAGTGACCTCCGTGATGCTGCGCTTCGGCCGCAAGAAGGACCTGGTATGAGCCGCGAAATCGGCGCGTCGCGCTGGAACACGCTGCTGGTCAATGGCGGGCTGCTGGTGCTGGCGCTGGTCAGCCTGGCGCCGCTGCTGTGGATGGTGTCGGTGTCGTTCATGCCGGCGGGGCAGGCGAGCCGCTTCCCGCCACCGATGCTGCCCACCGGCCCGACCCTGGCCAACTACGGCGAGCTGTTTTCGCGGACCGGCATGGCGCGCAACTTCGCCAACAGCCTGCTGGTGTCGTGCGCGATCACCTTCGGCTCGCTGCTGATCAACACCATGGCCGGCTACGCCTTCGCCAAGCTGCGCTTCGTCGGCAAGGAGCGGATCTTCCAGGTGCTGCTGGCGGCGCTGGTGATCCCGGCGCAGGTGGCGATGCTGCCGCTGTTCCTGCTGATGAAGCAGCTGCACCTGGTCAACAACTTCGGCGGGGTGGTGGTGCCGGCGCTGGCGACGGTGTTCGGCATCTTCCTGGTGCGCCAGTACGCGCGCTCGATCCCGGACGAACTGCTGGAGGCCGCGCGCATCGACGGCGCCGGCGAACTGCGCATCTTCTTCCAGATCGTGCTGCCGATGCTCAAGCCGGTGCTGGTGACGCTGACCATCTTCACCTTCATGGCCGCGTGGAACGACTTCATGTGGCCGCTGATCGTGCTGACCGACCAGGAGCACTACACCTTGCCGGTGGCGCTGGCGGCGCTGTCGCGCGAGCACATCATGGACGTGGAAATGATGATGGCCGGCGCGGTGGTGACGGTGATCCCGGTGCTGGCGCTGTTCCTGGCGCTGCAGCGCTACTACATCCAGGGCTTGCTGCTGGGTAGCGTCAAAGGGTGAGGGAACGCGCTTGCGAGCCGCTGGCTCGCGCGTTCCCGAACGCCCGGCCATGGATGGCCGGGCAGACGTATCCGGAGCCGGTATGCTTCGCCATGGACGGCATGGGGGAATGCACGAGCGTGGGAACGCGCTTGCGTCGCTCGGCGCTGAACTGCCGGCCATGCTGAGGATGTAGCTGCAGGAGGGGCTTCAGCCCCGACGCCCTACCGGTCACGCGTCGGGGCCGAAGCCCCTCCTGCAAACAAGCCAACGACACAACGGGAACGAGGTTCATGACGGGAGCGGCGATGACGAGCAGACGGTGGACGATGGCCATCCTGGGCCTGGCGGCGGCGCAGGCCTTCGCCGCGGCGCCGACCGCACCGGTCCCGCTGGACGGCTTCAACAATCTCGACAACTGGCAGATCGTCGTCTCCAACCAGGTCACCGCCTCGACCCGGCTGGTGCAGGCCGCCAGCGGCGGCCGCGCCAAGGCGATCTGCCTGGATTACGACTTCAACGGCGTCTCCGGCTACGCCGGGATCCGCCGCGCGATCCCGATCGACTATCCGGACAACTACCAGCTCGCGTTCCAGCTGCGCGGCGATTCGCCGAGCAACGACCTGCAGTTCAAGCTGGTCGATGCCAGTGGCGACAACGTGTGGTGGGTCAACCGGCCGCGCTACGATTTTCCCAAGCAGTGGAGCACGGTCAGCTTCAAGAAGCGGCAGATCGACAAGGCCTGGGGGCCGAGCCCGGACAAGGAACTCAAGCGCAGCGCGCAGGTCGAGTTCACCATCTACAACCAGGTCGGCGGCAAGGGCACGGTGTGCTTCGATCAGCTGACCCTGACCCCGCTGCCGCCGCAGGACACTTCGCCGCTGACGGTGAAGGTCAGCGCCGACACCGCGCCGGCGCTGGAGCAGCGCATCGCCGACGGCAAGGCCGACACGGTGTGGTACAGCGGCAACGCCAAGACCCAGACGATCATGCTCGACCTGGGCAAGGTGCGCGAGTTCGGCGGCGCCAAGGTGCAATGGGCGCCGGGCGTGTACGCCTCGCGCTACAAACTGCAGGGCTCGGCCGACGGCCGCAGCTGGCGCGAACTGCGCAACGTCACCGCCGGCAACGGCGGCACCGACTGGTTGCCGATGCCAGAAACCGAGGCGCGCTACGTGCGCATCGACCTGGAGGACGGCCCCAGCTTCCGCTACGGCATCGCCGACATCGCGCTGCAGCCGCTGGCCTTCGCCGCCACCCCGAACGATTTCGTCAAGTCGGTGGCGGCCGATTCCACCCGCGGCTGGTTCCCGCGCGGCTTCAGCGGCGAGCAGCCGTACTGGACCATCGTCGGCCTGGACGGCGGCCGCGAGCAGGGCCTGGTCGGCGAGGACGGCGCGATCGAAGTGGGCAAGGGCGGCTTCAGCATCGAGCCGTTCCTGCTGCTGGACGGCAAGCGCCTGAGCTGGGCCGACGTGAAGACCGCGCAGAGCCTGCAGGACGACTACCTGCCGATCCCCAGCGTGGACTGGAGCCACGACAACGCCGGCCTGCGCATCACCGCCTTCGTGCAGGGCACGCCGGAGCAGGCGCAGCTGGTGGCGCGCTACCGGCTCAGCAACCCGAGCAAGAAGCCGCACGACTACACTCTGGCGCTGGCGGTGCGGCCGTTCCAGGTGAATCCGCCCAGCCAGTTCCTCAACACCGTCGGCGGGGTCAGTCCGATCCATCTGCTGGCGTTCGACGGCGCCCAGGTGCAGGTCAACGGCGAGCCGCGCGTGTTCGCGGTGCAGAAGCCCGACGCGGCCTATGCCACCGCGTTCGACGCCGGCATCGACATCGAGCGCCTGACCGCCGACAGCGCCGCGCTGCCGCAGCAGGCGTCCGATGCCGACGGCCTGGCCTCGGGCGCGCTGTTGTACCGCGGGCGCCTGGCCCCGGGCGAAGTGCGCGAAGTGGCCTTGCTGATCCCGCAGACCGGCGCGCAGGCGCTGCCGTCCGGGTTCGACGCGGCGCGCGCGCAACAGCAGGTGGCCGAGCAGTGGCGCGAGAAGCTGGACCGGGTTCAGGTGAACGTCCCGGCCGAGGGCAAGCCGCTGGCCGACACCTTGCGCACCGCGCTGGCGCACATGCTGATCTCGCGGATCGGGCCGCGCCTGCAGCCGGGCACGCGCTCGTATTCGCGCAGCTGGATCCGCGACGGCGCGATGATTTCCGAAGGCCTGCTGCGCCTGGGCCGCGCCGACGTGGCGCGCGAATACCTGGAGTGGTACGCGCCGTACCAGTTCGCCAACGGCATGGTGCCGTGCTGCGTGGACGACCGCGGCAGCGACCCGGTGCCGGAGAACGACAGCCACGGCGAGCTGATCTTCGGCGTCGCCGACTACTACCGCTACAGCGGCGACCGCGCGTTCCTGGAAAAGATGTGGCCGCACGTGCTGGCCGCGTACGAGTACATGGAACAGCTGCGGCAGAGCGAACGCACCGAGGAGAACCGGGCGCGCAACCCGGCGTTCTACGGGATGATGCCGGTGTCGATCAGCCACGAAGGCTATTCGGCCAAGCCGATGCATTCGTACTGGGACAACTTCTGGGCGCTGCGCGGCTACAAGGACGCGGTGGAGATCGCCGCCGAGCTGGGGCGCGTCGACGATGCGGCGCGCTTCGCCGCCGCGCGCGACGAGTTCCGCCAGGACCTGTACGCCTCGCTGCAGACCGCCACGCAGCAGCACCACATCGATTTCCTGCCCGGTTCGGCCGAGCTTGGCGATTTCGATCCCACCTCCACCACCATCGCGCTGGCGCCGGGCGGGGAGCAGGGCCGGCTGCCGCCGCAGCTGCTGGGCAACACCTTCGAGCGCTATTGGGGCGAGTTCGCCAGCCGCCGCGACGGCAAGCGCGAGTGGAAGGACTACACCCCGTACGAATGGCGCAACGTCGCCGCGTTCGTGCGCCTGGGCTGGCGCGAGCGCGCCTGGGACGCGACCCAGTTCTTCTTCAAGGACCGCGCGCCGCAGCCGTGGAACCAGTGGGCCGAGGTGGTCTCGCGCACGCCGCGCAAGCCGTTCTTCGTCGGCGACCTGCCGCACGCCTGGGTGGCGTCGGACTTCGTGCGTTCGACGCTGGACATGTTCGCCTATGCGCGCGACATCGACGACAGCCTGGTGCTGGCGGCCGGCGTGCCGGCGGCCTGGTTCGACGGCAAGGGCATCGCGATCCAGGACCTGCGCACTCCGCAGGGCGAACTGAGCTACCAGCTGCGGCGGCAGAAGAACCGCCTGACACTTGGCATCGGCGGCGGCCTGCGCGTGCCCAGCGGCGGCCTGGTGCTGCCGTGGCCGTATCCGGGCGAACCCGGGCGCACCCTGGTCAACGGCGAAGCGGCGCAGTGGGAAAACGGCGAGCTGCGGATCCGTTCGTTGCCGGCGGATGTGCAGATTGAGGTGCGTTGAGGCCGGGATTCGGGATTGGGGATTCGGGATTCGCAACAGCAAAAGCAAAAGCAAAAAAAGCGCCGGCATGCCGGCGCTTTTTTGTTTCCCGATCGCGGGGAACCGGGCTTTAGCGAATCCCTAATCCCTAATCTCTAATCCCGCGCACAATCGCCGCCGCCTTCGCCGCGCTCTCGCGCACCTTGTCCCACTCGCCGTTGGCCAGCCAGTCCTTCGGCACCATCCACGAGCCGCCGATGCAGACCACGTTCGGCTGCGCCAGGTACTCGGCGGCGGTGCTTTCGCCGATGCCGCCGGTGGGGCACAGCTTCAGGTCCGCCAGCGGGCCGGCCAGGCCCTTGAGCATCGCCAGGCCGCCGACCGCGGTGGCCGGGAACAGCTTGCAGACGCGGAAGCCGCGCGCCATCAGCGCCAGCAGTTCGGTCGGGGTGGCCGCGCCCGGCACCACCGGCAGCGGCGCCCGCGCCAGCGCGTCGGCCAGCGCCGGCGGCGTGCCCGGGGTGACGATGAAATCGGCGCCGGCGTCGATCGCCTGCTGCAGTTGGGTGTCGGTGAGCACGGTGCCGGCGCCGATCTTGATGTCCGGCAGTTCGCGCTTGAGCATCGCCAGCGCGTCCATCGCTACCGGCGTGCGCAGGGTCAGCTCGATCGCGGGCAGGCCGCCTTCGAGCAATGCGGCGGAGACGCGGCGCGCCTCGTCCAGGCTGTGCACGGTCACCACCGGCAGGATGCCGGCGGCGCGCAGGAGCTGTTCGGCGGTGTTCTGGTGTTCGGCAATCGTCATGGCAATCTCGTAGTCGCGATGAGGGCGGGAGTGCATCGGCCGCAGGCGGCCGACGCTGGGGTGGCGTGGCGCCGTGTGGCGCCGGTCGGCCGCAGGTTTAGGCGTCCTTCGCCTCGTGCGGTGCGTCGGCGGCCTCGCTGCTGCGGCCCAGGTCGTACTCGGCGTCGTAGTTCCAGTCGTCGCCGTCGGCCGCGGGCGGGCCGCAGGAGATCGACATCGCACCCTGGTCGGCGGGGCCGACCACGCGGCGATTGATCGCGAACAGGTTGCGGCCGATGTCGTGCGCGGCCGGCGCGGTGTTCGGCGCCAGCGCACGCGCCGCCCACTCGGCGGCATCCACCAGCACTTCCAGGGTGCCGGCTTCGCCGTCCAGGCGCACGATGTCGCCTTCGCGCACGCGCGCGATCGGGCCGCCGCGCGCCGCTTCCGGGGTCACGTGGATCGCCGCCGGGAACTTGCCCGAGGCGCCGGACAGGCGCCCGTCGGTGACCAGCGCCACGCGCCGGCCCTGGTTCTGCAGCAGGCCCAGCAGCGGCGCCAGCGAATGCAGTTCCGGCATGCCGTTGGCGCGTGGTCCCTGGTAGCGCAGCACCACCACGAAGTCGTGCGGCAGCACGCCGGCGGCGTGCAGCTTGTTCAAGGCCTGCGGCGCATCGATGACCACGGCCGGCGCCTCGATGGTGCGGAATTCCGGCTTCACCGCCGACAGCTTGATCAGCGAACGGCCGATATTGCCGCGCAGCAGGCGCAATCCGCCTTGCGCTTCGAACGGATTGGAGGCAGGGCGCACCACGGTTTCGTCGGCGCTCTTGGCCGGGCTCGGCACGTAGGCCAGCGCGCCGTTCTGCACGCACGGCTCGTCGCCGTAGGCGCGCATGCCGCCGGGCACGATGGTGGCCAGGTCGTCGTGCATCAGCCCCGCGTCCATCAGCTCGCGGAACACGAAACCCACGCCGCCGGCCGCGGCGAAATGGTTCACGTCGGCTTCGCCGTTGGGATACACGCGGGTCAGCAGCGGCACGATCTGCGACAGCTCGTCCAGGTCGTCCCAGGTCAGCACGATGCCGGCCGCGCGCGCCACCGCCAGCCAGTGGATGGTGTGGTTGGTGGAGCCGCCGGTGGACATCAGCGCGACCGCGGCGTTGACGATCGCGCGTTCGTCGATCAGCCGGCCGAGCGGGCGGAAATCGCTGCCCAGCGCGGTGATGCGCAGCGCGCGCTCGGTGGCCTGCTGGGTCAGCGCGTCGCGCAGCGGCGTGCCCGGATTGACGAACGAGGCGCCGGGCAACTGCACGCCCATCGCTTCCAGCAGCACCTGGTTGGAATTGGCGGTGCCGTAGAAGGTGCAGGTGCCGGGCGCGTGGTAGGAGGCCGATTCGGCGGCCAGCAGTTCGTCGCGGGTGGCCTGGCCGGCGGCGTAGCGCTCGCGCACCTCGGCCTTCTGCTTGTTGGGAATGCCCGGGGTCATCGGCCCGGCCGGCACGAACACCGCCGGCAGGTGGCCGAACGCCAGCGCGCCGATCAACAGGCCGGGCACGATCTTGTCGCACACGCCCAGGTACAGGGTGGTGTCGAACATGTCGTGGCTGAGGCCGATCGCGGTGGCCTGCGCGATCACGTCGCGCGAGAACAGCGACAGCTCCATGCCCGGGCGGCCCTGGGTCACGCCGTCGCACATCGCCGGCACGCCGCCGGCGACCTGCGCGGTGGCGCCGAGCGCGCGCGCGGTGCTGCGGATCATCTCGGGGTAGTGCTCGAACGGCTGGTGCGCCGACAGCATGTCGTTGTAGGCGGTGACGATGCCCAGGTTCGGGGTGATCCCGCCTTCCAGCCGGCTCTTGTCGGTCGGGCCGCAGGCGGCGAAGCCGTGCGCCAGGTTGCCGCAGCTCAGGCGGCTGCGGAACGGGCCGTCGCGCAATGCGGCGTCGATGCCGGCCAGGTAGGCGCGCCGCGACGGCACGCTGCGCGCGCGGATGCGTTCGGTGATCGCGTGGATTTTCGGATGCAGGCTCATTGGCTGACGTGGCTATGAAGTGTGGGGGTGTTGTGATCGGGACTCGGGACCGGGGACTCGGGACTCGAAAGAGCGGGAATGCGGCAGCGCTTTGCTGTTACGAATCCCCACTCCCGCATCCCCAATCCCGGCCTCACTCGCACCAATGCACGCGCAAGCGCGCACCGGGCGTGTCGAAGGCGACGCGGATCGGGAATTCGTGCGGATCGCTGCCGGCCAGCGCGCGCTCCAGCACGTCGAGCTTCTGCTTGCCGCGCAGCAGCAGCATGCGCTGGCCGATCGGCGCCAGCCCGGCCGGGGTCAGGGTGATGCGCAGCGGCCAGGTATTGGCGCCGGGGCAGCCGGTGGCGTCGAGCGCGGCATAGGGCAGCGGATTGGCCAGCGCCTTGTTCAGGTCGGTGGCGCCGGGGAACAGCGACGCGGTGTGGCCGTCGCCGCCCATGCCCAGCACCGCCATGCACGCGGCCGGCGCGTGCTGCGCATGCAGGTTGGCGGCGTGCACGCAATCCTGCAGCGGCTTGCCGACCCGCACCAGCGGCTCGAAACGCGCGCCTTCGGCACGCTCCAGGAAGCTCTGCCGCACCAGATAGGCGTTGCTGTCGCTGTCCTGCGGCGACAGCCAGCGCTCGTCGACCAGGCCCACTTCCAGCTTGCTCCAGTCCAGCGGCAGCTCGGCCAGCGCCTGGTACACCGGCGCCGGCGTGGTGCCGCCGGACAGCAGCAGCCGCGCGTTGCCGCGCAGCTCGATGTCCGCGCGCAGCGCGTCGCCGATCTCGGCCGCCGCCGCGTCGATCCATTCGTCGGGATCGTCGTAACGGATCAGGGTGATGCGATCGGACAACGTGGGGCTCATGCAACGACTCCTGGGGATTCGCGTTCGGCATCGACCGCATAGGCGGCGGCGCCGAGCAGACCGGGACGGGGGTGGATCACCGCCAGCGACGGCACCCGCGCCATGATCGACGAAAAGCGGCCCTTGTGCTCGAAGCGCTGGCGGAAGCCGGAGTGCTGCAGCGCGTCGAGCATCTTCGGCACCAGCCCGCCGGTCAGGAACACGCCGTCCCAGGCGCCGTGCATCAGCACCAGGTCGCCGGCGATGGCGCCGAACACCGCGCAGAACACGTCGATGGTGCGCATCGCGCGGTAGTCGCCCTGCGCGGCGCGCGCGGTGATGTCCGCCGGCTGCAGCGGGCCCGGGTCGTCGCCGGCGATCTCGCTGAGCGCGCGATGGATGTTGACCAGGCCGGGGCCGCAGATCAGGCGTTCGTTGGACACGCGCCCGAACTGCTGCGACAGCAGCTCGAGAATGCGGATTTCCTCGGGCGTGCCCGGCGGGAAGCTGACGTGGCCGCCCTCGGTCTCCAGCGGGTAGCAGCGGCCGCCGCGGATCAGCAGGCCGCCCACGCCCAGGCCGGTGCCCGGGCCGATCACGGCATAGTTGCGCGGCTGCGCGATCGGTGCCGGCTGCCACGCCGCGCCGCCGACCTGGACCACGTCCTGCGGCTGCAGCAGGCTGATCGCCATCGCCTGCGCGGCAAAGTCGTTGATCAGGTGCAGTTCGTCGAAGCCGAGCATGGCGCGGGTGCGCGAACGCGAGATCACCCACGGATGGTTGGTGATCCGCGCCTCGTCGCCGTCGACGCGGCCGGCCACGGCGAACACGCCGCTGCGTGCGTCCACCCCGGTCTGCTGCAGGTAGTGGCGCGCCGCGTCGCCCAGCGACGGGAATTCCACCACCGCATAGGTCTGGGTGCTGTCGTCGAGCAGCGGCGTGGAGGCGCCGAGGTCGGCCAGCGCGAAGCGCGCATTGGTGCCGCCGATGTCGGCGACCAGCACCGGCCGCAGCGGCGCGCTCACGGCGTGTCCCGCTGCACGGCGCTGGCATCGTCGGCGGACACGTAGCGTTCGGCTTCCTGCGGACCCCAGCTGCCGGCCGGGTAGGGCAGCAGCGGCAGTTGCGCCTGTGCCCAGGCATCGCTGACGCTGTCGATCCAGGCCCAGGCCGCGCGCACTTCGTCGTCGCGCACGAACAGCGCGTGGTTGCCGTTGAGCGCGTCCAGCATCAACCGCTCGTAGGCGATGCGGCGATGCAGGCCGGTCGGCACCGACAGTTCCAGTTCCAGCGGCTGCAGTTCCAGCGCGCCCCATTCCGGGCCGGCCAGGCTGCTCATCAGCCCCAGTTCGATGTTCTCCTGCGGCTGCAGTTGGAAGGTCAGCCGGTTCGGCGCCACGTGCTGCGCGTCGGGGCGCTCGAACAGCCAGTGGGTGACCGGCTTGAGCGTGACCACGATGCGCGTGGTGCGCTCGGCCAGGCGCTTGCCGGTGCACAGCCGGAACGGCACCCCGGCCCAGCGCCAGTTGTCGATGTAGGCGGTGACGCCGACGAAGGTCTCCACGTCGCTGCCTTCCGGCGGCTGGTAGGCCTGCGCCTGCTGGCCGTTGATGGTGCCGGCGGTGTAGCGCCCGCGCACGCTGTCGCGCGCGGCGTGCACGGCCTGCAGCGGACGCAGCGCGCGCAGCACCTTGACCTTCTCGTCGCGGATGCGGTCCGCCTCCAGCGAGGCCGGCGGCTCCATCGCCACCAGGCACAGCAGCTGCAGGATATGGCTCTGGACCATGTCGCGCAGCGCGCCGGAACGCGCGTAGTAGGCGTCGCGGCCGTCCACGCCCTCGCTCTCGGCGACCAGGATCTCCACCGACTCGATGTAGTTGCGGTTCCACACCGCCTCCAGCAGCGTGTTGCCGAAGCGCAGCGCGATCAGGTTCTGCACCGCCGCCTTGCCCAGGTAGTGGTCCAGGCGGAACACGCGGTCCTCGTCGATCAGCGCGCCGATCGCCTGCAGGATCTCGCGCGCGCTGGCCGAGTCGTGGCCGATCGGCTTCTCCAGCATCAGCCGGTTCGGCGCGGCCAGCGCGCCGCCCAGGGCCAGGCCCTGGCAGGTGCTGATGTACAGCCCCGGCGGGATCGCCAGGTAGCTGACGCACTTGCGCGAGGCCAGCTCGCGCACCGCGTCGGCCACCGACTCGGCGTTGCGCAGGTCCACCGAGCGGTAGTCGGTGCGATCCAGCAGCGACTGGATCACCGCCTCGCTGACCTGCGGCATCGCCGCCTGCAGCCGCGGCTTGAGGATCTCGTGGAACTTGGCGGTGTCGTGCGGCGACAGCGCCAGCGCGCGGATGCGGAAGTCTTCCGGCAGGAAGCCGTCGTCGAGCATGCGCAGCAGCGACGGGAACAGGTAGCGCTGGGCCAGATCGCCGGTGGCGCCAAACAGCAGGAACGTATCGTGCATCGACCGGTTTTCGGTTTCGGGTGACATTTCGTCGATCACCTGGGGGCTAGTAGTGACGTGGCGTTGGTAAGCAAGCGGCGGAAGCGGCCTGTATCCGTCCTGCAGCTCGCGCGTGGGCATAGCGATGACGACCGCCAGGCGGGACCGCACGATCCGGGAGATGAATACGACTGCCAGACCTCTGAGCATACCTGTCTAATGCCTCAAGCATCAGAGCCGGCGCTCGGCGCACGCCGGGACGGCGGCGGCTGGCGGTTCGCATCGCAAGCCCTCCCAGGCGTCGATGTTGCCCCGTGAAAACGGTTACATGGCAGAATACCGCATTGCGATCCCATTGTTGCCTGTGTCGCTGGCACGATGCGAAGCGCATTCGTATGCACTGCCTTCGGGAGGGACCGGCGGCAGCCCGTCTCTCCAGCCGGAAACCGGATACCGCACCATGGCGAAAGTACAACTGGACAACATCCGCAAGGTCTACGACAACGGCCAGGTCGCCGTGCACGGGGCCAGCTTCGAAGTGGCCGACGGCGAACTGATGGTGCTGGTCGGGCCCTCGGGCTGTGGCAAATCCACGCTGCTGCGGATGATCGCGGGCCTAGAAGAGATCAGCGGCGGCGAGCTGCGCATCGGCGAGCGCGTGGTCAACGACGTGGCGCCGAAGGACCGCGACATCGCGATGGTGTTCCAGAGCTACGCGCTGTACCCGCACATGACCGTCGCCGAGAACCTGGCGTTCGGGCTGAAGCTGCGCGGCGAGAGCAAGGAGGTCATCGCGCGCCGCGTCGCCGCTGCCGCCGACACCTTGGGCCTGACCCCGATGCTGGACAAGCTGCCGCGGGCGATGTCCGGCGGCCAGCGCCAGCGCGTGGCGCTGGGTCGCGCGCTGGTGCGCGAGCCGGCGGTGTTCCTGCTCGACGAGCCGCTGTCGAACCTGGACGCCAAGCTGCGCCATTCGGTGCGCACCGAGATCGCGCAGCTGCACCGCAAGCTCGGCACCACGATGATCTACGTGACCCACGACCAGGTCGAGGCGATGACCCTGGGCCAGCGCATCGTGGTGCTCAAGGACGGACTGATCCAGCAGATCGACACGCCGATGGCGCTGTACGACCGCCCGGCCAACCTGTTCGTGGCCGGCTTCCTCGGCAGCCCGGCGATGAACGTGCTGCAGGGCCAGTTGGTCGAAGAGGGCGGCTTGCAGCAGCTGCAACTGGCCGACGGCAGCCGCGTTCCGCTGCAAGGCGCGCATGTCGCGCCGCAATGGCTGGGCCGGCCGATCGCGATCGGCGTGCGCCCGGAACACCTGCAGCCCAGCGAGGACGGGCAGGGCGGGTTCGAGACCACGATCGAGGTGATCGAGCCGGTCGGCAACGAGATCTTCGTCAACCTCAGCTACGGCAGCCAGCCGCTGGTGATGCGGGTGGCACCGCGCGCGCTGCCCGGCCTGGGCGAGCGCTTACGCGTGGCGGTGCGCGGCGAGGCGCTGCACTTCTTCGATCCGGAGAGCGGCGAGCGTTTGTCGCCGGCCTGAGTCATCGCGTCAATCGGCCGCGGCGCGTTCGAGAGAGCCGCCGCGCCGACGCAGTGCGCTGCCGAGGAGGGCAGGGAAGGCGAGCCGCGAGGCTCGCTCAGCGTGCCAGACCGTCGCGCAGCGGCTGCCAGTGCGCCGGATGTGCGTCGATCGACAAACCGGTCGGCGGCGCCTCCTCCAGCGGCAGCACCGCCAGCGCCAGCGTGCCGGCGACGCTGACCACGCTGCCCAGCGGCTGTGCATCGCGCAGCACCTGCGCGCCGACCTCGGCCACGCCGTCCACTTTCAGCAATTGCAGCGCGCGCTTGGCCTTGCCCAGGAAATGGGTGCGGGCCACGATCTCCTGGCCCGGATAGCAGCCCTTCTTCACGCTGAACGCGTGCAGCCGGTCCAGTGCCAGCTGCTGCGGGGTCCATTGCTCGCGCTGGCCGGGATCGAGCCGCGCCAGACCCAGCGCCAGATCTGCCTGGCGCCACGCCGCGGCGAATGCAGGATCGGCCGGGCCCGCATCGGCCGTCGGCGCCAGCAGCAGCGTGCGCGGCAGCGCGTCGCCGCCCATGTCCAGCTCGATCACGCCGTGGTCACCAGGCGCAGACGTCGCGCCCCGGGCCTGCTCGGGCATGCTCAAGCGCCCGAAGCCATGCAGATCCTCGCGTACCGTGATGCGCACCTTGCGCCGGAACACGAAGCGGTTCAGCGCCGTGGCGAGTTCCGCCGCGCCACCGTCCGGCAGCAGCACCAGCAAGTCGTCATCGGCGCGGCGCAGCAGCGCGAACAGCGCGAGCACCCGGCCCTTGGCGCTGAGCCAGGCGTTCCATTGCCAGTGGCCGTTGCGCAGCGCCTGCACGTCGTTGGCGAACTGCGCCTGGGCGAAAGCGACTGCATCCGCGCCGCTCAACGCCACGTATTGCAGGTCTGGGAGCGCGGAAAAACCGGCGGAAGTGAGATTCAGGTTGTCAGGCACGAGGGGGAGGACTAAAATTACGCTGTTGTGAGACCCGCATGATAGGCCAACCAACCCCCACACCCGAGTCCGATCCCGAAACGCAGCGACCCGCCGAGGAGAACACTCCGGAAGCGACGCCTGCGCCGCGGGAAATCGGCGGTCGCGGCGGCCTCGAGCCGACGCGCTACGGCGACTGGGAGAAAAACGGACGCTGCATCGATTTTTGAGCAGCTTTGAGCCAACGCGGCCTTAAGCACGCCGCCCAGCCGAGACAACGAGCCCAGCGAATGGCGACCCGCGAACGTCCTCTTTCCCCCCACCTGCAGGTCTATCGCTGGCAGATCCAGATGGTGACCTCGATCCTGAATCGAGCCACTGGCATCGTGCTGTCGATCGGAGCCCTGGTCATCGCCGCCGGCCTGTTGGCGCTGATGCTCGGCCCGTCCTCCTGGAACCTCTTCCGCGATATCGCCGGCGCCTGGTACGGACAGGTGTTCCTGTTCGGCTGGACCTGGAGCTTCGCCTTCCACCTGTTCGGCGGCCTGCGCCACATCCTGCAGGACTTCGGCCAGGGCTACGCGGTGCGCGCCTTCGTCACCATGGGCTGGCTGTCGGTGATCCTCAGCCTGGTGCTGACCGCCGCCGTGTGGGCCTACGTGCTGCTGGGAGCTTCCGCATGAACCGCTACCGTACCCCGTTGAAGAACGTCCGCGGCCTGGGCGCGGCCAAGACCGGCACCGAGCATTTCGTGGTGCAGCGGCTGACCGCCACCGCGCTGGTGCCGCTGTCGATCTGGTTCCTGATCTTCGTGCTGGGCCTGATGGGGTCGGACTACGTCGCCGCCACCGAGGCGGTGGCCAAGCCGTGGAACGCGATCCTGCTGGTCGGCTTCCTCATCGCCGCGTTCTGGCATGCGCAGCTGGGCATGCAGGTGGTGCTGGAAGACTACGTGCACACCTCGCTGCTGGCCCTCGCGGCGCAGACCATCGTGCGTTTCGTCGCCGTGCTCGGCGCCATCGTCAGCATCTTCGCCGTGGCGCGCATCGCGCTGGGCATCGCCTGATCCGCCGGCGCCCCCTCTAGGAACCCCCATTTCGATGTCCGCTTACAAGATCACCGAACACAAGTACGACATGGTCGTGGTCGGCGCCGGCGGCGCCGGCCTGCGCGCCACCTTCGGCCTGGCCCAGAAGGGCCTGCAGACGGTGTGCCTGACCAAGGTCTTCCCGACCCGTTCGCACACCGTGGCCGCGCAGGGCGGCATCTCCGCCGCGCTCGGCAACATGGGCGAGGACGACTGGCGCTACCACTTCTACGACACCATCAAGGGTTCGGACTGGCTGGGCGACCAGGACGCGATCGAGTACATGTGCCGCGAGGCGATCCCGGCGATCATCGAGCTGGAGCACTACGGCGTGCCGTTCTCGCGCACCGAGGACGGCAAGATCTACCAGCGTCCGTTCGGCGGCATGACCACCAAGTACGGCGAAGGCCCGTCCGCGCAGCGCACCTGCGCCGCCGCCGACCGCACCGGCCACGCCATGCTGCACACGCTGTACCAGCAGTCGCTGGCGCACAACGCGCGCTTCATGATCGAGTACTTCGCGCTGGACCTGATCTTCGACGAGGAAGGCGTGTGCCGCGGCGTGCTCGCGCTGGACATGGCTGAAGGCTCGCTGCACCTGTTCCGCGCCCACGGCGTGGTGCTGGCCACCGGCGGCTACGGCCGCGCCTACTTCAGCGCCACCTCCGCGCATACCTGCACCGGCGACGGCGGCGGCCTGGTGATGCGCGCCGGCCTGCCGATGCAGGACATGGAGTTCGTGCAGTTCCATCCCACTGGCATCTACGGCGCCGGCTGCCTGATCACCGAGGGCGTGCGCGGCGAAGGCGGCATCCTGCGCAACAGCAACGGCGAGCGCTTCATGGAGCGCTACGCGCCGCACTACAAGGATCTGGCCTCGCGCGACGTGGTGTCGCGTTCGATGACCGTCGAGATCCGCGAAGGCCGCGGCGTCGGCGAGCACAAGGACCACATCCTGCTCGACCTGACCCACCTCGGCCCGGAAGTGATCAACGAGAAGCTGCCCGGCATCGCCGAGAGCGCGCACATCTTCGCTGGCGTCGATGTGGCCAAGCAGCCGATCCCGGTGATCCCGACCGTGCACTACAACATGGGGGGCATTCCGACCAACTACCACGGCGAAGTGGTGCGCAAGGACGGCGACAACCCCGATGCGGTGGTGCCGGGCCTGTACGCGATCGGCGAGGCGGCCTGCGTGTCGGTGCACGGCGCCAACCGCCTGGGCTCCAACTCGCTGCTTGACCTGGTGGTGTTCGGCCGCGCGGTGGCGATCCGTTGCGCCGAGACCATCAAGAGCGGCGCGCCGCACAAGACCCTGCCCAGCGATTCCTGCGACAAGGCGTTGGGCCTGCTCGACAAGCTGCGCAATTCCAACGGCGGCACGCCGACCTCGGTGATCCGCGACAAGATGCAGCGCACCATGCAGTCCGACGCGGCGGTGTTCCGCACCAGCAAGACGCTCAAGGAAGGCGTGGACAAGATGGCCGAGATCTACGCCACCTTCGAGGACGTGAAGGTCTCCGACCGCTCGCTGGTGTGGAATTCGGACCTGATCGAGACCTACGAGTTGAACAACCTGCTGCTCAACGCGGTGGCGACGATCAACTCGGCCGAGCAGCGCAAGGAAAGCCGCGGCGCGCATGCGCACGAGGATTTCCCGGACCGCGACGACGTCAACTGGCAGAAGCACACCCTGGTCAACGTCGACGACAAGGGCCAGTGCAGCTTCGACTACCGCCCGGTGCACATGTACACGCTCAGCAAAGACGTCGACGTGGTGCCGCCGAAACCGCGCGTGTACTGACCAAAGCCGGGATTGGGGATTGGTGATTCGGGATTCGAAGCACTTCGTTTCCTGCTCTCAACGCCTCCCCAATCCCTAATCCCCAATCCCGGATTTTAAAAGCCATGGCAGAGTTCACCCTCCCCAAGAATTCCAAGATCGGCAAGGGCAAGCACTTTCCCGCCACCGGCGCGAAGAATGCACGCACCTTCAAGGTCTACCGTTGGAATCCGGACGACGACAGCAATCCGCGTACCGACACCTACGAGGTGGATCTGGACGCGTGCGGCCCGATGGTTCTGGACGCGCTGATCAAGATCAAGAACGAGATCGATCCGACCCTGACCTTCCGCCGTTCCTGCCGCGAAGGCATCTGCGGTTCGTGCGCGATGAACATCGACGGCACCAACACCCTGGCCTGCACCAAGGCGATCGCCGACTGCGGCAAGGCCGAAGTGCCGATCTATCCGCTGCCGCACATGAGCGTGATCAAGGATCTGGTGCCGGACCTGACCCACTTCTACGCGCAGTACGCGTCGATCAAGCCGTGGATCCGCACCCAGACCCCGCCGCCGCCGGACCGCGAGCGGCTGCAGTCGCCGGAAGACCGCAAGAAGCTCGACGGCCTGTACGAGTGCATCCTGTGCGCGTGCTGCTCGACCAGCTGCCCGAGCTACTGGTGGAACGGCGAGCGCTATCTGGGCCCGGCGATCCTGCTGCAGGCCTACCGCTGGATCATCGACTCGCGCGACGAGGACACCGGTGCGCGCCTGGACGATCTGGAAGATCCGTTCAAGCTGTATCGCTGCCACACCATCATGAACTGCGCGCGGACCTGCCCGAAGGGGCTGAACCCGGCGCTGGCCATCGCCGAGATCAAGAAGCTGATGATGGCGCGCCGCGCCTGATCGGCTAGCGTTCCACTACGGACGGCAGGCCCGTCCGACTTGCGCGGCACCGGCTCTCGGGTTCGGTGCCGCGCGCGTTTTCGGCGGTCGCCGCAGCAGGCGTCCGCCCACCAAGACAAGGGTGCGATGCGATGGACGAAGCCACCGAACTGAAGAAGCTGCGCTGGCGCTGCCGGCGCGGCATGCGCGAGCTGGACCAGCTGTTCGGGCGCTACCTGGACCGGCGCTGGGCGCAGGCCTCCGAGGCCGAGCGCGGGGTTTTCCTATACCTGCTCGAATGCGAGGACGATAAGTTGTGGCGCTGGTTCATGGGCTACGAGGCTTGTCCCGATGCACGCGCCGCCGATCTCATCGCCACCATCCGCGCCATGCCGGCTTGAGTGGCGCCCCTCGCGCTGGCTGCTGGCGGCGCTGGCGCTGCTGAGCGTGCTGGCGCCGTTGTCGATCCTGGGTTCGGATATGCCGCGCGCCTGGGCCTGGCCGGCGGCGGCGCTGGCCGCGCTGTACGCGGCATGGCTGCTGCGGCGTGAGGCGCGGCGGGCGCCGCATGCGCTGCTGATCCCGGCGCAGGGCAGCGTGGCGGCAAGCGTCGATAGCCGGCCGGTCGCGGCGCTGCAGGTGGACTGGCGCGGGCCGCTGGCGTTCGTGCGCTGGCGTGACGCGGATGGCCGGGCAGGGCGCCTGGCCTGGTGGCCGGACACGCTGCCGCCGCCGGCACGACGTGAACTGCGTCTGGCCGCTCAGGCCCGTGCCGCTTCGTCTGCGCCGCCGCAGATGGCACCATAGCGCTCCCTGGATGGTGGCTGCGCATGTTCAAACCCTTACCCGTGGCCATCGGCCTGCGCTACCTGCGCGCCAAGCGCCGCAACAACTTCATCTCCTTCATCTCGATGGCCTCGATCCTCGGCATCGCGCTGGGCGTGACCGTGCTGATCACCACGCTGGCGGTGATGAGCGGCTTCCAGAAGGAGATCCGCGACCGCCTGCTGCAGATGGCCGCGCATGCCACGGTCAGCGCGCAGGGCGCGCCGATGGAGAACTGGCAGCACGCGGTGGACGTGGCCACCCGCGATCCGCGCGTGGCCGGCGCCGCGCCGTACGTCGAGGAAGAGGCGCTGCTCACCGGGCAGCGCAACCAGCCGGCGATCGTGCGCGGCATCCTGCCCAGCGAAGAGGCCAAGGTCTCGGTGCTGGCGCAGAAGATGAAGCAGGGTTCGATCGACAGCCTGACCCCCGGTTCCTACAACATCCTGCTCGGCCAGGAACTGGCGCTGTGGCTGGGCGTGGGCGTCGGCGACAAGGTGGTGGTGATGCTCGGCGAACCGCAGGCCAGCCCGATGGGCATGGTGCCGCGCTACAAGCGCTTCACCGTCAGCGGCATCTTCGAGGCCGGCTACAACGAGATCGACCGCGGCCTGGCGGTGACCAGCATGCCGGACATGCAGCGCGTGCTGCGCATGGGCGACGGCGTCACCGGCGTGCGCCTGAAACTGCACAACATGGACCTGGCCTGGGACGTGGCGCGCGACCTGGCGCTGAACCTGCATGGCCCGTACATGGTCAGCGACTGGACCCGCGAGAACGCCAACCTGTACCAGTCGCTGAAGATGGAAAAGACGGTGATGGGCATCCTGCTGTCGTTGATCATCGCGATGGGCGCGTTCAACCTGGTGTCCTCGCAGGTGATGCTGGTCACCGACAAGCAGGCCGACATCGCCATCCTGCGCACGCTGGGGCTGAGCCCGGGCGGGGTGATGCAGGTATTCATGGTGCAGGGCACGCTGATCGGCGTGTTCGGCACCATCGCCGGGGTGATCGGCGGCATCCTGCTGACCTTGAACCTGGAGCGGATCCTGGCTGGCATCGAGGCGCTGTTCAACATCAAGCTGCTGCCGGAGGACGTGTACTACATCACCGGCCTGCCCACCGACATGCAGCCGCACGACGTGGTGGTGATCACCATCGTCGCGCTGCTGATGAGCTTCCTGGCCACGCTGTATCCGGCCTGGCGCGCGGCGCGCACGCAACCGGCGGAGGCGCTGCGTTATGAATGAGCATCGGGACATGGGACTCGGGACTCGGGACTCGGAAGTGCACAAGTCACGGCAAGCAGACGCGGCGATCCGTGCCGAGGGTTTGGGCAAGACCTATGCCGAGGGCAAGATGCGCACGCCGGTGTTCGACGGGCTGGACCTGAGCGTGGCGCCGGGCGAGACCGTGGCCATCGTCGGCGCGTCCGGTGCCGGCAAGAGCACGCTGCTGCACCTGCTCGGCGGGCTCGACGTGCCCACCGCCGGCGAGGTGTACGTGGCCGGGCAGCGCATGTCGGCGCTGTCGGACGCGGCGCGCGGCCAGCTGCGCAACCGCTCGCTCGGCTTCGTCTACCAGTTCCATCACCTGCTGCCGGAATTCACCGCGCTGGAGAACGTGATGATGCCGGTGCTGCTCGGCGGCGCCGCGGTCAAGGACGCCGACGCGCGCGCGCGTGCCTTGCTGGAATCGGTGGGCCTGGGCCATCGCCTGGAGCACAAGCCCGGCGAGCTGTCCGGCGGCGAGCGCCAGCGCGCGGCGGTGGCGCGCGCGCTGGTCAACCGCCCGGCTTGCGTGCTCGGCGACGAACCGACCGGCAACCTCGACGACAAGACCGCCGCCAACGTGTTCGCGCTGATGCTCGATCTCAATCGCGCGCACGGCACCAGCCTGGCTCTGGTCACCCACGACCGCAGCCTGGCGCGCAAGCTCGACCGCGTGCTGGAACTGCACCAGGGCAAGCTGCGCGAACTGGCGCCTGCCGACGTATAGCGGCCGCGTGCCGGCGTGGAATGCGCGTCGGCATGGACATGGCCTTTCGGTAGCGACGAATGCATCCTGGGACCATGGCGGTTCCGGCGATCGGTCGCGGCTGAAGCCGCTCCTACAGTGCACCCAGCCGCCGGCCACGCCCCCTGTAGGAGCGGCTTCAGCCGCGACGAACGAAGCCGGAGTTTTTCCGGTCATGGAACACCCGGTGGCCCGATGGGCCGAAGCCACGTGGAGTCGCCCCACAACGAGGGCGCTGCACTGTGGGAGGGACTTCAGTCCCGACGCGGTCCGGTCGCGGCATCTCCAATGCTTCGCTCGTCGCGACCGAAGTCGCTCCTAGACCCACCGGACGAAGACCCTCAAATCCCATCAATTCGACAATCCCGCATCGCGGCTCTCGCAGCGGCAGCAGCCAACCCGCCGATGCTGCGACTCTGCGACCCTCAGGGAATCACCCGCTGCGCGCGCAGCCGTGCGAACAGTTCCAGGAACGACGCGCGGCTGTCGTAGTAGCCGAGGAAGCCGAGGTCGCGGCTCTTGGTCATGTCGTTGACGCACTCGATCTCGCGGCCGAGGTCGGCATCGGTGTGCCACCACGACGCCAACTGGTCCACGTCCGCCTGCACCAGCCCATGGCGTTCGGCGATCTCTCGCCACTGCGCCGGGGCGGTGTGCTGCAGGCGCGGTTGCAGCGGCATCGGCGCATCCGGATACGGTGCCGCTTCCAGGCCGAAGAACGCGGCGATCTCGCCCCACATCCAGCGCCAGCGGAACACGTCGCCGTTGACCGTGTTGAACGCCTGGTCGCGCGCGGCCGGACTGGTCGCGGCCCAGGCCAGCTGGCGGCCGAGCAGGCCGGCGTCGGTGAGGTCGGTGAGGCTGTCCCATTGCGCGCGCGAGCCGGGAAACACGAACGGCTGCCCGCTGTGCTTGCACAGCGTGGCGTACACCGCCAGGGTCACGCCCATGTTCATCGCATTGCTGCCGTTGGCCTGGCCGATCATGGTGTGCGAGCGGTGCACGCTCCAGCCGAAACCGTGGCGTGCGGCAGCGTCGAACAGCAGGTCTTCCAGCGTGTAATAGAAATTCTCGCCGGGCTGGCGCGGCTCGCTTTCGCGGAACGGCGTCTCCGCCTTGCCGCTGCCGTAGTGCTCGAACGACCCCAGGTAGTGCTTGGTGCCGGTGACCAGCGCCATGTGCTGCAGCGCTGCGCTGTCCAGGCCTTCGCACAGGTGGCGCAGCATCGCGCCGTTGGCGGCGACGTTTTCCTTCTCGGTGTCGCGCCGCGTCCAGGTGCAGAAGAACACGTGGCTGATCGGCAGTCCGCGCAGCGCGGCGATGGTCGCATCGCGGTCGAGCAGATCGGCCGCGACCGGAATCACGCCTTCCTGCGGGACCGGGCGGCGCGCCAGCCCATAGACGGTCCAGCCTTCGGCAACGAGAACGTTTGCCAGGTTGTAGCCGGAGATGCCGGTGACCCCGACCACCAATGCGGTGCCCTTGCGCATGTGCGGATTTCCTTACGACGTAAACCGCGCACGCTAGCCGCAGGCCGATGAACATGCGGCGAAAAGCGCCTTGAATGCGGCACCGGCCACGCGTTAAGAGGCGAATTCCTACCTCCCCTGCAGGACTTGGCCGATAGCAGGAGGTAACAGCGGTAGGCGAGGCTGTCCAGGCAGTTGGATCATGGTCGCGCAATCGTTCGCGCTGGCCGCTGTTATGTCTCCATTCGTACCCTGTCCGCGCCAAGGAGTGGCGATCGCATGCAGCAGTGTCCCGGATCTGCGAATGACCATGCGGACCTGGCGCAGGCGTCTGCGCCGACGTCTGCGCCGCCGCCGCGTAGCGCGGTCGCCCCGTTCGGCATCGCCGTCGCCGCCAGCCTCGCCGCCGGCGTGCTGGCCGCCTTGTGGCTGCCGCGCTTGGCGCCGTGGCCGTTGTCGCTGGCGCTGCTGTTCGGCGGCATCGCGGTCTGCATCGGCAGGCCGCGCTGGCGCTGGTTGGGCGCCTTCGCCGTGGGCGGCGGCTGGCTGGGGCTGATCGCCGGCATGGTGCTGGCGCGGCAACTGCCTGCCGACTGGGAGAAGCGTGTGACGACGCTGCAGGGGCAGGTGGTGGAGTTGCCGCAGGCCGAGGTGCGGCGCACGCGGTTCATGTTCCGGGTGGACGCCGATCCCACGCAGCCGGCGCCGTTGCGCGGACGTTTGTTGCAGCTGGCCTGGTACGACGATTTCGGTGCGCAGGTCGCTGGGCCGCGCACGGCGCTGCATGCCGGCGCGCGCTGGCGTCTGAGCGTGCGCCTGCGCGCGCCGCGCGGGCTCAGCAATCCGGGCGGCTTCGATGCCGAGGCGTATGCGCTGGCGCAGCGGATCAGCGCCAGCGGCTACGTGACCGCGCCGCACGAGGCGGTCGAACTGGCGCCGGGGCAGGGCATCGATGCCTGGCGCGAACGCCTGGCGGCGCGAATCGCGGCAGCGGTGCCGACCGCGTCGGCGCGCTATGTGCAGGCGCTGGCGCTCGGCGACACGCGCACCCTGGACGATCGCGACTGGCGCATCCTGCGCGCCGCCGGCCTGACCCATCTGATCGCCATCTCCGGCTTCCATGTCGGCCTGGTCGCCGGCGCGTTCGCGCTGCTCGGCGGCGGGCTTTGGCGGCTATGGCCGCCGCTGGGGCGGCATTGGCCACGGCGCCAGGCCGCCGCGCTGCTGGCGGTGCTCGGTGCCGGCGGCTACACCGTGCTGTCCGGGATGGCGCTGCCCACCGTGCGTACCGCGCTGATGATCGCGGTGGTCGTGGTCGCGCGGCTGTGGCGGCGCCCGGTGCGGGTGGTCGATGCGCTGGCGCTGGCGGCGATCGTCATGCTCGGGTTCGACCCGCTGGCGGTGCTGTCCGCGGGCTTCTGGCTGAGCTTCCTCGGCGTGGCCTGGCTGGCCTGGTGCATGCCGGTCGCGGGCAGCGGCTGGCGCGACAAGCTGCGCGAATTCCTGTCGGCGCAGGGCGTGGCCACGCTGGGCCTGCTGCCGCTGAGCACGATGCTGTTCGGCCAGGCCTCGGCGGCCGGGCCGCTCGCCAACCTGCTGGCGATCCCGTGGTGGAGCCTGGTGGTGGTGCCGCTGGCGCTGCTCGGCACCGCGCTGGAGGCGGTGCACGCCGGCGCCGGGGTGTGGGCATGGCGCGCGGCGGCGGCATGCTTCGACCTGACCTGGCCGTTGTTCACCGCACTGGGCGAAAGCCGCTTTGCGCTGTGGTGGCTGCCGGAGGCGCGCGACTGGGCGCTGCCGCTGGCGCTGCTCGGCGCGTTCTGGCTGCTGTTGCCGCGCGCGGTGCCGGGCAAGCCGCTGGCGGCGCTGCTGTGGTTGCCGCTGTTCTGGCCGCCGCTGGAGCGGCCGGCGGCGGGCGAGGTGGAACTGGTGATGATCGACGTCGGCCAGGGCCTGTCGGTGCTGGTGCGCACCGCACGACATCAGTTGCTGTACGACGCCGGCCCGGCGATCAAGGACGGCTACGATGCCGGCGAGCGCGCGGTGGTACCGACGCTGCACGCGCTCGGCGTGGCGCGCCTGGACCGGACCGTGATCAGCCATGGCGACAACGACCATGCCGGCGGCTTCGAGGCGGTGCGCGCGGCGCTGCCGGTCGGCCTGGCCGAGGCACCGGCCGGCGCGCCGGTGCGGGTGGACCGGCCGTGCCTGGCGGGAACCTTCTGGGAGTGGGACGGGGTGCGTTTCCGCTTCCTGCATCCAGCGCCCGGCTTTCCCTATCTGGACAACGAGTCGAGCTGCGTGCTGCGGGTGGAAAGCGCGCATGGCGCGATGCTGCTGACCGGCGACATCGGCGATGTCATCGAAAGCCGGCTGCTGCGCCAGGCGCCGCAGGACCTGCGCGCCGAGGTGGTGCTGGCACCGCATCACGGCAGCGCGCATTCCTCGCAGGCGGCCTTCGTCGCCGCCACCGGCGCGCGGCTGGTGCTGATCTCGGCCGGCGAGGGCAACCGCTTCGGCCATCCGCGCGCGGCGGTGGTGGCGCGCTGGCAGGCGTCCGGCGCCGAGGTCGCGACCACCCCGCAAGGCGGCGCGCTGCGCGTGTGGCTGGGACGCGCCGGCCTGCAGCTGCGCGAACGGCGGCCGTGGCGGGCGCGGCTGTGGGATGCCGCGGAGCGGGCGCGGGCGGCTGCTATCCTATCGGCCAGTGAACGAACGGCCGAACGTGCCGGAGGGTTGCAACGTGTGGGAACTGGTCAAGGCCGGTGGCTGGCCGATGGTGCCGTTGCTGCTGTTGGGCGTGGTCGCGCTGGCGATCGTGCTGGAGCGGTTCTGGAGCCTGCGCCGTAGCGAAGTGCTGCCGCCGGGGCTGGGCCAGGAAGTGCGCAACTGGGCCACGCGCGGCAAGCTCGACCCCACCCACATCGAGTCGCTGCGGCGCAATTCGCCGCTGGGCGAGCTGCTCGCCGCCGGCCTGGACGTGCGCAGCCGGCCGCGCGAGGTCGTCCGCGAACGCATCGAGGACACCGGCCGCCACGTCGTGCATCGCATGGAGCGGTTCCTGAACGCGTTGGGCACGGTGGCCTCGGCCGGGCCGCTGCTCGGCCTGCTCGGTACCGTGGTCGGCATGATCCAGATGTTCCTGGGCATCCTCGACCATGGCGTCGGCGACGTGAACCAGCTCGCCGGCGGCATCGGCAAGGCGCTGGTGTGCACCGCCACCGGCATGATCATCGCGGTGCCGGCGCTGGTCTTCCACCGCTATTTCAAGAGCCGCATCGCCGGCTACATCATCGAGATGGAGCGCGAAGCCACCGCTCTGAGCGACGTCCTCGACGGCCACGGCCGTGCCGGTGCGCCGACCCCGGCCGCGCCGCGCCCGGCTGCGCGCGGCGGCGCCGCTGCGCCGGCCAAGGGCTGAGCCGGTGCGGATCCGCGACGACCGCGGCCAGGACGAGCCGCATATCGACCTGGTGCCCCTGATCGACGTCATCCTTGTCCTGATCATCTTCTTCGTAGTGACCACCACCTTCGACGCCCGTTCCACGCTGCAGCTGCAGCTGCCCAACGCCAGCGACCAGCACAACCCGGCGCCGCCGCGTGCGCTGAGCGTGCTGGTCAACGCCGACGGGCACTATTTCATCAACGATCAGGAAGTGCTGCGCACCGACGTGGAGTCGGTCAAGCGCAGCATCGCCCAGGTCGCCGGCGACGACCGCGAGCAGCCGGTGCTGCTGCGCGCCGATGCGCGCACGCCCTACCAGGCCGTGGTCACCGCGCAGGACGCGCTGGGCCAGCTCGGCTTCCGCCGCATCGCCATCGCCACCGCGCCGGAAGTCAACGCGCCGGAAGTCAAGCGGTGAGCGGCAAAATGGCACCGGTCTGGCCGATCTACCGTCGGCTGCTCGGATATACCCGCGCCTATTGGGTGATGCTGGCGGCCGCGCTGGTGGCGATGGTGGTGGAAGCCACCGCCGGCTACTTCTTCACCCGGCTGATGGACCCGTTGGTCAACCGCGGCTTCGTCAATCCGGAGGCGCGCATGGCGGTGCTGCTGCCGCTGGCGATCCTGGGCCTGTTCGTGATGCGCAGCTTCGCCACCTTCGTCGGCGACTACTGCATGGCGCGCACCGGGCGCAGCGTGGTGCGCGATCTGCGCGAGCAGGTGCTGGCCAAGTACCTGCACCTGCCGTCCTCGCACTTCGACGTCGAGGCCACGCCGGTGATGGTCAGCCGGCTGAACTTCGATACCGAACAGGTCACCCAGGCCGCCGCCGATGCGTTGAAGACCATCGTCGCCGACACCCTGACCATCTTCTACATGCTGGTGGTGATGCTGCAGATGAGCGTCAAGGTCACCCTGGCGCTGCTGGTGGTGGCGCCGTTGATCGGGGTCATCGTGTCCTACGTCGGCAAGCGCTACCGCAAGATCAGCCGCGGCATCCAGGACGGCATGGGCTCGATGGCGCAGAGCGCCGAGCAATCGCTGAGCGCGCAGCAGGAAGTGAAGGTGCACGGCACCCAGTCGCTGGAGATCTCGCGTTACGCGGTGCTGGCCAACCGCATGCTGGGCCTGAACATGAAGGTCGAGACCACCCGCGCGCTGGCCTCGAGCATGGTCCAGTTCCTGGCCGCGGTGGCGCTGGCGGCGATCGTCTGGGTCTCCACCCGCGAAGCGCTGGCCGGGCGCCTGAACCCGGGCCAGTTCATCGCGCTGATGACCTCGATGATGGCGATCATCCCGTCGCTGCGCCGGCTGACCAGCGTGCAGACCTCGATCTCGCGCGGCGTGGCCGCGGCCGAACGCCTGTTCTCGATCCTGGACACGCCGGAGGAGCGCGACAGCGGCACCGTGTCGGTGCAGCGCGTGCGCGGCGAACTGGCGTTCGACGGCGTGATGCTGCGCTACCGCCAGGACAGCGGACTGGCGCTGGACGACATCAGCTTCACCGCCAAGCCGGGCACGGTCACTGCCATCGTCGGCCGTTCCGGCAGCGGCAAGACCAGCCTGGTACGGCTGGTGCCGCGCTTCTACGAACCCAGCGGCGGCAGCATCACCCTGGACGGGGTGGCGCTGCACGACTACCGCCTGCACGACCTGCGCCGGCAGATCGCCCTGGTCGGGCAGCGGGTGATGCTGTTCGACGACACCATCGCCGCCAACATCGCCTATGGCACGCAGGCCAGCGACGCGCAGATCCGCGCCGCGGCCGAGGCGGCCAACGCCTGGGAGTTCATCGAGCGGCTGCCGCTGCAGCTGCGCACCCCGGTCGGCGAGAACGGCGCGCTGCTGTCCGGCGGCCAGCGCCAGCGCCTGGCGATCGCCCGCGCGATCCTGCGCGACGCGCCGATCCTGATCCTGGACGAAGCCACCGCCGCGCTGGACAACGAATCCGAGCGTCTGGTGCAGGACGCGCTGCACCGGCTGATGCCCGAGCGCACCACGCTGGTCATCGCGCACCGCCTGTCCACCATCGAACATGCCGACCAGGTGCTGGTGATGGACCACGGCCGCATCGTCGAGCGCGGCACCCACCACGCGCTGCTCGCCCAGGGCGGCCTGTACGCCCACCTGCACAGCATGCAGTTCCGCGAAAGGCAGCCTTGATGAGCGGTCGCGGGCCACACACGCCTGGCTACTGGTATGGCCAGGGCACGCCGCCGCTGTACGCGCAGGTGCTGACCCCGCTGTACGCGGCGGCGATCGGCCTGCGCCGCGCGCTGTACCGGCGCGGCTGGCGCAAGCGCTACAGCATCGCGGTGCCGGTGGTCGTGGTCGGCAACCTCACCGCCGGCGGCACCGGCAAGACCCCGCTGACCATCGCCCTGGTGCGCAAGCTGCAGGACGCCGGCTGGAAGCCGGGCGTGGCCACCCGCGGCTACGGCCGCAGCCAGGACCAGGTCGCGCGCTGGATCGAAGCGGGGACCACGCCGGAACTGGGCGGCGACGAGCCGGTGCTGATCGCGCACAAGACCGGCGCGCCGGTGCGGGTGGACCGCGACCGCGTCGCCGCCGCGCGCGCGCTGCTGCAGGCCGGCTGCGACATCGTGGTTTGCGACGACGGCCTGCAGCATTACCGCCTGCAGCGCGACATCGAGATCGAAGTGGTCGACGGCCAGCGCCGCTACGGCAACGGCCGCCTGCTGCCGGCCGGGCCGCTGCGCGAGCCGGTGGCGCGCGGCCGCGAATGCGATTTCCGGGTCATCAACCTGGGCCAGGCCAGCGACGTCGGTGAGGTCCAGGCCGGTTTCGGCGAATGGGCGATGCGCCTGCGCATCGACAGCGCGCAACCGCTGCAGGGCGGCCGCGCGCGCGCCTTGCGCAGCTTCGCCGGGCAGCGCGTGCACGCCGTCGCCGGCATCGCCCATCCGCAGCGCTTCTTCGACATGCTGCGCGCGCACGGCATCGGCGTGGTGCCGCACGCGTTTCCCGACCATCACCGCTACCGCGCCGCCGACCTGTCGTTCGGCAGCGAACTGCCGGTGCTGATGACCGAGAAAGACGCGGTCAAGTGCGCGCAGTTGGTCGACGACTGGTGTTTCAGCGTGCCGCTGCTGGCGGAGTTGCCGGCCGCATTCTGGATCGGCCTGCTCGACCGGCTGGACAAGCTGCGCGGGCGCAGCGGCGACGCCAGCGAATAGCGGCGGACGCTGCGCCGCGTGCATGCGCAGCCAGTGAAGACTGGAGAGGCGGTGCAGGGGGCAAAACCCTGTGAACGCCAACCAGCCCGGCGGCTTCGGCTGTCCGGATTGCGCCTGGCCCGATCGCGATCACGCCTCGATAGGATAGGGGCCACAGCTCGCTGTCGCGATGCGCCGCAAGTGCCGCCTGGATCACGCGCAGCAGCTGAGTATCTGCGGGTGTGCCCGCCGGTATAACCGTGTCATCGCCGCGATCGTCGCGATCGCTGCCACGCGCAGACCGCTGGCGTGGCGGCGCATGCGCAGCTGCTGCCGCATGTCCCGCCTGCAGGCAGGCCTGCTGTTCGTTTCCATGCCGCGGCCGACCTGATTGCCGCGACCTCGAACACGCCGCAGCGCTGCAGCGCCAACGTGTGGCCGCGTGCCGAGAAATTGTCTGCGCTCGCCATCGCCATTCGGCAAGGCGGACATCGGCGCATTGCGCTGTCCGCCTGCCTTGCCCACTTGCAACAGGCCCGCTCAGAATCTGTAGTTCAGCGACAGCGAGGTGTTACGCGGCGCGCCGTAGTAGCCCTGTGCCCAGTACAGGCTGTTGATGTACTTGCGGTCGGTGACGTTGTAGACGTTGAGCGTGGCGCTGAATTGCGGGGTGAAGTCGTAGTGCGCCATCAGCCCGAGCAGCGCATAGCTGCCCTGGCGGGTGAAGATCTCGTTGCCGCTGGTGTCCAGCGCCTGTTGGTCGCGGTAGATATCGCCCTGCCAGGTCAGCGTCGCGCCCAGTTTCAGCGCCTCCCACTGTGGAACGGTGTAGGTGGTGGCGAGCTTGAAGCTGCGACGCGGTACGTAGGTGCGCACGTTGCGGCCCGCATCGTCCTTGAGGCTCAGCTGGGTGTAGCCGGCGTTGAGCTGCCAGTGGTCGCCGAGCCGGCCGGCGAGGTCGAACTCGTAACCGGTGGAGGTCGCGTCCACCGCCTTGTAGGTCTGCACGTTGCCGATGTAGAGGTTGGTTTCGGCGGTGTTGTCCTGCTTGGCGCGGAACAGCGCGAACGAGGCGTTGACCCGCTGCTGCAGCCACTGGCCCTTGATGCCCAGTTCGGCGTTGCTGCCGGTGATCGGGTCCAGCACCTGCAGGTTGCGGTCCAGCTCGGTCTGCGGATTGAAGATCTCCGCATAGCTGGCGTACAGCGCGTAGTTCGGGTCGAAGTTGTAGACCGCGCCGACGAACGGGGTGGTCTTGCTGTCGTCGTAGACGTGCTGCACGCCGTAGTTCTGGCCGCGGCTCTCGATCCGGGTGTGGTTGACGCCGGTGATCAGCTTCAGCGCGTCGCTCAGGTTCCAGCGCGCGGTGGCGTAGGCGCTGCGGCGGGTGATGTCGAAGTCGGCGCTGTCGGAATAGGCGTCGAAGCTCGGCTTGGGATAGTCGCCGTTCCAGCCTTCCAGCGCCGGCAGCGCGGTGCCGATGTCGTTGCCGTACCACGACAGCTGATCGGCCTGCACGCGGCCCCATTTCACGCCGACGACCAGCTCGTGTGTACGGCCGCCGAGCGCGAACGGGCCGCTCGCGTAGACGTCGGCGTACTTCTGCGTCTCTTCGCTGCCGTACTGCGACGGGTAGGCGTACAAGCCCAGGCCGGTGCCGCGCTCCGGGGTGCCATAGACGTAGAACAGCTGGCTGTCGTTGTCGAGCTTGCGGTAGTTCAATGCGGCCTTGAGCTGCCAGTCCGCGCCCAGCGCCTGCTGCAGTTCCACGAACGCGCGTTTGTCCTGCGTGGTCCAGTACGACCAGTCGGCCGAAGTGCTGGTGGAGCGGGCGTAGTCGGTGGCGCTGCCGTCGCTGTAGAACAGCGGCAGCGCGCCCCACATGCCGCCGGTTGAATCGTTCTTCTGGTAGCTGGCGCCCACGCTGAGGCGGGTGCTGTCGCCGAGGTCGGCTTCGACGATGCCGTAGAAGCTCTGCTTCTTCAGCGCATAGCGGTCCAGGTAGCTGTCGCCGTCCTGGCCGACGGCGACGAAGCGCCCGCGCACGCTGCCGCTGGCGTTGAGGCGGCTGGACAGGTCGGCGTCGACGCGGCGCGTGTCCCAGCTGCCCACGGTCACGCCGGCGCTGGCCTGCAGTTCGTCGGTGGGGCGCTTGCGCACGAAGTCGATCGTCGCCGACGGGTTGCCGGTCGAGGACAGCAGGCCGTTGGCGCCGCGCAGCACCTCCACGCGCTCGTACATCGCCGTATCCAGGTCGCCTTCGGCGCCGCCGTTGGTGAACGGCAGGCCCAGTCCGTCGACCTGGAAATTGAGGATGTCGAAGCCGCGCGCGGTGTAGTAGGTGCGGTCGGTCTCGATCTTCTCGACGTTGACCCCAGTGGCCAGCGCGAGCACCGCATTGGCGCTGTCCAGGCCGAAATCGTCCATCTGCTCGCGGCTGATCGTGCTCACCGACTGCGGCGTTTCCAGCGGGCTCAGCAGCAGGCCGGTGCCGGTCGCGCTGGCCGGCGCGGTGTAGCCGTCGGCACGCTGCGCGACCACGTCGAGCTTGTCCAGCAGCTTCGGCGCGCTGGCGGCATCGGCTGCCGCATCGGCGGCCGATGCCGCTTCCGCGGCGGCGGCGCTGGCCGCCAGCGGTGCGAGCAGGGCGGCCAGCGCCAGGCACAGCGCCTGGCGGCGAACGGGGACGCGGGTCGGCTGGGCGGCGGACCACGTGGACTGGGCGGGAAGGTTCATCGGTGGGGGTCTATAGAATGGAGGGAGGCGAGAGGCCATGGGCGCAGCGCCGAGCTGCGCAGCGCGCTGCGGCGAGACAACCGGCAATGGCCGGCCGCTGGACCATGGCGAATACGAACTATTCTCAATAAATAGCGGGGAAAGATCAATTCATGTTCGAATTTCGTGAATTTCAGCGTTCAGCCATCGCCAGCGCAGCGGGCGCGGCATGAGCGCCGCACATGCCATGCCGCCGCCGTTCGTGGTCGCCATTCCGGCGCGCTATGCCGCCTCGCGCCTGCCCGGCAAGCCATTGCGCATGCTCGGCGGCGAGCCGTTGGTGCGGCACGTGGCGCGGTGTGCGCTCGGCGCCGGCGCGCAGCAGGTCTGGGTGGCCGCGGACGATCCGCGCATCGCCGCGGCGGTGGCCGATCTTGACGGGGTGCACGTCGCCCTGACCTCGGCGGCGCACGCCTCCGGCACCGATCGCCTGGCCGAATGCGCCGACATCGCCGGCTGGGACGACGCCACCCTGGTGGTCAATCTGCAGGGCGACGAACCGTTCGCGCCCGCCGCCGGCATCGTCGCCGTGGCCCAGGCGCTGGCCGACAGCGGCGCCGAGATGGCCACGCTGGGCACGCCGGTCGAGTCGGCCGACAGCCTGTTCGACCCGAACGTGGTCAAGCTGGTGCGCAGCGCGCAGGGCGATGCGCTGTATTTCAGCCGCGCGCCGATCCCGTGGCACCGCGACGCGTTCGCCGCCTCGCGCGAACTGCTGCCGCCGGGTCCTTGGCTGCGCCATATCGGCATCTACGCCTATCGCGCCGGGTTCCTGCGCCGTTTCGCGGCGATGCCGCCGGGCGGGCTGGAGCAAGTGGAGGCGCTGGAGCAACTGAGGGTGCTGGAGGCAGGCTTCCGCATCGCGGTGGCGCTGTCGCCTGAGCCGTTCCCGCCGGGGGTGGACACGCCCGAGGACCTGGCCCGCGCCGAGGCGCACCTGCAGGCCCTGGCATGAAGCTGCTGCTGGTCTGCCTGGGCAATATCTGCCGCTCGCCGATGGCCGAAGGCGCGCTGCGCCACCATCTCGAGCGCTCGCCGCTGGCCGGCCAGGTGCAGGTGGATTCGGCCGGGACCGGCGACTGGCACAGCGGCGAGCCGCCGGACCGGCGCGCCATCGCCTGCGCCCGCGGCCATGGCGTGGACATCGCCGGGCTGCGCGCGCGGCAACTGCGCACGGCCGACTTCGCCGCCTTCGACTGGATCCTGTGCGCCGATGCGGCCAACCTGCGCGACGTGCGCCAGCGCGCGCCGGCCGCCGCGCTGGAGCGGGTGGCGCTGTGGTTGCCGTGGGCGGGCCTGGACGGGCGCCGCGAGATTCCCGACCCGTACACCGGCGGCAGCGACCACTTCGAGGAGGTCTGGCGCCTGGTAGACGAAGCCGCCGCCGGCAGCGTGGCGCGACTGTCCGCCGACGGCGGCTCCGGCATAATCGGCCGATGAACTCGATCGCCGCCCTGGAACTGCCGCAGCCCGGCACCTGGCTCAATGCCGCGCCGACCACGCTGCGCGAGCAGCAGGGCCGCGCGCTGGTGCTGGCCTTCGTCAACGCCGCCTCGGTGTGGTGCGCGCAGCGCCTGGCCGAACTCAGCCAGTGGCAGGCGCGCAATCCGGGGCGCCTGCAGCTGATCGTGGTGCAGGTGCCGCGCTTCGACAGCGAACGCGAACCGCAGCGGGCGCTGAAGCTGCTGCGCAGCCAGGGCGTGTCGGCGCCGATCCTGCTCGACGCCGACTGGGCCGCCTGGCAGCGTTTCGACGTGCAGGCGTGGCCGACCCTGGTGCTGCTCGACGCCGGCGGCTACGAGCGCGAGCGCCTGGTCGGGATCGGCGGCGCCGATCTGGAAAAGGCGCTCAATGCGCTGTGCGCGGGGCAATCGCTGCCGCTGGACGAGGAACTGCGCGATGCGCGCGAGACCCAGCCGGAGCCGCGCCTGAGCCTGCGCTTCCCGGTCGGCCTGGCGGTCGCCGACGATCGCCTGTACATCGCCGACAGCGGCCACCACCGCATTCTCGAATGCACCACCGGCGGCCGCGTGCTGCGCCAGTTCGGGTTGGGCACCGCCGATTTCATCGACGGCGGCATCGGCGAAGCGGCGTTCCACCGTCCGCGCGGCCTGGCGCTGGAACGCGGCGTGCTGTACGTCGCCGATACCGGCAACCACGCCTTGCGCCGGATCAACCTGCTCAGCGGCCACGTCGATACCCTGTGCGGCAACGGCCGCGCCGGCGAACCGGTCGAAGGGCCGGTGCAGCACGCGCAGCAGGCGCCGCTGAACCATCCGCAGGACGTGGTGGTGGCCGACAACCAGGTGCATATCGCGATGGCCGGCGACAACCGCATCTGGAGCTACGAACTCGGCAACCGCACCCTGCGCTGGCGTGCCGGCGCGGGCGCGCTGGAATTGCGCGACGGCAGCGGCCATCTGGCCGCGTTCGCGCAGCCGTGCAGCCTGGCCGCGGTGCAGCAGGCGCTGTACGTGTGCGACGCGCTGGGCTCGGCGGTGCGCTCGCTGCAGCTGCGCGGCGACCTGGTGCAGACCCTGCTCGGCGGCCAGGGTCCGTGGGATTTCGGCAACGAGGACGGCCCGCGCAGCCGCGCGCGCCTGCAGTTCCCGCAGGCGATCGCGCTGAGTCCGGAATCGCCGCTGCTGTGGATCGCCGACAGCGGCAACGGCAGCCTGCGCAGCCTGCGCCTGGGCGGCGGCGAACTGTCGACCACGGCCTTGCCGCGGCGCCTGCACGGCCCGGCCGGGCTGGCGGTGAGCGCCGGCACGGTGTGGATCGCCGAAACCGATGCCCACGCGGTGTTGCGCTACGACATCGCCAGCGGCGAACTGAGCGACGTGCCGATCAACGAATGACCGCATCCGCACTGCCCCCGTTCGACGGCAAGGCCTTCGCCGCCAACCTCAGTACCGCGCCCGGCGTCTACCGCATGTACGCGGCCGACGACACCTTGCTCTACGTCGGCAAGGCCGGCGCGTTGCGCAAGCGCGTGTCCAGCTATTTCAGCGCCTCGCCGAAGAACGCGCGGACCATGGCGATGCTGGCGCAGGTCGCGCGCATGGACGTGACCGTCACCCGCAGCGAAGGCGAGGCGCTGCTGCTGGAAAACCAGCTGATCAAGTCGCTGGCGCCGCGCTACAACGTGTCGTTGCGCGACGACAAGAGCTATCCCTACGTGCTGCTGACCCGCGAGGAATGGCCGCGGATCGCGCTGCACCGCGGCCCGCGCGCGCTGCCCGGGCGCTACTTCGGCCCGTATCCCGGCGTCACCGCGGTGCGCGAGACGATGAACCTGATGCACAAGCTGTTCAAGCTGCGCAGCTGCGAGGACAGCGTGTTCCGCAACCGCTCGCGGCCGTGCCTGCAGTACCAGATCGGCCGCTGTAGTGCGCCGTGCGTGGCGTTGGTCCCGGCCGACGACTACGCCGAATCGGTGCGCCGCGCGACGATGTTCCTGGACGGGCGCAGCGACCAGCTCGGCGAGGAACTGGTGCAGGCGATGCAGGCCGCCAGCGAACAGCTGGAATTCGAACGCGCCGCGCGCCTGCGCGACCTGCTCGGCTCGCTGCGCAGCATGCAGAGCCGGCAGTACGTGGACGGCCGCGCCGCCGACCTGGACGTGCTCGCCTGCGCGATGCAGGGCGCCAACGCCTGCGTGCTGCTGCTGGCGTTCCGCGACGGGCGCAATCTCGGCACCCGCGCGTTCTTCCCCAAGACCAACGGCGAGGACAGCGCCGCCGAGGTGCTGGCCGCGTTCGTGTCGCAGTACTACGCCGAGCACGCGCCGCCGCGCGAAGTGTTGCTGGATCGCGAGATCGCCGATGCCGAGCTGATCGAAGCGGCGCTGAGTTCGGCCGCCGAGCGCAAGGTGCAATTGCGCTGGAACGTGCGCGGCGAGCGCGCCGGCTACCTGGAACTGGCCAGCCGCAACGCGCAGGCCACGCTGGTCACCGAACTGACCAGCCGCAACGCGCAGCACGCGCGCAGCGAGGCCTTGCGCGAGATGCTGGGACTGGCCGAGCCGGTCCGGCGCGCGGAGTGTTTCGACATCAGCCACACCATGGGCGAGGCCACCGTGGCCTCGTGCGTGGTGTTCGACGCCAGCGGCCCGGTGCGCAGCCAGTACCGGCGCTACAACATCAGCGGCATCGAGCCGGGCGACGACTACGCGGCGATGCGCCAGGCGATCGAACGCCGTTTCCGCCGCGCCGCGGAGGGCGACAAGGCCGACGTGGTGCTGCCCGACGTGCTGCTGATCGACGGCGGCGCCGGCCAGCTGGCGCAGGCCAACGCCGCGCTCGCCGACCTGGGCGTGGAGGGCATCCTGGTGATCGGCGTGGCCAAGGGCGCCGAGCGCCGCGCCGGGCACGAGACGCTGGTGATGCCGGACGGGCGCGAACTGCGCCCCGGCGCGGCGTCGCCGGCATTGCAGTTCATTCAGCAGGTGCGTGACGAGGCGCACCGTTTCGCCATCACCGGCCACCGCGGGCGGCGCCAGAAAGCGCGCATGACCAGCAAGCTGGAGGACATTCCCGGCATCGGTCCGCGCCGCCGCGCCAGCCTGTTGAAGCATTTCGGCGGACTGGCCGGACTCAAGGCCGCCGGCGAAGCGGAGATCGCGCGCGTGGAAGGCATCAACGACGCGCTCGCTGCGCGAATCTACGCTAACCTGCACGGGCTGCCGGTGCCCGATCCGGCAGGCGAGTAGAGCAGCGCAATGAAGTTGACCATCCCCACCTGGCTGACGCTGCTGCGCATCGTGATGATTCCGGTGCTGGTGCTGGTGTTCTACCTTCCCTACACGTGGACGAACTTCGCCTCGGCGGCGATCTTCGGCCTGGCCGCGTTCACCGACTGGCTGGACGGCTGGGTGGCGCGACGCTACCACCAGTATTCCGCGTTCGGCGCGTTCCTGGATCCGGTGGCCGACAAACTGATGGTGGCGGTGGCGCTGTTCTTGATCGTGCAGGGCCACCCGACGCCGTGGATGGCGTTCTGGGCGGCGGTGATCGTCGGCCGCGAGATCGCGGTGTCGGCGCTGCGCGAATGGATGGCCGAGATCGGCCAGCGCGCCAAGGTGCGGGTGGCGATGATCGGCAAGGTCAAGACCACCGCGCAGATGGTGGCGCTGCTGTGCCTGCTGTATTCGGTGATGCCCGACGGCTCGCCGCCGGAGAGCGTGTGGATGGGCTTGTTCATCTTCCACATCGGCGACTGGACCCTGGCGATCGCCTCGATCCTGACCCTGCTGTCCGGCATCCAGTACCTGCATGCGGCCTGGCCGAGCCTGCGCGCCGACGAGCGCGCCGCGGTCGCGGACAAGAATGCGAAAAAAATCGAAGGCAATGGTTGACAGCCTGCCGGTTCCCGGTAAAATTCGCGGCCTCAAGCGGGAATAGCTCAGTTGGTAGAGCGCAACCTTGCCAAGGTTGAGGTCGCGAGTTCGAGTCTCGTTTCCCGCTCCAGACGGTTTTGCAGGCATCCAGCGGATACCGGCGAAACGATGAAATCAGGACCTTCGGGTCCTTTTTTCGTTTTTGGCCGATTGCAGCGCAATGCGCTTGCGCGACGACGCTCCACCCATCGGCACGGCGCTGCGCCTGGCGAGCGCCATTACGCGAGCGGACGCGCCGTCCGCTACGGCGTCGATGCTGTCGTCGCGTCGATACGCCGCACCGGCAGCGCTTCGCGCAATTGCCGGAAATAGTCCAGGCCACCCCATTGCTGCACATCGCCCAGCACATACAGGCGGCACTTGGCGCGCGTGATCGCCACGTTCAACAGGTTCGGCTTGCCTGCGGCCCAAGCACGCGCGCCTGCACCCTGCGGGCCCGGCGCGGTGCCGAGGACGAAGAACACGATATCCGCTTCTTTTCCCTGGAACGTATGCACGGTGCCGCATTCGATGCCGCTGAAGCCGGCCTGCTTGATGCGGCTCCTGCAGGCCTGGGCGATCTTGCGGAAGGGCGAAATGACGAACACCTTGGCCTGCGTGTCCGGCTCATCCGGCGATCCCGACAGCACGCGTGCCGGCGTCTGCCGCAATTGCTCCAGGCACGCGAGCAGGTGAGCGATTTCGTCGATGCAGACCGGGTGTTGGATCTGACTGGATCGGACGTCCAGCCAGGCGCTCTCGCCCAGAATGCAGGAGAACGCGATGGGCTTGGGTTGCCCCTGCTTGTCCACCCGGCCTTGCACCATCTGCCCTGCATAGGCGATGTCGTTGGCAACGGAAAACATCGGGTCGTCGCAGCGCCGATGTGTGCGCAGTGGCATGCCTGTCCACAGGCGTTCCGGCGAATCGGCTGCGGCGGGATCGGATGCCATCGCGACCCATGAGCCGAAAGGGGTGATGCGATCGGCCAGCGTCTGCACGGATTCGTCGATCGGCGACCAGGTACGGTCGACGCCATGCCGCTGGCGCAGGTCTTCGGCGAGGCTGAGCGGCACGGTGAAGACGGGTTCGATCTGCAGCGGGTCGCCCACGATCACGGCGCGGCGGCTGCGCCACAGGGCGCCTGCCGCCGACTGCGGCGTGGCCTGGCCGGCTTCATCCAGCAGCAACCAGCCCAGGCTGTCCTGGCCCATGCCCAGAAACAAGCGGTCGAAGGAGGCGAGGGTGGTGGACACCACCGGCACGACGAAGAAGAACGCATCCCACAGCGTGGGGCGTTGTTCGATGGGGAGCTTGTCCCGCAGCGAGCCCATCAGCATGCCGTTGACCGCGCGCAGGTTGGCGATGAATTTGCCGGCGTTGGCCAGAATGCTCAGCCTGTGCAATTCCACCGCTTGCAGGAAGACGCGTGCCCGCAGTTGGTCAAGCTCCGCATGGACCGCTACGCTGGCGCGTTGGAGGTCGGCGGGCTGCAGTTCCCACAGGCTGCGGTCCGGAAAGTGGCTGGCGCCCAGCGCGTAGCCGGCCTCCAGCGCCTGTCTGTGCCGTTGCAGTTCCTGGTCCAACTTGGCGCGCTTGGAGGACAGCAACTTCAGGCGCTCGTGCCGATGATCCAGCTCTGCCTGGCTTTGGGCGACCTCCTTGGCTTGCTGCGCAAAGGTCTCGGCGGACTCGGCCAGACGCCTGGCGGGCTCTTCCAGGGCCTGGCGCAATGCCGCCATCCGCTGCGTCTGGCGGCCGAACAAGCTCGATAGGCGATCGCGCAGGTTGGGCGTCGCTGCCGCTTGCCGCTGCGCGAACAGGGCTTTGTGGGCCTCCAGCATCGCGCGTTGATCCGACAGCGCTGCCTGCTGTCGGGAGAGGATCTCTGCGCGCTCGGCGATGTCGCCGGTCATGCGATCGATGTCGGCCTGGAGGGCGTCCAGGTCGCCACGCTCGGCGTCCAGCGCCTGGGCCGCTCGCTCTGCGCTCAGCAACGCCTCGCGGTGTTGCTCGAACTCGGACAGCAGTTGCAGGAAACCGCGTTTGGCGGTTTGCCATTCTTCCTGATGGCGTCGGTAGTCGGCGTTGGCGGCGATCTCGAGCAGCTGCTTCATCGACGGCGGCAGTGTGGCGGGTGGAGTGGCGCCAGCTGATACCTCAACTTGCTCCTGCGTCGATTCCGCATCTTCGCCGGTTGCCTCAGTTGCCTCGACCCGCGGCACATAGTCGTCGCGGAAGAACCCCTGGGCGAACGAGCGCCGATTACCGGCGTTGCCCAGCGCCGCGGCGATCACGCCCCAGCCTTGCAGCGGCTGATCGTTGTCGTCCACGACCTTCTGCGCCTTGAATATCTCCGTCATGACCTCGGCGAAATAATCGACAGGGCCGTACTCGTCGGCGATTTTCTTGCGTGCCGGCAACTCCTGGGTGATGTTCTTGACCGCGTTGTTGTTGGTGCTGGCCACCACGATGGAGGTGCCGGCGACCACCGAAGCCTTGAGCGGAAAGAAGCTCTTGCCGGCCACACTGATCTTGTCCTCGAACAGGGCCGCAGGGCGATCGAGCGCGGCAATCCGACGGGCGCGTTCGGTGACGATGTCGGCGACCACATCGCACAGCAGGGTGGTCTTGCCGGTGCCGGGAGGTCCATTGACGCCGATGACGCCATCGGCCGTTCCGAGCGTATGCAACACCTGCGCGACCGCGGCTTGCTGCGCCAGTACCAAGGGGTGCCGCGACGGCGCGGGCCAGCGGGCGCTGGGCAGATGCGCCGCGCTCACCAGGCTGGCCATTGCGGCATGCTGTACCAGGATGTCGGTACGCTGATGCTGCTCAAGCGCAGATCCCAGATAGGCGCTCAACGCCGCGCCGAAGGGGCGGCCGTTCTGTGCCTGGGCAATCAGGCGATCGAGGTCGTCCAGGTAGAACGAATTCAGGAAATCGGTGGCGGCCTGCAGGCTGTCGCTCAGGTAGCGGCGTTTGACCCGGCTGCTGCGCACAACCACCCGCCAATCCAAGGCTGTCTCGTCGGTGTTGTTACCGAGCAACTGGCGCACCAACTGCAACTCGGTCTCCAGCTCATCCCAGGTCAGCGACAAGGCTGTCGCGCTTTCGCTCGCCGTGCCGGGAGCGGAGGCATCGTCGATCTCTTCGAGGCGGTGGCAGCGCTGGGCGAACTCGTCGCGCGCACGGCCAAGACGCGCATTGACGTTCTCCAGCGCGTTGGTTTGCCGCAATGCCTGCACGCCGTGGGCGAAGCTGGCAGCCAGGTAGCTATCAGGCTTGGGACGGCCGTGCTCGTCGACGACGAAAGCGGCCAGCCAGCCGTTGCCGGTGGCGCGTTGACGCTCGCGCTCGCTCAGGTCGCGGTCGGGGAAGATCGCGCGCAACAGCAGGCGGGACAGATCCTCGGTATCCACGACGCCGAGATAGACCACATGGACGTAGCCGTGTTCTGCCGTGGGCCTGAAATCGTTGCTGCGCCAGGGCAGCGGCTGGCCGTGGCGAAGGGTTGTGATCTTGGTCTGATCGGTGGCATCCCGGGCCGAAGGCGCGGTAGGGATATTGAAGACTTCCAGATCGCGCCAAAAACCGAGGACGCGAAGGGGTTCGCTGGCCGAATTACTCAAGTTCGCACTCCATTGAAGATACATCGGCGCGTTTCCTGCGCCTGCACGAGTCCTTACCGGTCCCGTCGATGACATAAGCAATGCGCTTCGAGCATAGCGCTTCCGAATTTGTCCAACCATGCAGTAGTCCGCAGGATGCCGTGCGGAGCATCGCAGTCGGGAGTGGTGCAGCGCCGGATTGTGGCGTCTATCACGCCCGCTATCGGCGTGTTGTGCGGTGTCGGGTTGCCGGTTGCATGGATGGTTCGATCCACACCCGGCGAGTTTCTCGATCTGCAGCGCCCCGGTACCGTCCACCACGCGCGGACTGCGCAGCGCCGACACGATGGTGAATGTGCGCGGGTAGTGGCGATGCTGCTGCAGGTCCTCGCCGGCGAACCCTTCGGCCTGCAGGACGAGGTGAGCGTGGGCTACTGAGACCGGCGCCGCCCGCCGGCACGCGCGCCGGCATCGCGACTGGGATGGCTGTTCCGAAGCCGCGGAGTGTCGACCGCGCGCGCTGCGATCTGCGCTAGGTTCGGCCAAGGGGCATCGCATCGCGTGCGGACGAGCGGAGGACGCAGCGGCGTTGCCGTCGCAGAGACCGGCACGAGCAAGACACGACAGACGTTTGCGCCGGGACCGGAGCGGTCGCGGCGCCGGGCGCATGCGCGAATGCCGGTCGCCCTCGGCGCACATCCATCCCACCACTGCAGGAGCCACCATGAACTTCGAGATCGCGACCTGGTACGACACATGGAACGGCACGGGTGCCGACAATCTTGCGCAGGGCAAGGTGCCGCTCGGCTATGCCAGCCGCTACAACCTGGCCTTCGGCGTCTTCGCCGAGACCGGCAACGGCTATACCCTGGACCTCAATGCGCAATTTGCCGCGCAGAACCTCGGCCAGATCAAGACGCAGGCGCCCAGCGCGCTGATCTACGCCGGCGTCGGCGACACCGGGCTGGTGGCGACGGTGGCCGACAATCGCGACAACGCCAATCGTTCCACCGCCAATATCGTGGCCTATCTGCAGCAGCAAGGGCTCAACGGCATCAGCATCGATTCCGAAGGCGACGGCATGTCCTCGGTCGTGGAGCTGGTAACGCAGCTCAGCCCGAGTTTCAAGGCGGCCGGGCTCGGCATCGCGGTGTCGGTGCCGTGGCCCGCCGGCGGCCCTGTCGCGCTGTACGGCGACGGCGCGGTGGCGGCGTTCAACCAGTACGTGGATGCCGCCGAATTGCAGGACTATTCGTCCTCCGGCACGCCGCAGGATGCGCAGGTGTGGATCCAGGCCGGCGTCCGCGCCGACATCCTGATGGGCGGCGTGGCCACCGAGAACGGCAACGTGCAGACCTCGCTCGAAGACACCGCGGCCTGGACCAATTACGCGCTGCAGAACGGCTTGCGCGGCATGTTCAGCTGGAGGCTCGACAACGACCATGGCCAGGACGGCCAGGAAGAAGACGTGGATCCGACCTTCACTGGCGCCAAGACGATCTACGACACCGTTTATGCGCAGCGCGGTGCCGCGGATCCGCTGCGTTAGCGCGATTCGGCACGGCGGCAGTGCGCCGCCGCCAGGTCTGGCGGCGGACGTGGCGGGCTGCACTCCGCTCGCATCTCCGCGCGCACGATCAAGGTGTCATGCGCCGCTGGATATACTGCGGTGGCGCAGACGAGAGAAAAAATCGCGGAAGTGAGTGCCGACCATGCCGCCTACGCGGATCAGATTCGCTATCTGGCCGAGTTGGGGCCGCGCGCGTCCGGCACGCAGGCCCACAACGCGTTGATCGACAGGGGGGCGAACGCGTTGGCCGCGCTCGGCCTCGACGTGCAGCGCGACCCGCACACGTTCGAACGCTGGGACGTCGACGGTGATGCCTTGGCGCTGCAGGTGGGCGAACGCCGCATCGCGATCGCCTCGGCGTGGCCTTATTCCGGCGAGACTCCGCGCGCAGGCACGACGGCGCCGCTGGTTCTGCTGCGCGGGCGGCGCAAGCGATGGCGCGCGGCTGCGGGCAAGATCGCAGTGATCGAAGTGCCGCACGTTGCCGTGCCGACGAGGCTGCTGGTCGAGACTTGGGACGGGCCGCTTCCGTTCGACCGGGTCTCCAACCCGATCATCAGTTCCGAACTCGCCGGCACCGATCTGGCCAAGGCGAAGCAGGCTGGGGTTCTCGGCGTGATCGCGGTCTGGCGCGGCCTGCTCGATGCGGTCGCCGCGGGTCAGTATCTGCTTTTCACCCGCGGCTATCAGGGCCTGCCGGCCGTCTGGGTCGCCGAAAGCGAACGCGCGCAGCTGCTCGCCGCCGCCGGACGCGGCGCTGTGGCCACGTTGACCTTGAGCGCGAGCAAGACCACGAATGCGCGCATGGAGACGCTCTGGGCCGTCGCTGGGAACCGGTCCGCGGGCCAGCGAGTCGGTGCTGGTCGTCACCCACAGCGACGGCGGCAACGCGGTCGAAGAGAACGGCCACATCGGCTTGCTCGCGCTGGCGCGGGACGCGGTCGCCGCGCCCCACCAACGCAGCATCGTGTTCGTCTATACCGCAGGCCATCTGCGCATGCCTGCGGTCACCGCGCACGGCCAGGCCACCACGGCCTGGCTGGATGCCCACTGCGCGCTGTGGGCCGGAACACCCGGCGGCTACACCGCGGTCGCCGGCCTGGTCATCGAACACCTGGGCGCAAGGCATCTCCGCATCGATTCGGACAAAGGACGCTATGCGTCCGACGGCTCACTAGAACCCGAATTGCTGTACGCCACCACCCCTGAACTCGCCCGACTCGCGCGCGCGCTGTGGAGCTGTGCCGTCGTCGACGCGGCGACCCCGGTCAAGCCCGGCGCCTTGCTGCATTTCGGCGAAGGCGAGCCGCTGTTCGAGCGCAGGATTCCTGCGGTCGCGCTGGTCACCGGCCCCGAGTACCTGCTCGCCGAGTGCGAAGGCGACCTCGTCGATATCGACGCGCTTGCGCGGCAGGTCGACAGCTTCCGCCGCCTGCAGCAGCACCTGGCTGGCAGCGCCGATCGTGAGTCCTTCGGCAAGGTCTCACTGCCCAACACATTGAAGAAGGCGCTGGCCGCTGTCCGCGTAGGTCTGTTCCTGCTCCGGCGCCGCTGAACGCGTGCCGGCGGCGCTGGAGAGACGGAGCGTTCGTTGCGGACGCGGTCTGTCGATGGGCCTGGCCGTGTAGGAGCGGCTTCAGCCGCGACGGGGCGTTACCGGTAACGCCTGTCGCAACCGCACGGTACCCGGCCGTTATATCAGGGCGACGTCGCCGCCTCGCGGAATCCCGCCCGTCCGCAGGCGGCATCGTAGGCATAGTCCGCCGCGGCGAGCACATGGCGACCGCTGTTGATATGCGCGGGCGGCACGTCGAGCGCTGCCCGCCATTGCACGCCGTCCGGTGTCGCCGGCGTGGCGCCGCCGACCTTGAAGTCGTAGCTGAATACCGGATGCCCGGTTGGGCCGATGGCGAGGGTCATCGGCGTCCCTTCCGGCACCACCAGCGAGGTGCTCGCGCTGGTGTCGGAGGTCTGCCCGGACGCTGCGCTTGCAGGCTTTGCGGGCTTAGTGAGCATCTGCTGCAACTTTGCCGGCGCAGGCGGCTGTTTGGTAGGGGTCAGCATCATGTAGGTGATGCCGGTATCCGGCAGCAGCTTGCCGCAGACCTGGTAGTCGCTGCCGCTGGCCGGGAAGCTGGCGCACGCGTTCGGCGCCTGCCAGTCGGCACCGCCGGCGGCGTTCGCCGCTTCGCGTTGCAGCGGGATCAGCGAGAAGCCCTGCAGCGCCTGGTCGCTGACGCCCAGGGTGATGCCGGACGCGCTGATGATGTAGCCCGGACTGATGCTGCCGGCATGCATCTGTACGATGTTGAGGAACGGATTGCGTGCCTTGTCGACGCCGCGGTCGTAGCCCACGCCCATCATGCCGAAGTTGGAAGGGATCGTTTTGCAGTTCTTCAAGGTCTGCTTGCCGTTGCTGCTCAATGCGAGGGTGGTGTTGTAGGCGGCGCAGTTATTCGGCGCCTGGGTCAGCGTCTTCGCCGAACCAGACGGCGTTCCCGGCTTGATTGCGGCGACGTCGCAGCTGCATTGCGCGGCCAGGACTTCGATCGAGTCGATGCTCGCCACGGCGCTGTTGCCGTCGGCCGACACGCCCAGTCGCATCGGCACCTGCACGTACTTGCCGGGGTGGTACTGGCTGTTGCTGGAATAGAAGATGTAGCCGAGCTTGGTTGAGGCGTCCCAGGCTTGCTGGATCGCCGCGCTGAGCGGCACGACCACACCGGTGGAGCCGGTGTCCACTTCCAGGACCTGGCTGGCGGCGGCGGAGTTCGCCGAGGCCGGCGGCGTGCCGACCTGCACCCGCACCTGATAGGCGTATTTCGGCATGTTCTGCGAGGCCAGCGGCAAGGGCAGGGTCTGCGTCTGCAGCCGGCAGGATTGCGCCTGCGCGGCGCCGGCCGCGATCAGGCAAAGCACCGCGCCGCTGCAGCGTGTCCATCGGTTCATGGCGATCCCTCGTATGGATGTGGTTCCGATGCTAGGGCCACGGCCGGCTCAGGTGCGCGGTGACGCATGTGCGTTGGGACACTTGTCTACCTCGACGGGCGAACCGCTGTGGTGGAGATTCCAGTCCGCGTTCGCGCCGGCGGCGCTGCCGATGCGGCAGCGGTCCTCGCCCTGACAGGCGCCGCCGTGCGTCGCGGATTCCGGTGCGGATGGCCCGTCGTACCGTACTCCCGGCCACGCGAATACCGCTGCCGGATTTTTTTGCCCGAAGGCTGGCGCAATGCGCAGGAGGGCTGTAGAATGGCTGGCTCCCAAGCGGGAATAGCTCAGTTGGTAGAGCGCAACCTTGCCAAGGTTGAGGTCGCGAGTTCGAGTCTCGTTTCCCGCTCCAGATTCAGACAGAGCCCCGTCAGCGGGGCTTTGTTTTGTCGGACACCGCTGTTGGCGGTTTCGGCTAGAATTCAGTCCACCGGCCTGGTGGCAGAGTGGTTATGCAGCGGACTGCAAATCCGCGTACGCCGGTTCAATTCCGACCCAGGCCTCCATCTGCAATTCGACGCCCGGTAGATCTACGATCTACCGGGCGTTTGCGTTTGTGGCTGCCCGACGATCTGGCTGGCGCTCGCCTAGGTGGAGCGCCGTCGCGCGTGCCGGGCCTTTTGTTGCTTGCTCACGATGCCTGTTCTTCCTCGCCGCCGAGCGCGTGCCGGTCAACCAGCCGCGAGCAACGCCGCCAGCAAGGCCACCAGCAGCAATGCGGCGCCGGCCAGCAGCCGCGGTCGCAGCCTTCGGCGCGGCTGGCGCTCGATCGCGTTGGCGCCAGTCCAGCGCAGCAGGCCGTGGGCGAAGCCGTGGCGGTCCATGCTGCGGTCGCAGGCGTCCACGCAGGCGCCGCAGGCAGTGCATGCGTAGTGCGGGCCGTTGCGCAGGTCGATGCGCGCGGGGCAGGCATCCACGCAGGCGCTGCAGTCCACGCAGTCGCCGAGTTGCGCGGCGGTGAACTTGGGCAGGGTGCCGGCATAGTTGACCAGCGCGTCGCCGCGCTGGCCGCCCTGGCCGGCGCGCCAGGCGATGCTGGCGCGCAGCGCATAGTCGCGCGCGGTGCCGGCGTCGAGCAGGCGCCGCCCGCGCTGGGCGACGCTGCCCTGGCCACAGGCGCGCGCGCCGCGCGGTTCGCCGCGCATCGCGTCGTAGCCGATCAAGGGCGTGTCGCGATCGCACAGCAGCGGCTGCAGCCGCGCGTAGGGGCACAGGTAGCGGCACACCTGGCTGCGCAGGAAGCCGGCATTGCCCCACGTGGCCAGCGCGTAAAACAGCACCCAGAAGGTTTCCCAGCCGCTCCAGGCGAACGGCCGCAGCCGCGCGACCAGGTCGGCGATCGGCGCGAAGTAACCCACGAAACTGATCCCGGTCCACAGCGCCAGCGCCGCCCAGACCACATGCCGCGCGGCTGTCGGCCAGGCGGCAAAGCGCCGTTCCAGCCAGGCGAAGGCGTGGCTCCAGACCGATTGCGGGCAGGCGAAACCGCACCACACCCGTCCGGCCAGGGTGGTCGTCACCATCAAGGCGGCGGCTGCGGCGAACAGCGCCAGCAGCAGCCAGCCGACATCGTGCGGCCACAGGGTCCAGCCGAACAGGTCCAGGCGTCGCGCGGGAAGGTCGAAGCGCAGCGCCTGGCGGCCGTCCCAGCGCAGCCACGGCAGCAGGTAGAACGCGGCGAACAGCAGCCACAGGCTGTAACGGCGCAGGCGCGCGTAGCGGCCGTGCGGCGCTGCCGCCGCATCGGCATCGGCGGCGGCGTTTGCGGCTTGGGCGCCGAGCGTGTGCAATGGAATGCGGCGGGGCATGGGCGTTCCGCTCACGGCAACAGTTCGTCGTCGTCTGCAGCGGCTTGCGGCGCCGGCCGCAGCAAGAACCCGCTCAGCATGCTCGAGCTCAGGGTGGCCAACCAGAACATGAAGAAGCCCAGCGTGTAGCCGAGTTCGCGGCTCAGCGGGCGGCCGGGGAAGGTGATGTCGCGCAGCGCCAGCGGATCGACCAGGGCGAAGAACAGCACGCTCATCGCGCCGGCGACCAGGAAGCTGGGCCACAGGATCACGCCCAGCCGCTGCACCAGCGGGCGCGGCGCGGTGGCATCGAGCGGGTCGAGCAGGGGATCGTCGCTGGGCGTCATGGCGGGCGGGCTCCATCGCGGAAGAAGAGGTGCGGCATGCGCCTGGGTGGTGCCACGCATGGGCTGGCGCCGCCCGCACGCGGTCGCGCCGCCGCTCCCCGTCGGCGTCGGCGCAGGCGCATGTCGCCCACGCAGACTAGGCAGCGCAGCGCGTGGCGACATTGATCCTGATCAAGGCCGGGCCGCGGCGGCTGCGGAGACTGGCGCCATCGAGCAGGAGCACTGACATGCATGCCACTGAAAAGGGGCCATGGTCCCGATGGGAGAAGGAACAGCCGTGCGCGTGCATAGTCCCTCTCCCGTCGGGAGAGGGGTTGGGGTGAGGGTACGGCGCGCAGCGTCTCGTTGAGTTTGGGTGCGCGAGGCTTCGCCCGTACCCTCATCCGGCCCTTCGGGCCACCTTCTCCCGACGGGAGAAGGAACAGCCGTGCGTGCATAGCCCCTCTCCCGTCGGGAGAGGGGTTGGGGTGAGGGTACGGCGCGCAGCGTCTCGTTGAGTTTGGGTGCGTGAGGCTTCGCTCCGTACCCTCATCCGGCGCTGCGCGCCACCTTCTCCCGGTGGGAGAAGGAAAAGCAGTGTGCGTGCATAGCCCCTCTCCCGTCGGGAGAGGGGTTGGGGTGAGGGTACGGCGCGCAGCGTCTCGTTGAGTTTGGGTGCGCGAGGCTTCGCCCGTACCCTCATCCGGCGCTGCGCGCCACCTTCCCCCGAAAAGGGGTCCATGGTCCCGGTGGGAGAAGGGAACAGCCGGCGCCGCCATCAAATGCGCTGGCGGCCGTTCGAACCGTCGCTGCCGTGGCCGCCTGCAGAGTGATGCAGTGAATCGATGCCGCGGATTGATCCAGGTCAAGGCGGCCTGCCATCTGGCCGCGCATGCTGACCTCCATGGACATCCTGACCGCCTCCGATCCCGCCGCCACCTCGACCTTCGACGCCGAACTGCTGCGCCGCTACGACCGTCCCGGCCCGCGCTACACCTCGTATCCGACCGCGCCGCATTTCCAGGCCGGTTTCGGCCCGGCGCAGCTGTTCGCGGCGGTGCAGGCCAGCGATCCGGCGCGGCCGCTGTCGCTGTACGTGCATGTGCCGTTCTGCCGCAATCCGTGTTTTTACTGCGGCTGCAACCGGGTCATCACTCGCGACGCCGGCAAGGGCCGCGCCTACGTGCAGCGCGTGTTGCGTGAGGCGGCGATGATGGCCGCCTGCCTGGAGAGCGAGCGCGAGGTGGTGCAGTTGCATCTGGGCGGCGGTACGCCGAATTTTCTGGCGCCGGAACTGCTCGGCGAACTGCTGCGAGGCCTGCGCGGGCTGTTCCGTTTCAGCGACGCGCCGGATCGCGACATCTCCATCGAACTGGATCCGCGCACGGTGACGCCGCAGGACATCGCCGCGCTGGCGGCGCTGGGGTTCAACCGCGCCAGCCTGGGCATCCAGGATTTCGACCCGCTGGTGCAGCAGGCGATCAATCGCCGCCAGGGCGTGGCCGAAACATTGGACATCCTGCGCGCCTGCCGCGTGCAGGGCATGCGCTCGGTCAACGTGGACCTGATCTACGGCCTGCCGCGGCAGACCCTGGCCGGCTTCGAGCGCACGCTGGAGACGGTGATCGCGGCGCGCCCGGATCGCCTGGCGGTCTACGGCTATGCGCATATGCCGCAGTTGTTCAAGGCGCAACGGCGCATCGCCGATGCGGAGCTGCCCGACGCCGAGCACAAGCTCGCGCTGCTCGGATTGGCGGTGCGCAAGCTGTCGGCGGCCGGCTACCAGTACATCGGCATGGACCATTTCGCGCTGCCGCACGAGGACCTGGCGCGCGCGCAGCGCCAGGGCGGGCTGCACCGCAATTTCATGGGCTACACCACGCATGCCGACACCGACCTGCTCGGCCTGGGCGTCAGCGCGATCAGCCGCATCGGCGCCAGTTACAGCCAGAACCAGCGCGAGCTGCCGGCCTGGGAGGCGGCGGTGGACGCCGGCGACAGCCCGGTGCTGCGCGGCCTGCAGCTCAGCGCCGACGACGCGCTGCGCGCGGAGCTGATCCAGCAGCTGATGTGCCAGGGCCGCGCCGACGTCGCCGCCCTGGAGCAGCGCCACGGCATCGACTTCGCCAGCTATTTCCACGAGGAGTTGCAGGCGTTGGCGCCGCTGTGCGCCGACGGCCTGGCCGACTACCGCGACGGCACGATCCATGCCACCGCGCGCGGGCGCCCGCTGCTGCGCCTGATTGCGATGTGCTTCGACCGCTACCTGCGCCAGCCGGCGCAGCCGGCACGTTATTCGCGGGCGATCTGAGCGCCGCCCGCCGACAGGTTCACTGTTTGCCGAGTGGCATCCCCGGTCTCGTCGTGGCGGCGATACCGGGGCTTTTGTCTGGCGCTTGTGACGCTGCGGCTACTTGCATGGCCGTCGACTGCGGCGTGCGAGCGCGGCGCAGGCCTGCATCTGCGGCTGCTCACGTCGAAACGCGATGGTGCCCGGAGCCGGAATCGAACCGGCATGGGGTCGCCCCCGGCGGATTTTAAGTCCGATGCGTCTACCAGTTTCGCCATCCGGGCCTGGTGCCGCTAGCGTGCCTGATTGCGTCCGAATTGGGAACCGCGCTTGCCGCCGCCGCGGCATCAGGCGCGGTTGCGCCGGCTTGAGATCTGCCCGAAAGGAGCACGAAAGACAGCCCGCCTAGGCTCTGCCCGAATTAGCCGGAGAGCCGCCTTGCGCGCCCAGTGGAAAATTCTTTGCGATTTCGACGGTACCGTGTCGCTGCAGGACGTGACCGATACCTTGCTCGAGCGTCTCGGCCAGCCGGGCTGGCGCGCGCTGGAAGAGGATTGGGTGGCCGGGCGCATCGGCGCGCGCGAGTGCATGAGCGGCCAGGTGGCGCTGCTCGACGGCGACGTGGACGCGCTGCACCGGGTGCTCGATGAGGTCCGCATCGATCCGGCGTTCGTGCGCTTCGTCGATCTGGCGCGCGACCTGGGCATGCCGCTGAGCATCGTCAGCGACGGCCTGGACTACCCGATCGCGCGGATCCTGGCGCGGCACGGCCTGCATCAGCTGCCGATCATCGCCAACCGCCTGCTGCGCACCGACGCCGGGCAATGGCGCATGGCCTCGCCGCACGCGCAGCCTGGCTGCGCCAGCGGAACCTGCAAATGCGCGGTCATGGCCCAGCAGGAACCGGCGCGTTCCACCTTGCTGATCGGCGACGGCCGCTCCGATTTCTGCGTGGCCGGCAAGGCCGACCTCGTCTTCGCCAAGGACGGCCTTTTACGCCATTGCCGCGCCAGCGGCATCGCCCACCGCGCGATCGACGGTTTCGACGACGCCATCGCGCTGCTGCACGAACTCGCCGCGCCTGCCGTCGCCAGCGCGCGCCTCCCACTCCCCGTTCCCCAACGAGCCTGATCCCCATGAATCGGAATGTTCCGCTCCCCACCGCGCTTGCGCCGCTCCACGGCGATCTCGACACGCTCGATCTGGCCGCGCACGACGACCTGCAGCCGGCCTCGCCCGATCCGGACGCGCTGCTGCGCACCGGCCCCGCCTACCACGCCGCGCTCGGCGATGCGCAGATGCTGGCCGACGAGGCCCAGTACTGCTCGTTCGGCGACACCGTGCACTACAGCGAGCCGCCGCGGATCTTCGCGCACTGCGATGGCAGCTATCTGTACGACACCGAAGACGTGCCGTACTTGGACCTGCAGATGTGGTATTCGGCGGTCAACTTCGGCTACGCCAATCCGCGCCTGAACGGTGCCTTGAAGCGGCAGATCGACAGCCTGCCGCAGGTGGCCAGCCAGTACCTGCACCCGACCAAGATCGAACTGGCCAAGACCATCGCCCAGGACGCCGAACGCAAGTGGGGCCGCAAGGGCCGCGTGCACTTCAACGTAGGTGGCGCGCAGTCGGTGGAGGATTCGCTGAAGCTGGTGCGCAACGCCACGGGCGGCAAGAGCCTGATGTTCGCCTTCGAGGGCGGCTATCACGGCCGCACCCTGGGTGCCTCGGCGATCACCTCCTCGTACCGCTACCGGCGCCGCTTCGGCCATTTCGACCGCGCCCAGTTCATCGAATTCCCGTACCACTTCCGCGGGCCCAAGGGCATTTCCAAGGAAGAGTACGGCGAGCAGTGCGTGGCCAAGTTCGAGCGCCTGTTCGAGACCGAGTACAACGGCGTGTGGGATCCCAAGGCCGGGCAGTGCGAGTACGCCGCGTTCTACGTCGAGCCGATCCAGGGCACCGGCGGCTACGTGATCCCGCCGCCGAACTTCTTCACCGGCCTGAAGCGGGTGCTGGACAAGTACGGCATCCTGCTGGTGGTGGACGAGATCCAGATGGGCTTCTTCCGCACCGGCAAGCTGTGGGCGATCGAGCATTTCGGGGTGACCCCGGACGTGCTGGTGTTCGGCAAGGCGCTGACCAACGGCCTCAATCCGCTGGCCGGGGTCTGGGCGCGCGAGGAATTGATCAACCCGACCGTGTTCCCGCCGGGTTCGACCCATTCCACCTTCGCCTCCAATCCGCTCGGCACCGCGGTGGGCCTGGAGACGATGCGGATGCTGGCCGAGACCGACTACGAGTCGATGGTCATGGCCAAGGGCGCGCACTTCCTCGACGGCCTGCGCGACCTGCAGAAGCGCCATCCGGAAATCGGCGACGTCGACGGCCTGGGCCTGGCGCTGCGCGCGGAGATCTGCCAGGCGGACGGCTTCACCCCGAACCGCAAGCTGCTCGACACGATGGTGGACATGGGCCTGGAAGGCGAGCTGCGCCACAACGGCAAGCGCATCGGCCTGGTGCTGGACGTGGGCGGCTACTACAAGAACGTGATCACCCTGGCGCCGTCGCTGCACATCAGCCACGACGAGATCGATCTGGGCCTGTCGCTGCTGGACCAGTTGCTGACCCGCGCCAAGCGGGTGGCATGAGATGGCGGGAGACAGCGCGTTGGCGCCGCGTTGCCTCCCGTCCGCCGCGGCCTGCGCCTCAGCGCGCCTCGCGCACTGCGAGCACCGCGTTGAGGCCGCCGAAGGCGAAGGAATTGCTGAGCACCGCGCGCACCCGTTGCGCGCGGGATTGGTTCGGGACGTAGTCCAGGTCGCAATCCTGATCCGCATCGAGGAAGTTCGCGGTCGGCGGCACCCGCTGCTCGCGCAGCGCGCCGATCGCCGCAACCAGTTCCAGCGCGCCGGCGGCGCCGAGCGCGTGGCCGTGCACCGCCTTGGTCGAACTCACCGCCAGCGCATCGGCGTGACTGCCGAACACCTCACGGATCGCCTGCGTCTCGCAGCGATCGTTGGCCAGGGTGCCGGTGCCGTGGGCATTGATGTAGTCGATCTGCTGCGGCTGCAGTTCTGCGTCCTGCAGCGCCAGGCGCATCGCCGCGGCGGCGCCGTCGGTGCTGGGCGCGACGATGTCGTGCGCATCGGCACTCATGCCGAAGCCGGCCAGTTCGGCCAGTGGGACCGCGCCACGCGCGGCCGCATGCGCGGCGCTTTCCAGCACGAAGACGCCGGCGCCTTCGCCCAGCACCAGGCCGCTGCGCTGAGCGCAGAACGGCCGGCAGGTGTCATCGCTGACCACGCGCATCGCTTCCCAGGCGCGGATCAGCGGCAGGCTCAGGCAGGCTTCGCCGCCGCCGGCGATGGCCACATCGGCCAGGCCGTGGCGGATCAGCAACGCCGCCTGCGCCAGCGCGTGGTTGGCCGAGGCGCAGGCGCTGGACACGGCGAAGGCCGGGCCGCGCAGGCCGAAGGCGATGCTGATCTGGCTGACCGGGGCGTTGTTCATGCTGCGCACGATGGTCAGCGGATGCAGGCGCTCGGCCTGCTCGCGGTACAGCCGCCGCGATTGTTCGTCGCGGCTGAGTTCGGCGCCGACGCCGGTGCCGATCACCACCGCGCCGCGTGCCGCGCCGGCGCCGTCCAATACCAGGCCGGACTGCGCCACGGCCTCGCAGGCCGCGACCAGCGCCATCTGCGTCATGCGATCCAGCTGGCCCGGCGCGATGCCGCCCAACTGCGCCGCCTGCGGCGCGAACCCGGGCACGCTGGCGGCCAGGCGCATCTTCAGCGTGGCCTGCGGATCGGGCGAGGCCAGTGCGGCGATGCCGCTGCGGCCCTCGCACATGCCGCGCCACAGGGCATCGGCACCCAGGCCGAGCGCGCTGACCGCGCCCATCCCGGTGACGACGACGCGGTGTCCCTGCGCCGAGCGGTGCATGCCGGCTCAGTGCGCCGGTGCCAGCGCCGCGGCCGCGGCCTTGGCGACCAGCGCCTGATGCACCGCTTCGGCCAGCTTGCCCAGGGAGCCGTCGTCCAGGTTCGGATCGCGCTGCGGGAAGGTGATGTCGAAGTGCTCCTCGATGTCGAACAGGATTTCGATCGCCTCGAGCGAATCCACGCCCAGGTCCTGCAGTTTGGTGTCGGCGGTCAGGCCGGCGGGATCGATCTCGCCATGCTTGGCGACGATGCTGTGGATCTGTGTCTCGATAGACGGGGTCATGGCAGTCCTCCGCGAAATGAATGGCCACCGCGCGGCGGGTGCCGCCGGTGGAAGGCATGCCGCGGCCCACGGCTGCGGCGTCCATCCTCCACGCTAGCCGGTCAATCTTGCAGATGCCTTTCGTAAGCCAACTCGAACCGCAGGCGCTGCAGCGGCAGTTCCTCGCGCATCCTCCGCAGGATTTCCAGGCGCGGACGCTGGAACACGGCGTGCCTGCGTTCGACGCCGTGTTCGACCTGCTCACCACCGCCGACCCGGCACTGCGCGCGCGCGTGGCCGGCTGGCCGCTGCAGCGGCTGTGGCGGCGCTGGCTGCGCCCGCGCACCAGCTTCGTCGGCAGCACCGTCAGCGAGTACGCCTGGCTGCCGCGCGCGGCCGACCCGGCGCAGTTGCCCGGCCAGTGGCGGGCGCAACTGGGGCGCGAGCGCCCGCTGCTGATCGTCAAGGACATTCCGCAGCACTCGCCGCTGCTCGATGCCACCGACAACGCCTGGGCGCACGTGTTCCTGGAGGCCTGCGCGCGCAGCGGCTACGTGCTGCTGCGCGGGCAGGCGCTGGCCTGGGTGCCGATCGATTTCGCCTCCATCGACGAGTACCTAGCGCGGCTGTCGCGCGGCCGCCGCCGCAACATCCGCCGCAAGCTGCGCTCACGCGCCGATCTGCAGATCGAGGAACTGCCGACCGGCGCCGCCTTCGCCGACCCGGCGCTGCGCGCGCAGTGTTATGCGCTGTACCTGCAGGTCTACGCGCAGAGCGAGGTGCATTTCGACCTGCTGACTGAAGCGTTCTTCGACGCGCTGTTGACCGATGCGGACTCCGGCGGCCTGGTGTTCGCCTATCGTCACCAGGGCCGACTGATCGGCTGGAACCTGTGCTACGTGCACCAGGGACGTTTGGTCGACAAGTACATCGGCCTGCACTATCCGCAGGCGCGCGAGCACAACCTGTACGCGCTGAGCTGGATGCACAACCTGGACTACGCCTGCCGCCATGGCCTGCGCGCCTATGTCGCCGGCTGGACCGATCCGCAAGTGAAGGCGCAACTCGGCGCCAGCTTCACCTACACCTGGCATGCGGTGTACCTGCGCAACCCGCTGCTGCGCATCGCGCTGCGGCGGCTGCGGCCGCTGTTCGAAGCCGACGATGTCGGCACTCCAGACCCAGACGCCGACGCGGCGGAATGACATGAGCGCACCGGTACTGCTGGACCTGGACGACTCGCTCGGCACGGTGCCGGGCGCGTTGCGCCTGCCACTGCACGAGTGGTGCGACGGGCTGCGCTTCGCCTGTTCGCTGCGCAGGCTGCGACGCTTCGGCGCCGCGCTCGACGGCGTGCTGCCGGCACGGCACGGCACCGTGCTGCTCGGCAGCGGCGATTTCCATCACCTGAGCCTGCCGCTGATCGTGCGCCAGGCGCAGCGCGCACAGGTGCCGCTGCGGGTGGTGGTGTTCGACAACCATCCGGACAACATGCGCTTCCCGTTCGCGGTGCATTGCGGCTCGTGGGTGTGGCGGGTGGCGGCGCTGCCGCAGGTGGCGCGGGTGGAAGTGGTCGGCATCACCTCGGGCGATGTCGGTGCCCCGCATGCCTGGGAAAACCATCTGCGGCCGCTGTACCGCGGCAAGCTGCGCTACTGGTGCAGCGGCGTGGACGTCGGCTGGGCGCGGCGCCTGGGACTGGGGCGGGCGGTGCGCGGCTTCGGCTCGAGCATGGAGATGATCGACGCCTTCCTGCAGCACCTGCGCAGCACGCCGATGCCGACCTATCTGTCGCTGGACAAGGACGTGCTGGATCCGCAGGACGCGCGCACCAACTGGGACCAGGGCGAACTGCGGGTGCCGCACCTGCTCACCGCCATCGCCTACCTGCACGGGCAACTGCTCGGCAGCGACATCACCGGCGAAGTGTCGGAAGCGCGCTATCCGCAGTGGTGGAAGCGGCGCCTGGCGGCGCTGGATGCGCAGCCGGTGCCGTCGCCGCAATCGCTATCGGCGTGGCAGGCGCAGCAGCATGAGGTGAACCTGCGGTTGTTGCAGGCGTTGGCCGAGGCCGGGTTGCCGCGGTAGCGCATGCTCGACGCTGGTCCGTGTAGGAGCGGCTTCAGCCGCGACGGGCGTTACCGATGGATCCTGTCGCGGCTGAAGCCGCTCCTACAGGATTGTGCAGGGTGCGACAGTGTTGTGGGATCAGACCATTCGCTCCGCACACACCTGCCGCAGCACCGTAACGATCGCCTCGAATCCATCCTCGTCCAGCCACGGGCTGTTGCTGATGCTGAGGCAGCGCGCGGCGAAGTCGCGCGCGTGCGGCATCGGTGCGGGATCGACGATGCCGTGCAGGTAGGCGTAGTCGGGCAGGGCGTGCACGAACAGCAGGCCGACGCCGAGCCCGCGCGGCCACAGCTGCGCCAGTGCGCGTTCGCGTGCGGCCGCGTCCGGCAGCAGCACCAGCAGGGCCGGCCAGCTGCCCTGCGCGCCGGCGCTGTCGGCGACGACCCGCAGCCCGGCGATCGCGGCCAGGCGTTCGGTGCGGCGCAGACCTTGTACACGCGCCTGCGCCAGGAACGCCGGCCAGCGCGCGCTGGCGCGCACGCCGACCGCTTCGCGCCAGGCGCCGACCGCGTGTTGCGGGATCGCCGCATCGAATTGATCGCCGGCCGCGGCCACGCGGTCGCCGCGGCGCAAGGCGCGGCGCAACGGCGCGCCGTAGGCCCAGCGCAAGGCGAGTGGTCGGTACAGCGCGGCGTAGCCGAGCAACTGCAGGCTGCGCTGCAGTTCCCGGCGCCAGTCGGGCTGGCCCAGGCGCGCCGCCATCGCCGCCAGGCTGCGCCGCAACGGCGCGTGCGGCGACATCAGCAGGCCGCCTTCGTACAGGGTTGGGCCCTTGCCCACCGCCAGGCTGCAGAAGCCGATGTCGCCGCCCAGGCCGGCCGGCCGGCCGTCGGCATGCACGCCGCCCAGCGCCTGCGCGGCGTCTTCGATCAGCATGGCGCCGCAGGCCGCGGCGGCATGGCGCAGCGGCTCCAGGTCGGTCAGGCGTCCGCCCAGATGGGTGGCGACGATCGCCAGGGTGTCGCTGCCGCAGCGCTGCGCCAGCTGCGCAGGGTCGGGTTCGATCGAGTCGGGCAGCAGATCGCACAGCACCAGTTGCAGGCCGCAATGGGCCACCGCCAGCGCGACCAGCGGGCAGGTGTAGGCGGCCACCAGCACCTGCCGGCGGCGGCTGCCGGCGGCCAGGGTGCGCAGCGCGATGACCAGCGCGGCGGTGCCCGAGCAGGTCAGCAGCGCATCGGGAAAGCCGAGTTGCGCGGCCAGCCGCTGCGGCGTGCGCGCCGGCCACAGGTCGCGCCAGCGCAGCGGCAACCCGGCGGTGGGCGGAACCTCAGTGCGCATCGGCCGGCGCGGCGCGCTCGCCGAGCGCGAGGCAGACGATGCCGGCCACGATCAGCGCCGCACCGAGCGCCTGCAGCATGCCGATCGGCTCGCCGAACCACCACGCCGACAGCAGCAGCACGCTGACGATCTCCAGGTGCGAGGCGGCGAAGGCAGGGCCGATCGGCGCGTGCTCGAGCAGTTTCATCCAGGTGAAGAACGCGCCGACATAGCCCAGCAGCGCGGCGTACAGCCAGGGACTGGCGAGCAGGCGCAGCACCCAGGTCCACTCGGCCTGCGGCGGGAACGCGTGCGCGCCGCCGAGCTTGAAGCCGAACTGGGCCAGGGTGTCGAAGCCCAGCAGCAGGGCGAAGCCCACGGCGTAGCGTTGCAGCGGCGGGCGGCTCATGTGCCGAGTCCGACCACGGCCACGCCGGCGCTGACCAGGCAGATCCCGGCCACCTGCATGCGTCCCAGCCGCTCGCCGAACAGCCAGCGCCCGGCGAGCATGATCGCCACGATGTTGATCGAGCCGAGCAGCACGCCGCGGCCCAGCGGCACCAGCGACAGGAACGCGGTCCAGGCCAGGAATTCGAATGCGTAGCAGGCGATGCCCAGCCACAGCCACGGCTGCCGCGCCATGCGCCGCCAGCGCGCCGCGCCGCTCGCCAGCGGGTCGCTGGCGACGTGCTTGAAGGCCAGCTGGCCGACCGTGTCCAGCGCCACCGTCGCCAGCCACACGCCGACCACGGGCGCCTGCAGCGCCATCAGGCGGCCTGGCGCGGCGCGGCCTGCGCGGCGAAGAACTGCGCCAGGCGCGCGCCGAGCACGCGGCGTTCGCGATCCAGGGTGATCATGTGATAGCTGTCGTGCAGCAGCAGCAATTCCACCGGTCCGGACACGCCGGCCACCACCAACTGCGCGTTGCGCAGATGCGCGATGTCGTCCTCGGCCGCATGCGCGACCAGGCACGGCGCGGTCACCTTGGCCAGGTTGCGGCGCACCCGTCGCGACAGCAGGTGCATCTCGGCCAGCGCGTGCCACGGATTGCCGGGCAGGCCGGCGGCGCTGCTGTCGCCGCCGAGCATCGCGCCGCTGATCTGCGCGCGGATGCGCTCGTCGCGCAGGCCGTACGGCGGTTCTTCCAGGAACATGCGGCGGCGGCCGATGCCCAGCCGCTTGAACCACGGCAGCAGGAACGCCAGCCGCGCACGGCGCGGGATGTTCCAGCCGTCATAGCGGAAGGTGGCGCCGAGCACGCCGACGCCATCGATCCACTCCGGCCGCTCTTCGGCCAGTTGCAGCGCCAGCAGCGCGCCCATCGACAGCCCGGCCACGAACAGTTTGTCCACCTGCGGGCGCATCTGCGCCGCGGCCTGTTCGACGCTGGCGGTCCAGTCGCGCCAGCCGGTGGCGAGCAGGTCGTCCTCATTGCCGCAATGCCCGGCCAGCTGCACGCCGTGCACGCTGAAGCCCTCCCGGTTCAGCGATTTGCCGAGCAGGCGCATCTCGCTCGGCGTGCCGGTCAGGCCGTGGATCAGCAGCACGCCGTGGCGGCCGCCCTGGAAGTGGAATTCGGCGGATTGGATCATGGCGGCACGGCGTCGGCAGCGGAAGCACGCGCGCAGCGTGGCGGACAGGCGTTTCAGCAGCCTTTCGTCAGCGTTGCGGTGCGGAAGGGTTGCGGAAGCGCACCAGCACGCGCTGGCCCAGGCGCAGCGCCGACGGTTGCCGGAACGCCAGCACGCAGGCCACGCTGCGGTCGTTGCCGGCGCTGGCGCCATCGGCGTCGTCGTGCAGTTGCGCCGGGCCGAACGCCGGCGCCAGCCAGCGCACCTCCGCGCTGCCCAGCGCGGTCTGGCGGCCGTCGTCGCTGATCACCTCGGCCTGCATGCCGGGGCGCACCGCAGTGGCGTAGCTTTCGTTCAATTCGGCGCGCACCAGGCGCGGCGCGTCCGGCAGCAGGGTCAGCAGCGGCGTGGCGCCGCCGTCGCTGCGCGCGCCGACCGCGGCGGCCAGCTGCAGCACGCGGCCGTCGGCGGGCGCGTACAGGCGGTACTGGTCGCGCTGCAGTTGCGCCTGATGTACCTGCTCGGTGGCCAGCGTGGCGTCGCTGCGCGCGGCCTGCAGCGCGTCGGCCAGGGTCTGGCTGGCGTCGCCGGCATCGTCGGCGCTCTGGCCGTCGCCGGCGCCGATCCGCGCCGCCTCGGCCAGCCGTTGCTGGCGCTGCTGCGCGTGCGCCAGTCGCTGCTGCAACTGGTGAACGTGCGCGTTCGCGGCCTGCGCGCGGGTCTGCGCGATGTCCAGGTCCAGCGCCGCGGCGCGGTCGTCGGCTGCGATCAGCAGCGCGCCGCGGCGCACCGCATCGCCTTCGTGCACCGCCACCCGCTGCAACGTCGCGGCGACCGGCAGGCTCAGCCGCAGCAGCCCGCCTTCCACGTCGATGCGCCCGCGCGCCACCGCCAGGTAGGCCGGCGCCGCGTTGGGCGCGGGCGCGGCCTGCGGCGGTCGCGCGCAGGCGGCCAGCAGCAGGCCCAGCAGGGGAGCGGCGAGGAGCGCTTTCATGGTGCGGACATCCGGGGCGAAGAAGAAGGCGAGGGCGGCGGCGCCAGGCGGCGGTCGTCGAGGATGCGGCCGTCCTCCATCGACAGCACGCGGTCGGCGTGGCGGATCAGCCGCGGATCGTGGCTGACGCACAGCACCATGGTGTTGTGGCTGCGGGCGATGCGGTGCAGCAGGTCGATCACGATCTGGCCGTTGCCGGCGTCCAGCGCGCTGGTCGGCTCGTCGGCGAACAGCAGCGCCGGGTGCTTGGCCAGCGCGCGCGCGATCGCCACGCGTTGTTTCTCGCCGCCGGACAGCTCGGCCGGGCGCAGCTGCTGGCGGTGGGCGATGCCGACCTCGGCCAGCGCCGCTTCGGCGCGCGCGCGCACCTCGGCCGCGGCCAGGCCCATGTACTGCAGCGGCAGCCGCACCTGGTCCAGCGCGCTCAGCGCCGGGAACAGGTTGAAGCCCTGGAAGATGAAGCCGGTATGGCGCAGGCGGAAGCGTTCCAGCGCGCTCGCGTCGAGCGCGCCCAGGTCTTCGCCCAAGGCCTGCACGCGGCCGCGGTCGGCGCGCTGCAGGCCGCTGAGGATCGACAGCAGGGTGCTCTTGCCGCAGCCCGAGGGTCCGGAGATCAGGGTCAGTTCGCCGGGCCACACCTGCAGCGTCACCTCGCGCAGCACGTCGGTGCGCAGCTTGCCGGAGACGAAGCTCTTGCACAGGCCGCTGCCGTGCAGCGTGGCGGCATCGGGCAACAGCGCGGCGGGAACGGCGGCACGGTTCATCGCAGCAACAGCGCCGGATCGGCGCGGCGCAAGCCGCGCAGCGCGGCCAGCGCCGAGAGCAGGGTCAGCAGCATCACCGCGACCACGCACGCGGCCCAGCCGTTGCCGTCGAAGGCTACCGGCACGTCGTGCGCACGCGCCAGCGCCACCAGCGCGGCGCCGAGCGCGCTGGCGCCGAGCAGGCCCAGCGCGCCGACCCAGGCCGCCTGCTCAAGCACCACCCAGCGCAGCGCGCGCATGCTCACGCCCAATGCGTTGAGCGTGGCGTACTCGCGTGCGGCGCCGAGCACCGTGGCCAGCAGGGTCTGGCTGGTGATCGCCACGCCGACCAGCAGCACGATGCCGCCGAGGAACAGCACGCCGGAGCCGGCGCCGGTGTCGAACATCCAGAACAGGATGCTGCGCCGGGCGAACTCCGCTGCACTCCAGGCCTCGATGCGTGCCGGCGCGGCGCTGCCGACCAGGCCGCGCGCCACCGCCGCGGCGTCGGTGCCGGGCCGCAGCCGCGCGACCACGTAGGTCGGCCAGTCCGGGTGCGCGGCATCGGTGTTCAAGGCGCGCGCGGTTTCCAGCGAGGCCAGCACGTTGACCCCGCCCAGCGCACGCAGGCCGCGGCCGACCCCGATCACCCGCACCCGGTGGCCGTTGATGCGCGCGCTGCGGCCGATGCCGACGCCGAGCTTGTCCAGTTCGGCGCGGTCCACCACCACCGTGTCCGGTTCGCGCAGCGCCGCGCGCAGGGCGGGGCTCAACAGCCGCGCGAACATCAGCCCGTCGCTGCGGGTGTCGATGCCGGAGACGTAGATCGACACCGCGCCGGTGTCGTCGGGGCCGCGCCAGTCGCCGTCGAACCACACGAACGGTTCGACCTGCAGCACCCGCGGGTCCAGGTACAGCGCGGTGGCGGCATCGGGATCGATCGGACGCCCCTGATCCACGCTCTGCGTGCCCGGATAGCCCAGCCACAGATCGGCGTCGGAGCCGGATACGTAGACGCTGGCGCTGCCGAAGATGCCCAGCACCAGCGCGGTCTGCAGCAGCAGCAACAGGCTGGCGAAGCCGACCGAGACCACCACCGGCAGGAAGCGGCGCCATTCGTGGCGCAGGGTCTGGCGGGCCAGCGCGACCATCAGGGCGCCGCGCCTGTCGCGCCGGCTTCGGTGGCGGCCTGCGTGTCCGCGCTGCCCAGCGCGGTCTGCAGCGCGATGTAGTCGAGATCGCGCTGGCGCTGCGCGTCGAGCAGTTCCAGCGCGGCCTGGTCGCGTGCGGCCTGTTGCGTGGCGATGTCCAGATCGCTGCCCAGGCCCAGTTTGCGCCGCGCCTGCGCCGCGTCGGCGGCCTGCTGCAACGCCTGCAGTGCCTGCTGCTGCGCCAGCGCGCGCTGGCGCTGCTGTTCCAGCGCGGTCAGCGCGTTCTGCACTTCGGCCACCGCCTCCAGCACGCATTGGCGGTAGGCCAGCGCAGCGGCCTGCAGCAGGTCGCCGCGCGCCTGTGCCTGGGCCTGGCGCAGGCCCCAGTCGAACAGCGGGATATCGATCAGCGGCCCCAGCGAGGCGATTTCGTGCGGGGTGGCGGTGCGGCGGTGCGAGAGCAGGTTGGTGGACCAGTGGATGGCGCCGCCCAGGCCGATGCTCGGGTAGCGGTCGGCGCGGGCGATGCCCAGTTCGCCGGCCGCGCTGAGCACCTCGGCTTCGCGTGCAGCGATGTCCGGGCGCCGCCGCAGCAGATCGGCGGGCACTGCGTCTAGCGCGCCGATCTGCAGGCTCGGTGGCGCTGTCTCCGCCGCGGCCGGTGATGCAACGGCGGCGCTCCACGCCGGGTCCGGTTCACTGCGCGCCAGCAGCACCGCCAGCCGTTGCGCGGCGGCGGCGCTGGCGGTGCGCGGTTCGCCCAGCGCGGCTTGCGCCTGCAACTGCGCGGCCTGCGCCTGCGCGGCGGTGGCCGGCGGCGCCAGGCGCAGCTCGACCAGGGCGGCGCTTAGCGTCGCCTGCCGCTGGCGGGCGTCGGCGATGCGCTGCAGCACCTGTTCGGCCTGTTGCGCGTGGCGCAGTTCGATCCAGTTGCGCGCCACGTCGGCGACGGTGGCGGTGCGAACCTGTTCCAGGCTGGCCTGTGCGGCCTGCAGGTCGCCGCGGCTCATGCGGCGGGCGGCTTCGCCGCGCCCGAACAGCGGCAGCTCCCATTCCGCGTCGAAGCCGGCGACCAGGAACGAGGCGCTGGCGTCGGGGTCGATCGGTTCTTCGGTGCGCGCGTGCAACTGCGGCTTCAAATCGGCGGTGGCGACGCCGTCCATGCGCCGCGCCGCGCGCAGCCTGGCCAGCGCCTGGGCCACGTCGAGATCGTCGCGCAGCGCCTGTGCGACCAGCGCGTCGAGCTGCGGATCGTGGAAGTCCTGCCACCAGGCGCTGCCTGCCGGCCGTGGCGCGGCCGCAGCCGGCAGCGCGCTCCATTGCGGCGGCAGCGGTTGCGCCAGGTCCGGCAGCGGGGTGCTGACGCAGCCGGCCAGCGCCGCGGCGCCCAGCACGGCAAGCCCGGCCAGCCGGGATGCGTGGCGCCGGCTCATGCGGACGGCGCCGCGCTGGCGGGCAGGTCCAGTTCCACGCGCAGGCCGCCCAGCGCCGAGCGCTGGTAGCGCAGGGCGGCGTGGTGGCGTGCGGCGATGCTGGCGACGATCGCCAGGCCCAGGCCGGTGCCGCCTTCGGGCGCATCCGGGGCACGGAAGAAGCGTTCGCCCAGGCGCGGCAGCAAGGCCTCGTCCACGCCCGGACCGGCATCGTCGACCGCCAGCTGCAGGTGCCGCGGCTGCCGGCGCAGGCTCACCGTGACCATGCCGCCGGCGGCGTGCTTGAAGGCGTTGTCGAGCAGGTTGTCGAGCAGTTCGCGCAACGACCAGGTATCGGCGGCGACCCAGGCCGGTCCGCCCTCGGGATCGTCGTCGTCGTAGCCCAGGTCGACCCCGGCCAGCAGCGCGTCGGGAATGCGCTCGGCCAGCGCCTGCGGCAGCCACGCGGCCAGGTCCAGCGGCAGCAGCGGGCGGATGCTCTCGCGCGGCGCCTGCGCGCGGGTCAGCGCCAGCAATTGGGTGGAGCTGCGGATCGCGCGGTCGGTCAGCTGGCGGATGTGCTGCAGCGCCTGCGCGGTGTCCTGCGGGCGGGTGCTGGCCTGGGCGCGCTGCACGTGCATGCTCAGTCCGGCCAGCGGTGTGCGCAGCTGGTGCGCGGCGTCGGCGACGAAGCGCTCCTGCAAGGCCATCAGCTGCTTGAGCCGGCCGAGCAGGCCGTCGATGGCCTGGGTCAGCGGCAGCACCTCGATCGGGATGTCGGGGCCGGACACCGGGCTCAGGTCGCGCTGGCTGTCGTCGAGCCGGCGCACCGCCGGTTGCAGCAGGCGCAGGCCGACGCGCACCCCGTGCCAGACCAGCGCCAGCAGCGAGCAGGTCAGCAGCAGTTCGATCGGCAGCATCAGCATCAGGATCTCGCGCGCGCGGCGGTGGCGGTCGTCCAGGGTCTCGGCCACCGAGATCGTCAGCCGGTCGCTGGCCTCCCAGGCCGACGGCACGATCAGGCTGGCCACGCGCACCGGGGTGCCGTCGGCCATGCGTTCGTCGCGCAGCGCCACCCGGCCGAGCGTGGCCGGCGCGTCGTGCGCCGGAATCGGCTGCGCGCTGTTGCTGATCACGCCGTGGTCGCGGCTGCGCACTTCGAAGAACACCCGGCCGTCGCTGCTGTATTCGAGCAGGCGCCGCGCCTGCAGCGGCAGCGGCAGGCTGGCGCCGGCATCGTTGACCGCCTTGGCCAGGCCCAGCGTGTCCTCCTTCAGGTCCATGTCGTGGACGTGGTTGGAGTACTTGAGCATCAGCAGGTAGAACAGCGCCGAGACCACCAGCATCAGCAGCAGGGTCGGGATCAGCAGGAACGCCAGCAGGCGCCGGCGCAGGCTGGGATGGGCGGGCAGCGCGCCCGCCGTTCCGGCTGCCACGGCCGCGCTCACGACGCCTGCGGGTCGTGGGCGGCGTCGGCGTCGGCTTCTGCGGTGCGGGATTCTTCCAGCAGGTAGCCCAGGCCGCGGATGGTGCGGATGCCGACGCCGGAACCGTGCAGCTTGCGACGCAGGCGGTGCATGGAGATGTCCAGGCCGTTGTCGGTGATCTCGTGCTGCCAGTCGCACAGCGCGTCGGTGAGCTGGCCGCGGCTGACCACGCGCCCGCTGCGCATCAGCAGCGTTTCCAGCAGCGCGAACTCGCGCGCGGTCAGTTCCAGCGGTTCGTCCTGCAGCCACACCCGGCGCCCGGCCAGGTTGATCCGCAACTGGCCCAGGGCAAGCTCGGGGATGCCGCCGCTGCTGCGCCGGCGCAGCAGGGCGCGGGTACGGGCCAGGAACTCGGACAGTTCGAACGGCTTGATCAGGTAGTCGTCGGCGCCCTGGTCGAGGGCGCGGATACGGTCTTCCACGCTGTCGCGCGCGGTCACCACCAGCACCGCCACCTCGTCGCGGCGCTCGCGCACGCGCTGCAGCACCTGCAGGCCGTCGCGCCGCGGCAGGCCCAGGTCCAGTACCAGCAGGTGGTAGGACTCGGCGCTGAGCGCGCGCTCGGCGGCGGCGCCGTCGTTGACGTGGTCCACCACGTGCCCGCACTCGGCGAGCGAGTCGCGCAACGCAACGGCAATGGACGTATCGTCTTCGGCAACCAGGATGCGCATGGCGCGAGATGCTTGCAACGCGGATGTTGGAAAACCGTCGTAATCGGCGGTGGCGAGGCCGCTACGATGGGATCCGTTTATGTAGCGGCGGTGACCGTTGCGCGGCAAGCGTGCCGCGGACCTGCCGGGACAGGCATGTCCGGCGTCGGAAAAGTCCTACAGCCGGGCGCGGGGTCGGCCGATCGTCAGCGCCCGCGCCGGCGCGCATCATCTCCCTGTCGGCAACGTCATCGCTCCCGCGCCAGGGATGCGCGCTTGCACGGAATCGAACGGATCTCGATTCGCCGGCCACCCGATTTCGATCCCGCATGCGCCGACGGACTGGCGCATCTGCATGCGAGCGGAGTGACACGGACGAAACGCACGACGCCTCGGCATGCCGGGGCGTCGTGCGTTTGGGTGCATGTTGCTTTGCCGCGCTTCGCGGCACACCAGGCTGGTGGCGACGGTCTGGAGGTCGCCCCGATGCAGGAACCGACATCGCATGGCAACTGTTGGGAGCTGGCTATGCATCCGTCCCAGGGCCATCCTTCGTCTCGCGAGATCCGCTGGACCGTGGCTTCGTTAACTAAGCAGGATCGCCGCTAGCGCGGTAGCTTCGATCCTGCCGCCCGGCATCGCGGCGATCCGCTGCCCGAGCGCTGTGGAAACGCCGCGACCTGCAAATGCCGCCATCAGCATCCGCGGCGCGACGAATCCCAAATCCCGAATCCCCAATCCCGGCCCTACAACGCCCAATCCACGCGCATGCCGGCGACCAACGCATTCGGCAGGTCGCGGGTCCGCGACGGGTCGTTGAACTGGTCCGGATGCACGATGTAGTGCAGGTTCGGCGCGATGCGCAGCTGCGGGGTGACCTGGATGCCGTAGCTCAGTTCCATCATGTACTGCGAGCTGTGCGGGGTGCCGCTACCGCCTGCCGCGGCGCGCGCCAGGCGCAGGTCTTTCAGCGCGTCGTCGCTGTAGCGCTGCTGGGTGACGACGAAGGCGATGTTGTCCTGGTCGCGGCTGGCGAAGGTGCCGCGCTGGACCAGGCCCAGCTCCAGGAAATGGTCTTCGATCAGCTGCCCGGAGGTGCCCTTGAGCACCGAGCCGAACAGCACCAGGCCGCGCGCGCTGTCGGCGTCGGGGCGGGTGACCTGCTGCTCGAAGCGGAAGAACGCGCCGGAGCGGCCGTTGCGGGTGGCGTAGTCCAGCCCGCTGAGCCGCGCCGGGTTGCCGTTGCGGTCGGTGAGCGGGTCGCTGTAGTCGGAGTTGTCCTGCCAGCCGCCCAGTTCGTACATCGCCGGGAAGCGCACGCTGGCCGCTTCGGTCTTGTAGCCGACCGCGTAGGGCACGATCACCCCGGTGCGGTCGCGGCTGCTCCAGTTCAGGCCATGCTCGCCGTCTTCGGCCTGGGTCGGATTGACCTCGTAGGCGCCGACGTGCACGTACACGTTCGGGGTCACCCAGGCCTTGGCGTGCGCGGCCCAGCTGGACACCGGCCAGTAGGTGAAGTTGCTGGTGCGGAACACGAAGGTCGGGTTGCCGCAGGCCGAGTTGCCTTGGAAGTAGCCGCACAGGTCCGAACCGAGGAAATGGATGTTGGCCACGCTGCGTCCGGCCTCCAGTTCCAGGCGGTCGTTGAACAGTTTCTGCGCGATGGTGAAGTTGGCCAGGCGCGTGCCCTGGCCGCCGTAGATTTCCTGCACCGAGGTGCTGTTGCCGATGTCGCTGTTGGCCAGGTTGGTGCCGTGGCGGTTGATCGCGTAGACCTTCAGCGTGGCGCCGTTCCAGCCCATCAGCCGCTGCAGGTCGACGTCGGTGCCGAGCATCAGCTGGCCGGCGTAGGCGCTGCCCTGTTCCTTGCCGCCGTCCAGCGAGACCGCGGCTTCGCCGGTATAGGCGAGCTTGAGTTTGAACGCATCGCTGGCGTCCTGGGCATGGGCCAGCGGGGCGAGGGCGAGCGCCAGGGCGGTGAGCGACAGGCGCCGGGTGAGGGGGAGGGACATGGCAGAGACTCCTGGGGTGTGGTGGAGGCCGGCGCGTCGCCGTGGGCGACGGGGGAGGGGACATCGCCCCCGGCGGCGCGCCGGCGCAGGACTTATTCGGCGACCGGCTTCTTCAGCACGCGCAGCGCCAGCGCGGTCAACACGGTGCCGGCGAGCAGCGCGATCAGGTACATGCCCAGATGGGTGGCCGCGTTGGGAATCGGCAGCACGAACACGCCGCCGTGCGGCACCTTCAGTTCGGCGCCGGCGGCCATCGAGATCGCGCCCGCCAGCGCCGAGCCCAGCATCAGTGCGGGGATGGTGCGCAGCGGGTCGCGCGCCGCATACGGGATCGCGCCTTCGGTGACGAAGGCCAGGCCGAGCACGCCGGTGGCGGCGCTGGTGCCGCGCTCCTCGCGGGTGAAGCGGTTGCGGAATACCCAGGTGGCCAGCGCGATGCCCAGCGGCGGGGTCATGCCGGCGACCATCGCCGCGGCCATCGGCGTGTACACCTGGCTGGCGATCAGGCCGGTGGAGAACGCATACGCGGCCTTGTTGACCGGCCCGCCCATGTCGAAGGCCATCATCGCGCCCAGCAGCAGGCCCAGCAGCACCGCGCTGCTGCCCTGCATGCCGCGCAGCCAGTCGGTGAGCCAGGCCAGCGCCTCGGCGACCGGCTGGCCGACCACGTAGAGCATGGTCAGGCCGACCAGCAAGGTGCCCAGCACCGGCAGGATCAGCACCGGCTTCAATCCTTCCAGCGTGCGCGGTAGCTTGATCGCGCGATTCAGCGCGGCCACGCCGTAGCCGGCGATGAAGCCGGCGAAGATGCCGCCGATGAAGCCGGCGCCGAGGTTGGCCGCGACCATGCCGCCGATCATGCCGGGGGCGATGCCGGGGCGGTCGGCGATGGAGTAGGCGATGTAGCCGGCCAGCGCGGGCACCATCAGGGTGAAGCCGGCCTTGGCGCCGATCTGGAACAGCGACCAGGCCAGGGTGCCCTTGTGCGCGTCGTCGAAGGCGTAGATGCCGCCCAGCGCGAACGCCAGCGCGATCAGCAGGCCGCCCGCGGTGACGAACGGCAGCATGAACGACACGCCGGTCATCAGGTGCTTGTACGGGCCGGCCGACTTGCCGCGTTCGCTGCTCGCCGGTGCGGCGCCGTTGCCGCTGGCCGCGTGCACGCCGGCCTCGGCCAGCGCCTTGCGGATCAGCCCGGGGCCGTCGTTGATCGCCGGCTTGGTGCCGCTCTTGAACAGGCGTTTGCCGCCGAAGCGGGACAGGTCCACTTCGCGGTCGGCGGCGATCAGCACCAGGTCGGCGTCGGCGATTTCGGCATCGCTGAGCGTGTCCTGCGCGCCGACCGAGCCTTGCGTTTCGACCCGTATCTGGTGGCCCAGGGTCTTGGCCGCCTGCTGCAGGCCTTCGGCGGCCATGAAGGTGTGGGCGATGCCGGTGGGGCAGGAGGTCACGGCGACGATGCGCTTGGTGCCGTCCGTTTGCGTGGCAGCGTTGGCGGTCGTGGCTGGCGCGGCATCGGCCGCGGCCAGCAGCGGCGCGAGTACGCCGCTGGCATCGTCGAGCACCGCATCCAGGCTGGCGCGCAGCGGCGCGGCGCCGGCGAAGCGTGCTGCATCGGCATCGCCATCGCCGACCAGCAGCAGCGGATAGCCGCTGCCGGCCGCGGCCAGGTCCAGCGGCGCGATCACGCCCTGCGGCGTGCGCACCTCGGCGTGCAGCACCGCGCCGCGCGCGCTGGCCGCATGGCGCAAGGCTTCGGCGGCGAGGACGGCTTCGGTGCTGCGCTCGCCGGCGACGATCACCACGAAGATAGGATTCATGCTTGCTCCCGATGGACGCAGGGGGACGCCGCGCGCGATGGCGGCGGCGTGCGGTTCGATGACGTGCGGTTCGAAGACATGCAGTTCGACAACATGCAGTTCGAGGTCATGGGGTTCGGCGAGGGGTTCATTGCAGCGCCTCGATGCGCACCGCGGCGGCGATGCCGGCGACTTGGTCGCGCGGCAGCCGGCGTTCTGCCCCGCTGCCCAGCGTGGCCACGGCGAAAGCGGTGGCCTGGCGCGCGCAGGTCGCCAGGTCGGCCTCGGCCAGCAGCGCGGCGACCAGGCCGGCGACCATCGCATCGCCGGCGCCGACGCTGCTGCCGCCGGCCAGCTGCGGCGGGTGCGCCAGCAGCGCCTGCTCGCCGCCCACGAACAGCGCGCCGTCGGTGCCCAGCGACACCACCACCAGGGCGATGCCGCTGGCCAGCAGCGCGCGCGCGGCCGCCAGCACCTCGGCGGTGTCGTGCAACGGCGTGCCGGCCCAGTCTTCCAGTTCGTGGCGATTGGGCTTGATCGCGAACGGCAGCTGCGCGCGCGGCGCGGCCAGCGCGGCGCGCAGCGGCGCGCCGCTGGTGTCCAGCAGCACCCGCGCGCCGGCGGCGGCGGCCTGCGCCTGCAGCGTGCGCCAGCTGTCCTCGGCCAGGCCGGCCGGCAGGCTGCCGGTCAGCACCACCGGCAGGCCCGGACGCAGCAGTTCGGCCAGGCATGCACCGACCGCGTGCAGCTCGGCCGCGCCCAGCGGCAGGCCGGGCAGGTTGATGTCGGTGGTGGCGCCGCTGTCGGCGGCGACCAGCTTGAGGTTGGTGCGGGTGTCGCCGGGCACGCGCAGGCAGCGGTCGTCGATGCCGCGCGCAGTGAACAGGGTTTCGAACAGGTGCGCATTGCCGGCGCCGAGCACGCCGAGCGCGGCCGTGGCGATGCCGGCATCGGCCAGGCAGGCGGCGACGTTGATGCCCTTGCCGCCGGCGATCGCGTGCGCGCTGCTGGCGCGATGCACCTGGCCGGGCTGCAGCCGGTCGATCGCGACGGTCAGGTCGATCGCCGGATTCAGGCTGACGCTGACCGCCTGCACGCTCATGCGCCGGCTCCGTCCAGCGCGCGCACGTCGGCTGCGCTCTCGCAGTCCAGCGCCTGCAGGGCCAATGCCTGCAGCGCGTCCAGGCGGCTGCCGCGCAGGCGCGCCTTCACCGCCGGCACGTCGTTGGGGGTCATCGACAGCTCGTGCACGCCCAGCCCGGTCAGCAGCGCCGCGCCGAACGCATCGCCGGCCAGGCCGCCGCACACGCCGACCCAGCGCCCGTGGCGCGCAGCGCCTTCGACCGTGGTGCGGATCAGGCGCAGCACCGCCGGGTGCAGGCTGTCGGCCTCGGCGGCCAGGTCCGGGTTCTGCCGGTCGATCGCCAGCGTGTACTGGGTCAGGTCGTTGGTACCGATCGAGAAGAAGTCGGCATGCCGCGCCAGCGCGTCGGCCTGGATCGCCGCCGCCGGCACTTCGATCATGATCCCCAGCGGCACTTCCGGCGCGTCCAGCTCGGCGCGCAGGCGTTCGCACGCGGCGCGCAGCGCGACGATCTCCGATGCCGAGGTGATCATCGGGAACATGATCGCCAGCTTGGCGCCGTCCCTGGCCGCGCGGTACAGCGCGCGCAGCTGCGGTTGCAGCAGGTCGGCGCGGCGCAGCAGCAGGCGCGCGCCGCGCACGCCGAGGAACGGGTTGTCCTCGCGCGGCAGGTTCAGGTGCGCGACCTGCTTGTCGCCACCGATGTCCAGCGCGCGCACGATCAGCGAACGTCCGTCCAGCGCCTTGGCCATCGCCATATAGGTGTCGTACTGCTCGTCCTCGCTCGGCGTGCTGCCGCGCTCCAGGAACAGGAACTCGGTGCGCATCAGGCCGACGCTTTCGGCGCCTTGCGCCAGCGCCATCGGCACCTGCTCGGGCAGGTTGACGTTGGCGCCGATCTCGACACGGTGGCCGTCCTGGGTCTGCGCCGGCTGGTTGCGCTGCTCGGCCTCGCGCTCGCGCAGCTGGCGCTGTTCTTCGATGTAGGCGCGGGCCGAGGCCAGGTCGGCCTCCGACGGCGCCAGATACAAACGGCCGCTGTTGCCGTCGACGATGACGGTGGCCCCGTCGTCCAGGTCGAGCAGGTCGGCACCGCCGGCGACCAGCGCCGGCAGGCCCAGGGTGCGTGACAGGATCGCGGTATGCGAGGTCGGCCCGCCCAGCGCGGTGGCCAGGCCGAGCACGCGGCTGGTGTCCAGGTGCGCGGTGTCCGACGGCGACAGGTCGCTGGCGAGCAGGATGCACGGGCGGTCGGGCAGGTGTTCCAGGCTGCCGCTGGCCAGGCTCGGATCGATCTGGGTCAGCACCCGGCGGCCGACGTCGCGCAGGTCGCTGGCGCGCCCGGCCAGCACCGCGTTGCCCAGCGCCGACAGCTTGTTGGCCATGCGCTCGACCGCCTGCTGCCAGGACCAGGCCACGCCGTGGCCTTCGACCATCAGCTGGCAGGCCAGGGTGATCAGGTCGGTGTCGTTGAGCAGTTCGGCCTGGGCGCGGAAGATCGCCGCGTCGCCGGCGCCGAGCCGGCGCCGGGTGTCGTCCTCGATCGCCTGCAGTTGCTGGCGGGTGCGCAGCAAGGCGTCGTGCAGCAGCGCGCCGCCGTCGCTGAGCGGCACCGGCGCGTCCGGCACCGGGCCGTCGTTGCCGGCCAGCTTGTGCACCACGCCGATCGCCAGGCCCGGGCTGGCGCCGATGCCGACGATGGCCGGCTGCGCCTGCGGCGGGGTCCAGCCGCTCACCGGGGCGGCACGGCGCTGCGCCGCGGCCTGTGCGTCGGCTTTCTCCTGTGCGGTGAGGCCGTCGATGACGCTGCGCAGCCGCGCCAGCGCGGCAACCGCGTCCTGGCCTTCGGCCGAGATGGTCACGGTGTCGCCGGCATGCAGGCCCAACTGCAGCAGCGACACCAGGTTCTTGGCATCGCCGGTTTGTTCGCCGGCGCGCACCTGGATCCTGGCGGCGAAACCGCGCGCGGTTTCCACCCAGCGCGTGGCCGGGCGCGCATGCAGGCCGGTGGGGTAGGCGACGGTCCAGTCGAAGCGCTCGCCGAGGTCGGCGACCGGCTTCCCGCTTGCCGCCGCGACCGCATCCTGGCTCAGCGCGTCGACGATCGCCTGCGGGTCGTCGCTGGCGAACAGCGCGTCCAGCCGCGGCTGGTCCTGGATCAGCCGGGTCAGGCGCCGCAGCAGGGTGATGTGGGTATCGGACTGCGCAGCGATGGCGACCACCAGGTGGGTGGTCTGGCCGGGATTCCACTCCACACCGTCGCGGATCTGCAGCACCGCGATGCCGTCGCGCTGGACCAGGTGGCGGTCCTCGCCGGTGCAATGCGGGATCGCCACGCCGTGGCCGAGGAAGGTATTGGCCAGCGCCTCGCGGCGCAGCATGCTGGCCGCATAGGCCGGCGGCACACAGCCGGCGGCGACCAGCAGCTGTGCGGCCTGGGCGATGGCGTCGGCCTTGTCGCGGACCTGGACGTTGACGCGGACCAGTTCGCTGGCGACCAATACGGGGGGATTCGTCTGGGTCACGCGGGGCATCCTTCGAAGGGCTGGGGCGGCGAGTGGGCGCAGTGTGGGAACGTTCCCAGTGCTGCGTCAATGTGCACTGCACAATTTATTCGGGAAATCCCGGTGCTACTATCGAATTTGGCCACTTGGAAGGGGGTTGCAGTGGGAATTTTGCGGGAACGTTGCCAGTGACGGTCAGCATTCACGATGTGGCGCGGGTGGCCGGGGTCTCGACCTCGACCGTGTCGCGGGCGCTGGGCCACGGTCCGGTCAGCGAGGACGTGCGGGCGCGGGTCGAGGCGGCGGTGCGCGAGACCGGCTACCGGCCGAACCTGATGGCGCGGCGGCTGCGCTCGCAGCATTCGGGGATCGTCGGGCTGATCGTGGCCGACATCCGCAACCCGTTCTTCACCGCGGCGATCGGTGCGGTCGAGGAGGTGGCCTATCGCGCTGGCATGCGGGTGATCCTGTGCAATACCGACGAGGATCCGCAGCGCGAGGCGCTGTACCTGCAGCTGATGCAGGAGGAGCGGGTCAGCGGCCTGATCTTCGCGCCAACCCGCACCACCCAGAGCCAGTTGCCGAAATTGAACTTCGATTATCCGGTGGTGCTGCTCGACCGCGCCGGCAAGGCCGGGGTGCACGACAGCGTGGTGCTGGACAACGCCGCGGCGATGGCGAGCCTGATCGAGCACCTGGCCGAGCGTGGTTTCCGCCGCATCGGCGGGCTGTTCGGCAAGACCAGCAGCACCGCCGCCGAGCGCCGCGACGGCTACCTGGCGGCGATGCAGGCGCACGGCCTGGCGCCGGACTATCGCGAGGTGGCGCCGAGCGCGGAGGCGGCGACCGCCGAGGTACAGGCGTGGCTGGCGCAGCCCGAGCGCCCCGAGGCGCTGGTGGCCAGCAACAGCCTGTTGCTGATGGGCGCGCTGAAGGCCGCGCGCGGCGCCGGCCTGCGCATTCCGCAGGACCTGGCGCTGGCCGGCTTCGACAACGAGAGCTGGACCGACCTGGTCGAGCCGGGCATCACCGTGATCGAACAGCCGGTGGAGGACATGGGCCGCACCGCGATGTCATTGCTGCTGGAACGGCTGAACGCACCGACCCTGCCGATGCGCAAGGTGGTGCTGAGCGGGCGTTGCATCGTGCGCGGGTCGAGCCTGCGCTGACTGTGTGGCGCCACCGAGGGCGGCGCGGTTTGTTTACTGCGCTATTCGCTGCCGTCCGGCCGCGGGTAGTCGCGTTCCGGGTCGGCGTGATTGCGTTCGGGATCGCTGTCGGGCTGGTCGCGGTCCTTCCACTGCGCATCGTCGTTGTGCAGCTTGTCGGGCGTCTGGCTGCGCTGCTGGGAACTGTGCGCGTTCTCGCGGTTGGAGGTACTGGCCATGCGTGTCTCCAGGGTCAGGCGGGGGCGGGGGTCGGATCGGGATAAATATCGTGCCGCTCCGAACCGTCCAGCCTGGCCCAGCAGCCCAGCACCAAGGCCTCGGCGTCGCTCCAGGCGATGCGCGGCCACGGATGCTCGGCGTCGTAGCGTTGGCGCAGGCGCTGGATGCGCACCGCATTGGACTCGCGCGGCAACTGCAGGAATACGTCGCAGGCCATCTTGATCAGACGCGCATGCTCGCTGAAGGACTGCGGGCCCAGCTTGCCTTCCCCGTGCAGCATCTTCCAATGCGCCAGTTCGGCTTCGACATCCACGAGCAAGCTCGGAGCATGGCTCACGGCGAGTTCTCCTGTTGGGTTGGGGGCATATGGGATAAGGGCCGTTCCGGTGTTTGCGCGGAACCGTTTCCATACACTAAGACGCGCCGCGTAAAGACCAGGTCACACTGGTGTCGTGGCGGTGGCAAGAGTCGCGACATGCGCAATGCCGCGTGTGCGACGGGAACGCGGCTTGCAAGACGTCCGGCTCCGCTTGGAGCGCGCCGCCGCGGCGCTTACCATGGCGGCGGGTCCGCGCCGCGGACATCCGCACTTCCGCGACCACCCGCGGCGCCGGCTCGCACCGCCGCCGCGGCGCCCTGAAAGGAACGGCATGCCCGTCGCTATCGTGTTCGATCCCGCGCAACTGCGCATCGGCGTCATCGGCCTGGGCTATGTCGGCTTGCCGCTGGCGGTGGCGTTCGGCGCGCGCTACGACACGCTCGGCTACGACATCGATGCGCAACGCGTGGCGCAACTGCGCGATGGCCACGACCAGACCCTGGAAATGGAACCGGACGAACTGCGCGCCGGCGTGCACCTGCGCTACAGCGACGATGCCGCCGCGCTGCGCGACCGCAACGTCTATGTCGTCACCGTGCCGACCCCGATCGACGCCTACGAACAGCCCGACCTGCAGCCGCTGCGCCAGGCCAGCGAACTGCTCGCCGGCGTGCTCAAGCGCGGCGATCTGGTGATCTACGAATCCACGGTGTATCCGGGCACCACCGAAGAGGTCTGCGTGCCGCTGCTGGAACAGGGTTCGGGCCTGCGTTTCAACGAAGACTTCCACTGTGGCTACAGCCCGGAGCGGGTCAACCCGGGCGATCGCCAGCGGCGCCTGGCCGACATCCGCAAGATCACCTCCGGCTCCAGCGCCGCGGCCGCCGACGCGGTCGATGCGCTGTACGCGAGCATCATCGGCGCCGGCACCTGGCGCGCGCCGTCGATCCGCGTCGCCGAGGCGGCGAAGGTGGTGGAGAACATCCAGCGCGACGTCAACATCGCCCTGGTCAACGAACTGGCGCTGATCTTCGACCGCCTCGGCATCGATACCCAGGACGTGCTGGAAGCAGCCGGTACCAAATGGAACTTCCTGCCGTTCCGCCCCGGCCTGGTCGGCGGCCACTGCATCGGCGTGGATCCGTACTACCTGCTGCACAAGTCCGAGAGCATGGGCTACCACCCGGACCTGATCCACACCGCGCGCCAGGTCAACAACCGGGTCGGCGCGCACGTCGCCGCGCGGGTGCAGGCGCTGCTGGCGGACAAGGGCGTGAACATGGCCGAGGCCGCGATCCTGGTGCTCGGCGTCACCTTCAAGGAGAACTGCCCGGACCTGCGCAACAGCCGCGCGCTGGAACTGGTGCAGGCGCTGGCCGCCAGCGGCGCGCGGGTCGATGCCTGCGACCCGTGGGCCGAGCCGCAGCTGGCGCGCGACCATGGCGGGGTGGAACTGCTGCCGGCGCCGGTCGCCGGCCGCTACGACGCGGTGGTACTGGCGGTGGCGCACGACGAATACCGCGGCTTCGACGCCGCGCAGATCCGCGCGCTGGGCACGCCGAACCTGGTGGTCTACGACGTCAAGTCGGTGTGGCCGCGCGCCGCGGTGGACGACCGCCTGTAACCGAAAACGCCGCACGCTGTGCATCGCCAAGCTGTACGCCGCCCAAGCGGGCGGTAGGCGGCGCCAGCGCCATTGCCGGCCTGCACCGCCTACACTCGCGCCTTCCGAATCTCGCGAGGAACGCGATGCACCGCTACCTAGCCTATGTCGCCAGCTGCGTGCTGCTGGCGCTGTCCATCGCCCTGTGCGCGATCTGGCCGCTGTGGGGCTGGGGCGTGGCCGCCTTCGCGGTCCTGGCGCTGCTCGGCACCTGGGACCTGCTGCAGACCCGCAGCACGCTGCGCCGCAACTATCCGATCCTGGCGCATTTCCGCTATGGGCTGGAATCGGTCGGCCCGGAGATGCGCCAGTATTTCCTGCAGAGCGACATCGAGGAGGCGCCGTTCTCGCGCCAGCAGCGCGCCCTGGTCTACCAGCGCGCCAAGAACGTCATGGACGTGGTGCCGTTCGGCACCCTGCGCAGCGCCTACGCCACCGACTACGAGTGGATCAACCACTCGCTGGCGACCAGCGAGATCGCCCACCACGATTTTCGCGTGACCATCGGCGCCGGCTGCGCGCAGCCGTACTCGGCCAGCGTGTTCAACATCTCGGCGATGAGCTTCGGCGCGCTGTCGGCCAACGCCATCCGCGCGCTCAACGAAGGCGCGCGCCGCGGCGGCTTCTACCACGACACCGGCGAAGGTTCGATCTCGCCGTACCACCGCGAATGCGGCGGCGACTTGGTGTGGGAAATCGGCTCGGGCTACTTCGGCTGCCGCGATGCGGATGGGCGCTTCAGCGAGGAACGTTTCGTCGCCAACGCCACCCTGGCGCAGGTGAAGATGATCGAGGTGAAGCTGTCGCAGGGCGCCAAGCCCGGCCACGGCGGGGTGCTGCCGGCGGCCAAGGTCAGCGCCGAGATCGCCGCCACCCGCGGCGTGGCGATGGGCCAGGACTGCGTATCGCCGTCGCGGCATTCGGCGTTCTCTACGCCGCTGCAACTGCTGCAGTTCGTGGCCCGGCTGCGCGAGCTGTCCGGCGGCAAGCCGAGCGGGTTCAAGCTGGCGATCGGGCATCCGTGGGAGTGGTTCGCGATCGCCAAGGCGATGCAGGAAAGCGGGCTGTACCCGGATTTCATCGTCGTCGACGGCGCCGAAGGCGGCACCGGCGCAGCGCCGGCCGAGTTCATCGACCATGTCGGCGTGCCGATGCACGAGGCGCTGCTGCTGGTGCACAACACCCTGGTCGGGCTGGACGTCCGCGACCGGGTCAAACTTGGCGCGGCCGGCAAGATCACCAGCGCGTTCGACATCGCGCGCACCCTGGCGCTGGGCGCGGACTGGTGCAACGCCGGGCGTGGCTTCATGTTCGCACTGGGCTGCATCCAGTCGCTGAGCTGCCACAGCGATCGCTGCCCGACCGGCATCGCCACCCAGGACCAGCGCCGCTGGAAGCACCTAGATCCCACCGACAAGGCGGTGCGGGTGGAGCACTACCACGCCAACACCCTGCGCGCGCTGCGCGAACTGCTCAGCGCCGCCGGCCTAGCCGATCCGTCGCAACTGGGGCCGGAGCACATCCTGCGGCGTATCTCGCAGGTCGAGATCCGTTCGCTGGCCTCGCTGTACCGTTATCTGGAACCGGGCGAACTGCTGCACGATGGCGTGCCCGACCATGCGGTGTTCCAGGAGTACTGGGCCGATGCGCGCAGCGATTCGTTCCAGCCGCCGGCGCGGATCCGCAGCCTGCGCGACAGCAAGTCGCGATGAGCGCCGGTACTGGGAGTGCCGGTAATGGCGTGGCGCCGCGGATCGAGCTGCGGCCAGCGACGCTGGCGGACATCGATGCGATGTGGGCGCTGCGCACCCGCTGCGTGCGCGAAGTGTGCCGCTCGCACTATCCGCCGGCGGTGATCGAGGCCTGGGCCGCATCGCCGGCACCGGCGACGTACCCGCAGTTGATCGCCAGCGGCGGCGCGGTGCTCGCCGAGGACGCCGGTGACCGCCTGCTCGGCTTCGGCATGGTCGATCTGGCCGGCAGCGAGATCGATGGCCTGTTCGTCGCGCCGGAGGCGCAAGGCACCGGCCTGGGCGGACGCCTGTTGCGTGCGCTGGAGGCGAAGCTGCCAGCGGCAACACGCATCCATCTGGCGGCGGCGCTCAATGCGGTCGCGTTCTACAGCGCACAGGGCTACACGGTGCTGCAGCAGGGCAGCTACGCGCATCCCAGCGGGATGGCGCTCGATTGCGTCTATATGGAAAAGCTCGCCGCAGCGGCGTCGAGCGCATGAGGTGCCGGTAGCGAATGCGAACAGCACGACGTGGTCGCCTCTGTATGGCGGCACGCGCATTCGCTCGAAGCATGCCGACGCGCGAGAACAGCGATTGCGTGCGATCTCGCTGAACGCGGTAGCCGCTTCAGCACTTCGCTAGCGCCAGTCCCTGGGCCCGTGGCAAGAGCGCAAGCTTTCCCGAGTCCCGAGTCCCGAGTCCCGAGTCCCGAGTCCCGAATCCCGAATCCCGAATCCCGCGCCATTCATCCATTTCGCCCCAACCACGCCACCGCGCCGCGCCCGGCGCGCAGGCCGCTGGCGAAGCAGGCGCTGAGCAGGTAGCCGCCGGTCGGCGCTTCCCAGTCGAGCATTTCGCCGGCGCAGAAGGTGCCGGGCAGGGCGCGCAGCATCAGCGCCGGGTCCAGCGCTTCCAGGCGCACGCCGCCGGCGCTGCTGATCGCCTCGGCCAGCGGCCGCGGGCGCAGCAGGGTCAGCGGCAGCCGCTTCAGCGTGGCCGCCGCGCGCGCCGGATCGTCGCCGGCCTGCTTGCCCAGGACCTCGAACAGCAGCGCCGCCTTGACCCCGTCGATGCCGGCCTGGCGCCGCAGGTGCTCGCCGAAGCTGCGCCCGCCGCGTGGTTTGCCCAGTTCGGCCTGCAGCCGCGCCAGATCGCGGCCCGGCGCCAGGTCCAGCCACAGCGCGGTCGGCCCGTGCGCGGCGATGGCCTCGCGCAGGTCCGCCGACAGCGCATAGACCAGGCTGCCCTCGATGCCGTGTTCGCCGACTACGCATTCGCCCTGCAGTGCGTGTTCGCGGCCCTGCGCATCGTGCCAGTGCGCGATCACCGGCTTCAGCGGCGCGCCGGCATGGCGTTCGCGGAAATGCGCGCTCCAGTCGATATCGAAGCCGCAGTTGGCCGGCTGCAGCGGCGCCAGGTCGACGCCGCGCGCGCGCAGCGTGTCCTGCCAGGCGCCATCGGAACCCAGCTGCGGCCAGCTGCCGCCGCCCAGCGCCAGCACGCAGGCGTCGGCATGCACCAGGCGTTCGCCGTCGGCGCTGGCGAAGCGCAGCGCGCCGTCGTGGTCCCAACCCTGCCAGCGATGCTGCACGTGGAAGCGTACCCCGGCTTCCTTCAGCCGCCGCACCCAGCCGCGCAGCAGCGGCGCGGCCTTGCGGTCCAGCGGGAACACCCGGCCGGAACTGCCGACGTAGGTCTCCACGCCCTGCGCCTGCGCCCAGGCGCGCAGCGCATCGGCGTCGAAGTCGGCCAGCCATGCGCCGACCTGAGCGGCACGCTCCCGATAGCGCGACACGAACAGCGCGAACGGATCGGAGTGGGTCAGGTTGAGCCCGCCCTTGCCGGCGATCAGGAACTTGCGCCCGACCGAGCCCTTGCCCTCGTACACATCGACCTCGGCGCCGGCCGCGCGCGCAGTCTCGGCGGCGATCAGCCCGGCCGGGCCGCCGCCGACGATGGCGATACGGCCGCGCACGGCGGCGGCGAGCTTGTTGGCGGGCATCGGCGGCAACGGCTCAACGCGGCTTGACGTCGAGCAGTTCGACCTCGAACACCAGCGAGGCGTTCGGTGGAATCACCCCGCCGGCGCCGCTGGCGCCGTAGCCGTATTCCGACGGGATCATCAGCTTGCGCTTGCCGCCCACGCGCATGCCGGCCACGCCTTCGTCCCAGCCGCGGATCACCTGGCCGCCGCCGAGGGTGAAGCTGAAGGGCTGGCCGTGGTCGGCGGAGGCGTCGAACTTCTCGCCACGCTGGTCCTTGGCGGCCTCGTCGTACAGCCAACCGGTGTAGTGCACGGTGACCTGGTTGCCGGGCCGCGCCTCGGCGCCGCTGCCGACCTGCTCGTCGATCATCTGGAAAGCGGCGATGCTGCCGCCCGGCGGCGGGCCCGGCGGCGTGCAGCCGCTCAACAGCCAGGCAGGCAACGACAGGCTCAACAGCAGCAGGACACGGCGCATGCGGTCATCCATGGGCGAACAGGGCGTGCAAGGGTAGCGCATCGCCGCAGCGGCTATCATCGGCGCATGGCCAAACTGCTGCTCAACCTGCGCCACGTGCCCGACGACGAACTCGCCGAGGTGCGTGCACTGCTCGATGCCGCGCGCATCGACTACTACGAAACCCGCCCCGGCACCTTCGGCATTTCCGCCGGTGGCGTGTGGCTGCGCGAGGACGCCGAGCAGGCGCGGGCCAAGGCGCTGCTGGCCGACTACCAGGCGCAGCGCGGCGAACGCGCCCGCGCCGAGCGTGCCGCGGCGCTGCGCGACGGCAGCGCCGAGACCTTCGCCACGCTGCTGCGGCGGCGCCCGCTGTTCGTGCTGGCGACGCTGCTGGGCATGCTGCTGATCGCCTCGCTGGTGCTGCTGCCGTTCTTCCTGTTGCGCGGCTGAAGCCAGCCGGCGATTGGGAGAGGGCGCGGCAACCGGCGTGACGTGGCTGGGCGTGTCCCGGAAGGATCGTCGCTCGGCGCCTCAGGCGGCGCATTGGGCCTCGTTGCTCTCTTGCCCTCGCGCATGAGCGCGGCGACGCCGTCGCCATCGCCCTCGCGCTGCCAGCCCCGGCCGCACGCCGCACGCTAAAATGCGCGGATGATCGCCAATACCGCCGCCTACCATTTCGTCGCCATCGCCGATCCCGACGCGCTTGCAGCGCTATTGCAGGACCGGGCGCAGGCCGGCGCCTTGCGCGGCACCATCCTGGTCGCAGGCGAGGGCATCAACCTGTTCCTGGCCGGCGCGCCGGAGGCGATCGACGACTTCTACGCGCAGTTGCGTGCCGACCCGCGCTTCGCCGCGCTGCGGGTCAAGACCAGCAGCAGCGCGCAGCAACCGTTCGCGCGGCTGAAGACCAAGGTCAAGCCGGAGATCATCAGTTTCCGCCGCGATGCCGCCTCGCCGCTGGCCGCCGAACGCGCCCCGGCAGTGGCGCCGGCCACGCTGCAGCGCTGGCTGCGCCAGGGCCACGACGACACCGGCCGCCGCGTGGTACTGCTGGACACGCGCAACGCCCAGGAAGTGGACTACGGCACGTTCGCGGGCGCGCTGACCCTGCCGATCGTCAAGTTCACCGACTTGCCCGAGGCGCTGGCGCCGCATCGCGCCGACCTGGCCGACGCCACCGTGGTCAGCTTCTGCACCGGCGGCATTCGCTGCGAGAAGGCGGCGCTGTGGATGCGCGCCGACGGCATGGACAACGTGCTGCAACTGGACGGCGGCATCCTCGGCTATTTCGAGGAAGTGGGCGGCGAGGGCTACGCCGGCCGCTGCTTCGTGTTCGACGAACGCGTGGCGTTGGACCCGCAGCTGCAGCCGCTGGTGGATGTCGCGGCGCCGGTGAGCGATTGATTGCCGCGGCAGGGATTGGGGAGTCGGGATTGGGGATTGGCAAAGGCGGTCTGCCACGCGACTGACCAAAAATTTGCGCTCTGCAAGCTGGGTCGCCGCCGCGTCATATCAGCGCCTCAAAGGAATCCTCTCTAGCGAATCCCCAATCCCCAGCGACGAATCCCGTAAAACGGGTCTGGCCTGGCAAGCGCCCGGTCAGCGCTCCGAGCCGTAGTGTTCTCCAGGAGCAGGAAGCCAGTGGCGCGATGGCGCACTCGGCCCCTCTGGCAAGGCAGAAGCCGCTTTGGCGAATCCCCAATCCCGAATCCCCAATCCCAACGCCGTCAGGCGTACTGCATCTTGCGCGTCATCCCGCCATCGACCACGAAGTCCTGGCCGGTCACGAACCCGGCATCGCCCGACAGCAGATACACCGCCAACGCACCGATATCCTGCGGCGTGCCGACCCGGCCGGCCGGATGCTGCGCATGGTCCTGCCGCGACAGCGCCGGCTTGCGCCGCGCGCTGGGCTTGCGCCAGGCATCGGTGGCGATCCAGCCGGGGCTGATGCAGTTGACCCGCACCGCCGGCCCGGCGCTGATCGCCAGCGCATGGGTGAAGGCCAGCAGGCCGCCTTTCGCCGCCGCGTAGGCTTCGCTGTCGGGTTCTGATTGGTGGGCGCGGGTCGAGGCGATATTGACGATCGCGCCGCCGCCGGGGCTGTCGCGGAGTGCCGGCAGCGCGTGCTTGCTGCACAGGAAGGCGCCGCCCAGACTTGCGCCCAGGCGCCGGTTCCATTCGCGCAGCGCCAGGCGCTCCAGCGGGCCGCTGTGCGGATCGGCGACGCCGGCATTGTTGACCAGGCCGTCGATGCGGCCGAACTGCGCCAGTGCTGCGTCGACGAAGCGCCGCACGCCGGCTTCGGCGGCCACGTCCAGGCGCCGGAACAACACCCGGTCGCCGGCATCGAGTTCGGCGACGCAGGCGCGCCCGGCCTCGGCGTCCAGATCGCCGAACGCGACCCGGCCGCCGGCGCCCAGCACCGCCTGCACCACGCCGCGGCCGATGCCCTGCGCGCCGCCGGTGACCAGGATCACGCGGTCGCGCAGCGGCAGGGCGGGGGTGGTGGGTATCGGCGGGATCAGGGACATGGCGGACGACCGTGCGGGGCGGGAGTACAGCGTAGCCAGGCGGCCGTGCAGTCGGCGTTGCCGTCGTCGCGGCTGTGTGTGGGTGTCGACAGACAGCGGGGCGCCCGTACCCTCATCCGCCCCTTCGGGGCACCTTCTCCCGGAGGGAGAAGGGGGCGCTGGCTTGCTTGAGCCCCTCTCCCACCGGGAGAGGGGTTGGGGTGAGGGTACGTCCGCACGCAAACCCTGGCGCAGCCATGCCGCCACCGCAAATCAGCGTTCCGGCCCCGGCCGCTGCAATCGGCCCGTCCGTCCCCATTTCCACTGCATCGCTTTGCAGGAACCCGCTCTCCATGATGCCGATCTCCATCCTCGATCTCGCCCCGGTCTGCGAAGGCAGCGACACCACCCAGGCCTTCTCCAACATGCTGGACCTGGCGCAGCACGCCGAGCGCTGGGGCTATCACCGCTACTGGCTGGCCGAGCACCACAACATGCCCGGCATCGCCAGCGCCGCCACCGCGGTGCTGATCGGGCACGTGGCCGGCGGCACGCGCCGGATCCGGGTCGGTGCCGGCGGCATCATGCTGCCCAACCACGCGCCGCTGCAGGTGGCCGAGCAGTTCGGCACGCTGGCCTCGCTGTATCCAGGGCGCATCGACCTGGGCCTGGGCCGCGCGCCCGGCACCGACCAGGCCACGGCGCGCGCCTTGCGCCGCTACTTCGACAGCGCCGACCAGTTCCCGCACGACGTCGCCGAGCTGCTGCGCTATTTCGAGCCGGCCGAACCCGGCCAGCTGGTGCGCGCTGTGCCCGGCGCCGGCATCGAGGTGCCGGTGTGGCTGCTCGGCTCCAGCCTGTTCAGCGCGCGCCTGGCGGCGACGCTGGGGCTGCCGTTCGCGTTCGCCTCGCACTTCGCCCCGGATGCGATGGACGAGGCGCTGGCGGTCTACCGGCGCGAGTTCCGCCCCTCGGCGCGGCTGCGCGATCCTTACGCGGTGCTGGCGTTGAACGTGGTCGGCGCCGAGTCTGCGGACGCGGCACGTCGCCTGTTCACCACCCAGCAGCAGAGCTTCGTCAATTTGCGCCGCGGCCGCCCGGGGCTGATCCCGCCGCCGATCGACGACATCGAGGCGTTCTGGCAGCCGCACGAGAAGGCCGGCGTGGAGCGCGCGCTGGCCTGCACCGTGCTCGGCGATGCGGCCGAGGTCGCGCGCGGCATGGCCGCGTTCGTCGCCCGCCATCGCCCGGACGAACTGCTGCTGACCGCCAACATCCACGACCACGCGGCGCGGCTGCGCTCGTTCGCGATCGCCGCCGAGGCATGGACCCAGGCGGCCGCCGCATAGGCATCGGCAGGCGTGGCCACGCACTGCACGGCCGCGTCTGGACTACCTTGGCGCGCAGCGTAGACAAGTCGCGGCGACAGCGGCGGTTTTCACTTCGTCTTGCCGGGGCCTTGGATCAGATTCGGATGGCGTGCCAGGGGCTGGCGCGCACGTGGCGGCAGGACCCGGCATCGCGCCGGTCGGCGCCACGCATCAATGGATCGAAACAGGGGGCGTCACATGGAATCCGAGTACCTGCCGCCGGCCGCGCGCGGCTGCGGCCTGGAGGCCGTCTTGCATCAGCTCGCGCTGCAACTGCAACGTCTGCAACGCGCGCCGGACGCCGCCGGGGCGACGCAGCCGATGCGCAGGCAGGTGTTCGCCGAAGCGTCGGTCGCGGAGTAGCGCTGCGTCGCGCCAGAAGCGTGCCCGAGGCGCGCGGCACCGCTTCGGCGCGAACTTTTTCGGTGGGGAGCGCGGGCTACAGCTTGTGCATCCACTCGCGGCTCAGGTCCACCACCTGGTCCGAGGCCAGGCCCAGGCCGAACGCCACCGCGATGCCGCCCAGCCACGACACCAGCATCAGGCCGCCGTCGCGTTCCAGCAGGGCCAGCGAGAACAGCAGCAGCATCGCGCCGAACGCGTAGTTGGTGAACGGGATTGGCAGCGACAGCAGGATCCCCAGCACCACCAGCAGCAGGCCGCTGAACGCGCGTGCCGGCAGCGTCTCGACCAGCGCCGGCAGGCGCGGCTTGAGCAACTTGTCCAGCCGCCGCAGCCACGGTGCGATGCGCCCGACGAAGCGCTGCATGGTGCGCCGGCGCGGGCCGCGTTCGCCGATGAAGCGCGGCAACCAGGGCTTGCGCAGGCCGATCAGCATCTGCGCGCCGATCAGCGTCACCAGCGGCCCGCTGAGGCCGCCGGCCAGGCCCGGCACCGGCAGGAACGCCGGCAGGATCGCCACGAACAGGAACACGCCGAACGCGCTGTGCTGCAGGTCGGCCAGGATCGTGCGCAGCCGCAACTGCTCGTCCGGATCGCCGAGCAGGAAGGTGTCGAGCAGGGTGCGGATGCCTTCGGCGCTGTAGCCGTGGCCGGGCTCCGCGTCGGGCGCGTCACCCGGTGATGTCATCGCTGTTCTCGTCCTGCAGCTTGCTCAGCAGCAGCTTGTCCACGCGCGCGCCGTCCAGGTCGACGATCTCGATGCGCCAGCCGGCCCAGTCGAAGAACTCGCCGGCGTGCGGAATGCGGCCGAAGTAGTAGATGCACAGGCCGGCCAGGGTGTTGTAGTCGCCTTCCTCAGCGTTGGGCAGTTCGGCGCCGCCGAGCAGCTCGCGCAGATCCTCGATCGCCAGCGAGCCGTCGATCAGCAGCGAGCCGTCGGCGCGGGTCACCACCAGCGCGTCCTCGTCGGCGTTGTCCACCGACTGCAGGCGCCCGACCACCGCGCCCATCAGGTCGCTGATCGTGACCAGGCCCTGGATCTCGCCGTACTCGTCCACCACCAGCGCCATCGACTGTTGTTCCTCGCGGAAGATCTCCAGCAGCTTCATCGCGTGGGTGGATTCGGAGACGAACAGGGTCTCGCGCAGGCTCTGGAACAACTGGGTGGCATCACCGTCCATGCGCGTGACCAGCGATTTCACTTCCAGCACGCCGGCGATGTCCTGGTCGCTGCCGCGGTATACCGGATAGCGCGAGAACTCGTGCTCGCGCATGGTCTGGAAATTGCGCTCCGCCTCGGCGTTGGCGTCGAGCCAGGCGATGCGGTTGCGCGGCGTCATCAGGCTGTCGGCGGTGCGGTCGCCCAGGCGCATGACCCGGTTCATCATGTCGCGCTCGTGGCTGTCGATCACGCCGGCCTCGTGGCTCTCGGCCACCAGCATGCGGATCTCCTCTTCGGTCACCGACGCCGATTGCTCGTTGCCCAGGCCCAGCACCCGCAGCACCAGCCGGGTCGAGCGCGACAGCACCCACACCGCGGGCGCGGCGACGAGCGCCAGCCAGCCCATCGGCACCGCGACGAAGCCGGCGATGACTTCCGAGCGGGTCAGCGCCAGGCGCTTGGGCACCAGTTCGCCGAAGATCAGCGTCAGGAAGGTGATCAGCACGATCGCCAGGGTCTTGCCGATCACCGCCGAGTACGGCTGCGGCTGCCCGATCAGGCTGAAGGTGGCCGACAGCGCCGGGAACAGCGATTGCAGCTTGGTCGCGATCGCCTCGCCGATGGCCTCGCCACCGAACACGCCGGTCAGGATGCCGATCGCGGTGATGCCGATCTGCACGGTGGATAGGAAGTTTTCCGGATTCTCGGCCAGCGCCAGCGCCTTGGCCGCACGCGTGCTGGATTGCGCCATCTGTTTCAGGCGGCTCTTGCGCGAGGTCATCAGCGACATCTCGGACATCGCGAAGAAGCCGTTCAGCAGCACCAGGGCTGCCACGACCAATAATTCAAGCATGCGCGCGCTCCCTGGCGGCAAGGGAAGCGGGGACATGGGCGCCGAGGCGGCGCGGGGGAGGGGGGCTAGGGTGGTCGTCCATAGGGTGCGCCTAGCGACGGCGCGGCTGCATGGTAGCAAACCCGGGTGGCGGCCGCGTCCACGCGACGCCGACCCGCTGCCGCCGGTCGCCCGATTCCCCCGTTTTGTCAGCAAACGGTCATAATTCCGCCCCGGTGCCGTCCCTCCCGCGACGGCGGGATTGCGTTTCATGTTCTCGTTGCAGACCATCTTCGGTTCCGGCAAGCAGTTCTACACCCTGCTCGACGAAGCGGCGCAGGCCGCCTACGACAGCACCAAGGCGCTGCATTCGATGATGCGCGCATCGTCGGACCGGCAGCCGGCGCTGGACGCCTTCAAGCTGGCGCGACTGCGCGAGCGCGCCGCCGCCGACAAGATCGGCCAGGCGCTGGTCGACAGCTTCATGACCCCGATCGAGCGCGAGGACATCGAGGCGCTGGGCTCGGCGCTGTACAAGATCCCCAAGCAGGTGGAGAAGTTCGCCGACCGCTATTCGCTGGCGGTGCAGCACCTGGAGCACATCGACTTCGCCCCGCGCGCGGCGATGCTGGAACAGGCCGCGGCGGTGGTGGTGGAGATGGTCCACGACCTGCGCAACATGCACCTGGACCGGATGAGCGCGCTCAACGACAAGCTGCGCTCGCTGGAGAACGAGGCCGACCGGCTGATGCTGGAGCTGTACCGCGACATCTACTCCGGGCGCCTGGACAACCTGCAGATGTTCCTGCTCAAGGAATTCTTCGAGATCCTGGAGAAGGCCATCGACCGCTGCCGCGAGGCCGGCGTGGTGGTCTACCAGATCGTGCTGAAGAATTCGTAATGGGCACGGTCCGGATCCGCTGCATGCGCGGCTGCGCCGCCATGCCCGCCGCCGCGGCCGCCATGGGTGAGGCGAGGAGCGCACGATGCTGACGCTGGTCCTGATCGTGATCCTGGCCGCGCTGGTGTTCGAGTTCATCAACGGCTTCCACGACACCGCCAATTCCATCGCCACGGTGGTCGCGACCAAGGTGCTCAGCCCCGGCTGGGCGGTGATCCTGGCCGCCGGCATGAACCTGATCGGCGCGCTGACCGGCACCGCGGTGGCGATGACCATCGCCTCGGGCCTGCTCAACACCGACGTGGTGACGGTCACCCCGCAGGTGATCCTGTGCGCCCTGCTCGGCGGCATCGTCTGGAACCTGATCACCTGGTGGAAAGGCCTGCCGTCCTCGTCCTCGCACGCCTTGATCGGCGGCCTGTGCGGCGCCGGCCTGGCCGCGGCGCACAACAACTGGGGCGCGCTGATCTGGTCGCAGAACGTCGGCGACTGGGCCAAGAACAAGGGCCTGCTGTGGAAGGTGTTCGTGCCGATGATCACCTCGCCGATCGCCGGCTTCCTGCTCGGCATCGCGGTGATGCTGCTGCTGTGGGCGATGATCGCCGGGCTGTCCAAGGTCGGCGGCCGCATCGGCCGGCTGGCGCGGCCGCGCTGGGTCAACGCCTTCTTCGGCAAGGCGCAGATCGCCTCGGCCGCGTACATGGGCTATGCGCACGGCCACAACGACGCGCAGAAGACCATGGGCATCATCGCCATGACCCTGGTCGGCGCGCAGAGCACCGGCGCGCTGGACGAGCTGCCGTTGTGGCTGGCGTTCCTGCACCCGGCCGCCAGTCAGGGCCAGGGCATCGCCACCTGGATCGTGCTGACCTGCGCGGTGGTGATGGCCGCCGGCACCGCCTCGGGCGGCTGGAAGATCATCAAGACGCTGGGCCACAAGATGGTCAAGCTGCACCCGATCCACGGCTTCGCCGCGGAAACCAGCTCGGCGACGATCCTGACCCTGGCCGCGCACTTCGGCATGCCGGTGTCCACCACCCACAGCATCTCCACCGCGATCATGGGCGTGGGCTTCGCCAAGAACCCGCGCTCGCTGCGCTTCGGCGTGATCGAGCGCATCGTCTGGGCCTGGATCCTGACCATCCCGGCCGCTGCCGGCGTGGCGTATTTGATTTTCCGATTGTTTGCGCTGTTTGGTTGGACGTGAGGGATTGGGGAGTCGGGATTAGGGATTCGTAAAAGCGGGTCTGGCGCGCGCCGAAACCCCGCTCTTGCCAATCCCGAATCCCCAATCCCGAATCCCGGCTAGTTGGCCCGATACATCGCCAGCACATCCCCGCGCAGCGCGCGCTGGCTGTCGGCGCGGTTGTAGAACATGTGCCCGCCCGGATAGTTCTTGACCTGCACCCGGCTCGGGTCGTTGCCCATCACCGGCATCTGGTCCACGGTCAGCACCGAACCCATGAACGGGCAAGAAAGGTCGTTCCAGCCGTGCACGATCAGCACCCGCAGCTTGGGGTCGATCGCCACCGCCTGGCGCAGCTCGGTCACCGAGCCCTTGCGCAGTTCGTCGTTCCAGTCCCACAGCTTGTTCACGTCGTAGTTCAGCGCCTGGTAGCGCGCGTCCACCTTCCAGCCGACCACGCGGGTCACGAAATCGACCATCGCGGTAGTGGTCGGGGCGATGATGCTGTCCAGCAGCGGATCGTTGGCGCGCTGCTCGGGCGCGTTCGGGAACGGGTCGAACGCGGTGACGTTGGAGTCGTAGCGGCTGCCGAGTTGGCCCTTGTCGCGGAACACTTCGCGCAGGTAGGCCTGGGTTTCCAGGCGGCCGCCAGCGCGGCGCACATAGACCGGGTCCAGCCCGGTCATCGTCGCCACCTGCTGGATCATGCGTTCGCTGCCGGCCGCGTCCGAGCGCCCGCGCAGCAGCGCGGTGACGTAGTCGCCGCGGGTGTAGTCGATCACCTGGCGCATCGCCTCCGGGGTCAGTCGCTGCTCGCGCTCCAGGTGCGCGGCGGCGATCGAGGGCAGGGTCAGCATCCACGCCAGCGGCGACACGTCGCCGTTGTCGTCCAGGGTCGGGTTGAGGTACGGCGAGACCAGCACCACGCCGTTCATCGCCACGCCCAGCTGGGTCTGCAGGTAATGGGTGATGCGCGGCCCGCGGAAGCCGCCGTAGCTCTCGCCGACCAGGTACTTGCGCGACTGCAGGCGCTGGTTTTTCAGCAGCCAGTCGTAGATCGTGCGCGACAGGTATTCGATGTCGGCCTGCGGGTTGTAGAACAGCTTCTTGGCCTGCTCGTCGGCGACCCGCGAACGGCTGAAGCCGGTGCCGACCGGATCGATGAACACCAGGTCGGTGAAGTCCAGCCAGGTGCCGGGGTTGTCGTGCAGCGTCGCCGGCGCCGAGGCGCTGTCGCCTTCGCTGCCGAAGGTGACCACCTTCGGCCCGATCGCGCCCAGGTTGAGGTACACCGAGGCCGCGCCGGGGCCGCCGTTCAAGGCGAAGGTCACCGGGCGGTCCTTGCCGTCCACGGTGTAGGCGGTGAACACCACGTCGGCGACGGTCTTGCCCTGCGCGTCCTTCACCGGCAGCGTGCCGACCGTGGCGGTGTAGCTGAGCGACTTGCCGTCCACGTGTGTGACCTGGCGCACCTTCGCATCGGCCGGCAACGCGGCCGGCCTGGCCGGCTCGGCGCTGTCGGCCTTGTCGGTTTTGTCTGGCTTGTCGGCAGCGTCGGCATCGGCGGCGAGTGCGGCGGAGATCGGCAGGACGGCCAGCAACAACGCCGCCAGCAGCGGCTTGGACAGGTTCGGCACGGGGAGGGCGCTCGGCAGAAGGGAAGCCGGCATGCTAGGCCGCGGCGCGGCGCGCGCGGATGTGCACAAAGGCATGGTCGGCGCGCAGCGCAGTGCTCGATGGCCCAGGCCGCCATGCTCCGCTCCAACCGAATCGCGAGCCCGTCACCAGTGGCAGCGCGGGCAGCGCATGGAATCTATCGGGCTGGGCCAATCCCCAATCCCGAATCCCCAATCCCGGCTCCTCAGACCTCCAGCGACGCCAGGTCGCCCTTGGTCTCCAGCCACTGCTTGCGATCGCCGGCGCGCTTCTTGGCCAGCAGCATGTCCATTAGCGAACCGGTCTCGTCGCCGTCGGCGATGGTCAGCTGCACCAGCCGCCGCGTGTCCGGGTGGATGGTGGATTCGCGCAGCTGCTGCGGGTTCATCTCGCCCAGGCCCTTGAAGCGGGTCACGCTGAGCTGGCCCTTGATCTTCTCGCGCGCGATCTTCTCCAGCAGCGAGCGCTTCTCTTCCTCGTCCAGCGCGTAGAACACCTGCTTGCCCACATCGACGCGGAACAGCGGCGGCATCGCCACGAACACGTGGCCGGCCTTCACCAGCGTCGGGAAGTGGCGCAGGAACAGCGCGGTGAGCAGGGTGGCGATGTGCAGGCCGTCGGAGTCGGCGTCGGCCAGGATCACCACCTTGCCGTAACGCAGCCCGCTGATGTCGTCCTTGCCCGGGTCGCAGCCGATCGCGATCGCCAGATTGTGCACTTCCTCGGAGGCCAGCACGCTGCCGGAGGCCACTTCCCAGGTGTTGAGGATCTTGCCGCGCAGCGGCAGGATCGCCTGGAAATCCTTGTCGCGCGCCTGCTTGGCGCTGCCGCCGGCCGAGTCGCCTTCCACCAGGAACAGCTCGGTACGCGACAGGTCCTGGCTGATGCAGTCGGCCAGCTTGCCGGGCAGCGCCGGGCCGGAGGTGACCTTTTTGCGGGTGATCTGCTTTTCGGTTTTCAACCGTGCGCTGGCGCGATCGATCGCGATCTGCGCGATGCGCGTGCCGGTTTCCACGTTCTGGTTCAGCCACAGGCTGAAGGCGTCGTGCGCGGCGCCTTCGATGAAGCCGGCGGCCTGGCGCGAGGACAGGCGTTCCTTGGTCTGGCCGCTGAACTGCGGGTCGGTCATCTTCAGCGACAGTACGAAGGTGACCCGGTCCCAGACGTCTTCCGGCGCCAGCTTGACCCCGCGCGGCAGCAGGTTGCGGAAGTCGCAGAACTCGCGCAGCGCATCGGTGAAGCCGCTGCGCAGGCCGTTGACGTGGGTGCCGTGCTGCGCGGTCGGGATCAGGTTGACGTAGCTTTCCTGCACCAGTTCGCCGTCGGCGACCCAGGCCACCGCCCAGTCGACGATCTCCCGGTCCTTCTTCAGGTTGCCGACGAACAGGTCGGCCGGCAGCAGCTCGCGCTCGGCCAGCTCGCCCTTGAGGTAGTCGCGCAGGCCGTCCTCGAAGTACCAGGTGTCCTGCTCGCCGGTGGCCTCGTCGTGCAGCTTCACGGTCAGGCCGGGGCACAGCACCGCCTTGGCGCGCAGCAGGTGGCGCAGCGCGCGCACGGCGAACTTCGGTGTGTCGAAGTACTTCGGATCGGCCCAGAAGCGCAGGCGCGTGCCGGTGTTCTTCTTGCCGACGCTGCCGACGATCTCCAGCTTGGAGGCGGGGAAGCCGTCGCCGAATTCCATCCGGTATTCGTTCCCGTCGCGCTTGATGAACAGCTCCACCTTCTTCGACAGCGCATTGACCACGCTGACGCCGACGCCGTGCAGGCCGCCGCTGAAGGTGTAGTTGCGGTCGTTGAACTTGCCGCCGGCGTGCAGCCGGGTCAGGATCAGTTCGACGCCGGAGATCTTCTCTTCCGGATGGATGTCCACCGGCATGCCGCGGCCGTCGTCGGAGACCTCGCAGCTGCCGTCCTTGAACAGGGTCACCTCGATGTGCCGGGCGTGGCCGGCCAGCGCCTCGTCGACGGCGTTGTCGATGACTTCCTGCGCCAGGTGGTTGGGGCGTGCGGTGTCGGTGTACATGCCCGGCCGGCGCTTGACCGGGTCCAGGCCAGAGAGAACTTCGATGTCGGCGGCGTTGTAGCGGGTATTCATGCGTCTCAACAGGTGGCGCGAAGCAGATCCGGAAGTGTGCGGTGTGCGGCGGCTTTTTGCACGTCGCCGGTGTTCAGGGCCAGTGCCGTGGCGGCGCGCTAGCCTTGCACTGGAAAATCCGCGACGGCATCCCCATTGTCGTTGCAGCCTTACACAGGAGTACGCCATGAACGTTCGCAAGCTGTTGACCCTGGCCGCGCTGGTCGCTGCTGCGGTGGCCATCCCGGTCGCGATGGCCCAGGCGCAGAGCCCCGATCCGGCCACCTCCGGCGCCGCCGCCTACGAGGCGCAGGTCGCGAAGGAGAAGGCCGAGGCCGATGCCAAGGCCAAGCGCCGCGCCGCTGCGGCGGCCGAGCACAAGGCCGGCAAGGACGCGGCTGCGCCGAAGAAAGAGGAAGAAGAGGAAGCGCGCAAGCCCTGAGCGCGCGCCCTGTTGCGACCTGCGACGCCCCGGCTGATGCCGGGGCGTCTTCTTTTTGTGGAGCCGATCGGTCCGAAAGCGCTTGGGCAAATCGGCTTCACCCGTTAAACTATGGCTTTCCGGGAGGCCTTCGAGCCATGACCCCCCTGATCTTCGTTACCGGCGGCGTAGTGTCCTCGCTTGGCAAGGGCATCGCGGCCGCTTCGCTTGCGTCCATTCTCGAAGCACGTGGCCTGTCGGTCACGATGATGAAGCTGGACCCGTACATCAACGTCGACCCGGGCACGATGAGCCCGTTCCAGCACGGCGAGGTGTACGTCACCGACGACGGCGCCGAGACCGACCTGGACCTGGGCCACTACGAGCGCTTCGTGCGCACCCGCCTGTCGCGCAAGAATTCGGTCACCACCGGCCGCATCTACGAGAACGTGATCCGCAAGGAGCGTCGCGGCGACTATCTCGGCGCCACCGTGCAGGTGATCCCGCACATCACCGACGAAATCCGTCGTTGCGTGGACGAAGCCACCGCCGGATTCGACGTGGCGCTGGTGGAAATCGGCGGCACCGTCGGCGATATCGAGTCGCTGCCGTTCCTGGAAGCGATCCGCCAGGTGCGCACCGAACGCGGCGCCGAGCGCGCGCTGTTCATGCATCTCACCCTGGTGCCGTACATCGCCGCCGCCGGCGAGTTGAAGACCAAGCCGACCCAGCACTCGGTCAAGGAACTGCGCTCGATCGGCATCCAGCCGGACGTGCTGCTGTGCCGCTCCGAGCAGGCGATTCCGGATTCGGAGCGGCGCAAGATCGCGCTGTTCACCAATGTCTCCGAGCGCGCGGTGATCAGCGCCGCCGACATCGACGTGCTCTACGGCATGCCGCTGGAACTGCACCGGCAGGGCCTGGACGAGATCGTCATCGACCAGTTCAAGCTGCGCGACAAGGTCGGCCCGGCCGATCTGTCCGAATGGGAAGCGGTGGTGGACGCCACCAAGCATCCGCTCGACGAGGTCACCATCGCCGTGGTCGGCAAGTACGTGGACCATCAGGACGCGTACAAGTCGGTCGGCGAGGCGCTCAAGCACGGCGGCCTGCGCCAGCGTACCAAGGTCACCTTGAAGTGGCTGGAGGCGCAGGAGCTGGAAGGCAGCGACCTGTCGGCGCTGGCCGACGTGGACGGCATCCTGGTGCCCGGCGGCTTCGGCGATCGCGGCTTCGAAGGCAAGGTGCTGACCTCGCGCTATGCGCGCGAGCACCGCGTGCCGTACTTCGGCATCTGCTATGGCATGCAGGCAGCGGTGGTGGACTACGCGCGCCATGTCGCCGGCCTGGACGGCGCCAACAGCACCGAAAACGACCGCCAGTCGCCGTATCCGGTGATCGGCCTGATCACCGAGTGGCGCACCGCCAGCGGCGATGTGGAGAAGCGCGACGAGAAGTCCGATCTGGGCGGCACCATGCGCCTGGGCCTGCAGGAACAACGGCTCAAGCCCGGCACGCTGTCGCGCGAGATGTACGGCAAGGACGTGGTGTCCGAGCGCCATCGCCATCGCTACGAGTTCAACAACCGCTACCGCACCCAGCTCGAGGACGCCGGCCTGGTGATTTCCGCCAAGTCGATGGACGACACCCTGGTGGAAATGGTCGAACTGCCGCGCGAAGTGCATCCATGGTTCCTGGCCTGCCAGGCGCACCCGGAATTCCTGTCCACGCCGCGCGACGGCCATCCGCTGTTCATCGGCTTCGTGCGCGCCGCGCGCGAGAAGAAGGCTGGCGGCAAGCTGTTGAAGGAAGCGCGCGCCTAACTTCCTTCTCCCATCGGGAGAAGGTGGCGCGAAGCGCCGGATGAGGGTACGTGCGCAGCCTCGCGCGCCTGAATTCCTCAAGGCTTCGCCCGTACCCTCACCCCAACCCCTCTCCCAATGGGAGAGGGGCTCAACTCCATAGGCGGTGTCATGAATAGGGCGGCGGCAAGTTATCAAAGCAAGCAGCAGCCTGATTCATTCCTTCTCCCATCGGGAGAGGATGCCCCGCAGGGGCGGATGAGGGTACGGACGCAGCCTCGCGCGCCTGAATTCCTCGAAGCTTCGCCCGTACCCTCACCCCAACCCCCTCCCAATGGGAGAGGGGCTCAACCCAATAGGTGATCCGATGAAACTGTGTGGCTTCGAAGTCGGCCTGGACCAGCCGCTGTTCCTGATCGCAGGCCCGTGCGTGATCGAGTCGATGCAGCTGCAGCTGGACGTGGCCGGCAAGCTCAAGGAGATCACCGGCAGGCTGGGGATCAACTTCATCTTCAAGTCGAGCTTCGACAAGGCCAACCGTACTTCCGGCACCAGCTTCCGCGGTCCCGGCCTGGAAGAAGGGCTGAAGGTGCTCGAGGCGGTGAAGAAGCAGATCGGCGTGCCGGTGCTGACCGACGTGCACGAATACACGCCGATGCACGAGGTCGCGGCGGTGGTCGACGTGCTGCAGACGCCGGCGTTCCTGGTGCGGCAGACCGATTTCATCAAGAACGTCTGCGCCGCCGGCAAGCCGGTCAACATCAAGAAGGGCCAGTTCCTGTCGCCGTGGGACATGAAGCCGGTGGTGGACAAGGCCAAGTCCACAGGCAACGAGCAGATCATGGTCTGCGAGCGCGGCGCCAGCTTCGGCTACAACAACCTGGTCAGCGACATGCGTTCGCTGAGCGTGATGCGCGAGACCGGCTGCCCGGTGGTGTTCGACGCCACCCATTCGGTGCAGTTGCCGGGCGGGCAGGGCAGCACCTCCGGCGGCCAGCGCGAGTTCGTGCCGGTGCTGGCGCGCGCAGCGGTGGCGGTGGGCGTGTCCGGCGTGTTCGCCGAGACCCATCCGGATCCGTCCAAGGCGCTGTCCGATGGCCCCAATGCCTGGCCGCTGGACCGCATGGAAGAATTGCTGGAAACGCTGATGGAACTCGATGCAGTGACCAAGAAGCACGGGTTCGCACGCTTCGCATGAGGTCCGACCCATGGGCGCTGGCGGCGTCGCGCCGGCAGCGCCGGCACTGGCGCCATTGGCCCTGGGGCTGGGTGGCGTTGGCCCTGTCGATCGGTGTCTGGGCCTGTCTGGCCGTCATGGCCTTCCTGGTCGCCGCCAGCATTGGCATGCCGGGCGACGGCAGCCACGCAATGCAGGCCACGCGGATCCCGATGCTGGTCACGCTGGTGGCGGGCGCGCTGCTGACCGTGGCGTGCCTCATCGCCAGCCCGGCGGCGTTCTGGCTGCGTCGCCAGCCTGTCGCAGCGGCCATCGCGCTTGCGCTGCTGCTGGTGTTGTTGCTTCTGTTTGGCTTGTCGGCGCTGGGCTTGAGGGCCTAGCGCCGCGCTGGCCGGCCCGTCGCGCGTCTCAGCCCCTTGCGATTTGGCAACGGGCCGGTGTACGGCGATAATCCGGCAGCTTGTTTCCGGTGTACTTTCCCCCTTACTGGTAACCGATCGGACCTATGACCACTATCGCCAAGATCCACGCCCGCGAGATTCTCGATTCCCGCGGCAATCCCACGCTCGAAGCGGAAGTCACGCTGGCCGACGGCTCGCTGGGCCGCGCCGCGGTGCCGTCGGGCGCTTCCACCGGCACCAAGGAAGCGGTCGAGCTGCGCGATGGCGACAAGACCCGCTACCTGGGCAAGGGCGTGCGCAAGGCGGTGGAGAACGTCAACACCACGATCGCCAGCGCGTTGCAGGGCTTCGACGCTGCCGACCAGCAGGGCCTGGACCGGCGCCTGATCGACCTGGACGGCACCGAGAACAAGGGCCGCCTTGGCGCCAACGCGCTGCTCGGCGTGTCGCTGGCCAACGCGCATGCGGTCGCCGCCTCGCGCAAGCAGGCACTGTGGCAGTACCTGGCAGGTGCCAACACCGCCAACGTCGCGCTGCCGGTGCCGATGATGAACATCATCAACGGCGGCGCGCATGCCGACAACAACGTCGATTTCCAGGAGTTCATGGTGCTGCCGGTCGGTGCCGCATCGTTCTCCGAAGCGCTGCGCGCCGGCACCGAGATCTTCCACGCGCTCAAGGCGGTGCTGAAGGGCCATGGCCTGTCCACCGCGGTCGGCGACGAAGGCGGCTTCGCGCCGGACTTCCGCAGCAACGTGGAAGCGCTGGACACCATCCTCGAGGCGATCGGCAAGGCCGGCTACACCGCCGGCGAAGACGTGCTGCTGGGCCTGGACGTGGCCTCCAGCGAGTTCTACGACAACGGCAAGTACCACCTGGTGGGCGAGGGCAAGCGCCTGACCAGCGAGCAGTTCGTCGACTTCCTCGCCGACTGGGCCGCGCAGTACCCGATCGTCAGCATCGAGGACGGCCTGGCCGAGGACGACTGGGCCGGCTGGAAGCTGCTGACCGACCGCCTCGGCAGCAAGGTGCAGCTGGTCGGCGACGACCTGTTCGTGACCAACCCGAAGATCTTCAAGCAGGGCATCGAGTCCGGCACCGCCAACGCGATCCTGATCAAGGTCAACCAGATCGGCACCCTGACCGAGACCCTGGAAGCGATCGCCATGGCCGACGCCGCCGGCTACGCGGCGATCGTCTCGCACCGTTCCGGCGAGACCGAGGACACCACCATCGCCGACATCGCCGTGGCCACCACCGCCACCCAGATCAAGACCGGCTCGCTGTGCCGCAGCGACCGCGTGGCCAAGTACAACCAACTGCTGCGGATCGAGGAAGCGCTGGGTAGCGGCGCGCGCTACGCGGGGCGCGACGCATTCGTCTCGCTCAAGCGGTAAGCCGTGCGCAACTGGCGCTGGCTGCTGCTGGTGCTGGCGGGACTGCTGGCGTGGCTGCAGTACCGTTTCTGGCTCGGTCCGGGCAATTCCGGCGAAGTCCTGGTGCTCGAGAGCCAGGTCGAGCACCAGAAGCGCGATAACGAAGGCCTGCAGCAACGCAATGCCGCACTCGCCGCCGAGGTCAAGGACCTCAAGGACGGCGAGGCGGCGATCGAGGAACGCGCGCGCAGCGAGCTGGGCATGATCAAGCCGGGCGAGAAGTTCTACCGCGTCGTCGAGGATGCGCCGGTGCCCGTCGCACCGGCCGCCGACGGCACGCCGGCGCAGGCGCCGGCCCCGCCGAGCGAGCAACCCTGATGGCCACGGTCTGGGCGGTGGTGCCGGCCGCCGGGCGCGGCACCCGTTTCGGCAGTCCGCTGCCCAAACAGTATCTGCAGGCCGGCGGGCAGCCGTTGATCGCGCATGCGCTGCAGGCCTTGCTGGCGCATCCGGCGGTGGCCGGGGCGATGGTCGCGATCGGCGCCGACGATGCCGATTGGCCGGGCTGGAACGAACTGGACGGCAAGCCGGTGCTGACCTGCGTCGGCGGCGCCAGCCGGGCCGGCTCGGTGCTGGCCGCGTTGCAGGCATTGCCGGACTCGGTCAAGGCCGACGATTTCGTGCTGGTGCACGATGCGGCGCGCCCGAACCTGGCCCTGGCCGACCTGGACCGGCTGCTGGAAACCGGGCGCGGCGATCCGGTCGGCGCGATCCTGGCCGCACCGGTGCGCGACACGCTCAAGCGCGCCGGCGACGACGGCGGCATCGACGCCACCGAGCCGCGCGAGCGCCTGTGGCGCGCGCTGACCCCGCAGTTGTTCCGGCGCCTGCAGCTGACTCGGGCGCTTGAACAGGCCGCGGCCGCCGGCGTCGAGGTCACCGACGATGCGATGGCGATGGAGTTGCTGGGCCTGCGGCCGTTGCTGGTCGAGGGTGCCGAGGACAACTTCAAGGTCACCACCCCGGCCGACCTGGCGCGCTTCGAGTTCGAGCTGTTTCTGCGCGCGCGGCAGCCGTGAAGCGGCCGCGCCGCGCTGCGGCCTCGCGCCGCCGATGCCTTTCCTTTTTCCTTTTTTGATCTGCGATGCCTATGCCTGACTTTCCTCCCTTGCGTATCGGCCAGGGCTACGACGTGCACGCCTTCGGCGACGGCGACCACGTGATGCTCGGCGGCGTGCGCGTGCCGCATACGCGCGGCGTGCTCGCGCACAGCGACGGCGATGTGGTGATCCACGCGCTGTGCGACGCACTGCTCGGCGCGCTGGCGCTGGGCGACATCGGCCAGCATTTCCCGCCGTCCGATGCGCGCTGGAAGGGCGCCGACAGCGCGCAGTTCCTGAGCCATTGCGAGCAGCTGTTGCGCGAGCGTGGCTGGCAGCTCGGCAACGCCGACGTCACCGTGATCTGCGAGCGGCCCAAGGTCGGCCCGCATGCGCTGGCGATGCGCGAACGTCTGGCCGAGTTGCTGCAGGTCGGCATCGAGCGCGTCAGCGTCAAGGCCACCACCAGCGAGCAACTCGGCTTCACCGGCCGCGGCGAAGGCATCGCGGCGCAGGCGGCGGTGCTGCTGGTGGCGCTGTGAGCGACTTGCCGCGTGCATTCGGCGCCGCGCCGTTGCAGGCGCGCCTGCGCAGCGTGGCCGAGGATTTCCAGGTCGACGAAATGCCCGCGTTCGAGCCGAGCGGCGAGGGCGAGCACCTGTTGCTGACCGTGCGCAAGCGCGGCATGAACACCGCCTTCGCCGCGCGCCGCCTGGCGCAGTGGGCCGGCGTGGCGGAGATGGCGATCGGCTATGCGGGCATGAAGGACCGCCATGCGGTCACCACGCAGCGCTTCTCGGTGCACCTGCCCAAGCGCGTGGCGCCGGCGCTGGAGGCGCTGCACAGCGAGGACCTGCAGGTCGTGCAGTCGCAATGGCACAACCGCAAGCTGCCGCGCGGCGCGCTGGCCGGCAACGGCTTCGTGCTGGTGTTGCGCGAGGTGCGCGGCGAGCGCGCCGCGATCGAGGCGCGGCTGGCGCAGATAGCCGCGCGCGGCATCCCCAACTGGTTCGGCGAACAGCGCTTCGGCCGCGACGGCGGCAACGTCGGCAACGCGCTGGCGATGTTCGGCGGGCGCCGGGTGCGGCGCGAGCAGCGCTCGCTGCTGCTGTCGGCGGCGCGCTCGGAACTGTTCAACCGGGTCCTGGCCGCGCGCGTGGTGGCGGGCAACTGGGATGCCCCACTGGACGGCGAGGTGTGGCTGCTCGACGGCAGCCGCAGCGTGTTCGGCCCGGAGCCCTGGTCCGAGGTCCTGGCCGAGCGGCTGCAGCGTTTCGACATCCACCCTTCGGCGCCGTTGTGGGGCGCGGGCGAGTTGCGCAGCGCCGACGCGGCGCGCGCGCTGGAACTGGCCGCGCTCGAGGATGCGACGTCTGTGCGCTTGCGCGAAGGCCTGGAGCGCGAAGGCCTGAAACAGGAACGGCGCGCCACCCGCTTGCGCGCGGCCGAGCTGCAGTGGTGCTGGCTGGACACGCACGAGGACGTGCTGGAACTGCGTTTCACACTGCCGCCGGGCAGCTACGCCACAGCGCTGCTGCACGAGCTGGGCGATGTCGTCGATGCCGGGCAGGACGCGCAGGCCGAGCCGGCAGCGCAGGAGTGAGTCGCGCGGCGCCGTTTCAGCGCCGCGCCAGCAACACCAGCATCGCTCCGGTACCGCCTTGCGTGGGCGGCGCCGAATGGAACGCCAGCACGTCGTTGCGCTGCCGCAGCAGGCGGTCGACCAGATTCTTCAGCAGCGGGATACCGCCGGACTGCAGGCCCTTGCCGTGGACGATGCGCACGCAGCCGAACTCGTGCGCATGCGCCTCGGCGATGAACTGGCGCAGCAGCGCCTCGGCCTGCGTCGCGTTGGCGCCATGAAGGTCCAGTTCGTCCTGGGCGGAGAACTGGCCGCGGCGCAGGCGCTGGAACACCCGCGCCGGCACGTTCTCGCGGCGGTAGCTGGCCACGTCGCCGGCCTCCAGCGGCGCGCTGTCGCGCAGCAGGCGCTGGAATTCGCTCTGCGCTTCGGCGTCGTCGCGCTCGGCCATGCGCGCGCGCGGCTTTGGCCGCGGCTTGGCATTGGCCGGCGGCGTCGCGTTGAGCGGCGTGACCGCGCCGATCGCCGCACGGAACAGGGCGGCGGGATCTTCGTCTTCGGGATGCGACATGGCGCACAGCGTAACCCGCCAGTCACGCGGCGCAAGCAGCGCAAGCCGTGCATGAGGGCGGAAGGCGAGGGACGCATCCGGTATCATGGTCGGGTTATCCGAGGAGTCCCATGCGCGTACTAGTGAGCAACGACGACGGCGTCGACGCCCCCGGCATCAAGATGCTGGCCGAGCAACTGCGCAGCGCGGGCCACGAAGTGACCGTGGTCGCGCCCGACCGCGATCGTTCCGGCGCCAGCAACTCGCTGACCCTGGATCTGCCGATCCGGATCAAGCGCATCGACCCGCAAACCTGCAGCGTCGCCGGCACGCCCACCGACTGCGTGCACCTGGCGCTCACCGGCATGCTCGACGAAGAACCGGACATGGTGGTCTCGGGGATCAACAACTCGGCCAACCTGGGCGACGACGTGATCTATTCGGGCACCGTCTCGGCGGCGATGGAAGGCCGCTTCCTGGGCCTGCCTGCGGTGGCGATGTCGCTGGTCACCCACAACCACGAACCCAAGCACTTCCAGACCGCTGCGCGCGCCGCGGTGGAAATCGTGGCGCGGCTGAAGGCCGATCCGCTGCCGGCGGACACCATCCTCAACGTCAACGTGCCGGACCTGCCGTGGGGCGAGATCAAGGGCTTCGAGGTCACCCGGCTCGGCAACCGCCACCGCTCCGAACCGTGCCTGCCGCAGCCCGACCCGCGCGGCGGCACCGTGTACTGGATCGGCCCGGCCGGCCGCGAGCAGGACGCCGGCCCCGGCACCGATTTCCACGCGGTGCGCACCGGCTTCATCTCGATCACCCCGATCCAGGTCGACCTGACCCGCTACCAGGCGCTGGAGACGGTCGCCAGCTGGGTCGGCGGCCTCACCGCCGCGCTGGACAACCCGGCATGACCCCGCGGCTGCGCCTGCAACCGGAAGCGATCGGCATCGGCATGACCTCGCAGCGCGTGCGCGACCGCCTGGTCGAGCGCCTGCGCGAGTCCGGTATTCGCGACGAGGCCGTGCTCAACGCGGTGCGCACGGTGCCGCGGCACCTGTTCATCGACGAGGCGCTGGCCTCGCGCGCCTACGAGGACACCGCGCTGCCGATCGGCCACGGCCAGACCATCTCGCAGCCGTGGGTGGTGGCGCGGATGACCGAGACCGTGCTTGAGGCGGCACCGAAGAAGGTGCTGGAAGTGGGCACCGGTTCCGGCTACCAGGCCGCGATCCTGGCCGCGCTGGGGCTGGAGGTCTATACCGTGGAACGCATCGGCGACCTGCTGCGGCAGGCGCGCAAGCGCTTGCGCCAGCTCGGCATGAACGTGCGCAGCAAGCACGACGACGGCCGCATCGGCTGGGCCGAGCACGGCCCCTACGATGCGATCGTGGTCACCGCCGCAGCGCCGGCGCTGGTCGACGCGTTGGTCGAGCAGCTGGCGCCGGGCGGCTGCCTGGTGGCGCCGGTCGGCGGCCCCTCGTCGCAATCGCTGGTGCGCCTGCGCCGCGATGCCGAAGGCCGCATCGAACAAGACATTCTGGCGCCGGTGACCTTCGTCCCGCTGCTGTCGGGCATGCTGGATTGAAGCACCCTGGATTGAAGCACCGGAGCTGTATTGGATGAAGATATTCGGGCCGTTGTACGAACGCGCCATCGGGTGGTCGCGCCACCGCCGCGCGCCGGCGTTCCTGACCGGGCTCAGCTTCGCCGAGGCGATCGTGTTTCCGGTGCCGCCGGAGGTGATGCTGGCGCCGATGTCGCTGGCGCAGCCGCGGCGCGCGCTGTGGTTCGCCACGTTGAGCCTGATGGGCTCGCTGGCCGGCGCGCTGGTTGGCTACATGCTCGGCCATTTCGCCTTCGCCGCGGTGCAGCCGTTGATCGAATGGCTGGGCTGGACGCAGAAGATCGATGCGCAGGTGAGCCATCTTCGCGAGGTGGTCGCCGAGTCGCCGTGGCGTGCGTTCTGGCTGCTGGTGCTGGCCGGTTTCACCCCGATCCCGCTGAAGATATTTACCTGGGCCTCAGGCATCGTTGGAATCCCGCTGCTACCGTTCCTGGCGAGCATGTTGGTCGGTCGCGGCAAGCGCGTGTATCTGGTGGCCGGCGCGATCCGCCTCGGCGGGCCGCGTGCGGAAGCCGCGTTGCGGCGCTGGATCGAACCGCTCGGTTGGGTCGCGATGGCGATCCTGGCGCTGCTGGTGGTGTGGGTCATATGGAGAGCGAAGTACGGATGAGCGTCGATCGGGTGGTGCGCAACGGCCTGCGTTGCAGCGTGTGGTTGCTGGTAGCGGCAGGACTGGGCGCGTGCAGCAGCGCCACCGTGGTGCGTACGTCCGGAGCGCCCGGCAAGCCCAGCGCTTCGGCGCCACGGCCGTCGGTGCCCAAGCCCGGGGTCAGCGCGACCGTGCGCCGTGGCGACACGCTGTACGCGATCGCCCGCGTCAACAACATCAATCCGCAGGACCTGGCCGCCTGGAACCGGCTGCCGCCGCCGTACACGATCTACCCCGGGCAGTCGCTGAAGCTGTATCCGCCGGGCGGCGGCAGTGGCAGCGGCACGGGGGGCGCGCGGCCCGGCAGCACTGCGGTAGCGCCGCCGAGTTCCGCCGGAACCGCCGTGCGGCCGCCGGTCGCCACGCCGACGCCGGTGAGCAGCGGCTTCAGCTGGCGCTGGCCGGCCGACGGTGCGGTGGTCAGCCGCTTCGTGGTCGGCGAAACCACCAAGCAGGGCGTGGACATCGCCGGCAGCAGCGGCCAGGCGGTGCGTGCCGCCGCCGATGGCGTGGTGGTGTACTCGGGCGCCGGCCTGGTCGGCTACGGCGAACTGATCATCATCAAGCACAACGAGCAATGGCTGTCGGCCTACGGCCACAACCGCAAGCGCCTGGTCAACGAAGGCCAGAACGTGAAGGCCGGCGATCAGATCGCCGAGATGGGCCACAGCGGCGCCGCACGCGACATGCTGCACTTCGAGATTCGCTACAACGGCAAGCCGGTCGACCCGCTGCTGTACTTGCCGAGCAAGTAATCGCCACTTCGGCAGTCGGGCGGATCCCCGGCCCGGCGCAACGCACCGGGCGCTCAGCGGCGCGCGGTCCGGTGGACCGCAAGCGGCCCCCTTCGCCCACTACAACGGCAAACCGGTCGACCCGCTGCTGTACTTGCCGCCGAAATAATCCGGTGTTCATTGCGCGGCCGAATCCGCGGCGCAGCGCGTAACCGTTGCCATTTTGCTTTTGTAGGAGCGGCTTCAGCCGCGACAGGGCATTACCTGTGATGGTCGGTCGCGGCTGAAGCCGCCCCTACAAAAAAGCGTGGCGGCGAACTCGTAGATCAGACACCGCGCCGTGCGGTGTCAAGCTCAGCCTTCCAGCAGGAACCCGACCGCCACGCGCCGGCCTTCGGCGGCCAGCACGTTGTAGGTGCGCGCCGCCGCGGCATTGTTCATCACCTCGATGCCGATGCCGCGGGTCAGGAACAGCGCCAGCGCGGCGGCGGAGGGGAAGACCTGGCGTTCGCCGGTGCCCAGGATCACCAGGGCCGGGTTCATTTCCAGCAAGGGCTGCAGGTGTTGGGGCTGCAGCTCGGCCGCCACCGGCACTTCCCACGTCTCGACCAGGGCATCCGGGGCGAGAATGAAACTGCGGGTGAGCAGGCGGTCGTTCACCTTGGCCTGGCGGCCATCGGCCATGCGCAGGGTGTAGGCGTAGTCGGGCAGGTCCTGGGTCAGCTGCATGATGGCACCGGAAAGCGGATCAGCCGCGCGGCAGCACGATCTGGCGGTCTTCCTTGGCCGGGCGATACAGGATCGCGGTGTGGCCGATGCGCTGCACCAGCACGCTGTGCGATTGCTCGACCAGGCTGGCGATGCTCGCGTCGCGGGCCTCGCGGTCGTCGCCGCCGACCTTCACCTTGACCAGTTCGTGGCGCTCCAGCACCTCGTCCAGTTCGGCCAGGAAGGCCGGCGTGACGCCCTTGCCGCCGATCTGCAACAGGGGTTTGAGGTCGTGCGCCAGGCCGCGCAGGAAGCGGTTCTGGGACGGAGTCAGGCTGATCGACATGCAGGCGGGAACGGGGTTGCCAAGGGCGATCAGGGTATCATGGCCGCCCACCACGACCGCGATCCCATGGCAACCCGCAGCAAAAGCAGCCAACGCTGGCTCCGCGAACATTTCGCCGACCCCTTCGTGAAGAAGGCCCAGGCCGAAGGCATGCGTTCGCGTGCCGCCTACAAGCTGGAAGAGCTGCTGCAGCGCGACAAGTTGCTCAAGCCGGACATGCTGGTGGTCGATCTCGGCGCCGCGCCGGGCGGCTGGTCGCAGCAGGTGCGCAAGTCGCTGGGCGAGCGCGGCCGGGTGCTGGCGCTGGACATCCTGGAGATGCCGCCGCTGGCCGGCGTGGAGTTCCTTCACGGCGACTTCAGGGAAGAAACGGTGCTATCGCAGTTCGAGGAAATGCTGGGCGACAACCCGGTAGACCTTGTGCTGTCGGATATGGCCCCCAATAAAAGCGGCATGGATGCGGTGGACCAGCCGCGGATGATGCATCTGGCCGAACTGGCGATGGCGTTCGCCGATACCCACCTCAAACCGGGCGGGGCGTTCCTGATCAAGCTGTTCCAGGGCGTCGGGTCCGACGACTACATCCGCGAGATGCGCCGCCGTTACGAGAAGGTGTCCATCCGCAAACCGGCGGCATCGCGCAAGCGCTCGCCGGAGGTCTATGTCCTCGGACAGGGCAAGCGTGCCCAGATCAAGTAAGCTGAACCCGTCGCATCACGCATCGAGAAAGAGTTGAAGGGACACCGGAGCCAATGAGGATGAACGACTTGACCAAGAATCTGTTGCTGTGGGTAGTCGTCGCCGTCGTGCTGATGGTGGTGTTCCAGAGCTTCTCGCCACGGCTGGCCGGCGGTCCCGGCAACGACACCGTGACCTATACCCAGTTCCTGAAGGAAGTGGACGGCGGGCGGGTGAAGTCGGTCGACTTCACCGACGACACCGGGCTGTCGGTGACCGCGATCCGCTTCAAGCGCAGCGACGGCAGCGAGAGCACGGTCTACGGGCCGCGCGACGACAAGCTGGTCGACGTGCTGTACAGCAAGAACGTGGAAATGACCCGGCAGAAGCCGGCCAACGGCCCGAGCTTCTGGTCGCTGGTGCTGAACTTCCTGCCGGTCATCCTGATCATCGGCTTCTGGCTGTTCATCATGCGCCAGATGCAGGGCGGCGGCGGCGGTGCCAAGGGCGCGATGTCGTTCGGCAAGTCGCGCGCCAAGCTGCAGGGCGAGGACCAGATCAAGATCACCTTCGCCGACGTCGCCGGCTGCGACGAGGCCAAGGAAGAAGTCGGCGAACTGGTCGACTTCCTGCGCGATCCGACCAAGTTCACCAAGCTCGGCGGCAAGATCCCGCGCGGCGTGCTGATGGTCGGCCCGCCCGGCACCGGCAAGACGCTGCTGGCCAAGGCCATCGCCGGCGAGGCCAAGGTGCCGTTCTTCAGCATTTCCGGTTCCGACTTCGTCGAAATGTTCGTCGGCGTCGGCGCCAGCCGCGTGCGCGACATGTTCGAGCAGGCCAAGAAGCATGCGCCGTGCATCATCTTCATCGACGAAATCGATGCGGTCGGCCGTCATCGCGGCGCCGGCCTGGGCGGCGGCCACGACGAGCGCGAGCAGACCCTGAACCAGTTGCTGGTGGAAATGGACGGGTTCGAGGGCGGCGAAGGCGTGATCGTGATCGCCGCGACCAACCGTCCCGACGTGCTCGACCCGGCGCTGCTGCGTCCGGGCCGTTTCGACCGCCAGGTGGTGGTCGGCTTGCCGGACGTGCGCGGCCGCGAGCAGATCCTGAAGGTGCACATGCGTAAGCTGCCGCTGGCCGACGACGTCGAGCCGATGGTGATCGCGCGCGGTACCCCGGGCTTCTCCGGCGCCGATCTGGCCAACCTGTGCAACGAGGCGGCGCTGTTCGCCGCGCGCGAAACGGTCAAGGAGGTCCGCATGGACCACTTCGATCGTGCCCGCGATAAGATCCTGATGGGATCCGAGCGCCGTTCGATGGCGATGAGCGAGGAAGAGAAGACGCTCACCGCCTACCACGAAGCCGGCCATGCCATCGTCGGCCGCCTGGTGCCGGAGCACGATCCGGTCTACAAGGTCACGATCATCCCGCGCGGGCGTGCGCTGGGCGTGACCATGTACCTGCCGGAAGGCGACAAGTACTCGATCAACCGGGTCGCGATCCAGTCGCAGCTGTGTTCGCTGTACGGTGGTCGTGTCGCCGAAGAGCTGATCTTCGGCACCGACAAGGTCACCACCGGCGCCTCCAACGACATCGAGCGCGCGACCAAGATGGCGCGCAACATGGTTACCAAGTGGGGCCTGTCCGACGAGCTGGGGCCGATCGCCTACGGCGAGGAAGACGACGAGGTGTTCCTGGGCCGTTCGGTGACCCAGCATAAGAGCGTGTCCGACGATACCGCGCGCCGCATCGACGAAGTGGTGCGTTCGATCCTCGACAAGGCCTATGCCAAGACCACGCATATCCTGACCGAGAACCTGGACAAGCTGCACGTGATGGCCAAGTTGCTGCTGGAGTACGAAACCATCGACGTGCCGCAGATCGACGCGATCATGGAAGGCCGCGATCCGCCGCCGCCGATGGGCTGGAACAAGTCCGGCAAGGATGGCAAGGACGGCGGCAACGACAAGGGCAGTTCGCGCCCGCTGCCGCCGATCACGGGGCCTGCCGAGCAGCTGTAAGCGCCCGCTCGGGTCGATCAGAAAAAAGCCAGGGAGCGATCCCTGGCTTTTTTGTTGCCGGTGCCTTTTGTATATCCCCGGCGGTGCAGGGCAGGTAGCCGGAGCGGCGATCGCGTCGCTGCGGCCGATCGTTTGCATGCATCCCACCGCCGCGTCGTCGTAGGCACTACGACTGGGCGACAATGGCGTTCCGTCATCCACTGTCCGTCGCCCATGCCATCGCTCGCTCGTCCATCGCTGCCGCCGGGTGCCAACGCCGTCGTCGCCACGACTGCCGCCCAGGCTGTAACCGAAGACACAGGCAGCATCCACATGCGCCGCGGCAACGCCCAGGAGCACCGCTGATGTTCGACACCTCGCCGAGCCTGGACTGCGGCGGACGACGCCTGCTGCTGGATCGTCCACGGGTGATGGGCATCGTCAACGTCACCCCCGACTCGTTTTCCGACGGCGGCGCGCATGCGACGCTGGAAGCGGCCGTCGCGCACGGCCTGCGCCTGGTGGAGGAGGGGGCCGACCTGCTCGACATCGGTGGCGAGTCGACCCGCCCCGGCGCCACCCCGGTCCCAGTGGAAGAAGAATTGCGCCGGGTCATCCCGGTGATCGAGCGACTGGCGGCGCAGACCGCGGTGCCGCTGAGCGTGGACACCTTCAAGCCGGAGGTGATGCGCGCGGCGGTCGCCGCCGGCGCCGGCATGATCAACGACATCCAGGCCTTGCGCCGGCCCGGCGCACTGGACGCGGCGGCGGAACTGCGGGTGCCGGTGGTGCTGATGCACATGCCCGACGATGCCTATGCCGCCGGCAGCGCGCCGCACTACGACGACGTGGTCGGCGAGGTGCACCGCTTCTTGGCCGAGCGCATCTTCGCCGCGGAAATGGCCGGCATCGACAAGCGCCGCCTGCTGGTCGATCCGGGCTTCGGGTTCGGCAAGGGCACCGCCGACAACCTGCAATTGCTTGCGCAGCTGGCGCGCCTGGTCGAACTCGGCGTGCCAGTGCTGGCCGGGCTGTCGCGCAAGCGCAGCATCGGCGAACTGACCGGCCGCACCGCGCCGGAGCAGCGCGTGGCCGGCTCGGTGGCGGCGCACCTGCTGGCGGCGCAGCGCGGCGCGCTGCTGCTGCGCGTGCACGACGTCGCCGCCACGGTGGACGCGCTGAAGGTCTGGCAGGCGCTGGCGGCGGTGCCGTTGCCGCGCAGCGGCGCCGCGCCCGCCACGATCCGCTGGCCGGACGAGGACTGATGCCGGCCGACCGGCGCCCGCGCGCCATCGCACTGATGGGGCCGACCGCGTCTGGCAAGACCGCCGCGGCGATCGCCCTGGCCGAGCGCTACGGCGGCGAGATCGTCAGCGTCGATTCGGCGCTGGTGTATCGCGGCCTGAGCATCGGCGCGGCCAAGCCCGACGCGCAGCAGCTGGCGCGCGTGCCGCACCATCTGCTGGACCTGCGCGATCCGTGGCAACCGTATTCGGCCGCCGAATTCGCGCTGGACGCGCGCGCCGCGCTGGATGCGATCGTCGCCCGCGGTGGCCTGCCGATCCTGGCCGGCGGCACCGGCCTGTATTTCCAGGCATTGCTGGAAGGCCTGGCGCCGATGCCGCCTGCCGATCCGCAACTGCGCGCGGCGCTGGGCGCACGCGCGCAGGCCGACGGCTGGGCGGCGCTGCACGCGCAGCTGCAGCAGGTCGATCCGTTGGCCGCGCGGCGGATCCGGCCCGGCGACGCGCAGCGCATCCAGCGCGCGCTGGAAGTGTTCCAGCTCAGCGGCCGCCCGATCAGCGAATGGCAGGCGCAGCCGGGGCCGCCGCGGCTGCCGTTGCGGGTGCTGAAACTGGTGCTGGCGCCGGCCGAGCGCGCGATGCTGCACCGGCGCATCGAACTGCGCTTCGACGCGATGCTGGCGCAGGGCTTCCTCGACGAGGTGCGCGCGCTGCGCGCCTTGCCGGCGCTGCGCCAGGTGGCGCAGCCGCTGGAGCTGCCGGCGGTGCGCGCGGTCGGCTACCGCCAGGCCTGGGAACACCTGGATGGGGCCAGCGATGCGGAGACGTTCCGCGATCGCGCGATCTTCGCTACCCGCCAACTGGCCAAGCGCCAGCTGACCTGGCTGCGCGGGGAGCTGGACGCGCGCTGGTTCGACCCCGAATGCGACGGCGCGCGCCTGGATGTCGCAGTGGCGGACTTTCTTGGCTGATTTGGCTACACGCCGCGCTGTGCTGAAGCCCGCGGTTGTGTAACATCGACGGTCCGGGCCACGGCAGGGGAGCTGCAGTGCCGACCCGGGCACATAAAAACAATAAACGGGAGTGAAGCATGTCCAAGGGGCAATCCTTACAGGATCCTTTCCTGAACGCGCTGCGTCGCGAACGGGTGCCGGTTTCGGTGTACCTGGTCAACGGCATCAAGCTGCAAGGTACCATCGAGTCCTTCGACCAGTTCGTGGTGCTGTTGCGCAACACCGTGAGCCAGATGGTCTACAAACACGCCATTTCCACCGTGGTGCCGGCACGCAACGTGCGCGTCGGACCGGGCGGTGGCTATGTGCAGCAGAACGAGGGTGGTAGTGCGGAAGATGACGAAGCCGAGTAAGACGCTGTTGAAGACCGGAGCCGCGGGTGTTTGATCGTTCCCGCCGCGGCGAACACGCGCTGCTGATCCAGCCCTATGCCGGTGGACCGTTGGAGGACGACGTGCTGGAGGAGTTCGCCGACCTGGCGCGCTCCGCCGGCGCCAGCATCGCCGCCACGCTGACCGCGCGCATCGACAAGCCCAGTCCGTCGACGCTGATCGGCAGCGGCAAGCTGGAAGAGGTCAAGGCTGCGGCCGAGGCCAGCGGCGCCGATCTGATCCTGGTCAACCATGCCCTGAGCCCGGGCCAGGAGCGCAACCTGGAAAAGTACCTGGAGCGGCGCGTGATCGACCGCACCGGGCTGATCCTGGACATCTTCGCGCAGCGCGCGCGCAGCCACGAAGGCAAGCTGCAGGTCGAGCTGGCGCAGCTGCGGCACATGGCCACGCGGCTGATACGCGGCTGGACCCATCTGGAGCGCCAGCGCGGCGGTTCGATCGGCCTGCGCGGTCCTGGCGAAACCCAGCTGGAAACCGACCGCCGGCTGCTGCAGAAGCGGGTCGAGCAGTTGCAGAAGCGGCTGGAAAAGGTCGAGGTGCAGCACACCCAGATGCGCCGTGCGCGGGTGCGCAGCGAACTGCCGCGGATCGCGGTGGTCGGCTACACCAATGCCGGCAAGTCGACCCTGTTCAACGCGTTGACCGGCGCAGAGGCTTACGCCGCCGATCAGCTGTTCGCGACCCTGGACCCGACCGTACGCCGCATCGCGCTACCGGGCGGCAATGCGATGCTGGCCGACACCGTCGGCTTCGTGCGCAACCTGCCGCACGAACTGGTCGCCGCGTTCCGCTCGACCCTGTCCGAAGCGCGCGAGGCCGATTTCCTGCTGCACGTGGTCGATGCCGCCGATCCGTTGCGCGAAGAGCGCATCGCCCAGGTCGACGAGGTGCTGCATGCGGTCGGCGCCGGCGATCTACCGCAGCTGCTGGTGTTCAACAAGATCGACCGCATCGAAGGCGCCGACGTGCGCCACGATGCGCAGGACGGCGTGCCGGACGAGGCGCGCCGCGAGCGGGTGTGGATCTCGGCGCGCGACGAACGTGGCCTGGAACTGCTGCAGGGCGTGCTCGGCCAGCGGCTGGGGCTGCAGCACGTGCAGGGCAGCCTGCGCCTGCCATCCAGCGCCGGGCGCCTGCGCTCGCAGCTGCACCAGTTGCAGGTGATCCGCAGCGAGCAGGCCGACGAAGACGGCTGGCTGCTGCAGGTGGACATCCCGATCACCGAGGCCGAACGCCTGGCCGCCAGCGCCGACGGTGCGCCGATCCGCGCGCTGCTGCCGTCGCGCGAGGAGGAGGAGTGGCAGCGGCGTTAGCCGCCGCTGTCGTCGCCTGGGTGCATCTTCGACTAAGGCGTTTACAGCTTGCGCAGTTTCTGTAGGAGCGGCTTCAGCCGCGACAGACCGCACAGGTAACGCCTGTCGCGGCTGAAGCCGCTCCTACAGATGTCGTCGTCTCACAGCAAGCCGCTATTCTTCTTCTTCGGTGCGGCGCCAAGCCAATGCTGGCGCACCATGCCAGCGAGGCCGTATCTGCCGCACCGGCGACAGCCATCCCGCCTGCACCACCATCGCTGAAGCCATGCCCGACGTCGCGCCGCGCAGGCGCGACAGCCGTGGCGAATTGGGCTACAAAGCGCATTGGTTTCCCGAGCAGCGCCATGACCGTCCCCACCGATCCGCAACTCCTGCAACTCGCCACTGCGCTCAGCGACCAGTTGCGCAGCGGGCGCGAACGCCTGGTCACCGCCGAGAGCTGCAGCGGCGGCTGGATCGCCAAGGCGATGACCGACATCTCCGGCTCCTCGGACTGGTTCGACTGCGGCATGGTCGCCTACAGCTACGAGGCCAAGCAGGCGTTGCTCGGCGTGCGTCCGCAAACCCTGGAGCACCACGGCGCGGTCAGCCGCGAGACGGTGATCGAGATGGTGTCCGGCGCGCTGGTCAATTCCGGCGCCAGCATCGCGGTAGCGGTGACCGGCATCGCCGGCCCCGGCGGCGGTTCGGCCGACAAGCCGGTCGGCACCGTGTGGGTCGGCTGGAAACGGCGCGGCGGCTACGCCAGCGCGCAATTGTTCAATTTCGACGGCGACCGCGACGCGGTGCGCCGACAGACCGTGGCCGCCGCGTTGCGCGGTCTCGGCGCGCTGCTGTGAGCGCCGGCTCACTCTAGATGGCGACCGCGATGTGGGAGGCGCTGAGCACGGTCCGCGACCTGGGGCGCTTGCAGGAAATCGCTTCGGTGCTGATCCGCTACGGCTTCGGCGACGTGGTCCGCCGCATCGGCATGGCCGACGTGCTGGAACGCGCCGGGCGCCTGCTGCACTGGCATAACGCCGAAGAGATGCTGCGCATGTCGGCGCCGCAGCGGGTGCGGCGCGCGTTGCAGGATCTCGGCCCGACCTTCGTCAAACTCGGCCAGGTGCTGGCCACGCGCGTGGACCTGCTGCCACCGGAGTGGATCGACGAACTCGGCGAACTGCAGAACGCGGCGCCGGCGTTGCCCTACGAACAGATCCTGCCGCAACTGCTCGAGGCATTGGGCGAGGCGCCGTCGGCGATCTTCGCCCAGGTCGAGGAGACTCCGCTGGCCGCCGCGTCGCTGGCGCAGACCCACCGCGCCTGGCTGCACGACGGCACCGCGGTGGTGATGAAGGTGCGCCGCCCCGGCATCCGCGACGTGATCGAGGCCGATCTGCGGCTGCTGGCGCGGCTCGCCGAGATCGTCGAGGCGCGCGCGGCCGACCTCAAGCGCTACCACCCGGCGGAGGTGGTGCATCAATTCACCGTGTCGCTGCGGCGCGAGCTGGATTTCGCCGGCGAATGCCGCAACGCCGAGCGCATCGCCGCCAATTTTCAGGGCCACGACGAGATCCTGATCCCACGCGTGCACTGGCAGTGGACCTGCGAAACCCTCAATGTGCAGGACTTCGTCGCCGGCATCGGCGGGCGCGACCTGGCGGGTGTGGATGCCGCCGGCCTGGACCGCCGCCAGCTGGCCCGCGTCGGCGCCGACATCGTGCTGAAGATGGTGCTCGAGGACGGCTGCTTCCACGCCGATCCGCACCCGGGCAACATCTTCTACCTGACTGGCGAGCGCATCGCGGTGATCGATTTCGGCATGGTCGGGCGCATTTCCGAGCAGCGCCGCTACCAGGTCGTGCAACTGCTGCATGGCCTGGTCACGCAGGAGGCCGAGGCGGTCACCGACGTGCTGCTGGAATGGACCGACGGCGACGCCGAGATCGACGAGGCGCGGCTGCAACTGGAGATCGCCGGCTTCGTCGACCAGTACCGCGGCGTGCCGTTGAAGGAGTTGCGGGTCGGGGCGATGCTCGGCGACGTCACCGCGATCCTGCGCCAGCACGCGCTGGCGCTGCCGGCCGACCTGGCGCTGATGATCAAGACCTTCCTGACCCTGGAAGGGGTAGGGCGCCAGCTCGATCCGGACTTCGACATGGCCAGTGCCGCGGCACCGTACCTGGAGCGGGTGATGCTGCAGCGCTTCGCCCCGCGCGCGATGGCCAAGCGCGGCCGGCGTACCGTGCTCGGCGCGCTGGAACTGCTCGGCGATCTGCCGCGCGACACCCGCCGGCTGCTGCAGGCGGCGCGGCGCGGACGGCTGCAGCTCAACGTCGAGACGACGTCGCTGAAGGGCTTCGGCGACCAGGTCAACCGCGCCGCGAATCGGCTGACCATGGGCATCGTCACCGCCGCGCTGATCATCGGCTCCTCGATCGTGATGAATAGCGTCGGCGGCGTCTCCAGCCGTTGGCTGCTGGCGATCGGCGTGGGCGGCTTCATCGGCGCGGCGCTGTCGGGCGTGTGGATCCTGATCTCGATCTGGCGCAGCGGCCGCTGAGCGGAGCGCTTGTCGCTGCGAGCCAAGTCCGGTGTGCGAACGCGTGGCAGCCAGCCCAGCGTGGGCGTGGCGATCCGCGGAACGGCAGCCATCCTTGGTGCAATCACGCAGTGGTTGCCCATTTCCGTTTTTAGTAGTATTACTACTAACCATGGAACTGACCGAAACCCAGCAAGCGATTCTCGACCTGATCGCCCAGCGTATCGAGCACGACGGCGCACCGCCGTCGCAGACCGAGATCGCCCGCGCCTTCGGCTTCAAGGGCGTGCGCGCCGCGCAATACCACCTGGAAGCCCTGGAGCAGGCCGGCGCGATCCGCCGCGTGCCGGGCCAGGCGCGCGGCATCCGCCTGGTGACCGGCGCGGCCGCGCCGGCCCCGGCGCCGCAGGTGGACAGCGCCGACATCCTGCGCCTGCCGGTGCTGGGGCGGGTCGCCGCCGGCCTGCCGATCGGCGCGGACATCGGTTCGGACGATTTCGTGGTGCTGGACCGGGTGTTCTTCTCGCCGGCGCCGGACTACCTGTTGAAAGTGCAGGGCGACTCGATGCGCGACGAAGGCATCTTCGACGGCGACCTGATCGGCGTGCACCGCACCCGCGACGCCCGTTCCGGGCAGATCGTGGTGGCGCGGATCGACGAGGAGATCACGGTCAAGCTGCTGAAGATCGGCAAGGACCGCATCCGCCTGCTGCCGCGCAACCCGGACTACGCGCCGATCGAAGTGCTGCCGGACCAGGATTTCGCCATCGAAGGCCTGTACTGCGGCCTGCTGCGCCCCAACCGTTGATTTTGGATATTGCACTACACCGCAGGCCGGATTTTCCCGACCCGCAACATCGCTGTTCGCCGCTGCTGTAGACCTGCCCGGACGAATTATTTTTTCTTTGCCCCGCACTGTCTCAGCCCGTGCGATACCAGGCCGCTAAATTGAACCTACCCCGCAAATCATCCTCACCTCCGAAGGACACCAAAATGGACGAGAACAAGAAGCGCGCGCTCGCTGCTGCCCTGAGCCAGATCGAGAAACAGTTCGGCAAGGGTTCGGTGATGCGGATGGGCGATCGCATCATCGAGGCCGTCGAGGTGATTCCGACCGGCTCGCTGATGCTGGATATCGCACTGGGCATCGGCGGTTTGCCGAAGGGCCGCGTCGTCGAGATCTATGGTCCGGAATCCTCGGGCAAGACCACGCTGACCCTGCAGGCCATCGCCGAGTGCCAGAAGAAAGGCGGCACCGCGGCCTTCATCGATGCCGAGCATGCGCTGGACCCGATCTATGCCGGCAAGCTCGGCGTCAACGTCGACGAACTGCTGCTGTCGCAGCCGGATACCGGCGAACAGGCCCTGGAAATCGCCGACATGCTGGTGCGTTCGGGCTCGGTCGACATCGTGGTGGTCGACTCGGTCGCCGCGCTGACCCCGAAGGCCGAAATCGAAGGCGAGATGGGCGACCAGCTGCCGGGCCTGCAGGCCCGCCTGATGAGCCAGGCGCTGCGCAAGCTGACCGGCAACATCAAACGTTCCAACACGCTGGTGGTGTTCATCAACCAGCTGCGCATGAAGATCGGCGTGATGATGCCCGGGCAGAGCCCGGAAGTGACCACCGGCGGCAATGCGTTGAAGTTCTACGCCTCGGTGCGCCTGGACATCCGCCGCATCGGCGCGATCAAGAAAGGCGACGAGATCATCGGCAACCAGACCAAGATCAAGGTGGTCAAGAACAAGCTGGCGCCGCCGTTCAAGCAGGTCATTACCGAGATCCTGTACGGCGAGGGCATCAGCCGCGAAGGCGAACTGATCGACATGGGCGTGGAAGCCAAGCTGGTCGAGAAGGCCGGTGCCTGGTACAGCTACGGCAGCGAGCGCATCGGCCAGGGCAAGGACAATTCGCGCCAATACCTGCGCGACAACCCGCAGGTGGCAGCTAAGCTGGAAAGCGAGCTGCGCGAGAAGTTCCAGCCGACGGAAGTCGCGCCGAGCGCGGCCGAAGCCGAGGACGCCGACGCAGACGCCGAGGCGTGATGGTCTTCTGCCGGGGGAGCGGTGGAGTCAGTGCCGCTCGTCTCCCTCGGCAGTCTTGAGCAAGCCAGGAGGGCAGGTGCCAAGGACGGCACATTGACGATCGTGGCGGGGTGAGCCTGCATGGCTGACGACGAACAAGTACAGGAACCGCGCCGGCGCCGCCGGCAGCCGGAACAGACGCCGCTGCAGCGGGCCTTGGGCCTGCTGGTACGCCGCGAACACTCGCGCAAGGAACTGACCCGCAAATTGCGGGCACGCGGCGTGGAGCCGGATGCCGCCGCCGCCGCGGTGGAACGCCTGGCGGGCGAGGGCTGGCAGGACGATGGCCGCTTCGCCGAACTGCTGGTGCGCAGCCGTGCCAATACCGGCTACGGGCCTTTGCACATACGCGCCGAACTGGGAACCCATGGCCTGGACAGCGAGGCCATCGCCACAGCGATGGCCGCCTTCGACGGCGACTGGAGCGAAAACGCTCGCGATCTGGTGCAGCGCCGCTTCGGCGCGGCCGGACCGGTGGACCTGCCGCAGCGGCGCAAGGCCGCCGATCTGCTGGCGCGGCGCGGTTTCGATGGCGACAGCATCCGCGCGGCCACGCGCTACGAGCCGGAGGACTGAGCGGGCCGGGCCTGCTAACCTTGGCGGATTGTCTTGTCCGGTTTCCGCACGCCCTTATCTTGAGGGGGTACGCCCGGAAACCCGTCCGCTCGTCTATAGCCAGCCCATGAACGCACCCGCCAAATTCTCCACCTCCCAGATCCGCAGCGACTTCCTCGAGTTCTTCAACGGGAAGGGCCACACCATCGTTCCGTCCGCGCCGCTGGTGCCGGGCAACGATCCGACGCTGCTGTTCACCAATTCCGGCATGGTGCAGTTCAAGGACGTGTTCCTCGGCGCCGAGAAACGCAGCTATGTGCGCGCGGCCGATGTGCAGCGCTGCCTGCGCGCCGGCGGCAAGCACAACGACCTGGATGCGGTCGGCTATACCGCGCGCCATCACACCTTCTTCGAAATGCTGGGCAACTGGTCGTTCGGCGACTACTTCAAGAAAGAGGCGATCGCCTGGGCCTGGGAACTGCTGACCCAGGTCTGGAAGCTGCCCGCCGAACGCTTGCTGGTCACCGTCTACCACACCGACGAGCAGGCCTACGAGCTGTGGCGCGACATGATCGGGGTGCCACCGGAGCGGATCGTGCGCATCGGCGACAACAAGGGCGCGCCGTATGCCTCGGACAACTTCTGGCAGATGGCCGACACCGGCCCCTGCGGCCCGTGCACCGAGATCTTCTACGACCATGGCGCGCATATCGCCGGCGGTCCTCCGGGCTCGCCGGACGAGGACGGCGACCGCTTCATTGAGATCTGGAACCTGGTGTTCATGCAGTTCGACCGCCAGCCGGACGGCACCCTGGTGCCGCTGCCGGCGCCGTGCGTGGATACCGGCATGGGCCTCGAGCGCCTGGCCGCGATTCTGCAGCACGTGCACAGCAACTACGAGATCGACCTGTTCCAGACGCTGATCCGTCATGCTTCCGAGCTGACCGGCATGGCCGACCTGGAGAACAAGTCGCTGCGCGTGATCGCCGACCACATCCGCGCCTGTTCGTTCCTGATCGTCGACGGCGTGCTGCCGTCCAACGAAGGCCGCGGCTACGTGCTGCGCCGGATCATCCGCCGCGCCCTGCGCCATGGCTGGATGCTCGGCGTGCGCCAGCCATTCTTCCACAAGATGGCGGCCACCCTGTCCGAGCTGATGGGCGAAGCCTATCCGGAACTGCCGGCGGCGTTGTCCACCGTGCAGCGGGCGCTGCAGGCCGAAGAGGAGCGCTTTGCCGAGACCCTGGATTCGGGCATGAAGATCTTCGACGAGATCGCCGCCCGCGTCAGCGGCACGATCCCCGGCACGGACGCCTTCCGCCTGTACGACACCTATGGCTTCCCGGTCGATCTCACCGCCGACATCGCCCGCGAGCGCGGCATGGACGTGGACATGGCCGGTTTCGAAAGCGCGATGGAGCGCCAACGCGAGACCGCGCGCGCGGCCGGCAAGTTCGGCGGCGGCACCACGTTGCCGGCCGACCTAGTGGCGCAGCTGGTCCCCACGGTGTTCCTGGGCTACGACGCGCTGCAGGCCGATGCGCTGAAGGTGGTCGCGTTGTTGAAGGATGGGCGCCCGGTCGAGTCGGTCGAGGCCGGCGATGCGGCGATCGTGCTGCTCGATCGCACTCCGTTCTATGCCGAATCCGGCGGCCAGGTCGGCGACCTGGGCCAGTTGAGCGCGGACGGCGTGCTGTTCCAGGTCGAGGAGACGCAGAAGTTCGCCGGCCAGTTCCATGGCCATGTCGGCCAGTTGCGCAGCGGCCGCCTGCAGGTCGGCGCCACGCTGTCGGCGCAGGTCGACAGCGACCGCCGCGGCGCCACCATCCTCAACCATTCCGCCACGCACCTGCTGCACGCCGCGCTGCGCGAGGTGCTCGGCACGCACGTGCAGCAGAAGGGTTCGCTGGTCGCGCCGGACCGGCTGCGTTTCGATTTCTCGCACTTCCAGCCGATGAGCGCCGAGGAGCTGGCGGTGGTCGAGCGCAAGGTCAACGCGCAGGTGCGCGCCAACCATGCGGTCGAAGTGCACCACATGGGCATGCAGGAAGCGCTGGACTTCGGCGCGATGGCGCTGTTCGGCGAGAAGTACGGCGAACGCGTGCGCGTGCTGAAGATGGGCGACTACTCCACCGAGCTGTGCGGCGGCACGCACGTGGCGCGCACCGGCGACATCGGCCTGTTCAAGATCACCAGCGAGGGCGGCGTGTCGGCCGGCGTGCGCCGGATCGAGGCGGTGACCGGGCAGGGCGCCCTGGACCATGTGGCGGCCGAAGAGGCCAAGCTGCACGAGGCGGCCGAACTGGTCGGCGGCAGCGCCGGCGACGTGGTCGAGAAGATTCGCCAGCTGGGCGACAAGCACAAGCGCCTGGAGCGCGAGCTGGAGGCGCTGAAGGCCAAGCTGGCGTCCGGCGCCACCGCCGACCTGGCCGCCGCCGCGGTCGAGGTGGCCGGGGTGAAGGTGCTCGCCGTGCGCCTGGAAGGCTTCGATGCAAAGGCCTTGCGCGAGGCGATCGACCGCCTGAAGCAGCAGTTGGGCGACAGCGTGATCGTGCTGGCCGGTGCCAGCGAGGGCAAAGCGGCGCTGGTCGCCGGGGTGAACGGCAGCCCAATGGGCCGGGTCAAGGCCGGGGAACTGCTGAGCCATATCGCCGGTCAGATCTCGGGCAAGGGCGGCGGCCGCCCGGACCTCGCCCAGGGTGGTGGCGAGGACGGGCCCGCCCTTGCCCTTGCGCTCGAGGGCGTACCCGACTGGGTCAAGCAACATCTCCCCTGAACACGAACTCGCGCCGCCTTGCTGGCAGGGCGCGGCTTCCCTTAACATCGATCTTCTTTTCCCTTTCGTGATGGGGCGTCCCGGCTCGGGATGCCGTACCGGTGGGAATCACCGGTTCCCTGGAGAATTTTAAAAATGTTGATCCTGACTCGCCGGGTAGGCGAAACCTTGATGATCGGCGATTCGGTCACCGTGACGGTGCTTGGGGTCAAGGGCAATCAAGTGCGCATCGGCATCACCGCGCCGAAGGATGTCGCCGTGCACCGCGAAGAAATCTATCAGCGCATCCAACGCGGCGACGAGCCGACCTCGCATGGCGGCGGCCATGGCGATCAATCTTCCGATTGATGCGTCGAAAGGGTTTACCTGAGACCCTACAAACCGTTATCCTTCGCGCCCGGTCGCGGAATATCCGCAGCGTCTAGATCCGGAGTGATGCCCGAGCGGCTGAAGGGGCTCCCCTGCTAAGGGAGTATAGGGTCAAAAGCTCTATCGAGGGTTCGAATCCCTCTCACTCCGCCAGTGTCAAGGAAACGCCCGCAAATCAACGATTTGCGGGCGTTTTTCTTTTCGACCACCTTGGACACTCGCTTGGACACTTCCATGCGAGTAGCGCACTACCTCACCCGCGGCGAGACCGGCCGCTTCTACGTTCGTTTGCGCATTCCTGCCGATCTGCAGGCGCGCTTCGGCCGAAAAGTCGTCAAGCGCAGCACCGGCACGACGTGCGATCGCGCCGCGCTTGGCTACGCGTTGCTGATGCAGCAGCGCTATGCTCGAGCCTTCGCAGCCATCAGGAACGGCAGCATGGGATCGGAGCTGGATGAGCTCTTGAGGAGCCTGGAGGGCACGTCGTCGCTCGAACTGATCCTCAAGGACGTGAAGCTGCCGGGCGGGGCATCGTTCGGGCAGGTGGAGATCAACGACGACAAGGATTTGTCGCTGTTCAAGCGACTGGCGGCGCAGCACTCGGTGTCCATGCCGTCGTCTACACCGTTCCCGCCGCGCAGGGTCGTCAAGCCCATCGGTGAGGCTCGCCCTGTCGGCCTGACCCTCGCAGATGCGCGCGACAAGTATCTGGTCAGCATCCAGGGCAAGAACACCGCCAAGACCATCGTTCAGAAAACCCGGGCCCTGAAGGACCTGGAGGTCTTCGTGGCCAGCCAGCGCAAAGGCAAGCGTCCCGTGTTGCTGAAGGAGCTGACGCGCACCGACTTCTCGGAGTGGTTCCTGCACGAGACTGCGCAGAAGCGGGTCATCACCTACATCACCAACCGTTTCTCGGCCTGCGCGGATTTCATCAAGTGGGCGCAGACGGCCGGGCACTACCCGCAGGGCGACAACCCGGCTTCCGGGCACGCCTCCGTGCCCAAGCAGCTGAAGAAGCAGCGGGCGAAGAGCCATGGCTCACAGGCGTTCACTCCCGACCAGGTCAAGCGCATCTTCGACCCGGAGAACTTCAAGCAGTTGAAGGGCGATGCGGCGCGGTGGCTGCCGCTCATCCTGCTCTACACCGGCGCGCGCTCCAATGAGGTGGCTAGGCTGGAACTGGAGGACTGCCGAGAGGAAGACGGCATCCCCATCTTCCACTTCACCTGGATGGGCGAGGACAAGAGCCTCAAGACGGATGCCAGCGATCGGAAGACCCCCGTGCACCCGGACCTCATCAAGTTGGGCCTGTGGGAGCGCGTGGAGCGGCTCAAGGCGGCCGGCGAGACGAAGCTCTTCCCCGAACTCAGCTTCGATGCCAAGAACGGCCCGGCCGGCCGAACCCAGCACGCGTTTTCACGCTACCTGGTCAAGCTGGGCATCAAGGCGCGCGGCGGCGGCAGGGTGGGGCACCACAGCTTCCGGGATACGGTCATCGGCGCGTTGAAGGCCGCTGGGGTCCACCGGGAGATGCGGGAGGAATACACAGGGCATGAGTTGTCGGACCGGCAGGAGCATGCCCATGCGTATGAGACGGAGTTCAGTCCGAGGGTGCTGGCTGAGGCATGCCACCCGGCGATGATGTGGTCTATCCAGCTGGTGGTCTAAGTCCATTGATTAAGCCATATAGGCCATACTTGACATGTGTGTCCTCAGTGGCTATTGTTGCATTAGTCAAAAGCGGAGTTCATTTATGTCTACGCCATTTCCTTGGGATGAGGTCGTTTCTACAGACCACGATCTACGGCAGCCTAAGGATAGGCTGGACATGTTGGAGCGCTCGCTTGCCATCGCGTTGTCGGAGATCCAGCCTGGTCTGCAGGGGGCGGAACATATTCCTGGATATCTAGCTGACTTGAGCTTGGCTAGCTCCGTACTTGTCTCTTCGTCGAATCTTTCGTTCGAACTCGTGAAGTCGGAGGCTCGGCGCCTACGCACCGATAGTCGGCTTGAGGCTGCGTTACAGCAAAGCAGTGATGCACATGCCGTCGCGCTGAAGAAAGCAGGGCTTGCACCTACAGTGCTGGACATACTGAAGTCTTGGGTCGAGGTTCAAGTTGAGGGCCGTGTACTGCAGCGGCAGTTGGATTTTGACCGTCTGGTAAGCCGTGTGGCAGATGTTAAGCCGACGGGGGTCTTTCCTATAAGCGGGCGCGATGCAAGTAAATTTCTATCTGCTGTTGAGTTCGCAAGGGAACTAGGTATCAGTGACGAAACCGTGCGTCGGCGCGAAGATGAACGTGAAGTGTTCTCGATACTTCGACCGGGACGCAAGCGCGGCCGTGAATATCCGGCTTTTCAAGCATGGCCCGGAATCGTTGGAGCGCCGTTGACTCAAGTCTTGGCGGCGCTGGACCCGGAGTTGGGTTCTGCAACCTATGGTTTCTTTGTTTCGCCTAATGAACTTCTGTATGATCTAACTCCGGTAGAATTGCTTTGCGGTGCCCTCCTATCGGTTCGTGACCTGAGCGCTGGCGGTGCCGATCAGCTTATGGCTTCGGCGCCAGCTGCGCGACTAGAGGCCGTCATTGGGGCCGCCAACGCTTATGTCTTGGGGCCATGAAGGGCAGATCTATGACGTTTTCTGCTGACGAAATACAAATCCATTTGCTTGATCCGAACAGCCGGCCTTTGGTCCGGCTGTTTCGTTATGATGGAATGGACTGGGATCCGCCAGATGTCAAGTTTCGTAAACTCCGCGTTGACCCTCCGGATGGATTTAAGGACCAGTTTGCTGTGCTGTATACCGCTGATACTTTGCCAGCAGTGGCAATGGAATGCCGGGTGCTGCAGGTAAACGCTCAGGATGACAGCTTTAAGTGGTCGAAGGATTTGGCAGAGCAATACTCAGTCGTCCGCTATGAATTTTCAGAGCCAGCGCTTTTCATTCCGATTGATGGCGATAATCGTGACTTACTTGGGCTGTCGTGGAGTGGTGGTAAGTTGGATAGTACTTACCTGCCATTTCAGAATGCTGCGCTTGAGTTGCATCGGCGATTTGGAAAAATCATTCACGGGTTAAGCTGGCAATCTTATCATCGCCATCAGTTGGGTCGTGTTTATGCGATTTGGCACGAGCATAAGGTCTCGATAAAGCTGGAAAGAACGTCAAGCAGGCCCTATTCCAAGCTTATCAATGATCCTGAGTGGATTGATTTTTTAAGAAAAAATCCTGCCATTGAAAAAATAGATAGATAAGTGTCTTGAGTTTTTAAATTTCTACGAAAAATTTACTATTTGGGTTGGCTATGTGATTGCCCTACTGAATGAGATTATTTCTTGTGGTTAGGTTTTCATGATGTTGAGTATGATTGGTATATGCTGAAATTTATCGGCGCTGATCTGCGGGCGGATTTGAATTAAGCTTTAAGTTCCGGGATAAGACCCATGTTCCTAACAGGCGATGTGCTGAATGAGTAAGAAAACGTTGGAATCGATCACCTCTGCCAAGGCCAAGATCGAAGAGGAGCTTCGCAAGCTTGAAGAACAGGAAGCCGCACTCCGCCAAGAACAGGCCGCCGCCGCTGTAGCGGAAATTGTCGGCCTGCTGTCTCAATACAGCGAATACTTCACCCCGAAGCAGAAAGCCGAGCTGGCGGTTGCCATCGGCGCCAGCAGCCCGGGCCGCGGTCCCAAGGCCGCTTCGACCCAGGCCAAGAAGGAAGTCGCCCCCAAGTATTGGCTGCCCCATACCCATGAGACCTGGAGTGGACGGGGCCGTCCTCCGCGTGCCTTCACTGCTTGGGAGGGGACGGCTGCTTACAAGCAATGGAAGGCTGGTCACCCGGACGAGAAGTTCCCGAAATATCCGGGCTGAGCGGTGGCAACGTTCCAGGAAGCCAGCTTCGGTAGAGCGCAGGCTCACAGGTTATCTGTGAGCCTGGCAGGTGGTAGACGTCGCCAGAGGCCAAGGGTCGAGCTGGGGTGCTAGGGGGGTGGGGTGACCAGCTGCTAGATGGGCTGGACGGCAAATAAACAAAGTTCTGGCCGTCTCAAAATTTGCAACAAACCAGCGATACGCTTTGTTGGCGCCGGGCAATGCCCACGCACCGCGGTTGCCCGCCCACAACTCTATCCAAGCTCAAGGATGACGCCATGTCGAACCCCCACGTTCGCCTTTCCCGCCGTATCGGCATGGCCTGCCTGTTGCTGCTTGTCGGCATGTTGGTTGCGCCGCTGAGCCAAGCGACGCCGCAACACCAATATGGTCCGCCCTATACGACCTCCTCCAGTCATGGCGTGGCGACGTATCCCACAGTCAATGAAGTCGTCCAATTTCTCGAAAGCCAGATCATGGCGCTATGCGAGTCGGGACCGAAGGGATGCGTGAATCCGCCTACCTTCTCCGTGAGCTATGGCTCTGGCTTCACAGCGGCGATTCTTTACGTCAACGGCCAGACCGATTCCTACATCGAGGCCACCGACAACGTCGTGGGTTATCCGCCCAAGAACGCGGGCAGCTGCAACACGATGTGTAGTGGCGGCCTGGGGCAGAAAGGCGACAACACCGGTCCCCATGGCAGCAGCGGCGACGCGGCTCTGAAACAGGGCGGGGCGCATCGCGGTAGCGTATTCGAGGGCGACCCGATCAACACCGCCACCGGCAACATGTTCCGCCAGGACACCGATTACGATTCGCCGACCTGGCTGACGCTGCGCCGCTTCTACAACAGCAAGACCTTCGTCACCTCGGTGGCGCTTGGCAAGCAGTGGCGCCACTCGTTCGAGCGCACCCTGGACGTGATGGTGGCCACGGCTCCCAACGGTGGAAGCATCATCGACGCACGCCGCCCGGATGGCGGTGTGGAACGGTTCCAGTTGAAGAGCGGCGTCTGGACGACGGATCCGGACATGCCCGACACCTTGACCGAGCGCCGCGACAGCGCCGGTCTGTTGCTGGGCTACTCCCTGGCGGTCGCAGCTACGCAGCAGACCGAGCTTTACGACAGCAATGGCCTGTTGCGTTCGGCGTTCGACCGGATGGGCCAGACTGTGTTGACCCTGGACTACAGCGACGCGCAGACGCCGGTCGCAATCGCGCCCAAGCCGAACCTGCTGCTGCACGTCACCGACGCAGGTGGCCGCGCACTCGCGTTCGTCTATGGCAGCGACAGCCGTCTGAAGACGGTGACCCTCCCCGATGGCGGCGCGCTGACCTATACCTACGACACCACGGGCAACCTGGCTTCCGTGCAGTATCCGGATGGCAAGACCCGCCAATACGTCTACAACGAGCAAACGCTGACGTCCAAGGTCAATCGGCCCACGGCGCTGACCGGAGTGATCGACGAGAAGGGTGTGCGCTTCGAAAGCACCGGCTACGACGCCAACGGCAAGGCCAATTCTTCGAGCTTTGCCGGCAACGTCGATGCCACCAGTGTCGACTATGCGAATTACACCCAGAACTGGGGCGTGCCGGCCACGGTGACTTCGCCGTTGGGAACCCAGGTTTACATGAGCTATACAGACAGCGGCTATGGCGCTTTGAAGCCGACCGGTGCCAGTGTGGCGTGTGGTCAACAATGCAATCAGCCGTGGAAGTCGCTGACCTATGACGCCAATGGCTACCCGGCGTCTACGACCGACTTCAAGGGCACCGTCACCAAGACGACCTACGCGGCTGGCGGCCTGCTGACCCAACAGATAGAGGCCTCGGGCACAACGCAGCAGCGCACCACCAACACCACGTGGAATACCAGCCTACGGGTGCCGCTGACCCGCACCGTGCTCGATGCAGCGGGCGCGACCGCTGCCAAGACGGCATGGACCTACAACGCACGCGGACAGCAAACCGCGCGTTGCCAGGTGGATCCGTCCGTGTCCACCGCCATGAGCTACAGCTGCGGCAGCGCGGCCAAAGCCCCAGCCGGCGTGCGGCAGTGGCTCACCAGCTACTGCGATACCGTCGATGGCACGCAGTGCCCGCAGATCGGCCTGGTGCTTAGCCAGGATGGCCCGCGCACGGATGTCGCCGACACCACGACCTATCGCTATTACCTGACCGCCGACGAATCCGGCTGCGCCAACGCTGGCGGCGTCTGCCACCGCGCCGGGGACCTGTATCAGGTGGTCGATGCGCTGGGCCGTGCCACGACCTATGTGGCTTACGACCGCAACGGCCGTCCCACCCGCACCCAGGACGCCAATGGCCTGATCCGCGACCTCGCCTACACCCCGCGCGGCTGGATGGCCTCAAGCACCCTGCGCGCGAATGCCGACGGCACGCCGTCAGATCAGGATCAGGCCACCATCGTCGCCTACGACGAGGTGGGCAGCGTCAGTAAGGTGACCGACCCCGACGGCACCTTCGTCACCTACGGCTACGACGCTGCGCATCGCTTGACCGACGTGACCGATGGCGCCGGCAACAACATCCACTACTCGCTGGATGCGTCCGGTAACCGGTTCAAGGAAGACACCAAGGACGCGTCCGGCACGCTCAAGCGCACGCTGTCGCGGATCTACAACAAGCTCGGCCAGCTGGCCACGCAGGCCACCGCCGAAGCCGACCCGACCGACTTCGGCTACGACGACAACGGCAATGTGCAGTTGGTCACCGACGCACTCAAGCGGAAGAACCAGACCGACTACGATCCGCTGGACCGGGTCAAGCAGACGACACAGGATGTGGGCGGGATCGCCGCCAAGACCCAGGCCGAATACGACGCACTGGACCGCATCACCAAGGTTACCGATCCCAAGGGCCTGACCACGAGTTACCAATACAACGGCCTGGGCGACTTGCTCAAACTGACCAGCCCCGACACCGGCGTGACCAGCTACACCTACAACAGCGCCGGCAACCCGGCCACACAAACCGATGCGCGCGGCACCAAGACCAACTACGTCTTCGACGTGCTCGGCCGTCTGGCCAAGGCGACCTACGCGGACAAGGCGCTGATCGCGACCTACACCTACGATGCCAGCCAGAACGTGTGCGCGGCCGGGGAAACATTTGCGCTGGGGCGCTTGAGCAAGCTGCAGGACGGCAGTGGCACGACCCAGTATTGCTATGACCGGTTCGGACGCGTCGTGCGCAAGGTGCAGACCACCAACGGCAAGGCGTTCGCGCTGCGCTACGCCTACACCAAGGGCGGCCGCTTGAGCCGGGTGACCTATCCGGACGGCGCGGTGGTGGACTACGTGCGCAACGCGCTGGGGCAGGCCACGGAAGTGGGCGTCACGCCTGCGGGCGGCACGCGGCAAAAGCTGCTGAGCGGCGCCACCTACTATCCGTTCGGCCCCAGCGCCGGTTGGTCTTACGGCAACAGCCGGCCACTGCAGCGCGTGCTGGACCAGGACTACCGCCCGCAGGCGATCCAGGACAGCCGCAGCGATGGCCTCAACATCGGCTTCGCCTTCGACCCGGTCGGCAATCTCACTGCGCTGACCGCTCCAGGCAACACGGCACCCGTGGTCACTTTGAGCTATGACAACCTGGACCGATTGACCGCGTTCAAGGACGGCCCGACCGGCACGGTGATCGACGGCTACAGCTACGACGCTACCGGCAACCGGCTCAGCGCTCAGGTCAACGGCAGCGCCCAGACCTACAGCTACCCGACCGACAGCCATCGCCTGGCAAGCGTGGCCGGCGCCGCGCGCAGCTACGACGCGGCAGGCAATACCACGGCCATCGACGGCACCGCACGCGAGTTCGCCTACGACGCGACCGGGCGCCTGAGCCAGGCCAAGCGCAGCGGCACGCTTGCGATGGAGTATCGCTACAACGACCGCGGCGAGCAGGTGCGACGCTTCCTCGGCACGACCAACACCTACACGGTCTACGATGAGGCCGGCCATTGGATGGGCGACTACGACACCAACGGCAAAGCGCTCCAGCAAGTCATCTGGCTCGGTAATCTGCCGGTGGGCGTGCTGGCCGGCACGGCCTTGAACTATGTGCAGCCGGACCACCTTGGCGCGCCGCGGACGGTGATCGACCCGACGCGCGACGTCGCAATTTGGACCTGGGACATCAAGGGTGAGGCGTTCGGCAACACGCCGCCGAACCAAGACCCAGACAACGACGGGACCGCGTTCGTGTTCAACATGCGCTCCCCGGGACAGCGTTACGACAGCGCCACGGGACTCAACCAGAACTATTTCCGGGATTACGACACCATCAGTGGGCGGTATGGGCAAAGCGATCCGATCGGGCTGAGTGGCGGCATCAACACTTGGGCATACGTCGAATCAAAGCCACTGTATTCTTATGACCAATTTGGCCTTATTTCCGCAGGTCATCATGTTTTCCCGCAGTCAATTTGGCGCGGTCTGGATAATCTATCTCAGGATGTCAGGCAGCTTTTTGATAGGGCTGTAGTAAAGCCGGCAACTAGGCATGGATACAGCAAAGAGCATGCTGCTTACAATCGCATTGCCCGGAGGGCGTGGGATGATTTCTGCGAGAAGGCTGGCACAGATTTGAGGAATATGTCGAAGGATTCTGCACAAGAGTTCTTGGACTACTTGGGTAACAATCCGGAACTGAGTAGGTTCAACGGTCAGGTTGAATCCGGTGAGGCGTTGACAATGCCGGATGAAACCGCGCCACTCCCGGAGATGGCAGAAATGCCGGTTCCGGTAGCTGAGCCGATGGTGGAGCCAGTGGTTGTCGAACCTTTAATTTTTGTGCCGTGAGGCATTTATGAAATTCATCAATTCGCCTGGGTATGTTGTTGCGGAAAGTTCGGAAAATTCCTCGCATGAGGCCTATATTGGGGGGCGATGCCCCCTGCCTGGCGCGGTATCGCCCAATACAGGTGCGCCCCTCACTCAGTTTGCAAGAGTGGTTCAATCGCGCGATGGATTTGCGGTTCCAGGGTTCGATGAGCCCGAGTTGCACCTTCTTTATAGCTGGAAGTGCGACATCCATAAGGGCGACTTTAGCTATAGATACATCAATGGTTCGATCGAGGTGGTCGAATACACGACTGGCAGCGACGACTACGAGGGTTTTCCCTATCCGAACTACCCCGAGGTCTTTAACGAGGTCTCTGTGGGTATTCGTCGTCTTAGTGATGAGGAAATGGCTGTTATTGAAAGATTGAATGCGCCCGATGTTGATGGGGGCTATAAGTTTTCTGGTGCACTCCCTTCAATGCTTTCTGTGCCTCAGCATCAGTTTGGCGGAGTTCCTTATTTGCTAGACACGGAGCGTGTCAGGAAGGACTGCCCTGTGTGCAAAAAAGAGATGACGGTAATTGCCTCTGTCGGGAACAAGAATTATTCAACCGACGAAGGGTTTGTAGGAAATGATTTTGTTCAGGTTCTATACTTTTCCTGCTCTTCCTGTAAGGTCGTTTCGGCTCTGAATTTTTCTGATTGAATTTGGTTCGTAACATATTTCCAAGGGGCGGATCTGCCTCCTTGCCAATCGGCCAATAACGAGTGGAGCATGCGCGTAGGAGTTTTCTGATGCTGCGGTCAGCCTTCAACTGATCGCACGTCCGTGCTCCTCATGGCAACCTGTATCCGTCGTCCAGGCCACTTCACCCACCATGGCTGGGGGACGGGGGCCAGAACCTCCACCTAAGCGCCGACGACCAAAGGCCTCGCATGCGAGGCCTTTGCTTTTTGTGCCTATAGATTGCTTGACTGGGCGGGGACCAGCATCAGAGCCAGTAGCCAACCTGTGGGGCATTGTCCACTAGAGTAAGCGCTGCGGAAGTAGCATCATCGGCGGTAGGGTTGGAGGGAAACGTCACGCCGCCAAACACGACGTTGGATTGCTCGCAGGCAAGGAAGAAGGGGTAGTAACGAGAATAGTCCATGGTGGCGCCCTCGACGCCCGTGTGGCTGCCGACTTCCCCGCCGAGCACGTAGAAGGTTGGTGCACCCAAAATGTCAGCGCTCATTTCGTCCAAAAATTCCTCGCCCAGCAGGAAGGCATTGTCGCGATGTGCTCCATTCGCGTAGACGCCATTCCCATCGGCGTTTGGGCCCGTGGCGAATACGATAAGGCACGGCCCGGCGCCAACGCTCCCGAACACCGTTGCCGCCTCCAGCTCAATGCCTACCACCTCTTGGTCTTGCTCGAACTCGTCAGTGAACGCCACCTCACCGCGTTGAAGGATTGGATTGGCGCCGCTGATGATTTGCTTGATGGCGTTGTCCGCGGTGGTTTCCAGGGCCTGTCTAACTGCCAATGGCACATCATCCAATGCGACGATGTCCTCGCCCTCCATGAAGTTGTCATCGATCGGATTGTAGGAGTAGCCCGAGTTCTGGTCGGTCCACAAGCCTTCGTCGTCGTCGTAGTTCCACATCGCTGCATTCCTCGAAGTTGTTGTTTGTTTAAAGCCAGCTCCCGAAGCGATTGGAGCGGCATCAGTCCTGACGCGGGCCAGCCTTTCTGAAAACGCCATCGCGTCCCTCGCGTGAAAGCACTACAGGAAGGGGCAGGAATCCTTCACTCGGACGTCGACAACCAGGGGTCTCGAATGCGAGGCCTTTTGCTTTTTGCGTCTAGGGGAAGCTGGAAATGCCGTAGCAAGGGCCGCCGTCCGGCACACATTTGTCTATCTTCGTAGACGTTTTGAGCGGCCATGGGGCTTGCGCTTGCGCACTCATCTGGCCAGCAGTAGCGTTTTGGCGACGCTTTCTCGTCAAGGAATGAACGATGAAAACCCTCTCCGGCGCATTGCTTGGATTGGCCGGGCTGGCAGCTGGCCTCTCTCCGGTCGCCAAGGCAGCGGACCAGGTGATGAACCCAGCCGACGTTATCGAGGGCATGGGGGAGCGCATCCCCGCCGGCAAAGAAAACGTCAGCCTGTCGCCGCTGTTCAAGGCCTACACCTTCGAAAAGGCCGGCCTCAAGTTCGTCCAAATCAACTCGGCGCTGGACGAAGTCATCACGGTCATCGTAGTAACCCCCGGCGCTGAATCGCGCTTGCCCATCGGCTCGGCCGCGGGCCAGCCGCTGCCCGTGCTCAAGGGCGACGCAGCCAGTTGAGGGGACGTTCCCGGATTGAGCCGGTCTCTCCTTGGAGCTATCCCTTACGAGTAAAAAAGAAAGCCCCAGGTCGTGACCTAGGGCTTTCGAGGAAACGCGTTGCGAAGCCGGCGCGTGCTCAGCTCAGATCGCAGTTGCTCGGCAGCGCCCACGTCGAGTTCGGCAACATGTTCTTCACCGTAGCCGAGGCCGTGATGGCGACGTTGCTGGCCCCGATGAGCTCTTCCAGGTCGGCGATCGAGACGATGTAGTCGTCCAGGCTACCCAGGCCGGTTTCGTTCGGGATGATCCAGCTGATGGCCTTCTCAGCGCCCGTGCTCGGGTCGGTGGTGATGATGGTCTTCCAGAAGTATTCCGGTGTCCGGATGCCGTGGCTGGACAGGAAGTAGTCGTTGGACGTGTCGCCGAAGACCACGCCGCCGTAGACCTTCACCGGCTTGATGTCGCGGTAGCACTCGGCCACGTTCTCGGCCTGCACCCAGATCCCCTGATTGAAGCCAGACACCTGCGGCACGATGTTGGACATCAGGTTGGCGCGAACGATGTAGGTCGCGTTGTAGTCCATGTGGTTGGACGTGACCAGGTGCCCGCGGTCGTAGCCCGAGCGCACGCTGGCGTAGGACTTGGTCGAGGTTTGGCCGCCGCAGCCGCTCGGCAGGGTGGTGTCGAGGTTGAAGTCGGACGGACGAGCCGCGGAGCCGGTGTCCGCGTTGAGCGAGTATTCGTAGCGCGTGGCCGTGTGGGCGGTGCAGTCGTAGGTCAGGGTGTAGCCGCCCTTGTTGAGGGTGACGACTTGGGCCTGGGCAGCAGCGCTGAACGTAGTGAGCAGGAATAGAGTGAGAAAGATCCGGAATCGCATAGCGGCACATCTCCATGTGTTTTGGGGACGCACGAACCCTGCAGGCACGGGCGATGCCGTTGCCCCTTGAAGGACGCGCAAGTTGACGGAGGTGAAGCAGACAGCGAGAGCTGGCTCGTTGGCCAGTGTGGTGGGGGATACAACCACCGCGCCCCTTTGCCACGGAGTGGCACGCGGTGATCACAGGTATCTAACAGAGCGCCGCCGGGGTCAACCGCGGATTGGCCAAGGTGTGACCTGGTCCCAAGACGTCATCGCTGTAAACCGGCATCCACAGCGATGCAACAAGGGCAGGGTATGGAGCAAAAAGAAAGCCCGGATTGCCGGGCTTTTTGATGCGGATGCTCTATCGGAATCAACTGGTCAGCTGCACCCACAGCACCAGCAACACCATCGGCAGCCCGCTCAGGAGCGAGAAGACCCAGAAGGCTCCCATCAGGGCCAGCGGCGTCATGACCCACCACTGCCCAGCGGTGAACCCCTGGTCGCGCTGCCGAGCCGCGTAGGCTTCTTGCGGGTAGAGGCGCTCCGCTTTCCGCAGGCCTCGCCTGGCCATCAGCGGCCCGACGATGAAGCCAAACGGGCCGAGCAGCAGCAGACTCAACGAGAACCACCGGAAGAACCTCGTGTGGGGCGTCATCACCTTCTTGGGGGCGGCGTGCGGCGCACCGACGCCGGGAAGCGGGTTGACCACGCGCATCGACGCGGGGGTGATCGGATCAGTCTGGGGCGTCATTTGGCGTAGGCCCTCCATGTGCCGTTTGCCTTCGCATAGCGAAGATTTTTGCTGACGGGGAGCGGCACCTGCCGGCCGCCAATGTCGATGGAGACTTTTCCGGTGGTGTCGCACCGGTAGCCCTCCATTTCTTGGGCCTCCACGCACCCGGACAACTGGAACTCCTGGATGCCGGTGATCTGACCTGCGCCGCTCTGGGTGAGGAGCGCTGCCAACGCCTTTTCGGCATCGTCATTGGACGGCGGGCCGCCGCAGCCGGACAGGGTCAATGCAAAGGCCAAACCGGCCAGGGGAAACCTTGCTTTCATGGGTCATTCCTTGATTGGTTGAGTAGAGCGGCAGGAGCCTGCCGCCCAGGTAGGGGCTGAGCGTCGCGAAACTATCGGTCGCGGTTCCCGTCCGGCTTGAAGCCCGCAATCCAGAGCCGGGTGTCCTTGAACGGCGTCAGCATTCCCGAGGGGCCTGGATGCAGATCGGCGGTCTGGATGAACCCGGAGACCCAGGCCACGCGCAGGGCGACGTCGACGGCACGATCGGCGACCCCGGGGCGGCTCACGTTGACCACGAAGGGCTGAGCTGGCGGGTTGGGACCGGTGGAGTGCTGCGCGCCGGTGTTCGGCTTGCTGGGCAGCACGCGAACGCCGTTGAGGGTGTCCCTTCCTTTCCAGAGGGCGGACGTGTTGAGCTCGGCCGTCTCGCCCAGGTCGTCGGTCTCGGTCAGCGGGGCGTCGGCGCAGGCCCGGAAGGTCTCAACGCTCGAAGCCGCGGGGCCGGTCCAGATACGCGCTTCCACCGTCCAGCAGGGCAGGGAAGCGCCCCACTCGGTGAAGGTCAACGCCACTCGGGGCCATTCCAGGCGGCCTGCCTGCGCGGCCTGGTGGTTGTCGCCCTTGAACAGCCCGGGAAGCTTCCTGGCGCCGCTGAGGGGCGTGTAGAGAGGACCGCTGCCGCTACTGCCGGCCTGGGCGGTGGACTTGCCCGCTGCGTTCGGCTTGATGCCCACCATCTGCTTGCCGGCGTCCTTGAGGCTGCCGCCGAGCTGGCGGAAGAAGCCAGGCTTCTGGGCTTGGGTGTCCTGGGCCTGGGCGGCGGTGGGAGCGGCCAACGTCAATGCCAGGAGCGCAGCGAACGCTCCTTGTCCTGCGTGCTTCATAGGAAAAGCCCCTGTAGACCGCCGGCCTGGCGGCATTTACGATAATCGCAGATGAGAAGCCCGCATCCAAGCGGCACACTGAGGGAATTCAGCTTTCGTGCAATCTTCTCGATGCCCAAACCCAAGACACCGGCCACGGTCTATGGCATGCGCCTGCGGAGTGCGCGGATGGCTATGGGGTGGACCCAGGCCGAACTGGCCGAGCGCATTGGGATGGTGGACAACGTCTCAGGGGCAACGCGCGTGAGCCGCTATGAAACAGGTCAGCATGACCCGGACCCAGCCACTTCTGAAGCTTTGGCCAAGGCGCTCGGCCTGCCTGTGGCTTACTTTCATGCGACGTCTGACACCCTCGCCGAGGTCATCCTGCTGGTCGCCAAGCTTCCTGCAGCAAAGCAGAAAGATGCGCTGGAACACCTCCGAAAGATGGCAAATAGCGGAAACAAGCGCTAGGAGGCGCGATTACGCCTGATACGACCCGTTGTGTCGGTGTGCTTTTCATGCATCACCCAAGCCTGAGCGCCTTCACCCTTGGAGATGAGGACCTTATTGCTTCCTTCCATCTTTTCCAGGACATAGCCGGTCATATCGATCTCGAGAGGAATTTCGCCCACCGGCCGCCCTGCAACCTCGAATAGCCACTGCGTCATGCAATACAAAGCGCCAGGGGCGTTCACGATGTCGCATGCTTCTGGGCTGATGGGATCGACTTCCATGGGACCGAGGCTGATCGCCTGCCGAGAGCCTCGAAGAAGCTCATAAGCAAAGTCGATGTCTTGGAAATCTTCTACGGAAAAGGTGTCGGCATCCATCAAGGTGAAATCGGATTTGAGCGCGCGGGCGACCATGTGCAGCCGGCTCAAGCTCCGGATGCGCTGAAACACCGGAAGCATGTTTGAAAGTGACTTTATAGAAGTCGAGAGCTCTTCTTTAGTGCCACCGAAATCCAGTGAAAGGACCATGGCATCCTCTGCGGCAATATGGTCAGCCCAACTGGCAAGCGGAGCCAGGTCATGGAATTGTCGCAAGGGTTTTCCATACATTGCCTTTGCCCTGATAGCCAGGTTGACGTCTGCTTTGAATCGGGAGTTTTCTTCAGCAATGCGCAGCGTTAAATCAAGCGGCGAGAGATGGAGCTCATTTGTGATGCCAATGCCTTTCTCTCCAGTGAAGAGGTCGGCAGCCACTTTCAGCTCCTGCGACAAGACCGAATAGTCCCAGCCAGAGCAGATGAACACGTGCCCTGGCACGGATTGGTGGCGCTTCATTGTCAGCTTTCCCTGCGACAAATTCAGAGGCTTGAGAAGGTCGGGGAACCCGGCAGGCGGCTCAATGTTGAAGCTTTCAACGTCGAAAGATCGAGGTAGGCCGTAGTAGAACGCATCCCGAAGCAGAGCCATGTTCTCTACGGTTCGCACGGGTTGAAACGAGAAATGGGCAGTAGGTGGTTGGTCCTGGATTACGGGAGAGGGGATTTGCCCAGCAATCGTCCGTCCAAGGCCCTTTGGAGCTAAGGAGTGCTCGTCGCGTTCGACCGATAGGCGGTCTTTCCATTGACGGAGAGGTTCGCAAACTGCCGCGAGATACCTTTCAAAGCCGGCCCTATCCGCGAGGGTTTGGGAGGGGACGAAGTTGACCCGCCCCTTGCCTTCGCCCTTCAAAACCTTTTGATTCTTGACAGCCCATGCCTGAGCGTGAATCCAGTAAATCGTCGAGTCGGCCCCGACTCTGAGAATGAACACCGGAAGCATATCTGTGGCGTATTGGCGCAGGCGGCTTCGAAAAACGGGCGCGCTGGGATTCTTCTCCGCAAAGGACGCTGTGCCCTTGACCTGAACCAGAAAGCGGACGCCTTGATAGGTGTCGTAGTCAGGGGTTACGAAAAGGTCATAGCCCATGTCGGTGTGATCTTGCCCGACGTTCCAGCCCCAGGCGGTGAAAGCGCGTTCCGCAGCCAACTCAGCAAGGCGTCCTGTCGTCTGCGACTTTGGGAGGTTCATCCAGTTGCCTCAAGGGGACATAGCATTATCCGCTGACATTCCAGCGGCAGCAAACTCAAGGGTAGAGTTGCTTGGGGCGCGCAACTGCTTCTGCAACTGTCGCCGCCGTGTAGTGCCCCGCCTGGAGGATAGGTTGGGTTACGCGCCGTGGACCGCCCACCAAGCAGGTGCGCGCTCCTTGTTAGCAAAGTCTGGAAAGATTTGCAGCAAAAGTGGAGCACTCGCCAAGCCAGTGTCACCAGCAAAGTCAGACTCTGATGTCTCAAGGATAAAACTTGCGCGGATCGGCCAGCCATTTGGCGAACTGCCCCCGCTGGTAGCGCGGCAGCTCCACGTTGGGCTGATACAGCTCCAGTGCGCTGATCTGCTTGCTACGCGTCACCTGCGGCTTCTTGTGAAGGTAGTGCCTGCGTAGGACCTGAACCCGGTCGCGAGGATCGGTGCTGTGGCCTGTGACCAGGGCAATCTCTTTCTCTGGAACATCGTTGACATCGAGCTCCGTCGCCAGCGTGTGGCGGAAGGCGTGGAAACCGATTCCTTTCTCGAACCCAAGGGTCTTCAGGTAGCGCCCGAAGTCCACGACAAACTGCTGGCTGTAACGCGCGTTGGTTTCCCCGGTGGTGCGGTTCACGCCAGCGGAGAGCAGCGGGAACAGCCGAGGATGGCCGATCGCTTTCATGTCCTCCACGAACTCCAAGAAGCCTGCCTCCAAGAGCGGCTTCGCGATGGGGATGATGCGCATGCAGCCCGCGCCTTTCATGCTTTGCCGGCTGCGCCGCCGTCGCTTCGGGTCTGCGGCCAAGTCTTGGTCCAACGTCTTCTGGAAAGCGATGCACCACACCCCGCGTTCCTCAATGATGTCGGTCAACTTCAGCTGGCAGACTTCGTTGACCCTGGCACCGGTATACAAGCCGAGCATCGGTGCCCACCAATACTGCGGCTTCTTGGCCCAAGGGATGAATGTTGCGGGGTCAAAAATGGCTTGCAGGTCTGCATCCTCGAACAAGCGGATCGCCTTGTCGGGGTTGATGGTGTGATCTTCCTTGGGCTTCCGGAAGGCCTTCATCGGAGACAAGTCGATGGCTTGTCCGTTGACCAAGTGATTGAAGAAGGCAACAAGGAATCGGCGGTGACGCTCTTCCGTGGCAGGCGAGAGCGGCGGCACGTCTTGCTCTTTCCCCAGCGCGATCGCTTCGTCGAAGGAGAGGTCCTTCAGCAGCGGATCCGACACCAGGTTCCTTGGGGCCCAGCGCAGCAGTTTCCAGAGCGCCTGGATGTGGTAATAGTCCACTCGAGCCGCGGAGATGTTGCCGCAGGTAAGAAGCAGCAGCTTCAACGTGCGCTCGGTGGACTGGATGGTTTTGGGCTCCAGTTGCCGGCGACGCATGTCCTCCAGATGATCCTCGATCTCCTTGGCCAGAGGGCGCGCCGGCGTGCCCATGGGCAACTGCGCGGGGTAGCGCGTGCTGTTTTTGATGCCGCTCCTTCGTCCGGTTTCGTCGAGCGCGGCGAGGATGCATTCTTGCAGGTTGATGGCGGCTTCCCGACCTCGGATGATGGCGCGGTCGATGCGGAACCGGCCGATGTGGATGCCTTCCAAATGCAGCAGGCCGAAGGGCGAGGCGATGTAATCGTTGAGGGTTACGGAGGGGTTGCTGGTCATGGGTCACTTCCATCGAAAGATGGAAGTAGGGATATGACAGGACGAAAATTCGTCAACGGGGGCGATACAAAAATCTGCGTTGCCAGCGCAGTCCTAAGGTGTTGGGGTGTCCCCTCTGGGGTGCTTCCCGGATTCGCCAATTCGTTACCTGGCAGAAATCCTTATATACCAAGGCCTGCGAGGAAATTTGGGTCGATTTATCGCAGTCATTTGTGTACTGTTTGCAGTAAATAAGCTAACTAAAACAAAGAAAATGCGAAATCTGAAAATTAACCAAAGATAAATGTTAGCTTATTTTTGTTAGTTTGATTTGACTTTTTCGTTGGAATAAGGGCGACAACAATTTTGGCCCCTTTTGGGATGTCCTTGCGCACTTTGGCCTCTCGGCAATCCTCTATGAGGTCGAACCACGGATCCATGTAGCCGCCAGGGACCTTGAGCAGGTAGTGATAGCTTGCGTATCTGACCCGGCTGTGGACGCACACGATGGTGCCGCTGGGAAGCTTCGAAGGAGGGTTCCAGTCAGCGATGACTTTTACGCCTTTGCTGTAAAGAGCCTTGGCGATTTCATCGATCTCAAATCCCTCTGGCTCATCATCTATCCCGGCGCGCTTCTCTCTTTCTAGAAGACGCTTTGCTCGAGAGTATGGGATGTTCAAAAGGGACGCCACGCAAGCAGCGGCGCAACCCCATTCGTCTTTCTGGCTTACAAGATCGTATTTGGGCATCTTTCTCATCCTTGGATTGCTCTGGCTAGTCCACTGTAAGGGCTTTTCTCTTTGCAGAGGGTTGGGTTTCAACGCCTTTTATCTCCACCAGCGCTGGGCCTCTTAAAGGGAATCCTAGCTCCGCTGTCCCGACCGCAAGGACAGGCCTCCTCCACGTTGTTCCGGCCCTCCGTTGTGCGCCGCAAGCGGTGCTCACTGCCGGGTGCGGTAGGGCCGGACGCTCCGCCTGCCGGTTCCCACGAGGCGCACAACGCGCTGGTGGAGAAGAACCGATGAAGCGCACCCAAGACAGGAAGGCCCAATACCAACTCCAGATGGACGAGGAGGGCATCTTGCTCGCAGCAGCCACCATCCTAGAGCAACGCCTCCAGCGGCTGGGCCGCATCAACAGCCCCGAGCAGGCCGGCAGCTACCTGGTCGCCCGCTGCGCCCACCTGCCGCACGAAGTCTTCGGTGTCGTCTTCCTCGACACCAAACACCACGTCTTGGCCACTGAGCACCTCTTCACCGGCACCATCGACGCATGCGAAGTCCACAACCGGGTCGTCGCCAAGCGCGCCCTCGACCTCAACGCCGTCGCCGTCATCCTCTTCCACAACCACCCGAGCGGGAACCCGGAACCCAGTCAAGCTGACCGCCAAGTCACCGAGCGCCTGAAGCAGGCGCTGGCGCTTCTCGACATCAGGGTCCTCGACCACCTGGTCATCGGTGGCCGGCAGCACGTCAGCCTGGCCAGCAGGGGGTGGGCATAGCCCACCCCTTCACCTATGCGGTCTGCCGAAGCTAGACTGCCAAGGCAGATGCACATCCATGGAGCAGGAATGAAAGCGTTTCACGTGCGAGGGATTGTCTGGGAGACCGATGGCAAGCGTCCTGCGTTGCCGGCCGAAGCCACAGTTGAATGCGGGAACGAAGAGGGCATCGCCGATGCGCTCAGCGATGCATACGGCTGGCTGGTGAGCGACTTCGTTGTCGTAGAGGAGACCGACGGCGACCACACCAGGAACGCAAGTTGGGATTGAAGGATTGACGAGTTGGTCGGCGTCCTTTTTCCACTTCCGCTAGAGTATCGGACCCTGTTTGAACTGGCGCTCGGCGCCAGGGCCTGCGCTTAGAGGGTCGTTGTTGATGGTGTTGAAAGGTCTGATGGTACTGTTTAACGCAATTAATTTAACTATCTCACCTGCAATAATTAGCGCAGCCTGAATGCAACGGGGGGTGTTAGCATTCTGTCCTCGGATGCGCTTCTAATTCTTAATCTTGCGAAGAAAGGAGCAGTTGGATGTCTAAAGGAAGCTTGAGTGGGCCGTTTGGCGAAGGCAAAGATTGGGCATTGAACGCGAGCATTGGAGAACATCCATTTGTTCCAGATGAATTGGCCTACATTTGGGGATACGAGGCGGCGGTCGGCGCTCTAACTGCGGCGGCTAGGCATGTTGCGCGAGGCGGGGAGCAACCATGCCCGGGGACCGACATAATGGTGGATGCCGTTATCTATCCCCAAGTATTCTGTGCGCGCCACTATGTGGAGCTCAGTCTTAAGCGGATGATTCGAAGGGTGGGGGTGATCGGCAAAGCTAAAATAACAGCGCCTGGAACGCATGAACTTACCAAGCTCTTGGAAATCCTTGTGGATCGAGCAAATCAATTTGCCCCGGATCTGGTTCCATATATACAAGAGATTCGGCCCATGATCTGCGAGCTTGCAAAAGTAGATGCGGATGGAGATGCTTTTAGGTATGCGGCGACTAAGGGCGATGTGATGCACCCTAACATGCCGAAAATAGTCAATATTGACACTTTCCAATCATGGTTCGATGAAAATAGGAGATATATAAACGATCTTCTATTTATTGTCGGGTTCGAGCTCGATGAGCTGGAAATTGGTGGTGGCACAAAATTTTACAGCCGGCAGGCGCTTGCGGAACTCGCGGACCGCCTTCCTCTTAATTCCGTGTGGAACAAGGAGATTCTGGATGTCATCCATCGAAAGGAAATGGAAGCGCTTCCGCAACTTACCAAGCGGCAGTTCGATCTGGCGTTGAGTGTCATTAAAAGTAAACCATGGTTGTCTATCAAGGTGGGCATTGAGGTTCCGCTTCCTGAGGTTAAGTCAGATCTATTTCAGCGGTTGATGGTAAAAGATGGTGGTGCCGGCATTGTCAGCCTCGAGGAGTGGGGGGCTCTTTATTGGATATATAAAATTGGCGCTGGCTTGGATCCTGAGGAGTATTCCAGCGGAATGGCGGTTGCAAAAGTAACGGCTGCCAAGTTTGAGGAGTGGTGCGAGGCAGAGCGCATTCGTCGATCGTCAATGTCCATTGCTGAGATGGAGGCGGATGAGGCCAAGCGATTCGATGATGTCGAAAGAAATTTTGATTGCTCTGGGATGGGATGTTACTGGTCGGAGGGGATGATCAGAAGTAATCTCAAGATAAGGGCATACATCATCTGTCAAGGGCTTGATCGTCTTGGACAGCCAACCCTTTTGTGCGAATTCCAGCGTGCGTGCGATTACGTCGGTATTGGTTACGCGGTCCCGTCTGCAGGGCGTAATAGAGAGTCATTTCTGAAGGCGTCTCAATGCGCGCCGAGTAAGTAGTAAGCGCGACAAGACGAGCATAGTTAGGAGATCGCCTCCTTGCGACACGGGCCGGGCAGTGCACCCATCGGTTTCTATGGGCCGGGAAGGTGGTGCCCGGCTTTTGATCATGCTTGGATGGCAGGACTCTAGGAACCCTCACCGCTGAAGCCATGGACATCAATTCTCTCCAGGTCATTCTTGCCCGCTGTGTCGAGTCGCGTCAGCAGAACGAGCGCTTCAGGTCCCTGCTGCCCGAAGCAGTCCCGACCTCGTTGCGAGTGAATTTTGCCAGATGCGCCATCGATTTAGCACTTGAGCATCACTCCGCGCTTATTCGTGTGGTCGAGGCGGGCGAATACGGCTCCGCTGGTGCCTTGCTGCGTCCTATCTTGGAAGCCTCCACGATTGGCTTTTGGTTCGTCTACGTGGCGTCATGCGAGGAGATTCAGGGTCTCCAACTGGATGGGTCTGACAACCCCATTGATGATGTCCCGATGCTGGCAGCCATTGCCGCTCAGTTGGCCACCACGTTTCCGCTCATCCAAGGCTTGGTAGATGGGTTCAAGAAGGGGGGCGCTGCGAAGTGGCTCCACAATTATGCGCATGGTGGGACACCTCAGCTCAATCGCAGAATCGGGCCAGGTTGGACAGAAGGCGACGTGATGCTGATGCTGATCCGCGCTGATCTCTTCAGTGTGTTGGCCGGTTGCCTGGAGACTGTTCTCGCCCCAAATCCTCCCCTATCGAGCTATGGGTTTGCCCGGCGGGATCAGTTGGGAGGCGAGTTCCATAGAGAGTTCGGAGCGCCTGAGGTGCCGCAGCAGCCTCCAGAACTGTCGGTTGCTCCTTTGTTGTCAACCGATTGCGAGGAGCGGTCGAGTGAAAGCTAATCCAACCAAGCCTGATGCTCACTTGGAGAAGTTGGTCGCCCAAGTCCGGGCGGTGACGGAGGCGTGGGGAAATAAGCATGACTTCCTTCACGACTCGGGGCACAAAGATCCGCTGAAGCACTACGACTCTGAGCCGGGTGAAGGTGAGCCCTTGCTGACTTTTTGGTCTGAAGGCGACGCGCGCAGGGTGCTCTACGAGGGATATGAAGAGGCCGACGAACTTTTAGAAGAGCTTGAGAAGCTAGGTGTCTTCCTGGAGTGGGACGACTCAGTCACGGCCAACTACTACCTGATCGATCAAGAGACTGAGCTCCAGCGACAGTTTGATGCCTTGGCCCAGTGGAAGTGGACTTGCCGCTTGATTGAAGCCGACACTGCGGACGTATCCGGTGACATCTACTCTTACTTCGCACAAAACCCTGAGGACTTTCATCGACTCCCACATCGAGCATTCGAAGAGCTCATCAGCAGCATTTTTGCTGCGCGAGGCTGGAAAACGCGCGTGGGTCCTGGGAGCGGAGACAAGGGCGTGGACGTTCGGATCTGGCAAGAATCACCATTGGATGACAACCTCACGCTGATCCAGGCCAAGCGGTATGCCAAGCACCAACCCATTGGGCTTGAAGCAGTGGCAGCACTTGAAGCACATTCCAAGCGTGAGCAGGCCAACGGCTTGTTCATCACCACGTCCCGGTATCTGCCGGGCGTTCATGACTGGGCAGGCCGTGAAAGCGTGCTCCAGCTAGCAGACACGTCTGATCTTCGGGAGTGGTGCCGCGAAGCATCGCATCTTGCAATGAAGGAGCGCGCCCATGCGTTGGCATTGGAATCCCTCTTGCCGCTACTTCACCGGATACGGGAAGGGGTGGCATACGACCGCCTTGTGGCGTGTAGTGAAACCACGTCGTTTTGCGTCGTGCTCAAAGAAAATGCTACCGGGGCATTGCTGGCGCACATCCCCTCAGTGCTGGTTGCGGGCGATCTGCACCGGGGTGCCAAGATGCCTGTGCTTGACGGGCAGGTGGTCGAGGAAATGCCAGGGGGTGCAGTTTTTCGGGCGATTCGAAAGGTGACTGATAGTAGGGTTCACTACTGGGGAAAGCGCCGCTACTACACCCCGTGGGATGGTCAGCCGCTTTGGTATGACACTTGGGATTGAAGTCGGGTAGTTTGCCCGTAACCTCCCTCTGCGGATTCCGCTAAAGTGTCGGACCCTGTTTGAACTGGCGCTCGCCACCCGAGCGTGCGCTTAGAGGAAGTCGTTGTTGATGGCGTTGAAGGGTCTGTTGGTTCTGTTTTTGGTTTTTGCTTCGGTTCCTGGCGTGGCAGCAGAGTTGGTCGGCCGCGCGACCGTCACGGACGGGGACACCCTGACCGTGGCGAAGCAGCGCATCCGCCTGTGGGGCATCGATGCCCCGGAAAGCGCCCAGCAATGTTCGACCAAAGACGGGCGCTCCTGGCCATGTGGTCGGCGGTCCGCCGCAGCGTTGGACGGCTATGTGCTGGACAAGACCGTTCGGTGCCAGCCCAAGGACACGGACCGCTACGGCCGAGTGGTGGCCGAGTGCTTCGTCCAAGGGCAGTCGGTCAACCGCTGGATGGTGAGCTCCGGTTGGGCGGTCGCGTATCGCCAATACGCGACGGCATTCATTGCAGACGAGGCCGACGCGCGCCAGCACCAGCGCAACCTCTGGCAAGGGCCGTTTCAGATGCCCGTGGACTACCGCCGCAGCAAGCGCGATCAGACGGCAAGCCAAACGCCAGCGGCCGCGCGACCGGTGTCCAGCGGATGCCGCATGAAGGGCAACATCTCCCGCCAAGGCAAGAAGATCTACCACGTGCCCGGCCAGCGGGACTACGAGCGGACCAGCATCGACCTGAGCTACGGCGAGCGCATGTTCTGTCGTCCTGAGGAGGCAGCTCGGGCAGGGTGGCAGCCGGCAAAGCGCTGAGCTCTTCGGGCGCATTAGGAGCTGCGGCACCAAGGCGAAGGCCGCGCCCATTTGTCTGCCCAAGCAGCCGCTGATGGCGCTAGACTCCGGTCACAGTAATTCGACGGACGTGAGCCTATGGATGGGACGCAACGCATGGAAACGATGACCACCGGTGAGCCCATGAAGGGGGAGTTCTTCGAACTGTTGCCGGACGCCCGGCGTGGGGGCAAAGGCCACGGTGTGGTCTTTGAAAACGAGAACGTTCTGCGAACGCCGCCGCGCCTCATCGTGAAGCCAAAGGAAGGCGGGTTCCCGCCATTGCGCGAAACCCCACGCTTGGTTTACCACCCCAATGAGGGCGTGCTGCCTCAGGACCTGGAGGGAGGCTTCAGCGGCTATTGGTTGGTTTCCGAACGGTTGCGCCGTGTGATGGAATCAGTGGATGCGGACGCCTTCGTCTTCGCTGAGGCTGACTATCGCTTGGCCGATGGTTCCGAAGGTCCGACTGTCTTCCTCTGCGATGTGGTTCGCACCTTGGATGCTTTGGACGAAGAAGCGTCTGAGCTCAACATCGAGATCAGTGACGATTTCGAAGCGGGTAAATACTATGACCTCACCGGCAACATCCGGCTGGCCTTCAGACGGGATGTTCTGGGTTCGGCACATGTTTTCAGGTTGTCTTTCCATGGCGGTGTCTTCTGCGATAGAACGTTCAAGGAGGCTGTTCAGGCAGCGCGCATTGTCACGCGTAGCAAGTCCAATGGGCTTTGGTTATATGACACGGTGAACTGCTGCGTCGAGAACAAAGGCAGCAAGAAGGAGTCGATCCATGTCTAGCCGCGGAACTCTTTTCCAAGACCACAACCACGTCAAATCCAGACGAGAAGCACACACAGTAATGGTAGAGCTAGACTCTGTCGCAGTGATCCGAAGGCAATGACCCTATGGATGGAATGCAACGCGTGGACACAACGATGACCAATCAGCCCAAGCCGGGTGCCTTCTACATGGTCGTATCGGACATGGAGAGCAACAGGCAGCCCTGCGGGGTGAGGTTCGACAACCTCCGCCAGCTGCGGTCGCCACCCCGAGTGATCCTGCGTCCGGAAGGGGGCGGCTTTCCTTCAATGCTCGAACAACCGCAGATGACCTATGACCCCAGCGCAGGCCCCGAGCCTCGTGATCTGGAGCCAGGGTTCGGCGGTTATTGGTTGGTGTCCGAGCGACTCCATGACGTCATGTGCTCGGTTGATCCCCGCGCATTTGCGTTCATCGAGGTGGATTACCGCTTGGCCGATGGCATCAAGGGCCCGCCGCACTTCCTGTGCGACGTGGTTCGAGAGCTGGACGCCTTGGACGAAGAGTCATCGCGGCTGAAGATCGAGGTCGATGACGAGTTTGTGCGCGGGAAGTTCTATTACTTCGGTGGGGGAGCCAGCCTTGCTTTCCGGCGTGAGGTTCTGGGGGATTCACGCGTATTCCGGTTGCCGTTCAACCCGTCGGTGTTCTGCGATCGGGAGTTCAAGGGTGCGGTTCACGATGCTGGGATACCTGACGACGCAGAAGTCAGTGGGATCTCTTTTATTGACGCGTCGGACCTCTGATCCCACCAGGCGATAAGGAAGGATCCTAGAACATGCCAGACAAGCCCCTCTTCCAACCGCACCACGCCATCGAACAGCAAGCATTTACGCGCGATCCTCTGTTACAGGTGCTTGTGGATACCGGTCGGTTCAATAAGGACGCGGCCACCAATCTGATCAACTTGCCCAACGACAAGGCGCTTGCTCACGCCATCGGGGTTACGCCGCATACGGGCCGTCCAATCAAAGATTATGGCCTCGGTTTGAACTATGTCCTTGAGCGCTTGGCTACCACGAAAGATGGTCAGGCGGCATTGATGGAAGATCCGGACGCCTTAGATCGAGTGGCCCTCAAGGTCCAGCGATTGAGCGACACCGCGCAGGTGGCTCTCATCAATGGCGACCTGCGCACGAACATTGCGCTGGGACAGACGATGGACCAAACGCGGTCTGTCACCCAGGCATTCTTTGTGGACCCGAACGGCTACGCCGCCCAGAACGCGACGCAGTTGGACGCACACGCCCAGGCCAGTGCCAATGCACGCCAATGGGGCGGGGTGACACACAGCGAAGGCCGTATCGTTTCCACGTTGCAGCACTTCCACAGCTCTGGACAGCCGCTGCTAGGGGGCGGCAACCTCGATATTCAGCGCCATGGGCTGTCCCAGGCCATCTCCAGTGCTTACCACGACGGCCGGTTGACCATTTCGCCAAGCGGTGTGGCAGTGGTCGAGAACACCCTGGGCGAGGAGGCCGCACAGAACCTTCGCGTGCCCCGCGGCCAGCGTGGTGAAGTCGCCATGCAGCTGTTGATGGGCGAAGCCTCCGCGCGCGGCCTGACCCGTGCCGGCGGTCTCCTGGCCACGGGCGCGGATGCGGTGATGACCGCCCGCGCCGCATCGGCGTTGATGGAGCAGGGCAACACCACGGCTGCGCAGTCGGAGGTTCAGCACGCCATTGCGCGCAACGCGGGCGGCTGGGCCGGCGGTGCGTCCACCGCGGCCGCGCTGGGCAGCAGCAGCGGCTTTGTGCCCGCGGCTTTGGTGGTGGGCGACGCTGTCTTGATGAGCAAGGCCTTCGACAAGGCCGTGGACCTCAAAGAAAACCGCGACATCTTCCACCAGACCGACAAGGCCGGGGTGGACTGGCAGTTCAACGGCCGCAACTGGGACCGCCAGGGCCAGCTGCAAGAGGGGCAGGGCAAGGCGGTTGAGCAGGACGTGGTGGCCAGCTACGCCAAGTCCCAGGAGCTGGGGGCGATGGCCAATGCCAAGGCGGCCGAGTTTGCGCTGGGCAAAGCGCCCCCGCCGCAGGATCCGTTCAACCTCCCAGCCAAGGCCGACGACCGGACGGGCCTCGACAACCAGAACTGGCATCGCAATCCGGCCACCGAGTCCTGGGAGCGCCAGGTCAAGACCGGCGTGACGGGGGCTGATGATCGCGGCGTCTACGAGCCACAAATCGCAAACGCGGACCAGACGCAGCGCCTGAATCAGGAGGCTCTGGCTCGGATCGAGGGCAACATCGCCACCGGCCGCGAGGCCATCGCCCAGGCCTACCTGGAGAGCCATGCCGCCCAGCGCGGGCAGGACTACGGCGTGGGGGTGCCCGCCGCGGTGGAGAACGCCCGGGCCAAGCCCGACCAGGTGCAGGGACACGACGGCCAGCTCTACCAGCGCACTGCTGAGGGGCATTGGGCGGGCAAGGACGGGGTAGCTAGCGGCAATCTGGCGGTCGAGTTGGAGCTCACCAACCAGATACGCCAGCCCTCGCTGGAGCGCGCCCAGGAGAACTTGGCGGCCATTGAGGCTCGCCCCGCGCCCACGGCGGCGCAGATGGAGCACAACGAGCTCCTGCATCGCTACCGGGCTGTCGGCATCGACCTCAACGCACAAGAGAACAACTTAGAGGCAGTGAAGCTTGCCACCCAGCGCACGCAAGAAGCCGAAGGCCTCACCGGCCGGATGGTGCAACGGCTGAAGCCGAACGAGCAGGGCCAATACGGCTACGACAGCCCGATCGTGCACTACCAGGTCGGCCAAGACGGGGTGGCCCACCAGGTCGCGGTGACTACCTCCGACGAGTTGCGCCAGGCCAAGGCCGAGCTGGGCCAGCCCGCCATGGCGCACGTGCCAACGCTGGCGACGGTCTCCGTGTCGGCACCAGGCCGCAGCAAAGAGCAGGACGCCGAACCGGCGCAGGAGAAGGCGGCGCAGGGGCCGATGCTGGCCGACAACCCCGCGCACCCGGACCACCCCACCTACCAGACGATCCATTCCTGGGTCAGCGGAACGGGGAACTGGAACGAGGAGGAGAGCCGGAACGTCACCGCAGCGCTCTACAAGCAGCAGACCGAAGACCCGCTGGTGAAGCGGGTGGACCGGGTGACCGGTGCGCTAGGCAAGGACGGAGCCGAGAACGTGCTGGCGGTCTACGCACCGTTTGGCGACAAGCTGCCGATCTTCCACGCTCGGGTGGATGGGCGGGAGGCGGCTCAGCAGCCGGCGGAGCAGAACCTGGTGCAGGCTGAGGTCATCAAGCAGGATCAGGTGCGTCAGCAGCAGCTAGAGATGAGTCAGCAACAAAATACACAAGTTCAAATAGGACTTGGCAGGTCTTTTTGAAAAACCAGTCATATAGATAAATGGGGGCGGCAGCGTCATGTGGATTTGCGAAGGCTCAAGAATCGACTGGACCGCTGTTGCCGCCATAATCGCACTGATCATATGGATGGTCGATGGTTGGCGTCGTCGCAAGGAAAGGGCTGCTACTCGTCGCCTTCTCGCGCAGATCATGACCACGCCGGTTGGCGTTGCTCAAATCGAAATCGCTCAGTTCAGAACGCTGGTTGTTCCATCGGCTGAAGATCAGTCGATACTTTTAGGGCTTATAAATAGCCAGGAGGCGCGTAGAGATTTTGCAAAAAAGGCTTTTCAAGTTAAATTTGAGCTTCCCGCGCAGTTCCTCGATAAAGCCGATGTGTTCGGGCAGTTCACATCAAATCGACTGGCTTGGGCTTTTTCTCAAACCACTCGTTTGCATACCATGTGGAGGCTATTCGCAGAAACGTCCGATCAGGTTGGCGATGATGAAATGCATGAAAAGCTAAAGCACGCTCTTGTTCAAATAAAAGAGACTGAACAAGCAATTGGTGAGGCTTTCAATGCTGTTCTTAGAGACGGTCGAGCATCTCGTTGGATTTGATTTTCTGCGCTAGGATGCCAATGCTAGGGAATATGGCATATGCCAATCTCGTTTTCTTTCGACGGCGATGACATTGTCTGGACGCAGCGCTTTGAGTCGCCGACCGTTTACCTCGATACATGCGGCGTGCGCGAGATTGCAAAGAACGACGAGCTCTCCACAAGGTTCGCGGAAGGCCTCAAGGCGCACGGTGGCACCTGGTTGCTCTCGTCCTTATCAATGAGCGAATTCGCGCACTTCGCCGATCCCCGTCACGTTGAGCGGGCGGAACGGCTGCTTGCTCAGGTGGTGCCCCACGTCTACTTCTTTTGGAGCGATCCGGCTGATGCGCAAGATAGTCGGGGAGAGACTGACCCCGCCAAGCGAGCGACGCCACCGGCTGATCGTCGGAACATGGATTACTTCTCGCGCCGGTGGGCGCAGGCGCAGTCGTTTACTGGCGCCTTCAGTGGAGTCTTCCAGTTGGTCCACGAAAGACGAATGGAAATGGCTGAGACCTTGGACGATATCGCTGATAAGTTGGTGGTGACCATGACTCAAAGTCGGCAGCTTCTTGCATACCGGAGCCGAGCAAAGGCAGCGCATCCCAGAGATGGCCGCAGCCGCAAGCAGATTATTTCCGGGGAACTGCTGCGAGTTGTAGTGCTCGACCCCAAGGCAAATTTCACGCGCAACGACGCTATCGACCTAATGCATACAGTGGATGCGGTGGACTATTGCGACCTGGTGCTGCTGGACACTGTTTGGGCAAAAAGGGTTCAGGCGCTTCGCGACCGCATTGCCCAGTCGGGCGTCACCATGCCCTTGGCCCAAGCGTTTGCCATGGGCAAGGGCGGTGTCACAAGTTTCCTGGAGGCGCTCGAACACTGGCGCTCTCCACAACCGAAGGCTTAAATATGCAGGCATTGTTTACGAAGAAGAAGGGGCGCCTGTCCCCATAAGGAAAGGTCATCGCGGCCGTTCACGTGTTGCTAGACAGTGCCAGGGAGGACTAGGCGAAGGCGTCTGCGCGAGGAAGTGGCGCTCCAATGGTCCTACATGATGTGCATTCAATGCCTGCCCGGGCAGGAGGCGTTGGCCGCCATCGACGTGTTGCCTGATGAGCGAGAAGAGAATGGACGCGAGTTTTCGTGACGCTCTTACGTCCCTTAAAAGCCTGCAGTAACGCTTGGTCGTGCTCGCTCGGGTAGAGCTTGATGAGGTCGCGCATCATCTTATCCGCCTCTTTTTAATCGACGTGGATGCCGATCCTTGAACCAATCGTTCCATAGGAACTTCACAATAGAGACCTTGATGTCGGTTCCGAATGGTGGTGTATCGCTATCTTCTGATTGCGACTGGGACGGCTAGAGCAAAATTGGTCGGCTCCGCGCCCCCTTATGGTATTGCATATCCAAAGGCAAGAATATTTTGTAGACAAATTTCATGGGAGTAGGGGGTAGGGAAAATCTGACCTATGACTTTCGAGTGAGCTATGGAGATTTGATTCGTCGCACGGCATGATGGATCAAGGGGAAGGACTTTGCGCTATCGACGTGAGGTGGTCCATACCCCATCTTCCCAGCGTAGAGGATATCCATGAGCTACACCGCCGAGATCAGCAGAACAAGCCCGACCGCCTTTCTCTTCCTCGTCGATCAGTCCGGCTCGATGCAGGACACGATGGGCAATGGGAAGTCTAAGGCGCAGTTCGTAGCAGACGTGCTCAATCGCACCCTAGCCACGCTGATCACGCGATGCACCAAGTCCGAAGGCACCCGTGACTATTTTGAGGTCGGCGTGCTGGGTTACATGGGCAGCTCCGCGGAGAATGGGTTGACAGGCGGCCTTGCCTCAGCCGTGCTCCATCCCATCTCCCAGATCGAAGCCAACCCGCTTCGGGTGGAAAATCGCACCAAGCGGGTTGACGATGGTGCTGGCGGTTTGGTCGACCAATCCATCAAGTTCCCTGTATGGTTTGAAGCCAAGGCATCGGGCGGCACTCCCATGTGCACGGCCATCACGGCCGCGGCGGAGCAACTAGTGGCTTGGTGCGATGCGCACCCTGACAGCTATCCTCCGACCGTCTTGCATGTCACCGACGGCGAGTCGACAGATGGCGATCCGGAAGCGCTGGCAAAACAGCTTCAGCAGATCAGCACGAACGACGGCAACGTGCTGCTGTTCAATCTTCACGTCAGCACCAGCGGCAGCGATCCGGTCAAGTTCCCGACCTCTGATGCGGGTTTGGGTGACGCCTATGCCAAGCTGCTGTTTCGTATGTCTAGTGCCTTACCGCCACACTTGCAGAAGGTCGCGGAGGAGAAGGGCATCAAGGCCACGATGGAGTCCAGGGGGTTTGTGTTCAACGGTGAGATTACCGAGATCGTGGACTTCTTCGACATTGGAACCCGGGCTGCGCAGCTGCGCTGATTATGGCGCTGACCTTCCTCTTTCAGGGGACTGTGCCCAAGCACGTTGAATCGCCTGACGACAACGAGGATGCCTATCTCACGGACCCAGAGCGGGGCCGTGTGGTGGTGTCTGATGGAGCATCCGAGTCGTTCGACGCTCGGAACTGGGCTCGGTTGCTCGTAGACCGGATGATGGAAGAAGAGCTGTCACCGGAGGCTGTAGCCAGTTGCTTGGAGGGCTACGAAGCCTTGCATGACGTTAGCTGCCTTTCTTGGTCCAAAGCAGCTGCCTACGAGCGCGGCAGCTTTGCGACGCTCCTTGTCGCCCAGGACCATCCCGAACGGAACATGGTTCAAATCACCGCGGCGGGCGACAGCTTGGCGGTGTGGGTTGATGGGGGGCAATTGCTGGCTTCTGCTCCGTATACACATTCCGAGCAATTCCAAGAGAAGCCCTTGCTTTTGGCGACTCGCCTCTCCTTGAACCCTGCGGGCGACGAGCAAGCCAGCACTTGGCAATGGGGTTACGAAGAGCAAGGTTACCGGTTGCTGCTGTGCATGACCGATGCATTGGGTGCTTGGCTCTTGGCCCATCAAGAAAAAGACGACCAATCTGCACTGGAAGTGCTTTGTGGGATCCGAGAGGTTGAGGAGCTTGTGAAACTGGTGGATCGGGAGCGCGGCGCCGGACGCCTTCGACGCGATGACTCTACATTGGTCATCGTTTCCGTTACCCGGTCTTAGGGTGTTTGAAGATGGCTTACCCATCCTTGGAGCAATACAACGAGGCCCTTCAGTCGCCGCAGTTTGTCCTGCAAGACCCAGAGCTGAAGCAAGGGAAGCTGAAAACCACAGGCCTGGGACTACCGTTGGCACTTTGCGGCGGGTTTGCGCTGACCTACACAGTCACAGTGGGCACCAGGAAGTTCGCGCTGCGCTGCTTTCACAAGGAATCGCGCGAACTGGAACGTCGTTACCAGGCGATTTCGGCTCGTCTGAAGCAGCTCAATAGCCCTTACTTCTTGCCGTTTGAGTTCAACCCCAACGGCATTCGCATCCAGGGCAATGCGTATCCCATCGTCAAGATGGCTTGGGCCAGCGGGCGCACGCTGGCCGAGTTCCTCGAAGCCGAGCATCGCAACATCGCAGCGCTCCGGAAGTTACGTAGCGCCTTAGCGGCTTTGGCCGCATTTCTTGAGAACAACAACCTTGCTCACGGCGACATCCAGCCGGAGAACGTCATGGTCAGTGCGGATGGGGCGACCATCCAGCTGATTGACTACGATGGTATGTTCGTTGAGTCCCTCAACGGGGCTAAAGCAACCGAGCTGGGACAGCTAAACTTCCAGCATCCCCAGCGCTCAGCGGACAACTTCAGCTCCACGCTGGATCGATTTTCGTTCCTCACACTAGACGTCGCACTTCAAGCGTTGATGGCTTCGCCGAAGATCTGGGCTACGTCCCGATCCGAGCCCAGCGCTGTAGTGTTTCGCCGCAACGATTTTATCAACCTCGGCGCTTCCGCTGTGTTCCAAGAAGCGGTGGCCATTGCTGGACTCAAGTCACACGTTGAGAACCTGGGAAAGGTCGCAGCGGGAAGTTTTGCAGGCATTCCGTCACTGGCCGATTTCCAACAAGGCAAGGGAATCCCGATCGGACCAATCACCATCCGTCCCAACAATGCGGCGGTGGTTTATCAGGGGCCCTACGTGGTTTGCGATGCCACCAACTATGCTCAGGTGCTGGGCATGGTGGGCAATCGCGTCGAGTTAGTGGGAAAGATCCATTCGGTTAAAAATGGATGGACCAATACCAAGAACAGGAGGCCATACGTCTTCGTTAATTTCTCGGATTGGAGAGGGGAATCGGTTAGATTGACAATTTGGGTGGACGGCATTGATGCAATTAAACCGCATGTTCCTGACGCATCGTGGGTAGGGCGCTGGGTGTCCGTGGCGGGCTTGGTGAATCCTCCCTATAGCAAGAGTGGTTACCCCAGCCTATCCATCACTATCACGGCACCTGGCCAGCTTCAGCAGTTACCCGAGAAGGACGCCAAGTTCCGTCTTGCGGTTGCTGGAAAACCAGTTGCTGGGGGCATGTCAGCCAGCAGCAGCCGCAATAGCGACATCCTCATCGATATGGTGGGTAAAGGTGCTTCTGGAACAAAGCTGCCACCGCCTCAGCCGCCTTCCCTACCTCCCGTTCAAACACGCAACCAGCAACTTCTTACCGGGATGCAGCGTCAAACACCGCAGGTCTCTGCGCCTCCGCGGCACACGCCTACACGTTCCTTGCCTCCACGTCCCTCGCCGCCGCCAGCACGCCCGGCATCTTCTTCCAAAAGTGGATGCCTCTCCCTGTTGATCCTGGGAGGCCTGTTGCTCCTGTGGCGACTTGTTGCGGGGTAGGTCGCTTACAGAGAACCTTGTGCGGTGGTAGAGCGTGCTTCAGACCCCGGAGGATGGACACTCATGGCATTCGATTGGTCCCAGCTTCCCCTCGCCAATACCCCTTGGCGCATCCAGGTCGTGGCCGACATCCTCCCGATCCTGATTCGCCGAGCGAAGGAAGGCCGGCCTATCTTCTACGGCGAGTTGGCCGAGCAACTGGAGTCGGAGTTCGGGCACGAACCAAAGGCTCGCAAAACCGTCTATGGCCCTCCTGTGGGGGCGGTCGGTCAGGCCATTGAGCAGCTTGGCCAACGGCCGGAGTGGCAGGGCGAGCGGATCCCGCCGATCAACACTATCGTCGTCAGCAAGAGCACGGGCTATCCGAGCGGGGGCGCTGACGAGATTGCCTACTACTTCTTCGAGGACAACGGCGCCGGCATGGCCGCAGACCGGCTCGCTTACCTCGATGCCGCCATGAATGCGGTCTACCACTACGGCAAATGGGATCAGATCGCTGAGGCCCTGGGTGTGGCCTGGTTGGAGCCTGAGGCAGGCGAAGTCCAGGCGGACCAGGGCGAGGTGCTGCCGCTACCACGAGTCCAGGCAGGCGGCGGCGCAGAGAGTGCCGAGCACCAGGCGCTGAAGCACTGGGTGCGAGAGCATCCCGAGGAACTGCTTGACTTTGGCACCTTCGAGCCTGGAAAAAATGAAGTTGTGTTGAGCAGCGGCGACCGGCTAGACGTGTTGTTCGACAATAATCGCCGGCGTTTGGCCGTGGAAGTGAAGACCAGCAAGTGCTCGGAGGATGAGCTCATGCGTGGCGTTTACCAGTGCGTGAAATACCGGGCCATCCTGCGCGCCGAGCAGTTGGCGACATGCCAGATCCCCAACGGTGAGGCGGTGCTTGTGTGCCCAAGGGCACCTGGCAAGAAGACCAAGGCGCTCATCAAACGCTTGAATGTGAACTTCCACAGGGTGCCTGTGGATGCTGAAAAGCAAATTTTGAGGCAACGATGACGAACGTAGACACGCTGGAGAACCGCATCCGACAGATCGATGGGTTCATTCGGGCTCTGACCAGTGAGGCGCATTTCCTGGACGAGAGAGCATACTTGCTCAAGCCTTTGGTTCTCGATGAAGAGGTGAAGGCGGCGATGAAGACCAAGCTTGATAAGACCCCAGGTGCAGGTCTCTGGAACCACTTGACGCCTTTGCTTGGCCAAGATCTCATCCGCGAGTTGGCTCGATTGTTCCTTGATAAGGGGGACAAGACCGGCAGCCTCACCAACATTTGGCGCAAGCTGCAGGTGCCCGGTATGCGGGAGCACTACCGCACGAGCTATGGCGGCATGTTTGACTCCCTTCAGGATAGCCCCGCGGAATACATCGGCGAGGAGACCAGGGAGAAGTGGCGCCAGCGAGATCGTGACGAAAACATGGCCCAGTTCGATGAGAGATGGAGCGCGGTCAACCAAGCCATGAAGGAACTGGAAAGCGATCCGGTGACTATCAGCGTCAGAACTTTTCGAGACAAACACCATGCGCACTGGGAGATGCAGAAGCTGGGTGAAGAGCCCAAGCCATTCGACATCAGCACACTGCAACTGACATACCAAGGAATTTTTGACTTTGGCGACCGATGCCTGAAGATACTGGCGGAATTGGGGGTGTTATTGACCCACACCCACTGGGAGCCTGATGAGTTCGCGGACATCAGCGCTGAGCGAGGGCGGACGCTTTGGATGACACTCGCAAGGTGATCCCCTGCAAGTCTTGCTTGTGCCGTCATAGAAATTACTGACTTTCTCGGGGCAGATTACGCAATGACGAACTTCATCTTTGCCCGACGCGATTTGCAAAGCCGAATCGATCGTCTTAAGCGGGTCTTGTCTGAAGACCAGATTGTGGAGATTGTAAACCGGCTGAACACACCCGGCTGGAACCGGCTGCCTGCGATGTGGGAGGTCGTCGTTTTGGATGCATTCTCCCAAGAGGCTAAGCTTAGGCATGAGGTCCCGCTTCCAAGTGGCAGGAGACCTGATCTTGAGCTGACATACTTTTCTCCGAATGGAGAGGTCTTGCTTGTCGTTGGAGATGTCTTAGCTGTCTCTGACAAGGGTCTGGATGAGCAAAATCCAGTGGATGTTCTATTTGAGACGGTCCCAGAAATAGCACGAAAGTATGGCGTCGATCCAGTAAAACTCGGCTATAAGGTCGAGGGGGAACATACTGGCCACTATGGGGATGGCAGGATACAACTAGGTCTTCCAAAGCGCGGTGAGTTGATCAAGCTTCTCCGCACCGAAGTTGCCGGTTGGCTTCAGGGCGTGCGCCAAGCGCCAGAAGAGCGGCACGTTTACAAGCCAGTAGACGAGAGCTTGAGGTTTTCGATTGCATATGATCCGAGTGCATCTTCCGTAACAGGCAGCTATCTAAGCTACGACGTTGCGGCTTCTCGGGAGAAGAATCCGCTTTATAAGGCGCTGAAGGCTAAAAAGGATCAGCTCATTGGCGCGCCAGAGCAGGCGCTTAAAATTTTGGTCGCTTGCGATGGTGACTCGGCCCTTTTGCACAATATTTCTTCCTCGTCACGGACGCCCGGAACCTATAGTGCACTTCAAATCGTCGATCACTTCCTTTCGAAGCACTCTGGCATAGACGCTGTCGCCTTGATAAGTATAGAGGAGCGTAGAACGGCCCTGGATCCAAAGACGTATCGGAAGCTAAGGTTCAATGTCAGTGTGAAGGGTAGGGAGCTGCCCGGCGATAAATTTTCAAAGAACTATGCTCTTTTGGATGAGTTGATGCGCGGGGCTATGAAGCACTTTCCTGCGCCGCAGAAGGCGCCTTATAACGCAATTCGGAGATGCCTAGAGCCTGGTGTTGGTCACAGTCAAATGGGGGCGTATCAATTGACAGTAGAGGGTGGTAATGTGAGTAAAGTCAGTATTTCTTCGCGTGGTTTAATGGGTCTTATTTCTGGTGCCGTGACGCAAAAGGAATTCATCATCGCGCATGAACGTCCAGGATCACCAAACATAGCAAGCTATTTCTCCGATGCTTTGGCTCAAGGGAGGATGATTGTCGGAATAGAGATAGAAGAAATGGATGGCTTGGACGACGACTACTTCACGATTAATTTTGGCGATGCTGATGCGGCTATCTCACCATTCCGTGTTTGATATCGAAATAAATTTTAGCGAAGTCTGCTATGGATATTGGTCAAGCTGTTAGTTGGGGCAGGCACGAACTGAATTTTGGGGTGCTCGATCGATGGCATTGGACAACCGTGAATGGGCATTGGTGATCTGGCTTGCCATTGCGCTGGTTTGGGTGCTTAGATATGCCAATAGCAGGCGCGCATTAAAGGCGTTGCTTGGTATTTTATTCAGGCGGAGCATTGTTTTTATTTTGGCGCTCCTGTTTGCTTATGTCGCTTTTCTCGTTGTGGCGCTTTGGCATCTAGGGTGGTGGGGGATTGGTAACCTCAAAACCACGCTTATTTGGACTTTAGGTTCGGCGTGTGTGGCGGTGTTCAACGTCAATAAAGTTGAGGTCGAAGCGAATTTCTTTCGTCGCGCGCTTGGAGAGGTAATGGGCGTTGCGGTGGTGGTGGACTTCCTAACCGCCGTCGATACTTTCGCTCTTTGGGTGGAAATGCTGATCTTTGGCAGCACGTTTTTTCTGGCTTCGATGAATGTGGTGAGCGCCAAAGATCCTTCTCTAAGGGTCGTGCATCGCGGGACAGCAGTCCTTCTGACCGCGCTTGGCCTCCTCATGCTTGGGAAGTCGATTTTTCATATCACAACTGATTTCAACGACTTCGCAAGTGTGAAGACGGTTCGCGATTTCTTCTTGCCAATAATTCTGGGCTTGTTGCTGTTGCCCTTCTTGTTTATGCTCAATGCTTACATGGTGGCTGAAAGTGCATTGGGCGTGTTCAAGCGTCAAAGTAAAGATTCCAAGCTTGCCCTCCATGCTGGCGTGAAGCTTCTTAGGCATATGGGGCTTGATATGCCCGGATGGAGGCAGTGGCAGCGTCATGTGGGCAGGTTTCCGCCAGCGAGCCTTGTCGAAGTGGACGAATCGGTCTTAGAAATCAAGAAGGCTCGACGACGCCAGCGAAATCCATATCGCGTCCAACCCGTGATCGGCTGGCTGCCCGACGCAGCCATAGGTTTCCTTGCCCAACAAGGCTTACAAACTCGGCCCTACTATCGGGACTATGAGGATCAATGGCGCGCTGCATCAGCGATGGTCGAGCTAGGCTCGGGCATCATGCCGAACAATGTGGCTTACTACTTGACGGGTGATGAGTTCACGGTGAAAGAGCTGAGGTTAAAACTCAATGTCAATCAGCCTGAGGACCAAGAGAGTGCGACCGAGGCTTTTGTTGCGCTATGCAACAATCTTCTAAGAAGAGCTCTTCCTTTCGCCAACGCCCATGACGATTCCTTTGAGATTGAAGTCGGGCGGGCCACCACTTACCGTGGTCACTTGGTGAGCTTGAAGCTCTCTGAATGGTCAGGTGGGATTAAAGGAGGCTTTGATTTAATCTTTGTGATAGCGATACCTGAGAGCGATTAGGATGTTTAGTAGAGTTAATGGTGACTTGCTCTTTTAGGGCGCGACTCACCTGAAGTGGCATCTGCTGGAGATGATCAAGCCGTCGCCAACCTCAATCCCGAGATGTGCAAGCCTCGCTAAACTAAAAAATGGCACTACAAGTAAGAACTGTTCGAATTTCTGGACGATAAGCAGCATATCTTTTACGAGCAATGGCGGCGTGGTCGACAGTGCCATCGCGAGTGAAGTGACCGGAGATTTAATGCCAGTGTGCCGACGGCCGGCGGTAACCGCCCGCCTGTTTGCCAGGCTCCAAGGTCGCGGATCTTCGGGCTAAGGGTGTTTTGGACTCGCTCTTGCCACAAGTCCCGCGGGAAATCTCGGTTTGCCAAAATTAGGGATGGAGCCGACAGTGACGGGCTAATACTTAGGGAAGACTTGTGGTTAACTCTGCCGTTAGGACAGCAATCGTCCAAAACCACCTTGGGCTCAATTTTGTGTTTTCCACCCATTTCGCTTTGATACATTGGTATCCTTAGGCGCGCTAGACTCCAGCACCGCTCTCAAAGTCTCACTGTAACCTGAGGGGAAAGTATGGCAATCAATATGATTACTTACAATGAGGATGGGCACCGTTACACGACTTTTGTTGTGGCGCGCCTTGCTGGTTGGGATGTTTCAGAGGCCCTGGAGCTAAGTTGGGGCTCTCAACTGCCTGATGTTTACGACGACCTCAAAGCGGTGGATCGAGCTCTTGATTGGTTTGAAGGTGAAGAGCCGAAGAGGATCATGCGAGTCCTTCACTCTCTACACGGAGGGGACGTCCAGAAGAGGCGTACAGGACTCAAGACTTACATCAGTGAAATGCTCGCAAGTAAGCAGGCCGAATGGAAGGTTGGGGTGGTTATCCATGCGTTTGGTGATAGCTACGCACACACGCGCGAAGAAAATGGGAAGGAAGTAGCTTACGGGGCTCCATTCGGTCATCTTCTTGACGGGCATCGTCCAGACCACGTTCCGTTGTTTCCTGAGAAGTTCAAATTATATGTATCTGATCTTTACGGTGTCCTTTTGGTGAGTAATTCCGCAGGAGGGCAGGGTGTATCAGAAGTGGCAAAGATTGCCGGGCTGAAGAGCTTCCCAAAAGATGTAAAAGCCTTGGCTGATAAGCTCGGCTATGACAATGAGTTAAGCAAGGGTGTTCAAGGGAAACTGAATGCAAAGGCCACAACTCGCGAGGTGTTGGATTTACTTGTCCATCTTGAGAAGAGACTAACTTCGTAAACTGACTGGCGTGCCCGTGTTCGTGGGGATTGGGAGCAAAAATGCCGGTGAGCTGGTTGGCTAAAAAAAGTCAAAGACTTCTAGTGCAGATTGACCATGTGCCAATAGGAATTGGTTGAGCTCAAGGCCTGGGGTGGGCGGAAAGGCAAGCGAACATCCAGTGTGTAGTGGAGCCGGCTTGGATGAGGCTCACCAAGAGGCGATTGAAGTTATTGCCGTTCTGCCACCTCTGCCACCTCTGCCACCTCTGCCACTCATCCAACTCCCGTGCTTATAGACATTGATGGGGTGATCCACGGCGTTGTAGCGAGCCAAGTGAGCCTTGGTCAGTTTCGGGTCGAACGAGGCTCGTGGAGCCCAATAAGGTCATACAGGAGCATGCGCAATCCTTGGCGGCAGTGTGGACCACCATCTTCCCGCTGCTAGCCGCCTCTGAACCAGTGCCCGGAATGCGTCGGGAGTGAGGGGCGGCCCAGACCTTTTGTGGCGTCCTTGGTTACAGCGGGTATGCGCGGCCACCACGTTGTCGGCCACGTCCTTGCCACCGTCTTGGCGAGCCTGGAGATGCTCGGCCGTGCATTGGTAGGCGCGGGACGAGCGGGGGCGCAAGCCTAGTTCGTCAGGCGAGGAGAGCCACATGGGGAGGCCGCAATAGAAACAGCGGCCGGCTTGGGCGTGGAAGGCGTAGACACGAAGGGTTTTGAGGCGTCTGTTGCTCATGGGAGGCTCCGGAATCGAAGGATTCCCGTGCCTCCTAAGGAGAACCTCGGGCACCCGGAGCCGTTCGGCATGCGGGCACAACACCGACGCTCAGCGACCGGTAAACATGTTTTAGCTCAACTCTAAGACCGCCGCAACTCGAAGGCAGCGAGCAAGTGCGAACAATGAAGAGTCAGGTCAGTGCCTGATTTGGCTGTCTTCTGCATCTGCCGTTGTCAGCCGTAAGGTCCCGTGCGAGCGTGCTTGGTTGCGGACATCATGGTCATTGCGGCTTTCTACATAGCTCAACAGCGCGCCGACCAACTCAGCATCCTCCAGCGTTTCGGCACCGGCCAAGAACACAAGTTCTGCGACCCGCGTGCGTCGCTTAGCCTCTTCGCGGCGTTGCGTTTCCTTCGCCTTTATCGCTTGGCGCTGGCTCGCTAAAAGCTCGCGCGCTTGAAGTTGCGCCAGTCGTTCGGTGGCTCGGTGGATTCGGTCGTGGTAGTGGTTTGTCGCGCTCATCTGATTTCTCCTCTGTGCCCTTACGAGTCAACCAAACAAATGGCTCGCGTCAAGTTCTTGCCGGCTTGAAATTTGGACTCCCTCGAAATCGAAAAGATCTGAAAAACAAGGCTTAAAAGAAAGAAGTAAGAGCGCACCTAGGCGTTCCTACGGAACGCGTGCGCAAAGGGCTTCGCCCCTTGAACCCCAAGCGCCGGAGGCGCTTGCGCAAATCCAAAGCCGAGGCATAAACCAAGCAACCCCACTGCTTCGGAGCCGCCGCCTCATGGCCATCTACCACGCCAACGTAAAAACCTTCAGCCGCGCCAAAGGACATTCGTCCATTGCTGCGGCTGCCTACCGCGCTGGCCTGCTTCTCGAGGACGAGAAGACAGGGCAGCGCCACGACTACCGCCGTCGGGACGGCGTGGTCGAAACGCGCTGCATCGCCCCCGAGGACGCCCCGGACTGGGCCGTCGTCCCCGCTCAGCTCTGGCCGGCGGCCGAGGCGGCCGAGCGCCGAAAAGACGCCACCATCGCGCGTGAGTTCGAGTTTGCGTTGCCCCACGAACTCGACGAGGCGCAGCGATCGGCGCTGGCCATGGAGGTCACCCGCGCCCTCGTCGCCCGCTATGGCTTCGCGGCCCAGGCCAGCATCCACAGCCCGGGTTCAAAGGACGGGCTGAACTGGCACGTCCACGTCCTGACCACGACGCGGCGCATCGGGCCGGACGGTTTTGTAGACAAAACGCGTGAGCTCGACGGCGGACCCTCAGGCAGGACCGAGGTGCAATGGGTGCGCGAACTGATCGCCACGACCATCAATGCCTACCTCGAGGCGGCTGGCTTAGGAATCCAGGTGGACCACCGCAGCCTTGAGGCCCAGGCCGGCGAGGCCCTGGCGCGCGGCGACCTAGTCGCCGCTGCCGTGCTCGCGCGCGAGCCGACCAAGCATCTGGGCAAGAACGCGACGGCCATCGCTCGCCGGGGCCAGGCCTCTGATCGCGCGGAGGCAAACCGCCGGATCGAGGAGGGCAACGAGGAGACCTTTCAAAAACTCATCGCCGTGTTCGAAAACGATGGGTGCGCGGCAGAAGTGCCCGATGGCCACAGCCACGAACAGGCCCAACGGGAGTTCCGCCGGCCTCCGGCCGTGCTGTCCCTGCCGCTGGGTCGCGGGGCAGGGCGCATTGAGATGTCTCGCAGCATGGGAGCCATCGCCCAACGGCTGGGGCTGCTGGAGGAGGGCGCTCCTGGGGCGCCACGCCCGGAGCCGCTGTCCATCCCGGCGCTCGTCGCGGAGCTGAGCCAGGAGTGGGGAGCATTGCGCCACGAGAGCGTGGCGCGGGCACTCCATGCCACCCGCCAGCTCTTGGCTTGGGTGACTGAGCGTGCTGCGGCGTTCGCCGAGCACACCCGGTTCCGCACGGACGTGTTGGAGCTGGCCCGGCGGTTGCGCCGCTTCAAGGCCAGCCTGACGAGGTTCGGAAGGCGCCTGCAGGCCGAGCAACGCGCCTCCAAGCTCCGCCATCTCGCGGAGCGGTCTTGGGAGGAGTTCACCGTCAACCATCCCCAGCCCGGCACATCTTGGACAGAGCAGAGCTGGAAGCAACGGCGGGCATGGCGCTTGAGCACCTTGGAGAAGCGGACGGCCGAGCTGGCGGAGGCTCGGGCTCGGGTCACCCCCGAGCAAAAAGCGTTTTGCGAGCAGGAGGCCGAAGAGTGTTGCCGCCATCTGGAGACCTGGAGCCAGGGGATGCTGGGGCGCTATCCCCTCGAGTTCGACCGACCGCTGGTCTTCGGCACCCAGGACGCTCAATCCGATGCGCTCTACGACCCGCCAGCCTTGGACCGTGCACCGAGCGGCCCCCGTCCACCGCGCCCACGCCTCCACTGAAACAACGGTGCCCCGCTTGCGGGGCACTTTGTTGTTAGGGAGGCGGTGCGTATCAGTGAAGCGTCGGCTTCTTCTTGTTCGCCACTGGATCCGGGGCTTCCTTGCGCCGGCGGTTCTTGCGCCACTCTTCGACGGACGGCATGTCGCGCACCACGATCGCCTCCCGGGTTCGAATCTCCTGCAGGCGCGGTGCCTGCGGTGGGGATGGCGATGCTGGTGGCGGCACCGTAGGGGCGGGTTTGGGTGGGGCGTGGTCGTGCACCGGAGGCGCGGCGTTGCCTCCGCCGTGCTGGCGCATCATTTCGGCGGCCACGTCCAGCGCGTGCCGGATGTCGTCGATGCGGTCGGGCAGGCGGCAATGCCGCTCCTGGCAAAGAAGCCCGGTGATGAGACGACTGGCGATATGAAGGGTCAGTTCGGATTGCATTGTTGCTCCTTGGAGCCTGTGGGGGAGCCCTCATCCAAGCACCAAGCCGGCATACCGCAAGCGCAAATTCCTGCGCTATTTCACAAATATTAATAGGCGCCGCAAAGTTGGCTTTCCCATGTCCATGGATACCTAGAAGGGGTCAGTAAGCGGTCAAAAATCGGCAACGCCGGTGCGCCGGCTCTGGTAGGCGCTGTTGCTCCCGATCAGGTGCCGTTGGTGGGGCATGGCCTGCTCGCCCGGACAACGGGCGGCCTAGGCCTGGGGATCCACATTGCATTCCGCCTCGGCTAGGATCCCGGACGCAGGACCATCCCTTGGACACAATTTGCGGGTGTCCAGGTGGGAAAAGACGATCGGCATCAATGGGTTAGAGGAATTTAAATTGTGTCCCTCTCACTCCGCCAGTGTCAAGGAAACGCCCGCAAATCAACGATTTGCGGGCGTTTTTCTTTTTCCCGACCTTTGACACTCGCTTGGACACTTCCATGCGAGTAGCGCACTACCTCACCCGCGGCGAGACCGGCCGCTACTACGTTCGTTTGCGCATTCGGGCCGCTGCGGCCGCCGCGCTTCGGGTCAATGTCTGCAAATGCAATACAAAGTCCAGAGCTTCGGCGATAGGCACGTGGCTGCGTGCTGCTGTCGGCCACGTTGCGATCTGTTGCGCACTGCTGTTGCCGCAGGGCGATGCGTGCTTGCTGCCTCCGCAGCCATCGGGCTGGCAGGACCGATCGGGGCTGGATGAGCGCTTGAAGCGCCTCAGGGAAAGTCGGTCCTGGGGCTTGCATTCAAAGCTGTGCAACCAGCGGGAGCGGGTGCCGTTTCGAGCCGTCGAATCAGCGATAACAGCGATCTCTGCCTATTTGCCGATCGATGACACAGCATCGGGCGTTTGGAGGCGATTCTCCGCCCCGGCCACGCCCAGGCCATTAGCTATAAGTCTCTGTTTGAGCGCCTGGCTGTGGGACTCGCCGAAGCGCAGATGGCCTAACCCTTGCTGCCGTATTCGAAACCGTCTGCTTGGGATCCAGCCAAAATGCGCCTCGAAGGCCCTCGATCAAAAGACTTGCGTCCAACTCCTTGCAAGATCCGGGAGGCGTTGCATCGCTCTTCAGCTGCGGGCGTTGTCGCGCGCCTTGCCGACTGCGCTCTGGACCTTGCCGGCACCCTTCTGCAGTTTGCCTTCGACTTCCTTCAGCTTGTTGCCGGTGACCTTGCCGACGACTTCCTTGACGCTGCCCTTGACCTGATTCTTTGCGCCTTCGGTGCGATTCTTGTCCATCGTTGACTCCGCGAGTAAGTGAGCGCCCTTGAGTGGGCATCGCCAAGCTGCGCGCAGCGCGGTATGCCGCGAGTGAAGGTTTGGCGCAGTCGAGCGCGCCGGTTTAGCTCCTGGAAAGTTCGAGTGCCGGGGCGATGCGAAGTTGTGGCGCGCGACTGCACTGTTGCCTGCAGGCGTTTGACGATCAGGATGGCTGCGGCATTGAAGGTGCGCGCGCGTCGAGGGCTGCCATCACGATCGGCTTTGCCCATTCCGGCACTTGCTCGAATTCCTCGGCGGTGAGCGGGCAGTGGATGCCGGACCTGTCCATTTCCAGCACCAACAGGGGAGCGGCTTGGCCGTCTGCGTCCGCAGGGCTGCTGTTGTCGTATACGTGCAGGGTGCTCAAATGGGGAATCAGCGCGATCAGGTTGGCGCGGGAGGCGTCGTAGCGCTGGCGAATCTTGGCTTCCGCGATGTCGTGCCCGCCACGTGCCACCCGGGCGGCCACGCGCTGCAGGTGAAGCTCCACGCTCGCCAGGCCGCAGAACCAGATCGTCACCTCGTGCCGCTCGCAAGCTTGGCGAATCAGCGCGGGGATCGTGTTCGCGCCGAGCGTGGTCTCGAACGCGTAGTCCGCGCCTTCGGCGAGAGCGCGCTCCAGTCGTCGCTTGCTTTCATGCCAGGCCTGGGCATTGGCTTCCTCGAGCGGCCATCCTTGTTCGGTCAGCGCTCGAGTGAAGGAATCCGGATTGAACCAGGTCGCCTGATCCTCTTGCAGCATCGCACCCAGCAGCGAACTTTTGCCGGCGCCGTTGACGCCGGCCAGGACCAGGATCCTGCCCACCGCTTACAGGGATTTGCCCAGAGTGATTTTCTTGCCGCGTCGGGCGGGGCGGTCCAGTGCCCGGCTCAAGCCGCTGCCGTCCTTCAATGAGGCCAGGTGCTCGTCGAATTTCGTTTGCAGCGCCTTGAGCGACTGGGTGCGGGCAATGGCCGTGGATGCTGCGCTCGCTTCGGTCACCAGCCGGCGGTATTCCTCCGCGTCCACCACCACCGCTTCGGGATAGTTGTGGTTGGTGACCACGACGGCGCCGTTCGCACGGACCTTGCGCATCAGTCCGGGCCAGCCTTTGGTCTTGATGTCGCTGGCCGGGGCTTTTTCCAGATCGGGGAAGTCCAGGGGAAGTTCCATGGGGGCGGACCGGAGGACGGGATAGGGTCGAGTCTACTTCCAAAATTACCATTTTGGTAAATTTGGACTATGCGCCGTTCATGAGTGCATCCAGCCTCCAAGGCGAGGGAAATGGGGGCTGCCGTGGCGCATCGAGCTTGTCCAAATCTGGGACGAAGCTTTGGATCGTGAACACTTGCCTGGATAGGGTTTAGAGGTATTTCGACAGGCAGAGTTGGTGATCCGCGATGCTCGAATGCTTGAACACGTTGCCTTGCAATCCGCCAGCCTTGGACAAGGCCGGCGATGGCCCGTTCGCCGCTCTTTCCCTTCTTTATCGGTCCTGGACACTCGATACGAGTGGCGCGATGACGGTGTGCTGCGAAGGGCCATCTTCCCATCCCGCAGCCTGCACGCAGGCTGCGTTCTATCGGGCCGCACCACATCGCATGCGATGGCCAGCCTCCCGCTTCCGGCCAAGGCGTCGCCTCATTCAAGCAACTACGGTGTCTGGCACTCGAACACGCTGACGCTGCGCGGCGGTGCCAGGAATTCGCTGGCGCCTGCGGGCATGCTGTCGATCTGTAAGGCGTCGTCGGTGGAAAGCACCAGCTTCCAGTGCAGTTCCTCCTCCGACGAGGGCAGGGTGAAGTTCACTCCTTCGTGGTAGGCGTTGATGACGATCAGCAAGGTGTCGTCGTTGGCCAGTTCCTTGACCCCGGAGGTCTGCGCCTTGCCTTCCAGCAACAATCCGACCGAGCGCGCGCCGGGATCGGTCCAATGCGCGTCTTCCATCTGCGTGCCGCCGGGATTGAGCCAGGTGAGATCGCGTAGGCCGGCCTCTTCGTTGTACTGGCCGTTGAGGAATCGCCCGCGGGTCAGGATCTGGTAGCGCTTGCGCAATGCGCTCAGCGCCTTCACGAAGGCGGTCAGCCGGCCCTCGGTAAGGTCGTTGTCCCAGTCGAGCCAGGTGATCTCGTTGTCCTGGCAATAGGTGTTGTTGTTGCCGCCCTGGGTCTGCGCGCGCTCGTCGCCTGCCAGCAGCATCGGTGTGCCTTGCGCCAGCAGCAGCGTGGCCAGCAGGTTCTTGCTCTGCCGCTCGCGCAGCTGCAGGATCTCGGCGTCGTCGCTGGCGCCTTCCGCGCCGTAGTTGCAGGAGCCGTCGTTGTTGGAGCCGTCGCGGTTGTCTTCGCCGTTGGCCTCATTGTGTTTTTCGTTGTAGCTGACCAGGTCGCGCAGGGTGAAGCCGTCGTGCGCGGTGATGAAGTTGACCGAGGCCCACGGACGGCGGCCGCGGCGATCGAACAGGTCGGCCGAGCCGGTGAAGCGGGTCGCGAATTCGGCCAGCATGCCGTCGTCGCCCTTCCAGAAGGCGCGGGCGTTGTCGCGGAACTTGTCGTTCCACTCCGACCAGCCCGGCGGGAAATGCCCGACCTGGTAGCCGCCCGGGCCGCAGTCCCAGGGCTCGGCGATCAGTTTCACTTCCGACAGCAACGGATCCTGGTTGCACGCATCCAGGAAGCCGCCGCGCTGGTCGAAGCCGGTGGGTTCGCGGCCGAGGATGGTGGCCAGGTCGAAGCGGAAGCCGTCCACGTGCATCTCGCCGGCCCAGTAGCGCAGCGAGTCGTTGACGAACTGGATCACCCGCGAGTTGCTCAGGTTCAAGGTGTTGCCGGTGCCGGTATCGTTGATGTAGTAGCGCTTGTCCTCGGCCAGGCGGTAGTAGCTGGCGTTGTCGATGCCGCGGAACGACAGGGTCGGGCCGAGTTCGCTGCCTTCGGCGGTGTGGTTGTAGACCACGTCGAGGATGACCTCCAGGCCCTGGCGGTGCATGGCCTTGACCATGTCGCGGAATTCGTCGCGATGGCCGCTGGCCAGGTAGCGCGACTTGATCGCGAAGAAGCCCAGGGTGTTGTAGCCCCAGTAGTTGCGCAGGTCCTTGTCGAGCAGGTGCTGGTCGTCGAGATAGGCGTGCACCGGCAGCAGTTCCACCGCGCTGACGCCCAGCTCCTTGATGTAGCGCAGCACCGGTTCCTGCGCCAGTCCGGCGCAGGTGCCGCGCAGTTCCTGCGGCACCTGCGGGTGGCGCATGGTGTAGCCGCGCACGTGCGTCTCGTACACCAGGGTGTCGCTCCACGGGGTCAGCAGCCGGGCGTCGTCGCCCCAGTCGTAGGTGTCCTCGACCACCACGCATTTGGGCATGAACGGCGCGCTGTCGCGTTCGTCGAAGCTGAGGTCGCCGTCCGGGTGGCCGACGGTGTAGCCATAGAGTTCGTCGGCCCAGACCAGGTCGCCCTCGATTTCGCGGGCATAGGGGTCGAGCAGCAGCTTGTTGGGATTGAAGCGATGGCCTTCGCTGGGCGCGTACGGGCCATGCACGCGATAGCCGTAGCGCTGGCCGGGCTTGGCGTCGGGCAGGTAGCCGTGCCAGATCTCGTTGGTGTACTCGGGCAGGTCCAGCCGCGTTTCCGTGCCGGATTCGTCGAACAGGCACAGCTCGACGCGCGTGGCGTGCGCCGAGAACAGGGCGAAGTTGGTGCCCTGGCCATCGAACACGGCGCCGCGGGGAAAGGGGCGTCCTTGGCGGATGCGCGAGGGAGTGGCGTAGATGGCGCTGGCGGGGTGTCGCATCGGGGGAGGGCTCTCGGCCGGCGTGCCGGCGTAGGGAAAGAGCGCAAGCATTGACGCGGGTACCGTGCAGGACGCGTCATGGCATTCCCAGAGAGGCGTGAGGAGCGCGCCGTACGGCGCCGCTTCCGCGTGTGGTGGCGCCGGGGATGTGCGGCGCAGAGGCATTGGGGGAGTGAACAGCCGATGCCGCATCGCGAATGTGCGAGTGCATTGCGCCAACGCGAAGAACCCGCCATCGGGCGGGTTCTTCGTGCGCTGCCCGCGCTGCGGCAGCGATCGGCTGGCGTCGCGGCTCAGCGCGGCAGGTCGAACAACAGGAATTCCGTGTCCTGCGCATCGGCGAAGTGCAGCTCGGCCTCGTCGACGGTCTGCGCCGCGTCGCCGGCCTGCAGCGCCTGGCCGTTGACCGTCAGCGAACCGCGGATGACCTGCACGTAGGCACCGCGTCCGTTCGCCAGCGCGTAGTCGACGCGCTCGGCGCCGTCCAGGATCGCCGCGTAGATGCGCGCATCCTGGTGGATCCGTACCGCACCGTCCTCGCCCTGCGGCGCGGCGATCAGGCGCAGCTGGCCGCGCTTGGTCTCCGGGGCGAAGTGCTTTTCCTCGTAACCGGGTTCGATCCCGGCGCGTTCCGGCAACAGCCAGATCTGCAGGAAGTGCACCGGCTCGCTGGCGGAGTGGTTGAACTCGCTGTGGGTGACCCCGGAGCCGGCGCTCATGCGCTGCACGTCGCCGTAGCGCAGCACCGAACCGTTGCCCATGCTGTCCTTGTGCTCCAGCGCGCCGTCGAGCACGTAGGAGAGGATCTCCATGTCGCGGTGCGCATGGGTGCCGAAACCCTGGCCCGGCTGCACCCGGTCCTCGTTGATCACCCGCAGCGGCCCGAAGCCCATGTGGCGCGGATCGTGGTAGTGGCCGAAGGAGAAGGTGTGGCGCGAGGACAGCCAGCCGTGCTCGGCGCGGCCACGGGTATCGCTGGTGCGGATCTGCAACATGGAAAGCTCCTGGTAGTGGCGGTATGTGCAAGTGGATCGATAGGCAGGGCAGCGGCGATATCTGCTTGATTTCGTGGCTGCCTTGCGGTGAGGGCAAGTATCCGCACTGTTGCCGGGTTTGAAAAACGGATAGATTCGGCACCTATCATCGAAAAATTCGAATGCTCAAGATCAGCCTCGACGCGCTGCAGATCATCGACGCCATCGACCGCCGCGGCTCGTTCTCGGCGGCCGGCAAGGCGCTGTACAAGGTGCCGTCCACGATTTCCTACACGGTGGCCAAGCTGGAGGAAGACCTGGGCGTGCAGTTGTTCGACCGCCTGGGGCCGAAGGTGGCGCTCACCGCGGCCGGGGCCGAGTTGCTGCGCGAGGGCCGGCATCTGCTGCGCGCGGCCGGCGATCTGGAGCTGCGGGTACGCCGTGTCGCCTCCGGCTGGGAGACCGAGTTCGCGCTGGGCCTGGATTCGGTGTTCGCGCCGGACTGTCTGGCCGAGGACATCGCCGCGTTCTACGCAGTCGCCGATCGAACCCGGCTGCGGATCGTGCAGGAATCGCTGTCCGGCACCTGGGAGGCGCTGCTGGACCGGCGCGTGGACCTGCTGGTCGGCGCGGCCGGGGAGGGGCCCAGCGGCGGCGGCTATGTGGCCGAAGCGTTCGGCACGCTGCCGTTCGTGTTCGTGGTCGCGCCTACCCATCCGCTGGCGCAGGAAGCCGAGCCGCTGGGCCGCAGTCAGTTGGCCGAGCATCGCGCGATCGCGGTCGCCGATTCGGCGCGGCGGCTGCTGCCGCGCACGGTCGGGCTGCTGTTCGGCCAGGACGCGTTGACCGTGCCGGACATGCGCAGCAAGTACCTGCTGCAGGTGGCCGGGCTGGGCTTCGGTTTCCTGCCCGAACCCTACGCGAGGGCGGCGCTGGCGCGCGGCGCGCTGCTGCGCAAGCAGGTCGAGGAGCCGAAGCCGGACGAGGTGTTCCAGTTGGCGTGGCGCAGCGGCGAGGAGGGCGCGGCGCTGGCTTGGTGGCGCGCGCGCATGCGCCAGCCCGGGGTGTTCGAGGCGTGGCTGGCGCGGCTGCAGGCGCGATTGGACTGAGCGTGGGCGGGTCTGTTCCGCTGGTGGTGCGCCATTGCCCGCACCGGCTGGCGATACCGGGAGGATAATGGCGCATCCCCTTTTTCCAGGCGCAGGCACGGCCATGCAGGAACTGATCGCGCGTTACGGCCTGGGCCTGGTCTTCGTCAACGTGCTGGCGTTGTCGCTGGGGCTGCCGGTGCCGGCCCTGCCGACCCTGATCCTGGTCGGTGCGACCTATGCGCTGCTCGATGGCAGCGCGGTGTGGAGCAGCCTGCTGGCCGCGTTGTCGGTGTCGATCGTGGCCAGCCTGATCGGCGACCTGGTCTGGTTCGGCGCCGGCCGCCGCTACGGCAACCGCACGCTGCAGTCGCTGTGCCGCCTGTCGCTGTCGCGCGATACCTGCATGAAGCAGACCGAGCGCTTCTACACGCGCTGGGGCGTGCGCGTGCTGGCGGTGGCCAAGTTCGTGCCCGGCCTGTCGATGGTGTCGGTGCCGATGGCCGGGGCGATGCGGGTGCGGCCGGGCGCGTTCCTGCGCTACGACGCGCTGGGCGCGGCGCTGTGGGCCGGTTGCGGGCTACTGCTGGGCCTGGCGTTCGCCGACCAGGTGCAGGACGTGCTCGACTGGCTGAGCCTACTCGGTACCCGCGCGGTGCTGCTGCTGGCGGGCCTGCTGGTGCTCTATATCGGCTATCGCGCCTGGCGCCGGCATGCGCTGCTGAAGTCGATGGAGACGTTGCGCATCGACGTCGACGAACTGTACGCGTTGATGCAGGGCGAGGCGGTGCCGGTGCTGCTGGACATCCGCGCGCCGGGCTATCGGGCGATCGAGCCGTTCGCGATTCCCGGTGCGCTGGAGGTGGACGATCGCCGCATCGACGCCATCGTCGCGGCGTTGCCGCGCGACCGCAAGATCGTCATCTACTGCGCCTGTCCGAACGAGGTGTCGGCGGCGGTGCTGGCCACGCGCCTGCGCCAGCGTCACTACGAGGACGTGGTGCCGCTGCGTGGCGGGCTGGATGCGTGGCGTGCGGCGGGCTATGCGGTGATCGAGCTGGATGGCGGCGCGGCAGCGCAGGCGTCGGACATCGGCGGCAAGGTCGCCGCGTAAGCGCGCGCGCTTGCGGCGCGGGCAGGGGCAAACGGAGGGCAAAAAAAACGACAAGCGCAGGCTTGTCGTTTTTCATCTGACTGGTGCGCCCGGAGAGATTCGAACTCCCGACCGCCTGGTTCGTAGCCAGGTACTCTATCCAACTGAGCTACGGGCGCGTCGTCAGGCGCGGGATTATTCCCGAGTTCTGCCGATTCGTCTACAGCGGCGTGCGCCGATGTGCAAAAGCGCCGTCTGGCTGCGCGCAACATTGCGCTCGCATGCCTGCAAAATGGCTGGCGAACACGCAAAAAAAAACGACAAACCGAGTTTGTCGTTTTTTATCTGACTGGTGCGCCCGGAGAGATTCGAACTCCCGACCGCCTGGTTCGTAGCCAGGTACTCTATCCAACTGAGCTACGGGCGCGTCGTCAGGAGCGGAATTATTACCGAGTCGCCCGGACCCGTCAATGCCCTTCGCGGAAAAAATTCAGTCTGCGCTGCCGAGCAGGGCCTGCGCCACGGCTGCCGGCCGCTTCATCCACGCGAAATGGTCGGCCGCGGTGCCCAGCTGCGCCGCATCCAGCGAGCGCAGATCGAGCGTGCGCGGCGCCATTTTGCGCAGCAGGGCGCGCAGCGAGGTTTGCGGCGCCATCCAATCGTCCTGCAACACCACGCCGCGCACCGGTGCGCTCAACTGCGCCAGCAGCGTTTCCAGGTCCGCCGCCAGGCCTGCGGCCGCATAGCGGCCGCTCAGGCCCACCCGCGCCCAGTCCGCGATCAGCGAGCGTGCTTCGGTCCCGCCGAAGCCGAGCCTGCGCCCGTGCAGCACGCCCTGGCACTGCGCCAGCCACGGCAGGAAGCGGTACGCCAGCGGCAGCAGATACCGGCGCGGCGCGGCGAAATGTCGCCAGTACGGCGTGCCGCTGGCGACCAGCCACAGCTGGGCGAAGGCCTGCGGATGCAGCGCGGCATAGCAGCAGGCGATCTGCCCGCCGAGGCTGTGGCCGCCGATGGCCAGCGGCAGCGCGCCGTGCCGCGCGATCGCGGCGTGGCTGGCCGGCAGGTCTTCGCACAGCAGTTGCCGGTAGCCCCAGTCCTGCGTGCGCGACGGGCGCAGCGTGCTGCTGCCGTTGCCGCGCCATTCGTGCAGGAACACGGCCACGCCCTGCGCGGCCAGCGCTTCGGCGAACGGCAGGTAGTGGCGCGCGGCTACGCCCAGCGCGGGCAGCCACAGCAGCGCCTGGCGCGGCGCCGCGGGAATGCGTGCGAGCAGCGTCCAGCGGTGCCCGTCGCCGGCGCTGGCCGGCAGCGCCTCGCTCGCCGGTGCGTGCGTGCTCATGCGTGGCGCGCGGCGCCGAAGTGGTCCAGCACCATCACTTCGCTGCGGCCGGGACGGTAGCCGCCCTGCAGCGCACGGGCGACGTAGTCGATCGCCGCCTCGCAGGCCACCGGCAGCGCCAGTCCCTGGCACAGCTGCGCGGCGATCGCCGAGGCGAGCGTGCAGCCGGTGCCGTGCGCCTGCAGCGGCAGCCGCGCATGGCTGAATTCGCTGCGGCTGACCCCGTCGTCGTAGCGGTCGATGACCCGATGGCCTTCGTCCAGGTGGCCGCCCTTGAGCAGCACCGCCTGCGCACCGGCCTCGAGCAGCGCGGCGGTGGCGTGCTCGGCATCGTCGGCGTTCTCGATCGCACGGCCCAGCAGCAGTTGCGCTTCCGGGGTGTTCGGGGTGACCAGTGTCGCCAGCGGCAGCAGGCGACGGCGCAGCGCATCCAGCGCGTCGTCTTCGAGCAGCTTGGCGCCGCTGGTTGCGACCATCACCGGGTCCAGCACCACGAACGGCGGGCGGTATTCCTCCAATGCATCGGCCACCAGGTGGATCACCGCGGCGTTGGCGAGCATGCCGAGCTTGACCGCGCCGATGTCGAAATCGGCGAAGCAGGCGTCGATCTGCGCGCGCAGGAACGCCAGCGGCGGCACGTGCACGGCGCTGACCCCGCGGGTGTGCTGTGCGGTCAGCGCGGCGATCGCCGACAGCCCGTGCACGCGATGCGCGGCGAAGGTCTTCAGGTCGGCCTGGATGCCGGCGCCGCCGCCCGAGTCGGTGCCGGCGATGCTCAGTGCGGATACGACGGTGGGTTCGCTCATGCGCCGATTGTGCAGCGCCTGCCGCGGCTTGGCGACCGCGGACTCAGCGCTGTTGGCGGCGGTAGTGCGCCTGCAGCGCGTA